>NZ_JBEEUB010000007.1:0-273267 GCF_040139125.1 Proteus hauseri
GCGCCGATGGTAGTGTGGGGTCTCCCCATGTGAGAGTAGGGAACTGCCAGGCATTAAATAAGACGAGAAAGCCAACCCACTGGGTTGGCTTTTTTGCGTTTGGAATTTAGTATTTTTAGAGAATATTAGAGCATTTTTACTGTCAAAAAATTATATAAAGAATAAGACTTAAATAATTCCTTTACTCCAACGTGTAAATTGACTAATTCCCATATGCTTTAATATATAGCAAAACCATACGCTATAATGAGATGGATTATCTTCAATATCTTGATAAAGCGAGTCGAGAGATATCCAACGATAGTCCATAACTTCATCTGGGTTGCATTGCGGTAACTGATCACTGAAACCAAGATACAGATGATCAAACTCATGCTCTATCAGATTATCTGTCACTTTTTCATTATAGAGAATTGTGCCAATGGTCTGCATTTTGTCACATTGCATTCCTAATTCTTCATCTAAGCGACGATGAATTGCCTGTGAAAGTAACTCATTAGGGCGTGGATGGCTACAACATGTATTTGCCCACAAACTTCCTGAGTGATATTTAACAGCAGCTCTTTGTTGGATTAATAGTTGATGTTTTGAATTAAAAATAAAAATTGAAAAAGCTCGATGTAAGGCGCCTATAATATGAGCTTCTAATTTAGGCATTGTACCTAGCTCATTATCATTTATATCTACAAGAACGACAGCGTCTTCCACAAAAATCACCTTAGTAAAATAATATGTAGTTATAGCGGAAATATAGCATGTCTGTATATCAAATAACGATTTATTCTGTCGCGTTTTTTAGGACATCACAATTTTATGATGCCCTATTTTTATATTGTCACCTTTATGGCGTATAATATTGCACACCGATCTTAATCAGCTCTCGACCTTGAGATTTGCGGTATTTATTTGTATCCCGCAATGAATAAATACAGCCACAATATTCTTGTTGATAGAACTTTTCACGCTTACTAATTTCTATCATTCGAGCTGAGCCACCTTTTTTGCGCCAGTTATAGTCCCAATAAGTTATATTTGGATAAACTGATGCCGCTCTTTTTCCACATTCATTTATTTGATTCATATCTTTCCAACGAGAGATACCTAATGAGCTTGAAATAATGGAAAAGCCATTTTCAGCAGCATAAAGCGCGGTTCTCTCAAAACGCATATCAAAACACATCGTACAGCGTATTCCTCGTTCGGGCTCTTTTTCCATTCCTTTGGCTCGTTCAAACCAATTATCAGTATCATAATCTGCATCGATAAAAGGAATATTATGCTTTTCCGCAAAGCGGATATTCTCTTCTTTACGAATTAAATACTCTTTCTGAGGATGAATATTAGGATTATAAAAAAAGACAGTATATTCAATGCCTGAAGCCTGTAATGCTTCCATTACTTCACCAGAGCAAGGTGCACAACATGAATGTAATAATAATTTAGTTTCATTTGCAGGTAATGTTAGTTTTTATCTTATAAGTGTCATCAATATTCCTAGGCTGTTTCTAGATAAACTTATTATTTTTCATTATAAGTAAAAGTGCGTAATTTTTCTGACAATTTATTTTTAATTAAATGAAATCAACTCATTGTTTTATTTAAGTTAAATTTAAATGATAATAATGATTAGATTGATAATATCTATCAGAGAGTTTACTAGATTCATATTCTGATGAGAGGTAAGATGAAATACTAATTCTGCTGCTATTTGTAGCAAAATCTAAAATAAAGGAATTTAGTTATGTCGTCTATATTACCTCGTTCTGTAACCTCTCCAAAAAAATTCTTTATTGGTAGCCAACTACTTGCTTCTGTTGGTAAATACGTTAAAGATTTTGGTAATAGTGCTTTTATTATTAGTGATGAGTTTTTCTTAGACAAAGTAAATAAAGAAGCTATTCCTTCTCTAAAAGAGAATGAAATATCTGCCCTTGTTGAAAAATTTAATTACGAATGTACAGAAGCTGAAGTTAATCGCCTTGGTAAAATTGCGGTTGAGAATAAAGCGAATGTTATTATTGGTATTGGTGGCGGTAAGACATTAGATGTGTCTAAAGCTGTTGCGTATTACCAACATATTCCTGTTATTTTATTCCCAACAATTGCCTCAACAGATGCGCCTTGTACGGCTCTTTCTGTTCTTTATAAAGAAAATGGCGAATTTGATAAGTACCTATTCTTACCACAAAACCCAGATGTTGTTATTGCAGACACAGCGATCATTGCCTCTGCACCACAACGCTTTTTCTCTGCGGGAGTCGGTGATGCGTTAGCGACCTATTTTGAAGCACGTGCTTGTTATCAAGCTGATGGCTTAAACTTAGTTAACCAACGCCCATCACGTACAGGTCTTGGACTTGCACAGCTATGCTTTGAAGTATTAAGTGAAAATATTGATAAAGCAATGGATGCCATTCGCCATAAAATTACAACACCGGCACTAGAAGAAACCATTGAAGCTACCATCTACCTTAGTGGTGTTGGTGCAGAAGCGGGTGGTTTAGCTGCTGCACACGCAGTTAATAATGGTATGTCTGCGGTTGAATCATTGCATCGCGTTCAGCATGGCGAAAAAGTTGTTTTCGGTTTATTAACTCAGTTAGTACTGGAAAATGCACCGCAAGAAGAGATTGATGAAGTTATCCGTATTATTAAAGCGGCTGAATTACCATTAACACTAGAAGATATGGGCATGGAAACGTTCATTGAGAGTGAATGGCGCATGGTAGCGAAAATTGCTTGTGCAGAAGGTGATACTATGGGGAATATGCCAATGAAAATCACTGAAAATGATGTTTATAATGCAATGATTGCAGCTAATGCTCTAGCCCATCGTTATAAATAATATCAGATAAATATATTGTGATATCAAACCCCAAAGTTGTTTTGGGGTTTTTGTTTATTCTAGTGTTGGTTTCATTTCAGCAAGATCAAACGGCGTTATTTGATAAACGTAGTAATTTAGCCAGTTTGCAAATAGTAAATGCCCGTGGCTACGCCATGATGCAATGGGTTTTTTATCTGGATTATTATTAGGAAAATAGTTTTCAGGTAACTGAGGAGCAAGTCCTGCTTTTACATCTCGATGATATTCATCTGCTAATGTATTTGGATCATATTCAGGATGCCCGGTAGCAAATACAACCCTTTTATCTTTCGAAGCAAATAAATAAGCACCAGCATCTTCAGATGTTGCTAGGATTTCTAAATCAGTATTTTGCTTAATATAATCTATTGGAAATCCAGCATAGCGAGAATGAGGTGCAAAGAATGTCTCATCAAAGCCACGAGTTAATAAAGCAAACGGAGAGCATGTTGTATGGCTATATACTCCTGATATTTTTTCTTTTAAGGTATACTTAGGTAGATCATATAAAATATTAAGCCCCGCTTGAGCAGCCCAACAAATAAAGAGTGTTGATGTTACATGCTCTTTAGCCCAATTAATTACCTCACTAATTTCATTCCAATACGCAACATCTTCAAATTCAACTAATCCTAATGGTGCACCAGTCACAATAAGACCGTCAAAATTTTGCGTTTTAATTTGGTCAAAATCGCAATAGAAAGTATCAAGGTGCTCTACTGGTGTATTTTTAGGAACACGGTCGTCGATACGCAATAATTGAATATCTATTTGAAGAGGGCTGTTAGAGAGCAAGCGTAGAAATTGATTTTCTGTTTCTATTTTCTTCGGCATTAAGTTAAGTAACAGCACTTTTAACGGGCGAATATCTTGAATACTTGCTCGACTGGATGGCATCACAAAAACATTCTCTTTTTGTAAAAAGCTCACGGCTGGGAGTTCATCAGGTACTCTAATTGGCATTTCTACAACCTCTACTAAAACATCTGGACATCTAGAAGCCTAAATTTAGCTAATAACCTTTGGAATGTCGAGGTCTTCATATTGTTAATGAAGAATATTCATATAAGTAAAAGCTATATAGATAAAACCCGCAATCCAAATAATCTTTCGTTGATTAATATTTGATCTATTCAGGGTTCCTCTGGTTATTACTGCAAGACTTAAATTTGTACAATAAAAAAACGTCTATGTAATCACATTGTTAAAAAATATTTAAATAAAAATGGAATTCATTTTTGATTTTTGTAAAAACTGCATTAATCTTAATCAGGTGTGTAAAAGATTTTAGGGGAATACAGAATGGCACAAATGTTAACAACAGAAGAATTAAACTTTACTCAATCTTTTGGTAAACAAGAAACTATTATTATAAATCATGATGTTAGGTCTTTTTTGACAGACTTGGTGAATCATTTTTCTGGAAGAAGAGACATTTTATTAAAGGAAAGAAATAATTGGAAATATAAAATTGATAATGGTTCGCTTCCTAATTTTATTTCGGAATCTAATTCCATTATTAATTCAGAGTGGAAAGTAAACCCAATTCCCAATGATTTACAAGACCGGCGTGTAGAGATAACTGGACCCGTTGAACGCAAAATGGTGATTAATGCATTAAATGCTAATGTAAAAGTTTTTATGGCTGATTTTGAAGACTCACTAGCGCCGACATGGGAAAAAGTTATTGATGGGCAAATTAATCTACGAGATGCAGTTAAAGGCACGATTTCTTATACCAATGAACAAGGTAAATGCTATCAGTTAAAAGATTCTCCAGCCGTACTTATTGCTCGTGTAAGAGGATTACATTTACCAGAGAAACACGTGTTATGGCAAAACGAGCCAATCGCTGGTTGTCTGTTTGATTTTGCACTCTATTTTTACCATAACTACAAAGCCTTATTAGCAAAAGGAAGTGGTCCCTATTTTTACATTCCTAAATTGCAAACATGGCAAGAAGCTAAGTGGTGGAGTGATGTTTTTCATTTCGCAGAAAAACGTTTTGGTTTACCGATAGGTACCATTAAAGCAACGGTTTTAATTGAAACGCTACCTGCTGTTTTTCAAATGGAAGAGATCTTATTCCATATGAAAGAACATATTGTAGGTCTTAATTGTGGTCGTTGGGATTATATCTTTAGTTATATCAAAACATTAAAAAATTACCCAGATCGTGTATTGCCAGATAGACAAGGTATCACGATGACTCAACCATTTTTAAGTGCTTACTCTCGCCTATTAATTCAAACCTGTCATAAACGTGGAGCCTTTGCAATGGGAGGAATGTCGGCATTTATTCCAAGCCGAGATCCTGAACAAAATGGCGCTATCTTACAAAAGGTTTATGACGATAAAGAACTTGAAGCGAGTAATGGACATGATGGTACATGGATTGCTCATCCAGGACTTGCAGAAACAGTTTTAGCGGCTTTTGATGCAGTATTAGGCGATCGTCAAAATCAGTTAGATGTACAGCGCAATGACAACATTACGGCTGAAATGCTGTTAGCACCTTGTACTGGCGAAAGAACAGAAAAAGGTATGAGAGCGAATATTCGTGTTGCTGTGCAATATATCGAAGCTTGGATCTCAGGAAATGGCTGTGTGCCTATTTATGGCTTAATGGAAGATGCCGCTACTGCTGAGATATCACGAACCTCAATTTGGCAATGGATCCGCCATCAAAAAACCTTGTCTGATGGACAAGTCGTTACAAAAGATCTATTTCGCAAAATGTTAAAAGAAGAACTAGATGTAATTTGCCAAGAGCTAGGTGAAGAACGCTTCTTGTCAGGTCGTTTTAAAGAAGCTGCTGTATTGATGGACAACATCACAACCCAAGATGAACTGGTCGATTTTCTGACCTTACCGGGTTACCAACTTTTAAATTAAAAAAGATACGTAAACGTATTTATAAACTGCAAACACTATCACTACCGTATTTATAGGAGCTGTTTTTATGACTATTAGTAGATCAGAGCAAATCGCCCAATTAGAGAAAGAGTGGGAACAACCTCGCTGGAAAGGAATTACTCGACCTTATAGCGCTGAAGATGTGATTAAATTAAGAGGCTCGGTTAACCCAGAACATACCTTAGCAAGACGTGGCGCACAAAGGCTTTGGTCATCATTGAATGGAAAATCTAAAAAAGGCTATGTCAACGCACTTGGTGCACTAACTGGCGGACAAGCATTACAGCAAGCAAAAGCTGGATTAGAAGCGGTTTATCTTTCTGGTTGGCAAGTAGCCGCTGATGCAAATACTGCTGCAAGTATGTATCCAGACCAATCTTTATACCCAGTAGATTCTGTACCCAATGTTGTACAGCGTATTAATAATACCTTTAGACGAGCAGATCAAATTCAGTGGTCCAATGGTATTGGTCCGCAACATAAAGATTATATTGATTTCTTTTTACCTATTGTTGCTGATGCAGAAGCTGGCTTTGGTGGTGTGCTTAACGCGTTTGAACTAATGAAAGCGATGATTGAAGCCGGTGCCGCAGGCGTTCACTTTGAAGATCAGCTCGCGGCAGTAAAAAAATGTGGTCATATGGGGGGGAAAGTTTTAGTTCCGACTCAAGAGGCGGTACAAAAATTAGTTGCTGCAAGATTAGCCGCTGATGTCTCTGATGTGCCCACTTTATTAGTTGCAAGAACAGATGCTGATGCTGCCGATTTATTAACATCCGATTGTGATCCTTACGATAGCGCTTTCTTAACAGGGAAACGAACCTCAGAAGGTTTCTTCTGCACTCACGCTGGTATTGATCAAGCGATTAGTCGTGGTCTTGCTTACGCCCCTTATGCCGATTTAGTGTGGTGCGAAACATCAACACCCGATCTGAAAATGGCAGCTAAATTTGCTGAAGCTATTCACGATAAATATCCCGGTAAAATGTTGGCTTACAACTGCTCTCCTTCATTCAATTGGAAAAAGAATTTAGATGATCGCACCATTGCTCATTTCCAAGAAGCGCTCTCTGCGATGGGCTATAAATTCCAATTTATTACCTTAGCCGGTATTCATAGTATGTGGTTCAACATGTTTGATTTGGCACATGATTATGCTCAAGGTGAAGGGATGAAGCACTATGTAGAAAAAGTGCAGGAAAAAGAGTTCGCCTCACAATCTAAAGGTTATACCTTCGCCTCTCACCAGCAAGAAGTTGGTACAGGCTATTTCGACAAAGTTACTACGATTATTCAAGGCGGAACATCTTCAGTAACAGCATTAACAGGCTCTACCGAAGAAGAACAATTTTAGTCTTAGGAATGTGTAGTTATACCTTTTGTGGTGATAATTAAGGAGCAGGATGCTCCTCTTTTTATGAGATTATTTAATGACATCAGAAGATTTGATTGCTCAAACTATTTTACAAGGCTTTGATGCACAATATGGTCGTTTTCTTGAAATAACGGCGGGTGCTCAATATCGTTTTGAGCAAGCAGATTGGTATGGTGTACAACTTGCAATGAAAGAACGTATTCGTTTATACGATAACCATGTTGGTTTAGTTGTGGAGCAATTAAAATGTATTCGACAGGATATTGATAAAGACACGCTTTTTCTGCAAGAAGTTAAAGAGCATTACACTCAACTGTTGCCCAATTATCCCCGTTTTGAAATTGCAGAAAGCTTTTTTAATTCAGTCTATTGTCGTTTATTTCATCACCGTGAGTTGAATAAAAAAAATCTTTTTGTTTTTTCTTCTCAACCAGCGTATCGGTTTACCCATTCTCCAAGGCCCTTATCAAAACAGTTTGTGATACAAACTGATTTATCAACATTATTGCAAGATATTGTCTCGCGCTTACCTTTGCGTCTACCTTGGCAAAATAGAACTCGAGATATCCACGCTATTTGCCAATCACTTAATACTCAATTTTCAGAACAACAGTTAAAAAGTGCAACGTTTCAAATCGCTAATGAGCTTTTTTATCGGAACAAAGCAGCGTGGTTGATTGGTAAAATTATTATTGATGGAAACTACTCGCCATTCTTATTACCTATTCATAATGTTGAACAACAACTCGTTATTGATACCTGTTTAACCACCGCAGATGAAGCCAGTATTGTGTTCGGATTTGCTCGCTCATATTTTATGGTTTATGCCCCATTTCCCTCTGCGCTGGTGGCATGGTTGCGAGATATTTTACCGGGTAAATCTATTGCAGAACTTTATATGTCTATTGGTTGCCAAAAGCATGGTAAAACGGAGTATTACCGTGAATATCTAGCTTTTATGAATTTCTCATCAGAGCAATTTATAGAAGCGCCGGGAGTAAAAGGTATGGTGATGTTAGTATTTACCTTACCAACTTATGATCGTGTTTTTAAAATTATAAAAGATAAGTTTGCCCCGCAAAAAACTATCACTGCAGAGCGAGTCAAAGAGTGCTATCAATTAGTTAAAGAGCATGATCGTGTAGGGCGAATGGCAGATACGCAAGAATTTGAGAATTTTATTATTGAGAAAAAACGGATCAGCCCTGAATTAATGACGATCTTTCAACAAGAGATCCCCAATAAGTTAGAAGATCTTGGTGATAAATTACTGATCCGACATTTATATATGGAAAGGCGCATGACGCCATTAAATATCTATATGGAACAGTGTAATGATAACCAACTTAAAGCGGTGGTTGATGATTATGGTCAGGCATTAAAAGAGCTTATTGCTGCAAATATTTTTCCTGGTGATATGTTATTTAAAAACTTTGGTGTTACTCGTCACCATCGCGTTATTTTTTATGACTATGATGAAATTAGTTATATGACAGATATGAATTTCAGAGCTATTCCACCTGCTCGTTATCCAGAGGATGAATTGGCTAGTGAACCTTGGTATAGCGTGGCGCTAAATGATGTATTTCCTGAAGAATTTCGTTATTTCTTATGTAGTGATAAACAAGTCTGTCGCTATTTTGAAGAGCGTCACAAAGATCTCTTATCTGCCGAATATTGGCAGCAGCAACAGCAAAGAATTAAAGAAGGTTATATTGAGGATGTTTATGCCTATTCACAAACTAAACGATTTAATTGTAATTATAGTGAATAGCTTAAGATTCAAAAATAAAAACAGGTGCAAAGGGTGCACCTGCTTTTTTATAAAATAGTTATTACTTAATAACGTAAAGCGGTTTCTCGTACTACTGAGTAACCAAACAAGTGAATAAAAAATATTAACGTTGAGCGCCAGCAACCGCTTCTTTTGCCAACTCAGTGATACGCTGATAATCGCCCGCTTTTACTGCATCGTTAGGTACTAACCATGACCCACCAATACAAAGTACACTTTCAAGAGCAAGATAGTTACGGTAGTTTTCTGGTGAAATACCGCCTGTTGGACAAAAGCGAATTTGAGAGAATGGTCCAGCGATAGCTTTTAATGCTTTAACACCGCCATTCGCTTCAGCAGGGAAGAATTTAAACTCTTTTAAACCGTAGCTAATACCTAGCATTAATTCAGAAACCGTCGAAACACCCGGAATTAACGGAATAGCGCCTGCAACTGCCGCTTTTAATAATGCTTCAGTTAAACCAGGGCTGATTGCAAATTGTGCTCCAGCTTCAGTGATTTGAGCCAATTGCTGAGGATTGATAACAGTACCAGCACCAACAATAGCGTCAGGGACTTCTTTAGCAATACGTCGGATTGCTTCAATGGCACACTCTGTACGTAGTGTGACTTCTAATACTCTTACACCACCCGCGACAAGTGCTTTAGCAACAGGCACTGCATCTTCAATATTATTAATTACAATAACAGGAACAACAGGACCTGATTTCAGTACAGACTCTGCACTTGTATTCCAATGATTCATCATTTGTATTCCCTAATTATAGAGTGAAAAGCGAACGCTATTCATTCGCTCTTAGTTAGTCGTTAGGCATTAAAAATCGATACAGCAAGCGCCTTGCTCTGCACCTGATAAATGGCGACGTAAGTTAACAAACAACTCACGACCACAGCCAATATTATTAGTACTAAGATCAACGTTAACCTCTGGGCGTGAATTAAGCTCTTGATAATCTACAAGAAGTGTTAATTCACCCGTTTTACCATTAACTCGGATAATATCGCCATCACATATTTTTGCTAATAATCCGCCATTAACGGCTTCTGGTGTGACATGAATTGCTGCAGGTACTTTTCCTGAAGCCCCTGAAAGACGCCCATCAGTAACTAATGCAACTTTATAGCCTTTATCCATTAATACTCCTAATGGCGGCATCAATTTATGCAACTCAGGCATACCATTAGCTTGTGGACCTTGGTAGCGAACGACCACCACACAGTCTTTGTTTAATTCACCAGCTTCAAATTTTGCAGCAATATCATGTTGACTATTAAACACCACCGCGGGTGCTTCGATTATTTTATTCTCTTCTGGTACTGCGGAGGTTTTCATTACCGCACGACCTAAATTACCTTGCATTACCTGAGTGCCACCATGAGGTGAAAACGGTGTATTGATATCAGCAATGACATTTTTATCTAAAGAGCTTATTGCGCCTTCTCGCCAAGCTAGTTTACCATTATTTAACCATGGCTCTTGGGTATAACGTTCAAGACCAAAGCCCGCAACGGTATTTACATCACGGTGGATTAAGCCTTTTTTCAGTAATTCGCGAATAATTAATGCAATGCCGCCTGACGCTTGAAATTGGTTAATATCAGCAGGACCATTAGGATAAATTCTAGCGATTAATGGAATAACTTGGGAGAGTTCAGAAAAATCATCCCAATTAATAATAATGCCTGCAGCTCTTGCCATTGCAACTAAGTGCATCGTGAGATTGGTAGAACCTCCTGTTGAAAGTAACGCGATAATGCCGTTCACAATCACTTTTTCATCAACAAGATGACCAATAGGTAAATAGTTCCCTGAATTCTCTGTTAAACGAACAATTTGGTGCGCTGCGGCTTCAGTTAACGCATCACGCAAAGGTGTATCAGGATGAACAAAAGAAGCGCCCGGTAAATGCAAGCCCATCATCTCCATCACCATTTGGTTAGAGTTAGCGGTGCCATAAAAAGTACAAGTGCCAATGCTATGGTAAGATGCTGCCTCTGCTTCTAACAATGCATCTCGGTCTACCTTGCCTTCGGCATAAAGTTGTCGAATACGCACTTTTTCTTTATTAGGTAAACCACTAGTCATTGGACCCGCTGGAATAAAAATAGCAGGAAGATGACCAAAAGAGAGTGCTGCCATAGCCAAACCGGGAACGATTTTATCGCAGATCCCCAAATAAAGAGCACCATCAAACATATTATGAGATAAGCCAATTGCTGCTGACATGGCTATTACATCGCGACTTAATAGCGATAACTCCATTCCATCTTGACCTTGCGTTACGCCATCGCACATAGCTGGTACACCACCAGCAACCTGACCTACAGCACCAACGGTATGCAATGCTGATTTGATTTGTTGAGGATAAGATTCGTAAGGCTTATGTGCTGAAAGCATATCATTGTAGGAAGTGATAATAGCGATATCATTATGAACCATGTTTTTCAGACGATTTTTATCTTCACTCTGACAAGCCGCAAAACCGTGAGCCAAATTACCGCAAGCGAGTTGAGCACGATGTACGGTCTGGCTTTTTGCTGCTGCAATTTTTTGTAGATATGCATGACGAGTAGGTTGTGAGCGCGCAATGATACGCTCTGTAACTTGTTTTACGGTTTCATTCAGCGGTGCAAAATCGGCATGAAAATTATCTTGGTTTTTCTGGCTCATAGTGATGCTTCCTTTGTTTACACAAGGGAGATGAGCTTATTGATATTTCTCCAACTCATCTTTTGAAACCCTAGCTACAATATTTGTTACCGGTAACATTGTTACGGGTAACAAATAGAGTTGCAATACTATTGACAGTGCAAACGTAACATCTGTGATCAACATCAATTTTTTAAAGCTGAAACGTAACAGTTCTTCAACATTCAATAAAAATTGGCTGATGAATACTTAAAGTGAGTAAATAACGAGAAATAAATAAGGGCAAAAATAGTTTGCAGCATACCTTCCTTACTATTTTTATCGCTATGATAATAAGGAAGGCAATCAATATCAGTCTGTTATACCGCCATATTCACGGCTTATCTGTTTTGCTGCTTTAATAACAAGTGCACCCAATTCAGTAATACGAGAGTCTGTCATGCGCGAGACTGGACCAGAAAGTGAAATTGCAGCAAAAGGCTGGTGGTGTTCATCATAAATGCAGGCTCCAATACAACGCAAACCTAACGCATGTTCTTCATCATCAAAAGAGAAACCTTGTTTGCGAGCTTGTTCTAAATTTTCTTTCAATGATGACGGCAAGGTTCTCGTGTGAGGGGTATAAGCCACCAACCCTTTTTTCTGTAGTAATGGCAGTAATTTATTTTCTGGCAAGGTTGAAAGAAAAGCCTTACCAGCACCGGAGGCGTGCATAGGCAATTTTCCGCCAATAGGTGCAGACATCCGCATTAACGCATTGCACTGTACTTGGTCTACAATAACAGCATCGAATTCAATTTGATCAAGAATTGCCAAATTAACGGTTTCGCCCGAATCTTCCATTAATTGGCGTAAAATAGGGTGTACCATCACGAGCAGGTTCCGAGTTTGCAGAAAACTACTACCGACAATAAAAGCGTGTGTGCCTACAACCCAAAGCCCTAAATCACCTACTTGGCGTACAAAACCGTGTTGTTGAAGTGTGGTTAATAAGCGATGCGTTGTTGAGTTAGGTAACCCAGCTTGGAAAGCAAGATCAGTTAGTGCAATACCGCCCGGAGATTCGGAAATATATTCCAATAATGTCAATCCACGGCTTAATGATTGAACGGGTCCTCCTTGTGCAGTACTTTGAGTAGCAGCTGTTTTCGTCTTACGAACTTTTTTATTTGTAGGGGAAACTGTCATGCATACACTCCAGAAATGCTGTCCATATTAATACCTATTATGAACTATATAGCGTAATAAAACTCCTCTGATCTGTGCACTTTTCAAAACAAAATGTGTGATAAGAAACATTTATGTAATGGGCTTATCGTTAAGTGAAAATCTCTCATCTTTGTCTTCGAAATCTTTATAAAAAGATATGGTAGGATAAAAAAACAACTAAAAGCGAAATAAAAATAACAAAAGCATTCTCTGTTAAGAGGAAACAACGTGGCAAACATAAAGCAACAGCTGACGCAAGCATTAGAAAAACGCATCTTAGTACTTGATGGTGCTATGGGTACGATGATCCAACAATATCAATTGAGTGAAGCTGACTATCGAGGTGAGCGATTTGCTGATTGGTCTTGTGATGTTAAAGGCAACAATGACCTTCTTGTTTTAACACAACCTCAAATTATCAGTGATATTCACGATGCTTATTTTAAAGCGGGAGCGGATATTATTGAAACCAATACGTTTAATGCCTCATCAATTGCCATGGCTGATTATCAAATGGAATCGCTATGTGCTGAAATTAATGAACAAGCCGCTCGTTTGGCAAAAAACAGCGCAGATAAATGGAGTGCATTAACACCAGAGAAACCGCGTTATGTTGCTGGTGTTCTAGGACCCACAAATCGTACAGCTTCTATTTCGCCGGATGTCAATGACCCCGCTTATCGTAATACTTCTTTTGACAAGCTGGTGGTTGCTTATCGAGAAGCAATTCGCGGATTAGTGAAAGGCGGTGTCGATTTAATCATGGTAGAAACCATTTTCGATACGCTTAATGCTAAAGCTGCTATTTTTGCGATTAAATGTGAGTTTGAAGCGCTCAATATTGCGCTACCTATCATGATTTCTGGCACTATCACTGATGCTTCAGGAAGAACATTAACGGGACAAACAACAGAAGCGTTTTATCACTCCTTGCGTCATGCGGATGCACTCTCTTTGGGTTTAAACTGCGCTTTGGGTCCAAAAGAATTACGCCAATATATTCAAACGCTCTCACAAATATCTGAAAGCTATGTTAGTGCTCACCCTAATGCGGGATTACCGAATGCTTTCGGTGGTTATGACTTAGATGCTAAAGAGATGGCAGAGCAAATTAAAGAGTGGGCTCAAGCGGGTTTTTTAAATATTGTGGGGGGCTGTTGTGGAACAACACCTGAACATATTTATGCTATTTCACACGCTGTAAAAGATATTCCACCAAGAAAATTACCAAATATTAAAAAAGCCTGTCGTCTTTCTGGTCTTGAGCCATTAATCATTGATGAAAATTCGCTATTTGTAAACGTAGGTGAAAGAACCAACGTAACGGGCTCAGCAAAATTTAAGCGCTTAATAAAAGAGGGGCAATATCAAGAAGCGTTAGATGTGGCACGTCAGCAAGTTGAAAATGGTGCACAGATTATTGATATCAATATGGATGAAGGCATGCTTGATGCTGTTGAAGCCATGACCCGCTTTCTTAATATGATTGCAGGCGAACCTGATATTGCCAAAGTACCTGTAATGATTGACTCCTCAAAATGGGATGTTATCGAACACGGTTTAAAGTGTATTCAAGGCAAAGGAATAGTGAACTCCATTTCAATGAAAGAGGGGGAAGCGCTATTTCTTGAACATGCAAAATTAGTACGCAAATATGGTGCTGCAGTTGTTGTTATGGCTTTTGATGAAGAAGGGCAGGCAGATACACGAGAACGTAAAATAGAAATTTGCCGTCGAGCTTACCAACTTCTTACTGAACAAGCCAAATTTCCACCTGAAGATATTATTTTTGACCCTAATATTTTTGCAGTTGCAACAGGTATTGCAGAACATAATAATTACGCAGTTGATTTTATTGAGGTTTGTGCAGATATTAAAGCACAACTTCCTTACGCCTTGATTTCTGGTGGTGTCTCTAACGTCTCATTCTCTTTTCGTGGTAACGATCCTGTTCGTGAAGCGATTCATTCTGTCTTTCTCTATTATGCGGTAAAAAATGGCATGGATATGGGAATTGTAAATGCAGGGCAATTGGCAATTTATGATTCTCTACCTGATGACCTACGTAATGCAGTAGAAGACGTTATTCTTAATCGTCATGAAGCGAGTACCGATAATTTATTAGCATTAGCAGAACGTTATCGCGGAACCAAGAGTGATGAACAAAACCATCAGCTCGCAGAGTGGCGGCAATGGGATGTGGAAAAACGTTTAGAATACGCTTTAGTAAAAGGTATAACTGAATTTATTGTTGAAGATACTGAATTATGTCGCCAGCAAGTTCCAATGCCTATAGAGGTAATTGAAGGACCATTGATGAATGGTATGAATACCGTGGGTGACTTGTTTGGTGAAGGTAAAATGTTTTTACCTCAAGTGGTCAAATCAGCAAGGGTAATGAAACAAGCCGTTGCTTATCTTGAACCTTATATTCAAGCATCAAAGCAAGCAGGAAGCTCAGCAGGTAAAATTTTATTAGCTACCGTAAAAGGGGATGTTCACGATATTGGTAAGAATATCGTTGGTGTCGTTTTACAGTGTAATAATTATGAGATTATTGATTTAGGCGTAATGGTACCTTGCGATAAAATCTTGCAAACAGCGATTGATGAAAACGTTGATATCATTGGGCTTTCGGGATTAATCACCCCTTCGCTTGATGAAATGGTTAATGTTGCCAAAGAGATGGAAAGGCGTGGATTTTCACTTCCTTTAATGATTGGTGGAGCAACCACTTCTAAAGCGCATACCGCAGTAAAAATAGAGCCTAATTACAGCCATCCTACGATTTATGTACAAAATGCGTCACGTACTGTCGGTGTTGTTGCGGCACTATTATCTTCAGCACAAAAAGCCGATTTTGTTGCTAAAACTCGCCGTGAATATGAAACCGTGCGCCAGCAACATGCAAGGAAGAAACCACGTACACCACCTGTATCATTGGAGATCGCAAGATCTAATGCATTAAAAATTGATTGGCAAAACTATACGCCACCAAAGCCAAATCAATTAGGTGTTCAAGAGATAACAGCAAGTATTGAAATATTACGTGAATATATCGACTGGACGCCATTCTTTATGACATGGTCGTTAGCGGGAAAATACCCACGTATATTAGAAGATGATGTTGTTGGTGAAGAAGCCAAACGCGTATTTGCAGATGCCAACGCGATGCTTGATAAATTAAGTTGTGAGAATTTATTAACACCAAAAGGTATTGTCGGGTTATTCCCAGCTAATCGTGTCGGTGATGATATTGTGATTTATCGCGATGAAACTAGACAACAACCGCTGTTATATAGCTGTCATTTACGTCAGCAAACAGAGAAAAAAGATTTTCCTAATTACTGCTTAGCTGATTTTATTGCCCCAGTAGAAAGTGATATTGCTGATTACTTTGGTGCTTTTGCAGTAACCGGAGGATTAGAAGAAGATACCTTAGCAAATGCTTATGATAATGCGCATGATGATTACAATAAAATTATGGTCAAAGCATTATCCGATAGGCTTGCAGAAGCCTTTGCAGAATATCTTCATCAACAAGTTAGAACCAAAATTTGGGGCTATAGTCCTGATGAAAATCTCTCTAATGACGAATTAATTAGAGAAAAATATCAAGGAGCAAGACCTGCGCCGGGGTATCCAGCTTGTCCTGAACACACTGAAAAAGCCAAAATCTGGCAATTGCTTGATGTAGAAAATCGTATCGGTATGAAATTAACAGATGCTTATGCAATGTGGCCAGGGGCTTCTGTTTCGGGCTGGTATTTTAGTCATCCTGATAGCAAGTATTTTGCTGTGGCTCAGATCCAAAAAGATCAAGTAGAAGATTACGCTAAGCGTCGTGAAATGAGTGTTACTGAAGTCGAGCGGTGGTTAGCCCCTAATTTAGGCTATGAGACCGAATAATCTAATTAATCATTTAAGTCATTATATAAACCATAGGGATAATAATCGCCCTATGGTTTTTTCTCTGGCAGTTGCGATTAAACCTGTTTAAGCTGTGAGTCTGTATTAGAAAAAAGGATATTATGATGAGCTATACGTTATATCTTCAGCAAACCCCACCTGCTGGCACTGTGTTTCCTTTCCCTGCCTTAGCTAAAGGTACTTATCCATTAAACGAAGTACTCATTAATGCCTTTTTAAATCTGATGCAGTTAACGGGTGCTTTAGATACGGATGCCATTATTGATGAACAAAGCTTTGATAAAATTTGGTTGAAAGCAGAAATGACACCCGCTCGAATAGAAGAAGTTGGTAACTATATTTATCATAAAACACCAACCTCACCCTTGCCTGTTGAAGAAGAGATTCAGTTATTTAAACAAGCAATGAAAGAAGAAGAAACGTTATTAGCCAAAGAGAGTGACAAAGAAGGTTGCATTCCAATTTATAAATTTACTACCAATGATGGTTGGATTGTCACTTCTAACGAGTGTGAAATTATCGCATCCACACTGACAGCTAAACGACTTGAAGAGAACCGTGTTTTTGTTGAAAAAATCGCGAAAATGTCTCATTTAGCACATCGTTCTTTAGAAATTGCCTTAATTGATTTCGGCAAATTTAATCAGTTTGCTAAGAAATGGGGCGGTTATCGGGTTTATTAAAAAATAGAAGATAGGCTTCTTTAAGAAAGAAGCCTATTAGACAAAATTTAGTTAATTTCCGAAGCCATTATTTTTATTTTATCTAGATGATAACCTATCATATTTAGATATTTATCATCGGTTAATTTTAAATGACTATCATTAAGTAAACTTAATTCTTCTTTATATCTATGAGTGGTGTTTTTCATATCATCAATAAACTTATTTAGATTTTTGTCATATATTTTAATTTCTTCTATATATTTTCTAATTTCGGCAGAGTTCATTATACTCTTGTCTTTAATATCATAACTATTGATTTTATTAAGAATGCTAGATTCGTGATTTTTGTATATTTCTTTTTTTTCAAGAAGGTTATTATCTTTTTTGTTGTTGATTTTTTCTATTATATTGTTGAAATAGACTGAATGATTGCTGATTGCTATTTTTAATATCTCCCCAGCATCTTTTATCTTATTAAATAACATTTCATTACTTGCTATAAGATTTTCTTTTGTATTTACTTCACTCTGTTGGCTTGTTTTGTTGATATGCTCTTTTTCAAGTTTATTTAACATAGTGTTATAATGTTTTATCGCAGTTATATTTTTATCTTTACACATGTTATTTATTTTCATTATTGATTCAATACATTTCTCATCTAATAAAGTGTTGTTTTTTATATCATGAGAAAAGGATTTATTGACCTCAATGTTTTTTAAAAAAGAAATAGTGTTTTTTTCTGCTGTTGTATAATTTTGAACTGTATTCTCGATAAAGTTAAGCTGATGTCTTATTTTATTAAGAATAGAATCTGCTTTGCTGGAAGTTATTTTTTCTGCATAATTTTTAATAAGATTACAAACATTATCATGTACTTTCATTTTAATTACTCCATTTAATAAAATTGGATTGTAATTAATAATTAATAAAGTTCTTTAAATTTTGCGTCTTTTATTTAATTAAGATTAAATTTTGAGAGAGATGAAATTTATCTCTCTCTTATAAAGGATGATTATTTAAAACAAGGTTTCATGCAGTTTTTTCACAATATTATCCGCATCTTTGCCATCAACTAATAAGCATAAATTGTGAGTACTTGCCCCATGAGTGATCATGCGAATATTGTAATTTTCTAATGCACCAAAGATTTTCACCCCTAAACCATTTACTTGCGATAAATCATTACCAATCACAGCGACTAAGGCTAAATCGTCTTCAACTTCAACACGGCAAAGCGCTGAAAGCTCAGTTAATAACGCATTAGTTAATAAGCTGCCTGAAGAACTCGTTGTACCGGTTGTATCGAGCGTTAAAGCAATACTCACTTCAGAGGTTGTAATTACATCAACCGAAATATGATGGCGCGATAAAATAGTAAAGATCTCAGCTAAAAAACCACGAGCATGGAGCATTTTTAAGCTATGTAGTGTTAATAAAGTCTGTTTTCTACGTAGTGCAATAGCACGGAAAACGGGTGGATTTTCTGTTTGCGCGCAAACTAATGTCCCCCCTTCTTCAGGGGCTTTACTTGAACCGACAAAAACAGGAATGCCACTACGTACTGCGGGTAGTAATGTGGCTGGGTGCAAAATCTTAGCACCAAAGGTTGCCATTTCGGCAGCTTCATCAAAGGCAATTTGATTAATACGATGTGCTGCTGGCACTATTCTTGGGTCGGTACTGTAAATGCCCGGTACATCCGTCCAAATATCAACTCGGGAAACACCTAATGCCTCGCCAATTAATGCTGCAGTATAGTCGCTACCTCCACGACCTAGGGTTGTGGTTCTGCCTTTCGGCTCTTGACCAATAAAACCTTGTGTTACAATCACCGTTTCTTCTAAACGCGGCTGAATAAGGTTTTGTGTGAGTTCGGTGAGCTGTGCCATATCAGGTTCAGCATGGCAGAATAGATCATTTGTTTTCATTACTTTTCTAACATCAAACCAGTCCGCTTGTACGCCTTTTTCACGCAGTAACTCAACAAATAATAGCGTTGACATTACTTCGCCATGACTCACTAGTTCATCAGTCAATGCATCGGAAGTAGCTAATGCCGCCGCTTCTGACAACATCTCAATATTCTCAAGTAGTCGATTTATTTCTTGAGAGATAATTTCAGGCTGAGATAGTTGGTTGATGATGGCATACTCAATATCACGTACTTGTTTGAGTAATATTTCTCGTTGTGAAGGTTCAGCCCCTGCGGCGAGTTCAATCAGCAAATTGGTAATGCCCGCTGAAGCAGAAAGAACCACGACACGAACTGACTTTTGTTTCAGGATAATATCTGCACATTTTTCCATCGCAGCAAAATTGGCAACACTGGTGCCACCAAATTTCGCAATAGTATATGAAGATGAAGGGAGTGAGGTAGTTGCAGTATTATCAGCCATTGTCGTATTCCTTTAGGCAAAAATGAGATATTGAACACAATTAGGAATATCGGTTATTAGGTAGAGAGTCAATGCAGAGTGAAGAATAATCAATTTAATTAATAATCACTCGATTATTATCGTTTTTACCTATGTTAGTAATTAATACTAGAATTGCTGAATGCTTTTGACCAATATCATTAAATGAGAAAGAATTGACCGTAATTATCAAAATGTCAGGCTACAATCTGATGATATTAGATTGAAACCTTAAGAGAGTATTGTGAATGAAAAATGTAAACCCAACTCATACCTTGGCATGGAAGGCATTAGAAGACCATTTTTTAGTGATCAAAAACACTGAAATGAAAACGTTGTTCTCTCAGGATACATCACGCTTTGAGAGTTTTTCTAGAACGTTTTCAGACCAAATTCTAGTGGATTTCTCAAAAAACCGTATTACGAAAGAAACATTAGAAAAATTGCAGGCTTTGGCTAAGGAATGTGATGTTGCTGGTGCGATAAAAAGCATGTTTGCTGGTGAAAAAATTAACCGCACTGAAGATCGTGCTGTGTTGCACACTGCATTACGTAATCGTAGCAATACCCCAGTTATTGTTGATGGCAAAGATGTGATGCCAGAAGTTAATGCAGTACTGAATAAAATGAAAAAATTCAGTCAGCGCATTATCAGTGGTGAATGGAAAGGCTATACAGGTAAAACAATTACCGATGTGGTCAATATTGGTATTGGTGGTTCTGATTTAGGCCCTTATATGGTAACAGAAGCACTACGTCCGTATAAAAATCATCTCACCATGCATTTTGTTTCTAACGTTGATGGTACACATATCGCTGAAACGCTGAAAAAATGTGACCCTGAAACAACACTTTTCTTGATTGCCTCTAAAACCTTTACGACGCAAGAGACCATGACAAATGCACACTCTGCCAGAGATTGGTTTTTAGCATCAGCAAAAGAGAGCGCTTTTGTTGCCAAACACTTTGTTGCGTTATCCACTAACAGCACTGAAGTTGAAAAATTTGGTATTGATACTGCCAATATGTTTGAGTTTTGGGATTGGGTCGGCGGTCGTTATTCATTATGGTCGGCTATCGGTTTATCTATCGCACTTTCTGTTGGTTATGATAATTTTGAGCAATTGCTCGAAGGTGCTCATGCAATGGATAACCATTTCCAAACGACAGCAGCAGAAAATAACCTCCCTATGATCCTTGCCCTGATTGGCATTTGGTATAACAATTTTTTTGGCACAGAAACTGAAGCGATTCTGCCATACGATCAATACATGCATCGTTTTGCTGCTTATTTCCAACAAGGAAATATGGAATCAAATGGTAAGTATATTGATCGCGATGGTAATGAGGTTAACTATCAAACGGGTCCTATTATTTGGGGTGAGCCAGGGACAAATGGTCAGCATGCGTTTTATCAATTAATTCATCAAGGAACCAAAATGATCCCTTGTGATTTTATTGCGCCTGCGATTAGCCATAACCCATTAAGTGATCACCATGCTAAGTTAATGTCTAACTTTTTTGCACAAACAGAAGCGTTAGCTTTTGGTAAAACGCGTGAACAAGTTGATGCAGAATTTGCCGCTGCAGGAAAAGATCCCGCAACCATGGGTTATGTTGCACCCTTTAAAGTTTTTGAAGGAAATCGCCCAACAAACTCTATTTTGCTCAAAGAAATTACGCCTTATTCACTGGGTGCATTAATTGCTATGTATGAGCATAAGATTTTTGTTCAGGGAGTGATTTTTAATATTTTCACCTTTGACCAATGGGGTGTTGAGTTAGGTAAACAATTAGCTAACCGTATTCTTCCTGAATTAAAAGGTAAGGAAAGTGTTAACAGCCATGATAGCTCAACAAATAACCTAATTAATCGCTATAAAGCATGGCGTTGATAAAATAAACCGAATATATGTAATAGGTTAGATAGAAGGAGGTTTATATGACCTCCTTTTTTTCTTGCCGGGTGTGATTTGATAACTTTTCTTTCTTAACGATTTTTTAGGTTATTTATGCGAAATGTTATCAGCTTTTAACTTCCGATAGTCACATCATGATATCCTTAAGGCATAATGATTCACAAAGTTAGGTCAATCAACACTTGATGATGAAATAATGTTCAAAAATTCAATAATTACCCATGCACCTATCCATTGGTTATCAAATGAGGAACAATCTAATGTCGAACAAGAGACATTAAGTTGGTTAATGGAATTAGGGTCAATGACACGACGTTTTGAGCAGCATTGCCAAAAAGTTACGGTAATGCCTTATCAAGAGGGATTTATCGATATTATTGAACCTGACGATGAAAAAGCCTGTTTACCTCAGAGTCAGCGCTATTGGTTAAGAGAAGTGGTGTTGTGTGGTGATGATGTACCTTGGTTATTAGGACGTACTTTAGTACCAGAAGAGACACTAACAGGTGAAGACCGTAAACTTGTGAATTTAAGAACAGTCCCTCTAGGGCGCTATCTGTTTCAGGAAACAACCTTAAGCCGTGATTTTATTTATATCGGGCAACAAAATGACTATTGGTTACGTCGTTCTCGTTTCCAGCTTTCAGATAAACCTTTATTATTAACCGAGGTGTTTTTACCTGCATCACCAGTGTATGAAAAGTAGTTAGGGGGAGCTAAAAAGTGGAGGGAAGTATGACGCACAATAAATGGCAGGCATATAGCCGTTTAATGCGTATAGATAAGCCTATCGGAGCGCTATTATTACTTTGGCCAACTTATTGGGCTTTATGGATTGCCGCTAAAGGCTTTCCTGATTGGCATATCCTGATTGTATTTACTATTGGTGTGTTCTCTATGCGTGCCGCTGGGTGTGTAATAAACGACTTTGCTGACAGAAAGATCGACGGCAGTGTTGAACGAACTAAAAACAGACCCTTACCTAGTGGAGCCGTAACCGAAAAAGAGAGCAAAATCATTTTTCTTGTTCTGGTTCTTTTCTCATTTGGATTAGTTCTAACATTAAACACGATGACAATTTGGTTATCGGTTGCTGGGTTGGCACTTGCGTGGTTTTACCCGTTTGTAAAAAGATTCAGTAATCTGCCACAACTTATTTTAGGTATGGCATTTGGTTGGTCAATTCCAATGGGTTTTGCTGCTGTTTCTGAAAGCCTACCCTTTGTGTGTTGGTTGCTATTTTTAATCAATATTATTTGGTCGGTAGTTTATGATACGCAATATGCCATGGTTGACCGCAATGATGATTTAAAAATAGGCGTAAAATCTACCGCGATTTTATTTGGTCGTTACGACAAAATAATTATTGGTAGTTTGCAATTGGTGATGTTGGCGTTATTAGTGGCTATTGGTATTATTTTAAACCTAAAAGGTATCTATTATTGGTCACTTTTATTGGTTACAGCACTGTTTATTTATCAACAGAAACTTATTGCAGAACGTGAACGCGCCCCTTGTTTTCAAGCTTTTATGAATAATAACTATGTTGGTTTTGTTCTATTTGCGGGTATTGTATTTAGCTATTTCTAAGATGATTTTTCTGTTAAATATTAGCGTATTGTAAAATTAAAAAGGGATAAGCCATGGCTTATCCCTTTTGTTTTTCATAAGATTGATGTTGTAGACAATATCAATTATCTAAACAATAAATGATCACTCATCAGCTTGCTTAGTAATCTCTTTATCTTCAGGGGTTACTGTGTTGTTATCTTCAGCAATTCCCACACTTTCAATGGTTAGGCGAATTTCAGGTGACATCAATTTGGCAATCACTTGGTAAAGTGCTGAAGCATCTGCTTTTAGGATATCTTCATTATCATTGAGATAGCCTTCTTCACGTAGCGTTGAAACTAATGTTGAGAACACTGCCTTATCAAAGAACTCAGGCGCATTAATACCATGCAACACGGAAAGACGCTGTGCCAAAATACGACTCTCTTTTTCTAGTAATGAACGACTAATTTCTGGTGCGAAGTTCAGTAAAGAGAGTGTAATGCCATAGCGTTGTAAGGTTTCTCTTACGCTTGCAGCAAGCAGTTGTAATGGACGAATACGTGCTGGATTGATACGTAATAAACCATCACTATCACAACAAATAAGACGCTGACGACATAACTCGGCAATCAGTGTGTTAATCACTTCAGGGAGTTCTTCTTTTTCATAACGGATAAATAACTCCGCTTTAATAAGAGGGAAGATTAACTCAACCTGTTGCATTAAATCATCACGATGAATGCGTTCGTGGTGCAGAATAATACTGGCAATCAACGATGGGGTTATCATCAAGTGAATTGTATTATTACGATAGTAAGTCATTAATACTGCGCTTTCACGAGGAAGTACCACAATATCACCTAGACTGTCTTTTTCCACTTGGAATTTATCTGATTGCAGTGCGTGTTCTAATAACGCTTCTGCACTCTTATCAGAGACAATCATATCGGTTGAATAAGGAACGTTGCGCAATAGTTGAAGATAACTATCGACTTGCTCTAACAGTTGTTCTCTGGTGAGTGCGCGCTGACGAGATGCAAGCAGTGCTGTTGAAACGAGGTTAATCGCATTAATAGACGCTGCGTTGTTAATATTTACCATAATGTTATCAGCCAATGAGCTTACCGCTGGGTTTAACCAGCTTGGGCGCTGTGGCTCGATAGGATCAATATCATCACGCCATTGTGGCACGACCTGATTTAGGTATTGTGCAACAGAAATAGGCTCACCAAAGTTAACATAACCTTGACCCAGATTACGTAGTTTACGCAGACCTTTGATCATCTGCATAAAGCCTTCTTTCTCTTTGGTCGCACCACGTAACTCTTTGGCATAAGTTGCCACTTCCATCACGTGTTCATAACCAATATAAATAGGCACGACAGAAATAGGGCGGGTTTCACCACGTAACATGGCTTGAACTGTCATTGAAAGTGTTCCTGTTTTAGGATCTAACAATCGACCAGTTCGTGAACGACCACCTTCAACAAAGTATTCAATAGAGTATCCACGAGAGAATAACTCACCTAAATATTCGCGGAAAATGGTGGAATATAACTTATTACCTTTAAAGGTTCTTCGTATAAAGAAGGCACCTAAGCGGCGGAATATCGGACCTGCTGGCCAGAAATTCAAGTTAATACCCGCAGCAATATGTGGTGGCACTAATCCTTGGTGATAAAGCACATAGGAAAGCAGCAGATAATCCATATGACTACGGTGACAAGGTACATAGACAATTTCATGTCCATCTTGCGCCAATTGGCGAACACGTTCAGCATTGTAAACGTTAATACCTTGATAGAGTTTATTCCATGTCCAACTTAATACACGGTCGCTAATGCGCACAGCTTCGTAAGAGAAGTTGGCTGCAATTTCTTCCATAATATCCGTGGCATTTTTGCGAGCTTTATCCAGCGAGATTTTTTTCGCTTTTGATTCATCTTCAATGGCTTTTTCAATGGCTTTTGATGCCAATAGCTTATTAAAGAGATCTTGGCGTGCTGGCAGTTTAGGACCCACGGCTGCAAGGCGTTGACGAGAAAAATGAATACGAGCAACACGTGCGAGTTTTCTCGCTATGCTGGTATCTGTGCCATGTTCATTCGCCATCTCTCGCATTGAGACTGTGGGGGAGAAACGAACAAAGCTATCTCGACCAAGCCATAGGATCGCCATAAATTTCTGGATCCCATTGAGCAATCTTAGGTGAGGAACGCCATTATGACCTTCTCGACCAGGAGATCGACCAAACATCACAGAAACTGGCAACATCTCAATATCAAGATGTGGGTTATTGCGATGCGCATCGAGATATGCATGGAATGTTTTTACCGAGTCTTTACGCGGATCGGGTGAGTAATAGCGAAAGAGCCTTGGGCCATCGTCGATAAAGACATAGGCAGGCAATTTTGTTCCACTAATTTCGATAGGTTGCAGTGGATCAGGCAAGCCTAAAGACAAACATTGCTGTCGTAATGTAAGTAAGTCAGCCTTAGAATGATAAGGCAGAACATAAAGGAAAGATCGCGACGTATCTAACCCTAATTCTGTGATAGGATCAGTCGGAACTCGTTTGCTTTTTACCAGTAATTTTAGTGGTAAATTCAATGTGTTATAATATAGTTTACGCCAAGCTGACATAAATAGTTGTAGCCTCTTATTAGCAATACTTTGAAAGCATAACAGAAAGTCTTTCTGAGATCTGTGGTGCTGTGACAATATTAATAGAGAAAAGTGGCAAAATAATAGTGTGTTTTCGATAGAGTTTATTATGGCTAATCAAAATAAAGGTTTTACCCGTATCATAAAAGCGGGTGGTTATTCATACAAAGGCATTCGTGCAGCATGGATCAATGAAGCTGCATTTAGACAAGAAGCCATTGTGATGTTGGTAGCAATTATCCTTGCATTCTTCATTGATGTCAGTGGTCTAGAGCGCATTTTACTCATCGGTTCCGTCGTGCTGGTGGTAATTTTGGAACTTGTTAATAGCGCAATCGAAGCCGTTGTTGACCGCATTGGTCCAGAACACCATGAACTATCAGGTCGAGCTAAAGATATGGGCTCTGCCGCTGTTCTCATTGCTATTATATTGGGATTATTTACTTGGGGAACTATTCTTTGGGGACATTTCTTCTCTTAACGATGAAAAAATCAGTTTCAGCCCAAAAATAATCCAAAGATGAGTGTTTTATATTCATTTGTGGTTTCAAATCTGCATATACCTGTATATACTCACAGTCTGACTGTATAAACAAACAGGGGGCGGAATGAAAGCATTAACTGCAAGGCAGCAGCAGGTTTACGATTTGGTTCGTGATCACATTTCGCAAACGGGTATGCCACCAACACGGGCTGAAATAGCTTCCCAACTTGGGTTTCGCTCACCAAATGCGGCAGAAGAGCACTTAAAAGCTCTTGCTCGTAAAGGCGTGATAGAAATTATCTCTGGTGCATCTAGAGGTATCCGTTTGCTACTAGAAGAAGAGCCAGATGGCTTGCCATTAATTGGGCGAGTTGCTGCTGGTGAACCACTTTTAGCGCAAGAACATATCGAAAGCCATTATCAAGTTGATCCTGCATTATTTAAACCGAGTGCAGATTTTTTATTACGTGTTAATGGTATGTCGATGAAAGATATCGGTATTATGGATGGCGATTTACTTGCTGTACATAAAACTCAAGATGTTCATAACGGACAAGTTATTGTTGCTCGCATCGAAGATGAAGTAACGGTAAAACGCTTTAAGAAAAGCGGTAATAAAATTGAACTTCATGCCGAAAACCCTGAGTTTTCACCAATCATTGTCGATTTACGTGAGCAAAGCTTTACTGTTGAAGGTTTAGCGGTTGGCGTTATCCGTAATGGTGAATGGCTGTAAGTTTTACCAAAGTAAGTCAGAATAATTCGTTTCGATAGAATGCAGATGATGTGATAATTCACAAAATCATCTGCATTTTTTATTTCTAATTTGTATGAAAAAACACCATCGCACTACAAATGTCATTACAATATGATGAGTTTTAATTACGGAGGTGCTTATGACAACAATACAAGTTAGAGTAGACGACGAGCTAAAAAAGAAGCTTATCAAGTGTTTGAAAAAATGAACCTATCTCCTTCAGATGCTATAAGATTGTTTCTACGTTATGTTTCTGAAAATGAAAAGTTACCTTTCTCTGAAGTTTCTGTCGTTGTTGGTGAACAAGATGAAGATGAGGATATTTTAGCTGTTGTACGTGAACGTTTGAAGAAACCATGTAAACGTATAAGAGTAAATATTGATGATCTTTAATATTGAGTTTGATAAGCGTGCATTAAAAGAATGGCAGAAACTCGATCAAAGCATTAAAGAACAATTTAAAAAGAAATTAAAAAAATTACAGGAAAACCCTTATATAGAGTCTGCTCGCTTAAAAGGTGATCTCTCGGGTTGTTATAAGATTAAATTACGAGCATCTGGTTTTCGATTGCTTTACCAAATTATTGATTCAGAAGTCGTTATTTTAGTTATTGCTATTGGTAAGCGTGAATAAAGTAAAGCTTATTCATTAGCTGAGATAAGAATTAAAAAGTACAACACATATTAGCCAGCAATTAGCTGGCTTTTTGTATTTTATAAGCTCAACGAGGCTTATAGTCGCCGGTTTTTCTCTGCTTGAGATTCTCATCCATACTATGGTCATGATGACAACCTTCAGGATGTGTACACTTTTGGGCTTCTTGGCATTGTGAACATAAGCCGTGGATCTCAATTACGCTATGGCGCAAATGGAAGCCACTCTCTTTTGCCAATATCTCAATGGCATTTTCAATATGATGGCTGTTTTTTTCTGTAACAGATAAACAGCGATCACAAATCAGCATCACTGAAGTGTGTTCTATATCATCGAAATGATGACAAAGCACATAACTATTGGTGGATTCTATCTTATGGATAAATCCCTGTTCTAATAAAAACTCTAATCCACGATAAACCGTAGGTGGTTTAGCTTGCGGTTCAACTTGTCTGAGTAAATCTAGCAAATCATAAGCGCTGATAGCACTAGGTTGCTGCACTATAAGACGCAATACTGCCAGACGTTGTGACGTCAGGCGGACACCTCGTTTCTGGCAGATCTTTTCTGCCTGAGCGAGCAATTTCTCTTCATTCATGGGGATAAGATGCTCTCAGACGTTATTAATAACAGTGATCCTACCATATTTTCCAAGAGTAAACCTTTGTGGAAAGTGGGGTTTTGTGAAAATAACTTTGCTAATTTAATTTCCTGTAATGCCTTTCTGATGACGATTTCATTGAGATAAAAGTAAGTATTTGTATCTGATTTTGATGACGCATTTAAGTTGAGTGTATCTATTTTTAAATACACTCTATTATTTAATGTATCTTATTTAAGATACATTAATGGTTGTTAACTCGCTATGAAAGGAGAAGGTAATAATGAATTTCTTCAAAACTACAAATGATAAAAATATTGTAAAACATATAGTTATAAAACAATATCAAGCCATCGCTAATTCCTTTCTTGGTTGCAAGTTACCACGTACGCCTAAAGAAGGGTGGGTAAGAACTATTCGTAAAGCACTTGATATGTCTGGTGCTCAATTGGCGGAGAAACTAGATTCAAGCCGAAATAGAATATCTATCCTTGAACGTAGAGAGATAGAGGGTGATATCACGCTTAACCAATTGAAATCACTTGCTGAACAACTAAATTGCGATTTCACTTATGCTTTAGTCCCTAAAAAGCCTGTAGAAGAAATTATTGAAGATAGAGTGACAGAAATTGCGATTCAAAGCTTAGATAGCAATGCTCAAAATATGTTTTTAGAAGCACAGTCTATTGATAAAAAAGCTCAAGAGCATCTACTTGAGCAAGCAAAAAAAGAAATTATTGCCTCTGGTGGTCGGATTATTTGGAAAAAATATTAAGGAGGATATTTGCTTAAAATAATTGATGAACCAGAAGGTGTAACACCTTTAACGCCAGATAATATGCAGGGCTTAAGATATCAGCATCTAGAGACTCGTGCTCAGCTCAATGAATTAGTTATACACAGTAAAAAAAAGTTTATTTATCATCATATAAAGTGTTTTTCTCATATGTAAAGCAAGGTGGTTTACATGGGAAAAAACAGGTTTACATGATAAATTCGGTTAGAACAAACCACAAAAAACCCAGCCTAGGCTGGGTTAATTTTTTATGTCTGTTTTATATATTCCAATTAGAATGGTTCTGCTTACCTGATAAGTGTAAGCCTAAAACTAAATAAATATTAATTTAATATATCTCAATGAATTGAAGTGCCTATCCACCTATAAAAAAACATAATTGTAAGTTTTTTAGTAAAATATTCATAATTATGACCGTTAAACATTACACTATTGCCTACAACTACTATGCCGATGTTTAGTCAAGAATCCAGTTTGAATGGAGCAATTCTGTTTTCGGAAGATTGCCGTCTGCCTCTAAACCTCGACCGGTAAGCTATGGACCAACCCTGTGGCAAAACGCTGGAAGCCAACAAGCTCAGCCGCAATAGTGAGTTATAGTTTGAACTGGTAGAAAACGCGCCAGATGTGTTTTACGATACCGAAGCGGAACTAATTGAACTTGAATTGAGGGCCATTGATTTCCCTAGCAAGTGAACCGTGAATCATGCTAAGGATCTGCATAAACTGATACAGGTATTATGATTGAAGATAAAATGATAATTAAAAAGAAGGATATAAATGTACTCGACACCTTGTAAGTATTTTACTTATGAGGACTGAAATGAGCACCTTTAACACTCGAAAGGACCGTAATCCTGACGGCACTCCAAAAGCGCATAATCTTAAGCAGTATGACCGCTACCCCAGCATGCGAGCTTTTTACAACAAGTCGCCAGCGTGGTGGAACCGCATGTATACCACCAAAAGGCGTAGAGCAAACGACCGGCAAAATATCTATCTAGTAATAGATGGCCAAGACCCAGAAAGTTTGCTGTGGTTGCCTGACAGTTTTCCGCAAATTTTTTACTGGTAACGATATAAAAAAATTGAAGATTATGTATGAAAAAGTAAAGCCGGGTAGATGCCCTGCTTTACTTTTATCGCTGTGGATTTTCTGTTGGTTACCTACGCCCCGTTGATTAATACACCGAGAGTTGTAGGGAAATTTCACCGAACGCCTTGTTCATGTTCTTATTATATTTGTGATAATCAACCATGGTGAAAACATTCCAGAACTCCGTGAAAACTCATGGTATAATGATTAGTTAACATTAAGTTTTTAAGAGAATTGCCAAGCTAGTTTTGACTGGTGTATCTAATCCGATGTGTATTCAAGCTGGAAAGAATGGTACCTAAGTCACCTTAGTCTCGACAACCCCCTACTACATAGGCCAAAAGCTCTGTAGTAGGGGGCTACCTCAACGGAAAGGCTCAGACGAATCTTTCCAAACACGATCCCCATGCATAGGGCAATCATGCCTGTTAGCGCTGGTGTGTGCGGCTGCAAACAGCCATTAAGGATGCCTGATGCGCTTCCTCTTAGTATACAGCGTTGCTAAGTTTCGCGTCCAGTTCCTTCGCAAAATCAAAGTCATTCCATTTGGTAAACCAATATTTATTTAATGATATGATTCTTTTCACATACGATTCTTCAATACCATAACGTGAAAGAAGAGCCTTTTTAAAAGAAACTGGTATGTATGGGCAAACAACTAGATCCAACGTTAAGTGAACTAGTTCAGACTCACTTAAAAGAGTGTCAACCTTCATGCTATAAATATTTTCAATATGAAGCAAAAGATGCTTCCTGACGCCATCAAATCTTTTTTTGTCACTCATGTAAAAAATCAAGGAAGTAATAGAGAAGTAATTTAAATTTTCATCAAATGAATAAACACCACCATCACAGTCAATACTAAAATACTTCATTAAGCTTTTTTCACCTAACCAGTAATATTTACCAAGCTGCCTCATTAGCACTAATAAATACAATGTTTCGATAGGCGTTGTTTTATCAACAGAATACTTATCTAAAATAGAGCAGGAATTATCGAATACACATTTAAATACAACGTGTTGATATTCCTCGCCTAGTTTCTGATCTCTAACAAACATAATTACTTGCTGAATTATTCTGCATAATTTTATGGTGCTATTTACTTTAGGAGCAACTGCATATATAAAATATGTAAAATTAACCACAGATACGATCGCATTAATTAGTTGGCGATCACCACCTTCATCTTTTTGAAGTTTTTTAAAATCTTTAAAAAGCTTCTTAATCTTCCTTTCAATTATAGACAATGAATAGTTTAAGATATCAGAATATGTTATTCCTGAAACAGAAAGTATAGATTTAAAGTCGGTAGATAAGCTATTTTGATGTATGTAGACATTACCTTTCTTGGAATCTTCGTTTAAAGAACCATCATCCGTAATATTATAAGATATTCTCTCCGATATCAAATTCGCTATTTTTTTCTTGGCAATAGTTATTGACGTTATTATTGGGCGAGAAAACTTCTCCTCTTTATATTTATTTAAACTTAGCTTATAAGTTTTTAGATTTTTCTGAGCGCTTATTTTTACCTTATTAAACACATCATCATCATTATAAAAAATGAAGAAGTCATCGACATAGCGATATACTTGATAATCCTCCCCAAGAACTAAACCATCTTTATTAAGATCATTGATGATATTGTTATCCACTGACTGCATTATTATCTCGGCAAAAATTCTCGATAACTCCGGCCCAATTATTATTCCATTTGTTTCATTATAGTTAGACCTCTGCATTAATTGATCAAATTTAAATGGGAATGTCGATTGCGTTTTACTTAACTGTTGCTTTGCATAATTTTTTTGCAAAACAGCCCATGAAATTGAATGGGTGTAAATTGAATCAAAACAATTCGACACATCTAATTTAGAGAGGAAATTAAAACGCTTTTCACACCAATGATGATCTTCAGACTCATAAAACTCAAAAATATTTCGGTATTTCTTATAAACAAAAAAAGATTTTAAATTTTCATAATCCTGACCTTCAACCTCAATACTTAAGTCTTCTTTTTCAAAACTTTCAATAAGAGACTTTGAATCAATGTAAGTACAACCAGCGACCCTTTTTGCTGATCTAAGACTAAATGGACTAACATTAGAATAGTATGTTATCAAATCTTTGTAATTTTTATAGAAATCAACACCTAATAACTGACTCTTAGGATGCATCAGAGACAAATATCTGTATTCTTTATGTTTATGCGAAATTGGAAAAGTAAAGGCAATGCTAGGCAGTTTAGCATATTTGATATTTGTTATAGTATAACTAATGCCCTTGACAACTTTATCGAAAGTTGCAGTATCCTGTTCCAGACCTAATAAAAGTAGAATTAAACTATTTAAACAGCCATCTTTCTTCAACCATATGAAATTCAATCCGTCATGTTTTATTTGATGCTTAACAATAAAATTGTAGAAATGTCTGTTTGAAAAAATAATAGGTACTTCATATGGTAAAAAATCGGAAAGGACTACCCGCTCTATGGGAAAATTTATAGATAACGCTTTTTTAGACATGTGACCATCCCTTAGATATATCTCTAAATTCGATAAAGCTAAACTTCCTGAAGATTTTATCTTCAAAACCTTTATTAAATGAAAATCTACTAATTTTCTTCTTTAGTTTCTGATCTTGCAATCCATTTATTTTATTTGACAAATAAAAATCCAATCCATTTAAATCAGACAAATCAGTTATGAATCTATTGCTAAAATATATGCCAACAAAGGCTTTTGACTTACTATTATAAAGCCGAGTGTTTCCGGTAAGGAATTTCATCCTGAGTATAATATTTTTTGCTGCTCTCTTTGGTGTTTTACTAAAACTTTTATTATATTCGTCAAATGTTTTATCAATTCTACTTCTAATCTTTTGAACTTTATTAGAACTCATCTTTATACTACAACCTCCAGCTGTCAGTTGGAATTTATAGCCCAGATACTCAAAGTTCTTATTAGATTGTGTAAACAAATCCAATTCTTCTGTTTTATTATTAAGACACAATCCACGATTATTTATAATGCTAGTGATTTTGGGAAGATAGTCACATGTATTCCCCCCCTTATTTGGCGAGAAAATTATTATTAAATCATCTACAAATCGCTCATAATAAGTAACATCTGGCAAGGACCTTATTTTATCATCTACAACGCTCATGTACAGCTCAGACAAATAAGAACTTATGCCTACACCACGAGGCACTCCTTTATCCAACCCAGTTAAATTCTGATATTCTCTAATTAACTGAGTAATCACCCGGCGTGGTGGAACAGATAATTGAGGTGATGAATGCAACAATTCCAATAAGGACTTATGATTTATGGATTCATAAAAACTTTCAACATCCGCCCTAATTATATATTTTGGACTCATTTCCTTAGCCAAAGCGCTCAGGCGACTGACGATCAAATCCCTATTATTTGATTTTATTGTATATAATGAGCTCAAAATGTGTTTTATTTGCCGAGATACAAATAATGCTTCAACTGTATTCCCAATTGAATATACACTTTTATTCTTTACTTGGTTTGGCAATAAAATCAAAGGTAAAGTGTACCCTTTTGCACTGACACTATTTGCAATAACACTCAACTTACTATTCACTTCAATATTATATTGTTCTTTTCTTAGTTTAATGTGCTCATTAATTATACGCCTCCTTTCTTCAAATATATCCATGCTAATCTGACCACTTCTCTGCCTTCTTGCCAACCAATAAATAAAACCTTTTAACTTTGTAATTTTCTTACTGACTTTATAGGCGTCAGGAAAGTATTCAACCTCTAAAGAACCTTTATTTTTCCTATCCAGGTCGTAAATTATTCTAAAATTTCTCGCTGAAAAAGACTGGTCAATCATTTTCAATCCCCCTTATAAAATTTTACGGATAATTTCACTACCGAGATTATCATCGATATTCACCGTCAGAACGTTCCCGGTCAATTTTTGTCAACTGCGCATTAAGTTGATGTTCTGTCATTCCATGTTTGTATGCATTGTATTGCCAGATCACAAACTGCTGTTTATACTTCCGATTCTGTTCCCTGAGCTCTTCAATTTCACTTTCAAGATTCACAATTCTGGCTGCTGCAATATTCAAACTAGCTGGTCGTGGATTTTTTTGCCCCCTGCCTTTAAGCGCCTCTTTCTTTGTTTTATAGGCAGTAACTATTGCCTCGTGTGCATTGAGGGACTGCCTTGAAGGCAACTTTCCAACTAAAGGCTCCGCGGCCTCACAGATCGCTGACCAAGACAGTTTTGGTTCCTGCCATCCTCTAATTAGGTTTACGATGGCATTAATGCCTCTGTTATCAAGATGCTTAGCCAAAACCACCCCCTAACAAAGTTGTCAAATCATCTAACATCACGGCTTCTTCACTTTCTTTGCCTTTTTGCTCAATGGTCTCAATGGACTTCTTTTCAACTACGCGGCGAAGATGACTAAAATCATTGCCCCGAAGCTTAATCTGGGCACCTTTTTCAGTATCTGTATCCTCTAAAATAGCGACTAGTTCACGAAGTCGTGTAACTGTTTTTTTATGGTACTGATACCAGCGATCAGCACCCATCTCGCCGCTTTTCACCGCTGTTTCAGCAAGCAAAAACAGTCGCTCTGACTTCACCAGACGCTTTTTAATCCGATCAAACTTTTCAGTATCATCGCCTTTGATACAAACCTGCTCGGTACAATTAACGCAATCTCGGAACTTTTCGCAAGGACTCATGGTGTAATCATGCACGCAGTAGCCATACTCCGTTACATGGACTGCGGCATGCTCTAATGTATTGAACTCCTGCATAGTCACGGGTAGATGCTTTGCCACCACGCCGACAGGCCCAAATAGCGCTTTCGTGGGGTCAAGGCGTTCAGCCATGCCAACCAGTTCGTATTCAGTCATGTGGTTGTAGGTTCGATTCTGCTTCACGTCTGCCCGTCCAGACCACTTGGCAATTTCCAAGTTTGACAGTCCTCCACGCTGGGCAATGGTGTTGAGCAGGTGTCTAGCCTGATGCGAGGTCAATTTGACCCGTTCTCCATTTTCAGTACGATAACCATGACGATCAAAGATACTGGCATGTTTTCCATCCAGAGCCTCGCGAGGAGCCAGATCATTGTTAAAAAAGTTATTGATTGGCTTATGTAATTCAACCGGAAGGCATCCTCGGTTTCCGTGGAACTGATTAACATTCAGTGCAAACAAGGCATTGCTATACTTAATCCCCTTGTCTTTATCAAACCACGGGAAGCCTTCTGGCAAACGTTCCATAGTGTGTTGCCACAGGCTATTTAGCGTATGCACACCATCTTCCTTAGCTAAGCCCCGGCTACCAAGACACGACCTGCACGTCTTTTGAGAGTCATGTGCAAAACCGAGCGCCATACAAGTCTGAACCATCGTCAACGGCACATCATCAGCAACATCAGGGCAGTTAGCATGGCGGTAAAATTTATCCGGGTGTTTCTCTATCCACTTAGCCAGCTGCCGGGCATTTTCAGAGAGCACTCTAACTCTAGCTACGGCTGTTTTAGCGATGTCGGCCATCACGGTTGGTATCCATTTGATATCACCCTCATAGCCTTTCCCTGCAAAGAAACGCCAGCCATAACGTTCTATACCTTCGCGATCAGTTTCAAATACCTCACAATCGACAGGTAGAGCCAAAACTTCAGTAATGCGTGATGGTGCTGACATCAACATCGCAAACACCGATGATGTGAATATATCCCTCTCATTAATTGGATTAGTGGCAAAAATTTCGGCCAGCGCATTGAGAGCAATATCACAGGGCAGTTTCTCCTCTCTATTTTTCTTAGCCTCTCTGCCTGTTTTATTCTTATCACTAGCACGCTGAATTGGATTGACCCAGTCTTGTATAGCGTTTGGTACAAGCTGGTTTTCAACTACAAACTTAGCCAGCCGCTCAATCTCACGGCCGCAACTATATGCTGAGCCATCTGAGTAGTGCTGCCTTGCCAATTCAGCTGCTTCATCAAGCACAGTAATTGACAGGCCATCAATATTTGCACTCCCGTTTACTTGAAGCAAAGACGCCTCAACCGCTCGGAGGGCCTTACTTTCATTTTTTGTCCCCGTGGGATGATGCCCCTGCTGGTAACGGAAATAAGCTTTAGCGAAATCGATGAACTCTGGATCTTGCACCTCTTGGGGTTTTGGTTTGCGAGTAGTAACGCCCAACTTGGCAAACACAGTTATGTTTGGCCACACAGGAGCATCCCAATTGAGTTCGGATCCGAATACAGTCAGTTGATCCCGGCACTTGGCTATGAATGCTCCAAGGTTTTCTGCTACCGTCAGAATAGCCTTTGGCTTGAACTGGAAAATCTCAGCCATTGGTAATTAATCCCTCTTTATCAAGCTCTTCACGACGTTTAGCGCAACGCATAATCACATCTGCCACCGCGATGATGCTACGATCAAGCACAGCAGCAATCTGGATGTCGCCAGTTATCTCTTTCACCCGCTCACGCTCATTAAGCAAGCCCTGATAGACATCTTCATGTGGGCCATCCAGCCATGGCTGAAAATGCATGCAGGTGTAGCAAGGAATAGGAACATTGGCACCACAAAAGCCATGTTCGCCACAAGTTCCAACACCTTGACCCATTTCGGTCCGAATACGGCTGATTGGGTCGTCACCTCGATGCGCATTCTTCTCTGAATCTACAAGTACCCCGACAAATACCTGAGCGTATGGTGCCAATTGAAATCCAACCGCCTCATCCAGCTTTTTCACATGCTCGGGTATATTCTTGATATAAACACCTGCGTTTTGGGTGTCCGTATGGTCCAGCAGTTCCGCTATTACCAACTCGCCAAAACCTTCACGGGCTGCCCGTGTGCCCGAGGTATACCGAAAGCGGCGAGCATTGATATGCAATAGATCACCAGTACGTTCTGACCGGATATCTGATTCTTCTACGATTAAATGGAGTGTTTTAGTTATCACTGAAGCGGCGATGTGGAGTTTGTCAGTGGCAAGCAGGTGGCGAAATTCATAAGGGGATTTGATGGTCGCTAGCACATCAAGATCAGGAAACAGAGGGATCTGCTGCCGGTCAGCTTCCTGCAATTCAATCCCGAGACGATTCTCAACCAGAGTAACAGCATTCCTTGCCTGAGCACTCAGGACTGCCCATAGTTCGAGAGTCATCGCATAGGGCTTGAAGCTTTCGCGAAAAAAGCTGTTACGTTGCTTCGCTCGCGGCACATGCAACACATAGAAGGGTTCACCCTTTTCATTTTCTCCGCAGACAATATCAACCACGCGCAGCTGCGAGATCTGGATTGAGCGACGCCCCGTATGACTGACGCTAAGAGCCATAGCCAACTGAGCGATGGTTATTATGCTCCTTTCATAAGCTCGCACAACCGCCTCGTTAAACGCTTGAAGTTCATTATCCGTCAACGGCCCCTCTAGAGGATCCAATCGCTTAACCACATCCCCCTTACGCCCCCCTTTTAACCTCCACCCCTTCAGCAAACACGCCACGTTCTTGCTAACACCGGGATAGCCCAGCCTGTGCCACTGTCGCAGGAAGGTGCTAACAACACCTAACCGATATTCATAAGCCGCATCCAAAGAAGACCTGTAGCCAATCAACATGATATCGTCGATGCAAGTAGCTTTAGTTGCTCGAATCATTGCTAAGAAACACCAGAAAATACTATGCGTGTAACCAGCAGACATGTTCCTTGCATAGAATGACAGTGTATAAAGAGCTCCCTTCAGAGACTCTGATTCCAGAAGCCCATGTAGCAATCCAACCGGAATAGTGGTGTTTTTATCTAACCGCCATTTTTGATCATGCTGCATAAAATAGTACCCGTTCGCCCTTGCCGGGATTCGCTCGGGAACTAATGCTGGTAAGATGTTATTCGTCATCATTCTTCAAGTCCTCAGGCAAGCGAGTACCGTTAGCTTTTTGTAATGCCAACGCGGCCTCAAACCCTTTTTGCTGAATGAAACGCTTGTTGTAAGTCGCTGCGGTTCCTGAGCTCTCCCTCCAGCCCATTAAGTACGAGCGGACTTGCTCTTGGCGTTCCTCGCTGACTTGCTCATCCATGGCATCCATTCGCTCTGAAAACTTACGATTCCAAGTGTGACGGAGCGAGTGTCCTGATGCAGCATACAATTGCGGCGAGACGGCTCTGACCACGGAAAATATTTTATGATACCCCGCCTTGGAGATAGGGTTTCCCACAGTTGGCCCACGCTTGTAAGTCACAAACAGGTAGTCATTTTTCTTCGCATTTCGGACATTACGACGATCTTGGGTGATATAACCATGCAGTTCTTGAACTAAGGACTCAGCCAACGGTAATAGCCGATCTCGAGTTTTAGTATTAGGCTCATTAGTTCTCGAGTCAGCTCGTTCATCTGCTCGCCTCACGATATGAATCCTGTTAGTGCTAAAGTCGATATCCTGTATTCTGATGTTTAACAATTCGCCACCTCGAATACCAAGATAAAACAGAAGCAAGATCATCAGCCGATTGCGACGCTGGACATCTATTGAAAAAGGGTTCGACGCTGATCTAGGCTGGATGAGTTCAAATAACGCATCTAATTGAACATCACTCAATGACTTATCTTGCAAATCGCCGTTTCTGCCCTGTTTAGACGGCCGGCGCATCTTTATCTGCTCCGCCATTGCATTGATCTGTTCAACAACGTCCAGCTCAGACATCTTTAAGATATGCATCGCATACCAGCGTAAATAGTTGGCAAACGTTGTTAAGCGGGAATGTTGTGTTCCGTTATCCACGATATTAGTCAACTCATCATCCAGCCAAGGGTTGGAGAACGCTTTTGATGGCATCCTGCCTTGCTTGCGCTGAGCAAAATCTCGCAGATCGTCCAGCTCATGTGGCTTGAAGAAATCCTTGGTCAAAAACCGCTGTTCAAGGTTAATGTCACGGCTCTCTAGAAAGCGTAACAACAAGACTAGGTTGTTAGCAGCAGCTAGCTTTGTTGAGAAAGCATTGCCTCTATTGCGGATTTGGGTTGTTAAAAACAAAGTTGGGTAATACATGGGAAGGCCAGTAGCACGATCCACCACCATGCAGTAGCGCTCGCCACTATCCATCACAAATGTTGTAACTCTGTAGTTCTTTTCCATGCGCCCACAACCCATAAACATTACATAATTACAAGGTACACTACATGTTAAAAATCACCAATTTATACAAGACACTTTCTTCCGGCATTAGAAACAAAAACCCCCTGTTTTAACAGGGGGATATTCGTAAATTCTTTACATTTTGTTCTAAGGTCAATCTCAGAACGGAATATCATCATCAAAGTCGATAGGTGGCTCATTGCTTTGAGCAGGTGCTGCTGGTTGTTGAGCTGGGCGAGATTGCGCGCCACCGCTAAATTGTTGTGATGCTTGTGGCTGTTGTGGTTGACCCCAACCGCCTTGACCACCTTGTGAAGGTGCGCTGTCTTGACCACGACCGCCGCTACCTAACATCTGCATGGTGCCACCGATATTTACTACCACTTCAGTGCTATATCTGTCTTGACCACCTTGGTCTTGCCATTTACGAGTTTGTAATTGACCTTCGATATAAACTTGTGAGCCTTTACGCAGATATTCGCCTGCAATTTCCGCTAATTTGCCGAAAATTACCACACGGTGCCACTCGGTTTTTTCTTTCATTTCACCGGTTTGTTTATCGCGCCAGCTTTCTGAAGTTGCCAATGTTAGGTTTGCTACTGCACCACCACTTGGCATATAACGGATTTCTGGATCCTGCCCTAAATTACCGATAAGAATAACTTTGTTTACGCCTCTGCTCGCCATGTGCGGTACTCCTGCGAAAGTAAATTTTTTGAAATCATAAGCGAATAAGTTTACCACGTGCACTAAAATTTGAATATGAACTTGATGAATTTCTCATGTTGTGAACATTGCCGAGCTTTTTCTGTCTCAAAAGGGCATGTTTACATTACCGTCTAATATCACTTTATATACTGTATATCCATTCAGTTAGTTTTGTGTAATAATAATCCGATTATTTCTTTTTCGGCGACTCTCTCAATCCGGGATATGTTCATGGATAAAATCGAAGTACGGGGCGCTCGCACCCATAATCTAAAAAATATCAATTTGGTCATTCCTCGCGATAAACTTATTGTTATTACGGGACTTTCTGGTTCAGGTAAATCTTCTTTAGCTTTTGATACCCTCTATGCAGAAGGTCAACGACGTTATGTTGAATCGCTCTCAGCCTATGCGCGTCAGTTTCTTTCATTAATGGAAAAACCTGATGTTGATCATATTGAAGGTTTATCACCCGCTATTTCGATAGAGCAGAAATCGACGTCACATAACCCACGTTCTACTGTGGGTACAATTACAGAAATTCATGACTACTTGCGTCTGCTATTTGCGCGAGTTGGTGAACCACGTTGCCCTGATCATGACATTCCACTCGCTGCACAAACCGTTAGCCAAATGGTAGATAACGTACTTGAGCAACCCGAAGGCAAACGCTTAATGTTACTTGCCCCTGTTGTTAAAGAGCGAAAAGGTGAGCATGTAAAGCTGCTCAATAACCTTGCTGCACAAGGTTATATTCGTGCGCGTATTGATGGTGAAGTGTGTGATCTTTCTGATCCACCTACTCTAGAACTACAGAAAAAACATACCATTGAAGTGGTGATAGATCGCTTTAAAGTGCGTGACGATCTGGCACAGCGTTTAGCGGAATCTTTTGAAACCGCATTAGATCTTTCTGGCGGTACTGCGGTTATTTCTGATATGGATGACAGCAATACAGAAGATATTATTTTTTCTGCTAATTTCGCTTGTCCGGTATGTGGTTATAGCATGAGTGAGTTAGAGCCTCGCTTATTCTCATTTAATAATCCAGCGGGAGCTTGTCCTACTTGTGATGGCTTAGGGGTACAACAATTTTTTGACCCAGAATTAGTTATCCAGAATCGAGAAATCTCCCTTGCCGGTGGTGCAATTAAAGGTTGGGATCGTCGAAATTTCTATTATTTTCAGATGCTACGATCTTTAGGTGAACATTATCATTTTGATGTTGAAGCTCCATTTGATTCACTACCTGATAATATCCAAAAAGTGATTTTAACGGGCTCTGGTAAAGAGAATATCGAGTTTAAATATACCAATGATCGTGGAGATGTCGTGGTTCGTCATCATCCATTTGAAGGGGTATTAAACAACATGGAGCGGCGTTACCGCGAGACAGAATCAAGTGCGGTACGTGAAGAACTTTCTAAATATATTAGTAATCGTTCTTGTACTTCTTGTGGTGGTACACGTTTACGTCGCGAAGCGCGTCATGTGTATGTTGAAAACATTACATTGCCTGAAATAGCTGATTACAGCATTGGTCATGCAATGACCTTTTTCCAAAATTTAAAACTAAGTGGTCAACGCGCTAAGATTGCGGAAAAAGTACTAAAAGAGATTGGTGACAGACTTAAATTTTTAGTTAACGTGGGTCTAAATTACTTAACGCTTTCGCGTTCTGCGGAAACACTTTCTGGTGGTGAAGCTCAACGTATTCGCTTGGCAAGCCAAATTGGTGCGGGTCTTGTGGGTGTTATGTATGTATTAGATGAACCTTCAATTGGGTTGCATCAACGAGATAATGATCGCTTACTTGAAACACTGATCCACTTACGTAATTTAGGTAATACCGTAATAGTGGTTGAACACGATGAAGATGCTATTCGTGCTGCTGATCATATTATTGATATCGGTCCTGGTGCGGGTATTCATGGCGGTGAAATTGTTGCTCAAGGTACATTAGAAGATATTCTAAATAATCCTAATTCACTTACAGGTAAGTTTTTAAGTGGTGAACGTCGTATTGAAATACCAAAACAACGCGTACCTGTTGATCGCGAGAAAATGCTCACTATTTTAGGGGCGAAAGGCAACAACTTACAAAACGTCAATTTGAAGTTGCCAGTTGGATTATTCACTTGTATTACAGGGGTTTCAGGCTCAGGAAAATCAACGTTAATTAATGATACGTTATTTCCAATAGCACAGCGCCAATTAAATGGTGCAACCAATATCATTCCTGCACCTTATTTAGATGTTGAAGGCTTAGAGCATTTCGATAAAGTTATCGATATTAACCAGAGCCCAATAGGAAGAACGCCTCGTTCAAACCCTGCAACTTATACTGGAGTATTCACACCTATTCGTGAGTTATTTGCTGGTGTACCCGAATCGCGTACCCGTGGTTATACGCCGGGTCGCTTTAGCTTCAACGTAAAGGGTGGTCGCTGTGAAGCTTGCCAAGGTGATGGTGTTATTAAAGTAGAAATGCACTTTTTACCCGATGTGTATGTGCCTTGTGATCAATGTAAAGGTCAGCGTTATAATCGTGAAACCCTTGAAATAAAATATAAAGGAAAAAATATTCACGAAGCGCTAGATATGACCATTGAAGAGGCAAGAGAGTTTTTTGATGCAGTGCCCGCATTAGCGCGTAAATTGCAGACATTAATCGATGTAGGGCTCTCTTATATTCGTTTAGGGCAATCAGCAACAACGCTTTCTGGCGGTGAAGCGCAGCGCGTTAAATTAGCCAAAGAGCTATCAAAACGCGGTACAGGGCAAACGCTATATATTCTGGATGAACCAACAACTGGTCTTCATTTTGCAGATATTGAGCTGTTACTCGAAGTACTTCATCAGCTACGAGATCAAGGTAATACCATTGTGGTGATTGAACATAATCTTGATGTGATTAAAACCGCTGACTGGATTATCGATTTAGGACCTGAAGGTGGTAGCGGTGGTGGTCAGATTTTAGTATCTGGTACACCTGAAAAAGTTGCCGAATTTGAAGGCTCACATACTGCGAGATTCTTGAAGCCAATATTAGAACGCGGTTATTAATAGTAACCCAGTTATTCCTTTATAATCTAAGCGCTACGGAGTGTAAGTGATTTACATTTTGTAGCGTTTTTTTTCCAACAAATAAATCAAACTAATGCCATAGAATTTAATTCTCCTAGAGGGAGCGCTTTTTTTGTCGATAATACTTTCTATATATTTTTTCCGTCTAAATGAGCTTTTTTTTATGAAAAACAAATTAAATAGTTAAATATTCTATTTATTAACTATATTTTAACTAAATACGGTAGAAAGATGTTAAATGGAAAGGATTATCATAGAGTATCGTGATAGACAGCACAGTTTATTTAGGGATTTGTTTCAATTGTTATACTTAACTAATATTGTATAACAATAGCTGTTTTTATATGATTATCAGTTAGTTGTGTAATTATAAACATTACGCTTACGGGAAGGTTATTATTTACTCTTCTCTTTGAACAGATAATCCTACTTTTCTCCTTACGGGAGAAAACTTTTCCAAATCATTTCTGCCTATCACGATTTATAACAACTTTTTTCTCCGCAATATTACCTATCATTTAGCCATAATTAAAAATACCTGCAAGTTGTAAGGTTATTACGTCATCGTGATATGAAATACCTTTTTACCCCCAAATTTCGTTTTGCTATTTACAATTACAATATAAAAAGTGAGTACTAATATGGAAACGGCTTCCTCAAAAACAGAGACAACAAGCTATCCCGCAACTAGTGCTGGCGCACGCCGCGCAGGTATGACTGAAGAACAATGGCGCGCAGCAATTAAATTCAACAGCAATGATGTGGGCTGGGTTATCATGAGTATCGGTATGGCTATCGGTGCAGGTATTGTGTTCTTACCTGTTCAGGTGGGCTTAATGGGATTATGGGTTTTCTTACTCTCATCCGTTATCGGTTACCCCGCAATGTATTTGTTCCAACGTTTGTTTATCAACACGTTGGCTGAATCTCCAGAATGTAAAGACTACCCTAGTGTTATTACAGGTTATCTCGGTAAAAACTGGGGTATCTTGTTAGGTGCACTCTACTTTGTGATGTTAGTGATTTGGATGTTCGTTTATTCAACGGCTATCACCAATGACAGTGCTTCTTATCTACAAACCTTTGGTGTAACAGAAGGTTTATTATCAGAAAACCCATTTTATGGTCTGATTTTAATCTGTGCATTAGTGGCTATCTCTTCTCGTGGTGAACAATTACTGTTTAAAGTATCGAGCTTTATGGTACTGACTAAACTGTTTGTTGTTGCTGCATTAGGGATCTCGATGATTGGTATGTGGCATCTTTATAACGTTGGTGCATTACCACCAGCAGGTCGTTTAATTAAAGAAGCAATCATTACACTGCCATTTACACTGACCTCAATCTTGTTTATTCAAACATTAAGCCCGATGGTTATCTCTTACCGTAGTCGTAATCCAAACCGTGAAGTGGCTCGTCATAAAGCATTACGAGCGATGAATATCGCCTTCGGTGTGCTGTTCTGTACAGTATTCTTCTATGCAATCTCATTCACATTAGCAATGGGTCATGATGAAGCGGTTAAAGCTTACGAACAAAATATTTCTGCTCTAGCAATCGCTGCCAAATTCTTCCCTGGTGGTTGGGTAACCGTAGTTAGCGTTATGCTGAACATCTTCGCAGTAATGACGGCATTCTTTGGGGTCTATTTAGGTTTCCGTGAAGCAACGCAAGGGATTGTGATGAACATCCTGCAACGTTATATGCCAGCGGAGAAAATTAGCCAAAAATGGGTACAAAACGGCATCATGATTTTCGCTGTGTTATTAGCTTGGGGCGCAATTATCCTCAATGCACCCGTACTCAGCTTCACTTCAATCTGTAGCCCAATCTTCGGTATGGTAGGTTGTCTTATTCCTGCTTACTTAGTTTATAAAGTACCGATGTTACATAAATACAAAGGTACTTCACTTTACCTAATTATCTTTACAGGTTTACTGCTCTGTATCTCTCCGTTCTTGGCATTCTCATAGTCGCCAACTTCGGTTTTATCAGGAGTTGTTTTTAGAAACTACAATTAATCCAAGGTGTTAGATTATGAGCCAGAATAAAAATTCTCATTTATGGTCACAGTTTGTTCGTCAATTACGTGAAGGTGTTAAACCCGCAGTAGGTTGTACTGAGCCAATTTCATTAGCACTTGCAGCAGCAAAAGCGACTGCTTTGTTAGGTGAGCCAGTTATACGTATTGAAGCATGGGTTTCACCAAATCTAATGAAAAACGGAATGGGCGTGACAGTGCCTGGAACGGGAATGGCTGGGCTGCCTATTGCAGCTGCGCTTGGTGCAACAGGTGGAGATCCAGAAGCGGGACTTGAAGTTCTGTTAAAAGCCTCTCCCGATGCAGTAGCTCAAGCTAAAACACTGGTTGCTCAAGGTAAGGTTACCGTTGGTGTTAAATCACCGTGTGAAGACGTACTTTACTCTGAAGCTAAAGTGTATGGTCAATCTGGTTATGCAATCGTCAGTATTGCTAGGGAGCATACACATGTTGTTCGTTGTGAATGCAATGGTAACGTTGTTTTTGAAGAAGATAAAACATCGCTAACAAATGATTGTCAATGTACTGGTGATAAACCTTTTACTGATGTTTGTGCAGAAGATATTTATCAATTTGCACTGAATGTTCCGATTAGTGATATCGAATTTATGCTCGATGCTGCTCATTTAAACGGTGCATTATCAGAAGAAGGGCTTCGTAATGCCTATGGGTTAGCAATCGGTCGTACTTTGATTTGCCAGCAGGAAAAAGGCTTCTTAGGTAAGGATTTACTTAATGAAATCATGATCCGTGCATCTGCGGCATCTGATGCACGAATGGGGGGCGCTGTATTACCCGCAATGAGTAACTCAGGATCGGGTAATCAGGGTATTGCAGCGACACTGCCTGTCATGGTTGTTGCCGAGTTTATTAAGGCGGATGATGAAACTTTATTACGTGCGTTAGTTTTATCTCACTTAATGGCGATTTATGTTCATAGTCATTTCCCGCCACTTTCCGCACTTTGTGCTGCAACCACTGCTTCAATGGGCGCAGCAGCAGGAATGGCATGGTTACTAACAAAAGACTTTAACACGGTCAGTATGTCTATCAACAGTATGATTGGTGACATTAGTGGCATCATTTGTGATGGTGCTTCTAACAGCTGTGCAATGAAGGTATCTAGCAGTGCGGCTTCAGCTTATAAAGCGGTATTAATGGCAATGCAGAACCAAAGTGTTGCAGGAACTGACGGTATTGTGAGTGACGATGTCGATAGCTCAATAGCGAACCTCTGCGCATTAGCAACTCATGCAATGCAACATACAGATGTTCAAATTATTGAGATCATGGAAGAAAAAGCGCGTCGTAATGCCGGGGAAAATAAGCAAGCTGCCAGCATATAATAGGTTAAAAGCCTAAAGTGGCAGTGAACATTGTGATGTAGTAAAAAGAGAGACCTGCTTATGTAAATAAGCAGGTCTCTCTTTATTTTGGCAATACTAATGTGGGTGATTAAACACTCACGGCTGCAAATGCTTGAGCAATACGTTGTACGTTGTTGGTATTTACACCCGCCATACAAACACGACCAGTGCCGACCAAATAGATACCAAACTCATTACGTAATCTATCAACTTGTGCTTGGCTAAAGCCTGTGTAGCTAAACATGCCACGTTGCGTTAATAAGTGATCAAAGTTCTTTTCAGGCAGGGCAGTTTTCAGTGCATCAACAAGTGTCGTGCGCATCTCTTTAATGCGATCACGCATATGAGCAACTTCTTTTTGCCATTGTGTTGTTAATACTTGATCTGACAGCACTTGATTGACAACTTGAGCACCATAATTTGCGGGGCTTGAGTAAATACGACGCACACCAGCTTTAAGTTGACCTAAAACGTGTTCACACTCAGTAGTATTATCACAAACAATAGATAAACCACCCGCACGTTCACCGTAAATACCAAAGATTTTTGAAAAAGAGTTACTGATTAACACGGGTAATCCTGCTGCTGCCATAGTACGAATGGCATAAGCATCTTCATCTAAATTCTCAGCAAAACCTTGATAAGCAATATCTAAAAATGGAATTGCTTGGCGAGATTTTAATACTTCAGTGACTTGATCCCACTGTTGTGCTGTTAAGTCTGAACCTGTTGGGTTATGGCAACAAGGGTGCATTAGTACAATGCTTTTTACTGGTAGATTTTTAAAGCAATCTAACAGTGCTTCAAATTTAACGCCTTTGGTTTCAGGGTCGAAATAGGGGTAGTAATTTACGTTAAAACCAGAGCCTGCAAAAATAGAAGCATGATTATCCCATGTAGGATCACTAATCCAAACTTGTGATTCAGGGAAATAGCGATGTAGAAAATCAGCACCCACTTTTAATGCACCAGATCCGCCTAACGTCTGTATTGTCGCGATTTTTTTCTCGGCGATCAGCGGGTTATCAGCACCAAAGAGTAACGCCTGTATTTCACTGCGATAAGGTGCGAGCCCTTCCATTGGTAAATAAAGTGTTGCGGTGGGTGTCATGGCATTAAGTTGCTGACGAGCAACAGAGACAGTCCCTAAAATAGGAGTCTTGCCTTCTTCATCATAATAAAGACCGATGCTTAAATTAATTTTATCCTGACGCGGGTCTTTGTTATAAACATCCATCAACGAGAGAATCGGGTCTCCCGGAAACGCTTCAACCTGTTGAAACACGGCTTAATCTCCAATCACTTTTTGTGTGTCAGATTTATACAATATCTTGTGTGCTATTGTTCGTCTAGGTATTCCATAATGACGCGAGAGGTTAATTTGGTTATCAACTCATAGGCACTAATACCACTATATCTGGCAATTTCTTCAACAGGCAGAACATCACCCCATAAGATAGCTTCATCACCCACATGATCGATAAGTTCAGTACCCAAATCGACACTGATCATATCCATAGAAACTCGACCTACAATAGGCACTTTTCTACCGTTAATCCAAACGGGGGTGCCTGAAGGTGCACTACGTGGATAACCATCACCATAACCTATGGCAATAACACCAAGATAAGTATCCTTATCACTTACCCATGTGCCACCATAACCTACTGATTCTCCTGCTTTATGTTTACGCACGGCAATTAAACTGGTTTTCAGTGTCATTGCTGGGATTAAACCAAAATCAGTTCCTGTCTTTTCATCACCTGTCGGTGAAATACCATAAGTGATAATGCCAGGGCGAACCCATTGGTAGTGGACTTGTTGCCAAAATAAAATACCAGCAGACGCTGCGATAGACTTCTCGCCAGCTTTATTTTGAATAAATTTTTGGAATAGATTGATTTGATTAAGTGTGACTTCTGGAATTTCAGGCTCGTCTGCGCGACTAAAATGGCTCACAATATTGACAGGTTGTTGCACATTTTTACAGGCACAAAGGCGCTGATAGAAAGTCTCAGCATCTTCAGGGCGAACGCCCAAACGATGCATACCTGTATCAAGCTTCATCCACACTTTTACTGGTTCTTCTAACTCTGCGTGTTCTAAAGCTTCAAGTTGCTCAATACTATGGACTACCGTTTCTATATGATTAACAACTAAAATAGGCAGATCACCAGCATCAAAAAAGCCTTCTAGCAATAATATAGGTTTAACAATACCGCCACTGCGCAGTATTAAGGCTTCTCCTATACGTGCAACACCAAAACAATCAGCGTTATCCATTAAGGTGAACGCTGTTTCTAGTAACCCATGGCCATAAGCGTTTGCTTTCACGACAGCTATCAGGCGGCTATGTGGTGCATAGTCTCTCACATGCTGAAAATTGTGACGCAGAGCGCGGCGGTCTATCACTGCGGTTGCCGCTTTCATATTATTCTAAAATTCCTTCTAATCTAGATACGGTAGGTCACTATTCTTCATCGTAAGAAGGACCAGCATAGTTATCAAATCTCGACCACTGACCATTAAATGTCAGTCGTACTGAACCGATAGGACCATTACGCTGTTTACCAATAATTATCTCTGCAATACCTTTTAAATCACTATTTTCGTGATAAACCTCATCACGATAGATAAACATAATAAGGTCAGCATCTTGCTCAATGGAGCCTGATTCACGTAAGTCAGAGTTAACTGGTTTTTTATCAGCGCGTTGTTCCAAGCTACGGTTTAATTGTGATAGCGCAACAACAGGAACTTGCAGTTCTTTGGCTAAGGCTTTCAATGAACGTGATATTTCAGCAATTTCTAGTGTGCGATTATCAGAAAGTGAAGGTACTCTCATTAACTGCAAATAGTCAATCATAATAAGGCTTAAACCGCCATGTTCACGATAGATTCGCCGAGCACGAGAGCGTACTTCAGTTGGGGTTAATCCTGATGAGTCATCAATATACATATTGCGTTTTTCAAGCAAAATACCCATGGTGCTCGAAATACGTGCCCAATCTTCATCATCAAGCTGACCTGTACGTATTCTTGTTTGGTCAACTCGAGAAAGGGATGCCAACATACGCATCATAATTTGGTTGCCGGGCATCTCTAAACTGAAGATTAATACTGGCTTATCTTCCGTCATTGCTGCGTTTTCGCATAAGTTCATGGCGAAAGTGGTTTTACCCATAGAAGGTCGAGCGGCAACAATGATTAAGTCTGATTTCTGTAATCCTGCGGTTTTTTTATCTAAATCCTGGTAACCACTTGAAACACCAGTAACACCATCATGGGGTTTTTGATAGAGCTGCTCTATTTTTTCGACAGTCTCTTCTAAGATGGCATCAATGGCTTTCGGACCTTCATCTTTATTGGCGCGAGTTTCTGCAATTTGGAAAACTCTTGATTCAGCGAAATCAAGGAGATCTTCACTAGTTCGCCCTTGAGGATCAAAGCCTGCATCTGCAATTTCATTGGCTACTTTTATCATATCGCGAACAACAGCACGCTCTCGGACGATATCAGCATAAGCATTGATATTCGCCGCGCTTGGCGTATTTTTTGACAGTTCTGCTAAGTAAGCAAAACCGCCCACATTTTCTAGTTCGCTATTTTGTTCTAATGCTTCTGATAAAGTGATTAGGTCAATAGGTTTGCCTAATTCAAGCAACCGTTGCATCTGCATGAAAATAGTACGATGAGGTCGGCTATAAAAGTCTTCAGCGGTGACACGCTCAGAGACATTATCCCAACGTTCATTATCTATCATCAGACCGCCTAACACGGACTGTTCGGCTTCTAGCGAATGGGGAGGAAGTTTCAGCCCCTCCATTTGTCGGTCTCTAACATCAGACATCAGCTTGTCAGTGGTCTTATTTCTGGCCATAAATCCTGCGCAAAGTCGAAAAAGAATCAATCAGCGCATCAGTATACGCTAACCCAATTATCTGTGCCTTGTAGAAATAACTTTCATTTGTCATTATCTCTTTAGGTCTTTAGAACGCTTGCTTATTTTATCCTAGAAAAATATTGGAGATCACGATGGCTAAACGCATTCAATTTGCAGCTCATGGTAGTGCAGATGTTCTTGAGCTAGCAACATTTACTCCCGCACCGCTTGGCGATAATGAAGTACAAGTTGCCAATAAAGCAATTGGCATTAATTATATTGATACTTATGTGCGTAGTGGGTTATATCCTGTGAATCACTTCCCAAGTGGATTAGGGACAGAAGCTGCAGGTGTTGTTATCAAAACGGGCGCTAATGTCACTTCACTAAAAGAAGGGGATAGAGTTGTTTATGCGCAATCTCCACTAGGGGCATATAGCGATACCCATAATGTACCAGAAAATAAAGTTGCTCGCCTGCCTGATAATATCTCTTTTGAACAAGCTGCCGCCTCTTTTTTAAAAGGGTTAACCGTCTACTATCTCTTTAATGAAACCCATAAATTGCAAGCAGGGGAAACCTTCTTATTTCATGCAGCTGCTGGTGGTGTTGGACTCATTGCTAGCCAATGGGCAAAAGCGATAGGTGCCAAAATGATAGGTACAGCGGGCAGTGATGAAAAAGCGGCAAAAGCTAAAGCTGCGGGTGCATGGGAAGTGATTAATTATCAAACAGAATCTATTGTTGAACGCGTACTAGCACTAACCAATAATCAAAAAGTGCCTGTTGTTTATGACTCGGTAGGTAAAGCAACGTGGCTAGATTCACTAAATTGCTTACAACGCCGTGGTTTAATGGTGAGTTTTGGTAATGCATCAGGTGCAGTAACGGGGGTTGATTTAGGTATTTTAAATAAGCATGGTTCTTTATATGTAACTCGCCCATCCATTTCGGGTTATATCACAACGCGTGAAGAGTTAGATAACGCGAGTGCCGCACTCTTTGATTTAATTGGTAGTGGAAAAATTGATGTCAGTGTCCCTGATAATCAGAAATTTGCTTTAGCTGATGCTAAAACAGCGCATCGTTATCTAGAAAGCCGCCAATCTCAGGGCTCAAGTTTACTAATTCCTTAAGTAAATAACGAAGTAAAATAAAACAACCACCTAATTAACTATTAGGTAGTTGTTTATTATTGTTTTCTTAATTTAATAATATAAAAAAATTTAATATTTATATTTTATATTCTTCATTTGATTGTAATAAAATAGCCGGAATTTTTATTTTAAGTTTATTTTTATTTTTTTTAATTTATATTTTCTGTGGTTTTTTAATTAATGTAGGAGAATGTTATGCAGAAAAATGAATTAAATGATTTTATTGATTTTATCTATGAAGATAATCGTATAAGTAATGTTGAGTTACAATTTATTCGTGATGTTGCAGATGAAAAAATTGAAGCGCTATTTTCTCGATTAGGTCAAAATAATAATTTGTCAGCATTTCAAAAATCAATGGATGTTTCTGTTCAACTAATGCAAGGTGCATTTTTTGATATTAAGAAAAAAGAAGGAAGTGAACAGGGTAAGCAAGAGGTCAAAGAAGCTTTTGAATTTCAAATCGCTTATTTAGTCGCTAATTATAATCGCTTCTTTTCTCAACTTTAATTGATATTAAAATAGAAGATAAATAAAGCTAGAGAGTTAATTTCTCTAGCTTTATTTTAATTGGTATTATTTTTCTGTAACGAATTCTAGCGCACTCTCTAAAACAGATAAATCAGCACCTTGTTTATGGGCATTTTCACTTAAGTGGCGACGCCATTGTCTGGCGCCAGGGATCCCTTGAAAAATACCTAACATATGACGAGTGACATGACCAAGATAGGTTCCTTGTGATAATTCTTTCTCAATATAAGGATACATTGCTCTTACTGCAGCAACAGCATCGGCAATAGGTAATTGATTATCAAATAATTCATGATCAACATGGGCTAATATTGCAGGATTTTGATAAGCCTCACGCCCTACCATTACACCATCCATATATTTTAAATGTTCTTTTGCTTCTTCTAATGACTTAATACCGCCATTAATTGCCATCGTCAGCTGTGGGAAGTCGCGTTTTAATTGATAAACACGCGGATAATCCAGTGGTGGTACTTCACGGTTTTCTTTAGGACTTAAACCAGATAACCACGCTTTACGAGCATGAATAATAAAAGTATCACAGTTATTATCACGGCTCACAGTACCAATAAAGTCACATAGAAACTCGTAGCTATCTAGCTCATCAATACCAATACGTGTTTTAACCGTAACAGGAATGTCTACGACATCACGCATCGCTTTTACGCAATCAGCAACGAGTTGTGCTTCTCCCATTAAACAAGCACCAAAACGTCCATTTTGTACGCGATCAGAAGGGCAACCCACATTTAAGTTAATCTCATTATATCCACGCTCTTGTGCCAGTTTTGCACATTGTGCCAAAGCTTGTGGATCGCTCCCCCCTAATTGCAGAGAAACCGGGTGTTCTTCTTCACTGTATTTTAGGTAGTCACCTTTACCATGAATAATGGCGCCCGTTGTGACCATTTCGGTATAAAGCAGGGTGTTTTTACTCAGTTGACGAAAGAAGTAACGGCAATGGCGGTCAGTCCAATCCAACATCGGCGCAACGGAAAAGCGATTTAAGTTATATATGTTTTTATCGCTATGAATATTATGATTTTCTGTTGTTTTATTGAGTTCTCTATTTTCGGACATGCTGTGATTCTTTCGTCTACTTAGGCGGTGATAGAACCCCCTATTTTAAATAGGGAGATAAAATGAGCGCGCATTATAGCATAGAGAATAACTAGCGCATGAGTGTTCTCGCACTAGAAAGCGTAGGTAAGTAGTAAAATAGTTTCATAAAACCATTAATTTTACGAATGTTTTTAGACGGATTCAATGAATATAACTCAATTTTTTGCTTCTTTTATTTTTAATATACTCTTTAACTATTGGTAAATGTTAAAGAGTGGCGGGTTATTGATTGTAGATAAATCCTGGTTTAATTTTATATTACCACTATCAAAAATAAAAGTAGGCAATGCTCAACCCATTACGTTATAAAAATAAAAATAATAAAGGGAATTTGAGTATGAAAATTCAAAGAAAAATTTTAATAAAAACAAAAAATATAAATCGACCTGATAATAATAAAAGATTTTCATTAAATAATTATCGTAATAATCATCACTCTTTTCTGTCGGTTTTGTTATTAACACCTGTCATTTCTAATGCGTTAAAACTTCCGCCTAAAATAAATTCAGCATTAATTTCAATTGATTTTAATAATTTGAATAATTTTTATTATATTACTCCGCCCCACAATGAAAAATATACACTAGATAAAATAGTGGATATTTTAAAACAACACCCCGATATTGAATATATACAAACCATTCCTATTCAACCTGTTGAGCCTCCCAATATTACGCCGGATTTTACTCATTATCAGCACTATTTAAAATCACCTCAAAAAACACTAAATAATAATCAAATTAAGGGACTAGGAATAATAGAAGCATGGCAGAAAAAAGCCTATGGTCAAGGTGTACAACTAGCGGATATTGAATGGGATTTTAATCTCTCCCATCATGATTTAGCCACAAGTAATATTACGTCTTTACTTCCTTTCAATAAGAAGACAAACCAAGCTGATCATGGCACTGCTGTCGCAGGATTGATAATGGGAAAAAATGATGGAAAAGGGATCACAGGTTTAGCCTGTAAACTAGATATGTTTTATGCCATATCAGAACTTACTTATGGGCGAATTAGTGCCATTATTGCAAGTAAAAGAATATTACATAAAGGAGATATTCTTTTATATGAAATGCAAACTATCTGTGAACAGCAAGCCTTTGTGCCTGCTGATTATGAAATGCATATTTGGGAAGCAACAAAAGCATTAACTGATGCTGGCATTATTGTCATTATGGCAGCAGGAAATGGAGGCGTTAATCTTGATTTACCCGCTTATGCCAGTTATCGACAACGTAATGATAATTGCTCAATACGTGTAGGTGCTGGTTCTCCCTATACATTAAATAGATTACCATTCTCAACTTACGGCTCACCTATCCATGTACAAGCGTGGGGTGAAGAAGTCGCAACAGCAGGTTATGGCGATCTGTTTCATAGCGATAATAACCATACTTATACCGCTAACTTTAGTGGAACATCATCAGCCAGTGCACTCGTCGCTGGTGCAGCTGCAATTATTCAGTCATGGTATAAAAATAAAACACAAAATGTTTTAAGCCCACTACAAATGCGTGAGTTATTAATTAAAACAGGAACTTTTCCGCTATTAAAAGATAAAATAGGCCCTTTACCTAATGTGAATAACGCTATTTTACACTTAAAAGAGCTTATCAAATTGAAACTATAATAAAGACAATAGCTTTGCAAAATAATAGAAAAAATAATGCAATAACCCTTTAAATAGTATGCTGTTTTTATGACTTTCATAGTGAACTAATTAAACGATTTAGCTACATTTTAGTTAAAATAGACCATTATTGTGCTGTTTAGGCGCTAAGAATTAATTAATCATAAAAATGAATGGATTGGTTTAATGCATAACAAATACTAGCTTTATGATTTTATTCTGTTTTTTTCTTATAAATATAAAAATATAATTTATGAGGAAATGCCTAAATATGAATAGTTTTTCATAACTAAAGTGCCTTTTTGCTTTCAATTTAACGTCGCTGCGTTTATCATTTGCCCCTTGTACTATTATACATACGGCGTTGCTGGTTTTGGGCTTCTGTGGAGCATAATGCTCCGGCAGCTCACACAGTCTTTTCCGGCGGCGGTTCTATCTGCATTATTCTTCGGGATAGAGTATTACCTTAAATGACTGAGAAAACATCTCTGATACCACTTGTCGAATTAAAATCCTTAAGTAAAGGTTTCGACGGAAAACAAATCATTTCCCGCCTCGATCTCACTATCAACCATGGCGAGTTTTTAACCATACTTGGTCCTTCGGGTTGTGGTAAGACGACGGTTTTACGCTTAATCGCAGGTTTAGAAGACGTTGATGATGGTCAAATCATCCTCGATGGGCAGGATATTACCCATATCCCAGCTGAACAACGTTTTGTAAATACTGTATTTCAAAGCTATGCACTTTTTCCCCATATGACCGTTTTTGAAAATGTGGCATTTGGTTTACGTATGCAGAAAAGACCGGCTGACGAAATTAATAGTCGCGTTGAAGACGCATTGCGTATGGTGCAACTTGAGGATTTTGCTCAACGTCGTCCCGCACATCTTTCTGGTGGACAACAACAGCGAGTGGCAATTGCGCGTGCTGTCGTGAATAAACCAAAGGTCCTATTGCTTGATGAATCATTATCTGCACTGGATTACAAATTACGTAAACAGATGCAAAATGAGTTAAAAGCCTTACAACGAAAATTAGGAATAACTTTTATTTTCGTTACTCATGATCAAGAAGAGGCACTGACAATGTCAGACCGCATCGTGGTTATGCGTGAAGGGCGTATTGAGCAAGATGGCACACCTCGAGAAATCTATGAAGAGCCAACTAACCTGTTTGTTGCACAATTTATTGGTGAAATAAACATTTTTGAAGCGCGAGTTCTGCATCGTATTGATGAGACACGTATTCGTGCTGATGTTGAGGGGCATGAGTGTGATATCTACACCACATTGTCCGTTAAGCCTAATCAGCAACTCAAAGTACTACTACGACCTGAAGATCTTCGTGTTGAAGAGATTCATGATCTGGAAAATCTCCCCGGACTGATTGGTTATGTACGTGAGCGTAACTATAAAGGGATGACGTTAGATTCTGTCGTTGAAATGGAAAATGGCAAAATGGTGATGGTCAGTGAATTCTTTAATGAAGATGACCCTGATGTTGACCATTCATTAGATCAAAAAATTGCAGTGACTTGGGTTGAAAGCTGGGAGGTCGTACTGGCTGATGAAGAAAACACGTAAACTATTTCAAAACATCGTAATTACGGGTGTTGTGGGTTGGTTGATGGTGTTCGTCTTCTTGCCGAATATCATGATCATTGCGACCAGTTTTTTAACCCGTGATGATGCAAACTTAGTCGAGATGGTCTTTACACTCGATAACTACTATCGCTTATTTGATCCCATGTATGCAGAAGTTCTGTTGCACTCTATCAATATGGCGTTAGTGGCGACATTGGCTTGTTTATTATTGGGTTACCCCTTTGCTTTTTTCCTAGCAAAAATGCCTAAAAAACTACAACCGCTGATGTTGTTTTTATTGATTGTACCGTTTTGGACTAACTCATTAATTCGTATTTATGGATTAAAGATTTTCCTAAGCACCAAAGGCTATTTTAACGAATTTTTGCTGTGGATTGGACTTATTGATAAACCACTAAGAATTATTTATACCCCAGAAGCTGTTGTTCTTGGGTTGGTTTATATTCTATTACCTTTTATGGTACTGCCTTTATATTCCAGCATTGAAAAGCTAGATAAGCCTTGTTTAGAGGCAGCGCGTGATTTAGGTGCCAATAAATTACAAACCTTTATCCGTATTATTATTCCACTCACTATGCCGGGTATTATTGCTGGTTGTTTATTAGTGATGTTGCCAGCAATGGGATTATTCTTTGTCGCAGATTTAATGGGTGGCGCGAAAAATCTACTCATTGGTAACGTGATTAAGAGTCAATTCCTGAATATTCGAGATTGGCCATTTGGTGCAGCAACCAGTATTTGCTTAACGCTAGTGATGGGATTAATGCTATTTGTCTATTATCGAGCCGTGAAGCTACTGCATAAGAAGGTAGAAATAGAATGATAGGACGGTTATTGCGTGGTGGATTTATGTCCATTATTTACGCGTATCTTTATATCCCGATCATCATTCTGATAGTTAATTCATTTAACTCATCACGCTTCGGGATTAACTGGAAAGGTTTTACCACCGATTGGTATACCATTTTATTTAATAATGACAGCCTGCTCCAAGCTGCCGGGCACTCATTAACAATGGCAGTAACATCAGCCACCTTTGCTACCTTAATTGGTTCATTGGCGGCAGTTGCACTATATCGCTACCGTTTTCGTGGCAAGAAGTTTGTCGGCGGAATGTTGTTTGTGGTGATGATGTCCCCAGATATTGTTATGGCAATATCACTGTTAGTTTTGTTTATGATACTGGGTGTTTCATTAGGTTTTTGGTCGCTGTTAGTTTCGCATATTACATTTTGTTTACCCTTTGTTGTTGTAACGGTTTACTCCCGATTAAGTGGTTTTGATGTAAAAATGCTAGAAGCAGCAAAAGATTTAGGTGCGGGTGAATTTACTATTTTACGTAAAATTATTATGCCTCTTGCAATGCCTGCAATCGCTTCAGGTTGGTTATTGAGTTTTACATTATCGATGGATGACGTTGTGGTTTCCTCTTTTGTAACGGGTCCTAGTTATGAAATATTGCCATTAAAAATATACTCAATGGTAAAAGTTGGTGTATCACCAGAGGTTAATGCGCTCGCAACCATCCTATTAGGTCTATCATTAGTATTAGTATTAATTAGCCAGTTGATCTTAAGAGACAGAACAGGAAAAACGGCATAATTTACACGTATTAGTACGATTTTTCGTACTTTTTGGGGTCTATATGACCAATCTGTTGGAGGTAGGCTGACCGCCTATTTGATATTAACGCATCAACCACTGAAGGAAACATAAATGAAAAAGTGGTCCTCTGTGCTTGCTGCCAGCGTAATGGCATTAAGCATGGGCACAGCATCGGCTGATGATAGTAAAACATTATATTTTTATAACTGGACGGAGTATGTGCCGCCTGGTTTGCTTGAACAGTTTACGAAAGAAACTGGGATTAAGGTGATTTATTCTACCTATGAATCCAACGAAAGCATGTATACCAAACTAAAAACCTATAAAGATGGGGCTTATGATTTGGTAGTTCCTTCAACTTATTTTATTTCTAAAATGAGTCATGAGGGAATGCTACAGAAAATCGATAAATCAAAATTAAGCAATTTTGCTAATCTTGACCCAAGCTTATTACATAAATCTTTTGATCCTGAAAATGACTACTCCATCCCTTATATTTGGGGAGCAACAGCGATAGGGATTAATGGCGATGAAATTGATGCTAGCAGCGTCACTTCATGGGCTGATTTATGGAAACCTGAATATAAAGATAGCCTACTGCTTACTGATGATGCGCGTGAAGTATTTCAAATTGCACTGTTAAAGCTAGGATATTCTGGCAATACCACTGATCCTAAGCAGATTGAAGAAGCTTATAAAGAGCTACAAAAGTTAATGCCAAACGTATTAGCTTTCAACTCTGACAACCCTGCGAACCCTTATATGCAAGGGGAAGTTAATTTAGGGATGATTTGGAATGGCTCGGCATTTATTGCACGAGATGCTGGTGCTCCTATTGATATGGTGTGGCCAAAAGAGGGGGGTATTTTCTGGATGGATAGCCTCGCGATCCCTGCTAATGCAAAGAATGCTGAAGGTGCCCATAAACTTATCGACTTCTTACTGCGTCCTGAAATTGCTGCAAAAGTCGCTGAAAATATTGGTTATCCAACACCTAACTTAGCAGCACAAAAACTACTGCCAAATGTTATTACTGAAGATAGCTCGCTTTATCCAAGTGAAGAGATCATTAATAAAGGTGAATGGCAAAATGATGTGGGTGATGCCACCATATTATACGAAAGCTATTACCAAAAACTAAAAGCAGGGCGTTAATATTTAGCTTATTTTGAAAACCACCTATTAAGGTGGTTTTTTTTATAAGAAAAGCGTAATACTTTCGATGTACTTGAGCGCGTGATAAGAAATTGACCACAATTTATTTTACTATTCTACGTAATGGCAACCATTTAAACATAAAGGCACAAAAATGTTATCTAGTTCATCAAAAGGGACATTGTATGGTGTTGTTGCCATCTTACTCTGGAGCACGATCGTTGGATTAATTCGTAATATCAGCGAATACTTTGGGGCTGTGGGGGGAGCTGCTCTGATTTACTCGACGGGAACGCTTTTTCTTCTTTTGATCTTAGGTGTGCCTAAATTATCACTGTATCCCAAAAAATACCTTTTCTGGGGTGGTTTACTATTCGTTACCTATGAAGTCTGTTTATCATTAGCCCTTGGTTTTGCTTCAGATAGAACACAAGCAATAGAGCTTGGTATGGTTAACTATTTATGGCCAAGTTTTACGCTGGCATTGGCAGTCTTGCTTAATAAACAGCGTTTCTCTATTTTATTGATTATCGGATTATTATGTTCATTTAGTGGGTTAGTTTGGGTTGTTAGTGGGGATAATCCTCTCACTATTGAAGGTTTATGGCAGAATGTTCAAAGCAATCCATTAAGTTATATATTGGCTTTTTCAGGGGCAATATTATGGGCGTTTTATAGCAATTTAACTCGCCTTATATCTGGTGGTTATAACGCAATAGTGCCTTTCTTTTTACTCACCTCGTTGGCGCTTTGGGGACAATATCTGTTTTCATCCCCCGTTGAATGGGTAATAAACAGTAAAAGTATCACTCTGTTATTGGTAACGGGTGCCGCTATTGGACTTGCCAATGCAGCGTGGACAGTTGGTATGATAAGAGGCAATGTGACATTACTTGCAACGCTTTCTTATTTCACCCCAGTTATCTCTACGGCATTCTCGTCTTTATTACTATCAACAGCGCTCTCTTTCTCTTTTTGGCAAGGTGTAATGATGGTAACTGGTGGCTCTTTAATTTGCTGGCTAGCGACTCGTCAAAAAACGATTAAACCCGTAAAAATAGCCAAATAATACCTAATTTACCCCTTTAATCAGCCAAATTGAGCACTAATCAGTGAATGGATTTAACCAGGCTAATTTGTATATTATTAGAAGTTGAAATTTTTTCACTATGCGACAAGTGAAATATCGGCTTATCTATATTACTTATAAAATGAATAGTCACACTTAGAACATTCTAACTAAATAGAAAGAGTGGGCTAAGTAATATGATAAGAGCAAATGCAACAAAAGGGATTGCCATGAAACTTGAAACACTTTCTGTCCACGCCGGTTATTCACCTGATCCAACCACAAAAGCAGTCGCTGTACCTATTTATCAAACCACGTCGTATGCGTTTGATGATACCCAACACGGTGCTGATCTGTTTGATTTAAAAGTTCCCGGAAATATTTATACCCGCATAATGAACCCAACCAATGATGTATTAGAAAAAAGGGTTGCAGCATTAGAAGGTGGAATTGCATCTGTTGCAGTGGCATCCGGTATGGCGGCGATTACTTACGCTATTCAAACTATCGCCCAAGTAGGAGATAATATTGTCTCTGTCGCTAAGCTTTATGGCGGCACCTATAACTTAATGGCGCACACTTTTCCCCGCATTGGTATTGAAGCACGTTTTGCACCTCATGATGATATTGCAGCACTGGAAGCACTAATTGATAAGAACACCAAGGCAGTATTTTGTGAAACCATTACAAATCCAAGCGGTAATATTGTTGATATTAAAGCATTAGCTGATGCTGCTCATCGTCATGGAGTGCCACTAATTGTTGATAATACCGTTGCCACTCCTTATTTATGTCGTCCTTTTGAACATGGTGCCGATATTATTATTCACTCTTTGACTAAATATATTGGTGGTCACGGTAACTCTATTGGCGGCATTGTGGTGGATTCAGGCAAGTTCCCTTGGGCTGAACATAAAGCACGTTTTGAAATATTAAACACACCGGATGTTTCTTACCATGGTGTCAATTATGTTGAGCACTTTGGTGCAGCGGCATTTATTGCCCGATGCCGCGTAGCGCCACTTCGTGGAACAGGTGCTGCATTATCACCTTTTAATGCTTTCTTGATTTTACAAGGTTTAGAAACGCTGGCGTTACGCATGGATAGGCATACTGAAAACGCGCAAAAAGTAGCGGAATATCTGCAAAGTCATCCTCAAGTGGTATGGGTAAAATATGCAGGATTAAGCAATCACCCCGAACATAATTTAGCCGTGCGTTATATGTCAGGTAAGCCAGCGGGCATTCTCTCTTTTGGTATTAAAGGTGGAGCAGAGTCTGGGGCGAAATTTATTGATGCCCTGCAATTAATTGTACGCTTGGTCAATATTGGTGATGCCAAATCACTGGCTTGTCATCCAGCATCAACTACCCATCGCCAATTAAATGATGAAGAGTTAGAACGCGCAGGTGTATCACGAGATTTAATTCGCTTATCAATAGGTATTGAACATATTGACGATATTTTAGAAGATCTAGAGCAGGCATTAAAATTAAGCATTTAAAATTTAAATAACGAATTAATAAAAAAGAACCTCATTATATTTAATGAGGTTCTTTTTCGATGGGAATATTTTAACGAAACTCAAATACTCATTTTCGTTAATTAAAATAGTTATCAAACATAATATATTCATGATGCAATGGTATTAATTTTTTTTAAATTACTTTTATTATAGGTAAGTAATATTATTGATAAAAAATAAACCATTATTTCTAATGGTTTTTATTTCTTGATAATTATCAATTGTTATTGTGTTTTACTTAAGTGATTATATTGTTTAAATCAATCTTTACTATTTTATTTTATATTTTCAAAAATAGTATAGTTAAATAAATAAGGGAGTGTGAAGTGAACGACATTATTTATAATTAATCGACTTGAGTCTAAAAGGGATTGATTTCGATCAATAAGGAACATACCGACTGGTCGGTATCATCCATATTATGAATACAACTGCGCATCACCGAAAAAAAGATCCTATCCGAGTTCAAGAGCAATTACTGGAAGCGGCTAGTGTTATTGTTGCTAAAGATGGGATCGCGTCTTTATCTTTAAACGCAGTTGCAAAACAAGCTGGCGTAAGTAAAGGCGGATTGCTTCACCATTTTCCGGGCAAATTAGAGCTAGTTCATGCGGTATTTAAGCGTTTGTTAGCTATTATGGATAGCCGGATTTCAGTGATTATGGAACAAGATCCTATTAATGCTGGTCGCTTTTCACGTGCATATTTAACCTATATTTCGGATTTAAAAGAGTCAGATGAAAGCCGTCAATTGGCAATACTCTCTTTAGCGATGCCAAACGAGCCTATTATGCGTAAATGCTGGCGCGATTGGATGCTAGAACATTTAGCTAAAGGTGATGAATTAGATAATAGCTATTTAGGTACGTTAATTCGTTATGCCGCTGATGGGCTTTGGTTATCTGAATTAACGGAAGGTCCAACTATTTCACAAGAAGAACGTAATGCATTAGTAGAAAGATTATCAAAGATGACTTTTGACTATATTTCTCATACAGCAAATCAGTAATTTTAATCAGGATGAATGAGGGCACAATGAAATACAAAATAAATGCCTTGATTTATTACGACGCAACGGATGGCGCAATATCATTAGAAAAAGAGAGTGTAGATACACATCTTTCTATTACCGCTAATGCGTTACTATTTTACTTTATTCAGCATCCAGGTGTGGTCAATCGTGATGATGTATTAAAATGTGTTTGGGATGACAATGGGCTTGTCTCTTCAAATAGCAATTTAAACCAATATTTGAGTTTATTACGAAAAACGTTTCGCCATTATGGTATTGAAAATATTATTGTCACTATTGCCAAAGGACGATTAGAGTTTAATCCGGATATATCTGTTGAGTTAATTGATGACTCAACATTATTGCCAGCAACTCAATTCAATACAGAAGTAGCTGTCGCTGAGAATGAACAACCGTTATCGGAAAAAAACACAACGGATGTTATATCAGCAGATATATCAGCACATATAACATCAGAAGAGAGCCAAAGTAGTAAAGAGGATCTGTTATCGGAACATTTGCAGCAAAAAACAACGCGCCCAGATATTTGCTGGTATTTGGCAAGTGCTGGCTTTCTTTTTGCAGCACTCTTTCTTGCTATTGTCACTTTCTTTAATCAACACCACTCAAAACCTATTACGCTTACACCATTAACGCATAATAATTGTGAATTACTCTCTAATGAAGCGATGATTAATTCAGCAGTAAGCGATAATTATGTACAAAATTTTGATGCCGTAAGAAATAAGCTCAATTTACAATGTGTGAACGGTGAGCGTTTTGTCTTTTTCTATGGCGACAAATTACAAACCAATGGGTTAGGGCGCGTATTTCTTGCCCATTGTGCAAAGAATGAAGATAACCCTTTTAGTTATTGTGATAATTACTTCTACTATTCTTGGAAATACTAATGAAAATCTCAGGGAAACTTTTATGCCTGCTTTCGGCCCTGATTTTTATCTTGGTCGCATTATATTCAGCAACAACATTCCTTTCTGCAAAGAGTGAGGGGGTGATGGTCTGTTCTACAAAAGGCATTATGCGTTTTGAGAATATGGAAGCTGAAAATGTAAACGGCAATTTTCACTTCTCATTTGGTGCAAATGGCAAAGGTTCTATTGTTGTTGAAGGCTATACAGATTCGAAAGCGGGTTGGCTCTATTTACAACGTTATGTGAAATTTGATTATACCACGAAGCGAGTTTCACCCACTGAACGCCACTACTTTGTTAGTCAGTGGGAGTCTAGTGCTTCTTCTATTGATGAATCTCCAGATGTTATTTTTGACTATTTTATGCGTGAAATGTCAGATAGCCATGATGGGCTGTTTCTTAATGCTCAAAAGCTTAATGAAAAAACCATCTTATTAAGTTCGCTTAATTCTCCACTCTATATTTGTACCTTAAAACCGGGCAGTAAATTTGATTAACTGTCCTGATTATCTCATTCTATTTTTATAAGGTGGCATTTCTATTGCCACCTTTTTCGTTTATTTAAAACCTGATTTATTGCTTTCAATCCACTGACCTTATTCTGTTTATTATCGTGTTACTACTTCGACTCCTCTTATTCTCTCTTATCCACCTTTGTTATTCGTATCGATTATCTGAATGGCTTTTATGGTAGAGAATGATAATGCCCGCTTTTTTATAGCTGCCACGAAGATTGAGATTTGATAAATACGTTATCAATAAAAAATAGCACGATTTGTATATAGACTTGATTTAGCCTTTTTCGATTATTGATCTCACGTTGAAATATCAGTGATATCCCGCACATCTTTCCTGACTTTCTATACTGGCTTTTTGCACCTTTTCAACATCCTCCTAACAAAGTTAATTCGTCTTTTTTTTAATCTATTTTTTATAAAACCCCATAAATTTAAAACCATGTAAAAAGGAAATTATCAGCATTAATAGATAAATGCGGGCATAAATAACGCTAAATACCAGAGTTAAATGCTATATGTTTCAACATTCTGGATTTATATGTTGTTTTGTTTTTTAGCCGTTATAGTGGTTTTGAAACCAAAGTCTGCGTTTAAAAAATCACCACGCAGACACAATGGGCAAACGTAAACCGTTAAACGGCTTCTCGGAGGAAATGAAAATGGGTGATGCATTAGGTCTGATTGAAACCAAGGGTCTGGTGGCATGTATTGAAGCCGCTGACGCTATGTGTAAAGCCGCGAATGTTGAACTAATTGGCTATGAAAATGTTGGTTCAGGTCTCGTGACTGCGATGGTGAAAGGCGACGTAGGCGCAGTGAAAGCTGCTGTGGATTCAGGTGTGGAGTCAGCACAACGCGTGGGTGAAGTGGTTACATCGCTCGTGATTGCTCGTCCTCACAATGACATCAACAAGATTGTTATCAAGCACAAGGCATAGTTTTTGCCGCAGGAGAACGTATGGGTGATGCATTAGGACTTATTGAAACTCAAGGCTTAGTTGCTTGTATTGAAGCAGCTGATGCGATGTGTAAAGCCGCCAATGTTGAGTTAATTGGCTATGAAAATGTCGGATCTGGCTTAGTAACCGCCATGGTGAAAGGTGATGTAGGTGCAGTGAAAGCTGCCGTAGAGTCCGGTTTAGAATCAGCTCAGCGTGTTGGCACAGTAGTGACTTCATTAGTAATCGCTCGTCCACACAACGATATTCAAAAAATCGTTGCCCAGTACAAAGTGACTGAATAACGAAGGAAATTGATATGAAAGAAGCTCTTGGTCTTATTGAAACCAAAGGTCTTGTGGCATGCATTGAAGCGGCTGATGCAATGTGCAAAGCCGCCAATGTTGAACTGATTGGTTATGAAAACGTCGGTTCAGGACTGGTTACTGCAATGGTTAAAGGCGATGTCGGTGCGGTAAATGCAGCGGTTGAGTCTGGTGTTGAAGCGGCAAAACGTATCGGCACTGTGGTGACTTCTCGTGTTATTGCAAGACCACATAACGATATCGAGAAAATTGCCGAGCAGCACAAAGCCTGATTATTCAGGTGCAGTAAAGCAAAAAAACAAGTTATTCAGCTAAATTTTTTAACTCCTGTTTGGGGGATACCATGGTTGCATTAGATAAAGATTTGCAATCCAGACAACTGGCTCGTGAGCTAGTTCGTAATGCGAAAAACGCACAGCAAATTTTTGCTAAATTTTCGCAGGAAAAAATCGACAGTATTGTAAAACACATCGCATTTGAAGCCGCTCGTCATGCAGAAGAGTTGGCGAAAATGGCAAATGAAGAGACAGGCTTTGGTAAGTGGGAAGACAAAGTACTGAAAAACACCTTCGCGTCATTGCGTGTGTATGAACATATGAAAGATATGAAGACCATTGGCATTATCAATGACGATAAAGTAAAAAAAGTCATGGATGTGGGCGTGCCTTTAGGGGTTATCACTGCACTGGTACCTTCAACTAACCCAACTTCAACCATTATCTATAAAACGTTGATTGCCCTAAAAGCGGGTAATGCGATTATTTTCTCACCACACCCAAATGCAAAACAGTGTAGTTTTCGCACATTAGAAATTGTGAAAAAAGCGGCATTAGAAGCGGGTGCACCAGAAGGTATTGTTGATGGTGTGACATTACTGACTCTGGAAGCAACCAAAGAATTAATGCACAGCAAAGATGTGTCATTGATCCTCGCGACGGGTGGTGAAGGCATGGTACGTGCGGCTTATGCTTCAGGTACGCCAACGATCAGCGGTGGTCCGGGTAATGGTCCTGCATTTATCGAACGTAGTGCAGATATCAAAAAGGCAGTGAGCGATATCATCACCAGTAAAACATTCGACAACGGTGTTATCTGTGCATCAGAACAGTCCATCATTGTAGAACGTTGCATTTATAACGAAGTACATCGCGAATTATTAGCGCAAGGTGCTTACTTTATGAATGACGAAGAAGCAGCAAAAGTCGCTTCAATGTTACTGCGTGCAAATGGCACCATTAACCCAGCGGTTGTGGGTAAAGATGCAATTTATTTAAGCCAACGTGCGGGCTTTAGCGTACCAGCAACGACGCGTGTATTAATTGCGCTGCAAGATACGGTTTCACCAAAGAATCCGTACTCACGTGAAAAACTGTGCCCAATCTTAGGGATGTATATTGAAGAAGATTGGAAATCAGCCTGTAGTCGAGTGGTTGATTTGCTGACTAACGAAGGTTTAGGTCACACCTTAGTGATTCATACCCAAAACGAAGATGTTATTCGTCAGTTCTCTTTAGAAAAACCAGTAAACCGTATTCTGATTAATACCCCAGCGGCATTAGGCGGTATTGGTGCAACAACCAATATCACACCAGCATTAACGCTAGGTTGTGGTGCTGTTGGTGGTGGATCTAGTTCTGACAACGTAGGTCCAATGAACTTGCTGAATATTCGTAAAGTCGGTTATGGCGTGCGTACTATTGAAGAGCTAAAACAGCCTTGTCCTTTAGCACAAGAAGCTGCTCAGCCAGTTGTTCCTGCTTGTTCTGCTGCAAGTTCAAATCATCAAACAAGCATCCTTGAAGACGCTCGTTTTCAATCACCTTCTTTAACGCCAGTTCATGCTGAATGTGCAACTGCACAGCGCCAAGTACAAGGTGATGATCGCTTCGGCGCAACATCTTCCTACGCTGTAGCAAGTACATGTGTGCAACAAGCAGCACAAGGTGATATTACCGAAGAAAATGTGGAACGCATTATCAAGGAAGTTCTCGGACGTCTGAGTAAATAACTCATTGATATAAGGCGATATAAACCATGATCCTCGCAAAGGTAATCGGACACGTAGTAGCGACACAAAAAAGCCCTGAGCTCAAAGGCAGTAACTTACTGATGATAGCAACTTTGGATGATGAGCTTAAGCCACTGAAAAACAAAACCTATGTTGCAGTGGACAGTGTAGGTGCAGGTATCAACGATGTTGTGTTGGCTGAAGAGTACTTTGCACTGAACAAAGATCGTTACAAGGCGATGTCAGTGGTTGCCATTGTTGAGAAGGTTTATCGGGACAGTAAGGAGTAATAACGACATGAGTGAGTTTCTGATAAAACCCAAAATTCAGTTTGGCACCAATGCACTGAGTTTTCTCTCTGGGTTAACTGCCCGCCGCGCATTTGTGGTGACAGATAAAGCAATGGTGAAGTTTGGCTTTGCAAATAAAGTTACCGACAAGTTATTGCAACGGGGTATCGAGTTTCAAGTCTACGATGATGTGGCATCTGATCCTGATATTTCAGCCATTGTCAGTGGTATGAAAATCATGGATGCCAACTATCCTGATTTGGTTATCGCACTCGGTGGTGGATCAGTGATTGATGCCGCGAAAGCCGTTATGTACTCCCTCTGGCACACCCGTAAAGAGAGCAACAGAACAAAACCACAATTTATTGCTATTCCAACCACCAGTGGTACAGGTTCGGAAGTGACCTCTTTTTCAGTCATTAAGTCACGCAGTGAAAAGCTGGTATTAGTTGATGAGTTTATGTTGCCTGATGTTGCCATTCTCGATCCTGAGCTGGTGAAATCTGTACCACCTGCAATTACCGCAGATACAGGTATGGATGTGCTTTGTCATGCATTAGAAGCCTATGTTTCTAAAGCGGCATCTGATTTTACCGATGCGATGGCAGAGAAAGCCGTCAAGTTAGTGTTTAGCCATTTGATTGATTGCCATCATCAAGGTGAAAACCTGTTAGTGCGCGAAAAAATGCATAACGCCTCTTGTATTGCTGGCATGGCATTTACTAACGCCTCACTGGGAATTACCCACAGTCTTGCACATGCTTTAGGGGGTGTTTTCCATGTACCTCATGGTCGAGCTAATGCGTTATTGATGACCCATGTTGTTGCCTTTAACGCCAATCTGCATGGTGATTGTGGTAGTGAAGCAGCAAAACGTTACGCCTATCTTGCTCAAAGCTTAGGACTTCCGGCTAATACGGTAAGAGAAGGGGTAACCAGTTTAATCGTCGCCATTAATGTATTGAAAGATGAAATGGGTATGCCGAAGAGTATTCGCGATACCGGTGTCAGTGAAACGGATTTTTATGCCCGTTTAACGGAGATGGTCGGACAGGCTTTACGTGATAGTTGTACGCCGACAAATCCGCGTGACGTGAACACACACCAATTAGAAACATTGTATCGTCAGGCATTTGCCGGTGTATCACACAGTTAATGCTCAACCGAATGAATACCGATTAGGTCAAGTAAAGAACATCAGGAGAGCCTCACATGGCCAAATATTCTTTGACGCCACGCGTAAAAATGCTGGCAGAACGTTTAGTCTCACGTAATAGTTCGATAAGCACAGAACGTGCAACCATTTTTGATTCATTAGACAGCAGCATTGCTGGTGTGCCACAAGCAATTAAACCCGCACAACGTTTTTATGAATTTATTCGTCATTTTCCAAGCTATATTGCACAAGATGAACTGCTCATTGGTAGCCAATCATCTACACCACGTGGTGCTATTTTTCATACTGAAGAAGAAGTACGCAGTGCATCGATTTACCGCTTTTTAAGTGGTCAGAATAGTATTGGATCGCCAGATTATATGCTGGTGGTTAACCAAGGCTTTTTAGCGATCAAAGCACAGCTTGAAGAGAGAATTAGAAGCATTGGCAGTGCCGTAAACCGTAGCAGTATGGATGAAGCGAATTTCTGTAAATCAGCCATTTATGCTTGCGATGCAGCACTCTATTTTGCCCAAATTCTTTCTGCTAAAGCGGAGAATTTAGCGGCGATGGAAGGTAATCCATACCGCAAAGCTGAGCTACTGGAAAGTGCCGCGATTTTACGTAAAGTACCTGCAAAACCTGCAGAAACATTTAAAGAAGCAAGCCAAGTATTCTATTTACTGCAATTAATCTTACATCTGGAAAACGGCAGCTATGCGGTTAATCCAATGGGATTTGATAAAGCGTTATATCCATTCTATCAGCGTGATATTGACCAAGGTCGTTTAACACAAGCACAAGCTTATGAAATTGTTGAAAGTTTATGGCTGAAATTGGCTGAGCTTTCAGAAGTTCGTGCAACGAAAGAAGTTGATGGCTATCCGATGTTTGATGCGATGGTACATGGCGTTGATATCAATGACTCTCGGGTTAGCATTAATGAGTTATCTGAAATGTTATTGTCAGCACGCGCTAACCTGTCAACATTACACAGTTCACTGCAAGTTCGTTTATATAACGGACGCATGAATAGTCAGCCTCAATACTCAGCACCATCAGCAGGTTTTGTTGCACCAACGGCACAAGCGGATAGCGAATGTAAAGTAATGGAAGGTTTAACGCCTCGTTTACAACGTTTACGTAACCGTTATTTAGAAGCGCGTCCAAGTGTCTCTATTTATAGGGCATTAGCGTTTACTGAAATTGTGCGTGAAAACCCAGGCTTACCGCCAATTTTACTGCGTGCTAAAGCATTCCGTCGTGCTTGTGAAACTGCACCTATCTTAATTCAAGATGAAGAGCTGATTGTTGGACACCCTTGTGGAAAACCGCGTGCTGGCGCTTTCTCTCCTGATATCGCATGGCGTTGGGTTCGTGATGAACTAGATACCATGAGCACGCGCCCACAAGATCCCTTTGTTATCTCTGAAGAAGACAAAAAAGTTATCCGTGAAGAGCTAGTTCCTTTCTGGGAAGGTCGCTCTCTTGATGAGATTTGTGAAGCTCAATATCGCGAAGCGGGTGTGTGGGAGTTTAGTGGCGAAACGTTTGTCAGTGATCTCTCTTATCACCAAATCAATGGCGGTGGCGATACTTGTCCGGGTTATGACGTCTTACTATTCACTAAAGGTATGAATGGTATTAAAGCCGATGCTCAGGCAAAGCTGGCTGAATTAAATATGGATAATCCTGCTGATATCGACCGCATTTATTTTTATAAAGCATCGATTGAAAGCTGTGAGGGTGTTATCGCTTATGCGCATCGTATTGCTGAACATGCGCGTGAATTAGCATCAAAAGAGAGCAATCCACAACGTCGTGAAGAGTTACTGACCATAGCGCAAGTTAACGAAAACGTACCCGCTAATCCACCAAAAACGCTGCAAGAAGCACTGCAAAGTATCTGGACTGTTGAATCACTGTTTGAAGTTGAAGAGAACCAAACAGGTCTCTCTTTAGGTCGTTTAGACCAATATTGTTTCCCAATGTATGAAAACGATATCAAAACAGGGGTTTTAACTCGAGACCAAGCACTGGAAATGATGCAAGCCTTTATCATCAAATGTGCTGAACTAATGTGGATGTCGAGTGAGTTAGGTGCGAAATATTTCGCTGGCTACCAGCCATTTATCAACTTAACGGTGGGTGGACAAAAACGTACTGGTGGTGATGCCTGTAACGACTTAACATTCCTTATTATGGATGCGGTGCGCTTTGTAAAAGTGTATCAACCATCACTGGCGTGCCGTATTCACAATCAGTCACCGCCACAATATATGGAAAAAATCGTTGATGTCGTTAAAGCTGGTATGGGCTTCCCTGCATGTCACTTCGATGATTCTCATATCAAAATGATGCTACGTAAAGGCTTCGACTTTGAAGATGCGCGTGACTACTGCTTGATGGGTTGTGTTGAACCACAAAAATCAGGTCGTATTTATCAATGGACTTCAACAGGTTACACCCAATGGCCTATCGCCATTGAGTTTGTGCTTAACCGTGGTCGTATGGTGCTGTTTGATAGCTACCAAGGCTTAGATACTGGCGACCTACGTGACTTACGTACCTATGAAGATTTCGACAGAGCAGTTAAAGAACAAATTGCGCATATCGTTCGTTTATCCGCAATTGGTACGGTTATTAGTCAGCGTGTACACCGTGATGTTGCGCCAAAACCATTAATGTCGCTGTTAGTTGAAGGTTGCATGGAACAAGGTAAAGACGTTACTGCGGGTGGTGCGATGGTTAACCACGGTCCAGGTCTTATCTTCTCTGGCTTAGCAACGTATGTCGATTCAATGGCGGCTATTCGCAAACTGGTTTACGACGATAAGAAATATACCTTAGAACAGATCCGTGATGCGCTATTAGCTAACTTTGAAGGTCATGAAGAGCTATTACGTGACTGCTTAAATGCGCCGAAATTTGGTAACGATGATGATGTTGTTGACCAATATGCGCTAGATATTACGGAATGGACTGAGCGCGAATGTCGTAAATACAAAATGCTCTACTCCACATTGAGCCACGGCACGCTATCTATCTCTAACAACACACCAATTGGTGAATTAACTGCAGCGACACCAAATGGCCGTTTAGCGTGGAAACCATTATCAGATGGTATCAGCCCAACTCAAGGTGCTGATAAACATGGTCCAACGGCGATTATCAAATCAATAAGTAAGATGAATGTTGAAACTATGAACATCGGTATGGTTCATAACTTCAAATTCCTAAAAGGCTTGCTAGATACCAATGAAGGTCGCCAAGGTTTAATTACCCTATTAAGAACCGCTTCAATTCTGGGTAATGGTCAGATGCAATTTAGCTATGTCGATAATGAAGTGCTGAAAAAAGCGCAAATTGAGCCTGAGAAATATCGTGATTTAATCGTCCGTGTTGCTGGCTACAGTGCTTACTTCGTTGAATTATGTAAAGAAGTTCAGGATGAAATTATTAGTCGTACTGTGATTGAGAAGTTCTAAATCACCCTAAAGGGATGGCAAAAAGTCATCCCTTAAATCGACAAAATAAGATTTAAATTTATCGAACAAGGACGTTTGATGCTGATTTGGAGGCGTAATGATGGAGACGGCAGCAGAAATTAGAGGGCGGATATTTAATATCCAGAAATACTCTATTTATGATGGTGATGGTATTCGTACTCTGGTTTTCTTAAAAGGCTGTAATATCCGCTGCCCTTGGTGTTCAAATCCAGAAGGTCTTAGCAGTGAATTTCAAGTGATGTACTCCCACGACAAATGTGTTGATTGCGGTAAATGCGTCGATGTTTGTCCTGCCGGTGTGCATTACATGGCAACCAATGAAAATGGTAAACAAGTTCACCGTGTTGATCGCGCAATAGATTGTATTGGTTGTCGTAAATGTGAAGAGGTCTGTATTTCAGATGCACTTGATATTATGGGAAAAGATGTCTCTGTCTCTGAATTAATGTCGATCATTATGCAAGATTACGATTTCTATGTCTCTTCAGGTGGTGGCGTCACTATCGGTGGTGGTGAGATGAGTTTACAGACTGATTTCGCTGTTGCGCTGTTGCGTGAATGCAAAAAAATGATGATCAATACCGCTGTGGAAACACAAGCGACCACTAACGTGGCGAATTATGAAAAATTAGCGGAAGTCGTTGATCAATTTCTTATTGATATCAAACACATTGATACTCATCAGCATAAAGCGTTATTTGGTATTGGTAATGAAAATGTCCATCGTAATTTAGAAAGATTAATGGAGTTAGGCGCAAATGTGGTTATTCGCATGCCATTAGTGCGTGGTTATAACGACTCTTACGATGCCATTACAGGGGCGATTAATTACGCAATGGAACTCTCAAAACGCGGCAATATTCAGCGTATTGATATTCTTCCTTATCACCAATTTGGACGTAATAAATACCAAAAATTGGAAATGATCTACCCAATGAAAAACGATCCAAGCTATACGCCAGAAGAGTTAGATAGTTTAGAAGCCTTCTTTAAGAAGTTTGATTTCGATATCCGTCTTGTCCGTCACTAAGTAGGAGAGAATGATGAAAAGCTTAGGTGTTATTGAAACACGAGGATTAACCGCCGCCATTCAAGCCGCAGATGCAGCTTGTAAAGCGGCAAATGTTGAAATTATTGGATACCGAAAAGTAGGCTCAGGATTGGTATCTGTCTGTTTCCAAGGTGAAATCAGTGCCGTTAAAACAGCGATTGATCATGGTGTTGAAGTGGTAAGTCAATCTGAATTAGTGATTGGATCACTGGTGATCGCAAGACCTGAGCCAAGTGTTATCACTAAATTATTGACTATTAAAGGTAAGAAAAAAGACCAACATGCTGAGGCTGTTAAACCTCATGTTATCGCTAGCAAAACGGTTAATACTAAAGTTGTAGATGCTAAAGCTGTTGAAACTGAATTGATTAAATCAACAGTAGAAAACGGTGTAGAAAAATCAGCAGAACAAGCGGTAGAAAAACCAGCAGTATCTTTATCAGTAAAAGCAGCGGCTGATCCTCTTATACAAAATGTGGCATCTGAAACTAAAGCAGTAACAGATAAAACAGGGCAGAGTAAGAAAGAGAATAAATCAGAGAGTCGTAAAGGTAAAAAATAATGATAAATCAACAGCTCATGGGGAAAATACTTTCACGATTACCCACTCATAGCGATGTTGTCGGTAATCTTAAAGAAATGGCAATTCCCGTTGGTATTTCTAATCGCCATGTACATCTTTCACAACAAGATGTTGAAGCATTATTTGGCAAAGGTTACCAACTCACCCCGTTTAAAGATCTTAAACAACCGGGTCAGTTTGCAGCAAAAGAGTGTGTGATTGTGGTGGGATCTAAAGGTTCAATTAGCAAAGTGCGTGTTTTAGGACCTGTTCGACCACAAAGCCAGTTAGAAATTTCGAAAGCGGACTGTTTTGCTTTAGGTGTTAAAGCGCCAGTACGTGAATCGGGAGATTTAAGGGGCTCGGGTCAAGCTGTATTAATGGGACCTGCGGGGCATGTTGAACTAAAAGAGCAAGTGATTTGTGCCCAACGCCATATCCATATGAGCGAAGTTGATGCAGCAGTATTAAATGTCACTAATGGGCAAAAAGTACATGTCAAAACAGAAGGTGAACGTAGCCTGATTTTTGATGAAGTGGTTGTTCGCGTAAGTAGCCAATTTTCCTTGGAATTTCATATTGATACTGATGAAGCAAATGCGGCTGGTTTGCGTAACAACGATAGCGTATTTATTGTCAGTTAAGGCAATGAGGTGGCGTAATGGATAATCAATTAATAGAAAGGATTGTTGCCGAAATAGAAAAGAGAATGAAAAAATCGGTGTTGTTGGCATTAACACCCGCTGCGGGATATCAAGACGAAATTTGTCAGCGTATCGGGACTTTTTCAGCACTTCGTTTTTCTCTTTTTGTCACCGAGTCGGCAAAAGATTATCACGATTTGGCAAAGTGGCGTCATCTGGGGGATATGCACAGTGCTAATGAATTTAATTTAAATTTATTGTCGCCTTATCAAGCACTGTTTATCCCTTTTTTAGATAAGAAGCTGGTGGGTGAAATTGTTAATGGATTATTTATTAGTGAAGAAGGGCAGCTAATCCACGCGGCTCTTGCACAAAATATTCCTATTATTGCATTACCTTATTTCTGCCAACCAGAAAGTGAATTAAATGAGATTTTAGGTTTAAATAAAAATAATCAATATAACCTGCTTATTCAGGAAAATATTAATCGATTAAAATCAATGGGTGTGATTTTTTGCTCAATGAATGAAGTTGAAGATAACTTAGCTAACTATGAAATTAATAATAGAGCTAGCCCTGAATATAAACCTGAAATAAAGAAAGAACATAGTGATCGCTATATTACTTTGAACGAAGTAATGAATAAGCCCGGAGAATATAGTTTATCTCAAGATAAATTAACTGATTCTGCAATTGAATATTTAAAAAGTTTTAAAAATTAATCTTAATCTATACCCAATAATTCAGGAGCTTTATTATGTCACCAAAAGCAAAATCATGGCTTTGGATGCTAGCGGTTATTATTTCAGAAACATCCGCCACTTCTACATTAAAGATGTTTGATAATAGTGAAGGTACAACCAAAACATTACTATTAGGTCTTATTGTTGTTCTTTATGTTATTTGTTATTACTCATTATCACGTGCAGTTAAAAATATTCCTGTTGGTTTAGCTTATGCTACATGGTCTGGTACAGGTATTTTAGTGGTCTCTTCTTTAGGGATGGTTTTTTATGGTCAGCACCCTGATACCGCAGCAATGATAGGTATGGCAGTTATTGCCAGTGGTATTGTGATTATGAATCTCTTCTCAAAAATGGGCTCAGAAGAGGAAGAAGAAACCGCACAGACACCACCGGTTAAACAAGCTACATCGTCAGCCAATAAATAACTCTATTTATTCGCAGATAAATAATAAATAAAAACGTTATTAATATAAATAAGGATAACAATTATGCTTACCGGATTCTTATGGCTGGCGCTCTCTATTGGTTCTGAAATTACGGGAACCTCTATGATTAAAAAAACCAATGGCTTTAGTAAATTAGCGCCTTCTATTTTAGTTATTGTTGCTTACTGTATCTGTTATTTTGCATTAACTCGCGCAATGGGATATATCCCAGTAGGTGTCGCTTATTCTTTGTGGTGTGGATTTGGTATTGTTGGTGTGACTTTAGTTGCCATGATCCTATATAAACAAAAGCCAGATTTACCAGCCGTATTTTCAATGGCATTAATTATCTCTGGTGGGATAATTATGAATACATTCTCAACAATGTAATTACACTATTAATTATCTTTAATAGAAATACTGATGCTATATGAAATAGGATCAGTGTTTCTATTTTTTTAAATATAAAACTATTACATTGTATTTTAACACGATGATTTTTGTTAATGATTTTGGTTAATAATTTTATTTTAAAAGTAAGTAGAGCTTACCTTGATAACATTAAAGATAACATCCCCATGCATTCACAATGGGGATGTTTCTACGACATTACTGCTTGTAATTGCTTTTTATTTTGTAGGCTACAACTCTCGGACTTGCTGTAACTGCTTTTGACGTTCCGTTTGTGCGCTGATTTGATGGTTTCGGGCTAAAAAACTGTACATTGTTGGCAAGACAAACAGAGTAAATAGTGTGCCGACTAACATACCCGACACAATTATCAGCCCTAATCCATAGCGGCTATTAGCACCTGCACCACTGGCAAATAACAGAGGGATAAGCCCAATGACCATCGCGGCAGTGGTCATTAATACTGGGCGTAAACGAATTTTAGCGGCTTCAATAATCGCATCATGGCGATTAAGATTTTTATGCACCTGTAACTCATTAGCAAATTCCACCATTAAAATACCGTGTTTACTAATCAGCCCAATTAATGTCACTAAACCAATTTGCGTGTAGATATTTAACGTCACCACACCCAATGCTAAAGGCACTAATGCCCCACAAATAGAGAGTGGAACAGTGATTAAAATAATGAGTGGATCCACTAAGCTTTCATACTGGGCTGCTAATACCAAATAGATAATGATCAGTGCCGCAATAAAGGCAAAGATTAATGTATTACCTTCTTGCTTAAATTGGCGAGAGTCTGATTGCCAGTCATGGCTAAAGCCAGTAGGTAAGTTATCTGCCACCGTTTCCAGAAAATCAACTGCTTGCCCCATGGTGACGCCAGGTGCAGGAATCGCTTGGAAAATGGCGGCATTTTGTTGGTTAAACTGGATTAATTTATTAGGTTCGACTTGAGTCGTAATATTTACCACAGTCGATAGCGGAATTAACACATTATTTTGAGTTCGAATATAGTGACCTGCAAGTGCAGCAGGAGTTAAACGCTGATGACGCACACTTTGTGGAATAACATCATAAGAGCGGCCGTCCATACCAAAGCGATTGATATAGTGTTCGCCTACTAACAGAGAAAGTGATTCACCAATATCTTGCATACGAATGCCTAGGCTATTGGCTTTAGCGCGATCAATAGCGACTTGAACCACGGGATTGTTGTAGTCTAAATCACTATCAACCACCACAAAGAGACCGCTTTCTCGTGCTTGTTGTTTGATATTTTCCATGGTTTCAAATAAAACGGGATAACCTAATGGGCTACGTAATACCATTTGTACTGGTAATCCACCAACAGAGCCGGGTAATGAGGCTAATTGGAAAGCAAAAATACTGGTACCTTCAACATCACTCACCCGATTTTGTAAGTCAGCTTGAATCTGATCTGCTGTGCGCTCACGACCTTTCCAACCATCAAAGTTAATACCACCAAAACTTGCTGATGGTCCATCAGTGCCGTTAATTATCCATGTGCTATCTGTTTCTGGCAGACTCCTATAAATATCATCGAGTTTCTGATTAAAACGCTCTGCATAAGTTAAGTTTGCATGTTGTGGTGCTTTTACGGCGGTTAATACGCTCGCTTGATCTTCTGATGGTGCTAATTCTTGTTTTGCTTGACCATATAAAAACGGCAGACTAATAAATACGGCTAGGGCAAAAGTGGCAGTTAACCCGCGATGTGTTAGCGAAAAATTGAGTAAATAGCCGTAATAGTGCGCTATTTTGTCAAAAACAAATTCCGCAGCTTTTGCCATTTTGCCTTCGTTCTCTTTAGGCTTAAGCATGAGTGAACTCATGACGGGTGATAATGTTAAGGCGACAATACCAGACACAATCACACTGCCAGCAAGCGTGATGGCAAACTCTTTAAATAAGGCCCCCGTTAAACCAGCCATTAAGCCAATAGGTGCATAAACGGCGGCAAGTGTAATTGTCATGGCAATGACCGGACCTGCGACTTCTCTTGCACCGACTAAAGCGGCTTGAACAGGCGATAATCCCTCTTCAATATGGCGATGGACATTTTCAACCACCACTATCGCATCATCCACCACAAGACCTATTGCTAATACCATCGCTAATAGGGTGAGTAAATTGATACTAAAACCGAAAGCAAGCATTAATCCAGCTGCGCCCAGCATTGATAATGGGATCGCTAATACTGGAATTATCACAGAACGAAATGATCCTAAACAGAGATAGATCACCGCGATCACGATCAAAATGGCTTCAATTAAGGTCTGAACCACTTGATCAATAGAAGCTTTAATAAAACGTGAGGTCTCAAATGCTAGTTCGACTTTAACACTGGGTGGTAAGGTTTTTTCGATATCAGCAAGATTTTCACGAATGCCATCTACTATCACCAATGGGTTACCTGTTGGCGTGGGAAACAAGCCTAAAAATACTGCTTTTTTACCATTCATTATGCCGCTGGTTTCTGTTGCTGCGGCACCTAATTCAACAGTACCGATATCTCGTAAACGTATTAGGCTATTGCCATCATTACTGATAACCATATCTTTAAACTCTTCGACATTGGTTAAATCGGTATTAACGTAAACGTTAGCAATAACAAACTCGCCTTCAACTTTACCGGGTGCTGCTTGATAGTTATTACGGCGCACGGCATCGGCAACATCACTGGCGGTTAAATGACGTCCTGCTAATTTTTCACTATCTAACCACAAACGCATTGCTAGTTGTTGACCACCAAATACTTGAACTTTCGCTACACCATTAATTGATGAAAACATCGGTTCAACAACACGAGAAAGATAATCTGTTAACTCAGGGATAGAGAGCTGTTCACTAGAAAAACCAACATATGCAACGGCAGTAGATTCACCCGATGAAAGTTCTACAACGGGATCATAAGCCTGCTCTGGTAATTTATAACGAACCTGATTCACCTTTGCCATCACTTGCGTTAGTGCTTGAGTCGGGTCGCGGTTTAGCTCCATTCTTACTGTAACTAAGCTTTTTCCTTGTACTGAAGATGATGAAATATAATCGACACCTTCAACAGAAGAGACCGCTTGTGTAATAGGTTGAGTCACAAATCCTTGCATCAATTCTGACGATGCACCGGGATAGTCTGTTGCAATGGTGATAGTCGAGTTTTTTAGCATCGGGTATTGGCGAATTGGCAATTTACTGAATGCAAAGGCACCCAATAAAAAAATCAGGGTACTCACTACTAATGCCAATACAGGACGCCGAACAAAAATATCGGTAAATTTCATTATTAACTCCTGTTATGGCTTAGTGCTGATTGATTGTGCCAATGTGAGTGTATCTTGCTCAATGGGCTCAATAGTCATGCCATCACTGAGTTTGATTTGACCTGATGAGACCACTTGATCACCAAGAGATAATCCCTCTTTAATCTCAATAATGCCGTTGTAGCGCAATCCAACTTTCACAGAGACACGCTTAGCGATAAGGTTTTTTTGATTGTCGAACTGCGCTACAAACACGGTATCTCCATAGGCTGTATAGGTAACAGCGGTTTCCGGTACAGTTAATACTGACGGACTATTAGGAGATGTCACTTGAACGCGAGCAAACATACCCGCCTTCAGTTGGTTATCTTTATTTGGCAAAACAGCTTGTACTTGAACAGTACGAGAAGAGCCTATTAGCGGATCAATGGCATTAATTGAACCTGTAAATACCCTGTCAGGGTAAGCATCTACTTCGATCCTAATTGGCTGTTTGGTTGAAATTTTGGGTGCCACTTGTTCATCTAATGAAAAATTTAATTTTAGATGGCTAGCATCAACTAAAGAGGCAACACGCTCACCCGCATTAAGATATTGCCCTTCATGAACAAGCCTTATCCCGACAATGCCATCAAAGGGGGCTTTAATGGTTTTTTGTGCAATACGCGCTTTTACTTCACGAATTGAAGCGGCAATCATATCACGCTCAGATAATGTGCTATCTAACTGCGCAGCTGCGGCAACATTTTTACTATAGAGTTGACGAGTACGAGAATAGAGTTTTTCCGCATTGGTAAGTTGTGCTTGAAGCCGTAATAATTCAGCTTGTTCAGGCTCATCATTTAGTTTTGCCAGTACCTGACCCGCTTTAACAACTTGTCCTGATTCAAAATTTATAGTGGCAATACGGCCATTTGTTTCAGCGGCAAGATAGATCTGCCGAGCGGCTTCTAATTCGCCAACACCTTGCATATTATTCGGTAGTTTGGAGGATTGTACTGTGGCTAATGCCACCTTAGTGGATGGATAAGCAACTTGCTGTTTTTCATCTTGTTCTGATGATGTTGTTGCGTAAACCATGGCACCTGCACTCACTAAAAAGAGTGAGGCGCAAACAATAAGAGTGAGTTTTTTATTCATTTTATCGCCGATCCCATAGTAAAAATTTTTCTCTATTTTTATGATGTTATGTGTTGGTTTTTCCATTAGCGCTGAAATAAGCCGCCATTGCTGTTGTCGCTAATTCTCAATAATTTTAAACATAACAGCCAACATCCCACTGACTTGACTTAATGAGAGGAGAGGACTATAAAACCTCAAGTTAAGTTGAGGTCAAGAGAAAAATGGAAAAAGAGAAAATAGATTTTAATCGGGCATTAACCGTCGGTGAGGTTGCAAAACGAAGTGGCGTGGCGATATCAACACTACATTTTTATGAAGCGAAAGGATTGATAGAAAGTTACCGAAGTGCAGGTAACCAGCGGCGATATCCACCGGTTGTGTTGCGCTATGTGGCAATTATCAAAGCAGCGCAAAGTACAGGTATTCCATTAAAAGAGATCCAAGAAATTCTTGGAAAATATCCACCTAATAGCAAATTAACAGCAGATCAATGGCACGAAATATCAACGGATTGGAAAGTGAGGTTAGATGAACGAATTCGCCGGCTTAAGCGGCTACGTAATGGGCTTGATCACTGTATTGGCTGTGGATGCCTCTCTTTAAGTGATTGCCCACTACGTAATCCCGATGATGTATTGGGTGAAAAAGGACCAGGAGCACAAATTTTATAGCTCAGAATGAGAATGTTGCACTATCTGGTTTGAAAAACTCTGAATATTCTTCTTGGTTATCTATTATCCCAACCATTTCTAATACAAATTGATGATAAAAACCTTGATAGGAAATATAAGCAAGTAAAGCCTGGTTAATGATGCCTTTATTTTCAGTATCTTCTAGCTCGCTTTGTTGATGAGCATAAGTTAATAGAGCAAGTTGACGTTTTTCTTTTAATGTTTGATTACCCTCGTTTTTTACATCAAAATTTTTAAGAAAATCCAACACATCTTTTGGTGTATTAATTTGTGTCTGTTGTAGCAGTTGATAAAAGTAAGGGTTTAATATCGCCATTAAAGGATCAAGCTGATCATCTCCCATTGCAGCGGAAGAGAGTGATGCAGGTTGTTGTATTGACTGTTGATTATATAAATTATGGGGTGCGTTTAAGCCATCAATCTTCATCATTAACCTCGCTTTTTATATAGGGATCTGAATCGTTTGATAATTGAGTCTCATCGAGCACATCGAATTTAGTAATATAATTTATGAGTAAATCTTTTATTTCTTGATTAAAAACAGGCTGATAGCTTTCAGAAAATGGTTGGTGAAATTGCGACTGTAGATCTCTCATTAAAAGAGCGGGATCAAAAAATGCGATTTGATCACCTGTATTTATTGATATAACCGTACTGTTATGAGTAATAAATTCTATGTTTTGGTTATTAAGTGCTTTTTCGAGGTGATCCTTCAACGTTGCAGGTATTTCTAAGGTGATTTTTTTATCTGCTGGTGATGTGGCAATCAGGCGTTGAGTTAACTCAAGTTGTATTTCTGGTGACTGAAAAAATTGGGCAATAGTTGCTGTTATTTGCTCTCTCTGCTTTATTTCATCTTGTAATAATTTATCTTGGTATTGTGCACAAAATCGTAATATATCCGCTAATAATGCTTTTAATCCCTCACTATATGACTGCTTTATAAATAGTGCTCTTTTTGACTCTAGCTCCTTATTTGTATCAAGAATAAATTTTTTGGCACTATTTTTTGTTGCCAGATTTATTTTATGAATTTTATCCAATTGTCGGATATAACGAGCTCGAATAATTACACCTTCACAGGTATATTTTAACAGTGTTTCAGGCAGTGAGCGCAGCATAATTTAATACCAAAAGAAAAAGAGAACGAGATAAACCAATAGAGTCAGGTAATGTTATTTGTGATATTTCGACATCAAAAAGTAAAATAAATCGTTGAGATAACGCTGTCGAGATAGAAGAAATAAAATGAAATAACAAGTGATAACCAATGGTAAGTGCTGGTATTCCTTGAAGTTGGTTATCATCATCCTTATTAATATTAACAATAGGATAAAGTGATAAAAATGCCTGTAACGATTTATCTAGACGATAATAATTTTCTGATAATAAAAGAGAATTACGCGAATAAAAATAACCTAAAAATAGAGCACAACGAGGGAGGATGTGCCAAGAACTAACGATTTTCTCTACAATATCGTCTGTTGAATAATCTAATTCAGGGAGTAATTTATATTGTTTAATTAATTCATGATTAGCGATTTTCTGCCAAATTAAAGAGTCATCTTTAGAGGCTAATGTAGGATAACTAGAATGAATATAACTTAGCGGTTCATACATAACATTAGCGAATAGTTCAAATTGCTTAGGTGTTAGGTTCATTCTTTCCCTCTACTATGGTCACTTTTTTGTGGCGATAAACCATATAGATAATGGTAAAAACAACAGCAATTCCTACCAATAATAGACTGAGTAATATCCATGGATTAAAGAATAGAGAACTATTTTCTGATGAAGGTTTAGCTTTTATCACATTGAACTTATTAATATTTCTTGGATACAGCAATACAGTTATATTTTCCTCATCCATATCACTAAATGCATTATGGATAAAGGCACGTATATCTTCACCAAGTTGATCGCTATTAAGTACGCTGTCTTCATAAAAAATAAGCGCAGAAGAGTGAGGTTTTGGGATCACTCGCTCTGTAGGTGATAGCGGATAACTGATATGAACTCGCGCATCAATAATACTATCAATAACAAGTAAAGACTGTTCTAGTCGCTGCTCAATTGCTGAAATAAGCCGTGCTTTTTCTGCTTGTGGTGATGAAACGAGTGCATCAGAAGGAAAAAGCTGAGTCACTTCAATTCGTGCAACAGTAGGTAATTGATATTCTTCTAGTATTTGAATCGCAAGTGCTACATCTTCTTGCTTTACTGTAATATCAAATAATCCTTTTCCAAGTGCTGCACGTGTACTGGATATTTGATGTTTTTGTAAAACAGCTTGAATTTCAGTCGCTTGACGTTGATCTAAATTAGTGAGTAATGATTGCTCTTTACAACCACTTAGCAATGAAACCAAGCTGAATAGAAAAACAAAGAGTAAATATCTATTTTTCATTACTATTGTGCCTTGAGTAATGTTTCAACGATATTTAGTGATTTACGAGCAAGTGTGCTAGCTAAATTCATCGTGATGGTATAATCATTTAGCGTAGTTTGTAATTTTGTATAACTTTGAATATCAGAAAGTTGGCTTAATGTGGCTAGCTTTTCTTGAATTTGCGCCTCATATTGAAAGCCACTGGTAATACTTCTTGTCATCATTGATGACAAAGTATCACTCTCATTGTTATTTTTATCTGACAGTGCAGATAAATTGACCGAAGTAACAGGGGTAATTGCCATATATTTTCTCCATTTAATAATTAACGCATATTCCCGATGATGCTCATTGCAAGATCTTTTACGACCTTAATAGAGGTAGATTGGGCATTACGTGTAATATTATATTCAGCAAGTCTTGCTTGATAATCAGCTAATGAAGCCGCATTTGAAGTATCCGCTTTTAAATTATCAAGTGCATCTTTTAGAGCATCACTTTGATCTTTTACTGGTTCTACAAAATAATCATTAACAGTTTTGATTGCACTGACATCATCATTTGCTGGCGCATTTGTAGCCATAATATAATTCCTCTTAATTTTAGTTTGCTCTATAGTCCTTGTGGAAAATAGCGATGTTGGTTGTTAATAAAAATATAGCCTTTCTCTTCTTTTAACGTTGCTTGATAGTTTGAATCAGGATTACTTATGTTCTCATGATAAGTAATAAATTTTCTTCCGAAAATTGCAGTTTGTTTTTTTATATAGTTATCAATAATGGTTTTATTCTCTGAGGTTAAGCTGTCATCAAAAATAAATATTATTCCATTCTTCTTTTCTTGAATGGTATAACTAGTTTCTTTTATGAAAGAAAGTTTATTGATATCGTCAATGATTTTAGGGAGCGATAAACCATAGCTATTTATTTGGCAATTTAAAGGAATAACTTTATTTATAGCTTTTATGATATTTGTTTTTTCATATTCATTGTGATAAATGAAGTTTATTGTAGGTTTTTGCTTATCTTTTAATATTAGGTTGTAAATTTTATTATTATTTTCCTCATTAAATAATGAATTTATATTACTTGTGTCTATATATATAATGTTACTATTAGTCTTAGTTGATTTCATTTCATCAGGAAATAAATTGTCATAAATACAATAGTAATCATTCTCACCATTAAATCCTTTAAAATTTAAACTATCTAATGACGTTGAAGCTATTTCTTTTGGCTCGGAATGAGGCATAAATAAAGTAAATACAATTAGTGGTAGTATTATTAATGCAAATATTCCTACTATCATTTTTTTTGTGTCAAATTTTCTTTTAAATTTTTTAAAATGAGAGGGAGATAGAGGTGAGTTATTTTTATTGCTAATTAAAAAAATAGGAATATCATTCAGATAAAATATTTTATCTATCTCTAATAAAAAGGGTTTCTCTATATCATCTTTTATTTTACTGTTTTCAATTTTAATTGTATTATTTTTTATATTATCTTTATCCAGTGTAACAGAGAGTGTTTTTTCTTCTACTTTATCATCACAAGGGATGTAAAGTGTCGCTTTATCATTATTGATGTTTTTAGATTTATTTTTATAAAGAGAGATAAAATAACGGTCAGAAGTTAAGGGGAATATTGTACCCTTTAATGGACCGTGAAGAATATATATATAATAGAACATAGAGTTAACCTGATGATTATTTATTATTAATTTGCTATTGATATAGCTTAATGATTTGCTGATAAAAATTCTTTTAAAAAAGACACATGTTTTTTATTTGTTATTTCATTTTATTTAATAGGCTCTTTTTTTTTAAATAATAAACGAAAGCATCTTGAGGATTGCTTTTATAGTTAATTGTTGGTGATATTATTGTGAAAATATATAAAATAACAAGAGTAAGATTCCTTTCATTAACTAGTCTATGTAGTGCATTGTTTTTTTTAAATTATTTTGAGGTATTCCGCATGTTGATTAATGATGTAAAAATAAGTGGTAATAAAAATATATTAATGGGGCATTCATTGTTTTTTTGTATCCCTGAAGGCAATGAGTTTCCTATAAAAATATGTGATGAAAAAAACAATAAAGTAATAAAAGGAAATGCATTTATTTATAGTGCAAAAAATAGTGATGTCGTTTTTCAATTTGAAAATAACTCTTGGAAAATAGAAAAACGCTCTTTTTTTATTTGTGCAAGATTATTGGCATTTATTGATTATGCTCGTGATTTTTCAAAAATGACAGCAATAGGATCTGAATTTGATATTAATCAACAGATTTTTTATATAGAAAATATAGATAAGAGTTTGGAGTATGTTCTGATTAGCGAAGCATTAAAAAAGGAAAGCCAACTAGAGCCACTTTTTGTCACGATAAGACATAGTGAAAGTTATTGGCTTATTTTACATCTCATTAGTTATTTAGATGAGAAAAAAAGCAATATTGCACAAATAGGAGAACGATATGGAGTATCTGGCACACACTTTAGGCGGTTATGTAAGCGCTATTTAGGCAACTGTGGCAAAAGCCAATTGCGTTCGTGGAGAGCAGCATCGTCTATTTTAACTACATTATCAACGGATGAATCCTTAACTCAAATTGCCGTAGATAATGGATTTAGTTCGGCATCTCATTTTTCTAATGAAATTAAGTTGCTATTTGGTATTACCCCGACTGAATTTCGTCGAATTGGTCATCTTTTATATGAAAATAAAAAATAAGATCCTTTGTATTATTGCGCTAACTCTATGTTGTAGTTTTACAGTTCAAACTCAGGCAGCAGAAGGTAAAGTGATTTATACACATCAGGTTAAAAAGCCGGATATGTTTATTGCTGTAGATACGAGAATTGAACAATTTTTTTATGTGTTATCAGATAAACTAAATAAACCATTTATTCTCAGTAGTGCGGTTAAAAAGATGAGAATAACAGGAAATTTTGATATTTCTTCGCCTGAAGATGCTTTTGAACTGATAGTGAGAAGAATGTCATTACTCTATTTTAATGATGGTAAATCAGTTTATGTTTATGAAAGTAATGAAATACGTCAAGAGCTTTTTCAAGTCAAAAACATAGGAATGAATGAGCTTAAAGACTATTTACAAGATGTTGGGTTATATGATCAACGTTTTCCATTACGGTCTGGCAGAGATCAAAGAACCTTCTATATTTCTGGTCCACCAATTTATATTAAATTAGTAAAAGCCGCGGCTGATTATCTAGATAGTGATGCTCAAGAGCAAATGAGCGAAAGTATTAATAACCAAGTGCCAATAGGAAGTTCTCGCTATGGTGATGATTTTGTCCAAATTTTTCAATTAAAAAATACATTTGTTCAAGATAGAACATTTTCTTTGCGCGACGAGAAAGTAGTATTACCAGGTATCACTACTGTTTTACAGCAACTATTTATGCCAACAACAAATGGTATACAAAAAACAAGACCTAGCCAAATAATAGAACGCACAGATATATCATTAGAAAATAGCGGAGAAATTAGTGAGGAACAAGGCAATCAGATAGATAATTTATCAAACCCATCTGTAGCTACAAAAATAGGTCAATATAATGTTGAGTTAGTACCATTACCGGCGTCAAATAGCTTATTAGTTAAAACTAGTCGAGAAGGATTAGCGTTAGTCAGTGCTTTGATTTCTCAATTAGATAAACCAAAGCGACAAGTAGAACTGTCGTTATGGATTATTGATATTTCTAAAAATAGTGCAGATAGCTTAGGCGTAAATTGGCAAGCAAGTTATGGCTCAAATAAAGGCTCATTCTTTTTTAATTCAGCCAGTCTAAGTGCAGCATCTGGTTTAAATTTCTTAGCAAAGATTAAAGCATTAAGTGAAAATGGCGAAGCACAAATGGTCTCTCGCCCTATTATTTTGACTCAAGAAAATACACCTGCCATTTTTGACAACAACACTACCTTTTATACCCAAATTAAAGGTGAACGCGTTGCCACATTAGAATCAACGACTTTTGGAACCATGATAAGTGTATTACCTAGAATAGGTGAATTGAATAAAGATATCGAAATGATCATTAATCTTGAAGATGGAGCAGGAAAAAAAGATGGAGATGGTGATGATGAAAAAATTGAGAATTTACCCGTTATTAATCGAACAAATATTAGTACCGTTGCCCGTGTTTCAGAAGGTGGCAGTTTATTAATTGGTGGCTATACCCGTGAAGACAATATTAAAGCTGAGTCTAAGATACCTGTATTAGGTTCAATTCCTTTAATCGGTGGATTATTCCGTTATAGCTCTGATAATAATAAGAAAATGGTGCGTATATTTATGTTGCAGCCTCGTTTATTAGAAAAAACGGATACAGAGTTAATGGAATCTTTGACTGAAAATCCATTTCAACCAATTAATAATAAAACGTCACAAGCATTGCAACAACTTCAAGTTTTTATGAGGTAAGTAATGATTGGATCGATTAATAGCACAACACCTAGCACGGTAATAACTAAAGAGAGTACAACCAGTAAAAAGAGTCAACAAGAAACAGAATATAAACAGCCAAAAATAAGTGAAAAGCAAAATTATCAAAATCAATTAGCTGAAATTGCTGATGATATGTCTATGGTTGCGACACAGTTCTCACAAAGTTTTGGTAAGCGGTTAGATAGAAAAGCGGAAAAAGGTAAAAGCACTCTTTATATAACAGAAGAAGGAGCAGACAAAAAACTTGATAAAGTAATGATGATGTTTAAAAAATCAGGGCGAAGTTTGCAAGAATTACTTAATTTTTTACGTAAAATGTTCCCTGATGAAAGTGACCTCGTTATGGTATTACGAGAGTTATTAAGAAAAAAAAAGTTAGGTGCACAACTTGATGCTGGTATAGAAAATGAAATAAATCGCTTAATGAATAGCGAAAATGCAAAAAATATTCGTGCGGGGATAAATATTGCTCTTCAGGCGAGAACATTTGCTAAATTACTTTCTTTAAATCCATCATCTTTACGAGAACTATATCGTAGTTATCTTAATCTTGATCTCGACCCTATCTATTTTTTTCAAATGTGGATTGATGAGTATGATATTAATCAATGTACTATTATATTAAATTTTCTTACTCAAAGTCTGATTTGTGATATGCAGTCATTAATGCCAAGTTGTTCTCAAAGTACAGAGTTCGGTCAATTATTAGAGAGAGTTAATAAGCTACGTAGCTTATATAGTTTTATTGATATAAGTATGAAAGTTTTTTCTAAAAAAGAGCTTAAAAATACAATATCAGAAAAAGATCTTTATCAGCTAATATTATATGGAATGACATATCCAGAAGAAATGCAGGATTTCTTAAGTACTTTGTTAAAAGATAAATGGTTCGACTTTCTTATAAATATAAAGATGAGATTATTACAAGAAATAAAAAATATGTTTAAAACTTATCCTGAGTCATTATATTTATCTGATGACTTTAGAGATAGTTGCCAAATAATAGTACAAAAATTTATAGATAAATATATATCTGTGGAACAATATCAAATAAGAAAATAATATAATAACTAATAATTATTAATGGATAATTCTATGATTTATAGATTTCTTTTGGCAATAAAAAACCGACCAGAGCTTATTGTATTATCTATTATGATCCTTGTGATCATGATGTTAATTATTCCATTGCCAACTTATATTGTTGATTTTCTAATAGGGCTAAATATCACTATTGCTCTACTTATTTTTATGAGTTCATTCTATATCACTAGAATATTGAACTTTATGACTTTCCCTGCACTATTACTTATCACCACTCTTTTTCGTCTCGCCCTCTCTATTAGTACTAGTCGATTAATTTTATTAGATGCCGATGCTGGTGAAATTATTACTTCTTTTGGTGAGTTTGTTATTGGTGAAAATTTAGTAGTAGGGTTTGTTGTTTTCTCTATTGTTACTATTGTGCAATTTTTAGTTATTACAAAAGGTTCTGAACGTGTTGCTGAAGTGGCGGCACGTTTCTCTTTAGATGGTATGCCAGGAAAACAGATGAGTATTGATGCTGATTTAAAATCCGGCATCATTACCAATGAAGAAGTTCAAATAAGAAGAAAAGAGCTAGGGCAAGAAAGTCAGCTTTATGGTTCCTTTGATGGTGCAATGAAATTTATTAAAGGTGATGCTATTGCAGGTATTGTGATTATTTTTGTTAACTTAATTGGTGGTATATCTGTTGGTATGGCTCAAATGGATTTATCTATTTCACAAGCCTTACATACTTATACATTATTAACAATTGGTGATGGATTGGTTGCACAAATACCAGCATTGCTGATTTCTATTAGTGCTGGTTTTATTGTAACAAGAGTAGGTGGTGAAAATAAAAATTTGGGCTTTAGTATTATGAATGAGCTATTAGCTCAAGATTTTGCTTTGCTTGTTACTGCCATTCTCGCTTTTGTTATTGGCTTTTTACCGGGATTTCCTACACCTGTTTTTCTTATATTATCTGCAATATTAGGAAGTTACTTCTTTAGAAAAACATGGAAAAATAAGAAAAAAGAAATAACAACTACATCTAGTAATGACGCTAGTGAAAATACAGCAGAAGAAGGCGAAGGTAAAAAAGGATTAATTTCAAATCTTTTTTCAGGTAAGAAAGAAGAGGCGGAAAATAGTTTATTAACCGAAAACATTTCACTTTTGCAAGCAGAAACAGTACCTTTAATTATTACCGTATCAGCTAAGAAAAAAAACTATCTAACAAAAATCGTATTTGATAAGTGGTTGAAAAAAGAGTTTATATTACAATATGGTGTTTTGTTGCCCGATATCATTATTCATTACTCTGAACTGGTTGATGAAAATAAAACGCTTATTTTGATTAATGAAGTAAAAGCTGAAGAATTTGATTGTCCATTTCCTTTAAATTATGTTGAAAATCCTAATGATGAGTTTCTTTCTCTCTCATTTGAAATAACAGAAATTAAAGATGGAAATGTAAAAAATTATTGGGTTGATGAAAAAGATAAAGACAAGCTAAATAGCTTAGGATATATATTAAATTCGTCAGAATCTTATTTCTATAAAAAGTTTTCTAATTTAATCACATTAAATATTGTTGAGTTTTTAGGAATACAAGAAACAAAAAATATTTTAGATAAAATAGAAGAGAAATCACCTGAATTGATGAAAGAGTGTTATAGGCAAGTTTCTATTCAACGTATTAATGAAGTACTACAACGCCTTATACAAGAAAAAATACCCATTAGAAATATAAAAACAATTATTGGCGGATTAGTACAGTGGGGAGGTAAGGAAAAAGATCCAATCCTATTAACAGAACATATTCGCTCATTACTTTCACGCTATATTAGCCACTTTTTCTCAAAAGATAATTGTATTAACGTTATTATATTATCTAATGAATTAGAAGATGTTATTCGTAGTGGCATAAGACAAAGCTCTTCAGGAACATTTCTAAATTTAGAACCTGCAGAGCTTGATATGGTAATAGAAAAAGTAACACTAGCAATTGATGATATAAAATATATTCAAAATTATGTGTTTTTAACTGCAATAGATATAAGAAGGTTTGTAAGGAAATTGCTGGAAACTCAATATCCACAATTATCAGTATTATCTTATGATGAAATATCATCTGATATTGAAATTAATGTTTTGCAATCTATTTAGGAGATATTATGTCTTTTGATCTTGCCAGTTTAATAATGGATGCGATGAATGTAATTGGTCGCAATGATCTTTTTTCAGAAGGGAAGTCTATTGATAACCATTCTACAATTACAATTAGTTTAGGAGATATGCCAGACATTAATTTATTAGTCGTAGATGAAGTTCCTATGATTTGGTCAGTACTATATGAATATGATGAAAATTTATTAAAGCAATGTAGTTTTGAATTATTACTCGATAATATTAATAACCAAACTGAAAGTTTTCATCCTGGTCAACCCGCTTTAGTAAAAGTAGAGTCAGAATTAGAATTACGAGCTTCTTTTATGCCCGTTGCTCTACAAAATGGAGAATCTATGGCAAAAGCAATTGATGAGTATTTTCAAACTATGAATAGAATACATCAACAATTCATCGATTAATAAATGAATAACGTACTTTCTATTTTTCATTACGCAGCACACCCAACCCGAATACAAGGAAATATTCTTGAGGTGATGTTGCGTAATGTATTTATTGGGGAAATTTGTTACATAAAAGAATCGATTACTAGTGAAGAGAATATTGGCGAAGCGATTGTTATTGGCTTTCGTAATGGTATTACTATTTTAAGTATGATGGGAAGCCCACAAGGATACTCTTTACAAATAATCATAGAGCCAACAGGAAAAGCATTTTCTGTTGCATTAAGCCTTAATATATTGGGAAGCATGATCGATATAAAAGGCAATTGTTTGCTCCGTTTTAATGATAATGAAGTTTCTGAAGATGTATTTTATACAAATTTTCCTATAGAAGGTAATCCCCCTTTATTTAGTGAAAGGAGACCGATTACAACGGTATTTGAGTCAGGAGTGCGTGCTGTTGATGGATTATTGAGTTGTGGATTAGGTCAACGGATGGGCATTTTCGCCAGCGCAGGAACGGGTAAAACAATGTTGATGAATATGTTTATTCGTTTTTCTCAAGCAGATGTTTTTGTTATTGGACTGATTGGTGAAAGAGGTCGAGAAGTTACCGAGTTTGTTGAAGAATTAAAGCAAGACAAACGATGTGAAAAAACGGTATTGATTTGTTCAACATCGGATCAGCCAGCAATTGAACGCTGTAATGCTGCTTTAGTTGCAACAACAGTGGCTGAATATTTTCGAGAACAGGGAAAGAATGTTGTTCTGTTTATTGATTCTATGACTCGCTATTGTCGAGCATTGCGAGATGTTGCGCTTACCGCTGGCGAATTGCCGGTTCGTAAAGGTTATCCCGCTTCTGTGTTTGATAAATTACCCGCAATTTTAGAACGACCGGGAGTGACAAAAAGTGGTTCTATCACTGCATTTTATACTGTTTTATTAGAAAGTGATGATGAACCTGATGCTATTGGTGAAGAGATTCGCTCTATTCTTGATGGGCATATTTATCTTTCACGTAAAATTGCCGCTTCTGGTCATTATCCGGCTATTGATATTTTGGGTAGCGTCAGCCGTGTTTTTCAACAAATTACGAGTGTTAAACAACAACAATCCGCATTAAAAATAAGGCAAATTTTGATGCGTTTGCAGGATATTAAATTGCTGCAAGAGCTTGGTGAGTATCATCAAGGTGAAAATGAATTAAATGATGATGCTGTTAATAAGCAAGCTTTAATAGAGGCTTTTCTAGTTCAATCATTTACAGAAAACGCTGAATTTCAACAAACATTGAAACAACTTTATGCGCTTGCCCCTTAATCAGAGAGTATTAATTAATGCTATCGCTAAACGTCAAAAAAGAATAGAAAAAGAGCAACGAAAGCATCAGCAATTAATTATTGACGCTGAAACGAAAAAAGAAGAGCAACAACAATTAGCGCTTGCATTGAAAAAAGAAATTTCTGCTTATGAAAAATCAGGACTTTACTCTTTAATATCATTAAACCAACAAAAACGTAAACAAGCGATTGTTTTATCATCATTAAATATCTCTACTGCTCAACTTAAAGAGATTGAATATAAATTAATTCAATTGAAAAGTGGTAGCCTTGAATTAAAAAAGGAAAGACTACTGGCTATAAAAAAACAAAATAAAATGAAGCTTTATTTTGAAAGAAAAGCATTAGAAAAAGAGTTATACATTGAACGATTAGAACAAAATGAAATACAGGAGATGGCATTATATGACTCAAATAATATCGAATGGTGATAAAGTAATTTTAAATTCAATGAATGACTTGGATAGAAATAGTGATTTTAAAACCTTATTGAAAATGGCTCATGTAATGCAGGGTGATTCTAATAATTTAAAGTTATCGCCTGAAAATATAAAAAAACTAAAGCAAAAACTAAATTTGATGGAGGGTCTTAGTGGAAAAGAAGATGTATTAATAAATGACACTTTATCTGAAGAGGTAAAAGAGAGTGAAGATTTTACAACGAGTAAAAATGAGAAAGAACAACTTGAGAATATTGAGGGTTTGTTATTAAATCAAAAACCTTTTTTTCTTCATAAGTCCGGTAATTTAAGAGCGTCACAGAGAGTACAAGACGTAGATTTTATTAATAATAAAGCGCCTTATATGCATGAAAAGATGATGAAAAAAGACTTTTCTGAAGATACGCTTCAATTAAGTAACCAAAAGAGAAAAAATTTATCTCATCTTCATGCCGAAAAACAAATATCTGTACCCGTTAAAATAGCAGAAAAAAATAATACCATTTCTGCTATTGCACAAAAAAAAGCAGAAAAAAATAATGAAGAGATTAAACCAGTTAAAACCGTAATAAAGGATAAATCATACGTTAATAATGCAGACATGGTGGCAATCAATTTACCTTCTTCTGAAGAAAAAACAGTATTTAAAGATATAGATAAAGATATAGATACGGTTTTAACTAAGAAATATGCCATGGTAGATCTTCAACCAAAAAAAAATAGCATTGATTTAGAGTCAATCGAGAAACAACATGAGAGCTTTTCAGCTATTCAAACTGAAAATATTGAAGATAATAAAAATATTTTTAGCTATAGAGAAAATCAAAATAGCCATAATCTAAACAATATTAAGAATAAAATAATATCATCATTAAATAGAGTAATAGATTCTGATATAAAAATAGATGGAGGCAATAAGAAAGAAAGAACAATAGATTCTAGAAATATTGCACTCTCTAATATTCAAAATCCTCAAATTCAACCATCAGTTATATTGCCAAAAACAGCAGATAAAGTACTTGAAATTCCTTCTTGGAAAATTTTACATAAAAAAATATCAACAATTACACAGCCACCAAGTATTACTTATGTTTTCAAACAGTGGGGAAGTGATACTCATCAAATGCAAATTAACTTTATAGATAGACAGATTCAGTTAGTTGCATCAACGGGGCGTGTCTATCAATCGTCTTTGGATAATGTTAATCAATATCAAGGTCGGTTTACATTAGCATTAAATTCTGAAGATAAAAATGCACATTGGCACATTAATGCAATTGATACTAATGCGGATAAAGAGAGAGAAAGAGAATGATTAGCGAGCTCGATTCAAAAGATACAGAGCTCAATAATAGAGGTAATGATGCGATAAAAATATTGTCATCTTTATTTATACCTCAAGCAGTAAAAGTATCTGAACGCTATTTTTTAATAAAGGGAGAGAGCGCTTTGGGCTCTTTAACTGGCTTAGTGGCAGTTAATCAAGCGATGGATATTGCTTATCCTAAAAAAAATATTGATTGGCTCCAAGTTCCTTTTTCTTATTTACAATCACTTTTTTCTCAGGTTTTCTCACAATTATTACTTCCTTTTTCAAAAGAACCAATGACATTATCTGTCGATAATATCTGGGTAGAAGAGCAAAAGAGAATACTTTATCCGGTTGTGAACACGGAAATAGGTGATGTATTTATTTGCGATATAAAAGGTAAGTATGAATGGATCCCTTTATCAGAAAACAGAATAGGTTCAGTAGCTAAATTTAATTTTGGCTATAGTAAAATATCTATTTCATTATTAAAAACACTCTCTTTAGGTGATGTTTTTTTAATTGATAACGTCTCTTTTTCACTATTTATTGGTGAGAGGAGATGGATGGGATTTAAATGGAAAGGGGAAGATACCGTGGAATTAGAAGAATTATCTGATAGCTTAGAAATAGAAGAAAAAAAAGATATTGAAGAAGTAAAAAAAGAAAAAATAGACCTAAAATCTATTGGTATTATTCCTGTTACCGTCTCTTTTTTATTGGCAAGTAAAGTTTTATTGATTGAAGAGATAGAAAATTTAAAGCCCGGACAACAGATTACATTATCAGAAAATGTTTCTCGTCATATTACATTAGCTGTCAATGGAACACCAATTGCTCGAGGTGAGCTGATTAAGGTTGGTGATAGATTTGCCGTTGAGATTCAGCACTCATATTCTTCATGTGAATAATTTATGGATAGTTCAACAAACTTAATTTTAACACTGGCTATTGCAACGTTAGCACCTTTTATTATTGCAGCAGGAACATGCTATTTAAAATTCTCAATTGTTCTTGTTATGACGCGAAATGCGCTTGGTGTTCAGCAAGTTCCATCTAATATGGTTCTCAATGCTATTGCTTTGATGATGGCATTATTTGTTATGACACCTATAGCAAAAAATACTTATCAATATCTTGTCGAAAATCCTATTGATATATCATCACCTGATTCTTTTGACAGATTCTCTGATGATGCCTTAGGAGAGTATAAACGGTATTTATATAAGTATTCTGATCCAGAATTATTAAACTTTTTTGAAGAGGCTCAAGGTAATAGACCTAACAGTTATGGAGATAAAGAGAATATAGAAAACTCTTTATTATCCTTGTTGCCTGCCTATGCATTAAGTGAAATAAAATCTTCTTTTATTATAGGGTTCTATCTATATTTGCCTTTTATTGTTATTGATTTGGTTGTGTCATGTATTTTGTTAGCACTTGGTATGATGATGATGAGCCCAATTACATTATCTGTACCATTAAAATTAATTTTATTTATTGCAATGGATGGCTGGACATTATTATCAAAAGGATTAATTAATCAATACTTGGATTTAATGGCGGTAAATTAATGGATATGATCTACGCTGCAAATAAAGCCATTTACTTGATTATTGTGCTTTCTGCTGGACCTATTGCAATAGCAACCTTTATTGGACTTGCTATCGGCTTATTGCAGACTATTACTCAAGTACAAGAACAAACATTACCCTTTGGTGTTAAATTAGTGGGTGTTTTCGTTTGCTTATTAATCACTATGGGATGGATGGGTGATAAAATATTAGTGTACGCAAAAGAGATGATAGCAATAGGGCTATCAGGATAAATCGTATGTTAATATTATTTGAGAACATAAAGATTTACTTAGTCGATCTCTTATTGCTTGCTGCGAGATTGATTCCCACTTTTATGTTTATACCCTTTTTAAATAGTAAGGTTCTTAATAGCCAATTATTAAAATATGTTGTTATTTTTTATATTGCTATGGGGATAAAACCCAGTATTACAATTGTTGATTCTACAAGAAATTTATGGGGTGTTATTTTAATCAGCGAATTAGTTATTGGTATTTTTATCGGATTATTACTTGCTACACCATTTTGGATAGCCTCTGCTTTTGGTGAATTTGTTGATAACCAGAGAGGGGCGAGTATTGGTGATACTATTAACCCTACCACTGGTATTGAGTCTTCTGAATTTGCATCATTAACTGGACTTTTTTGTGTTGCTTATTTTTTATCAACAGGTGGTCTATCAATATTAATGAATACATTAAAAGAGAGCTACGAAATTTTTCCAATGGGATATTTTAATAGCGAAATCGGCTATGCCTTTATTGGTCAATGGTTGAATAATATGGTAAAAACCGCCATTATTTTAGTCTCTCCTGTACTTATTATTATGTTTTTAAGTGAAGTCGCACTAGGCGTGTACTCGTTATTTTGTCCTCAGCTAAATGCATTTTCATTATCATTATGTATAAAAGGTATAATCGCATTTTCAGCATTATTACTCTTTTTTACTTCTGCACTGACAAATGAATTATCTGATTTTTTTAATAATAGATACTTTTATGATATTTTTATGAGTATTTATCATGGCTGAAAAAACAGAAAAGCCAACCCAGAAAAAACTTGATGACTCGGCAAAAAAAGGGCAAACATTTAAAAGTAAAGAACTAACATCGGGTTTAGTTTATCTCATCGGTGTTATGTATTTATTTCATCAAGTTAATTTAGATGAATTTAGTCGGTTTTATCAATCACTATTACTTTATCCTAATAATATTACCTTAAAAAGTTATGTGGAAATAATATCAAAAATATTTTTTGATATTGTATTACCTATATTAGTTGTTACTATTTTATCTGGAACAATCCCTTCATTATTCTCATCTCGATTTAAGCTTGCGACAGAAGCTATAAAGATTGATCTTAATCATATTAATCCCATATCTGGCTTTAAAAAAATATTTAGTATGAGAACAATAAAAGATCTTTTTAAAACGTTATTTTTCATACTTATATTTCTGATTACTTGTTCTTTATTTATTGTTTTGCATGGATCTGAGATATTTTTATTATATCGCTCTAGTTTAGAACAGATTATTGATAAATGGTGTTCACTGGTTGTTAGTTTTATATTTGTTTTTTTTATTTTATCTATCCCCATCCTTATTTTAAATATTATTGCTGATTTTTTACTTTTTATGAAAGATATGATGATGGAAAAGCATGAAGTAAAACAAGAAAACAAAAATATGGAAGGTGATCCAGAAATAAAATCAACACGAAAACAGTTACACCAAGAATTACTTGATGAGCCGATGAAGCAAGTTATTCGTGATTCATCCGCTGTCATTGTTAACCCTACGCATGTCGCTATTGGTATCTATTTTGATCCAGATAATGGAATTATGCCTTTGGTTTCATTGCGTTGTAAAAATGCACAAGCATTAGCAGTTAAGGCTTATGCAAAGAAAATAGGTACACCTGTTGTTCGTTATCCTGAACTAGCGAGAAAAATTTACCATAAATATCATTTATTTGAAGTAATGATAGACAAGGATTTATTAGATGTTATGGATATTTTAATTTGGCTTAAGAAAATAGAAATAGAAGGTATGTTAAGAGAAGAGATGGATTATATAAATGAATAATTTAAAGATAATAACAAGCTAAGTTTAAATTATATAAAAAAAATCATATTTATTTTTATAAATATGGGCGTGTGTTTTATTAAAGTAATTAAATAACCGTTATTTTAAAATATCACCATTAATTATTCATCTTAGATGAAAGGATTAACACAATGTCATTATATGAAAAAATGTCAGAAAAAGAACTTGATCAATTAGCAAGCTATATCGTTTCTATTGTTCAAAATGGGACTTCACTCAAGGACGAAAGCTCAATTCCAGAAGGATTTATGGAAGGAATTTATTCATTCGCTTATGACTTCTACCAGAAAGGAAAACTGGACGAAGCTGAAGCTATCTTTAAATTTTTATGTCTTTATGATTTCTACAATGTTGATTATATCATGGGATTAGCCGCTGTTAATCAATTGAAAAAACAGTATCAGGCTGCAGTTGATCTTTATGCGCTAGCTTATCTTAATGCTAAAAATGATTATCGACCTGTTTTTTATGCCGGGCAATGTAATCTATCTTTAGGTGAAAAAGAGAAAGCAAAATACTGTTTTAATCAAGTTGTTGAAAAAATAAATGATGAATCAATAAAAGAGAAAGCGATGGTCTATTTAGAATCGCTAAAAGATGTTCCTCTCGTTGTAATTGATGAAAGTAAGGACGAATAGCATGAATAGTAAAATTAATAGCGATATTAACTACGAACGGAAAGTTTCTACTTTCTCACCATCTAAGGAGGTAGAGAAAGTAAATAAAGAGAGTGTGAAACAAGCTCAGATAATTAATACTATTACCAATGAAAAGGTAATTAATGAGGTTATTTTAAAAGATAAAAATATTACTGAATATCCTGTTTTAAGAGCACCAATAGAACAAGAAAAAAGTAATAAAAAAATTGATACCAAATCAGATTTAAATTTTAATATAAAAACTGCAGAGCAGCAAGAAGCTAAGGCACAGCTATATCCGCAGAAAACACAAACAGAAGAAGTATTAAATAGCCCTACAGAGTCAAATAAAAAAGAAGAGGTTTTAGTTAATCAAAAGCATCTATATGATGAGCAAAAGCAGCGCAGTGCAACCCCAAATGTCCGCTCAAATCAACCTACTGTAACCGAAAAACCTTTATTAGATTCTGCTTCAAATCGGTCGAAAAGTTCTTCATCAAAAGGAACAAACGATTTTCTTTATCTACAATTATCATATCAAAACTTAATAAATCAGAGTATTTTAGATAAACTTAAAAATGTCGATAATTTGGATTACTATCTAGAAAAACTAGATAAGTTATCTCAAGGTGTTGATGGACTAAAAAATGATTATCAATCTATTTTAGATGATATGAATAAATATAAAGATGCTTATACTGATTATTGGATGGAAATCTATAATCAAATTAAGGATCATAAGTTTAAAACCAAAGAAGAAGTTATTGCCTTTTTAAAAAATAAAAATATTCCTAATTCTGTTATTAATAAATTACTCTCTACAAAGATTAATAGTAGAGAGGAGATGGAAGCTTTTCTTAAAGATAACTTTCCCTTTATGGATTTACCTGATAGCACTAAAGATTATACTTTAGCTGATATTGATAACTTATATAATAAATTAGCTCATTTTTTAGATGAAGCATTTAAATATATGCCAAATGTTTCTATGAGCAATGATAAACTTAATTCAATTACATCAAATCATAATGAATTAAATTCATTAATTAATAAAAAAAATGATGAGTCAATCAAGAATAGATTAGATAGTGCAAAGGATATTTATCAAAAATTAACGGAATCACAAAGTAAAATAGAACTAGAAATTGCATCGCATTCACTATCGGGAATGGCACTGCTAACTTTCTTATTAGCTAAATTGCGAGAGCTAACACTAAAAGTCACCTTAGAACGTGCTGAAGGCGAGCAAAAATTATTTGATGAAATGCAGGAAGTTACCACTAAATCATTAAAACAAAAAATTGAAGATCAAAAAGCTCAAATTAAAAAACAGGAAGAAATTCAATATTGGGCTGGAATTGGGTTAAAGATACTCGGTGGATTACTGACACTTATTGCGGGTGTTGCTTCAATTTTTACTGCGGGTGCTTCACTGGCTTTGGTTGGCGTTGCTGTGGTGATGATGGCAGCCAGTGTGACTTTAACGGTTGCCGATGAAATTTATCAAGCGATAAATAAGAAATCATTTATGGATGAGGCAATGGCACCTGTTACAGAGGCGATAGGTGAAGTTGTCGATAAGATTGTTGATGCGATTGTCGATATGTTGAACTCTACCTTAGATGCATTAGTCGCTCTAGGTTTAGATAAAAGCACCATTCAAAAAGCTAAAGAGGCAATGCAAGAAAAGCTAAAAATGGCGGTAAAAATTATTGTCACCATCGCGCTTTTGGTTGGTGGTGTTGCCTTAAGTTTTGTTGCGGGATCAGCGGCTAATGCAGTGACAAACGTAGCTAAAAAGATATTTACTGAACAAGTTAAAATGACATTAAAGAAAATGATGCATGATTATCTTGAAGCTATGTTAGGTAAAATGGTTAAAGAGATAATTATGGAGACGCTGGAGAATCTTTTAAAATCAATTAATAAAGTGCTATCTAAAGATTTTACTGCTCATGGATTAAAAACCTTAAATAGAACGGTTGTGATGTCAAAATTAGGCACAGCATCAGCTTCAAGTGCTGTTAATATATATACAGCAACGATTACCGATAAAATTATTAGATCAGTTGCGGATACTAAAAAATTACAAGCCATATTAGATATGATCCAAAAACTAATAGAGAAAATTATGGATAGTTATCACGATCAAGTAGATACATTAACTGAGATATTACAGAATATGAGTGATAGTTTATCTGTAAGTAATAAAGCAAGAGCTAATATTGTAAAAAATATTACTATTTAATTCCTTTAATAGGAGTGAAATTATGATGTCTAATGTAAGTAATAACTTAAATAATATAAGTGTTATAAAAGAACTTTTAAAAAATAATATAAACGAGCAAGAGGGTGTTGAGCTTAATAATAAAATTTATAATGATAAAGAAGGTGAGAAAAAAATAAAAGATATAGTTAAAAAGGATATGGAACAAATAAGTCGGTCAGTTCCAGAATTAAAAAAGCCAGAAAAAGAAAAACAAAATATCCAATACTTAATTGATGAGTTACAGAAAAACAATCGGTCACAAAATAATAATCCAATAAAACAAGGTGGTTTTAATTTTATTTCTAATGAAATGATGAGTATTATTAACTTGATGATTGATTATTTAAAAATCATGATCAAAAAATATGAGTCATCAAGAGAATTAGGAAACTTGTTTATGACTATGCAAGTGGATATCGCTAATAAAATAAAAGATGATCTATATAAAAAAGCAGATCTTATATTATCTGCTGCTATTTCAAGTGCTGCGGTTTCCATGGCTATTCATGGTATTGGTGCTTTTACCTCAATAAAGGGAATAAACAAGGGAGTATCCCCTGGTGAGACAACTAATAAGACTATGATTAAAGGTACATTTATTTCATCAACGGCAGATCCTGTTTCAAAAGTAGTTGATAGTTCTATACAAAATGATGCATTACGTATAGAAGGAGATATTAAAGTATTAGAAGCCAGAAGTCATGCAACAGGGCAAATTGATAGTAATAATTCTGAAATTCAACGTGAAGCTTTAGATATTATTAAAGCGCTAATACAAGCTATGGAGGCAATTATTCGCGCAAATCAAGATGCTGCTTCAACGATTTCGGGTAATGTAAGAGGTTAATGTTAATAGTGGTAAACCCAACTAGCTATAATAATATCAAATATAATGAATTTATGTTAAATAATATTGATAAAAAGAGTGATTCTATTTCAGAGGATAATAAAAAAATAAGAGTAGAAGATTTTAATAGAGAAGGGAATGAAGTTAAATTAAAACTACAGGGTAATCTTGATAGGTATCTTTTATCAGATTCTGAAAATTTTAAGAATCATCACTCAGTAAAAGAAAATATCATTGTTAACAAAAATAAATATGCAAAAAATAGTCATAATGCAATAAGGCTAGAAAAACAGATATCAGATTTACAGCATATAGATTTAAAAATAAATTCTTCACAATCTCATTCTTTGCGTGAGTTTTTTAGTGAAGTAAAAAATTCTATTGTATGTGGAAAATATGATTATTTAGATATATTTAAAGATACCTTTTCTAACTATATGAATTATGTTAATGACCTTAAAATAGCAACATCTTCATTAAGTAAATATACAAAACCAGGTAGTAAGTCTGAGTCTGTAAATGTCAAATTTTCCTTATTTAAAGATAGGATAGTTGACATTAAAAGAAAATATGAAGATATGGCTGGAGCTAAATATTTTTTTCATTCTCGTTTGCTTTTTCAGCATAAAGAGAATGGAAGTTATCTTCGTAAAATAGATGTTCACAGCATATCTTATATTAATAAAAATCAAGTAGATGATGCAATATGCTCAATAGAAAAATTATTAAAAGATATTAAAGGGATAAAAATAATAAAAAATGATAAATCATCAGAAAATAATCAGGATATTGATATTAGATTTATAGGTAATATTGATTTTTCTGATATAGATCGCTTTATTAAATCTATAGATGATAGTGTGTCAACTGTAAAAGGTATACTCTCTGATAACGAGCTTAAAGAAAAAAGGAAAGAATTATTAAAAGAAAATACAAGTTTATTTGGTGTTGTAAGACCTGGGTTTGATATTGAAGCTGAAATGGATAAAGTTATTAAAGAAAACAATATTAAAAAAGAGGAGTCTAAAGGACGTAATATATTACAGCATGAATTTGATTTATTTAAGAAATCATTAGATGCTTTAGAGAAAAAAATAAATACTAATCTTGATGAGCTATCTAAAAAATACAGCACCGCAAACAGTAATTACGATAACTTTGTGAAAATAGTCAGTAGTACAATGAATACATTACTGGAAATGGCAAAAGGATTTTTACGTTTTTAATCAAATGGTTGTATTTATTTTATAATTATACTAAAACAAATTTATAGTTTTGACTTTAGGTAAAATAGTAGCTAAAAATGCTGATACTTAACTTGTGGCTCTAAATATAATTTTATAAATTATAAGGAGCTACTTCTTTTATTTAAAATATAAGAGGTTAGTTATGAGCAGTCAAGCAATTAGTAATGTTAATAGTCTTGAGTACAATAAAAAATTACTAACAGAAAATCATTCTTCTGAAAATAGCCGTTATATTGGTGAAAAAGGAGATATGAAATTCGCGCAAGAAGATTTTAACCAAGAAGGATATAAAGTAAAAGAAAAACTACAAAATAAAATTAATGATTTTATTCCAATGAAATCTACTTATTTAGTCAGTAATTACTCTTTAAAAGAAGAGGAAATGATTAATAGAAATAAGTATGCAAGAAATATCAACAATACCAAAATACTAGAGCAAGAGATATCTAAAATTCAACATGCAGACGCTAAAGTGAATGGCAGAAGTGGCTCAAATACTGATTCATTACATGATTTTTTTAAAGAAGTAAAAGATTCTATAGTGACAGGTAAAAGCGATTATTTAGATATTTTAAAAGATATTTTTTCTAAATATATGGATTATGTAAATAAATTAAGAACTATATTATCTCAATTAAGTGAAATGACTAAGGCAGGAGAAAAAGATAATACCGTTAATGTGGATTTTTTCAAATTATTTGATGCTTTAAAAGATTTAAGAGATAATTATACCGAAAACCCTAATTCTAATAAGCACTTTTTTAAAATGAGTATTGATTTTATTAGAGATGAAGACGGTCGTTATTTTAGAGTAATAGATGGAGAGAAAATATATTATGAAGATGTTAATCAGGTCAATAATGCAATAGACGCAATAAAAGACTTGTTTAAAGGAATAAAAGGCTTTAATTTTAAACCTAATATTAATGATTTTTCACCCTCTGTTTTCGCTGAATTTACTATGGCTATAGATTTTCATGATTTAGATAAAATTATTGAAAATGTAAAAAGAAGAGCTGAGGGTGATCATGACATATTACAAAGTGAATTTAATTTATTTAAAAATTCATTAGATGCTTTAGAGAAAAAAATAAATACTAATCTTGATGAGTTATCTAAAAAATATAGTGCAGCAAATAGCAATTACGATAACTTTGTTAAAATAGTCAGTAGTACAATGAATACCTTATTAGAAATGGCAAAAGGTTTTTTGCGTTTTTAATTTCGCTTCTCGTTTTAATGGACGAATTTACGCGAGATATTTATTATGGATGATAAATCATGGATGGTAAAATAAGCGCTGTTATTATAAAAATAACAGCGCTTCTCTTTTATTAAATTTTAATCATTTAATTGAAATAATTAAAACTTGTATTCAACGCCTAACCAGTAATTACGACCATCTTCCATATAACCTTGTGTATATTCGTAAGATTTATCGAATAGGTTATTGATTGATGCATTAGCAGAAACGCCATAACCAAAATCATAATCTAAACGCAGATCTGTTTTTGCATAACCTGCCAGTTTGTCATCTTCATCAATGCGGTTATAAGTCCAGCCTTGAGCTTCTTCCATAATGGTAAAGCGAACTTGTTCAACAGGAATAAAAGTAACCCACATATAGGCTTTATGTTTTGGTAAGCCCTCAATGTGTTCGATCTGTTTAGGATCACTGTGGATATAGCTATAGTTTACGCCAAGCTCTAACCAATCCGTTACGTTACCTTTAGTACCTAAATCTAAACCAACATAGTCAATACGTCCGCTATTTTGGTTTTGGAAGAAAGCAGTACCATTACGATAAACGGTGTGTGCCATAATCGCATCGCTGACACGATTGTAGTAAACGCTAGTTTGGTAACCCCAGTTATCGGTGATGTGACCTTCATAAGTTAAATCGAAAGATAAAGCGCGTTCAGGATCTAAATCAGGATTAATAATCCCTTTTGATCCATCTTTTGGTTTCTCAGTGGTGTAACGCTCTTTTTGTGTAGGGAAACGGCTACGATCAGAAACAGAGAAGCGCACTGCGTCATTGTTCACTAAGGTGTATTTCGCCATCATCTCCCAGTTAAACGCGGTCTGTTTGTTATCATCAGCGCCTTTGTCGGTATCAACACTATCACGCCAGTCATAGCTAATCGCACCCACTAAATCTAAATCGTTAGTGGCAGCCCACTGATATTCAGAGGCTAAAGACCATGTTCTATCTTTATAACGCATCCAATCACCATTTTTCTCTTTTTGAGAGCGGTGAACGTCATCTTTCCAGTGTGCTGCAAAAGAGAGCAGATCATTTTCGCGAGTATCAATGCCTAACTGTAATGCGGCTCCTGTGCTGTAGTCATCATAATGACTATAGTCAACGTAGTTGCCTTTTTTAGGGTACATATAAAGGGTGTTTTCAAATTTGTCGTGATAAGCACGGCTTTGCAGATTGATGCCATCGGTAATTTGAGTTACACCGTTATAGTAAAAACTCTCTTTGTTGTAGTCAGGCCATGCCCAGTATTTATATTTGCCTTTTGCATTGCTGCTGGTATTTGGTGGGCTATTTTTTTCGCCATCTTGTTTGATATAAGTAAAGGTATATTCATCAGAAGCGCGTGGTGTCCAACCTACTTTGATCATGCCACGTTTGTCATCAGTCGCTGAATTATCACGACGTCCATGAGTGCCTGCATTCTCGTTATTTTCATCAGCGCCCGGAATGGGGGTAAAGCGTTGCTTTAATTGGCTCCCACTAACTTGAATAAAACCTAATTCATTACGTACACCTAAACGTGCACTCATGTTATGTGCATAATCTGCACCACGCGCAAAACCTTGAGAATAAGCAATGCTGCCTTCTAATGGTTTTTTCGGTATTGCCGTGGTGATATTAATCGCCCCCCCCATTAAGTTAGGGCCTTGTAGTAATGAGGTGTAGCCTTTATTTACTTCAATGCTTGCCAGATCGTTGGTGGTAAAACGGGCTAAGTCTAAGTTACCATCATAAGGCACATAAGTAGGAATACCATCAAAGAATACCGGTACTTGGCGGCTATCAAATCCGCGTACTTTAATGGTGTATTCATTACGGTTACCTGATTTTTGCATCACCACACCAGGTAATGTTGCAATAGCTTGTGCTGCATTGACTTTATTTTGTTCCAGCATCTGTGCTTGTGTTAACACATCTGGATTTGCCGCTATTGGGCTACTCCAAACGGTTAATAAGTCAGGTGTTGATTGACCATAAGTAGTATCAGCAAGCGCAATACTTGGTAGTAGGGCGAGAGATAAACAGTAGCATAGAGGTTTTAATTTCATCATTCCAATCTCAATTTGCAATCTATATATAAGTTTTTATATAACGAGTTGCGCAAAAATAAATGAATAAAATGAGCACTTACTAACCTGTAAGCGCTCGGTTTACTTATAAAACAAATTCATCACGTTGAAAGTGACTCAAGTACGGCGAGACATTCCTCTATGCCGACACTACAGCCTCCTTGTAGCTTACTTCACTGTATTTACAACGTGCATTTCCTTTGTTTATTATTGATTAAATATGTAAATGCTCACTAACTTGTAAGTTACTATTTTTATTTAATCTTTTGGGTACAGACGAACTTTAATATCTGCCGGTGGCGCATAATAAGGCGCAGACGTTACCATTAAGGTAATGCCTGTTTGCGCATAATTTTCGATGGTATTCAGGTTAATACCGCCAGCGACTGAAAGATGGCAATGAGGTGCAATCTGAGGTGCTTCTTGTTGCAACTGTGCAATATCTTCAATAGAGAACTTATCAAGCTGTAAAATATCAGGCTGGGCTTTTAGCGCTTCTCTTGCTTGTTCTATATCATCAGCTTCAACAACCACACATTTTTCAGGTGCAGCTTGGCGTAATTGTTTAATGTGCTGCGCCCAATTATCGGGTTCTGATAAAAAGCGACGATGATTAGCAAACAATAAAATCGTTTCTGAACAACCTTGGCGATGAATAATACCGCCACCAGCTAATACGGCTTGAGTTGCAAGCAGTTTAGTATTTGGGATGTTTTTACGTGTACAGGCAATTTGCCCTTTAGGCTGATAGCGATGGTAAATTTCGAGCATTTTCGCCATATAGTCGCTAACGCCACAACTCCACTCCAGTACGTTTTGTACCACTTTCCAGCCTTGGTGAAGTGCATCAGCACGCCCTTCAGCAGTGATAAGCAAAGTACCTTGATCTGCAAAATCGCCATCTTGCAAGTGTGTTACAACAGTTAAACCCAGTTTTTCAAGTAAACGACGAGCAAGTTCGATACCACTCACACAACCTGCTTCACGACGAGTAAATGTCATGATGCCCAGTTGTGCTTGAAGATTTAGTGCGCGACTCGTTAAATCACCATACTGAATGTCTTCCATCAGCAAGTTATCTAAAAAGGCATCAGGGTAATAAATCATAGCAATAACTCACTTTCAGGCACCACATCCCAAGAGACCATCGCCCAATCGCGGGTTGGTGAAATCAGAGAAACACCGTTTTTGATGCTGTCATGATAGTAAGTTGTCAGGCGAGAAATTTCGTCTTCACTTAGTGGTCCTACTGAGAAATTGATACCCTCAATAAACTGTTCTAAGGTGTTGAAATTACTTTGACAATTACGGCTGCGAATATAATCAACTTTAGGGTGAATACCCATTTGGTTAAGCATATTAACCGCATAAATATAGGTTGGTAGTGTAGGCACTTCACGACCTAATAGACGAATAATGCGTTGATCAACAAAGGTGGGTGAAACGGTGTGTGTGGTGTAAACCCGCAATTTAGCTTGGCGATTAAGTTTAATCAGTGCCGCTTTTAAATCCATAACTAGGGTCGAGCGAGAAGCAACCGCGATATCACAACGTGGTAGCTCATTCCAACTATCTTCCCATGAGCAAGTGATAAATTGCGCATGGTGAATGCCAGCTTGTTCTGCTCTACGTTTAGCAACGGCTAACATACCGGTGCTGTAATCAATCCCGATAACTTTTTTGAATTTATCAGCAACGTGAATACTAATAGAGCCAGGACCACAACCCACATCGAGTAATGTTTCTGCACCGGTAAAATCCATCATTTCACGAAACTTAATTAAGTAAGGATCGTTAGGATTAGCACAAGTTTCTGCCATTTTTTCAGCACGTTTATCCCAATGTTCAGGCTCTTTTTTAGTTCTTTCTGCCTGTACCATATGGTTTTTATATAGCTCATCAAAATCTGTTGTTTCTATCGTATTCATATTCTTGCCTATATTCTGTTTTTATTATCCGAGTAGGCGTGAAAATGCGCCTGAATGTCTGTCGGTTTTACACCATAAAGGTGCGCTAAATTATCGGGTGTTAATAAGATATTTGGGCTATCTTGCAAAACGTGAGTATGGGGTGTTAGCAAAATCACATCATCAGCCAATATTGCGGCATGTTGTGGATGATGGGTTGACATAAATACACTGATACCAAGCTGTTTTAATGCTTTAACTTGGGTAAGCAGTTTGATTTGATTACCAAAATCTAGGCTAGCAGCGGGTTCATCCATCACCAGCAGTTGTGGCTGTTGCACTAATGCTCGCGCAATTAAAACCATCTGTTTTTCCCCCCCACTTAGGGTATCAAAGGTTCTATTGGCAAGATGAGAAAGTGAAAGCAGTTCTAAGGTTTCCATTGCCATTGTTCTATCTTGTTTATTCGGCATAGAAAAAAAAGATAAATGCGCACCGCGTCCCATAATCACCATATCTATTACATTGAAAGCAAAGGGGATATGGCTTGCTTGTGGTACATAGGCAATCACTTTTGCCAATTCTGTCGGCGACCAATCTGTTAGCGGTTTATCAGCGATGGTAATTGTGCCACTAATTGCGGGTAATAAGCCGAGTAAGGTTCTCATTAGGGTGGTTTTACCGCAGCCATTAGCACCCAATAAACAGATAATTTGCCCCTGTTTGATACTAAATGAGAGCTCTGTAATTAAGGCTTTATTTTTATAGCCAATGGCAAGTTGGTTTGCCTTTGCAATAATCATCCACCTCTCCTTGTTCGTAGTAACAACATCAAGAAGAAAGGGGCACCAATAGCAGACGTTAAAATACCTAAAGGTAATTCAATATTGGCGATAGTACGCGCTAATGTATCGGTGATTAACAGCATAATTGCACCCACAAGTAAGGAAACGGGTAGCTGCTGGCTGAAGTTAGCGCCAACTAACAATCTAGCAATATGTGGAACAATTAATCCGAGCCATCCAATAATGCCAGCAATAGAGACTGCACTGGCGGTGATTAATGTTGCCGAAAGAATAAAAACAAGCCGTGTAACTTCAACATTTAGCCCAAGTGATCGTGCTTCTTCATCAGATAAACTAAGGATGTTCATCCTCCAACGCAGCAAAATAAGAGGAATAAAGCCTATTAACATTAATGGTGCGACAGAGAGCAAATCAGAAGCGGTAATAGCAGAGAGCCCACCCAATAACCAGAATGTAATTGAAGGTAATTGCGTATAGGGATCGGCTAAAATTTTCATCAGTGAAATTGCCGAGCCACACAATGCACTAATGGCGATACCCACTAACACGAGAGAAAGCACCGGATCGTGTTGTCTTGCTAATTTAGCAATAAAGTAAACTAAGGCAACCGTAACAAGTCCACCCGCAAAGGCGAAAAGCTGAATAGAGAGCATTGATTGTCCAAGAAAAATACCTAACACAGCACCGACACCCGCACCCGATGAAACCCCTAAAATATCAGGTGATACCAGTGGGTTACGAAACATACCTTGATATGCAGCACCCGCAATCGCGAGTCCTCCACCGATTAATATTGCCGCTAATACCCGAGGAAGCCTAATTTGCCAAAAAACAGTTTCAGTACGGCTATATTCAAGACTACCTGAAATTTTATTACTAATCAGAGTCCAGAGCTCATGAGTGGTAAGTGAATACTTACCACTAGTAATAGCGATTAATGCAGTGAGAGAAAATAATGCTAGCAAAAGCGTGATACGTGCTGATTGACTCATGAAGACCCCAGCAATTGCTGACACTGATCAGCACTCAATTGCGTATGGTAAAAATGAGCAAAATAGTTTTGTAAGTCATGTGCCGCTTGTTTTTCTAACCGAGGATCAAAGTGACTTTGCAAACGACGCATACCTAATAGGCGATTAATACCAGGAGGTCCATCTAACCAACCAAAAGGCAGCCCTTTAAATAGTAATACCTGTTTATTTTTAACGGCTTGCGTACTTTTCCAAACGGGGTCTTGTGTGATTTGCTGATACGCATTTTCATCTTGCGTAATAATAATTTCAGGATCCCACATTAAGAGTTGTTCAGGTGAAATATCGGTAAGACCTGTAAAATCAGGTACATCGACCACATTCTCAAAACCGAGCATTTCGATAGCTTCAGTATGAATAGAACCTCTTGCGCCGGTTTGTAACCCTTTAGCGCCACGAGCAAGATAAAAACGTGGTTTCTCTTTTTGCTGTGAAGCAAATAGCAGCGCATCATCAATATATTGTTGAGCGATTAATACCAGTTTTTCTGCTTTCTCATTTACACCTAGCAGTGCACCTGTTTGTCTTAATTGTGCAGGGCTATCTTTTAGCGTGCCATCAATCAAAACATAAGGAATACCGGTTTGGTCTGATACCCGTTTGGCTAATGAGCGATAGGTTTCATCAACATTACCCACATCAAGAATAATATCAGGCTCTAAGGTCATTAATGCTTCTAAGGATAACGTACTGCCGCGCCCGGAAAGACGTCCTAAACGAGGTAGTTTGCGTAACTCTTGAGCAAATAGTGCACTTTTCTCTAGACTAAGAGAGGAGAATCCCAATAGTTTCTCTGGCGCTAATGCCAGTAACAGTTGATCGGTGGGGGGACCTGCGCTAATCACTCGATTAATGGCATCAGGTGCAGGTATATGACCAAACTGTGCGGCTATACGTGATGTAATGGCGGCTCTTACTGAATGCGGAAGTGCCGAAAGTGTTGCAATCGTTGTTAGATAGGTAAGAAATAGTCGTCTATTGATAGCCATAATTTTACACTGTTATATTTGTTTTATATTGATATCGTTATTTCGTTTATTATATAGCGAAGAATACTATATTTCTCTTGGTTTAAGTCAAGGGATCGGTAGACAAAATCAAATCTCACGACACTCTTAATAAACTTTATGCAAAATAGTGTATAACGTAGGGATATAATCGATTTATTGAAAAATAAAACGCATATTAATAATGATGATGTTTGCGGATAACCACGATATAAAATGAAAAAAAAACGCCCCTCATTACAGGATGTTGCGGATCGGGTTGGTGTCACTAAAATGACAGTAAGTCGTTTTTTACGTAACCCAGAACAGGTTTCTGAAGCTTTACGAGAAAAAATTGCTCGTGAATTAGATAGCCTTAATTATATTCCTAATCGCGCACCTGATATTTTATCTAACGCCACGAGTCATGCGATAGGTGTGTTATTGCCCTCGCTGACTAACCAAGTTTTTGCTGAAGTTATCCGTGGTATCGAATCAGTAACCGATAAATATGGCTATCAAACCATGCTCGCACACTATGGTTATCGTGCTGAAAAAGAAGAAGAGCGCCTGTTATCTCTGCTCTCTTATAATATTGATGGACTTATTCTTGCAGAACGTAATCACACACCTAGAACCTTAAAAATGCTAGAGACAGCGGGCATTCCGGTTGTAGAAATCATGGATAGCGTATCGCCTTGTTTTGATTCTGCGGTGGGGTTAGATAACGTTGAGGCATCTTATCAAATGGTGAGTAAGATGATCAGCCGAGGCTGCAAACGTATTATTTATCTTGGGGCAAGACAAGATGAGCGTACCCTTATGCGATTGCAAGGCTATGAAAAAGCGATGCAAGAAGCCAATTTACCAGCAGGTAATGTAATGACACCTAAAAGCTCTTCTTATTCATTAGGTGCTGAATTATTACATGCTGCACGTCAGCAATATCCTGATTTAGATGGGCTTTATTGTACCAATGATGATATTGCCATAGGGGCTGTTTTTGAGTGCCAACGTTTAGGTATCACTGTGCCAAATGAGATAGCGATATCAGGCTTCCATGGTCATGATGTTGGGCAAGTAATGACGCCTCGTCTTGCTAGTATTTTTACACCTCGTGATGAAATGGGACAACAGGCGGCTGATTTATTACTTAAACGAATGAAAGGTAAAACAGTTCGCGGGCAAGTTATTGATGTTGGTTTTCGTATTATTACGGGTGAAAGTATATAATCCATTTAATTTATTGATTTATAGATAAAAAATAAAACAAAACAATTTTTAACCCTATCATTTTTATGCAGTGATAGGGTTTTTTATCGCCATTTTTATCGCGACTGTTCTTTAGTGAAATTCTATTTTTCTCTTTTCTATAAAATAAGACATTGGCTTTATGGGGATAAAACAGTGGCGCAAAATTTGTCAGCTATCGAGCATTTTGTTGTAACTATGTTGATCACTCGATATTCATTTGCGAGTAACTTCACATTTTCACTTCTTAGTTTACTTCCACTGTTGTTTTTATCTTCAGTGATCAGGTAATGTTACCCGTAACAGTTACGGGTAACATTACAAAAAAAGACATCAGTGTCTGCCTTAAGGAGCAATATATGAGCGATACCCAATCCCTACACCATGTGTTTATTTTAATGGGGGTATCAGGCAGCGGTAAATCTGCAGTAGCAAGCGGTGTTGCACAGCATACTGGCGCTGCATTTTTAGATGGAGACTTTCTTCATCCTCGCACCAATATCAACAAAATGGCATCAGGCAATGCATTGAACGATGAAGATCGTAAACCTTGGTTAAAAGCCTTAAACGATGCGGCATTTGCGATGCAAAGAACCAATGAGGTTTCGCTAATTGTCTGTTCTGCATTGAAAAAACAGTACCGCGATATGCTAAGAGAAGGTAATCAGTGTCTGCACTTTTTATATTTAAAAGGTGATTATGCTCTGATTGAAAGTCGCTTAAAAGCGCGTAAAGGGCACTTCTTTAAACCTCAAATGTTAGTGACGCAGTTTGAAACCTTAGAAGAGCCAACACAAGATGAGAAAGACGTGTATGAAATTGATATTTCAGCACCTCTTGATTCGGTTATTGAGCAAGTGATCAATACCGTTAAGTCAGTAACGACGGCTTCTAAGGAGAATAAAATATGAGCACATTGACGCTTGTATTAACGGCAGTTGGCTCTGTATTACTGCTACTATTTTTTGTTATGTATGCCCGTTTACATGCCTTTATTGCATTAATGATTGTGGCTATTGGTGCGGGTATTTTTTCAGGAATGCCATTAGAAAAAATCACTCAAACTATGCAAAACGGTATGGGAGGTACACTTGGATTCCTCTCTATTGTGGTCGCATTAGGGGCAATGTTCGGTAAAGTGCTACATGAGACTGGCGCATTAGACCAAATTGCGGTGCGCCTATTAAAATACTTTGGTGAAAAACGCGCTAATTATGCGTTAGGTATTGCGGGGCTTATCTGCGCGTTACCGCTGTTTTTCGATGTTGCTGTTGTGCTGTTAATTGGTGTGGTCTTTGCTGTTGCTCGTCGTACTGGCGGTAATGTAGTTAAAATGGCAATTCCTCTATTCGCGGGTGTTGCAGCCGCCGCAGCGTTCTTATTACCGGGTCCTACACCGATGTTATTAGCTGACCAAATGGGTGCGGACTTTGGTTGGATGATTTTAATCGGTTTATCTGCTGCGATCCCGGGAATGTTACTTGCAGGTCCTATTTTCGGGAACTTTATCAGCCGTTACGTGACCTTGGATTTACCTAAAGATTTGGCAGAGCCTAGTTTAGGTCAAAATAAAATGCCTTCTTTTGGTTTTAGCCTTGCACTCGTGTTATTACCTTTACTCTTAGTGGGATGCAAAACCATTGGTGCGCGTTTCGTTGAGAAAGGTTCTGAGCTATATAATATTCTTGAGTTTGTGGGTCATCCTTTTATCGCTATTTTAGTTGCTTGTTTAGTGGCAATTTATGGTTTAGCTATTCGCCGTGGTATGAGCAAAGAAAAGGTGATGGAGATCTGTTCTGCGGCAATTCAACCTGCAGGGATAATCTTATTAGTGACTGGTGCGGGTGGGGTATTTAAACAAGTGCTGGTGGATTCTGGTGTCGGTCCTGCATTAGGTAATGCATTAATTGGTGCGGGTATGCCAATTGCAGTAGCGTGTTTTATATTGGCAGGTGCAGTACGTGTTATTCAAGGTTCTGCCACCGTTGCGTGTTTAACAACGGTAGGTTTAGTGTTACCAGTTATTGGTGAGTTAGGCTATAACGGCGCACAAATGGCAGCGTTGTCGGTCTGTATTGCGGGTGGCTCTATTATTTTAAGTCACGTAAACGACTCAGGTTTCTGGTTATACGGTAAATTTACGGGTGCGACAGAAGCACAAACCTTAAAAACATGGTCGTTAATGGAAACTATTTTAGGTACGACAGGGGCAGTTATTGGGATGGTGTTCTTCGCATTCCTATAAAAAATAGTGGCTACTTTTTTAGAAATGGCACATCTGGGTATGTGCCATTTTTCATTGCTATAAATCAAGATAAATTATGACAGAAAATAATTAACAGCTAATTAATCTACTACCTTATTTCCTTAGTAAACAAGGTGGAGATCATATCTTTATGGTCGATTATAATACGCTGTTTATTCAACATACTGATTGTAATATTCATACTATAACGCTGATTAGAGATTCCATTTTAACATCGAGTCAAAAATTGCAGGGTAAATTGGCTTTATTGGATGAAATGGACCATTTATTTAAAGATATGCTGGATAATGCGCAATCATTAACGATATTTTTTAATGAAATAGATGGTCATTTTACCCATAGCAATGAAGAGATTGAGAACTTTTCAGGTTGGTTAAAAAAAATTAAAGACAGTGCCAGCAATATAGATAGGCTTTCAAGTCAGGCAAATATTTTATCGATTAATTCGGCGATTGAAGCTGGGCATATTGGTCGAGAGGGCGCTGGATTTTCTGTATTAGCGCAAGAGATGAAAAAGCTATCATTAGAAATTCAGCAACAAGCCTCAGCGATAGCTTCAATTAACAATAATGTCAGTACACGCTTTGCACCAATAAAAGAAAATACATTAAAGAATCAACAGCAGTTACAACAAGTAAAACAGCTGGTGATTGAAGGACATAAAAATTTAGCTGCACTTTCAGAACAGGCTAATGAGCTAAAACATATCTTTCAGTTTATGTCGATGCAGCAGTTTTTTAATACCGTTAAACTTGATCATGTTTTATGGAAAGAAGCGATTTATATCCATCTATTAAATAATGATAATGAAAACTGCGTGAATCAGCATACAGAGTGTCGTTTAGGTAAATGGTACTACCAAGGTGATGGGCGAAAATTTGCTAGCACAGAAGCGTTTAGGCGTTTAGAAGAGCCACATAAATTGGTTCATGAGTGTGGACGTTTAGCGTTAGCTGCCAACTTATCGGGTGATCAAGAGTCGGTTGCACACTATATTGAACAGATGGAACAAGCGAGTGTTAACGTAATTAAATATGTGGATGTATTACTAGACTCATTTAATAACTAAATGTGCCATCTTCTATGCCAGAATAGAAATCAGACAATAAAAAAGGAGCGATACGCTCCTTTTTCGTGTTAATAAATTGGGCAGTTAGCTTTTTTAACCGTTTTTAATTAATGCTGATAATTGAGCATATAAGGTGTTTGCACTGCTTTCATAACCTTCGCGAGTTAGATGTACACCGTCAGGTCGGGCTAAATCATAAATTGCCCAAGCTTTAATTGAACATTCACCACCCATATAGTTACGCCAATCCCAAAAAAGCGTTTTCTCTTGTTGAGCCACTTCTTTTTGAATTTTTACAATATCAGTAAGCCATTGTGGCTGCTGTGAACGACAATCTGGCGCTTCTTTATTTTTAATAGAGTCAGAAGGTCCTATTAATAAAATAGCGCTATTGGGGGCTTGCTGACGAATTTGGCGGATTTTATCAGTAAGCTGTTGGCGATAAGCCACTAAATCAAAGGTGTCATTAAAGGCTTCATTGGTGCCGTAAGCCAAAATCACCATATCAGGATGCAATTGTCCTAAGGTTTCTGTCCATTGGCTACCCCATTTATCCATCATATTAATCGTTGCACCATTAATACCTAAAGTGGATAGCATTACTCCCGGTTTTTGATTGCTAATCAACCAACCCCCTAATTTAACTGGCTGACTTTTATTTAGCGTAATATTTACAGGGAATGTTACGGGGGTCGGGTTTGAAAATTGCCATGCACCTTGAGTCTGCGACAACGCAAGGGTTCGGGTACTCGATGACTGCACACTTATTTGTGCCGCAGTGGGCGCTTTATAGAGTGCTTGTAGTTGATAACGCTGCTGCGTTGCAGGATTTTCAGAGAGCTGTACTTTTGCCCATTTTGCTTGTGGCTCACTAATAAACCCACCTAATGGGAAATCAGGATCGCTATCTTTACGGCTTGAAAGCAGCGTCCACGCTTTCTTATCACTTTGATATTGCATGTTTGCAGTACGCTGACCGGGAATTGTGTTTGGCGGAACAAAGCCAATCCCCGCATTACCGTACTCTTCTTGAAAACGATCACGCAGTTTGCCACTAAAGAAATCAGCCGCAGTATGTGAATCACCCAGTTGAACAATATGTACAGCGTGGCGACCTTGCTCAAGCTTTTTAGCAAAGCTTGCAAAGTTAGGATCGTGATAATTATAAAGCTGCCTTGAACCATCTGCAGGTAACACCGTGGGTGTTGGTAGCTTAACGGTTTTTTCTTGCTCTTGATTGCAAGCCACTAAAAGTGAAACCAATGCCAGAATAATGGTGCTACCGATTAAGGTTCTACGCTCAAGGATGTGCGTTATTTGTTTCATTTGAGATAACCATATTTTTATCTTTTACATCTACATCATCTACGGTTTCATCTTTAGCTTCTTCTTGAAGATGAATTCGAGAGAATACGTGTTGGGCAATAATTTGCTGACCTTTCCAACTGAAATGAATGCCGTCGCCAGCGCGTAATTTCACTTGGCTGCTGCCATCACCCATATAATCAGAGTAAATATCTTTTTCGTATTTAAACATCTCATTGACGGAAAGATAAATTTCACCCTGTTTTTCAGCCTCTTCACGATAAAGTTTATCAAGATAGAGCACGCCCTCTGATAACTTCTGTTTACGCATATTCGGTGGACCAATCCAAATTACCGTGACACTATTTTGACGCGCATTTTCCATAATGCTGGCAATACGTGCGCGGTAAAGAGATTCCCAAGCCTCGCTGGCAAATTTAAGGTAACGACCACCACCATCTGGTGGCATATCCCAAGGATCGTTAGGACCTAAAAAGACCACTAAAAGCTTAATGGAGTCGTCGCTTGCTAAACGGTTGGCAATGGTTTGTGGCCAATTGAAAAAGCGTGGATAAGCTAAACCTGTACTTTGCTTACTTAAATCGATGCTACTGATTTTATAATCAGATTGCAGCTGACGTTTAAGTAAAGGTGCAACACCTTGCATCATTGAATCGCCAGCAAATAACACTTTATCTTCTGGTAATAAGATGACTTCGGTTTTTTGTACTATCGGTTTGGGTGCTTCTAAAGCAGCATTAGAAATTTCTGTTGCTGTTGTATAGGGTAGTGCACCTTTAGCATGTTGTCGTTGCAATAGTTGCGGAAAGCGCTGGGTTAACTGATAAGCTGGGCGTGTATATCCATTGAAAAAATGTAACCCAACAGCAAAACCTTCAGGAAGTTGTTCGACTTCTTCGACTTTTACCCTCGGTTTTGCTTGATTATCAGGGTGATGAACACGTAGATAATCACGATAACTTTCAGCGGCAACAAAAATACCATCGCGTAACTGACCACCGATTTGCCATGCATAGTGATGAGATAATCCAGACCAAGGTGCAGGACGATGATATTGCTGTTGCCAAAAACGCTCTAACGAGGTTTGGTTTAGCCAAATTAACAACAAAGCAGTGATAAGTGCCATAAAAGCAACTTTTGCTGTCTTTTTTAAATTTGAACAGAAATCAAAAGCTGGCATAGATAAACCCCGGAACCCCATCAGGAGATAACATAAAGATGAGCGTCAAAATAAGTGCTAAAGGAATTGGATAGATATACCAAGGCACTCTACGTTCAAGGCGAACAATAACCTCTCTCAGTGTGACAAAACATGGATAGAGGAGGAATAAACCCCAGAACATAGTAAGTGTTAGCCCTTCTGCCTGTAATGAAGCCCAAGCACCTGCACTAAAGAGTTGTTGAATAAGTATTATGGCATCACCCACGGTTTGACTGCGGAAAAATATCCAAGCAAAGCAGACAAAATGGAAGGTAATTATCCACGACAACAACATATTTAATGACGATAACGCACTTGGTGGGGCATTTTTCTTGGCTGGAAATAGGCGATGCTTGATATTTAACAACACCACACCAATACCATGAATTGCACCCCAAATAATAAAGGTCATCGCAGCACCATGCCATAAGCCTGAAATAACCATAGCAGCAAAAGCATTAAAGTTTTGTCTTATCACTCCTTTGCGATTGCCACCTAAAGGAATATAGACGTAATCACGAATAAAGGTAGATAAGCTAATATGCCAACGACGCCAAAAGTCCGCTAAATTAATGGCTAAATAAGGTGCATTAAAGTTACGAGGCACAACAAAACCGAGCAGCAGTGCAATTCCCGTCACTAGGTTGGTATAACCTGAGAAGTTAAAATAGATATGCCATGCATAAGCATAAATTGCCGTCAGCACTTGTCCACTCTGCGCTAAATCAGGGGCATTAAACACCGGATCAACATAGTTTGTTGAAAACCAACCACTTAACCAAAAGAGTTTCATGATTGCCAATACAATTAGCATCAACGCCCCTTTATAATCGATGATCTTTCGGGTAGGCGCTTGAATTTGAGGTAAAAACTCTTTAGCTCGATTAATGGGACCTGCAACAATGCTTGGAAAAAAACAGAGATAGAGCACGACATCAAGAAACGGGGCTTTGGGTATCTCTTTTTTACAAACAGAAACCACATAGCTGACCGAATGGAAGATATAAAAAGAGAGCCCTAATGGCGCAAGTAATTCAATTAATGGCAGCTCAATACTGAGTCCCCATTGTTGGAAAACTTGCGTCAGCGATTCTTGGAAAAATGAGTAATATTTAAAGAGAGTAAAGTAAATAGCAACTAATAAACCCAATAGCCAATAGATAACTTTAGCTGAGGTATATCGGGTTAATATGTTGGTGATTAAATAAATACAGAGTGTATAACTTAATAAGACTATCGCAGGACGATAATCTGCATAAAATAAGAATCCATAACTTACTATTATTAGTAAGATATTTTGTATTTTGACCTGCTTTTGGAAGAGCCAATAAATAACAAAAAAGCTAATAAAGGCTCCGAGAAACTCGAATGAAAAAAAATTCATAAATGGCTCTAAGGGTGTGATTCAAAAGTCATACCAAACATGTTTACCCATATATTATGAATTCTTAGCCGGCTTTCAATCAAAAGATTATCTTGTGATAAATAAAAGCCACTTTTCCTTATGCAGAAAAGTGGCTTTTTTCACTATGAAAGCCTATTAAGGCTTAACTATTCGGCTTCGACTGCAACTGAACCTGAGAGATCAGTTTTTTATTTGAGTCGAACATTTCGGTGAGATAATCATTGTAACTTGAACCAAGTTCTGAATATCCCCTTAAGTCCGTGATTAACTGGCGAGAATCGAGTTGCTGTTGTGTCATTCTCTGTTGTGCTCTTGATGAGCGCAACGAAGTATAAGCACGATGCGTATTAAGATTACGCACATAAGCAATTACTGAGCCTTCAATATCAGGGTAGGCAGCATAGCCTTTGGTTTTCCCTGGTACATTATTGCAAGACTGATTCCCACATCGCATACCGAATAAATTATTATTTTGTTGTGCCAACTTTGATGTTCCCCAGCCAGATTCTGTAGCTGCTTGTGTTGCGACAAAATGTGTCGGCACAATATCAACGCGAGCCATTAACGAATCCCAATTTACCTTTTTAGGGCTGGTACATGTGATGCCATAGTATTGACAGATATCACGCAGTTTTTTTAAATCTGCGCTGCCCCAGTGCTGGGCTTTACGTTGAGCAGTCAACCACTCACGATCCTGCAATATCTTATTATTGACTTGTTCAATAATAGGAACAATGACATTTAAAAACGCTTTCTTACGCTGTGTTCCCGAAGGATATTTTCTCAAGTCAGGCAAAGATGTTGAAGCGCCTTTGAGAGAATACTCCTGCAGCATATGGGAACTGCCGGTACTGGTGGAAGCAAAACTTACACCAGTAAAGAGTAGTGAAATCAAGAAAGCGAAGACGGCACTTGTCCTCATCAATTGAGAGGGCATTGCTTCTCCTCGTTTAACTGGATAAAAATCGAACGAATACTAGCAAATTACTTTTTTCATAGCTACAAAATATCGTCTCACATTAGGATAACTACGAGTCATTTGTTAAAGAAATGTATAAGATTTACTGGAACGCCGCGTTTTATAATCGCTTTTTTCATTTAACAAAAAATGCTATTTCAGCCTAATCTTTAATTTATCTTATATAAAAAGAGGTGACTTAACTCAAATTTAGCAAAATTAAGCGTTTTTAATGTGTCAATTTTGTTTGTTATTTAGTCAATTTTTGTTGTTTTTGGTCTGGTTTTATAATCAATTTCGCGTGCTTTTTCTGCTAAATCAGTGAAATCCGCTTCTTTCCAGTAAGTTTTAGGAATAGGCAAATTTTCCATATGCTCTGTTTGCCAAAGCTGAAATTCTGCTAATTGTTTTAAATCATAACCAAAATAAGTACTTGGTAATGTCAGAAAATGAGGCGCGCTATTTTCCTCAAAAGGTAAGAGTGGATAACGCTTATCTGAGATGTGATAGTCACGTTTTAGCACCAGAAATTTATCAGGCACACGTTGTTGACTATCCCACCATTGACCATCAATAACATCAAACCACTGTTGAGTTAATGCGCGTGGTTGGGCTTCTAATTGCGCCAATGCAGAAGGAATAATGCCTTGCATTGATTGGTTATAGTGCTCAAGTGTGGTGGCATGACCATTAAGTATCACGGTAAGTGCAAGACGTGAACCGATTAAATTAGAGTAAAGATCTTCGGGTGAGAATGCAGAGATCCCTTCTGAAAAGCCGGGGACAGAGCGAAATCCATACCACTGTGCTATTTCATGCCAAACGGCAAGGCGAAAACCAAGGTGAGCGGCAAGATAAGCGCTTAACGTGTAACGCTGTGCTTTATCTTCAGGCGGTGTAAAGGCATTAAAGTGAATTTTGCGTTGTGCCAGTTCATCGCTAAGTGTCAGTGTCCACTCTTTTCCCAAGTTAGGGTAGATGTGGCTAAATAAGTAGTAAGTGTAATCAGCAGTATCTCGGACATGGGCGATATCAATAAATCCCCCTTTATGTGAATAGATCAAGCCAGATTTTTCGCTACCAATACCCAATACTGCGGCAGTGCCTAACCAAAAACTATCGTTATAGCGGTGATTGCCAAGTGTCGCGCTCTCAACCACATTATCAATGCGATAAAAAGGAACAGGGATCCCTAATGCTTTGACTTTTAAATCATAGCCAAATGCACAACATGGTCTTAAACCGTTTGGTGCTTCAAGGGGGGCGGGCACTTGCCACGCTTGAGAGGCTTGCTCTTGTGTTTCACTGTCAAGATTCGCTGGAAGTGGTTTTACCGAAGCGATGTTAGTACAGCCGGATAGCAGTATAAAAAGAGTAATAATTTTAACAAAAGGATAAAACCTCAACATCAAAATGCCTCACCAACCTGAAAGTAGAATCCCGTACTCTCTTTACCAATACCAAAATCTAAGCGTACATTCATACGTGGTTTAAATTCAAACCGATAACCGATACCAATACTTGGCAACCAATGACCTTTACCTAAATCACGGGCTTGGTCGCTTAAGGTGCCACCGCCTGCCCATAATGCGATACCATGACGCCAATTAAGCTTCTGACGATATTCTATTTGACTAGAAAATACATGGTTATCTTGATAGCGTCCTTCGTAATAGCCTCGCATTTGATGCCCATTACTTAATTTAGAGAGCTGGCTCCAAGGTACATCACCTGAAGTAAAGCGCGCATAATTATCAAACGCTAATACCGAACTATCACTTAAGGGATAATAGTAGTTATATTGTAGCTGTGTGGCACTAAATCGATTATTGCTGCCCGTATCAGGGGAATAGTGGGTATAGCTAATATCAAAAGCCTGACCTTGACTGGCATTCGGTAAAAAATCACGGCTGTCATAAGTAAATCGTATACTTAAACCAGAGCTGGTAGATCGCAATGGTAAATCACGTTCATTCATATATTGTTTAAATGAATCATCGGGCGCAGCGGCTTGCAAGTTGGAATAGTCCCACCCTAAGCCAATATAGGTATTTTTAGTGATTTGGCGTAGTAATGTTGGTGTGAGACGTAATTCTTGAGAACGATACTCACCAAAATGGTCTTTAACTCGCCCTTCATGATAACCCGTTCCCCAATAATTAGTCGGGACATTATTTAGCGTGCCAGTAAGATAAAAACGCCATGTATCATCAGCAAGGTAAGTGTAGTTGCTAAAGGTCATCCCAAAAGCACCGGTTGATGAACCAAAACCACTTAATGAGAGCGAAGATATTTTGCTATCAGGGCGCATATCAGCTTGATAAAGCCCGACTAAGGCGATGCCGACACCAAGCTCTAATTCTGGGGTATAGAAAGGACCGGGAAGAATGCCCCAGTCGATGGTTTTACTGCGATCAAAGCTATTTTCTCCGCCTAATTCAGCTAACCATTGGTCTATTTGTTGCCTATCAGGAAAGCGTTGTGCTTGTGCTGTGTGTGAAATAAAGAGGCTGACAAATGCCAGCCCAAAAAGAGAAAGGTATTTAACCATTAAAAACGGAACTCACCTGAAACAAAGAAGCTATTACGATTATTAAAACCGAGTTCTGTTGTGACGTTAAAATTACGCGTTAATTCTAAACGTGCACCAATAGTATTATTCCATTTATGAGCAAGATGCTGTTCAACATCGAATTTAATATTTCCCATATATGATGGTGGTAATAAATTCATTAAGCCATCAAGTTCATCCGGTAAACTTAATCGACTCACATCACCTTTAAAACGTTGAGTAATATCTTGGTACATCGCACCCGTCCATACTTGTAATTTAGTATTACCTTGTCCTGCAATTAGCGGTGAAAAAACAAATTCATAACCCACACGTGGCGTGATCACGAGCGCTTTAATATCACCATCAAGAATATCAAGGTCAGTTTTGGTGTAGTTTAAATCAAAAGTACCGAAAAACTGGTTATAACCACCCGCTAAGGTAAAACCTGCACCATAAGAATTACCTTTATAGTCAAGATTAAAAGGTAAACCACCTGCAATATGTTGCCCTCCTAATGAAACAGAATCTAATTGAGCTTGAGAGCTACCTCTTGTCTTTCCATAGATCCCATAGACATTAAAGAAAGGAAAAATCCAACTATCTAGTTTTAGCATATGAGATTCATTGCTACTACGAGTGTGACCAGCATCGACACCAACGATGGAAAGAAGTTGTTGTCCGCCCGCTTTATCTGAGCTGAACCCAATTTTATCTACAATTACATCTTGGCGTAGATTCATATAATTATAACTAACACCAAAAGGTTCTGCGACATCATAACCACGGGCACGGGCTTCATCCCCCCAAATTGGTAGGACTCGAGATTGATCTGCGGATGGGCGCGTATCTAACGATCCTTCATTATTTAAGGCGGTACCACCGGATTGGTTAACGCTTAAAGAGAACAGTGGGCGGTCACTGTCTGCATAAGATAAGCTGGTGGCGAGAAGAGAGGCGGTGAAAACCACCTTATTTAAATTGGAAAAGTGCATACATGACCCACAAAAAATTAGAAAGTAAGTAATTAGAAAGAGTAGCCGAAAATTTTAATCTCTTTTAAGTTAATGGTCACCAGCTATATGTGCGAAGTAGAGATAAATACACTTGTATTTGTTGTTATAACGGGATAGTTAGGTAATTTTTTAATAAAAAACCCTATATTTCCTAATCTATTCTTAATAAAACTAGCGGATCTTCGCGTTGTGAAAAAAAATTCCGGTTAGGGATAGAGCCAGACGCTTTTTATTTGAAAATTAAATGGATTAAATTGGTATCTAAAGAACAGAGCTGCTATAAACCCTAATGGTTATTGAGAACAATAATCACCTAGCATGGAGCTATTTTACTAAGGAACTTATATGACCTACGAAGAGTTATACCAATACGCTGTTTTTATGTTGTCACGTCGCGATTATGGCGCAGTTGAACTAAAACGTCGTTTAGCGCGAAGAATAAGAGAATCCGATAGAGCCAAAGAAACGGTAACTGACGAAGAGCACTTACCTCAAGTTATAGAACACTTATTAGAAAACCAATATCTTGATGATAACCGCACGGTATATACTTTTTTTCGTAGTTACTTAAATAAATCCTATGGCCCTTTACGTATTCGTCAAGAACTAAGAGCCAAAGGATTCCCTGGTGAGATAATCGACCGTGTCTTAGAAGAGACAGACACCGATTGGTATGAACTCTGTAAAGAGGTTAAAGAGAGAAAATTTAGCACAGATAAACCCAAAGATTTTAAAGAGAAAGCGAAACAAATTCGTTATCTGCAATATCGTGGGTTTACCTCTGAATATATTAATGCGCTGTGGTAAATATAGTGCGGTAATACTATTTAAATCATAGTGTTATTATAAGCATTAACGCAATGTCATCGCGATATCAGACAAATTCTTGGTGTTGTCTTTTTTATAGTAAACTTTTTGGTGTAAAAAAAGCTCAAAAGGAAAAGGGGAGCGAATAAAATCCACCTGTTCATCGGTAATTTTTGAAATAAAATGAATATTTTCTGGAATAAAACAGTAACCAGCCCCTTGATTAATAAAATGCAATACATCCGACATCTCAGTTAATCCCAAGCTATGACAGTGATAACCCTGTTCATTCAATCTATTTAAGGTTGAGGTAAATATCGGGTTCTGTAAGGTACTGCTACGCTGGATCAGGGTCTCATTTTCAAAAAATTGCTTCATATCTTTATATTTATCTAATAATGACTTATGGGCGAGTAAGCCCACTTTTTGCGTGCATAAGTTGATTGATTGAATATTTTTATTTGATTGGTCAAAATCGAGCGATGAAATAACCAAATCAAATTGTTCATCAAATAGTTCATCTTCAAGGTTATTGATATAACCATCGGTTAAAGACATATCATATTGGCGATTACTCTGTTTAATTGCTAATAATTTATCTTTTAAATCAGGGTAGTAGAGCCCATCTAACTTAATGGCTAGTGTGGTTTTACCGCCTTTACTCGCTTTGTTTTTAAGAATTTGATTCTCTATGCTTCTTATTTTTTCATAATAAGGATATAGACGCTCATACAGCGCTTTTCCTGCGGGAGTGAGATCCATTCCATTTTTAGAACGTTTTACTAAGGATTTACCGACTTGGTTTTCAAGTTCATTAATACCATGGCGCAATGCCGACGGTGTGACATTTATCTGTTCAGCTGCTTTTACTAGGCTTTGATAAGTCGCTACGGCAAAGAACTGGTTTATTTTTCTTGAGAAAAACATACAGGTGTTCTCCACATCTACTTATATATACATAACGAATGCATAATCCCCCTTTATTTATTTTTTTTATTGATATTTATCAATGATATTTTTAGCGCGACGAAAAGTGAAAATTTCCAGAACGGAAATTAAAACTTTATTAAAAATAAAAGACAAGCGACTAAAATTAACAATTATTAATTAAGTTATTTATAAATAATTAAATCAAACGATTTATTTATTTCTTAATTTACGCTTTATTTATTAATTATCTTTTTTTTTCATTGTTTTTATTAATAGAGAATGGCGTGATTTCTCGTAAGGGTAAAAAAACTCAATTCTAGTGATAAAAAATGTCAACTTGTCATTAATTTTTTTTTGGTATTTTTATTTTCGACGAAGAGAGATATTTTTAATTTCTCTTTTTAATTCGAAATGTAACTTTAACTTTTAAATATCAATATTAGGAAATTTTTAATGAAAACCATTAATACACTTTTAGCCAAAATGAATTCTAACACATCAGAATCTATTACACTTAATGATTTAGCACCATTATCGCTACATGAAATTTATGCATTAAGCGAAGAGAAATTAAGTTGGCATGAAGCAAAAACATTGTATAAAGAAGCGCAAGAAGCCACAAAAATTAATAAGCTTAATGAAGCACACTATTTAGCACGTAATAACCCTCAAGTACGTAATGCTGTCGCTTTAGGTATTCAAACTCAATCAGCACAAAGCCGTGCACTAGAAGATTGGATACCAACTCGAGATAAAAATTATGTTGATTCAAAATCGGTTGCTTCTATGTTTTCACCGGCTGGTTATTTAACCGAGCTTTATCGTGAAGCTAAAGCACTGCATGCTGAAAGTTCTAATTATCATCTGGATAAACGCCGTCCTGATTTAGCACAATTAGTGCTTTCTCAAGAAAATATGGATAAAGAAGTTTCAACCCTTTCTATATCAAATCAAATTCTAACCACCGCGTTGCAAAATAAATTAGGCAGTGGTAAAGATTTATTTCGTGAATTAGCAACCCACCGTTTAACCGGTGAAACCCCTTATCACCAACCTTATGAAACCATTCGCCAAGCGATTTTACTTCAAGATAAAGGTTTTAAAGGTTTAATGTCTGCCCCTGATGTGACTAAAACCTTAGATTCTGCACTGTTAGCCTCTATTCAAGCGGATATTTCCCCTGAACTTTATAATCTTTTAGTTGAGAATGTTGAGCAAGATACCGATACACTGTTTAAGAAAAATTTTGGTAGCCAAAAAAGTGAAAAATTTAACGATGCTCGCTATTTAGCTCTGTACTATAATATTGATATTAATGATGCGAGATTTGTTTTAAACGCTTTTAATAAAAAAGAAAAACTAGCGAATAAGGAAATATTAAACCTAAATAAAATTATTCGGTTATATAAAGCCACTGGTATGTCACTCTTGTCAGTGATTAGTGCCATTGAATCTAAAGATGCAACACTAAATATTAATAAAGAGGTGTTAAGTGGTATTTTTCATATTCAAATGGTAATGAAAAAATATCATATTACTGTTGAGCAAGCTGTGGTGCTTAATGGTGGATTAATTTCTAAAAAATCTTTAGATAATTCACCTTCCCAATTTGATCAATTATTTAACTCACCACCACTTAATGGGCATACTTTTGTTGATGATGGCTATCATTTAGATTTTGCGAATGCATCTTCTTCCAGTGATTCACTTATTTTAAATATTATAAAGCGTGCTTTTGATATTAATGAAGTTGAATTTGAAATGTTATGGAAATTAGCCTCTGCAGATGGTAATTTTTATTGTAAATTAAATCATTTGTCACTGTTATATCGTGCCAGTTTATTAGCAAAAATAAATGGATTATCGGTAAGTGAATTGGCACTACTTATAAAAATCTTACCAGTGCCATTTAACGATGTTATTGCTATACATGATACTTCCGATAAGATGGGGAATTTAATTAATATTATTAATAATTATGTTCAATTTGCTAAAAAAGAAAAATGGGCGATTAGTGAACTGTATTTGATGTGTACAACTGCTCATGATTCAGAATTTACCCCAGAAGTTGAATTATGGTTTAATAATCTACGTGATATATTAAAAAATGTCGTTAATGATGATGAACAACAGTTTTCAGCAACTGCCTCATTTATCGCCTCTGAAATGGGGATCGGTTCTATTGAAAAGGCACATTGGATATTATATTGGGTTAATATAAAATCTGGTAATATGTCATTTGAGAGTTTACAAAAATTAATTACTAATAATCAATTAAGTGTTCAAGATAAGGCTAATATCGCTACTTTTTATAATGCGCTTAACAAGGTTAATTTACTTTCTACTAAAGTCGGATTAAATGAATATGAATTGAAGTTTTTTACTAGTGAAGGAAAATTTATTGACCCCACGGCTACTAATGAATCTGTAAGATTAAGTTTAATTATTAATACAGTAAAAACAGTAACCGAATTCCATCACTTTATTTCCCAATGCGGTGATATGGCTAATGAGTTTTTATCGGGTCTTGAAAATCAATCATTAACCCCTGAAAAAATGGCATCCATTTTAAATATGGATGAAAAAACCATTAATCTGGCATTAGCATTAACACCGAATAAAGCATTAAACGATTTTAAAAATATTACTATTCTTATTCAGTATCTTGAATTAGCCAAAATATTGGGTATTTCCCCAGATAATTTTAAATTATTAGTCGATTTAAAATATACCGAAAATAATGATGTTGCAAAAAACTATGATGAGTGGAATAAACTGAGTCAAACTATGCAAGCTGGCTTAGATGCGGATAAAACAGCGCAACTTGTTCAAATCATGGATGAGAAAAATGCAGCGGTATTAACCCATTATTATGCCAACCAAAGTAGCAATCCATCACTAATCAGTCGTGATGATGTTTATCATCATTTATTAATTGATAATCAAGTTTCAGCTGAAATTATCACCACACCGATTGCACAGGCGATTGCCAATATTCAGTTTTATATTAATAACTGCTTATCGGGTGATGACAAAGAGGTTAATACAAATGTGAAGGGTCGCACTTTCTTTGAACAATGGGAAATGGTGAATAAACGTTATAGTACTTGGGCAGGTTTTTCACAATTAGTCTATTACCCTGAAAACTATGTTGACCCAACTATGCGTATTGGTCAAACCAAAATGATGGATACTTTATTACAATCCATTAGCCAAAATAGTATTAATCGCGATACGGTAGAAGATGCCTTTAAAAGCTATTTAACCTCATTTGAACAAATTGCAAATTTAGAAGTATTAAGTGGTTATCATGATAGTGTCACTCTAGATGATGGTATTACCTATTTTATTGGTCGAAATCCAGCAGACCAAATGAGCTATTATTGGCGCAGTGCAGACCATAGAAAAATTAAAGATGGTAAAATGGCAGCCAATGCTTGGACCGAGTGGACTAAAATTGAAAATGGTTTAAACCCATATAATGGCTTAATTCGTCCTGTGATATTTAATAGCCGTTTATATATTGCTTGGATTGAACGTATAGAGAGAGCAAAAGATCAAACGGAGGCGAAAATTGAAAAAGAGATTCAATATAGCTTAAAGCTTTCTCATATTCGTTATGATGGTAGCTGGAGCTCCCCTATTAATTTTAAATTACAGGATGATATCGGAGAAATTGATAACATTAATTTTTATCTCAGCTATAGTGATGAAAATGATAAATTAATGATTGTTATTTATCAGATGAAAAAAGAGTATTCAAAAGAAGATAAAAACTATAAGATTTATTATCTTGATAAAGAAATGTCTTTTACAAAAGGAACTGACTCAGAAATTGAAAATACATATATTAATGCGAAAAATGAATTTGACTTGTTAACTGAAGATAATGATGTATTTATTCGCACGGTTAATAACCATTTTATTAAAAGAGATGATACAACGTATACTATTAGTCGTGATCCTATTTCAAATAACACCATTGCTGATTCTAATCTGGCATCGTTAAGTGGTAGTGTTATTAATAATGCTAAAATTTCATCTAGCAATGATAATTATGCAACATGCTCTTTATCAGCATCAATTAAATGTGAAATTAAAAAAACAATTGATCTCGATAGTGATATGAATAATGTTGTTGATGGATTTTTAAACATTAGCAATGGAGAACGTAGTGATGTTTATTATGTCACTTACCCTTTAGGTAAGCTAAAGAGTTTTTCGGATGAGCACATATATTTCGAAGACATTGGTAGAATGCTATGTATTATGATGGATATTAAAAAACAGATCATATCGATATGTATTATTAATAAAAGTTTAGACAATCTTATAGATTTTGAATTTTCTGACAGAATAAAAAAATCAATGAGTCTTGAAATATTTAACGGAAATACTAACGTTCACAGTATAGAATTAGACATTTCGGATCCTTATAATGGCGGATTTTATTACAAACAATCATATAATGACTTTGATTTAGGGGGAGTAATAAATTCTAATGCAGTTTTTTTTAAATTTGGAGCCTTTGATAATGATAATGTCGAATTCTATAGTATTTATAGTTCCCGTGGTGGCGAGTCTATTAAATTATCTGGCTGGGAGCCTGTTTATGAGAATACCATTGAAAATATAGAGGCTATTAATATTGAAATTAAATCTGAAAAAGGGAGCAAAACATATTTAATTAATGATTGGAGTAATAATGCAAATATTCATGATGGTATTAATGATTTCAATAGTAAAAGTGATGTACTTAAATTAAGTATCCCTGTTAGTGAGTTCAACCAAGATGGAAAAACGCTCTTAACCGCCAATGTTAAAGTAATAAATAAACAATCAGTAGTTTTGGCAGAAAAAACATTTAGTTTTGATGTTAAACAGATTATTAAAACAACCAATAGTGATGTTATTCACATAAAAAATAATCTAGCTGGTGCGCAATATCTCTCAATGGCGCTAAAAAATAAACCAGTATTAGTGCGTTTGAATACGTTATTTGCACGTCAATTAGTTAAAAAAGCCAATATTGGTATTGATACTATTTTAACTTTGGATACTCAACGTTTACCTGAACCTGCGTTAGAGGGAAATACCGATGAAACCATGGATTTTAATGGTGCCAATGGACTCTATTTTTGGGAGTTGTTCTATTACACCCCAATGATGGTCGCCAATGTGATGCTTGAAGGGCATAACTACGATGAAGCTAGCCGTTGGTTACGTTATGTATTTAGCCCTAATGGTTATATTGAAAATGGTTCTTATACTGCTCGTACTTGGAATTCACAACCTCTCTTAACTGATAAGGCTTGGGATAAAGACCAATTAGATTCAACCGATCCAGATGCGGTGGCACAAACTGACCCGATGCACTATAAACTCGCTACCTTTATGAAGTGCCTCGATATTCTAATGGAGCGTGGTGACAGTGCTTACCGTGTATTAGAACGTGATACCTTAAATGAAGCCAAAATGTGGTATATGCAAGCAGTGAAATTATTGGGAGATGAAACTGAACTGTTTAATAGTAATGCATGGTCTGCACCTAAACTCGTTGATGCGGCAACAAAAACCAAGCAACCAACACGTGCAGCCAGTGAAGAGCGTGAAGCAACGGTTTCACCACGTACAGCAAATTCATTAACGTCGCTGTTTTTACCCCAGATTAATGAGAAGTTAGCGCAGTATTACGACACCTTAAATGTGCGACTGTTTAATTTACGTCACAATCTATCGATAGATGGACAACCGCTGTCACTGGCGATTTATGCAACACCAGCTGATCCTAAAGCATTACAAAATGCGGCAGTGAATCAAGCACAAGGAGGAAGTGCATTGCCAGAAGCGGTGATACCAACACAGCGCTTCCCAGTGATGTTAAATAGCGCAAAATCAGTCGTCAGTCAGCTAATGCAGTTTGGTAGTTCGCTTTCTAGCATTACTGAGCGTCAAGATGCTGAAGCACTCTCTGAATTGTTGGCGACTCAAGGCAGCGAAATGATTTTGCAAAATATTAAATATCAAGCGAAGAGTATTGAAGAATTTACCTATAACGAAAAAGCGCTAAAAGCAGTACGTGCTAACACGCAAAATCGTTTTGATCACTATAGCAACTTGTTTGATGAAAATATCAGTACGTCAGAACAACAAGCGATGGATCTCTATCTGGCATCTTCAGTGTTGAATACCGCCAGCCAAGGGCTAAACATTGCAGGGGCTGCCGCAGATTTAGTGCCGAATATCTACGGTTTAGCAGTCGGGGGCTCACGTCTAGGCGCTATTTTTAATGCCACATCCATTGGTCTGCAATTGTCTGGCTCTGCAACCCGTATTGCGGCAGACCGATTAAGTCAATCAGAGTTTTATCGTCGTCGTCGTGATGAGTGGGAGTTATTACGAGACAGTGCAAAAGCCGAATTGGAACAAATTGATGCGCAAATTGAAGACTTAAATATACGTAAAGAGGCGGCAAATCTGCAACTAGATAGCTTTAAGTTACAGCAAGAGCAAACACAAGCACGGTTAGCTTTCTTGAAAAATAAATTTACCAATAAAGCCCTATATAACTGGTTACGCGGTAAATTAATGGCGATTTATAAACCATTCTACGATTTAGCAGTATCTCGTTGTCGTATGGCAGAATTCGCTTATCAGTATGATTTAGATAAAAAAGAGGCAGTTTTTATTCGCCCAGGGGCATGGCAAGGCACTCACTCTGGTTTAATGGCGGGTGAAAGCTTAATGCTGAATCTGACCCAAATGGAGAATAGTTACCTTGAAGAAGATAAACGTACACTGGAAGTGAGCAGAATTGTTTCGCTGGAAGAGGTATACCAAGGTTTAGGCAGTAATAAATTTGGCTTTGACCAAGTGGCTGAAGTGATTAGCGGTAATAAATCAAAACTGGGCACAACAGAAAATGGTATTACCTTAAAAGATGGGCAGCTACAAGCTTCGATTAAGCTCTCTGATTTAGCAATAGGTAAAGATTATCCTGCTGGTTTAGGTAAATCACGTCGTGTTAAACAGATTAGTGTGACATTACCTATGTTGACAGGCACTTATCAAAATATTCGTGCAGTGCTCAATTATGGTGGTAGTGCGGTAAAACCTCGTGGCTGTAGTGCAATCGCGATTTCTCACGGCATGAATGACAGCGGTCAATTCCAGCTGAACTTCAGTGATGATCGTTATCTGCCATTTGAAGGTTTACCGGTGGATGATAGCAGTACGCTAACGTTAAGCTTCCCTGATGCAACAGATAAGCAAAAAGAGATGCTACTGACACTGAGCGATATCGTTCTACACATTAATTATACCATTCGTTAATTATCCAAATCTTAATTAATTACAGGCTCCTTACGGAGCCTGTCAGGAGTTCTACATGCAAAATTCAGAGAAACTCTCCTTTGATGCGCCAAATTTACCGAAAGGCGGTGGTGCAGTCACAGGATTAACCGGCAATATGGGCGCTGTTGGTCCGGATGGTGCCGCTACTTTTAGTTTGCCATTACCTATTAGCCAAGGTCGTGGTTATGCACCCGCGTTAGGATTGGCTTATCACAATCAATCAGGTAACGGTGCTTTTGGTTTTGGTTGGTCTGTGGGGGTGATGTCAATTCGTCGTCGTACAACAAAAGGTGTGCCAACATATACTCAACAAGATGAATTTGTTGGTCCTGAAGGCGAAGTAATTGTACCGGTTGTTAATAAAAAGGGCGAAATTAAAACTTTACAGCGTAGTGAATTATTAGGTGTGAATTTATCGCATCAATATCAAGTGACTGTTTATCGCTCTCGTATTGAAAAAAGCTTTAGTCGTTTTGAGTGTTGGTCACTTAATGACAAGAACGCACCCGCAAATACGCCAAAACAGTTTTGGGTGATGTTAAGTGCAAATGGCGATGTGCATTTATTTGGTTATCAAACCACCGCACAACTTTTTGATAGTGAAGAAAATAGTCATATTGCTCAATGGAACCTGAATGCTTCAGTCTCTTCTACCGGTGAGCAAATAGAGTATCAATATCGTGCTGAAGATGAGCAAGGTTGCGATAAGCAAGAGACTCAAGCACATCCACATGCCAATACACAGCGCTATTTAGAGAAAGTCTATTACGGTAATCCTATTGGTGAAAGAGCCTTTTCATGTATTAAAACCGATAACTCACTGCCAAATAACGCACTGTTTACCTTGGTATTTGATTACGGTGAACGCAGTAGCGCATTAGCAACGTATCCGCAATGGCAAAGTGGTTCAGCATGGGCAGTGCGTAAAGACTGTTTTTCTCAATTTAATTACGGTTTTGAAGTGCGTACTCGTCGCTTATGTCGCCAAGTGCTGATGTATCACCGTTTAGAAAGTTTAGATCAGCAAAGTGCCAAAGCGGAAACGCCAGAATTAGTCTCAAGATTAACACTGACTTACGATGAATCAGCATCAGGTAGCATGTTAGTTTCAGCGCAGCAATCGGCATTTAATAACAATAAAGATGCACAATCGCTGATGACATTACCCCCCGTAAAATTTGATTGGCAAAAAGTGGGTTCTGCTCAACAAGCACAGTGGCAATCATTAGATGAATTGGCGCAATTTTCACCACAACAGCCTTATCAATATGTTGACCTATTAGGTGAAGGACTTGCTGGTGTGCTGTATCAAGATAGCGGCGCTTGGTGGTATCGCGCACCGATCAGAAAAGAAGATCAGCAAAACCCAAATGCAATGACATGGGATAAAGCGCAGCCATTGCCGATTATTCCTTCATTACGCGGTTCGGCAATGCTGACGGATATTACCGGTGACGGCAAATTAGAGTGGTTAGTGACACAAGGCAATGTGAATGGCTATTACACGCAAGATGAAGAAAAAGCAGAAAGCTGGCTAAATTTTGTGCCTCTTAATGCCTTTCCGATGGAATATTTTCATCCTCGAGCGGAAATGACCTCATTAACAGGCAGTGGTTTTGCTGATTTAGCGTTGATTGGTCCTCGTAGTATTCGTCTTTATGCCGGTTCAGCGCAAGGCTGGAAAAAAAGTAAAGAGATTATGCAGGCTGATGGCGTCACTTTGCCGATTAAAAACGTTAACCGACGAACTTTAGTGGCATTTAGTGATGTATTAGGTTCCGGTCAACAACATCTGATTAAGGTGGATTATCAAGGTGTGACGTGTTGGGTGCATTTAGGGAATGGTAAGTTTAGTACTCCTATTACTCTTACGGGTTTTTCTGCTGATCGCGTGAAGTTTAATCCTAATCAGCTCTATTTAGCGGATTTAGATGGCAGCGGTACAACGGATATTATTTATGCTCAATCCACTCACTTAGAGGTCTATTTTAACCAAAGCGGTAATCAATTTGTACGTGGTGACGATATCGCGCTACCTAAAGGGATGCGTTTCGATAACCTTTGCCAATTACAAATTGCCGATGTGCAAGGTTTAGGTGTTGCCAGTATTTTACTGACCAAATTGACACCTAAAGCACAACATTGGGTGCTCTCTTTACAGAATGAAAAACCGTGGTTGTTAAGCTCGATTAATAACAATATGGGGAGGGTTCAACATCTGCATTATCGTAGTTCAGCACAATATTGGTTGGATGAAAAATTAGCAAGAACACAGCAAGGTAAAGAAAAAGCCGTCAGCCATCTGCCTTTTGCGCTGCATACTCTGTGGCAAATTGAAACCGTTGATGAAATAACACAAAGTCGTTTAACGCAAACTCATAACTATCGCCATGGTGTATGGGATGGTAAAGAGAAAGAGTTTCGTGGTTTTGGGTGTGTTGAAGTCACTAATGCGGAGTCATTTAAAAGCGAAGAAAACAGCGCGGATAAAACCCCAAATGCATTAACGCGTCAGTGGTTTTTTACCGGGAAACCGTCTGTTGATGCCAAATTTGCTGATGAATTTTGGCAGGGCGATAACGCGGCATTTCCACAATTTACTCCTCGTTTTACGCAAGGTGAAGGGAGTGCAGAAAAAGAGTGCGATAGCGATTTACGTCAACAACAAAATTATTGGCTTGAGCGTGGACTGCAAGGCACGTTAATAAGAAGTGAAGTCTATGGATTGGATAATTCAACGGTATCAACCGTACCTTATGCCGTAACAGAACAGCGCCCACAAGTGCGTTTGATTGAAGCACAAGGAAGTTCCCCTGTGGTGATGCCATCTGTGGTTGAGAGCCGTGCTTATCATTATGAGCGTATTGCGTCTGATCCTACTTGTCATCAACAAATTACCTTAGAGCAAGATAGCTATGGTGTTGTCTCTAAAGCGGTTTCTGTTGATTACCCAAGACGCGCTAAAGGCGCAAAAAATCCGTATCAGCATTATGAGAGTTTGCCAGATACCTTATGGGCATCAAGTTATGACAAACAGCAACAAAGCTTACGTTTAGGCTTATCACGTCAGACTTGTCATCATCTTGATATTTCAGAAAAGCAGATTTATCAGCTCGGTGTTGCCAAGGCAAGTCGTCATGATGTTTTGACATTTGGCGCTGAAATACAGCCTAAAGAAGGCTTAAGTGTCGAAGCATTATTAGCAACTAATAATTTGCTCACACAAAAATCAGCATTCGTATTTGCCGGTCAGCAGCAGTTTGCCTATATGGATGCTGATAATAAGGCAACTTTGGAAACACCTGATTTCCCAATTCGTTTGGCTTATACAGAAATCGCAGAATTGGATGAAGAGACAGCAAAAGTATTATCGCAGCCTTATCCTCAATTACAGCTTGATAAAGTACTGAAAGATGCGGGTTATTCACAAGCAAATTATCAGTTTGCTGATGAAAAAGAGAAAGATAAACAGCTGTGGATAAAACAGTTATTAGGTGTCAAAACCTACGGTACTTTAGCTCAGTTTTACAAACCGCTGGTGTATAAACAGTCTGCGCTTTCTTGTGATTACAACCTGTTATGGGATAAACAATTTTGCGCATTAATGGGTAAAGGATCCCCTCTGAATATGCAGGATTTTCATCTCACTTACGATTGGCGTTTTTTATCGCCTAATTCGATTACTGATGCCAACCATAATATTCATCAAGTGACGTTTGATGGTTTAGGTCGTGTGACGACGACGCGTTTTTCAGGAACGGAGGACGGCAAACAAAGCGGTTATAGCGATAAAGCGTTTACTATGCCGACAACCATCGATGGGGCTTTAGCATTAACCTCGCCACTGCCGATTGCGACTGGGTTTGTGTATGTGACAGACAGTTGGATGTCAACATCAGCAAAATTACCCCCTCATGCATTGCAAATCATGACAGACCGTTATGACAGTGACTCACTGCAGCAAATTCGCCAACAAATTGCTTTTAGTGATGGTTTTGGTCGCTTACTGCAAACCTCTATCAGAGTAGAAGCCGGTGAAGCCTTTTTACGTAGCGATAATGCCACACTGAGGGTTGATAAAAATCAGCGAGCACAACAAAAGAGCACTGCGACGCGTTGGGCTATTTCAGGTGAAACAGAGTATGACAACAAAGGGAATGTAAAGCGGGTTTATCAACCTTACTTTCTTAATGACTGGCGTTATCTCGCTGATAGTTCTGCTCAGCAAAATCGTTTTGCTGATACTCACTACTATGACGCATTGGGTCGTTTATATCGGGTTATTACCGCCAAAGGTTATCAGCGTAATACCCTTGTGACACCTTGGTTTATTGTGCAGGAAGATGAAAATGACACTTTAACATAAGGTGATGAAATGCGGGTTATTGCCTCTTCTTACTCTAACCCGCTTAACGTAGGAATTTTATTATGCTGGTCGCAATCCCATCTGAAAGCGATGCACTCGCTTGGATGATTATCGGTGGATTTTCAGCCTGGGGCGGTATCGTGAGGTATTTAATGGAAATAAAACAGAAACAAATACAGTGGTCTTGGTGCGGAATTACCAGCCAAGTGGTTATCTCAGTTTTTACTGGGCTATTAGGGGGCTTGTTAAGTTTTGAAAGTGGAGCAAGTCGCTATATGTCTTACATGATTGCAGGGCTATTTGGTTCAATGGGAAGCACAACACTTATTTGGTTATGGAATCGTGTTTTTGGTGTGAACAATCTTAAGGAGCCAAAATGAGCACTTATACATTGAGTCAACGCAGTCAAAATAATCTAAACGATGTACACCAAGATTTAATTCGTGTGGTTTTTCTGGCTTTGACATTGAGTAAATATGATTTTGTGGTGATTGAAGGCGTTCGTTCATTAGAACGCCAAAAAGAGTTAATGAAACAAGGTGCAAGTAAAACCCTCAATAGCCGGCATTTAACCGGTCATGCGGTGGATATTGTACCGTTAGTTGACGGTGTTATCCCTTGGCAAGATTGGTCGGCTTTTGAGTCAGTGGCACAGGCAATGAAACAAGCGGCTCGTCAATTTGGGGTCTCTATTAATTGGGGCGGTGATTGGGTTTCACTGCGTGATGGCCCTCATTATGAACTTTGTCGAGAGATTTACCCATGAATATAGCTTGGCTATTACGTTGGGGCGTCAAAGGAGGCGTGCTATTAACCATTATTATCACGCTTCTGGTTATTCGTTATCAACACAATCAAATCAGTAAACTGTCTGATCAAAACAGTCAGCTTGAATATCAGCAAAGAACATTGCAATCCCAATTATTGCAATGGCATGAACAAGCCGAAAAAGTGTCTGAAACATTAACGCACCAACAAAAGGAACAACGCTATTTAGAGGAAGAAAATCATGCAATACGTCAAGAGTTGCATCAACTTGTGGCACAAGCACCTTGTGCTAATGAGCCTGTGCCTGATGCTGTTATCCGGTTGCAGCAAAACGCCATTAACAACAACGCAGAGCGTCGATAAGTTTATCCCTCAACACTTATTATTACCGTGTTCTGCACCGTTATTTAACGTGAGTGTATGGGGGGATTATCCCGATTATGTCGCCCGTTTATTATTGGTATTAGAAAAATGTAATAGCGATAAAAAAGCGGTAGAAACATTATTATTATCAACGAGCTAATAAGCAGATAACAAAGAAATTAAGGAAATATTATGAACAAATTAAGTCAACAACGCTATTCACGAACACCCAGCGTGGTGATCCATGATAATCGTGGAGCGTCCATTCGTGAAATTAACTATTGTCGTCATCCTGATTCACTGGATAAAACAGATGAACGCATTACGCGCCATCACTATCATGCACGTGGTTATTTAGAGCGCAGTATTGATGCAAGACTGTATGACACACAACAGTCAGACGCCAGCATTCAGCCTAATATTCAACAAACGGTGAGTTTAGGTGGCGCCATTACTTTATCTCAAGGGATTGATAATGGTGTGAGCTTTACTCTTAATGATATTGAAGGTCTAGCGGCACAACAAATTAATGCACAAGGTACGGTGATGACTTATGAATATGCTGATCAACGCTTTGTGCGCAATTTAGAAAGTATTAAAGAAGGAAAGCTAGGTGAAAGTCGTACAACACAGATACAACGATTTAAGTGGGGAGAAAGTAATTTTGACACACATATTAGCAATAATCTAGTGGGTAGATGTATTGAACATTTTGATAGTGCAGGGCTAAAAACCTATAACAGTTATTCACTACATGGTGATGTGTTATCCGAAACGCAACAACTGCTCACGAATGGTGAATTTATTAATTGGACTGTTGGTGATGGACATGATGAAAATATTCAAGCAGCTGAAAAGCACATTACCCAACGTATTTGTGATGCCACTGGGGCGGTATTAACAGAAACGGATAGTGCTGGTCATCAGCGTCGTATTGCCTACGATATTGCCGGTTTTGTTAAACAGTCTTGGCTAACGTTAAAAGGGCAAGCAGAACACGTTATTTTACGTTCACTCACCTATTCAGCGGCGGGGCAAAAACTGCGTGAAGAGCAGGGTAATGGATTAGTCACCACCTATGAATATGAGCCAGAAACGCAACGTTTACGGCATATTAAAACAGAGCGTCCTCAAGGTCATGCCTTAGGGGCAAAAATCATGCAAGATCTACGTTATGAGTATGATCCTGTCGGTAATATTATTTGCCTAAAAAATGATGCAGAAGCGACGCGTTACTGGCGTAATCAGAAAGTGGTGCCTGAAAATCGCTATATTTATGACTCACTGTATCAATTAATTAGTGCAACAGGGCGTGAATCCGCCAATCAGCAAACACCGGCTTCAATGCAATCTCAGCCAGTGACAACGTTAGTCAAAGATACGCAAAGCTATACTAATTACACCCGTTTATACACTTATGATAGAGGCGGCAATTTAACCCAAATTCGCCACACTTCTTCGATTGCACAACAAAGCTTTACTCAAGATATTATCGTTTCAAATAAAACTAATCGGGCTTTATTAAAATCCCAATGTTCAGATCCCAAAAAAGTGGATAGCTATTTTGATGTCAGTGGTAATTTAACAACGTTATCAACGGGAGCTGAATTAACCTGGAGTGCGCGTAATACATTAGAGAAAACGACCCATAATATTAATAGTAGTTCATTTAATAATGAAAGTTACTGCTATAACAGCTCAAACCAACGCACTGTAAAAATAAGACAACATGATATTCCTTATGATCGAGCAACCTATATGGGAAATCATGAGAGTATTGAGACAATGTATCTGCCAAATATTGAAAAATGGCACTATAAAAAACCAGATCAATCTATTAAGCAAAAATATGATGTAGTACAAATTCACACAGGTACAAGTGCCAATGTCAGAGCGTTATGTTGGGAAATTGGTTTACCTAAAGAGATTGAAAATAACCAACTGCGTTATAGCTATGATGATCTTATGGGTAATCGTGGATTAGAAACCGATGGTCAAGGGCAGTTAGTGAGCTATGAAGAGTATTACCCTTATGGCGGTACCGCAATTTGGTTTAGCCAGAATGCGCTAGAAGCGACCTATAAAACCATTCGTTATTCCGGTAAAGAGAAAGATGCAACAGGGCTTTATTACTACGGTTATCGTTATTATCAACCGTGGGTGGGGCGTTGGTTAAGTGCCGACCCAGCGGGTACGGTGGATGGGCTGAATTTATACCGCATGGTGCGTAATAATCCTGTGACGTTGTATGATCCTGATGGGCGAAAGCCAAAATGGTTGTCACGTTTTTTAAATTTTTTTAAGTGTGGTCGTAGACGACCTAATTCTGTAGTACCAAGCCCTATTGAGCTTAATACTACAAGAGAGAGTGTTATAAAACCTAGCACGAGTGGATATCTTATGCATGGATTGCCAACAGAGTCTAAGCTGGCGACATCAATACCTAGTACCTCTGGAATTGAGTCGTTTATTCAGGATCATTCTTCCGGTGATGCATGGGATAATAAAAGAGATGAACACTATACAGTCAGTGAGTTAAATGTATCAGAGAGGACAAAATTTAAACTGTTCTCAACACGAGAGGGGCAGTCAAAAAATCTAATTATTTTTGCTCACGGTCATTTTGATTCTAGAACGAGGGATATCAATGTACCAGAGGGGGTTACACTCAATTTTCTTAATCCTCATGATACAGTTCTAACAATCCAAAACCCATCAATTGTCACTGTAGCAGCAAAGAGAGATTATACGTTTGCTTCAGTATCAAATACAGGTGTGACGGCTAAGACAAAAAATGCAGAGAAGATCCTTGCAGAGAAAGGTGTGCTAGGTATAACTGGGAGTAGTGAACCTAATAAAGTGAAAGATTATCAATTAAGTCCGCATATGGATTTTGACGATACAGTTTATGGCAATGCGATATCACTCAATCGCTATGCTGAAACAATCGGATATAAAATGCCAACGCTTAAATCAGATATTTTAACCTTAGATAAATCTACGCCAAAGACGCCATTGCAAGTCGTTTTGAATGGGTTAAAAAATAAAGGCATTAATTACGATACTATCACTTGCTCATTCTGTCGTTCTTCAGAGAATTCTCCTAAATATAATATTTATCATTCGATTTTTATAAGGAAATAGATGTCATTGACCAAGCCTTATTTAAGGTTTGGTCTTTTACAATAAAATAATTCCACTAGAATTCCTTCTATCACAATGCACAATGCTACTTGTTTATATATAATATTTAGTTTAAGTGTGATTATTTTCTCAATAAACATGTATTAAAAATTATTTTAATAATGAGAGTTGATAAAATCTAATAGTGTAAATGTTGTTTAATATTTACTTTCTTTATATTTTTTAATGATTTGTTTTTGTTTCCATAATGAATTTTATATCTAATAAATATTAAATGACTATTTTAGTCCCATTTTGTTATTAAATTAAATCGCGATATTGCTCACAAATATTAATAAATGGATATTTAATTATCTATTTTTGACTAATATCTATTGTGATTGAAACGATCATTATATTTTAAAAACTTTTAATAATTATTGAGGATTTTTTATGAAGAAAAATAAACTTATGGTATTTACGGCTACATTATTATTATCAGTTGGATTTATTTCAACAGCATCTGCTGATGTCACATTGAAGCATGGCTATATAGATAAGCCACCCAGTCGTGCGTTTCTCTGTTCATCTAAAGGGAAAAGTCTAAATAAAAATTGTGGTTCAATACAGTATGAGCCGCAATCTATTGAAGGTCCTAAAGGATTTCCTAATAATACAATTAAAGATGGCGAAATTGCCAGTGGAGGAAATGCTGCTTTTGCTGCGTTAAATGCACAAAGTGCAACTCGTTGGCATAAAGTGAAAATGGAAAGTGGAGATAATATATTTAAATGGACATTAACTGCTCGGCATAGCACCGCGTCATGGCGATTTTTTATTACTAAACCAGAGTGGGATGTTAATAAACCCCTGACTCGAAATGATTTAGATTTAACCCCTTTTTGTCAGCGATTTGATAATGGGAAAATGCCGATGAGTACCGTAGAGCTCGACTGTAATATACCAGAAAGAGTAGGCTATCATATTATTTTAGGGGTTTGGGATATCGCGGATACGGGTAATGCTTTTTATCAAGTGATTGATGCTGAGTTTTTAAATAAATAGATCTATTTAATTTAACAGGTACTAATATTAAATTTTAATAATATTAAATATTACTGTTGATTATTAATAATTAATAATTAATTAATAGAGCCTCGTTGGAGGCTCTGCTTTTATCTAATAGACTGGAAATCCCACGCTTACAATGCTACTTTCTAACCTATATCTATAATTATTTAGCTTAAAACCAACATCATTGAGGCACAATTATGGAAATCTATTTAGATACCGCAGATATTGAAGAAGTCAGAAAACTCTCTCAAGTGCTTCCTATTGCCGGTGTCACCACCAATCCTTCTATTATTGCTAAATCCGCACAAGATATTGAAACCCTACTGCCTGAATTAAAAGCAGCAATGGGGGGGAACGGTCGCATATTTGCACAAGTGATTGCCAGTGATGTGGATACCATGATTGAAGAAGCGCTGCGTATTGGCAATATTGCTGATAACACGGTGATTAAAATTCCGGTTACAGAAGCTGGGCTTATCGCTATTAAACAATTAAAACAGAAAAATATGCTGGTGTTAGGCACCGCGATTTACAGTGTTTCTCAAGGGTTAATGGCGGCATTAGCCGGTGCAGATTATATTGCTCCTTATGTGCATCGTATGGACAGACAAGGCTCTGACGGTGTAAGAGTGGTAAAAGAACTACAAACCTTAATCACCATGCATAATTTACCGACAAAAATCTTAGCTGCGAGTTTTAAAACACCACGCCAAGTAGTCGATTGTTTGCTAGCGGGTGCTTCTGCGGTAACACTACCTGTTGAACTTGCCTATTCGATAATTCATTCACCTGTTGTCGATGATGCGGTGAATAAATTTGCTGATGATTGGCAAACCGCATTTGATCGTCGTTTTTTATAATCAAATTAATAATATGAGACTAAGTGCTATCGCGTTATATAGCACTTAATTTATCAATTTTGTTATATGGAGATATTAATCTTCACTTTTACTAATGTATTAATAACTGGATTTTTATAGCTTAAAATAAACGAATATTGATTTATATCTAATTATAAGTCACCTTTCTGGCAATCTAAATTTAAATCCATTACTATATTGTTAGTCTAGAAATGGATTAATAATATAATCTGAATTTATATTTTGCTATCATAAATTATCGTTATTTATCAATTTGTTATATTTCAAGTCTATTTTACTTACTGTTTTTTAATAGGTGTTAATTCTATTTTTACTCTGTTTGGTTGTTATTGTTTCTAAAATTAATAGCAAAATAATAAGTTGTAATAGGTGTGTTAATTAAAGGGTTTGGTTGTTAATGCAAAACTAAATATTATATTTAAATATGAGTTTAATTACTAAATTAACAGGGAAAACCGATACTCCGCGGTGCAATTAAAATTAACATATACAGTTATTATCTTTATTTAGAGATACATAACCTTTTATTGGTAATATTGGAGTAAATATGTGTGAAGAATACATGGATAAACCTCTATATTTGTTAATAGCAAACTGGGTACAAGAGCAAGCGTGCTGGGTTAGTGCAAAAGAGATTGCTAAAAAATTCGATATTCCCCAGTGTAATGCCATTAATATTGTTTCCTACATTCTTTCTGATGTGCGAGAAATTGAGTGTGAAACCAAAAGCGTTCCTAATCAGCTTGAAGGTAGGGGATGCCAATGCCAGCGTATGATCAAAGTCAGTCATATCGATCCTCAGCTCTATTCTCGTTTGAAAGGTCATCTTCAAACTAAAGGTAACCAAAGTTCACCCGAAAAAATGGCTGATATGATCCCTCATGGATTAAATCATGAGCAGAAATGGCAATGGATGTTGTCTAAATCGCAACGTCGTTAAGCGGATTGATTAACGTCTCACTACAAAGTACGACAGGCGTTGTTACGCCTGTCGCTGTTTGCTACTGACCTTTTGGCTTAACGTCTGTTGTGCCTTTTAATCGAGGACGATTAAGTTCTGGCTCTGTTAATGGCGTTGTTTCTACTAAGCTTTTACGACAACGAATCGCTAAATCTTGATATTCACGCGTGTTCATTCGCTTCCATTGCATATCTTCATCGGTAACATCACGCACATGTTTTACTGGGCTACCCATTAACATTTGACGAGGTTGCCCTTGAAAACCCGCTTTAACAAAACTCATTGCCGCCACAATGCTCTCTTCACCAATCACAGCACCATCCATAATCACACTGTTCATGCCGACTAAACTATCACGTCCGATAATACAACTATGAAGAATAGCACCATGCCCAATATGTCCATTTTCTCTTACAATAGTATCCATATCGGTATAACCATGCATGATACAACCGTCTTGAAGGTTTGCGCCTGCTTCTACAATCAAGCGTCCATAGTCGCCTCTTAGTGAAGCTAAAGGACCGATATAAACACCAGCACCAATAATCACATCACCAATTAATACAGCAGATGGATGCACATAAGCTGTTGGATGCACTACAGGAATAAGACCTTCAAAAGCATAGATACTCATCAGTTTTCCTCTTGGTTCTATTATCGTTATATATCGAGATTAACGATAATTACCGTCCTTTCCATTCAGGTGCACGTTTTTCAGCAAAGGCGAGAGGGCCTTCTGTGGCATCTTCTGAATGTAAGACACTTGGGTAATGTTTTAGTACGCCACTGCGCATTAATTTGTAACCCTCTTCAACAGAAAGCTCGCTGGTGGCTCGATAAATCTCTTTTAATGCAGCAACGGCAAGTGGGGCGCTATTGGCAATTTGGTCGGCTAATTCACGCGCGCTTTCCATCAAGTCTTCGCTACTAACAACGCGGTTTGCAATACCCCAGCGTAGTGCTTCTTCGGCACTCATACGACGACCTGTCATTAGCATCTCATTGACAATAGCCGGTGGTAGACGTTTTGGTAAACGCAATACACCACCGCTGTCAGGGACAATGCCTAATTGTGCTTCTGGTAAAGCAAATGACGCATTTTCAGCACATACCATCATGTCTGCTGCGAGTGCTAATTCAAAACCGCCACCAAAAGCATAGCCGTTAACGGCGGCAATAACAGGTTTATCAAGATCAAAAAGTTCAGTTAAACCTGCAAAACCACCCGCACCAAAGTCTGCATCAGGCGCTTCACCTTCAGCGGCGGCTTTTAAATCCCAACCCGCAGAAAAGAAACGTTCGCCAGCACCTGTAATAATCGCTACACGTAAGCTCGGATCATCACGAAAACGTAGAAAAACTTCGCCCATTTCATGACTGGTTTTTGCATCAATCGCGTTGGCTTTTGGGCGGTCTAATACAATTTCAAGTACTGAACCACGGGTTGTAAGATGTAATGATTGGCTCATGTTCTGTTCCTTTTAGTCATCAAAAATAAAAATTTATGATTGAGGTTATTTTTGCTATTTCTGAAACCAACCTATGTAATACTCCCTATTTCAAATGCTTTTTAATCACTTTTCCTGAACAGTTACGAGGTAAGCCTTCTCTAAACGCTACCCACGATGGCACTTTAAATTTCGCCATATGTTGTTCACAGAAAAGGAAAAAATCTTCTTCACTCAATGTTTCACCTTCAACCAGCACAACGAACGCTTTAATCGCTTCATCGCGAATATCATCAGGTACACCAATCACAGCAACATCTTGGATTTTAGGATGTGCAGTAATGATGTTTTCGATTTCAACACAAGAGACATTCTCGCCACCGCGTTTGATCATATTGCAACTGCGATCAACAAAGTAAAAGAAGCCTTCATCATCCTGATAACCGTAATCGCCAGTATGTAACCAACCATCAGGATCTAGCGCTTTTGCTGTTGCATCAGGACGGTTGTAATACTCTTTGAATAAGGTTTTTCCGGGTTCGCCTTTTACGCAAATCTCACCAATTTCACCCTCTGCGACTTGGTTATTTTGCTTATCTCTAATTTGTGCTTGATAACAAAAACCGGGTCTACCAATAGATGGCCAGCGGCGTTTATCACCGGGTCTATCGCCAATTAAACCAACGATAGTTTCGGTCATGCCATAAGAGGTGAGTAATCGCACGTTAAAGCGTTCAAGAAAGGCATCTTTCTCTTCGTCGGCAAGATTAAGGTAAAACATCACTTCACGTAATTTGTGCTGTTTTTCTTCTGATGAAACAGGTTGCGCCATTAAGGTTCTCATCATCATTGGAATGCACTCTGTTACCGTTGCTTGATACTTAAGGATCTGTTTCCAGAAGGCTCTAGCACTGTATTTTTCGAGCAAAACAAAGGTGGCACCTACAGAAAATGCCGCTAATGAAGCGGTACATTGACAATCGATATGAAAGGCGGGCATCACGGTGAGATAAATATCATCTTCACGTAATGCGTTTTGCCATGATGAGTAATAACCCGCAAAGCGCAGATTATAATGGGTGATAACCACCCCTTTTGGCTGAGAGGTTGTGCCCGAGGTAAAAAGAATTTCAGCAGTATCATCGACACTTAATGGTGTGTGATGATTCAGGGTAACAGGATGAGTGGCTTTCTGTTTTAAAAAATCCACAACCCCTTTTTCAGCTGGAATACTGTTTTCGGAAATTAAAAACAGTTGCGTTAAAGAAGATTGTTCATCCTGTAACATAGGTTGATAAATAGGATAGAAATTATCGCGAGTAACCACATAATGGGCTTGGCAGTGATTGATTATCCATGCACTTTCTTCATACATAAAACGCGCATTAATCGGCACCATCACAGCGCCTATTTTGGCAAGCCCAAACCAGCAAAAGAAAAATTCAGGGCAGTTATCAAGATGCAAGGCAACATGGTCGCCTTTTTTTATGCCATAGGCATGAAAGAGATTTGCAGTTCTATTGATCTCTTCATTTAATTCAGCGTAGCTAAATTGTCTCACTGCTCCTTGTGCAGATTCAAAAATTAGCGCTGTTTTTTTACCATAAACATCAGCCAAATCATCCCACATTTGACGTAAGTTTTGTCTGCCAATCACATCCATTAAACTGTTATCCCATTCTTTTGCCGTAAATACAGACTCAGCTATTCGCTGTTTGACTGAGTCTGCGTTAAACGGTATTACTCTTCGATTTTAGCTAGCCCCTTATCGACCAGCCCCCTAATTTGTTCGTCGTCATAACCGATGTTTTTCAAAATTGCCGCGGTATCCATGCCGTGAGATGGCATTCCACGCCAGATTTTTCCTGGGTTATTTTTAAATTTCGGCATGACATTTGGCCCTTTGCAGGTTTCACCCTTCATGGTTTGCCACTGGGTGATCGATTCACGAGCCACATATTGCGGATTGTCTTCAAGTTCAGGAATGGTCAGCACTTTGGCACTGGCAATATTGAGTTCTGAAAGACGTTGTAAAACATCAGTGATCGGTTTTTTAGCTAACCACTCATCTAATTTATCTTCAAAAAGTTGTCCATGAGGGCAGTTAATACGATGAATAAGTTGAGTCCCTTCAGGCACTTCTGGGGTACCAAGAAGATGGGCAATACCAATATCTTTGAAAATTTCTTCGATTTGACTAATACCAACAACTTCCATCACGATATAGCCATCTTGGCAACGATATAAGCCACAACCTGCGTAGTAAGGATCTTTCCCTTTCGTCATACGAGGGCAAATTTCACCGCCATTGAAATAGTCCATCATAAAGTATTGCCCCATGCGCAACATCACTTCATACATGGCGATATCAATGCTTTCCCCTTTACCTGTTTGCTGTACTTTATACAGCGCTGCTAGTGCAGAGGTAGTTGCCGTCATACCAGAAAAGTAGTCTGCGGTATAAGGGAAGGCTGGCATCGGTTGGTCTTTATCACCGTTTTGAATGAGGTAACCACTAAATGCCTGAGCAATGGTGTTATAAGCCGGTAAGTTGGTGTATTGCGGATCGCCATATTGACCAAAGCCAGACAAGTGCGCGATAACCAATTTAGGGTTATGTTCCCACAGTACTTCGTCAGTAATACCGCGGCGCGCAAAGGCTGGACCTTTACTGGCTTCAATAAAGATATCGGTTGTTTCCATCAACTTCAGAAATGCATCGCGTCCTTCATCTTTAAAAATATTTAAAGAAAGAGCATGAAGATTACGGCGAGAAAGCTGAGGATAATGCGGTTGAACACGAATAGTGTCAGCCCATGCAACGTTTTCAATCCAAATAACTTCTGCACCCCATTCTGCAAACATTTGTCCTGCAAATGGTCCTGCAATTTCAATTCCTGAAAACACAACACGTACCCCTGAAAGGGGACCGAATTGTGGCATTGGTAAATGTTCTGTCATAGCGTCACCTCGTCAGTGGGCTTGGTGAAAACTCCCTCATCAGATGATAAGAGAGTTGTTCATCATCAATTAGCGATACTGTTTAAGTACTGAACGTCCTAAGGTCAGGATCTGCATTTCATCAGAACCACCTGAAACACGGTCAACACGAAGGTCACGCCAGAAGCGAGAAATACGGTGTTCACCTGCAATACCCACACCACCTAATACTTGCATTGCGCTATCAACCACTTCAAAAGCTGCGTTAGCACAGAAATATTTACACATCGCGGCATCACCGGAAGTGATTAAGTTGTTGTCACTTTTCCATGCAGTTTCATATAACATGTTGCGCATTGAATTGAGTTTGATCGCCATATGAGCAAATTTTTCTTGAATTAATTGGAAACGACCAATTGCTTCACCAAATTGCACTCGTTGGTTGGCATAACGCGCAGCATCTTCAAAGGCACACATTGCGGTACCGTAGTTAGTTAACGCCACTAAGAAACGTTCGTGATCAAACTCTTCTTTAACGCGATTAAAGCCGTTACCTTCACGACCAAACATATCTTTTTCTTCAAGTTCCACGTTGTCGAAAGTGATTTCACAACAGCTATCCATGCGTAAACCCAGTTTTTCCAATTTATTAACTTTGATACCCGGTTTGCTCATATCGACAAACCATTCGGTAAAGACGGGTTTATCAGGGGATGCCGCATCACGACTCATCACAACAACATAAGGGGTATAAGCACTACTGGTGATAAAGCATTTGCTACCGTTAAGGTAAACTTTGCCATCTTTACGGGTATAAGTGGTTTGTAAACTACCGACGTCAGAGCCTGCTCCTGGTTCTGTGATTGCCGAGTTCCACATCTGTTTACCCGTACCGCGGAAAGCCATAATTTTGTCGATCTGCTCTTGTGTACCTTCACGCAATACGGTGTTAAATCCCCCCGGTAATTGGTAAAGCACATAAGTTGGTGCACCTAAACGACCTAACTCCATCCAAATAGCGGCGACGGTCACAAAGCCCGCATTTAATCCGCCATGCTCTTCAGGGATAAGCAGGTTGTCGATTTCCATATCGGCTAACGCTTTGACGAAACGCTCTGGGTATTTACTTTCGCGATCACATTGTGCGAAATACGCTTCCCAATTCTCACTTGCCATTAGTTCGCGGATACCGTCTACAAACAGTTCCTGCTCATCATTTAATCTAAAATCCATGTTAATAACCTCTTAATGTGTCATTTTGCTTATAGGGGATCAGTCTTTCCAATGCACTTTGGCGTCTTTAATAAAGGACAAGGTGACCATGATATTGACGAAAAATAGTGGGCATCCTCCGGCGATAATGGCGGTTTGAATTGGTTTTAAACCCCCAAGCGCTAACAGAATGATGCCGATAACACCGACTAATACAGACCAACCAATACGCACAAGTAGTGGTGGCTCATCGCCTTCTTTCATTGAGCGACAAGTAGACATAGCCAGTGTGTAAGAACAGGCGTTAATTAAGGTTACGGTGGCGATAAAGCACAGAATAAAGAAGCCCCACATTGTTGCCGTGCTCAGTGGCAGAGCCGCCCAGGTTTCGATAATGGCGCGAGGAACACCGTATTGTTCAATTAGTTGTGGAATGTTAAGAATGTTTTGGTCGATAAGTTGTAAGGTGTTACCACCCAAAATGGTCCAGATTAACCACGTTCCTGCGGTTAAGCCTGACACCATACCTAAGCAGAGTTCACGAACAGTACGACCTTTAGAGATACGCGCTAAGAAAATACTCATTTGAATGGCGTAAATAACCCACCATGCCCAATAGAAAACAGTCCAGCCTTGAGGGAATCCGCCTTTGCCAATAGGGTCTGTATAAAACAGCATACGTGGCATATACATCATCAACGTACCGACAGAGTCGGTGAAATAATTGACGATAAAGCTTGCACCACCGACGATAAACACCCAACCCAACATTAAAAAGCTCAGATAAGTACGAATATCACTGGCGATTTTTACCCCTTTTTGTAATCCGAACGCCACGCAAATCGCATTAAGTATGATCCAACAAGAGATAATAATGGCGTCTAATAACAGCGTATGAGGAATACCAAATAAGTACTGAATACACTCAGTCACTAAGGGGGTTGCTAATCCAAGACTGGTTCCCATTGCAAGGATTAATGCCACCAAATAGAAGTTATCAATAATAGTACCGACAATACCATTAACGTGTTTTTCACCAATAAGTGGCGTTAAGGTACTACTTGGGCGGATAACATCCATTTTGCGAACAAAGAAGAAGTAAGCGAAAGCCACAGAAAGGAAACTATAGGTTGCCCAAGGTAATGGACCCCAATGGAATAAGCTATAAGCTAAACCAATCTCTTTTGCTTGTGTTGAGTAAGCTTCCATACCAAAAGGGGGGCTTGAAATGTAGTAATATATTTCAATGGAACCCCAGAAAAGGACGGCGGCAGAGGTACAAGAGGCAAACATCATAAAGATCCAACCTGCTGTACTAAATTCTGGCTTGTCTTCACCAAGACGTTTGTTCGCATAGCGACCAAACACTAACCAGAACCAACCTCCGAACATAATGACCATATACCATTCAAAGGCCCAACCCCAGACATTGGTAACATAGCTGAATACGGCATTAATCACTTCATTTGAAGCTTCAAGATCACGTACCGTTAACCAACATAAAATACCAACAATGATTAATGGCGGAAAAAAAACCTTCGGTTCTATTCCTGCCTTTTTATTATCTTTGCTCATAGGTAAATTTTCCAAATGTATTTAGCGCAGAAGTTAAGTGTTGTTAATTCATAATATCTAATAAAGCGGTTTTGTTTATTACTAAATATTTCGTCTATTAGAAAATCATCATAATAGAAAAATAAAATGATTAGCTAATTTTCAAATCAGATAATGATAAAGAATAATGGATATTATAAGAAATCTATTCTGTTATTCACTTCACACTATTCTTTTTGTCGATTTTATGTTACGGTTTATAACGTTTTATTTTCATTGTAACTAGTTGTTAATTAATGATAATTGTCTTTATGTAATCAACTTGTTATATTCCCTCTTTCAATATTGTTGATCTCGGTGGCAATATTGAATGCTAAATAGCTTTATACTTATTATGTTCAATATTGTTGATCGAGATAACAATATTGAACGTTAATCCATTCAATTAAACTTAATTTCAATATTGGTGATGGGGTTGGCAATATTAAAGCTGATCTTATTCGTTATCTAATAATGTTCAATATTGGTGACCTAGGTTTAATTTTTTTATATCTTAATTGTGTTAATTCTATATTACATTACCAGAGTAAATGACATTATTTATTAATTTCAGGAGATGTAATGAAGATTATTACATGTTACAAGAGTGTCCCCGATGAGCAGGATATTACCGTAAACAGTGCAGATGGCTCACTGGATTTTTCTCGTGCTAACACCAAAATTAGCCAATATGATTTAAATGCCATTGAAGCGGCTAATCAGCTTAAATCTCAACTTGATGGTATTCAAATCACCGCATTGAGTGTGGGCGGCAAAGCATTAACAAATGCTAAAGGTCGTAAAGATGTGCTCTCTCGTGGTGCTGATGATTTAGTGGTTGTGGTTGATGACCAACTTGAAGCCTCTCTGCCTTATCAAACCGCCATCGCACTAGCAGCCGCCGCCAAAAAAGTAGGTTATGACTTAATTCTTTGTGGTGACGGTTCTGCGGATATTAGTTCACAACAAGTCAGTTTGCTGGTGGGTGAACTCTTAAATATCCCAGCAATAAATGGTATTAACAAAATTGTTTCGCTCTCTAATGATTCCATTACCGTTGAACGTGAACTGGAAAATGAAATTGAAACATTAACGCTTCCATTACCCGCGATTATTGCTGTTTCTACCGATATTAACGTGCCTCAAATTCCATCCATGAAAGCCATTTTAGGTGCTGCTAAAAAACCAGTACAGCAATGGAGTGTTGCCGATCTTGGGCTGGAAAGCATTACACCTCGTTCAGAGCAAAAAGTGGCTGCGCCAAAACAAAAAGTACGTCAGCGCATCATTATTGAAGGTGATGGAGATGATCAGATTGCTGAATTGGCAGAACATTTACGAAAAATTATTAAGTAATAGGGGGAGTTATGAGTCAGTTTTCAACTGTTTGGGTATTGAGTGACACACTTTCCCGTTTAGCTGAATTAATGGGGGGCGCTTGTTTATTAGGACAATCCGTTAATGTTTTTACGCTTAATGATGAGCAACGTGTTGCGGCATTTAAATTAGGTGCAAAACAGGTTTTTCAATTAGAGGGTAAACCAGAAAATTGCATTATTGAAGACTATGCACAAAGCATAGTTGAAACTATTAAACAACATAGTGATGCCGGTTTGGTGCTATTACCCAATACTCGCCGTGGCAAATTATTAGCGGCACGTTTAGGTCATCGTTTAGATGCAGTGGTTTCTAATGATGCACAATCAGTAAAAGTAGAGGGCGATGCCTTAGTAACAAAACACATGGTTTATGGTGGTTTGGCGTTTGGTGATGAAACACTGAAAACCGCTTATTGCGTAGTTACTGCGGGTGTGGGTGCTTTTGAACCTGCACAAGAAAATGCCTCAGCGACAGGAACCGCGCAAGCTGTTGCATGGATTGCACCCGCTCAAACTATTGTGCGTGACTCAGTGCAACCTCGTGAAGTGAACGCTGTTGATTTAGATAAAGCACGTTTCGTGGTGAGTGTGGGGCGTGGTATTGGCAGTAAAGAAAATATTGCTATCGCAGAAGCCTTGGCAAAAGTTATCGGTGCAGAAATTGCCTGCTCTCGTCCTGTTGCTGAAAACGAAAAATGGATGGAGCACGAACGTTATGTGGGTATCTCCAACTTAATGTTAAAGCCAGAGCTTTATCTTGCTGCGGGAATTTCAGGGCAAATTCAACATATGGTTGGCGCCAATGGTGCACAAACCATTGTTGCTATCAACAAAGATAAAAACGCACCTATTTTCCAATTTGCTGATTACGGCATTGTTGGTGATTTAATGAAAATCTTACCTGCGTTAACTCGTCAATTATCAAACTGATTTAACTAGGCAGAGGAGATAACTTCTCTGCTATTTATTGCAAGTTCTGGAGATGTTATGTCCGATTCCGAAGATATTTTCGATGCCATTATTGTTGGCGCAGGATTAGCAGGTTCTGTGGCGGCGCTTGTTTTAGCGAGAGAAGGCGCACAGGTATTGCTAATAGAAAGAGGTAACTATGCTGGCGGGAAAAATGTAACCGGTGGTCGTATGTATGCACATACCCTAGAGCGCATTATTCCCGGATTTGCTCAACAAGCCCCTGTCGAGCGAGTGATTACTCATGAAAAGCTCTCTTTTATGACTGAAAGCGGAGCAATGACTATCGATTACCAAAATGGAGAAGAGCTAAACCCTAAAACGGTTTCTTGGTCTGTTTTGCGTGGTGAGTTTGATCAGTGGCTAATGGAACAAGCTGAAAATGCAGGTGCACAGTGCATTACCGGAATTCGCGTTGATAAGTTAGTTGAGCGTGATGGCAAAATTGTCGGTGTTGAAGCCGATGGTGATGTGCTAGAAGCCAAAACTGTGATTTTAGCTGACGGTGTTAATTCAATACTTGCCGAGCAATTAGGCATGACCAAACGTGTTGCTGCTGAAAATGTTGCGGTGGGTGTTAAAGAGATTATCGAACTACCTGAAAGCGTCATTAAAGATCGTTTTAACCTTACAGATAATCAAGGCACAGCATGGTTATTTGCCGGTTCGCCAACAGATGGCTTAATGGGGGGGGGCTTTCTTTATACCAATAAATCGTCGCTCTCTTTAGGTTTAGTCTGTGGTCTTCACCATATTAAAGATGCAAAAAAATCAGTGCCACAAATGTTAGAAGATTTTAAGCAACACCCTATTGTTGCGCCGCTAATTGAAGGCGGAAAGATGGTGGAATATGCCGCTCACGTTGTACCCGAAGCGGGGTTGCGTATGCAAACAGAATTAGTGCGTGATGGTGTATTAATTGCAGGTGATGCCGCTGGTATGTGTATGAATCTAGGCTTCACTATTCGTGGCATGGATTTAGCTATCGCTTCTGGTGAAGCTGCGGCTAAAACAGTGCTTAGTGCCATGGAAAAAAATGATTTTAGTAAACAAACCCTTAATGAATATCTTAAACATTTAGCAGAGGGTCCTTTACGCGATATGAAAGCGTATCAGCGTATGCCTGATTTACTTGATAACCCTCGTATGTTCACCGCTTACCCTGAAATGGTAGTGGGTATATCGAAAGATCTCTTCACTGTAACGGGTGAAGCACCTGTACCAATGCGCAAAACCATGATGCGCCATAGCAAAAAAGTAGGGTGGATGAACCTAATTAAAGATGGGATCAAAGGAGTAAAAGCAATATGAGTTCTCCAGTGAATGTCGATGTCAAATTAGGCATCAATAAATTTAATGTCGATGAAGAAAATCCACATATTGTCGTCAAAGAACAACCTGATATGCAGGTATTGGAAACCTTAGTTAAAGCGTGTCCCGCAGGACTATATAAAAAACAAGAAGATGGAACGATAAGCTTTGATTATGCCGGTTGTTTAGAGTGTGGAACTTGTCGAATTCTCGGTTTAGATAGTGCGCTTGAAAAATGGGAATACCCACGCGGTACGTTTGGCGTGGAATATCGTTACGGATGATGGATCGCTACTTTTCTCCCAGTGTTGTCTCCGACCTGGGAGCTTTTCTTTTTTGCTTATAAAAAATAGACCAGGACGCAGTCATGCAACCCAGAAACTTTGATGATATTCGTTTTACCTCAGTACATCGTCGAGTGATGTTATGGGGAAGTGGTGGACCTTTTCTTGACGGCTATGTGCTGGTGATTATTGGCGTAGCGTTAGAGCAACTCACACCACTATTACAGCTTGATGCACAATGGATAGGATTACTCGGTGCTGCTACATTAGCGGGGCTTTTTGTTGGTACTTCCTTGTTTGGTTATATTTGTGATAAAGTCGGTCGTCGCAAAATGTTCCTTGTTGATATTGTTGCTATCGCGCTTATTTCCATTGCGACGATGTTTGTTTCAACACCCGTTGGACTGTTGGTGATGCGATTCTTAATCGGTATCGTTATTGGTGCAGATTATCCTATTGCTACCTCAATGATCACCGAATTCTCAAATAAAAAACAACGCGCCTTCGCTGTCGGTTTTATTGCCGCAATGTGGTATATCGGTGCAACTTGCGCCAATTTAGTGGGTTATCTTTTATATGACGTAGAAGATGGCTGGCGTTGGATGCTCGGCAGTGCCTTTATTCCTTGTGTGATTATTTTAATTGGTCGTTTCGATTTACCTGAATCGCCGCTGTGGCTAATTCGCAAAGGGCGTATTAAAGAGTGCAACGAAATGATGATTAAACTCTTTGGTGAGCCAGTCGTTTTTGAAGCGGAAGAAGAGAAAACCACCCGTTTTATCGAGTTATTTAATAAACGTCATTTTTCTTTTGTTCTGTTTGTTGCGGTTATTTGGACTTGCCAAGTAATACCGATGTTTGCCATCTATACCTTTGGTCCTCAAATTGTCGGGCTATTAGGGTGGGATGCAGGAAGAAGTGCTGCATTAGGAAATGTTTTAATTAGTCTCTTCTTTATGTTGGGTTGTATTCCAGCCATGTTTTGGCTAAACAGCACAGGGCGGCGTCCGCTGTTAATTGGTAGTTTTGCCATGATGACATTGGCATTGTTAGTGTTAGGTCTTTTCCCTAATCTGAGTATTATTTTTGTGATACTGGCATTTGCGACTTATGCTTTCTTTTCTGGTGGTCCTGGTATATTGCAGTGGCTTTACCCTAACGAGCTGTTTCCAACGGATATTCGTGCTTCTGCGGTGGGTGTTATTATGTCTATTAGCCGAATAGGAACGGTGGTTTCAACCTGTGCATTGCCGGCATTTATTGCGAATTATGGTATCAATACAACAATGCTAGTAGGGGCGGCTATCTCACTGTTTGGCATGATAGTGTCAGTGCTCTTTGCACCAGAAACCAAAGGATTAACACTCAATCAAACTTCAACTATGCCAATGCGCCGAAGTAAAAAATAAATTTAAAAGCGTTATGCTTAATTTTTTAATTGTTATTTTACTGTAAGTTATTTATGGCATGTGATTACAATATATCATTACCCACTTTTAAAATCATAACTTATTAATAAAAAAGAAATTAATTAACAATGATTTAGTTAAAAGAGAATAAAAACCAAATTAAATAGAGTAATTTATTAAACTATTTATAATATCTTTGTAAATATGTTACTTAATCTAATTGTAAGTGTTTTTATTTTCTTTAATTTTATCTCATTATAGTTGCTTTTATTTTTAATTGATAAATGTTATTTATGTTTGAAGTGGGGTAAAATTAGAAAATAGTTTAATAAAAAATAATGTATTCTTTTTATTATCTATTTTATCTTCTTTTTTATTTCAATATAAATAACACATTCATAACTCATCGGTTTCAAATTCATTTCATTCAAATTAATTAATCTTCAATTAATAAATGTCATTAACACCCCAAATCTAGACTCCAATCACAAATCTGACCAGTGCTATTCAAATGACGAAAAACAGTTCGTTATTTACCAAGAATGAATAATTTCCCCTACCCAGAATAAGGTCATTACAGATGCAAACACCATAAAAACAGCGGTTGAGTAGGTATTTATGACCTTATTAAAGATGACAGTTGAAGAATGTCTAAACAGTGCAGCAATACGATATTCTTCACAAACAGCACTGGTTGAAAACCAAAGCAAAAGAGAACTGACTTGGCAAGAACTGCAAGTTGAAGTTAATCGCGTTGCGCGAGGACTCTTAGCTATTGGTTTAAAAAAAGGTGACCGTTTAGGTATTTGGTCTGCAAATAGTGCCGAGTGGATTATCTGTTTTCTTGCGGCGGCTCAAATTGGTGTTCCGGTTGTCTGTATTAATTTTCACTTTAAGAAAAGAGAGTTATTAGATTTATGTCGTTTGACGAATATTAAAGCACTCTGTTTTTCAGATGGCTTTAAAGATAACGATTTTATTGAAGTCATTAACTGTCTCTCTAATAAATCAGCTGAAAATAAAGATCTATTACCCAACTTATTTATTAGTATGGGAAATAAAAATGCAACGAGCAGTTTATCTTTATCTCAATTAAAGGTTGCGGCTGAAAATATATCAGATGCTACTTATCAAGATGCAATTAAACACGTTAGCGTAGAAGATTTACTGACCATTCAAATGACCTCTGGCAGTACCGCAATGCCTAAAGGGGTTATGTTAAGCCAATACAATGTCATTAATAATGCCTTGTTATCTGCACAGCGTTTAGGGGTGACTGACGAAGATACCATTTGCCTTGCGGTTCCGCTATTTCACTGCTTTGGGCTCTCTTCTTGTCTCTTTTTTGCCTTAACAACAGGGTGCAAGTTAGTGCTGTTAGATAACTACTGCGCAGAAGATGTATTAAGAGCCGTACAAAATTATCGTTGCACTGTTATGCATGGTGTTCCTACTATTTTCAGACGCTTAATGCGCCATGAACAGTTCTCTCAGTATGACTTATCGAGTTTAGAAAAAGGTATTGTTGCGGGTGCGAGTTTTCCACCTGCGTTAATTGATGACATCGAAAATATTCTCGGAATGAAAGGCATTACGGTCTCTTATGGTCAAACTGAAGCCTCTCCTTGCTGCACTCAAACATTACCTAACGATCCTTTAGCGATAAAACGTGGCTCTATTGGGCAACCCCTGCCTTTTGTCGAAATGAAAATCATCCATCCTAAAAGTGGCAAACCTTGCTCTGTAGGCACCTTAGGGGAAATTTGCACCCGTGGTTTTCACGTCATGATGGGTTACGACAACGCTCCCGAAAAAACCAAAGAGGTATTAGATGCAGAAGGTTGGTTACACACGGGCGATATCGGCTATGTAGATGCTGAGGGTTATTACCATTATGCCCATCGCATAAAAGAGATTGTGGTGCGTGGTGGTGAAAATATTAGTTTGTGTGAAGTTGAAGAAGCAATCGCGGAATATCCCGGTGTTGAAGCCACCAAAGCCTTTGGTATTCCTTCGGTTGATTTAGGCGAAGAGGTCTTAGCAGCCATCTGTATACATCAAGGTAATACCGTATCCGAAAGTGAACTACGTGCCTTTCTACAAGAACGATTAGCACGCTACAAAATTCCCAAAGAACTCCATTTCTTTACGCAATTTCCTCATACCCCTTGCGGAAAAATTGATGTGCAAGCACTGAAAAAGCAACTGGGTTATGGCTCGCCAACTAAGGATCAGCAAACAGAAATTGCGCGTTAAATGACAAATGGTTTTTCAATATTTCGACAACAGCAGTATGAAGTCTAAAAAAATTTAGGAGAAAAAATGACAAGTCATAAAGCACTGGAAGGCGTCACTGTAGTTGAACTGGCGACCTTTATTGCAGTTCCAGCAGCAGGACGTATTTTGGCTGATATGGGTGCAAATGTGATTAAGATTGAATCACCAAGTGGTGACAATCTGCGTTACACCGCACCAACAGAAGGTCGTCCATTAGATCAGCATGAAAACACCAGTTTTGATTTAGAAAATGCGAACAAGCGCGGCATTGTATTAAATACAAAAACCGAAGCAGGGAAAAAGATCCTATTTGAATTATTAGAAAAAGCAGACATTTTCTTAACTAACTGGCGTCCAGGTGCAAGAGAACGTGCGGGTTTAGATTATGAAACCTTAAAACAGCGTTTTCCAAAATTGGTTTATGCCAGTGTGACGGGTTATGGCGATGAAGGTCCAGATAAAGACCTACCAGGTTTTGACTACACGGCTTTCTTTGCGCGTGGTGGCATTTTAGGTTCGCTGTATCAAAAAGGTACAGTACCGATGAACGTTATTCCCGGCCTTGGTGATCACCAATGTGCGTTAGGCTTAGTTTCAGGTGTTTTAGCGGCTTATATTCGCGCTAAAAATATCGGACAAGGTGAGTATGTCTCTACTAACTTGTTACACACCTCTATTTATACCCAAGCGATTATGATCCAAGCCGCACAATATCCTGATTATGGACAGGCTTATCCAATCGATCGTCGCAATACCACCAGCCCATTCATTCTTGCTTATAAAACAAAAGATGACCGTTTTATTCAAGTCTGTATGCCGGTTTATGACGCTTATTACGCCACCTTTATTTCTTGTATTGGTCGCGCTGATCTTGCTGAAGATGCACGTTATACCCGCCTTCAAGAAGTAGCAAAAAATAATCGTTCTCCTGAATTATATGACCTTATTTGGCAACAAATTGAGCAAAAAACAGCACCTGAGTGGGCGGATATTTTCACTAAAAATGATATCCCATTCAGCATTGCTCAGACTTGGGAAGAAGTGTTGGAAGACAAACAAGCTTGGGCAATCAACACCTTCTACAACATGAAATACAAAAATGGCAGTGAAAAAGCCTTAGTTCGCCCACCAATTGATTTCTTAGAAAGTGGATTACCTGAATACCGTCGTGGACCTCTATTAGGGGAAGACACGCCTTCTGTTTTAGCTGAATTAGGGTATAGCGCTGAAGAGATAGCACGCCTTGAAGCAAGCAAAGACGTGATGACGTGGAAAGAATAATCCACTTACTTTTTTAATTTTCAGGAGAGCAAAGGTATGCAACAAGACATCTTCACAATGGGCGTTGATATCGGATCCTCGGCGTCAAAATGCATCATCATGCGAAATGGTAACAGCATTGTTGCTAAATCATTGGCATCCGTTGGCGCGGGAACATCAGGTCCTGAAAAAGCGATCAATGAGGTATTGAGCCAGTTTGGTGGCTCTCTCAATCAGATCAATTGGATCTGTGCAACGGGCTATGGACGAAACTCCCTTAAACAAGCGAACAAAGAGGTGAGTGAACTCAGTTGCCATGCTAAAGGGGCGCATTTCCTTTTCCCTGGTGTAAAAACCGTGATTGATATTGGCGGTCAAGATGTGAAGGCGTTGCATATGGATGGTGCGGGTCGTTTATTAAACTTTGTCATGAATGACAAATGTGCCGCAGGAACAGGGCGCTTTTTAGATGTGATGTCGCGTGTATTAGAAACACGTATTTCAGATCTGGCACAAGAAGGGGCGAAATCCACTAAAAAAGTGACAATAAGCTCAACCTGTACTGTGTTCTCCGAATCCGAAGTTATTTCTCATCTCGCTAATAACGAAACAATACCCGACGTGATTAATGGTATTCACCGCTCTGTCGCTAGCCGAATTGCAGGACTTGCAAAACGTGTTGGTGTTGAAGCACCTGTTGTTATGACAGGGGGTGTTGCCAGTAATTTTGAAGTTGTTCGTTATGTGAGTGAAGAACTGAATGCCTCTATCGCAACCTCGCCATTATCACAATATAACGGTGCGATAGGTGCCGCCATTTATGCCTTTGAAGCGTATAGCCAGCAAATTGAAGACGGCACGCTAACAATAGGAATATCACAATGAGCAATGTAGATATGAATTCGCCGGACTATATTCCAGCGAAAAAACGCCTCCAAAAAATCGCCGCTGATGCTTATCAACGTGCTTGGGATGCTAAAAATAGCGGTGAAAAAATAGGGTGGTGTGCTTCTAACTTCCCACAAGAGATCGCTGAAACACTAGGTTTATGTGTGGTTTACCCTGAAAACCAAGCCGCAGCAATTGCCGCTAAAGGTGCAGGTTTAAAAATGTGTGAACACGCAGAAAGCATGGGTTACTCCAACGATATCTGTGCTTATGCGCGCATTAGTCTCTCTTACATGGATATTAAACAGTGTGAAGAGATGGATATGCCACAGCCAGACTTCTTGCTGTGCTGTAACAATATCTGTAACTGCATGATCAAATGGTATGAAAACATCGCTTATGAGCTGAATATCCCGATGATCCTTATCGATATTCCTTATAAAAATGAGTATGAAACTGACGATGTCACCGTGAATTATGTTCAAGCACAGTTTAATGATGCGATTAAACAGCTTGAAAAAGTGACTGGCAAAGTATTCTCCGAAGAGAAATTCAAACAAGTTTGTGAAATCTCTCAACGTACGGGTCGCGCATGGTTAAAAGCTGCTGAATATTGCCAATATCAACCCTCTCCAATGAACGGTTTTGACCTCTTTAACCATATGGCGGTTGCTGTATGTGCTCGCGGAAAACTCGAAGCTGCACTGGCTTTTGAGCAACTGTGTGAAGAGATGGAACAAAATATCAAAGAGAAAAAATCAACCTATCGCGGTGAAGAAAAATACCGCGTTCTCTTTGAAGGTATTGCGTGCTGGCCATATTTACGTGCCACTTCAACACCGCTGAAAGAGCAAGGTATCAACGTTACCGCAACGGTTTATGCCACGGCATTTGGTGTGATTTACCAAAACAGTGAAGAGATGATGCGCGCTTACTCTTATGTGCCTAACTGTGTCTCTGTTGAACGTGCGGCGGATATGCGAATTGATGTCAGTCGTCAAAATAAAGTCGATGGTGCAATTATTCACGTTAACCGCAGTTGCAAGCTCTGGAGTGGCATTATGCCCGAAATTGAGCGCCGTATTCGCCATGAATTAAAAATCCCAACCGTCACTTTTGATGGTGACCAAGCTGACCCACGCGTCTTTTCTGAAGCGCAGTATGTTACTCGTGTTGAAGCACTGACTGAAATTATGGCAGCAAACAAAGCGGCAATGAAAAAGGAGAACATCTAATGAATGCATTAACAGAGATGTTTGAAAAATTGCAGGCAGTTGTGGATAACCCTGTCGCTCAACTCGATGGTTTTATTCGTAGTGGCAAAAAAGTAGTGGGCTGCTTTCCTGAATATACCCCTAATGAGATTGTCTATGCCGCAGGCATGGTGCCTTTCGGTATTTGGGGTGCAGAAGGACGTGAGATTTCAGAAGCGAAGAAATATTTTCCACCATTTTATTGCGCATTAGCCCTCTCTTCTTTGGAAATGGGATTAGATGGCGCGCTAAATAAGCTGTCAGCGGCATTAATTCCTTCTCTTTGTGACACCTTAAAATGTTTAGGGCAGAACTGGAAAGCTGGTGTACCACAAGTACCCTTTATTCAATTGGTGCATCCTCAAAACCGTAACACACCAGCAGGCGTGATTTTCCTCACTGAGCAGTATAAAAAAATTGCCGCTCAACTTGGGGAAATCTCAGGTCAGCCAGTAACTGAAGCGGCGCTAAAAAATGCGGTTCATCTGTTTAATCAGCGTCGCGCGGCACTGCGTGAATTTTGTGAAATCGCGGCACAGTATCCTCATATTGTGACACCACAACGTCGTAACACGGTGATTAAAAGCGGCTATTTTATGGATGTGATTGAACATACCAATGCCGTTAAAGCCATTACTGAACAGTGCAAAGCCCAATCTCCAGAACCTTGGAAAGGCTATAAAATTGTCGTGACAGGCATTATTGCGGATAGCCCTTCTATTTTACAAATTCTTGCTGATAACAATATGGCGATAGTGGCTGATGAAGTCGCTCATGAATCTCGTCAATTCCGCCAAGACATACCTGAAAATGGCTCTCCTTATGAAGCGATGGCACAACAGATCGCTCAGTTAGAGGGATGCTCTTTACTGTATGACCCAGAGAAAAAACGTGGTCGTTTAATCGCCGATATGGTGAAGAAAACCGGTGCTGATGGTGTGGTCTATTTACTGACTAAATTCTGTGATCCTGAAGAATTTGATGCGCCTATCGTGAAGAAACTTCTCGATAGAGAGGGCATTCCTTCCATCATCATTGAAATCGATCAGCAAACAAAGACTTACGAGCAGGCAAGAACCGCATTGCAAACTTTTGCTGATGTGCTGTCGGCTTAACGATATTAATCAATATTAACAAAAGGCCTGTAGCGAGTGCTCAGGCCAATTGAACCCTAACACATATAAGTGGGGCAATTATGGGTATTCTTTGTTTAGTCATCGGGCTAGCGATATTGATGATTATGTGTATGAAAGGTATACACATCTTTATTTCTGTTTTTACCACCAGCCTTTTTCTTGCGGTGACAGCATGGCTTGTGTCACCCGATATGCTTAATCCCGTTGATGCACTGTTACAAGTGTATACCGGTGGATTAGGCGGTTACTTTGGTAGTTTCTTCTTTATCTTCGTACTGGGTGCTATTTTCGGTAAATTGACCGCTATCAGTGGTGCTGCTGACAGTGTTGCTTCTTTCATTATTGGTAAATTTGGTGAGAGAGCGGTTATTCCATCATTGGTTGCAGCTTGTGCCATCTTAGCTTATGGCGGTGTCTCCGTTTTCGTTGCACTGTTTACTGTCTATTCCATGATGGTCAGTCTATTCCGTAAGGCAAATCTTCCACGTCGATTAATTCCTGCAGTCTATTTTGCCGGTGCGGGTACCTTCGTGATGATCATGCCAGGATCACCTCAGATCCAAAACCTTATCCCAATGAAATTCTTAGGAACTTCAGCAACCGCGGGTTTAGTACCGGGTATGCTTACGGCGCTGTTCCAAATCACTTTAGTGATTATTTACCTAACTTGGTTATTTAAACGTGTAAAAGCGAAAGGCGAAGGTTGGGTAGAAGACGAAAAAACCGCTAAAGCAGATGAAGGCAATAAAAACCGCCAATTACCCAATGTTCTCGTAGCACTGTTACCAATGCTTATTTTGCTGGTGGTGCTCAACATTCTGAAATGGGATCCGGCTATTGCGCTGTTCTGCGCCATTATTTCGGCATTAATTGTCTATTTACGCTATCTCGATTGGAAAAAATTGGTGCCTAATTTAGCCGCAGGCACGATGGAAGGGGTGACCTCTCTATTCAACACCGCCGTTATCGTTGGGTTTGGTGCGTTAGTCATGACCTTACCTGCATTTAAAGAGTCATTCCAAGCGATAGCACAATCAGGTCTTAATCCACTTGTTGTTACTGCTATTTCGGTCGGTGCGCTGGTGTTTATTAGTGGATCGGGTTCTGGTGCATTAAGTATTGCGATGCCAATGATTGCCACCATGTTCCCAGCGGCGGTGGTTGACCAAGGCTCCTTACACCGTGTCGCCACAATGGCATCTATGAGTACAACCCCACCATTTAATGGATTGATTATTACTGTCTTTAGCGTCTGTGGTGTCAGCCATAAAGAGGGTTATGGTCCAGTGGGTACATTAACACTCGCTATCCCACTGCTCGCCATGATGTTTATGTTGCTGCTGTACACCTTCTTACCTGCATCTATAGCGACGATGTAGAAATAACGTTAAGCCAATTAAGGCGTGCGATAGGACATTAAGTGTGAAATCGCACGCCATAGAGATAACCAGAAATATTCTCAGAGGAAATAAACATGGATTTTCAGCTAACAGAAGAACAAGTCCTGATCCGCGATATGGTCAGAGAGTTTGTTGAAAACGATATTAAACCTATTGCAGGTGAAATAGATAAAGAGCATCGCTTTCCTAGTGAAAGTGTTGCACCAATGGCTGAGTTGGGACTCTTTGGTTTCAATATTGATGAAGCTTATGGTGGTACAGAAGCAGATGCACTGAGTTATGTTTTAGCGACAGAAGAGATGGCAAAAGTGAGCGCATCTCACGCCATGATTATGGGGTCACAATGTTCATTAACCGGTCCTGTTATTCAAAAATATGCCGATGAAGAGACCAAAGCACGTATTTTACCAGGCGTGGTTTCAGGTGAAAAACTAGGCTGCTTCTGTTTATCAGAACCAAGTGCGGGCTGTGATGCTGCGGCTCAAGAAACAACCGCCGTGCGTCAAGGTGATGACTATGTGATTAACGGCTCTAAATTGTGGATAACAGCTGCACCTCAAGGGGCTTTCTTTATCGTATTTGCCATGACAGACAAGAGCAAAGGCGTAAAAGGCATTACCGCATTTTTAGTTGAACGCGGTAACCCCGGAATGAGCATCGGTTTACCTGAAGACAAAATGGGTATGAATGGTTCGCAGACATGTTCTGTTAGCTTCAGTGACTGTGTCGTTCCTGTTAGTGCGCGTCTTGGCGAAGAAGGCAAAGGTTTTGGTATCGCCATGGAAACCTTAGATGGCGGTCGTTTAAGTTGCTCTGCGCTTGCATTAGGTATCGCCCAAAGTGCGTTAGATGCCACTATTACTTACACCAAAGAACGTATTCAATTTGGTAAACCTATTTCCGCTAACCAAGGTATTCAATGGGTATTAGTCGATATGGCAACGCGAGTTGATTGTGCGCGTATGCTGGTTTATCGCGCCGCGGCAGCCAAAATGGCGGGTCTTCCTTACACCCGTGAATCTGCGCAAGCCAAACTTTATGCAGCTGAAACAGCAACTTATGTTACCCAGAAAGCAGTTCAACTCCATGGTGGTATGGGTTACACCAAATCTTATCCAGTAGAACGCCTAATGCGTGAAGCAAAACTCACCGAGATTTTTGAAGGCACCAGTGAAGTGCAACGTATGGTTATCGCAAAACATATTTTAGCGTAATGACATTGAGATTTTATTAATTTGCTCCATTGAGCAAAACGGAGAATGTGAATTATGAAACTTATTGCCTGCTGTAAGGTTGTTCATGACGAACAAGACATCACAACACGGCCTGATCGTACTCTCGCAACGGATAATGCGGGTTTGAAAATTAGTTTATATGACCTTAATGCCATTGAAACCGCGGTTGAAATGGCGACAGCACAAGGTGATAGCAGTGTTATCGCATTAAGTGTTGGTCCTACGGCGATGGTCGAAAACGCGAAAATTAAAAAAGATATTTTATCTCGTGGTCCTGATTCATTAGCGATTGTTTCTGATGATGCTTGTAGTGCGCTTTACTCTACTGATACCGCTAAAATTATCGCAGAAGCAGCAAAAAAAGCGGGGTTTGATCTATTAGTTTTCGGTGAAGGTTCGGGTGATTTATATGCTCAACAAACAGGTTTAGCGGTTGGTGAGTTTTTAGGTTTACCTTGTGTTAACGCAGTAAGCAAAATCACCGTTGAAGGCGACAAAATTATTGTTGAACGCGACTTAGAAAATATTACTGAAGAGGTCGAACTGGCATTACCTGCGGTTATTTCAGTCACGTCGAGTATCAACACACCAAAACTCCCTTCGATGAAAGCCATTTTAGCGGCGAATAAAAAACCAGTAGAGAAGTGGAGTTTAGCGGATTTGGGTGTTGATATTTCAGCACCAACTGTTGTGCAAACAGCCGTTTGTGCACCAGAGCAAACTGATCGTCTAGGTATTATTTTAGAGGGCGATTCTGATGAAAATATTGCCGCTTTTGCTGAACATTTACGCCAAGCGCTTAATCAATAAGGAGCCCTAAAATGGCTAGTATGCTACCAACTACCTTTGTTTATGCTGAGAAAGCGGATGATCTAGCAAAGCTTATCGCATTTGCTCGTGGCTTTGGTGAAAAGGTCAATGTTTTATTTATTGGTAACGATGAAAGTACTCGTGAATGTGTGAGTTTAGGTGCTGATTGTGTCTACTGTTTTGCACCTCAAGATGATGTTGTTGCTGAAGATTATGCCGCTTCTTTTGCTCAAATTATTAAAGAAGCTGGCGCGAATGCGTTAGTTTTACTCTCCTCTTCAAAACGCGCTAAAGCGATAGCTGCACGCCTTGGTGTTGCACTCAATGCTGGTGTAGTTAGTGATGCATTAAGTTTGACGATTGAAAACAGTGCGGTATTAGCCACGCATCAAGTTTATGGCGGTTTAGCGCATGCAACAGCAGAAATTCGTTCGCCTTATGCGGTGGTGACAGTGGGGAGCGCATTAGATGTTGAAGCAATAACAGATGCACCCAATGCATCGGTTGTGCAAAGCACCTTTGTTGCACCAGCTCACACATTAAAAGTGCTAGCGCGCAAACGAAAACAAGGCAGTAGCGTCGATTTAGGTAAGTCACACTGTGTTGTCGGTGTTGGTCGTGGTTTTGGTAAGGCAGATGATATTGCTTTAGCAACGGCTTTAGCCAAAGCATTACAAGGTGAAGTAGGGTGTTCGCGTCCTATCGCTGAAGGCGAAGGTTGGATGGAGCATGACCGTTACATTGGTGTATCGGGTGTGACATTAGGGGCTGATGTTTATATCGCTGTGGGTATCTCAGGACAAATCCAGCATATGGTGGGTGTTGATCGAGCTAAGACCATTATCGCGATTAACAAAGATAAAAATGCCCCTATTTTCAATGTCGTAGACTACGGTATTGTTGGCGATCTCTACAAAGTTTTACCTGCATTAACCGCGAAGCTTGGCGGCTAATTGCCATCGGTCACTTGGTAGAGCGTTGCCAAGTGACCAAGCATAATAAAAGGATATAAAAGTATGTCAGACGATATTTTTGACGCCATTATTGTGGGTGGTGGCCTTGCAGGTGGTACGGCGGCTTATGTGCTGGCGCAAGCAGGATGTGATGTTCTCGTTGTTGAACGTGGTAATTTTGCAGGCAGCAAAAATATGACGGGTGGACGACTATATGCACATAGCTTAGAAAAGATTATTCCCGATTTTGCGAAAGAAGCCCCTGTAGAACGAGTTGTTACACGCGAAAAAATTTCCATGCTAACGCCAACAGATGGTGTAACGCTTGATTATCAACATACTCAAGAAGAAGAGGCATCCGCCCGCTCTTATACTGTATTGCGCTCTTCATTTGACCAATGGTTAATGGAAAAAGCGGAAAATGCAGGCGCTCAAGTTATTACGGGCGTGCGTGTTGATGAAGTTTTAGTGAAAGAGGGCAAAGTATGTGGCGTTAAAGCAGGGGATGATGAGATTGAAGCTAATGTGGTTATTTTAGCGGATGGTGTGAACTCATTATTGGCAAAACAGCTAGGAATGACGCAAAAAGTAAATCCACATACCGTTGCCGTTGGTGTAAAAGAGTTATTAGAATTTACTCCTCAACAAATGGAAGACCGATTTGGTTGTACTAATGATGATGGTTTAGCGTGGCTGTTTGCGGGCGCGCCATCCGGTGGTTATCTTGGTGGTGGCTTTTTATATACCAACAAAAATACCGTGTCATTAGGTCTAGTATTAGGGCTGCATAATGTCGATAAATTCGAAAAAACAGTTCCTCAAATGTTGGAAGATTTTAAGCAACACCCCATTGTTGCGCCATTAATTAAAGATGGAAAATTATTAGAGTATTCAGCGCATATGGTGCCAGAAGGTGGCATGAATATGGTGTCTGAATTAGTAAAAGATGGTGTATTAGTCGCAGGTGATGCTGCTGGATTTTGTCTTAACGTTGGTTATACCGTCAGAGGCATGGATTTAGCGATAGCATCGGGAGAAGCGGCGGCAAAAGCGGTATTACTGGCAAAAGAGCAAAATAGTTATAGCAAAAAAGAGCTCAGTTGTTATCAGTCACTGTTAAATGATAGCTTTGTAATGAAAGATATGAAGTTATATAAAGACCTACCTTCCTTCCTTGATAATACGCGTTTCTTTACTGATTACCCTCAAATGGCAGCGAATGTCATGCATGACTTATTTGTTATTAATGGACCTGAAAAACCAGTACGCAAGAAAATACTGTCACAAGTTAAAAAGGTCGGTGTGATGAATTTAATTAAAGACGGATTTAAGGGGGCACGATCTTTATGAGTCAGGTAAACGTAGACGTTAAATTAGGGGTTAATAAATTTAATGTAGATGAAGAAAACCCACATATTGTCTTAAATGAAAATATCGACCCTGCTCAATTTGAAATACTGATGAAAGCCTGTCCTGCTGGATTATATAAACGAGATGAAAAAGGACAGTATCTTTTTGATTATGCGGGATGTTTAGAGTGCGGTACTTGTCGAGTGTTATGTGGAGATACCGTATTAGCTAAATGGGAATACCCTTGTGGCACCTTGGGTATTGAATTTCGTTACGGCTGATATAACGACCACTCTTTCCCCTCTAGCGTAACCTCCAAAATATAAACTAGAGGGGAAATGAGCATTCTGAGTACTTATTGATTCATATATGAATCTTAATGTTTATTATGGTCTTTATATGACCCATAGGGTCATTTTAAAACTTATCTTAACGAATGCACTTTACGATATTCCGATGGTGTCATAAAAAATTCAGATTTAAATTTACGACTTAAGTTTGAAATATCACTAAATCCACACTCATAAGCAAGTTGGGTAATATTCTTTTCTGCTAATAATGGATTAACTAATGCGGCTTTATAATTATCAAGGCGCTTTTGGTGTATCCAACGATGAACAGAAGTATTTTGTTCTTTAAAGAGCATTTGTAAATAGCGCACAGAGATCCCACAGGCATTAGCACACTCATTGACGCTTAATTCAGGATCAGATAACCGTTGCTCAATATAGTGTTGTGCAAAATAAAATAGTGTAGAGCGTCCGAGGCTTTGTGGTGGCGTTGCAATGCTATATTCACTAAATGCAGAAGTAATTAGATTTAGTAAAATATCAGCAAGTTGCTGTGCATGTTGAGGCGGCATTGAATCTAAAAAAGGGATATAGCGCATAACAAAGCTATACACTAAAGAGCCTGTAATGCTGTTGCCTCGAATAGCTCTAGCGGTTAGGTTTTGCGTATTGCCTAAACGTGACGCGAGTTTCTCTCTTGGGATCAGGATCTTAAATAGTGAATAGTCGTTATCAAAAGACCAAGATACGGGTCTTGCCATATCAAAAATACAAAAATCCCCTTGGCGTAAGAATGCCGTTCTCCCATCTTGCGTAAGATGACTGGTACCAGAACGCTGTAGCTCTATTTGAAAATGCTCTTCAAGGCTGAGTTTATGAGATAAAGGGCGGCTACTTGCCCAATGTCCGTTAGACTCTAGCTGAATAAAACGAATATTTGTCACCTGTTGCTCAACGATATTGGCATAAAATCGAGAGTTAGATGGCAGTTCGACCTCATTGCATTCATAAGAAGATAAAAAGCGGTCTTTTATTGTATCCCTGAATACGGAAAACCGATCTACGTCAGGGACTTCCCTTGTCGTAAACATGCTTTTCATAGTACGCCCACTTTTATTGAAAGTATTTTTGTTGTGTTGCTACTTATCTGGCATAAAACCTGGATTAAACCAGATAAAAATAGGATAATTTTTCGTGATAAATTTATTTAAAACAATACATTATTACTATTCACGTTTATTTATATTGTCTATATTGTTAATAAATTGAAGCTAATATATTTTATTTAACATCAATTTATTAAAATAAAATCATTATAAATTTTATAATTAGTTTATAGCATTTTTGATGCTATCATTTCCATGATGATTAATCCTGAGTTAATTACTTATCTTTAGAGAGAGATCGCATAAAACTATTTATACTGATTCTTATTAAGAATATTTTTATATTATTCTTTTCATAGAGTGAGTAAATATAAAATATATGTACTTAATAAGTCTAATTGTTAAATTGTTTAGTATTTTATGGTTAATCATGAATTTATTAATTACATATTAAATAAAATAAAATATTTATAAAACTCAAGTGTTAATAACATTTTTATTATATATGTAAATTTATCTTTAATATCAATGAAATTGATATAGTAAAAATAGTTAACTACAACGTTGTTCACAATATTTTCTTGTTCATTTGTATTGGACGAGGAAGTTTCGTGAACGTGAAATGGGTTACTCGATTTATAAAACATTATCTATGTAATTTAGCCCACTAAAATCTGTGAGCTAAACTCATCTTTTTGTTTCTAGCGTAAACCTTGCACACTCTCAACTAAATTCGCTAATTGGTTAACAACGCGGTCGCCAATATCGGCATTATCGCCACCCAATGCTTTATTACGCATAAAGTCTTTTTTGATTTGTTGCCAACGAGTTGTCTCTTTCTCAGAAAGTTTTCCGCGTAATTCAGCGAGCTTTAATAGGTTCTCTTCAGCACCTGTTGTGAGTAATTGAGCTTCACCAAGATAGTGATCGTCAAGCAGCCTTTCTAGCTCGTCATCATTCATAACGGAAGAGACTTTTTCACTTAACTTGTTCATATTACGGTAACTACCTTGTAAGCGAAATGCAGGCTCGGTACGATATTTATCTGATTGCGCAGCGCTGGCAATATATTGCTGATTCACTTTTAAGATAACATTGCGTAATGTAATTAAATGTTTAAGTACTAAAACAATCTCACTGATCTCTGCATCTGAATAAGGATAACTTAATGCATTTGTAGAAACAGACTTGCCCATGGCTTTATCAACTAAAAGATAGAGATCGTTTAAATCACGTAGTGCCAATGGTGCGAGAACGGGATTAGACGTTAAGCTATTTTCGATATAACTCAGCGCAAATGCGTCATCCATTCCACCTAATACTTCACCTAAATTATAGATATCCGCTCGGTTTGCTAACATATCTGGGATACGGAATACTTCACCAGATTCGGTATAAGGGTTACCCGCCATTACCACACAGAATTTTTTTCCACGCATATCATAGGTTTTGGTTTTTCCACGCCAAACCCCCTCAATACGTCTTGTACCATCGCATAATGAGATAAATTTTTGCAAAAATTCAGGGTGAGTATGTTGAATATCATCCACATACAGCATGACGTTATTACCCATTTCAAGTGCTAGATTGAGCTTCTCTAACTCTTGTCTTGCTGTCGCATTGGGGGCTTGTTCAGGATCAAGTGATAATACATTGTGCCCTAAAGCCGGCGCATTGATTTTCATAAAGATCAGCCCTAAACGTGCGGCGGCATACTCCATTAATGTGGTTTTACCGTAACCGGGTGGGGATATCATCAATAATAAACCCATTAAATCGGTACGTTTGCCTTCACCTAAGGCACCAATTTGTTTTGCCATATTGTCACCAATAATTGGCAAGTAAACATCATTAATCAGCTTGTTACGAACAAAAGAGCTTAATGGTTTGGCTTTAAATTCATGAAGTTTTAAACGAGCGCGTTGGTCAACAACGATTTTTTGGCGCAAAGTTTGATATTGACGAAATGCGGGAATAAAGGTTTTTCTCTGTCCCCGCATACGACTAAAGTAGTCATCTAAACTTAATGATAAAGATTGGTTTTTAATGGTTGGATGCTCACCTAATAGTCCATTTACGGTGAAATAGAGATCGGCTTCGCTATAACGTGCCGATGCCACTTTATCTAAAATAATAATGGCAATGGCACCCGGAATATAAGGGGTAAGGTGTGAGTATTGCGCTATTGAGCATAATCCTTGCAGCCAATTTTGGATTAATGCCCAACGTTGAGCATAACGAGTCGCTAAGTTCTGTTGTGAACGATTAAAATCAATCCACATATGAGCTTCTTCTAATCGACTTTGTAGTGCAATAACCAACTCTTTTGCATACTTACTGTAAACCAGCTCGATGGGGGTTCTTGCTAGAATAAAGCTAAGATATTCAGCTGCTTGAATTGGTGTATAAGGTTGGCATGATATAGGATTATCAATTAAAAATAAGCGAATATCCGCTTCTATTTCTGCTTGTAAATCAATTAACGCATCATCGTTATGGAAAAGCTGTTGGATATTTAGCGCTGTTCTGGCGCGTTCAGGCCAAAGTGCGGGATATTCATTATGTTGTGCATTTTCCCAGAAAATAGCCGCAATAGCGCGAGCTGCGGGGTTATAACGCAGAAGATCAGCGCTTTCTCCTGTTGGGATCAATTTTTTTAAGATAGCAATCGCATCGTGATCGTGGATCCCCTTTTCATAACCTTCTTTATAGCGTGGTGTAGCAAAATCACGTACCAGTTTTTCAAGCTTATCAGGCACAGCAAGTGCACTTTTTAAGATGTCATAAGTCAGAGAGTCTTGGCGTTTTGCTGCGGCATAAATAATGGAGTAAGCCAGATATTCTGCACGATAAACCGTATCCGATTCAGATTCGAGAGATGCATTCCAATAGGGTTTCAGTTGCTCTAGTTCAGCATTTTCTATTGGTTCTTGAAAATCAGTTCCTGTGAGATATAACCAAAGTTTTTCGTCTTTAGGTAAAATCGTAAGATCAAGCTCTTGTGTATTAACACTAAAGCGGTGGCGAGGTCCTAATTTAATGACATTTCCGTTATCTTCAAAGATATCGGTTTTATCACGTAATATGCGAATGGCTTGATCACGAGAAGATTTTAGTCGAGCATCAATATCATCTGCTTTTACGTTGTCATTGATTTCTCTTAATTTTTCAATGATCTCTCTTGTTTTTAATGCCAAAGGATCAGAGGCAAAAAAGGCGTTTAATTCATCTTGAGATTGAAGCCTTGCGGTTCTGCGTTGTAAATTTTCTAATAGACGATCCGCGGCGGTTAATAGGTTTTGAGCGCGGCGTTGACGTTCGTCGATCAACGTCTGTTTATGTGACTCGAAGGTCTCAACAAGTTCTTCGCGTTTAGTGAGAATATCATCTAAAAATTCATCGTAGTGACTAAACTGACTTTCAAGCTCTTCCAATTGAACCAGTAAGCGCGAAAGTTGATCATCACAGCGTTCAGGATCCGTTGCAAGAGAGAGCGCATTGGTGATCCCTTGGCTAAATAAGCGAAATTGCGCACCAAATTGTGCCACCGTTTCACCGCTACTTTGTGATTTTCTTTTTTGTTGTAAGCGTGCGCGTGATTGGTTTAATTGTGCATAAATTTGCGAAATCGCATCAATGATCTGAGTTTGCTGAGTCACATCATTAAAGGTTAGCGAAGTCATTAAGTTAGATAACATATCCAAATCAGCTGACATTTTTTCCATGTCATTCATTGGGGTATCTAATTGTGCACTGTTTTGCGCTTTCTCTATTAATTCTTCAAAAGAGACAAGTAGCGCTTTAAAGGGGTGTAACGCTTTTTCACTAGCAAGAAAAACGGCTGTGGCTTGTGAAACTCGTTGCTGTGCATCGGTAGTTTCCTGTTCCATTTCACTGAGTTTGGTTAAATCCATATAACGGAACTCACGTAGTGAAATCAGATGACCACGATGTGCATTTAATTGATTTAATCCTTCAACAAATTGTTGGATATCATTCCAACTATCAGGATGCGTTAAAGAAATTAACGATTTTTGCCGGCTAATGGCTTCGTTAATTGATTTTGCTGATTGCTGACGAATACTTTCAACTTTTTCATATTCATCAAGGACTAATTCGCTGGTTTGGGTTATCTCTTTAAGTAATTTTCCAATACCTAAACAGTGCTCATCGTTAAACCAGTAATAGAGATCTAACAGGCTTTTAGATTGTTGACTAAGTTGTTCATAGCGAGAGATAGAGACTTGGTTACCTTCTATCTCTTTTGCTACATGCAGTATTTCAGAGATCCCACGCACTAAATCCGCATTACCGATGCGCCCATAAAAACCATTACGAGGCGGCTGTTTATCTGCAAATTCTTCAGAATAAAACGGAGTTTGCCAAACTTGCATCGGATGAACGCGAGTTGCTTCTTCGCCTTCACCTTCAAATAGCACCATTTTTCCATCTTCAAACATGGCGTAACCATGTCCAACTAAAGGTACAGCTAGCTTGCGTTCAATCATATTGTAATTAAACAGTGCAAGACGACCTTGTGTTGGTGAATAGAAAACATATAGCACGTCTTCGCCATTAGGCGAGCGGCGTAAACGGCGAAAATACATACCTTCCATTGGTTGATCGAAGGTTTTATATTCACCATTTTGTAGGTAATAACCACCCGGAAAAATAATCCCATGATCTTCGGGTAGCTGTACACAAGCTTGCCCAATCGCATCAATGCGTTGGACGCTTTGCGTTAAGGTGTTATAAACCAAATAACGCCAGTTCTCTTCTCGATAAGGCAAGATTTTTAATAAAATTAAGCTGCCTGTTTGTGCATATTCAATCAGTGCATCATCAAGAGATTGGTTTTTATCAAGTACTGCTTCACGATAAATACCTAAACCGTCTTCAGTATTATTTTCACATTTAACGGTGAGATCGCCACCCGTGGTTTCAACAAAAACGGTATCAAGAATATTAATATGAGGAAAACGACCATTAACCGTATTTTCCCTTTGTGTTCTAAGCCAAGTGAAATCGTAAGCAGGTGGAAGGGCGATATCGCGTTCACCACGATTATCAATATATTCAATACGCTGCTTATCACTGGAAATAGCCCAACGAAAAACACGCACATCAGTAATACGAGCACCAATTTGAAAACTGGCAAGTAGCTTGCCATCTCGTTCTACTAATTGCAGTAACTGTGTATCTTTATAATAGGTGTAGAGCTCAGTGAAATCTTGAACAAAGCGGTTGTCACTTAAGAATGTGCCTTCATAAGCAACCGCTTCAACATCAAATTCACCCTCTGTTTCTATTAAACGATACAGTGAAAATACATCTTCAAGATGCGTTTCTCGTTTTAAACCAAGAAATACGTTATAACCAAAAAGCAGCCAATCGCCAACACGAACAATATCTCTTGCTTGGCAGTTATTTTCAGTACGAATACGAATGCGCCCAATGATATCCATCTGGCTTTGACCAAATTCATCTAAGCGATGTTGGTTTAATAACGCTGCCTGTTGATGAAGTTGCTGACCTTGCTCTGTTAGACGTTTGCGTAATATTTCATACGCACCACCTTGTGCAACGGCGCTGTCGAGTATTTCCTGTTCGCGATTCGTATCCTGAATATCAGACATGGTATAACGGATTTCCTTGGCTTAATCGATAAATATAATTAAAAGGCATATAACTAAGCCATATGCCTTTTGTATTCCTTTATTTAGAATTAGTCATCTGCTGATGGTTCAGGTTTTTCCGTCACATTTTTAGCAAGTTGACTGGCTCCTTTTGTTGCCATAAATCCATTAATCAAATCTTGAACTTCTGGATTATTTAACAGAGAAGCGATATCCATTTTCTTATCTTGTTTGGTGCGATTAATTAGCTTTTCAACATTCTCTTTGGCAAAGCTGCTTTTATCCATAAAGCCATCAACCGCTTTACCTAAACTGAGTGCTTTAGAGAAAGTATTAAAGAAACTGCCATCACCACCGACAATTTCAATATTAGTTTTGCTTAGTGCCGCCGCTAATACATCGGCTTGTTCACGAGCAATCTCTTTATTCGCGTCAATTGAAGCCATGGCTTGTTCAAATTCTTTCTCAAGACGCATACGGAACTCTTCATGAGAACGTGCGGTATCACTGAGGTGATCCATCGATTTGAATTTGTCAGTTAAACCATCGGCTTCGGCTTTCAGACGTTGGCGAATGACTTCTGCTTGCGCGGCACCTAATTGACCTTCACCTCGAGCTTGAGCGGCAAGTTTCTCTTCAAGAATTTTCGCATCCGCTAAACCTAATTTTTCTTTAGCGTTAGCTTGTTGTTCTTCACCACGCGCTTGAGCCATCAGTTTTTCTTCTAAAATTCTAGCTTCAGCAAAGCCTTGTTGTTGCTCTGCTTGGGCTTTAGCTTCCATTACTTGTGCTTCGGTTAAACCTTTCTCTTTTAAGCCACGCGCTTCTGCTAACAGTTTTTCAGCAGTAATATTGGCTAATACTAAACCTTCTTTCTCTTCGGCTTCAGCGGTTGCTTGGCGAACACGCGCTTGTGCTAAACCTAATGCAGCATGTTCCGCTTCGATACCTTCAGCTAGGCGTTTTTTCGCTTCGGCTTGTTTTGCTGAGGCTTCTAACTCTGCTTTTGCCATTGTGCTTATTTCTTCTGCTTTATGCTTGGCACTTGCTTCATCGGCTTCGGCTTTTTTCACTTGACGTACTAAAGATTCTTCTGCTTCAGCTTGCGCATTAATCACAGTGACCTGTTTCATACGTTCAGCTTCTGATATTTCACGTACTTCTTTAATGCGCTCTTCTTCTTGAGCAACCGTTTTTTCAACCGCAACACGTTCACGGATCACACTTGAAATATTTTTGCGCTCTTCTTCTAATGCTTTTTCTTTTTCAATACGTTGTAACTCTACTTCGCGCTCACGAGCGACAATCTCTAATTCACGTGCACGGCTTACTCGTTCTTCTTCAATAGCGACTGCTCGTGTGCGGTTTTGTTGTGCGACTTCCACTTCACGCATACGATTTTCTTCACGAATTTCAATTTCTTGCTGAGTCTGAATTCTTGCTTGTTCTGATTTCAAACGTTCTTCTTCTTGAACTCGTAACGTTTCAGATGTTTCACGAGCACGAATATTATCAATTTCACGTTTTTGGCGAGCTTCAGCATCCGCTTGTTGGCGTTCTAATGCCAAGCTCGCTTCGCGAGTTTCAACATTTTTTTTCTGAATTGCCAACTCTTGATCACGCTCTTTTTGGTTGGTTTCAATGTTATGAATCGCAGTGATTTCGGTTATTTTACGAATACCTTCAGAGTCAAAGATATTATTTGGATCAAGTGCCGATTTTGGTGTTTGTTCTAAATAGTCAATGGCGACATCTTCTAATGCATAGCCGTTTAGATCTTTACCAATCACATCAACAATGCGATCACGGAAATTTTGTCTGTCTTCGAAAAGTTTTGCTAAATCAAACTGTTTGCCCACAGTTTTGAGTGCTTCAGAAAATTTTGCGCTAAAGAGGGCGCTTACCGCTTGGTGATCTGAGGCGCGCTCAACACCAATGGCTTTGGCTACTTTTAACACATCCTCTGTGGTTTCATTAACCCGTAAATAGAAGGCGACCGTAATATCAGCACGTAAGTTATCCTGACAAATAAGGCCATCTTTACCTCGACGATCCACTTCTAAGGTTAAAAGAGAGATACGCATAAACTCTTTTTTATAGATAACCGGATAGACAAGCGCACCCGTAAAATGCACTTTGGGTTGTGATGACATGTCATTGACAATTAATGCCGTACCTTGTGGAACCTTAATATAAAATGCCTTAAACAGCCCAAATAACCCCAAAATGATGAGGATGATGCAGCCAATAATCGTTAAGAAAGGCATTATAAAAGCCAAATCCATACTTTGTTCTCCATAGGTTCAGACGATACCGTCATTTTTAATAGTGTTTGTCTGTTAGCTAAATATTATTTCATCGATATTGAGATCAACGACGAAATTCATCTTCCGTAACGACTTGATAACTGTGAGTTGCTGCGTCATAACTGATAATAATAACGCTATCACCTCGTTTAATATTTTCTGTTGCAGATGCTCTAATTTGTAAAATTAACCCTGCACCACCATCCTCTAGAATTGCTTCACCTCTGTTTTCTGTGACATATTCTGATCGCACTCGCGCTAATTTACCCACAAGCTGGTGAACCGATTTAGGTTTATTGCGAGAAATCAGTTTTTTACGAATCGGTTTTAAACATACCGCAGTAAGATTAAGAGAAATAAAAGAGATAATGATTAAGGCGATAAAACCAATTAAATAACGAATTAAATCAGTTTCAATAAAACGAATAACCCAATAGTTAGTGAAGTAACTGATAAACCAGCCAAATAGCGTAAAGAACGTTAAGATTATCGTAACAGGAATGCCGGCAAGACCTAATTTAGTTAACCAGCCTGCAACGCCAGTTGCATCTACATTGATATCTAACTCACTATCAATATTAAATAAATCGATATCTAATAATCCAAAAGCAGCACATAGCCAATAAAAAAGGATAATAATAAGTAAGGCACTAAAAATAATACTGGGAAAGGTTAGGCTGTTTTGAAAAAATAAATTCATACAAGGTGTTCCCTCAATGTAAAAATAGCGATTTCATTATCACATTAATAATATTTATCATATCTTAAGTTATTGATAAAACGTGTAGTTGGCGTCACGTTCTAGGGTTTATCGATATATTTTTATTCGCGCTAAACGTTAATATAAGTTATTTTGTGATGATTGAATAATATTACTTATTATCTTTTATAGTATCGGATCATTCCCTAAAGGTTAAAGACAAAATATTTAACTATTAGTTAGCCATAAATTAAAAGCTAATAAATATTTTCTATAAAGATAAATCTTTTTGTTATGTATAAAATTCTAAATTGTGCTAATGAGGGCAATGCTGTTGTATAGGCTGTGTAATACCATTGGCGCTATCAAAGACTGAGTATTTATTCTTACCTGACAAAAAATAATACCCACAATAAAAATAAGAATAAAGGTACTAATAGCGTGGTATTGCGTATGGATAGATGAAAACAGCAGTGATGAGACGATAATAGCAATCCACTTGCCTCTATTTCCATACCACATACCGGCATTAAGCAAGAAACCTCTAAATATTATCTCTTCAGTAATAGGTGCAAGGAAAATAAGCGAGAGGATAAAGAGAAAAAAAGCGAACCCTGAGATGTTATTGGTTAAATCTATCCACTCTTTTTCTTCTGCACCAAAAAATCCATTAATAAAGATTAGAGCAATAAGTGCGAGTAGCGGTGCGATTAACTTATTCCAATGAAAACAACCTAGTGGCATTAATTTGATATTTTTTTGATAAGCAAACCAAATGATAAGGCAGTAGGGGAGATAAATAAGAAAACTTATTAATGAAATCGCATAACTGGATTGTATAAAACCCATCACATTAGGAATAAATAAGATAATAAAAGGCGAAAGGAAATAGGCAATAAATGCCAATGCGCAGAGAAGAGAGTGAAAAGCGCGGTCTTTAGGAAATTCCATTTACACAACTCCTTTTGTGATAATTCGTGTTTCTTAGAGAAGATAATTGATATCTACGATTATAAACGGATATTTATCTACTTACTGAAAAATGACTAAGAATTTTATAATTACTGCCAGGGAATGTGTTATTGAGAGAAAAAGGAAGAGGTAAAAACAGAAGAGGGAGAAAACCGTTAAGCCAAGAATTTGTTGACTCAGAAAGCAAAAAACCAGCCATAAGGCTGGTTTTTCTAAATAGTGGTGCCCGGACTCGGAATCGAACCAAGGACACGGGGATTTTCAATCCCCTGCTCTACCGACTGAGCTATCCGGGCAACGAGGCGCATTAAACCGTATTCAGCGTGATGCGTCAACGTCTTTTTTATAAAAAATGCAAAAATGTGTTCGTTTGCTTTCTTTTTATTCTATCTGAGTTTAAATTTTCGTCATGCGTACTTTTTTACTGAAAAAAGTTTAAAAAACAATCAGTAACATTATTTGTTTTTTTTATCATTCCAACGAAGATTTTCTCTTTTTATGATATTCAAGATTCTCTTTTGGGCAGAAAATAGCAGAAAATAGGTGAATGAGAAAAAACAGTCACCTTTACTTTTTCTAGCGCGTTCTACTATTAGCTTAATGCCCCATTCTTGCGACATTGGGCAATCTTAAGAATATCTTCCGCTAATAATTTAGCAGTCTTAATGTCGTCAGCATGATGATTCACCATTAAACGACTTAGGCACCCTTCTAAGATGAGTTCCATCTGTTTGGCAACTAACTCATCATCTTCAATATCAAGTTGGCGCAGCAGCGTTCTGGAGTAATCAAAGGAGCTTTGCTTTTGTCGTTGGCTAAGTTGGTGGATTTGAGAGTGTTCATCAGGATATGCGCTACATGCTGCGACAAATAAACAGCCAGGAAATCGAGCCTTCTCAAGACGCATTGCTAATTGGTCATAACGAGCTAGCAGTTTTTGCTCTATTGTCAGATTTTCATCTAACATCACTTGGCGTTGCCAAATATCGATTTGTTGTCCGTGGTGGCGCAAGCAATCGAAAATTAGCGCGTCTCTATCTGGCCAGAAAGGGTGCAGTTGCTGTGGTGATAAATCCAACTCTTGAAGAAGTTCGGTTAAAGTTGCCGCCAAACCCAGCTGTTCGAGTTTGATAAGCACATGGTCTAATAACGCTTCACGTTGCACGAAAATCTCCTTAAATCACGTTATAGCAGAAACACCATAATTAGCAGATTTAACAGCAAAATGAAAGGCAGGCAAGTAAAAGATAAGGGAAGGTTGAAATCGTGCTCATCAGCAAATTTTATGGCGCTAAAATGAAAATACCCCATTCAATGAATGAGGTATTCTCTTTTTATTTTTGTGCGCTAAGCAATGAGCTGCCTAGCGCTTTTGCAATGTTTTATTTTTATATCAAACTACAAAATCATGCTGCCGAAGAGGAAACCAAAACCAACGGCTAATACCACACCAATAGTACCTGGGATAAAGAATGGGTGGTTGAAGACTAATTTACCAATACGAGTTGTACCTGTGTCATCCATTTGAACTGCCGCAACCAGTGTTGGGTAAGTTGGCAGAATGAACAGACCAGAAACTGCAGAGAAAGATGCGATAGCTGTTAATGGAGTAACACCTAAAGCCAGTGCCATTGGCATTAATGCTTTTGCTGTTGCAGCTTGTGAATATAACAGAGCAGAACAGAAGAAGAAGATAACCGCTAATAACCAAGGGTGACCAGTGATTAAATCACCAGCAGTCAGTTTGATCCAGTCAATGTTGCTTGAAACGAAAGTATCACCTAACCATGCAACACCCAGAATACAGATACATGCACTCATACCTGCTTTAAAGGTACTTGAGTTAAGGATGGTGTCAGTTTTTACTTTACAGAACACAGTAATCAGCGTTGCAACACTCAGCATGATGATAAGAATCGCGTTAGTGGTGTTCATTAACGGTTCTTTCACGATACCTAAGCTTGGGCTGTTGATGATGGCATAAGAAACAACACAAACAACACCCAGTAAGAATAACATTACAGATGCTTTAGCGCCTGGTAATGTTTCTCTACGCGCTTGGCTACCACGTAATTCAACCAGACCTTGTTCTAAACGCTCACGATAGACTGCATCATCAGACAGTTTTGAGTTAAATACCCAAGAGACGATGAATGACATCAGGACGATAGCAAGGAAAGTTGCTGGTAATAAGATAGACAGCAGCGTGATATAACTGACAGTGTGACCTTCGCCAACCATTGCTGGGTTTTCCATGACAGATGCCATGTAAACAACTGCAGCAGAGATAGGTGACGCAGTAATACCGATTTGAGCAGCAACAACACCTGTTGATAAAGGACGGCAAGGCTTGATACCTTGTTCTTTTGCAACTTCAGCGATAACTGGTAGTGTTGCTAAAGAAATATTACCTGTACCTGCAAATAGCGTTAAGAAATAAGTCACAATAGGCGCAAGAATTGTGATGTATTTTGGATTACGTCTTAACAGTTTTTCAGTTTGGCCAACTAAGTAATCCAAACCACCAGCAACCTGCATCGCAGAGATTGCGGCAATAACAGCCATAATGATGGAGATAACATCAAAAGGGATCGAACCAGGTTTAACACCAATGGCAGCTAAGACTAATACCCCTAAACCACCGGCAAACCCGATACCAATTCCCCCAAGTCTCGCACCGAGGAAAATGGCCAGCAGAACGATAATCAATTCTACGGCTAACATAGCGTTTACTCCTTGAGATAATTAAAAAAATGAGAAAGATAAGTTAAATTTTTGTTTTTACAATCAAGTAAAAAGGCACGTCCCTTAAAGAGTTCGTGCCTTACATTTTTAAGAGCTCATTCTTATGTTTAACAGTGTCATGTTATAAAACACAATTATTAATCATCGAAGCGTTTTGCTTTGTAAGCCGGGTTTTTTAAGTTCTCAACAGAGAAGATATCATCCAGTTGTTCTTCGGTTAATAAACCACGTTCTAGAACAACTTCACGTACACTCTTACCTGTTTCTGCACAAATCTTACCAACGATGTCGCCGTTATGGTGACCAATGAATGGGTTCAGATAAGTAACGATACCGATTGAGTTGAATACGAAGTGTTCACAGATTTCTTTATTCGCAGTGATACCATCAACACATTTTTCTACTAAGTTACGACATGCGTTGCTTAACAGAGAAATTGATTCGAACATTGCTTGACCAATTGCTGGTTCCATTACGTTTAATTGTAATTGACCTGCTTCAGCAGCCATTGTTACGCAAATGTCGTTACCAATGACTTTAAAGCAAGCTTGGTTAACAACTTCTGGAATTACTGGGTTTACTTTAGCTGGCATGATAGAAGAACCTGCTTGTAATTCTGGCAGATTGATTTCTTTCAGACCTGCACGAGGACCAGAAGAGAGTAAACGTAAGTCGTTACAGATTTTAGACATTTTCACAGCTAAACGTTTTAACGCGCCGTGAACCATGACATATGCACCACAGTCAGAAGTTGCTTCAATTAAGTCTTCTGCTGGAACACAAGCTAAACCAGTAACTTCTGCTAATTTTTCAACAGACAGTTTTTGGTAACCAGGTGCAGTATTCAGACCAGTACCGATAGCAGTTGCACCTAAGTTCATTTCTAACAGTAACTCAGCAGTGCGTTTTAGGTTTTTGACTTCTTCTTTCATTAATACAGAGAAAGCATGGAATTCTTGACCTAAAGTCATTGGTACAGCATCTTGTAATTGAGTACGACCCATTTTCAGGATGTCTTTGAACTCAACTGCTTTTCTATCGAAGCCTGCTTTCAGCAGTTCAATAGATTCAGTTAATTTAATAACAGAGTTATAAACAGCAACACGGAAGCCACAAGGATAAGCGTCGTTTGTTGATTGGCTCTTATTCACGTGGTCATTTGGATTCAGGTATTGGTATTCACCTTTTTGATGACCCATTAATTCCAGACCGATGTTTGCGATAACTTCATTGGTGTTCATATTTAATGAAGTACCAGCACCGCCTTGGAATACATCAACTGGGAATTGATCCATGTGTTTACCTGTTTCTAATACTACGTCACAGGCTTTGATAATCGTATCAGCGATTTCACGAGGAATAGTGTGAAGCTCTTTGTTTGCTAATGCAGCGGCTTTTTTCACCATTACCATACCACGAATGAATTCTGGAACATCATTGATTGTACGATCACTGATGTAGAAGTTTTCGATAGCACGTAAGGTGTGAACACCGTAGTAAGCATCAGCTGGAACTTCTCTTTTACCTAACAGGTCTTCTTCGATACGAGTTTTATTTGACATGAGAACCTTCTTATTAAAATTTTAACTGTCTAGTTATGCGCTTGTTAATAAAATATATCGTTAACGGTTAATAATGTAATATAACTTACCGTTTTGCTTGGTACTGGCACGATCATATTCGGGTTGTAAGCAAATACCTTTAAGCTGGATCACTTTATAAGTAAATAACGTTTAATTATTTTCTTTTTGTGATCTATCTCATGGATCCTGCTGTTATCGCTCTCTTTTTTATGCCCCTTGAAAAGGAGTATTATGCTCCCCATTATTATGTAGATAAACTGAGAAAAAGCGAGTCTGTGAATTACTACCTTAGAGATAGTTCACACTCCTTTCTATTAATAATATGAATCTTTTTTATAAAAGGAGAACCAAGTGCGTTGGCTCCCATTGATTGTTATTTGTCTTCTTATTTATGTAGAAGCGGTGATTTTTGTGCATGTCGCTTCATCGATTGGCGTACTCACAACATTATTCCTTGTGGTACTGACTTCTTGTGTCGGTATCTCGTTGGTTAAAAACCAAGGCGTAAAAAATATTGCCTCTATGCAACAAAAATTGGCGATGGGCGAAGTGCCTGCTGCTGAAATGGTAAAGAGTGTTTCGTTAGTATTAGCGGGTATTTTGTTGTTGATACCCGGCTTTTTTACTGACTTCCTTGGCTTACTTTTATTACTTCCACCGCTTCAATCGGTGTTGGTCACAAAGCTGATTTCGCGTTTCAAAATTTATACCCCAGGAACTGGGCAGAGTGGGTTCTCTTCAAGTCAGGGCGGAAGTACTTTTGAAGGGGAATTTCAGCGTAAAGAAGATAGCCCTAGTAACCAGCTGAATAATAAGGCTGATCAGCCGGATAACGACCATTATTCTGACAAAAAATAGTTGGCTTAAAGCATAATCGACTAAAAAGGGGAAAATTTGAAAAAAAAATACACTTCTCCCCTTGAAGTTTTACCGGATGCCCCCACCTGTATCGTCATGGTACTGGTTCATTTTAGGCACTGGTATCAACCTTAATCCTGATATGGACTTTTTTATAGGAGATCTATTAATGAAGATTCGTCCATTACATGACCGTGTTATTGTTAAACGTAAAGAAGTCGAAGCTAAATCAGCTGGTGGTATTGTTCTGACAGGCTCTGCGGCGGGTAAATCTACTCGTGGCGAAATCTTAGCTGTCGGCCACGGCCGTATTATGGAAAACGGCGACGTTAAACCACTGGATGTTAAAGTTGGCGATATCGTAATTTTTAACGACGGTTATGGCGTTAAAACAGAAAAAATTGATAACGAAGACGTGCTTATCATGTCTGAGAGTGACATTTTAGCAATTGTAGAAGAATAATTTTTCTCTTTTAAGATCTTCTTAAACTGAACAAATTCAAAGGAAATATACGATGGCAGCTAAAGACGTCAAATTCGGTGTAGATGCTCGTAATAAAATGTTACGTGGTGTTAATGTTCTTGCAGATGCAGTTAAAGTAACTTTAGGCCCTAAAGGTCGTAACGTTGTTTTAGATAAATCTTTCGGCTCACCAGTTATTACTAAAGATGGTGTTTCTGTCGCGCGTGAAATTGAACTCGAAGATAAATTCGAGAACATGGGCGCACAGATGGTGAAAGAAGTTGCTTCTAAAGCCAATGATGCGGCTGGTGATGGTACTACAACTGCAACAGTGTTAGCACAATCAATTATTGCCGAAGGTTTAAAAGCAGTTGCTGCTGGCATGAACCCGATGGATCTGAAACGCGGTATCGATAAAGCCGTTATTGCAGCAGTTGAAGAACTGAAAAACCTATCTGTTCCATGTTCAGATACTAAAGCTATCGCTCAAGTAGGTACAATTTCTGCAAATGCTGATGAAACCGTAGGTTCTTTAATCGCTCAAGCGATGGAGAAAGTAGGTAAAGAAGGCGTTATCACTGTTGAAGAAGGCACTGGTTTAGAAGATGAACTGGATGTCGTTGAAGGTATGCAATTCGACCGTGGTTATCTGTCTCCTTACTTCATCAATAAACCAGAAACAGGTACAGCAGAATTAGAAAACCCATTCATTCTGTTAGTTGATAAAAAAGTTTCTAATATCCGTGAATTGCTGCCTGTTTTAGAGGGTGTTGCTAAGGCAAACAAACCGCTACTTATTATTGCAGAAGATGTTGAAGGCGAAGCGCTGGCAACATTAGTTGTCAATAACATGCGTGGTATCGTAAAAGTTGCAGCGGTTAAAGCACCAGGTTTTGGTGATCGCCGTAAAGCAATGTTACAAGATATCGCAACCTTAACTAACGGTGCTGTGATTTCAGAAGAAATCGGCATGGAATTAGAAAAAGCAACGTTAGAAGATTTAGGTCAAGCAAAACGCGTTGTTATCAACAAAGACACCACAACCATTATCGATGGTTTAGGTGATCAAGTTGCAATCAGCGGCCGTGTGTCTCAAATTCGTCAACAAATCGAAGACGCAACTTCAGATTACGACCGTGAGAAATTACAAGAACGCGTAGCTAAATTAGCTGGCGGTGTTGCAGTTATTAAAGTGGGTGCTGCAACAGAAGTTGAAATGAAAGAAAAACGCGCTCGTGTTGATGATGCTCTGCATGCAACTCGTGCAGCAGTTGAAGAAGGCGTTGTTGCTGGTGGTGGTACTGCACTGGTACGTGTTGCTAACGCACTGCGTGAAATGACTGGCGATAACGAAGAACAAACTGTTGGTATTCGTGTTGCTCTGCGTGCTATGGAATCACCAATGCGCCAAATCGTTGCTAACGCAGGTGAAGAACCTTCTGTTGTTGTTAACAACGTGAAAGCGGGTAAAGGCAACTATGGCTATAACGCGGCAACAGATGCTTATGGCGATATGATTGACATGGGTATCTTGGATCCAACTAAAGTAACTCGTTCAGCACTGCAATTTGCTGCATCTATCGCAGGTCTGATGATCACGACAGAAGCGATGATCACTGATTCACCTAGAGACGACAAAATGGATTTAGGTGGCGCTGGTGGTATGGGCGGCATGGGTGGAATGGGCGGTATGATGTAATTCATCATATTTACCGTTTTACTAAAGAACCCGAGCTTAGGCTCGGGTTTTTTTGTGTCTAAATACAGTCAAGATTTAAAAATCACTATTGCAAATCAATGCTTAGCAGGTGAAGCTTCTCTAAAATTTATTAAAAAATAATTGATATATTCTCGTTAAATCTGATATCGGGTACGAGTTATTGCTTCTTGAACTTAAACCAGACCCTGCACACTATATCATTAGTATACATAACAACCCCTTTTTGGGGGTTTATTTGTAGATATAATTCACATATCATATCTTTAATGTACAAAACCATCCCTTATAAAGGGTGATTTCGTTAAGGTGATATTATGAATTTAATGACCGCTGTTAATACTTTTGAAAAATTTGCTAATCAAGGTAGAGATATTTTTCTTACCAGAGATTTAGAAATGCTCTTCCCTGATGAGTCCCAAAAGACACTGCAAAAATCGGTTAATCGGCTGATCTCGGCTAATGTGTTAAAGCGAGCATCAAAAGGTGTATACATCTATTCGCATGGCTCGTTAGGATCTTATCCTTTAGAGCGCTTAGCCGAAAATATTCGACGAGGCGATTACAACTACATCAGTCTTGAATCAGCATTGTCTCAGTATGGTGTTATTTCACAAATTCCCATCGATAGGTTAACCATTATGTCAACGGGGCGTTCAGGTGAATTTAAAACACCTTGGGGAGTTATTGAAGTTACTCATACGAAAAAGAAACCATCCGAAATTATCAATGCAACCATAAAAGGAAGAGGGCCGATGAGGATCGCGACGAAGGAAACTGCCGTCAAAGACTTGATAAGGGTTGGTAGAAACACACACCTCATTCAGCCAGAGGAACTTTACAATGACTGATCTCGTTGATTTTAACAAATTGGTTGATGATATTGTCATGCAAAAAGGCTATGTCTCCAATAGAGCTGTCGTAGAAAAGGAATTATTTCACTATGACATTATTTTTGCTTTGTCTTCGGCAGGTCTTTTAAGGAGCCTTACATTTCAAGGCGGTACATCACTCAGGCTTTGCTATAACTCAAACAGGTTTAGTGAAGATCTGGATTTTGCGGGTGGCCGTGATTTTTGTTCAGAGCAGATGCTTGAAATTAAAGGCTGCATTGAAAAGTATGTTGGTGAACGCTATGGATTAGAGGTTGTTGTTAAAGAACCTAAAGAACTGAGAAAGGAGCCCGAATACGCTGATGTTAAAATTGATAAATGGCAAATCTCAGTGACGACCAATCAGGGTAAAAATGATTTGCCGAAACAGAAAATCAAAATAGAAATAGCCAATATCCCAGCGTACACACAAAGTATAAAAACACTTGTTTCAAACTATGAGCAGCTACCAAGTGGATACTCTGATCTCATTCTTCGCGTGGAAGAACTCACTGAAATTATGGCTGATAAATTGGTATCTTTCCCAGCAACGACAAATCATATTCGATACCGAGATATGTGGGATTTGGTATGGTTACATCAGCAAGGTGCAAAACCTGATGCTGAATTGGTAATGAAAAAGATTGCTGATTATAAACTCAATGATGAATTTGAAGGGGCGTTACAGGAAAGGATTGGCGCTTTACCCTCTCTGGTGAAAAGCGCCAGATTTGAAGGTGAAATGAAACGCTTTTTACCTGTATCCGTAGTAGAGAGAACTATCAATCAGCCTGATTTTCTGATATTTCTACAAACAACTCTTCACGAATTGCTAACCGCTATCCAAACAGATATCTATGGTAGCAAAGATTCGAAATCAGAGAAAAAATTTGAAATGTAGATACTAATTTAAGCCTAGAGAATGAAGTGATCCCAATTACTGTGGTCACTTCGTAGGCTCGGTTTTTTTTATGCCATTTTCACTTCAGAATTATCAGATAATTCATTTTTTATATAATTAGATACAACTTATTTCTTTACAACTAGATCACAGATGGTTTTTACTGCACCCAATTAAAAATAAAATATTATATAAATTGGGGTATTCGCCATGTCCGTCGTCGCCATCGTGCTAATTTTCTTATTTGCAGTAATCGTGAGTGTGTTTATCTCTCGATTACTGTCAGAAAAAATTCCTTTGCCTATCATTCAGATAGCATTGGGTGCTGCGCTTTCTATTTTTGGTTTTGAGGTTGATTTTGATCCTCATCTCTTCCTACTTCTCTTTATTCCTCCTTTGCTATTTTTAGATGGCTGGCGGATCCCAAAAGAGGCACTATTCCAAGAAATTAAACCGATTATGTCTTTAGCAATAGGTTTAGTTGTGGTGACTGTTATCGGTATGGGCTTTTTTATTCACTGGCTTATTCCTTCTATTTCATTAGCCGTCGCCTTTGCATTAGCTGCAATTTTATCTCCGACAGATCCTGTTTCTGTCTCGGCAATGACCGTCAATTCACCACTGCCTTCACGTATGACGCATATTTTAGAAGGTGAATCGCTACTTAACGATGCCACAGGGTTAGTCTGCTTTAGTTTTGCTGTTGTGGCTGCATTAACAGGCTCGTTCTCTATTGTTTCTGCGGCTGGGCAATTCTTGTTAGTCGCATTAGGTGGTGTGGTAATTGGTTTGATTGTGGCTGGATTGATTGGGCGTTTAAATCAGTTTTTAGTTAAACGTACTGGTGAAGATCCGGCTATTCAGATCTTAATTAGTTTATTAATGCCGTTCTTTGCTTATTTAGTTGCTGAACATTTTCATGTATCAGGCATTTTAGCCGCAGTAGTTGCTGGTATTGCCATGCACTATGAAAAAATTGTCGGTCGTATGCAAGCGGCAACGCGAATGCAAAGTAAAGCGGTATGGGATACGGTTCAAGTCTCATTAAACGGTATGATTTTTATTTTGCTTGGTGAGCAATTACCGGGTATGTGGCGTTCTTTACCTGAAGTTACCGCATCAGCAGGTTCTACCAGCCCTTGGGGTGTTTTAGGTTATGTTGTAATCATCACTATTGGGCTTGCTATACTGCGTTTTGCGTGGGTATGGATCTCAATGTCATTAACGGTATTCCATAATCCAGAAAGGCGCTTGTCACGCCATCACATTCGTTTAATGGCAGTAATGGCAACCGCAGGTGTAAGAGGTGCTATCACTTTAGCGGGTATCTTAACGTTGCCATTATTAATGTCTGATGGTTCACCTTTCCCTAATCGACAATTGGCTATTTTTATCGCCATGGGTGTCATTCTCTGTTCATTGCTGATTGCCACTTTTGCATTGCCTATCTTAACCAAAGGGTTATCAGAAGATTTACCTTATGAAGATGATGAGATCCGCACGCGTTTGGCATTAAATGAAGCCGCGATTGCGCATATTAATGAGCTAATGAATCAACCTTGTGAAGACTTAGACGAGATGTCACTGCGTATAGAAGCAGGTACACATCTGCTCGAAATTTATAATCGTCGTCTTGATAATGAAGATGATGCACAAGTCGGGGCGCTTGATCTAAAAAGATTGTTTAGCATGGAACGCCAATTATCACGTAGTGCATTAAAAACAGAGCGAGAGGCATTGCAGCAATTGCGCAAATCCAGACATATTAATGAGCATGTTTATCATCGCTTACGCCATGAGCTCGATTTAAAAGAAGAAGCATTAAACCATCATTTAAAGTAGTGTTTTTTTAACGCCGTTAATGCCTTCAGAGAGGGAAAACTTACCTGAAGGCTTTTATAAAATGCACAAATAATGTGCTCATACTCGCACTGTATAGCTTGATAAGCTATCTGGGCATTTTAAAAGTATAAAAGCGGTGTAGAATACCAGCAATATTGCTTTGTCTATCTCAAAGCTGAATCTGTAAGTTTAAATAAGCTTAAAGCAAAAATATTTTACTCAGACTGCTGACTAAGGTTAGATGGTGATGATTTATTTTTGCGCACTAGAGGGATGACAAGGTATATTGTTGTCATTACTGAATTGACACTCAAATAAATGAGGGAATCATGCGAATTAAATTGTTATTGGGAGCCACTGCCGCTTTATTGTTAGCAGGGTGTTCTGCGACAAATACGTTGACCACTGCGGGCTCACAGGTACAAATCACTGATACGCAACCAGGCAGTGAATGCCAGTTATTAGGAACGGTTACCGGTGTTCAAAATAACTGGTTATCAGGTTCCCGCTCTGAAAGCCAATCTCTGCGTGGTGCTGCTAACGATTTACGTAACAGAGCTGCTGAGATGGGTGGTAATGTTATTTTTAATGCTGGCACTGGTGCTGGAAGCATTGTTGATAGTTTTGCGCCATTAGATAGCAAAATGAGTGGACAAGTTTATAAGTGCCAGTAATGGGCATTAACGAATTGCCTATTTGCTCATTCGCAAATAAAAATAAAAAGCTGTAGCATAATAATTGCTACAGCTTTTTTTGTTTCTGTTAGCGCTAAGCGATAAACGTTATTGCTGACGCAAGCCTAAATCTAATAGTGTTTTACTTGGCTCTCCGCCAATTTCACGGGTTAACTTGGGCACCATATAACCTGAAACCAAGCTCATTAGCGTTTTGATTATCTCTCTGGCTTCTATATCAGATACCATAAAATGAGCCGCGCCCTGTACTTTATCTAATACATGAAGGTAATAGGGCATAACACCCGCATCAAATAGTGCGCGACTTAAATCAGCAAGAGTATGTGCATTATCGTTAACGCCACGCAATAAAACACCTTGGTTTAAGAGTGTCACGTTGGCATTTTTTAGCTTTAAGCAGGCATCTCTTAATGCATCATCAATTTCATTGGCGTGATTAATATGCAATACCATCAATGCTTGTAATCGCGAACTCTGCAATCTATCGCATAGTGTTTGAGTTATACGAGAAGGGATAACGACAGGCAAACGAGAATGAATGCGCAGGCGTTTTATATGAGGTATTGCTTCTAATTGTGTTATTAACCAATCTAACTCGTCATCTTTTGCCATAAGAGGATCGCCTCCTGAGAAGATGATTTCATCGAGTTTTACGTTATTTTTGATATACTCTATTGCCTTTTGCCAGTTTGCTTTGTTTCCTTTGTTATCTTCATAAGGAAAATGACGTCGAAAACAGTAGCGGCAATTAACAGCGCAGCCACCTTTGACCAGAAGCAATGCACGATTCTGATATTTATGTAATAAACCCGGTACCGCATTTTGTTGCTCATCTAACGGATCTGTAGAAAATCCCGGTGTTAGGGTAAATTCAGCATTTGCAGTTAATACTTGTAAAAGTAGTGGATCGTTAGGATCACCTTTTTTCATGCGTGCAACGAATTCACGGGGAACCCGTAAAGGAAAAAGCCGTCGCGCTTGAGCTCCTTTTTGGAGATCATCGTGATGTTCCAACGCTAAAAGTTGGAGTAATTCAACAGGATCACTGATTGCCTGCGCGAGTTGAGTTAACCAGACTTCTCTGGTGGGGTGATTATGAGTTACAATGTGTGCCATTTTTTGGCTATGCCATTTTAAATTAAAAAAGTTAGAGGATATTCATGGCTTCTTATAATACCAACGATTTTCGTTCAGGTCTTAAAATCATGTTAGATGGCGAGCCTGCTGTCATTACTGAATGTGAATTTGTTAAACCAGGTAAAGGTCAGGCATTTGCTCGTGTGCGTCTGCGTAAACTGATTTCTAACAAATTACTGGAAAAAACATTTAAATCTACTGACTCTGCTGACGGTGCAGATGTCATGGATATCAACTTAACTTACCTGTACAACGACGGTGAGTTCTGGCATTTCATGAACAACGAAACTTTCGAGCAGTTAGCTGCAGACGAAAAAGCAGTTGGCGAAAATGCTAAATGGCTGATCGACCAAGCAGAGTGTATCGTAACACTGTGGGATAATCGCCCAATTTCTGTTACTCCACCAAACTTTGTTGAGTTAGAAATTGTTGATACCGATCCGGGTCTGAAAGGTGATACCGCAGGTACTGGTGGTAAACCAGCAACCTTAAGCACAGGCGCTGTGGTTAAAGTTCCCCTGTTTGTACAAATCGGTGAAGTGATTAAAGTTGATACTCGTTCAGGCGAATATGTATCACGCGTAAAATAATCAAATTATTATTTTACCGAACGCAGAACTGATGCGTAATAAATAAATTACCGCAAATAAAAAAGAAATATTTGCGGTTTTTTTATTTTCTTAATCATATATATTGATGTAATAAACGATTTTTCTTTCTAAAATATTGAGTAATTTGTATTACCACGACATATTATTTTTGTTATATTATTTACCTCTTAAATATCTCTGTTTTATTCCCGCTTAATGCCAAAATAGAATGAATGATGCCAGATTGGAATTGGCAAAAAATAACCATTTTTCTAAAATGTAGTGGTAGGTTGTTTTGGTAAAGATAGCCCACAGCAATATTTATTTTATGAGTTATTTTGATTTCCTTTAAGAGATATTTATAGAGTATAGATAAAACTGTAATCCTGTAATATTATTGATATTTATTTTATATTTTGTTGTACTAGGGAAACCCTTTCCAATATAAACATTTACTCTGAAATATCTCTTTTATTTTTTATTTTGTTTTATTTTTAATTAGAAAAATCAGCATTTAGCTCTACGTCTTTTATTCTGTTTTTATCCATAACTAAATATTAATTAAAATACTTTTTATATTCTTTATTATTAAGTAGTATTTTTTCATTAATGTATTTTCCGCATTTTTAGATAACAAAAAAAAGCGATACTTATAAATAATTTATGACTCGTATTTAATTGGCAATAGCGCCTTTATTTCGATGTCAAAAAAAATTTATAAGGTTATATAATGAAAAAATTATCACTCATCGCACTTGTTGTGACTTCATTCCTCGGTTTTTCAATGTCAGCTCAAGCGGTTGATTCAGCACCTCAACCCTCTCAAGATCCTGTTGTTCAACACTTAAAACTTAGCCCTGAACAAGTAACTAAAATTAACTCGCTTCATTCACAAATGACCGAAAACCTTGGGAAAATTAGCTTCCAAGAGGTTAAAAAAGGGGCATTAGTGGATGCTGTTCGTGCAGATAAATGGGATGAGAAAGCAATTAATGAGCAATTAACAGCGGTAAGTAAAGTTGAAACTCAAGTGCGTTATTATCGTGTGAAATATTATTTTGACCTTAACCAAGTGCTGACTGCTGAGCAGCGTGAAATCATTCGTAATGATTTAATTCAAGCTATTAGTGAGTAATTAATCTTTAACTTTACCTCCAAAAGGCACTTCCGCTGACGCACTTGTGCGCGATCCAGCAATTTGTTACATATACGGCGGGATGTCACTGCTGGGGATCCTTCACCTGAATCACAAAGTGCGAAGGTGAGGGAGGATGTCAAAATATTTGATTTATTTCTCTCTTATCAAAAATCGAAATATCGCTAAATTACCTATATTTTATAATGTGTAATTTAGCTTTTTTTGTTTATTTTTCCTTATTTTTTTATCTGCTGTTGTGCTGTTTTTTTACGTCACTGTTGTGTCATTTCTCGTGACGACACTTTTTTATACCCCTTGTTGCTGTCAACGTCATAACTGTCGATTCGTCATTCATCGCTATTCTTTTTATTTATAACGAATATCTATTGAATTATAACTACATGATTTTAATGGGAAATAAATTCAATCCTCTTTTGGCACGAAAAATGCTTTATTTAAAGAAAAATTGACGACAGCGTTGCTGTTAACCGTTTTTCTCGGAGGATGTGGCGAATGAATCGCTTTGTAATTGCAGAGCCACAACGATGCATAGGGTGTAATACCTGTATGGCAGCTTGTTCAGAAGTTCACCAAGCTGTGGGTTTACAGGCGCATCCGCGTCTTACAGTGGTAAAAGTGGAGGATCAAACAGCCCCGATGCTTTGTCGGCACTGTGAGGATGCTCCTTGTGCTCGCGTGTGCCCAGTCAATGCCATCACTCATGAAGATAATGCCATCTTTCTTAATGAGAGTCTGTGTATTGGCTGTAAGTTATGTGGTCTTGTTTGTCCATTTGGTGCAATTACGCCATCGGGCAGTAAACCCGTTAATTTACCGGCTGTTTTTGATCATTATGTACCGGAAGAGATGCTGGCAGATGTCCCCGCTAGCTTACCAACAGCAAATCCATTTCTTGCATGGAATGTCGGTGTTCGCGCTATCGCTGTGAAATGTGATTTATGTAGTTTCTCTGATGATGGCCCTGCTTGTGTAAAAGTCTGTCCAACAGATGCTCTGCATTTAGTTGAAGAAGATAGCCTAGAAGAGCAGGTGAAAGCACGTCGTTTAGGAACCGCAATGGCACCTATGGCGAGCCTCGACTCTTTATCTACTTTGACACAGGAGCGGAAGTAATATGGAACCTCTTCAGTTACTGCTGTGGTCAGTCATCCTGTATGTTGTTGGTGGCGTTATTGCACTGTTTCTAAAAAAACAGGAAGGGTTGGCAATCCTTATTTCAGGTATCAGCGCGATAATCGGTGGTGTACTGGGTATCTTCAGTGCGTTACCTGTTATTTTAAACGGTGAAACCGTAAGTTTTACTGCTGCTGGTCCTTTTGAATTTGCAGCATTTGTTGTGCGTATGGATATGCTTGGCGCCTTTATGGTGTTTGTCATTTCTCTACTTGTCAGCGTGTGTGCGCTTTATTCACTTGCTTATGTGCAAGAATATAAAGGTCGTGGCGCTTGGAGCATGGGATTCTTTATGAATCTGTTTATTGCTTCAATGGTTGGCTTAGTGGTGATGGATAATGCCTTCTACTTTATTATTCTGTTTGAAATGATGTCACTGGCATCTTGGTTCTTAGTTATTGCTGACCAAGATGATGAATCTATTCATGCGGGTCTACTCTACTTCTTTATCGCTCACGCAGGCTCCGTGCTTATCATGATAGCCTTCTTCTTGATGTGGCGTGAAAGTGGTAGCCTCGATTTCGATTCATTCCGTCAACTCTCGCTTTCTCCTGCAATGGCTTCTGTGGTGTTCTTACTGGCTTTCTTTGGTTTCGGTGCCAAAGCCGGTATGTTGCCATTACATAGCTGGTTACCAAAAGCTCACCCCGCAGCACCTTCTCATGCATCGGCATTAATGTCAGGTGTGATGGTGAAAATTGGTATCTTCGGGATAATCAAAGTAGGTATCGATTTACTGGGTGCTACTGAGATGTGGTGGGGAATTGTCGTCCTTGCATTTGGTGCAGTTTCTTCTGTACTGGGCGTTATGTACGCGTTAGCAGAGCACGATTTAAAACGCTTACTTGCATGGCACACCGTTGAAAATATCGGCATCATCTTAATGGGTGTCGGCGTTGGTATGGTGGGTATTGCGACTAATCATCCTGTTATTGCGGCACTTGGTCTATTAGGTGCGTTATACCACTTATTGAACCACGCCGTATTTAAAGGCTTATTGTTCCTTGGTGCTGGTGCAATTATTAACCAAATTCATACCCGTGATATGGATAAAATGGGTGGTTTGGCAAAACTGATGCCTTATACCGCAACTGCCTTCTTAATTGGTTGTATGGCAATTTCTGCGCTACCGCCGTTGAATGGTTTTGTCAGTGAATGGTATACCTATCAATCACTCTTCTCGATGAGTTACGAAGGTAACTTCGTTATGCGCTTAAGTGGTCCTATCGCTATTATCATGTTAGCAATCACTGGTGCGCTTGCTGCGATGTGTTTCGTGAAAGTGTATGGCGTAAGCTTCTGTGGTGGTCCTCGTAGTGAACAAGCGACCAAAGCAAAAGAAGTGCCTCTGCCAATGACTATTGCGATGGGATTATTAGCACTCTTTTGTATCGTGCTAGGTGTGGGTGCTTCATTTATTGCACCGATTATTGCCAATATCGCCATGTCATTAAGTGAAACCAGTGCATTAACTGTAACTCAAGGCGCACTGCTTGTTCCTGATGCGGCATCTCAAGCCATGTTCTCTCCTGCATTAACATTTATTTTATTAATTGCCTTACCACTTATTCCATTCCTGATTTACCTCGGCATAAAAGGCGGTCAGCCTGCATTTCGCCGTAAAGGTAACCCTTGGGCTTGTGGTTATAACTGGGAAAAAGACATGGCAGTGTCAGCAGGTGGCTTTACTCAAGCATTACGTAGCATGTTCGCACCACTTTATCGCATGCGTAAACAGCTTGATCCATCTCCATTGCTGTCTCGTGGTTTTAATAAAACACAGCTCGGTGCTGAAAAGGTCGAACCATTCTGGGATGAACGCATTATTTATCCTTTGGTTCGTGGTATCCAACGTTTTGCTAAACGTATCCAATGCCTTCAAGGCGGGGATTTCAGACTCTATTGTCTGTACGTTGTGGCGGCGCTGGTCATCTTGCTTTTAGTCATCGCAGCGTAAGGAGAGGGACTTATGACTTTCCAAGAAGCACCAACGTTCATGATGGGGATTTTTGCTCTTATTCAAGCACTATTTTTGCTCGCAATAACCCCGTTATGTACAGGTATATCTCGCCAAATTCGCGCCAAGATGCACTCTCGTCAAGGCCCTGGCGTTTTGCAAGATTATCGAGATATCTTTAAGTTACTTAAACGTCAATCTGTGGCTCCGGAGCAATCTGGCGTTATTTTCCAAATAATGCCTTATGTGTTGCTAGGTAGCATGCTGGTGGTAGCTATGGCACTGCCAGTGTTTACCTCCACTTCACTGTTTGGTGGCGCTGCTGACTTAATCGCCCTGATCTATCTGTTTGCTCTGTTTCGCTTCTTCTTCTCTTTATCTGGATTGGATTCAGGAAGTCCATTTGCAGGTATTGGTGCAAGTCGTGAATTAACACTGGGTGTATTAGTAGAACCTATCCTAGTGCTGTCACTAATTGTTGTTGCCTTAATCGTTGGGTCAACCAACGTAGGCACAATTAGTGCGACATTAGCGCAAGGGTGGATATCACCAACAGCAACATTATTAGCGCTATTAGCTTGTGCTTTCGCTTCATTTATTGAAATGGGCAAAATGCCATTTGATGTAGCAGAAGCTGAACAAGAGTTACAAGAAGGACCATTAACTGAATATTCAGGTTCTGGTTTCGCCTTGGTTAAACTCGGTATTGGCTTAAAACAAGTGGTTATTGCAGAGCTTTTCCTTGCTGTCTTTATTCCTTTTGGTAAAGCGAGTGAGTTTACTTTTATTGCAATAATTATTGCGCTGGTTCTGATGGCAGTGAAATTGTTGGTTGTGTTTGTATTGGCGTCATTGGTGGAAAACAGTTTAGCGCGTGGTCGCTTCTTACTGACTCACCATGTGACTTGGCTAGGATTCGGTGTTGCGGCACTGGCTCTTGTTTTCTATTTAACCGGTCTATAAGGAGCGATGATTACAATGGAAAATATAGCTCTTGCGACCTTACTCATCCCATTTGCGGGGGCGTTGATTACGTCCTTAATGCCAAATCGGATGGCGAAGTGGTTATGTACACTGTTCGCACTGCTCGCAACACTCGGTACGGTTTTCCTTGGCTGGCAGTTTCTTGCTGAAGGTAAAGTTGATACCACAATTACGCTAGTACAGTATGGTGATGTTGCGCTCTTTGGTTTCACCATCGACCGTGTGAGTACCTTAATTGCGTTTGCCGTTGTGTTCTTAGGATTACTGGTGAGTTTCTACTCAACAGGCTATCTGACTAGCGGTAACCGTGAACATCCACATGATGGTACTCGTCGCTATTACGCATTCTTATTAATCTTTATCGGTGCAATGGCGGGATTAGTGCTTTCTTCGACTATTCTTGGTCAACTCCTGTTTTTTGAAATCACAGGGGGATGTTCTTGGGGATTAATCGGTTACTACCAATCTGATAAATCACTGCGTTCAGCAATGAAAGCGCTGTTGATTACCCATGTTGCTTCTATCGGGCTTTATCTTGCTGCCGCAACTCTGTTTGTTAGCACAGGAAGCTTTGAATTAACCGCAATTGCAACACTTGATGAACCAACAAAATTGATTGTTTTTGGTGGCATCCTGTTTGCTGCTTGGGGTAAATCAGCACAGTTACCATTACAAGCATGGTTACCTGATGCAATGGAAGCACCTACTCCTGTGAGTGCTTACTTACACGCAGCATCAATGGTGAAAGTTGGGGTATATATCTTTGCTCGTGCCATTCTTTCTGGCGGTGAGGTGCCTCATATCATTGGTTGGGTCGGTATTACCATGGCAGTCATTACGCTGATTTATGGCTTTATGATGTATCTGCCACAAAAAGATATGAAACGTCTGCTGGCGTGGTCAACCATTACACAGCTCTCTTATATCTTCCTTGCTTTATCTATCTCTATCTTTGGACCTCGTGAAGCATTTGATGGTGGTGTTGCTTATATCTTCAACCATGCCTTTGCAAAAAGCTTGTTCTTCTTAGTTGCTGGTGCACTGAGTTATAGCTGTGGTACGCGTATGTTGCCGCGCTTAAGAGGGTTAATTAATAAGTATCCATTACTGGGCGTCGGCTTTTGTGTCGCTGCATTAGCGATAGCAGGTGTTCCACCTCTTAATGGTTTCTTTAGTAAATTCCCAATCTTTGCTGCTGGTTTTGAATTATCGAGCGTTTTCTGGGTAATGACACCAATTATGGTGCTGGTACTGATTGAATCTGTTGCGAGTTTCACTTGGTTTATCTACTGGTTTGGTCGTGTTGTTCCTGGCAAACCAAGTAATGAAGTGGCAGAAGGACAACCTGTTCCTATCGCGATGCAAATTGTGATTGGTGTGCTGATTGTGATGTCTTTCTGTTCCAGTGTTATCGCAGTCACTTGGCTAGGATAAGGGAGATAAATCATGACTGGAGCACTTATCGTAAATAATTTGGCGGGGTTAATGATGATAACCTCGCTGTTGGTCATCGGCGCGAAAAAGCCGATAGCCTCCTGTTGGTTTTATGCACTGCAATCTTTTGTTTTGGTAATGATTTTTGTCACCTTAGCAAACACGTTAGATGCACATCAACTAACACTCTGGGCAATTACTGCCTTCTTTACCAAAGTTCTGCTAGTACCACTGATTATGGGATTTGCATTTCGTAAATTGTCAGATCCTAGTGCAAACGTCAGCGTGATTAGCCCTGCGTTGTTGATGTTACTGGCAGCGGTTATCGTTATTTTATGCTGGTTTGTGGTTGAGCCAATTCAAATCCCAATGGTTGTTGATTTGAAACCTGCGTTAGCAGTTTCATTAGGACACTTTATGTTAGGTCTGCTGTGTATCGTGACTCAACGTAATATCCTAAAACAAGCCTTTGGTTACTGTTTGATGGAAAACGGCTCTCACTTAACGTTGGCACTATTAGCGTGGCGAGCACCTGAACTTGTGGAAATCGGTATCGCAACAGACGCAATTTTTGCGGTGATTGTGATGGCAGTACTGGCTCGTAAGATTTACCGCACGCTCAACACACTGAACGTGGATCAACTGACCGCGCTGAAGGGGTGAGGAGATGAACCAAACAACCATGTTAACAATTTTAATGTTTGCACCGCTGGTATTTTCGATACTGGCATTTCTAAGCCCGTTATTAAAAGCTGGCGCTCGTCCTGTCGTGACTGGCATTCATGCGATAGGTATTACAGTGCTGTTAATTGCAGCACTGGGTACTGTGGCTGATGTAATGACTCATGGCGAGATATTGACGGCGGCAAATTGGGTTCATGTTGATAGCTTAGGTGCATTGTTCCTTGTCATTTTGGGCGTCATCGGCTTTTTAACTGGGCTTTATTCAATTGGCTATATGAATCATGAAGTCGATGAGGGTGAAATCTCTGTTCGTACTTTGTGTAACTATTATGGTTTCTTCCACCTCTTTTTATTCACAATGTTATTAGCTATCACGAGTAATAACTTGATCCTGATGTGGGCAGCGATTGAAGCAACAACATTAAGTTCTGCATTCTTAGTGGGAATTTATGGTCAACGCTCTTCTTTAGAAGCTGCATGGAAATATATCATTATCTGTAGTGTGGGTGTGGCATTCGGTCTTTTTGGTACTATTTTGGTTTATGCTAATGCCGCAAGCTTTATGCCAGATCCTGATCAGGCTATCTTCTGGACTGAAGTACTGAAATATACTGATCAACTTGATCCAACATTAATGCATTTAGCCTTTGTCTTTATCTTAATCGGATTTGGTACAAAAACAGGTCTATTCCCAATGCATGCATGGTTACCAGATGCACACAGTGAAGCGCCAAGTCCGGTGAGTGCGCTGTTATCTGCTGTTTTACTTAACTGTGCTCTGCTCATTATCATTCGTTACTACATCATTATTGATGCTGCAATTGGTACTGATTTCACCCGTAATTTACTGCTGATTTTCGGTTTCCTTTCTGTGGCTATCGCGGCGTTCTTTATTCTTATTCAGCGCGATATGAAACGTCTTTTAGCCTACTCCAGTGTGGAAAATATGGGGTTAATTGCCGTGGCGTTAGGTATTGGTGGACCAATTGGTATTCTTGCTGCTTTATTCCATACTTTAAATCATAGCTTAGCGAAAGCATTACTGTTTTGCGGCTCAGGTAACGTGCTACTGAAATACGGCACAAGAGACTTAGATGTCGTTAAAGGTATGTTTAAAGTGATGCCATTTAGTGCCGCATTATTTGCTGGTGGTGCGTTAGCGTTAGGAGGCATGCCGCCTTTCAACGTCTTTATCAGTGAATTTATGGTGGTGGTTGCGGGCTTAGCCGCAGGGCATATTGGTTTAACTATCCTATTATTATTGTTATTAACCGTGGTATTAGGTGGATTAGTTCGCATGGTCGCAAAAACGGTATTTGGTAAAAAACCTGATGCTGTTGCGAAAGGTGAGCTGGGTATTTTAACCACATTACCGATGGTCATTCTGATTGCACTCATGTTGTTAATGGGTACACACATTCCTAAGCCAGTCAGTGAATTACTGGAAAACGCGGCCAATATAGTGATGAATATCGATAAAAGCGAATCACCAACTTATACCTGGCCACAGGCTTTAATCAGCAATCAATCAACATCGGTTCAGGAGATGTAACGTGAGCTATCAAAATTATGTCAGTAGAAAAGAAGGAAAAGAACTCGGAGCGGGTTATGTTGCTAAAGTCCGAGAGAAATTTCCATCCGCCGTTCTTGATGAAGAGCGCCAAACCGCTGATCAATTGACGATAACAGTAAAAACGGAATCACTACCTGAAGTGGTGGAGTACCTGTATTACGGTTTAGGTGGTTGGTTACCTGTACTATTTGGTAACGATGAACGTAGTTTAAATGGTGATTATGCTGTTTATTATGCGTTATCAATGGAAGAGGGTGAAAAATGTTGGGTGGTAGTAAAAGCCCATGTTAGCCCGATAACCTTAGAATTTCCGTCTGTTACACCACGCGTTCCTGCTGCGGTTTGGGGCGAGCGCGAAATTCGTGATATGTATGGTCTTATTCCTGTTGGCTTACCGGATGAACGTCGTTTAGTTCTGCCGGATGATTGGCCTGATGAAATGTATCCACTGCGTAAAGATGCGATGGATTATCGTCAGCGCCCAGCACCGACAACAGAAATAGAAACTTATCCATTTATTAATGATGGTAAGAAAGATGCGCGTGTTGTGCCTATTGGACCTATGCACATCACTTCTGACGAACCAGGACACTTCCGCTTATTTGTTGATGGTGAAAACATTGTCGATGCGGATTACCGTATGTTCTATGTTCACCGTGGTATGGAAAAACTGGCTGAAACCCGCATGGGTTATAACGAAGTGACTTTCTTATCTGACCGTGTTTGTGGTATTTGCGGCTTTACTCACAGCGTGGCATATGTCACATCTGTTGAGAATGCACTAGGCATTGAAGTGCCTCGCCGTGCTCATACCATTAGAACCATCTTATTAGAAGTTGAACGTCTTCACAGCCACTTACTTAATATTGGGTTAGCAAGCCACTTCACTGGTTTTGATACCGGTTTTATGCAGTTTTTCCGCATCCGTGAAAAATCAATGCAAATTGCAGAAATGCTAACAGGTGCACGTAAAACCTATGGCCTGAATTTAATTGGTGGTATTCGCCGCGATATCTTAAAAGATCAACGCCTTAAAACCATCATGTTAATCAGAGAGATGCGTCGCGAAGTGACGGAACTAGTCGATATTCTTTTATCTACCCCAAATATGGAACAGCGTACAGTGGGTGTGGGTATTTTAGATAGAAAAGTTGCTCGTGACTTTAGCCCAGTAGGTCCAATGATAAGAGCCAGTGGTTTTAAACGCGACGTTCGTTTTGACCACCCATTTGCCGATTATGGCAACCTTCCATTAACGCTCTTTAGTTATGAAGGTGGTGATGTATTCTCACGTGTTATGGTTCGTATTAAAGAAGTACTTGATTCATTATCAATGATTGAATACGCGTTAGATAACTTGCCTGAAGGACCATTATTAACGGAAGGCTTTACTTATCAACCTTATAAATTTGCGCTTGGCTTTACTGAAGCACCACGTGGTGAAGATGTGCACTGGAGTATGTTGGGTGATAACCAAAAACTCTTCCGCTGGCGTTGTCGTGCTGCGACTTATGCTAACTGGCCAGTATTACGTTATATGCTGCAAGGAAATACCGTTTCTGATGCGCCATTAATTATTGGTAGCCTCGACCCTTGCTATTCCTGTACTGACAGGGTAACGCTCGTTGATGTGAAAAAACGTAAATCAAAAACAGTTTCTTATAAAGAAATTGAACGTTATAGCATCGAACGTAAAAATTCGCCGCTCAAGTGAGGGAATGAACGATGTTAAAATTGTTTAAAACCATTATTAAAACAGGCGAAGCAACGACAAAATATCCATTTAAGCCGCTGGATTTACCTGATGGTTTCAGAGGAAAGCCTGAGTACGATGCTCAGCAGTGTATTGTTTGTGGTGCATGCACCGCAGCCTGTCCTGCTAATGCATTAACGATGGAAAATAATCTGGAAACAGGTGAGCGTTACTGGCAACTGTTTATCGGTCGGTGTATCTACTGTGGTCGCTGTGAAGAAGTTTGCCCAACAAGAGCGATTGTTTTATCAGATATGTTTGAAACGGCAGTGACTCAAAAATCGGATCTCTATATTAAAGGGACCTTTAAATTATTGAGTTGTCGTGAATGTCATCAGCCATTTACGCCAAAAAAATCTGTCGATTATGCTATGGCGCTATTAGTGCACTCTGGCTGGGATGAAAAAACGGTGGAATCTATGCGTCCACAATTTGAAACCTGTCCTGACTGTAAGCGTAAACATAATCTGTTATCCGATGGCCAAGAGAATCTAAGTATGGGCAATATCGGGGGTGCAAAAAAATGAGTCTTCCAGAAATTCCCGTTAATCATCATGTTAGTCAACCCATCACATTAAGTGATCAGGTGAAGAAGCTAAAACAGACACTGTTGAAAGATATTCAACGTTCAGCTTATGTATACCGTGTTGACTGTGGCGGCTGTAATGGTTGTGAAATTGAAATTTTCTCAGCGATTACCCCTGTTTTTGATGCTGAACGTTTTGGTATCAAAGTCGTCGCCTCGCCTCGTCATGCTGATATTTTATTATTTACAGGTGCGGTAACACGTCAAATGCGTGTTCCTGCATTACGTGCTTATGAATCAGCACCCGATCCAAAAATTTGTATCTCTTATGGTGCATGTGGTTGTGGTGGCGGTATTTTCCATGATCTTTACTGCGTATGGGGTGGTAGTGAATCTATCGTTCCTATCGATGTTTGGATCCCAGGTTGTCCTCCAACACCCGCTGCAACTATCTATGGTTTTGCAGTTGCATTAGGTTTGCTTGATCAAAAACTAAAAGGTGTTTCACACACTGAAATAGAAAATGAGCAAGCATCACTTATTCTGCCTTCAATTCCATTAGATGCACGAGTGATGATTGAACGCGAAGCGCGTCGTCTTGCCGGTTATTATCAAGGAAGACAAATAAGCGACCATTTCCTCACGCTACTTGATGGCGCGACAGTACAGGAAGTGAGTGGTAGAGTGGATGAATGGTTACGCCAAGCTAACGATCCTCGGTTATCTGAGATTGTGAAACGGCTTGTTCATTCATTAAGTCAAGGAGGTGTTCATGTCTGATGACGCGAATGTCTATTTTTGGTCATTAAGACAAAAGTTTGTTGATAGCGACGATGATGTACCAGCAGAAGCACAGCAAGTTATGTATTACTCGCTGGCGATAGGTCACCACGTTGGCATGATTGACTGCTTAAAGACAGAGTTAGTGTGCCCACTTGAAAAATATAAAGCATGGATTGCGCTTCTTCCTGAAGGCGAAGCAAAACGAAAAATGCAAGGATTGCTGACTTTTGGTGAGATAAATATTAACTCTGAGCACACCCATTTATTGGCACTGGCATTTGATCCTATCACTAAAAATGAAGATCCAATTTTTAGCGAATGGAGCCAAAAGTTAATTAATTTGTTGGGTGAAATTGTTGTTGAACCTGCTATTTATTTAATTGTGAAGAGAAAACCATGAGTAAACAGATGACAGCACCCAAGGTGGTATTAACCGTTGGAAATAGCATGATGGGAGACGATGGTGCAGGTCCATTATTAGCGGAGTTAATGGAAGCTAATCCTATTGAAGGATGGATCGTTATTAATGGCGGAAGTGCACCAGAGAATGTCTCTTATCAAGTGCGGGAGCTACAACCCCAGTGTGTTGTCATTGTTGATGCGGCTGATATTGGTTTAAAACCGGGCGAAATCAGAGTAATAGACCCTGATTATATTGCGGAGATGTTCATTATGAGCACCCACAATATGCCGCTAAATTTTCTGATTGATCAATTAAAAGATGATATTCCAGATATTACTTTTCTAGGAATACAGCCTGATTTAGTTGGATTTTATTATCCAATGAGTGAAGCCGTAAAAAATGCGGTAGATGAAGTTTATCAAGGCATCAAATCATGGCGAGTAGATTACTTTCCAGAACTTGAAGTTTGTGATGAAGAAGATAGTGAATAAATAAAAGCAGTACAGGTATCCACCTATAAAAATAGAAACATCCGCTTTTGCGGATGTTTTGCTTTAATGAGTAATATAAGTGTCATTAACTGTGAAAATGGATAATAACGTAACTTATATTACTCATTATTGAGATTGTGTTCTTTTAGTAATGAAAATAAAATATGAGGAGAGGACGGAACTAACCCAACTTTTAAACCAAATGGTTTGAATATTTTATTAATGATATCTGTAGAACAATTACCTTTATCATTCTCAATTTCAGATAATGTTTTACGTGAAACATTAATGAGTTTTGCATAACTATCTTGATTTAATCCTAATATTCTTATTCTTAGCGTTTTTAATGCTTCTCCTTGAGTTATTTCTCCAAACAATAAACGAGTCATAATTTGATTAATAACTTTTTTTCTCTCGGTCGTTGCAACGAATTGATGCGTTTTAGATGCCCTTACAGGGGGAGTAGTGATTTGAATTTTATTCATGACAATATTCCCCAGCGTTCTAACTTATTAGGTATAAAATCAAAACCAAATGTAGGCATGGTTAGAATTTGTTCTGGTACACCTCTAACCTTTAACCTCTCTTTTAAAGTGAGCAGTTGTAATGCTGTTTCTTTTAAAGCTGGTGGTTCAGGTAATGATTCTTTTACACGTAAATTCCCAATAGGTGAAATAGTACCAGAACGAAGTAATTTATAATTTTGTTGTTCGACAGTGAGTCCAGCAAGATCAAGATATTGGATCCAATATCTTCGGCTGGCTCCACTAGGAACAATATCATCTAGAAATTTAAGCCAACCGGGTGAACCATAATCATCAAAATAGAGTTCTACAGGATGATTTAAAGAAACAGCATAATGGTCGTCTCGGAATAGGTAATCTATTGCGTAATCTGCTTCATAGACTAATTCGGTGATCGGATAGGTAATATCATACTTGCTTGCATATAATGCGCGATCATGATCAGGAAAATGAATAATAGCAATATCTCTCCACTCCTGGTTAATAAATGCTTGTAATGTTATTTTCTCCATAATAATTACCCCACTAGCTAATGAGTGATATTTTACTCATTAAACCATAAAAATGGATAATAACGTAACTTATATTACTCATTTCTAAATGCACCTATCGCTAATAACCGCTTTTTCCCACGCTAACCTTAATTTTTCCTTTCGTCATTTCCCTAACTGTTTTTACTACTTAATCCTTCTTTGATTATTCTACTGAATGAATTAACTATAGTTATTGATATTTGTAGCGTTTTTTATTGTTATTTAACAGAAAAGTGTGTTTTTTGTCTGAAGATAAAATTAAGACATAGCAAGATTAGCTTCATTATCTAAGCCGTAAGTTTGCTATCCTTATCGCAAATAATTTAATAACGGTGTTTATTTATCCGGATTATACAAAAAAGAATAAAAAGGTTGGTTATGTCTTCTTCTATGCCTCAATTAAGTATTGTTGTTGCTGTTTATAATGGCGAAAAATTTTTACACCAATTTTTCAGCTGCTTACAAGCACAAAAGCTAGAATATTGGGAGCTAATACTTGTTGATGATGGCTCTACAGACCGTTCCCTTGAAATACTTTATAAATGGAAAGATAAATTTCCCGCTGTTACTATTTTAACTCAAAAAAATCAGGGCGTTTCCGTTGCGCGTAATACAGGGTTTGATATTGCTAAAGGGGAATATGTTGCATTTCCTGATATCGACGATGTTATTAATGAGAAAATGTATCCTCGGTTGCTTGAAATTGCTCAACATGGAAACTTAGATGTAGCAACCTGTAATGGAAATTATATATACGATAATGGACGTCCTTCTCGACCTATTTTCCCTTCTAATCGACTGAGTTCTACAGGTATAGTCACAGGGCCTCAATGGCTTAAAATTGCGTTAGAATCTAAAAAATTCCTACATGTCACTTGGTTAAATATTTATCGTCGAGAATTTTTATTAGCGCATGGTTACCGATTTGAACCCGGCTTACATCATCAAGATATTCCATGGACAACAGAAGTGTTACTCACCGCGGAGCGTGTCGAATATATTGATGAACGTTATTATGACTATTTGATTCATGCAAACTCTGTTTCACATACAACGCCTGATGACCATATTCATGCTAGAACAATATATAACTACATGAAAATTTTAGAGATGTTAAACGACATTAATCAAAAACATAAAGATATCGCTAAAAATATTAATGCATGTTACTGGCAAATTGCGAAAGAAGGTTTAGGTATTATTCATTCTATTGATTGTATTCAATCCATTGAAATAAAAAGGCAAATGGTACAAGAGTTATTTGAGCGTGGTATTTGGGCACTAATTTGGCAGAACGCGAAGGATTTTAGATTACGTTGGCGCTTAGGGCGGCGCTATTTTAAATTAAAAAAGATCCTCAATGATAAATAGAAATAGGTGCATTTAGCACCTGTTTTTTTATTTTAAAATAAGCAGAAAGGAAATATATTAATTGAGTTGCGTAAAAATAACATTTTATTCTCTTTTCTGCTCACTAATAAGAAGCAGTGTGAATTATATAACTTATTTACGAGAAAAATAATGTGCCCTAGTTAGAAGTTTGCCATAATGAGGTGTGTTGCTTAATAAAAGTTTATGTAAAATCAATAAAGTGCCTAATATTATTCGAGTCTTTGAATGAAAAACTTTATGATGTTGGCGAATAATTCCTTAGTCTGCACTCGTTGTTGCAGTACGTCATAATAACAATCATTATCTTATTTCAGCCTCTTCTTTTATTGATAGAGACTGGTGGTAAGTCGTATCTAAAAAATCGGAGAATATTTATGTCTATTCGGTTTGGTTGGCGGCAATCATTAGTTGCATTAACTTGCTTAGCCGCTTTTAGCACACCTTTTGCAGTATCTGCACAAACATTAAAATTAGCAATTGGTGAAGAGCCAACAGAAGGATTTGATCCAATGTTAGGCTGGAGTCATGGCAGCTATTTATTACTTCATAGCCCATTGTTAAAACAAAATGCGGATCTGACTTGGTATAGCAATATGCTAAGTGACTATCAGCCAAGTGAAGATGGTAAAACGTGGAAACTTACCCTAAAACCAGATTTAAAATTTTCTGATGGATTGCCATTAACGGCAAAAGACATTGTTTTCACTTATAACAATGCAGCGGCAAGTGGCGGTAAAGTTGATATGGGTAATTTCCTCACTGCAAAAGCAGATGATGATTTACACGTTACCATCACACTAAAAGCACCACAAAGTACCTTTGTTAACGTATTAGGTTCACTGGGTATTGTTTCTGCTGATAAATATGATGAAAAAACCTATGCACAAAAACCAATAGGTGCAGGTCCTTATCGCATGGTGAGTTTCCAACCAGGGCAGCAACTTATTGTAGAAGCTAACCCTTATTATGCTGGACAGAAAAACGATTTTGAAAAGCTGGTTTTTGTCTTCCTTGATGAAGATGCTGCTTTTGCCGCAGCGCAAAGTGGACAACTAGGTATTGTTCGTATTCCTCCTGCAACCGCAGCAATAGCGAAAAATTTACCTAACATCAAATTATGGGAACGTCCTAGTGTTGAAAATCGTGGGATTGTTTTTCCAATGGTGAAATCCGGTGAAAAAAATGAATTAGGCTATGATATTGGTAATGATATCACCGCAGATGTTGCTATTCGTAAAGCGATTAACTATGCCCTTGATCGTAAATTATTAGCAGAACAAGTTCTTGATGGTTATGCGATCCCTGCTTATACCGGTGTAAAAGGGTTGCCTTGGGATCAAACTGAAGCGGCATTTAAAGACGGTGATGTTGAAAAGGCAAAACAAATTCTTGAAGATGCCGGTTGGAAGTTAAATAAAAACGGTATCCGTGAAAAAGAGGGTTTAGAAGCTAAATTGACCCTGTGGTATACCAGTGGTGATGCGACTCGCCGTGATTTAGCCGAATCTATCCGTGCTTTAGTCCAGCCATTAGGCATTCAGATGGACCTTAAATCAGGGAGTTGGGATACCGTAGAGCGCTATATGCACTCAAATCCTACTCTATTTGGTTGGGGTAGCCTTGATCCTATGGAGCTATATCACCACTACAGCACCAATGCAGCGGGTGTCGGTTATTACAATCCGGGTTATTATAAAAACCCTGAGGTTGAAAAACATCTTCAAGCCGCACTCGATGCTCATACATGGCAAGAAGCCGTTCCGCATTGGAAAGCTGTAGAGTGGGATGGTAAAAACGGTGTTGGTGTAAAAGGTGATGCTGCTTGGGCTTGGTTAATGAATGTCCAACATACTTATCTCACTAACCCTTGCGTAGATTTAGGCACTGGTACACCTGAAATTCATGGTTCATGGTCATTATTAAATAGTGTAGATACTTGGAAGTGGACTTGTCAGTAATACGTCAAAGTGCAGGATTTTTCCTGCGACTCTTATGCCTGCTGTTGGTGACAACAGCGGGTGTTTTTATTTTATTAAGTTTTTCACCTATCGATCCAATTAAGGCGTATATCGGGAGTGATTTGCTCAATGTACCGCCAGAGCAATATCCCCTGATTGCAGCGCGTTGGGGATTAGACCAACCCTTATGGATGCGATTTTGGTTTTGGTTTAGCCAAATTATTCAGGGAGATTTTGGTTACTCGATGCTTTATAACACACCCGTTATTGATGTTATAAAAGAGCGTGCTGGACCTTCCTTTATTTTGTTATTTTCAGCATGGATTTTTTCTGGTGTGGTGGGTGTGTTTATGGGATTAGTTGCTGGGCGTTATCTTAATCGTCTGCCAGATAAAATAATCTCAACTCTCTCTTACCTTTTAGCGTCATTACCCACGTTTTGGGTCGGCTTATTACTATTATCACTATTTTCTGTCACCTTACATTGGGCACCGATTTGCTGTGCTTGGCCCATGGGCAGTAGCTCAGAAGCTGCAACCTTTAGCCAGCGCTTCTCTCACCTTATTTTACCGATGATAGCGCTTGGACTATTAGGAACCGGAAATATTGCACTTCATACTCGCGCTAAAGTTGCTGAGGTGATGGGCAGTGAATTTATTCATTTTGCTAAAGCACAAGGTGATAAAGGTTGGGCTATGATGATATTTCATGTTCTACGTCATGCCATTACACCTGCACTTTGCTTACAGTTTGCATCAATTGGTGAACTTCTTGGTGGTTCATTACTCGCTGAAAAAGTATTTGCTTATCCCGGCTTAGGACAAGCAACTGTTGATGCTGGGTTACGGGGTGATATTCCACTGTTAATGGGCATTGTGGTTTTCAGTACTATCTTGATTTTTATTGGTAATAGTATTTCTAACTCGCTATTACGACGTATTAATAAAGGAATTTTGCGAGACTCATGATTTACGATCCTAATAAGCCTCTATTGCGACTTTTATTGGTAACCCTCGCCTTGATTGGGTTAGTTGCTTATGGATTTTCTGTTTCTCATACTGATATCGCAATGGATTTTTTGGCAAGAAATCAGGCTCCTTCTGATCAATATTGGTTTGGTACTGATAATCTTGGTCGTTCGCTTTGGTTACGTTGTTTTCAGGGCATGCTAAGTAGTTTAAATATTGGTGTCACCAGTGCCGTTGTGAGTGGCACTATCGCACTGATTTTTGCCGGTATCTCTTCCATCAATCGCTATTGTGATTTTCTGGTTAGAGGCGTTGTTGATGCACTGTTAGCACTACCTCACTTATTACTGCTGATATTGATCTGTTTTACATTAGGTGGTGGGCAACAAGGGGTAATATGGGCTGTGGCGTTAACACATTGGCCTAAGCTTGCACTGATTTTACGTGGCGAAATCCAACGTGTTCGTGAAGCCGATTACGTTATGTTATCGCGTCGTATTGGTAACACTCCTTTTGAATGTATAAAAAAACACTATATTCCAATGTTATTGCCACAGTGGATTGTGGGTACTTTGCTGATGTTTCCACATGCTGTATTACATAGTGCTGCACTGAGTTTTTTAGGTTTCGGGCAAGCGGCTCATGAACCTTCTTTGGGTCTGTTACTTGCGGATGCGCTGCGCTATTTAAGTACTGGCTCTTGGTGGATGGTGGTATTCCCGGGGTTAATTTTAATGTGTCTAGTACTGATATTTGATCAATTTGCTAAGGCTATGCAACAGCTTTGGTTAAGAGGTGCAGGATGTTAAGTTTTGAACAGCTTTCCATTGATATTGCACAATTTCGTTGGTTAGGAAAACGAAGTTGGCAGCCATTGCTAAAATCAATATCACTCGATATTAAACCCGGAAAAATGCTGGCATTAGTGGGAGGGAGTGGTGAAGGGAAAAGCTTGTTGCTACAAAGTGCATTAGGGCTTTTACCTGCTAATATGCGTGTTCGTGGCGCAATTAAATTAAATGGTCACACCTTAACAGAGAGAGAGCTTATTGCTTATCGTGGCAATACCTTTTGCTATATTCCACAAGGTGTATCAGCATTAAACCCATTGATTTGTATTGGTGAGCAACTCAGTCGTTCTGCGCGTTTAAGTGGTGCTGATGTGACTACTGACGATATTGCCGAGCAGCTGGGTCTTTATCATCTCTCTAGCTCATTAGTAACAACGTATCCTGCAAAACTTTCAGGCGGCATGGCAAAGCGTATTTTGGCATGTAATGCGACATTATCTAATGCACAATATATTTTGGCAGATGAGATAACATCATGGCTTGATGATGAACATGCAAGTTTGCTTTTAGGTCATTTGCGCGAATTATGTAACCAAGGTAAATCCGTGTTATGGGTAACTCATGATCTCGCTTTAGCTGCACGCTTTGCTGATACAATTGCGGTGTTAAATCAAGGTGAATTAAATGAGATTGTTCCTGCTGTCTCACTTCACCATTATGAGGGAAGCGAGTGGCTTAAAACCTTGTGGAATGCTTTACCGGAGCAACAATTTTTGCAGCAGCATGAAACATCATTAAGTTAGTTGTTGATCTGCCTTATTTTTGAACATACCAAGAAATACGTTATTACTGGAGTTATTCCTATGGCACTTTTAGAGCTACAACAATTATCTGTGAAGCAAGCAGGTAAGCTGTTATGGCAAGATCTCTCGTTCTCGTTAGAAGCAGGAGAGAGACTAGGAATATCAGCACCTAGTGGTACAGGAAAAACCACATTAGGTCGAGTATTAGCGCAGTGGCAAGCACCAACAAGTGGCACTATTCTTTTTAATCAACAACCGTTACCCAGTAAAGGTTATTGCCCAATTCAATTAGTCCCTCAACATCCTGACAAATGTTTTAATCCTTTTCGTTCAACAGGGGATAGTGTACGTGATGCGTGGTGTCCTGATAAAAGTTGGCTTGAAAAACTTAAAATAAAATCAGAGTGGTTATCACGTAGACCTAATGAATTATCGGGTGGAGAATTAGCTCGAATTGCATTATTACGGGCATTAGATCCACGTACCCAAATTTTAATCGCTGATGAAGTTACCGCGCAATTAGATGCCAAAATTCAAGCTGAGATTTGGCAAGTATTAATAGATGAAAGCCAGCAGCGTCCGTTAAGTTTGATTATTTTTAGTCACAATAAAGCACTATTAGAAAAAGTGTCCACTACAGTTTGGTGGGTTGATAAAGACAAAGATATTTCTAAAATAATCAATCAATAGAATTCTTATTGTATTAATTGAAGCTGTAGTAGTTAAAACTGTAGTAGTTAAAAAGATCGTAAAAAAAAGCCTCCTATATGTTTAATATAGGAAGCCGAATATTACATCCATATCATGCCCTACACATGATAATAAGGAATTAAAAACGATAGGTGTAGTTGATGCCTAATTGTATATCGTGATAACGATAAGTTGTCATTTCCCAATTTGCTGATGTTGATAATGAGGACTGTTTATCAAGTTGATAAGTTAATCCCATATTTGCAAATGGTCGTAGTTTTAACTGTTTTTTATCTCCTGCATACTCAATATTTTGCTGACCTAAATAATCAATCTGACTACGAAAATCGCGCTGTTTTTGCGATAACTGCCAGAACATACCTGCTTTTGTATTAAGAGTAAGTGATGGATTTAATAAATAGTCCATGCCTATACCTAATTTAGCGGAAAGAGCCTGTTGTTTTAATTTGTCATAATGAGCAATAAATTCAGCACCTTGGGTTTCACTATAAGCAGAGCGAGAAACCTCATTAAAGGTGATACCAGCAAAAGGTGTTAGTGTTAAATGTTTTGTCGCTGAATAGGGATAATAACCTTGTAGTTCAACATAATAACCAGAAAGTTTAGCTTTGCCTTTACCTGCTTCTGTATTTTCTAATCGCTCACGTTCAATAGAGACTTTGCGATTTAAATAAGCGCCTTTTAGCGATAAATGTAATGCGTTGGTATTTAACTCTTTATTTAAAGAGGGAATTAAATCAAGACTAAAACCAATTAAAGGTAATGGATATCCTTGGTGTTTATAGCCTTTAGGTAGTGATGAATAAACATCAGTATCAATAGCTAAACCAACAACCAGTGGAATATGATTAATATCAAAACGATAAGCGCCACTTAAACCAGTTTGTGTCGCATTCGCTTTATTTAGGTGCTGATAGTGAGTAAATCCGCTAATACAGGCTTTTTCTGACCCTACATTACAGGTTGCTGAAGCAAGATAACGTAACTGACCTTGTTGTTGATTGATAAGTTTATAACCATTTTCAGCGGCTAATTGCATAGAACGGTAAGTATTTTCGATATCAATTGGTTTGCTGATAGTGACTGACGGTTTATTTTTTTCTTTCTCTTTTGCTCGTAGTTCCAATTCATCGTCTACAGGGATCAGCTCTTTGGCTTTTGCATCGGCTTCTGCTTTAGCTTTGGCATCAGCTTCTGCTTTAGCTTTTTCTTCAGCTATACGCTGAGCTTCTTTGGCTTCTGCTTTAGCTTTTGCATCGGCTTCTGCTTTAGCTTTCTCTTCTGCTATACGCTGAGCTTCTTTGGCTTCAGCTTTGGCTTTTGCATCGGCTTCTGCTTTAGCTTTGGCATCCGCTTCTGCTTTGGCTTTCTCTTCAGCTATACGCTGAGCTTCTTTGGCATCTGCTTTGGCTTTTGCATCGGCTTCTGCTTTGGCTTTCTCTTCAGCTATACGCTGAGCTTCTTTTGCATCCGCTTCTGCTTTGGCTTTCTCTTCAGCTATACGCTGAGCTTCTTTGGCATCTGCTTTAACTTTTGCATCGGCTTCTGCTTTGGCTTTCTCTTCAGCTATACGCTGAGCTTCTTTGGCATCTGCTTTAGCTTTTGCATCGGCTTCTGCTTTGGCTTTCTCTTCAGCTATACGCTGAGCTTCTTTGGCATCTGCTTTAACTTTTGCATCGGCTTCTGCTTTGGCTTTCTCTTCTGCTAAACGTTGTTTCTCTTTGGCTTCTTCTTGCTTAGAGGCAGCTTGTAGTTCTGTAAGTGCCTTTTGTACTTCGCCGTATTGAGCCTCAATAAATTTTAAGTTTTGACTTTCTTGCATATTATCAAAGTTTGTAAGGCTTTGTTTTATTTTATTATTTTCGTTTGTATAACGAGTTATGTCATCTTTATATTGCTCATAAATATGCGCGTTTTTACTGTAATAACCATCTTCGTCTTTATCTAAAAGAGGCTCCATTACCTCTTGTTTCTGTGTTATTTCCCTTATTTTTTCTTCATTTCCTTGTTGTTGCGTTATTAAACTCTCTTTTAATTTTTCGAGATTATTTTTTTCTTTATCGAATTGAATTTTTAATCTATTAGATAACTCTGTGGTTAAACCAATATCATTTTTAGCAATAGTTAGCGCATTTTCTATATTTATTTTTTCATTATTTCTATCTTGATTTAGATTATCATCACTATTTAACTTCCAAGCGACAAGCTTCCAGTTGTTCTTTTTATCATTTGCAGAACCAAAAATGACCTGTCCATCGGCAGAAATAGATAATGCCTCTGATTCATCACCATCTTGCATATTATCAAGAGCAGATATCTGATCTTGATCTCTATAGTAAATAAATGCTTGTCTTAAATAATAAGAGTTTGAATATTTATTATCTATATATTTATTTCTTTTCGCTTGGTTTTCTGACCAACCAACAATAATGTTACCGTCATCAGAAATATCAGTTGCCTCTGAATTTGTTTTAAACTCAAATGATGCGCTAGGTTGATATAATGGTTTAATATCCGTAATTCTAGTATCTGACGGGTGATAGAAAAATGCCTGACGATTAAGTATTTTTTTATTATTATCCCAAGAGTCGTACCAACCAACAAAAATATTATTTTTTGAAATTTTATTTATTTTTGATGAACCATATAATGAATTATTTATTGAGATTAATTTTTCATTTTCGTTATCATAAATAAATGCAAGCGTCGTGTTCTGTAAATCTTTATCTCTATAATAAGTACCGTATAAGTACTTGCCATCGAAAGAGCTACTTACAATTGTTGGTTTTTTATCTATGATGTCGTTAATGAAATCTAATTTTTTAAATGTATTAAATCTCTCTTTTTCTTTATGATTATTTAATTCACTATTTTCAATATTACCTAATAATATTGTTTTTTTTGTTTTATGGTCATATAGGGTATATGCCATTCTATTATATGGTGTATATCCACCATGCTTAACTCTTAATGCAGGGTAAGTCTCTGGATCATAATCAGAATAAAGGCTAAATCTTCCGTCTTGTGTCGTAAAAAAATAGTCATCTCTGTCATAGGTGATATCATCGTTGTGATCGAACTTATATGCTTTTTTTGTAATGGTATCATAAATAAAAAATACGTTATTCTTAGCTTTGCTATCAGAATGGACACCTAGTGCTACAGCATAACGACCATTATCTGATAATGAAATAAAGTTAACTTTATTAAAATCTTTAACTGCTAATGCACTAAAACTTACTCCGGAATTATAGCTTATTGTATGGTTGTTATTATTTGAAGTAATAACAATAGTTGAATGTTTTGATGTTAGTATATTTGGCTTTTCTCGATTATTGAGAGAACCATGATGATGCTTACTATTTGGATATTCATTTAAATTTTGAGCATCATATCTTGTAAATAAGAAATTAATAGGATCAGTTTCTTTTATTTCATCTGGAGATTTTGCATGACCAAATGAAGAGTTAATTATTAATGATATAATGATTGAAAGCTTTATCTTTGGCGTGTTTATAGGCATTTATTATGATTCCACTATTATTGGCAGGCTTTTAGGAGATTAATTCGATAATATTTTTCTGTCAATACAAATGGGTTTTATTTTAAAATGCTTAGAGTATTATATTTGTTGTTATTTTAAATGATGATGCTTAGTTTAAGTAAATAATTATTAGGAATACACTTCCGGGAGTTTTATATTGCTTACTTTTCTTTTAACTAGTTCTTTTTTAAGTAAATAAATATTATTTTTTTGTGCGGGTTGCCACTCTTTTGCTTCGCCATATACACCATGATTATGAAATGTATTAATTCTAATAAGAATGGATTCACCAAGTGAATTAATAAACTTAGAAAGTAAATCGATATTCTCTAAATAATCTGTTTTTTCGGGAATATATAAAAGGCGTAATTCTGTAAGTAAATTATTATTAGCTAACCATTTGATTGATTCTTTAATTCGTTGATTACCACGCCCCGTTAAATAGAGGTGCGACTCTTCACTCCAACTTTTTAAATCGATCATAGCACCATCCATATAAGGAGCTATTTTTTGCCAGCCATTAATAGAAAGTGTGCCATTACTATCAATTAAACAAGTAAGGTGTTTAAGATCAGCGCTCTCTTTTATCGCTTTAAAGTAATTAATCAGAAAAGGGAGTTGTAAGGTTGATTCACCGCCACTTACCGTTACACCATTAATAAATGCTGCATATTTGCGGGTAATTGCGATAAGTTCGTCAACAGTGTAAGTCAATGTCATGGGGCTTGATTGGCGAGGACAGTGTTGAATACAAGTATCACATTGTTCGCAACTGCTGCTATTCCAACTGATTATCCCATTTTGTAATGAAAGTGCTTGTTGTGGGCAAGTCAGAATGCAGTCACCGCAATTGTCACAAATCCCCATGGTATAAGGATTGTGACAATTTTTGCAGCGCAGATTACACCCTTGCAAAAAGATGGCTAGGCGATTGCCCGGACCATCTACACAAGAGAAGGGCAGTATTTTATTTATCGAAACGCATCTGCTGTTCATGACTGATAACTCGTGGTTTACGTTCAGCAATATGGCAGTTTGCTGTAGCTTCATCACCTAACCAAGTGGTGTTTAAACGCGAGCCTTCTTGTTTATATTTTTTTAAGTCAGATAAACGAACCATATAGCCTGTAACGCGCACTAAATCGTTGCCACCTACGTTAGCAGTAAATTCTCTTAATCCTGAAGAGAATGCCCCTAAACAGAGTTGCATTAAGGCATCTGGATTCTGTTTAATCGTTTCGTCAACGGTTAAAATATCGCTAATACCAGAAGTATAAAACGCATGGTGTGGTGCTACAGTCATTAAATGCGTGACAGGATCAGGCTCTTTGCCATAAGGAATACGTGTTGCTGGCGTTGTGCCAATATCAGAACTAATACCAGATTGAGCATGAAGCATTGCACGCTGTTTCCAGCCATATTTTACCGGTGTATCAGCAACGAATTGTGCCAATTTTTCACTAATAATATAGCTGAGTTTATTCGCTGATTCGTTATCGCCATAAGCGGCATTTTTACCTTCTTTTTCAAGTAATAGCGCAACCGCTTCTGCCATGCCATAAATACCAAACATTGGGGCAAAACGATCAGCGCAGATCAACCCCTCTTCTACTAAGAAGCTTTGTTGAAAGAAGTTAGATTTTTCGTAGAGGAATTCACAACGTGCGTCGATAATCTCTATCTGTTTTTGCATATAAAACGGCAATACGTTTTCAAGAAAATCTTGGCTGTTTTGGCTACGATTAGCCACTTCTTTAAGGTTAATACGCACTAACGTACTACCACCCCCACTTTGTGGCAGAGAGTTGTAGCAACTCACAATGCCATATTCATCTTTACCAAAGACGGCATCTTGCAAAGTACCATTGGCAATATGGGGTTTACTGCTGTGGCAAATATTGGTAATTGCTTGATGCAGTAAATCAGACGGTGTCGAATTGGCGTCATAAATAAAGGTGAGGTTAGGCGCAACTTGTTGAAGTTCTACATCCACTTTTAAAATTAATCGGGTGATGATGGAATCTTCAGGACCAATATTGGCATGCATAAAGGCATCAGGTAGCGTTCTATCAAGATATTGCCAAAAGCGTTTTAATTTAGGGTAAAGCTGTTCTTGCGTTAATTTACCTACATAGGGTAGTAAAATTTTATCAATACGACCTAAGTAAACCGGCATAGAGGTCACTGAAGGAACATGATGATAAAGGATCGTTAGCATATTCAGTGCATCATCAAAATCTTGTGCTGGCTCAAGCTCTAAATAGTGAGATCCTTGTGCTAAAAACTTCGCATAATCAGGCAATACATAACGAGGTTTATAAGGAGCATGACCTTCATACATATCGCAAATAACCCGTTCATCTAATGCGTGAGCTGCATCTTTAGAAAGTGAAGGATAAGGCAGCATATTTTCAGCTTCTAGCGCGAGAAAATGGCGTTTTTGTTCAGGGGAAAGGGTTGGATTTTTTACGATTTGTTGACAACGTTGAATAACAGATTGTTCAGTCATAACCACCTCGGTACTTAAAGAACGAGAAAAAGATCTAAAGCTTATCTTTTTAGGTTAATGATTCGATAAGAGCATTACTGTGATATTAAACAAATCCCCTTTGAAGATTAAGGCAATAGCACGAAAAGACTCACTTTTTTACTCGAACATATATCCGATAGTATTTTTTAAAATAAACAAAGAGCTAATTAAAAGTTGATTTAATTCAATTAACTAGCTCTTATAAGTTTAAATAATGTCTTTATGGTTTGTTTTTTTCGAGAGTATCGTCTTTCTCAAGGTCATCGCTGATATCTTGTTTATCGCTATTATCAACTGCCCGTTCAGCATCATCATTTTCTACATTAATGGACTCTTTTATATCACTGTTACTTTTATCTTCGCTTTTTTCTGCGTTATTTTCATCTTTCTCTTCATCATTATCGTCAGAGCGAGAAGGTAAATTCGCTGTGAGCAAATAAGGCGATTGTTGCCAATGCACTGGCGTGAGTTGTAGTAGGTTATGAGATAATAAAAAGCCGATAGCCAACGCCACAAGTAACATCACCCGTAATAAATTGGTGGTGTTATCAACTTGGCTTGATTCAGTGACCAACTGATGCGTATCTAGAGTGAGCCGGAGAAACCCTTTTGGTTTATCTTTACCCGGCACAGGAACAACCAGTTGATGATTAAATGAACCACCGCTTTTCTGCCCTGTAAGGGCTAATCGCTCTTTTACAGTGACATCTTCACCACTATGGGCTATTTGTGTACCGTCTTCTAAATAGAGACTGGCATCAAGTACCCGACTATCATGAGTAAGATGATTTAAATTAGCCATAATGAGGGGATTTACGTTATCTTTGCTGCTGTCATCCATATAATTGGATAAAGAGAACGCAACTTGTTCTGCCAGCGTTTTAGCAAGCTCTTCAAACTGGGTAATACGGGCATGTTGATTAGCACGGCTAAAATAAGACGCGCCTTGCATAAGAAATGCCAACAATGCGATACAAATCAGTATAATCGCCGTTTTTTGTAGTTTGAATTTTAGTTTGTCTTTAAGCATGTTCATCCTTTTGCGTAAGCAAGTATATGCATGTTGCCAGATGAGCCAGAGATAGAATAGGCTGAATAACGATTATTTTGTTCAGACAGGGGAAAACAGGAGAATAAGTATGTCAAATAGTCTGACCTATTGCTATTTACCAGATGAAATCCGTAAATGGCCGGGACTGCCGTTATCATTGAGTGGCGAAGAGGTAATGCCACTGGATTATCGTGCTGGCGATAGCGGTTGGTTACTTTATGGTCGTGAACTCGATAAAAAAAGAATTAGTGAGTTCCAACATAAACTCGGCGTAGCGATAGTGGTGGTCTCTTCATGGCGTATTGATGATTACCAAGTGGTTCGTATTGCTGGAAGCTTAACGCGTCGTATCCGTCGTTTATCGGATGAATGTGGCTTAGACGTGGTACCACTGGGCGAAATTCCTCGTTTACGTTCTCCAGGATTATTAGTGATGGATATGGACTCAACGGCAATTCAGATTGAGTGTATTGATGAAATTGCTCGGCTTGCTGGTGTTGGCGATAAAGTGGCTGAGATCACTGAACGCGCAATGCAAGGAGAAATGGATTTTAGTGAAAGCTTAAAGCTAAGAGTTGCTCAACTTGAAGGCGCAGATGCGGCTATTTTACAAAAAGTGATGGAAGATTTACCACTTATGCCGGGTTTAACCAGCTTAGTACGTAAACTTCAAGCGATGGATTGGCATATCGCAATAGCATCGGGTGGTTTTACTTATTTTGCTGATAATTTAAAACAGAAATTACGCTTAGTCGCGGCGGTTGCTAACCAACTTGAAATTAAAGATGGTAAGTTAACTGGTAAAGTAAAAGGCACAATTGTTGATGCTAAATACAAAGCTCAAGTATTAGCGCGATTGGCAAAAGATTTAGAGATCCCAATAGAACAAACTATTGCTATTGGCGATGGCGCAAACGATTTAAAAATGATCAGAAAAGCAGGGCTTGGTATTGCTTATCATGCAAAACCCAAAGTTTATGCACAGGCAAAAGTCGCTATTCGTCATGCTGATTTGATGGGTGTGATGTGTATTTTAAGTGGTGGTTTAAAGCACGAAGAACGCTAAGTTTTTCTAGTATAAGTAATAGGTTATAAATGGGAGAGAAGTGTGGCAAAAGCAGCAAAAAGAGCCTTTGTATGTAACGAATGTGGTGCAGATTATCCTCGCTGGCAAGGGCAGTGCTCTGCGTGTAATGCGTGGAATACAATTACGGAAATACGTCTTGCTGCTGCCCCTTCTTCTCGTAATGAGCGCTTTAGTGGATTTGCAGGTGATGCAAAAGGGGTAAGTCGAGTACAAAAGCTTTCTGAAATTAGTTTAGAAGCGTTACCGCGCTTCTCAACAGGATTTAAAGAGTTTGACCGTGTATTAGGCGGTGGTGTTGTACCCGGTAGTGCTATCTTAATTGGCGGTAGTCCTGGCGCAGGTAAAAGTACACTATTGCTACAGACCATGTGTCGTTTGGCGACTGAAATGAAAACGCTCTATGTCACGGGTGAAGAGTCATTACAGCAAGTCGCAATGCGAGCACATCGTTTAGGTTTACCCACAGCAGAACTCAATATGCTGTCTGAAACCAGCATTGAACAGATCTGTTTAATCGCATCACAAGAACAACCAAAATTAATCGTGATCGATTCGATTCAAGTTATGCATATGGCTGATATCCAATCATCCCCCGGAAGTGTTGCCCAAGTACGAGAAACGGCGGCTTATCTAACTCGTTTTGCTAAAACTAATGATATCGCCATTATTATGGTCGGGCATGTGACGAAAGATGGCACCTTAGCAGGACCCAAAGTGTTAGAGCACTGCATTGACTGTTCTGTCATGCTAGATGGTGAAACAGACTCACGTTTTAGAACACTGCGTAGTCATAAAAACCGTTTTGGTGCGGTAAATGAGTTGGGTGTTTTTGCCATGACAGAACAAGGTTTACGTGAAGTCAGTAACCCTTCTGCTATCTTTTTAAGTCGTGGCGATGAAGTGACATCAGGCAGTTCAGTTATGGTGGTGTGGGAAGGTACAAGACCTTTATTGGTGGAGATACAGGCGTTAGTTGACCACTCGATGTTATCAAATCCTCGCCGTGTTGCTGTTGGTCTAGAGCAAAATAGATTGGCGATATTATTAGCTGTATTACATCGCCATGGCGGATTACAAATGTCTGACCAAGACGTTTTTGTCAATGTAGTTGGTGGTGTAAAAGTGACGGAGACGAGTGCGGATTTAGCTCTGTTATCCTCTTTAGTCTCTAGTTTTCGTAATCGTCCTTTACCGCGAGATGTCGTGATTTTTGGTGAGGTTGGATTAGCGGGTGAAATTCGTCCTGTACCAAGTGGACAAGAGCGCATAGCCGAAGCAGCAAAACATGGTTTTAAACGCGCTATTGTTCCTCAAGCTAATATGCCAAAGAAAAATCCTCCTGATATGAAAGTGTATGGAGTAAAAAAACTATCAGATGCGCTATCTGTACTTGACGATTTAGAAGATAACTAAAGGAGCAAAAAATGGGATCTTTTGATTATATCAAACAGGCTATTAGAAAAAATGGTTATACCTTACAGCAAGTTGCTGATGAAAGTGATATGACGAAAGGTTATCTTAGCCAACTTATAAATAATAAAATTAAGAGTCCCAGCGCGCAAAAAATGTCAGCATTACACCAGTTTTTAGGATTGGAATATCCGGTTAAAAAGAAAACGATTGGTGTGATTTTTGGTAAGTTTTATCCTCTTCATACTGGGCATATTTATCTTATTCAAAGGGCGTGTAGCCAAGTTGATGAACTACACGTTATTTTGTGCCACGACGATCCACGCGATAAAGAGCTATTTATTAATAGTGCGATGTCACAACAACCGACGGTGAGTGATAGGCTGCGTTGGTTATTACAAACCTTTAAATACCAAAAGAATATTCGTATTCATGAATTTGATGAACATGGTATTGAACCACAGCCAGATGGTTGGGAAGTGTGGAGTGAAGGTATAACAGGGTTCTTACGTGAAAAGCAGATAACACCCGATTTTATCTATACCAGTGAGCGTGATGATGCCAATCAATACAAGGCGTTTTTAGGTATTGAAACTGTCTTGGTTGATCCTGAACGCTCGTTTATGAATATTAGTGGTCGTCAAATTCGACAAGCACCTTTTAAATATTGGGAATATATCCCAACAGAGGTAAAACCTTTCTTTGTGCGTACTGTTGCTATTTTAGGTGGCGAATCTAGCGGAAAATCAACTTTAGTCAATAAGTTAGCAAATATCTTTAATACGACCAGTGCATGGGAATATGGTCGTGATTACGTATTTTCGCATTTAGGTGGCGATGAAATGGCGCTGCAATATTCTGACTACGATAAAATTGCATTAGGACAAGCGCAATATATTGATTTTGCAGTTAAATATGCCAATAAAGTGGCATTTATCGATACGGATTTTGTTACCACACAAGCATTCTGTTTACGCTATGAAGGCAAAGAACACCCTTTTGTTCAGGCACTTATTGACGAATATCGTTTTGATTTGGTGATTTTGCTAGAAAATAACACACCTTGGGTTGCGGATGGATTGCGTAGCCTTGGCAGTGAAAAAGATCGTCGCCGTTTTCAAACGCTGTTAATGGAAATGCTCGATAAAAACAGTATCGAATATATCAAAGTAAACTCCCCTGATTATGACGAACGGTTTTTAAGTTGCGTTGAATTAGTCAGAGAACTATTAATGATGCAATCAAAGCATATTGAATAATATCATGATTAAAAAACGCCATTAAGTGGCGTTTTTATTTAAGGCTCATCATAAATTCCCTATCAAAATTAAATACCTTACCAAAAGAGAAAAATAGATAAAAAGAGCTGTAGAGTAAGCTATCTACGTAATAATGCTATTTTTCTCAATAAGGTGAAAAAGGTTACTGAAAATTAATTCTGGATCTCTATTATAGATACTAGGTATAGATTGATCTGTGTGTATTTCTTTTGCCATAGGTGTGAGGATCCACACTCTTTCTCTTTATGTTATTAGGTGAAGATATAGAATATTTTTCGTAAAAAGGACAAGAAAATGGCACAACCTTCCCGTGTTTCGCTTCATATCAAGAAAACTGTAATTTCATTGGCGATAGCTGCTTTAGGCTTTACTGCATCATCAAATGCGCTGGCATATCAAAAAGTCCACCAGCCAGATAATAGCTATCAGCAATATGTTTCTCAGCGCCAAACCGTTGATATCTTAATTCAAGATGCTTTAGAAGCCTTTAAGTCTCCAGCACGTGTTTCTGATGCTGGTTTTACGGGAAAATTGCCGTCCAATATGGAAATTGTGGCGCAAAAATTACAGCAAGCTTATAAGTTAGAACCTTATCGCTTAGACCTGCTTTTTAGTGCCGCAAGTGCCTATATCTATAACAACGAAATAGAACGCGCGGTGACTATTTATAAACAGATTTTAGAAGCCGCACCTGATGATATTGATGCACTAATTTACGTCACCTCATGGACTCGTTTTGAAGGTAAAGATAAAGAGAGTGAAGCTTATTTCACTAAACTAAACTCGTTAAATCCCGCTAAAGCGGATGAAATAAAACGTTTCTTTGCTGAGATAGACCGTGTTAGTAAAATGCCATTAAGCGATAAATTAACCCCTGCTGATTTAGCTAAGCTAAATAAAACCAAAGAGAATAATGCCATTGTGACATTGGGTTATGCATTAAATCCCGATGGCACAATGAACAAGATTTTAGTTGAGCGCTTAAATAAAACCTTAGAAGTGGCTAAACAATTACCAGAAGCCATGATTGTGGTCACGGGTGGTGTACCTAAAGCACATCAAACCGAAGGTAAATTAATGGCAGATTGGTTGGTGAAAAATGGTATTCCAGCTGAACGTATTTTCCAAGATAACTATGCGCGTACCACTGTTGAAAATGCACTGTTTAGTCGTTATGCCTTAACAAAACACCGTATTAAAACCGCAGTAATTATTAGTTCTGGTAGCCATGTCCGTCGTGCTGATGCCATCTTTACATTAGCAAGCTGGCAAAGTGGTCCCAGTGATATCACTTACTTAACCGTTGTCGCACCGGATAAACCATTAGCCGAATTGCAAAAGATCAGTAAATCAGACTTACAAGGTATCTATCGTGATGGATTAAAAGCACTAGGCTTATGGAGTTTCCGCAGTTATCCATTAGAAGAGCGTTGATTTTTTATTACGTTTTTTAATCGTGAAGAAAGCCTGAATATATTATTCAGGCTTTTTTGAGGTTGGTATAAGGTGTTTTGATGAAACCTAATGATTGAAAAGATCTTGAATTGAGTGAGTATCTAACGCTGTTGTTGTCATAGATGCTTCTTTTAATAATGTTTGCCAATCATTTGGTGGTTTTCCTGCTTTTAGTTTTGATGAAAATATTTTATATGCATCACTTTTAGAATCGTAAGCACGCAGTGTATTAAAATCATTAACCCAACCAATAACGATGATTTTATGTTCCTCGCTGCATCGAAAAAATAAACGAAACTGTTGTAAGAACTTAGCTCTAAACCAATGTTTATTATTAGGTCCTAATGTGTTTCCTTGATGAAATATAGGATCGAGCGGATTTTTAGCTATACGTTCTTCTATTACTTTTTTGATTGCTGTCAGTAGCTTGGTTGCGTTTTTTTTCTTATACCCATTGGGATCTGATATCTTGAGCTTTTTTACTGTCGTCACTAATTCAGTAATTTGTTCTAAAAAGCATTGGTGGAAAAATATTTTCCAACCATTAATTTCTAAAGTATTCATACCACCTCTGCTAGTCGATAAGTGGTGCGTCTAAATCAACGTCAACTCCAGCAGTAAGTTCTTTTACCTCTTCCCATAATGCAGTTGGCACTGGCTTGATATGTTGTGGATTTTTTTCCATATCCTTTTGAAGGAAAGAGAGAAATTCAGATATAACAGGATCATCTGGTTCTTTTTCTTGTCTAGACATGATGACTTTACCCCCTGGTAATAGAGAATATTCGATCAATTCTCCTGGTTTTAGGTGTAAGGCATCACGAATTGCTGCGGGAATAGTGGTTTGACTACGTTCAGTAAGTCGAGACTCAGCACGTAGAGACACATCCTCAATATTTAAATGGATCATTTTGTTTCTCCTTAACTTCATCCATGATCGGGTTAGGTTTTTTTAAACCATCAAGGATTTGCAAGTCAGAGTATTGTAATGCAAATGCATTGTGCAATGCAAATGCATTGTATAGGATTGCAACAAGATAATTTAAAATGATGGACTAACAGCACTAGGATTGTGGAGTTTCCGCAGTTATCCATTAGAAGAGCGTTAATGGGAGCGTTTTAACGTTAATTAACTCAGAAAGAAAATCTCCTCAATAACAAAAATGATTGACGCTCTTTTTCTCTTTCTTGTAACTCAAGTTGCCTTTCTTCGGCTGTTTGTACAAAAAGCTCCGCTTGACCATTTTTTGTAATATAAACACCGCCTTGAAATAATTCTGGATTACCAAGCCCTTCTCGGGCTAGTTTCTGCGACATTGTTATAGACATAGTAATTACCTTCATTTAATTGCTATTTATATGCAAAACGGGACATAAATAGCGAACTCCTGATAAAAATCTACGTTATCTTGATTTTGCTACTACATAGGAAGTGATAACAGACATCATATTATTTTTTTCTGAGATGTTAAATTTATTATAAATTTGTACACGTTTAATTTTTATTGAATTGATAACCATTATCATTACTATTGTTTCTCACAATAGTTAATAATGAGAATAATAAAGTGAGAACGCCTCTGATGATATGTGCATTGATCGCCTCTTTTCCTGTCTTTTCAAACTGCTTACCTCTAATTGATGGAGAAACAGTAAAAGGGCAGTTTGATAATCACCAAACCCACTGCTTTACGCTAAATCTAACCAAAGAGCGTTATGTCGATTTAAATGTAGAAGGAATACAAAACCTACGTTTAGAAAAACAAGATGGCACTCATATTCGTAATCTATTAAAAGATGTTCCTGCTGATGGGCAACAAAAAGTGCGCTTTTTATTACCTGAAACTGCTCTCTATCAATTAATTGCACAAGGTGAGGTGGGAAAGGCGTGGCAACTCACTTTGACCACACAGCCTTATAATCCATTAGAAAAAAATGCAAGTATTGCAGCAAGCAGCCCACGATTACAGGCGTTAGAGCAAGAGTTGAGTGATAAGACCGTTCAGGTATTTTGGCAGCAAATGCGCCAACAAGGCACACCACTCATAGAGCCTTATGATAAGGATAAAAAGTTAGTCACCTTTTTATGGCGAGGGGCTAAATCAAATGTGTATTTACTGGGGTCACCTGATGGTAATCACGATCCTTTAACACATTTAGCCAATAGTGATATTTGGTATCGTAGTTATATCGTGCCTAACGATACATTAATGCAATATAAATTAGCGCCAGATATTCCGGTTATTGAAGGTGCTACAGGATTCGAACAACGCCGCGCGATTTTAACCACAGCACAAGCTGATCCTTTAAATCCACAAGCATCACCTCAACAATCAACCGATGTTTATAACCACTTTTCTTTACTCTCGTTAAATACACAAAGAGAGTGCCAATTGCCTGATATTTTGCAGCGAACAATGACAGGCAAAACAGAGATTGTTCGTTTTCACAGTGAGATCTTAAATAATGATCGTGAAATTGCACTTTATCTGCCAGCTGAAAAAATGGAAACACCACGGATCCTCGTATTATTTGATGGTCAAACTTACCGTCGCCAATACGGTATTGATCGGTTTTTTGATAAGCAGATCGAGGAAGGTAAATTGACACCCATGATGATCTTATTTGTCGATAGTATTGATAGTGATCGTCGTAGTATTGAATTACCGCCAAATCCTGATTTTTACCGCTTTTTAGCTGATGAACTCTTTGTTTGGCTAGAAAAAGAGAAAGGTATTCAAGTTTCAGGTGAAGAGACTATTGTCTCAGGCTCCAGTTATGGTGGTTTAGCCTCTGCTTGGGTCGCCTTTAATCGTCCTGATCGCTTTGGTAAAGTGCTGAGTATGTCTGGCTCTTATTGGTGGGCACCTGAAAATGAAGAGCCAGAGTGGCTTATTCGCCAATTTAAGCAAGCCGATAAAAAACCACTGAGCTTCTTTTTAGAAGCCGGATTATTTGAATCTCGTGGTGATGTAGGTGGCATCTTAAATAACAATCGCCACTTTAAACAAGTGCTAGAAAATAGAGGCTATTCAGTAACATCTTTAGAGATGGCAAGTGGTCATGACTATATCTCTTGGTGTGAAACACTCTATATTGGTGCTAAAGCGTTAACTGAAGATAAATATTAATTTATCGTATTAACTTATTACCTTGATACCCATAAAAGCTTACTTGTTGATAATGCGGTAAGCTTTTTATTTGTCATTAACTTGTCATAAAGTTGTCATCGAAATCGCTTTTAGCTTTCATCTCTTTGTCATTTAACTGCCGTAAGCTTTTCCTGACTTAAAACATTAACTGTGTTTTTTTACTTTTGAGTGCAAGGAAAAAGCTATGTCTCATCGTTACCAACGTTCTATTTTATCCGTTATTGTAACAACGCTATTGGCAGGTGCGAGTTTCTCTTCTTTTGCCGCTCCCGTTGCCGCTGATGCAATCTTAGCGCAAGATCGTGCAGCAAAAGGTAATATCACTGAATTTGGCGGTGCTCGCCGTATGACTCAGGATCAAACTGAGGCATTAAAAGCTGCTTTACATAATAACCAAGCTAAAAACGTCATCTTATTTATTGGTGATGGTATGGGTGATTCTGAAATCACCGTTGCGCGTAACTATGCTGAAGGTGCAGGTGGCTTTTTTAAAGGCATCGATGCCTTACCTATTACGGGTCAATACACACACTATGCTTTAGATAGAAAAACGCAAAAACCTAACTATGTGACAGACTCTGCCGCTTCTGCGACAGCATGGGCTTCAGGCGTAAAAACCTATAATGGTGCATTAGGGATTGATGTATTTGGTAAGGATCACCAAACCATTTTGGAATTAGCAAAAGCAAATGGTAAAGCGACAGGAAACGTCACAACATCAGAAATTCAAGACGCAACACCCGCAGCGCTGTTCTCTCATGTAACGGGTCGCAAATGCTATGGCCCTGTTGAAACGTTAGAAAAATGTTCAACCAATGCATTAGAAAATGGGGGTAGAGGCTCTATCTCTGAACAGTTACTAGTCACTCGTGCAGACATTACATTGGGGGGCGGTGCAAAAAGTTTTGCTCAAACTGCCACCGTGGGTGATTACAAAGGCAAAACGCTAGAGCAACAAGCTATAGAACGTGGCTATCAAATCGTAAAAGATGCAAAATCTTTAGAGGCGATAACGTTAGCAAATCAAGATAAACCAGTATTAGGTCTATTCCATGAAGGGAATATGGCAGTGGCATGGGAAGGACCCAAAGCAACTTATCACGGTAATCTGACTAACCCACCTTTAGAGTGCAAACCTAACTCCAAACTCGATCCAAATGCGCCAACACTGGCACAAATGACCAAAAAAGCGATCGACTTACTGAAAACTAATGAGAATGGATTCTTCTTACAAGTTGAAAGTGCCTCTATCGATAAGCAAGATCACAATGCTAACCCTTGTGGTCAAATCGGTGAAACGGTGGCATTAGATGAAGCGGTGCAAATTGGTTTAGATTTTGCCAAGAAAAATGGTGATACGCTAGTTATTGTTACCGCAGACCATGCTCACTCTAGCCAAATTATTGAGGCTGATGTGAAATCGAGTGGTTTAACTCAAGCGCTGATCACTAAAGATGGTGCAGTGATGGTGGTGAATTACGGTAACTCAGAAGAAGAATCACAAGAACATACTGGAGCACAACTTCGCGTTGCAGCTTATGGACCACATGCTGCAAATGTTGTGGGATTAACAGACCAAACTGACTTGTTCTTCACCATGCGTGATGCGATGGGTCTGAAGTAAATTCTAGTTGAGTTTATGGTCTGTCTGAACTTGTAATCGAATTGCCTTACTAAACTTGTTGTATTTTATCGCGACTTAGAGAGATACCCTCTAGTCGCGTTTTTTTATTTATACGTCAAATCAATAATAAAATGATAATAAATCAATAAGTTATTTATAGATCAATTTTGAATCTTGCCTCTTTTCTGCTATAATCAGCAAGATTTACACATTTATTCATACAAAATTCTTTAATTCTCCATTGATTATTGCACTTAAGTTGCAATATCTTTTTGCCTAACGATATCTATTTCTTGTTAAGGCATTACCAGTAAAAATCTTTTCTCAGATAACTTATCTGCTCATGGTCTTTCTCTTTTTTATGAGATTGAAGGAGAACAGAGTCAAATAAACAACGATAAAAAAAGGTTATTCTTTCTATGCTGACACTGCTTCATTTACTCTCATCGGTTGCACTTCTTGTCTGGGGAACACATATTGTTCGTACTGGCATTATGCGTGTCTTCGGTTCTGATTTGCGTCGAATTCTGGGGAAAAGTATTAATAAAAAATCCCATGCCTTTCTCGCCGGTGTTGGTGTTACCGCTTTAGTGCAAAGCAGTAATGCGACCGCACTATTGGTTATCTCTTTTGTAACTCAAGGGTTGATCTCAATTACTCCAGCGCTGGTGATCATGTTGGGTGCAGATGTGGGTACTGCTCTTATGGCGCGAGTACTAACCTTTGATCTCTCTTGGTTATCGCCTCTATTAATTTTAATCGGGGTAATTACGTTTCTTAGTCGCAAAAAAGAGCGAGTAGGGCAATTAGGACGTGTAGGTATTGGTCTTGGTTTGATCATTTTGGCACTACAGCTCATTGTTACTTCCGCTGAGCCCATTACTCATGCGAGTGCAATGCAGGCGATTTTCACCTCATTAAGTGGTGATACTGTACTTGCTCTATTAGTCGGTGCATTGTTTGCGATGGTGAGTTACTCAAGCCTTGCCGCAGTACTATTAACCGCGACCTTAAGCGCGACAGGATTAATGCCTCTGTATATCAGCTTATGCATTGTGATTGGTTCTAACATTGGTAGTGGATTACTGGCACTGATGAGTAGCAGAGGGCAAAGCGTTGTATCACGCCAAGTCGTATTAGGTAGCCTGTTTTTTAAATTAATTGGTGCATTAATTGTTTTACCTTGGATAACCTATATTGCTACAGAGATACAGCAATATAGCTTTTCACCAGCAGAAGTCATTATCTATTTTCATGTAATTTATAATCTTGGTCGCTGTTTATTGATGATCCCTTTTGTGGCTCCAATGGCAAAATTGTGTCAGCGATTAATTCCTGAATTGCCAGCAACTGAGTCTGAAATGGCACCTCGCTATTTGGATCCATCCGCTATTGATACACCCTCTTTAGCTATCGCTAACGCAGTAAGAGAAAGCTTGCGGTTAGGTGATGTTATAGAGCAAATGTTGCAACGTTTTCATGCATTAATGGAAGGTGATCGTCAGCAGAAAAGGGAAATTAGCCAGTTAGAAGAAGAAGTCGAATTACTTCATAGCAGTATTAAATTGTATATGGCGCAGATCCAACAGCATGATCTAGGTACAGAAGACTCTCGGCGTTGGGCTGAAATTATTGATACCACGATGAATTTACAACAATCATCCGCTATTATTGCGCGTATGTCGGCTGAAGTGGTGAGCAAAGGTTTAAATCATCACTTATTTTTATCGGAGGAAGGACGTCGTGAATTACAGACACTCCTTGAGCGTCTGCAAAGTAATCTGAATCTGGCGATGTCGGTTTTTGTTTCCGGCAATATGGAACATGCTCGTAAATTACGTCGAGCAAAACATCGTTTCCGTTTACTCAATCAGCGTTACTCGTTTGCACATGTTGAACGTCTTCATTTGCATAATATGCAAAGCATTGAAACCAGTTCGTTGCATACCGGTTTGCTGGGGGATATGAAACGGTTGAATTCCTTATTCTGTGCAGTGGCTTATCACGCACTTGAACGAAGTGAATCATCTTCAGAACAGGTTAATCTTTAATAATGAAACACACTATTCGTCAATTAACACGCAATGAAATTCCACACGTTTGGAAAATTGATAGAACTGAGCTTATAGAAAAGCTATATGTCTTAAAAGAAGGGAAATTACGCTTATCAGCGCAGCGTTTTGATATGAAAGGTTGGCCTGAAGAAGGTGAAGCAGAACATTACACACCTGTTTTACTTGAAAGTGCTGATAGAGGTGCTCCTTTCTGGGGTATTTTTAATCAGAATAAATTAGTTGCTGCTGCCAGTGTAGATCCACAATGGTGAGGTCAAAATGGCACACTATTACAACTCTCTTTTTTGCACATTAGCCACCAGCAACGTGGGTTTGGTTTAGGTCGAATATTATTTAATTACTGTGTGGCATATGCGAAAATAAAAGGAGCGAGTGGACTTTATGTTTCATCCACACCGTCTGAAAATAGTGCTAATTTCTATTAGCATTTAGGATGTCGTTTAATTGATACTCCAGATGCCCAATTGTATGAGCGAGAGCCAGAAGATATCCATTTGGTTTTTAATTTTACGGGATAAACAACACGTAATTACACGAATAAATTCTGCTCTATTATCAAGCGCTTTATCGTTTAACGGTAAGGCGTTTTTTATTTTTATCAATAATGAAATTTCACTTAACCCTTTAAAAAATAAGGATATAGAATAAGTTTTTTTTTGTTATATGTTGATTTAGTCGATGTGTTATATATAATAATGAAAATCATTATCATTAACGGCAAGTTATTATGGAATGGTGAGTTATTATGGCTAAATCAACGCGCTTATCTCAATCTGTTTCTTGGACTTCACGCATTAGCTTATGGGAAATGCTGGCTGTCTCTTCACTATTTACGGTAATAACACATTCTATCGCAGGCACTGCAGCATTTACGCTGGTTTTAGTTATCTCAATGTTGCTATCAACACTCATGTTATTTCATAAAAAATTACGTATGTGGGTAATTATTCCCGCAGGTGTTGTATTAACCTATAGTTTAATCACGCTTTTAACGTCTTATAGTGGATAGCGGTGATAGATACTAACATCGAGGTACTTTAAGAAAGGGATAAATTGAGTGGTGCGAAGAGGGGGACTTGAACCCCCACGTCCGTAAGAACACTAACACCTGAAGCTAGCGCGTCTACCAATTCCGCCACCCTCGCAATCTTACTCAATTTGTTATCTATTAAAACCGTGTTTTGGTGCGAAAAGGGGGACTTGAACCCCCACGTCCGTAAGGACACTAACACCTGAAGCTAGCGCGTCTACCAATTCCGCCACTCTCGCAATTAAAACATCTTAAACAGATAGGGTGCGAATTTTATGCTTTTTATTTATGACGTCAATTATTTTTTTCTCACTAAACTATCTTGGTGATGAAAAATAAAACAGCGAGAGTAATAACATAAAATAGATAGATTATATTTTTTTTAGAACTAAGATAAATAATCATTACAAAAACCAATTACACAATACGTTCATGAGGTTTTTTATGAAAAAAATCAATATGTTGATTGTTATCTTATCTGTGATTATATCAAGTAATGTATATGCAGAAACCTACCAAGATAAAAGTGGTCAAGTCATTGGCTCAACCCGTACAGGCAGTAACGGTGAGACCATTTACCTAAATAAAAGTGGTCAAGTCATTGGCTCAGCCCGTACAGGCAGTAACGGTGAGATCATCTACCTAGATAAAAATGGTCAAGTCACAGGCTCTGCTCGTACAGGCAGTAACGGTGAGACCACCTACCTAAATAGCAGTGGTCAAGTCACTGGCTCTGCCCGTACAGGCAGTAACGATGAGACCACCTACCTAAATAAGAGTGGTCAAGTCACAGGCTCTGCTCGTACAAACAGTAACGGTGAGACCACTTACCTAAATAAGAGTGGTCAGGTTATCGGCTCAAAAAAATGATAACTTTCGCTTGAAAATGAAAGGATTTGCTATTAGATGACTGTTTTCAGCCGTAAACTGAAGACCCCAGTAGTTGGAAAATCAATTACTGGGGTCTTCATAACAGGGCTGTTATTACACTTTTTTTGTTGCTTGGTAGACTTTAAATTTACCCGTTGAAGCCAGAACTTCATGAGAACCAAATACGTGGTCAAGAATATCTGGATAAGGGATAAATGAGTTAGCCACAATTCTTAATTTTCCGCCATTCTTCAAAAAGTTAGGTGCAAGACGAATAATATCTTCAGCGGCTTCATAACTTGTCCCTAAGCCATCATGGAATGGTGGGTTTGAGATAATCCAGTCGTAAGTTTCTTCAACCGCAGAGTAAACATTACTGGCGATAACTCGACCTTCTAGTTCATTCACGTTCAATGTAGCAATACTTGAAGAAATAGCCGCTGCATTGACATCACATAATGTCAGTTTTAGCATCGGGTTTTTCTTGCCTAAGACTGTCGCTAAAACACCACAACCACAAGCCATATCAAGCAAATCACCAACCATTGCATCATCAAATGTAGAGAGTAATAATCGACTACCTTCATCTAATGCACTTTGGCTAAATACGCCGGGTAGAGCCATTACGGTAAGATCGTTATGGCGATAGGTTTGCCACCAATTATTACGATCAAACAGTGTTTGATAAGTTTGAGTACCAAAAAAGAGGCTACAACGACGAGCGGAGTCTATTTTTTTCAGTTTGGCGATACCGTTCATTAATTCGGTCGCACTTTTTACACCACTACGGTTTTCACCAACGATAAAAATTTCTGTTCCAACTTGTAAATTAGAGCATAGGCTTCGAAGTTGGAAAGTGGCTTCATTTTTATTTTTAGGCCAGAAGTAGATAAGTGTATCGCAATATTTAACAAATGATTGATCTGCAACTAAACCAAACAGTGCATTATCGCCCATTGATTTGAGCAACGGTAACCATTGGTGATATTGATTTGTATAAGATCTAACACTTTTCGCCTGAATTTGCGCCGCTAGCGTGTCTTGAAGATCGCCCGCAATAAGTACGTGCCTGTCAGCGAAATGATCGAGGTGACGAAGAATAACTTCGCTTGCAGGGGACAGTGAGGACATTATGATTATTACTCCTTAAAAAACATGAGACGCATGATATCAGATATAAAGAAACCGACGCTATTTATTGGCGTAGATTATGCCCTCTGATACTATGTACCGTTGTTCTACACTTGATAGGTAAGCATAATGAGCCGTAAAGACAGAATGTTATCCCAACTTGGAATTAACCAGTGGGTATTACGTAAGCCTGCTGTACTTAAAGGCGATCATTCTGTTCAATTTCCGGATACAACACGTTTACTTATCATTACTGATGATACCGTTGATCTAAATAACGGGCTTTTCTCTGATATTTTTAGCGCCATGGGGATAGATAAAAGCGAAATCTATTGTATTAAAACAGACGATGTGAGCATGCTCACAGAATCATTTGATCTTCCCTGTTGGTTATTAGGCACTGATCTCACACTTCCCTCTCAATATACTTCTTTGAGAAGCCCTTCGTTACATCAATTATATTTTGATGCCGATGCAAAACGCGATCTTTGGAAACAAATCTATCAATATGAAGACTATTTCACCACTAGAGCCTGCTGATTTACCTTTGGCATGGCAAATTGAAAAATTAAGTCATTCATTCCCTTGGAGTGAAGCTACTCTTTATAGCAACCAAGGAAGTAATTATTTTAATCTGAAAATTTGCACTGATAATATTATTGTAGGTTTTGCAATTACGCAATTAATATTAGATGAGGCAACACTTTTTAATATAGCCATTCATCCTGATTACCAAGGGAAAGGTTATGGTAAGACATTATTAATGGAACTTATTGAAACGCTTGAGAAAAAAAACATCTCTACTTTATGGCTAGAAGTAAGAGAATCAAATGAAAAAGCGTTTAATCTCTATGAATCTATTGGATTTAATTCTGTCTCTGTACGTAAAAACTATTACCCAACAAAGACCGGAAAAGAAGATGCGATTATCATGGCTTATCCTATTTCTTTCTAATTAAATATGTATTTAAATTAAATTTAAAGCGCCTTCTATTAGGCGTTTTTTTGTTTTATTTTAAATAAATAATTTTTAATTTGTATAAATTTTATTTAAATTTATTCTTTTTGTTACCTTAATCGGAATTTATCCAAATAATTTCACTTTTGTCATACTTGTATATTTTATCTAACTTATTATCACGATGTTACAAAACCTAAATATTTTTATAAATAAAGTAAAGTATCCATTTACTTTTGTTTTAAATAAAAACCCATTTCTATGAAATAGGTGATATTAAAATCAATGAGAGACTATTCGCTATTTTAACTTTCATTTTTAATTCACCTTTTAACATAATAAAAATAGTCTAATTCTTGCGATTTAATAATTTAGCGTTTTACATTGGCTTTCCGGTTAGTGCCTTTGTGGCATTTGACTGTGTTATCGATAAAAGCATCGTGGTCTACAAACTCTAACGTAATAGGTTATTTTTTGTAGACCATGGTGTGAAATGAGCACAATAATTATGGAGGAAATTTGCTGTACCCTATTGATTGATTGAAAATCATCCATTATAATTTTTTAAATGTACGGATAAAGTACGTACAAAGGAGGTTATTTATATGGCAACAACCCGTCTTGATATTCGACTTGATGAAGAAATAAAAACAAAAGCAGAAAAAGCATCAGCATTGTTAGGGCTTAAAAGTTTAACTGAATATGTTGTAAGACTAATGGATGAAAATTCAACTCAAGTCATATTGCAACATGAGAGTATAGAAGTTAAAAATGATATTTTTGATGAGTTTTTAGTCGCTTGTGATAATGCTAAAGCACCTAACCAAGCATTGATAGATGCTGTTCAATTTGCGGATAAAAGTGGTATTAAGTGAGTATAGGCAAAGAATTCGAAGAGTTATGTAAGCAAAAGCATGATAGGGATTCATTTGATTGTGGTGAGAATGAGCTGAATATTTTTATTCAAACCCATGCTATTAGACACATGCAGGCTGGAATAAGTAGAACAATGGTATTGCCAAGCAGTGGTTTGATGGCAAACCAGAAATATTCTATATGTGCTTTTTATAGTATAACGCCTAGTGCAATTCATAGAGAAACACTCCCTATCGATTTAGCAAAAAAATTACCACGTTATCCGATACCTGTTTTTTTGTTGGCTCAATTAGCTGTTCATAAAGATTATCACGGAACAGGGCTTGGTAAGGTAAGCCTAGTTCGTGCTCTCCATTATTTATGGAAAGTGAATACATATATGAGAGCGTATGCCGTTGTTGTTGATTGTTTGACAGAATCATCGAAAACATTTTATGAAAAATTTGGATTTGATATCCTCTGTGAACATAATGGAAGGATAAGAATGTTTCTTCCTATGAAAACAATAAAACAACTCTTTGAGTAACCAAGAAAATAATCAAATAATAGAAATGTCACGTCGTTTTTAAAGCAGGGTGAATAAGCAAATATTATTAATTATCACAATCACTAGGCATTACCCCCTCTAGCAGATAAAATAGTAACCATTGATTGTTTATACAGACAAGATAGGCGAAAATAGCCGCCAATTAAGATTAACTTACGGGTTGAATGTCTTTATCGCCACTTAATTATTACTTATAGCAATATATCGGTGCATTACATTCACTCGTCTATCAACCAGAAGATTATCATTGATGTCTAATCCTATTTTTCAGCAAGAAGTTGCTCGTCGTAGAACTTTTGCCATTATTTCCCACCCCGATGCGGGTAAAACAACCATCACTGAGAAAGTGTTGTTATTCGGACAAGCGATTCAGCGTGCAGGAACTGTAAAAGGGCGTGGTTCAAACCAGCATGCGAAATCTGACTGGATGGAAATGGAAAAACAGCGCGGTATTTCAATTACAACTTCTGTGATGCAATTTCCTTATGCCGATTGCCTTGTTAACTTACTCGATACCCCAGGTCACGAAGACTTCTCTGAAGATACTTACCGTACTTTAACCGCCGTTGACTGCTGTTTAATGGTGATTGACTCCGCTAAAGGGGTTGAAGATCGTACTCGTAAATTAATGGAAGTAACTCGTTTACGCGATACACCAATCCTAACTTTTATGAATAAATTGGACCGTGATATTCGTGATCCAATGGAAGTGATGGATGAAGTAGAAACCGAATTAAAAATCGCTTGTAGCCCAGTAACATGGCCTATTGGTTGCGGAAAACTGTTTAAAGGGGTTTATCACATCCTCAAAGATGAAACCTATCTTTATCAAACAGGACAAGGTCATACTATTCAAGATTCTCGCGTAATCAAAGGATTAGATAATCCAGAGTTGGATATTGCGATAGGCGACGATTTAGCTAAACAATTACGCGAAGAGCTAGAACTGGTTCTTGGTGCATCTCATGAATTTGATCATGAAGCATTTTTAGCTGGTGAGCTAACACCTGTTTTCTTTGGTACTGCATTGGGTAACTTTGGTGTAAATCATATGCTCGATGGCCTTGTAAAATGGGCGCCAGCACCAATGCCGCGTAAAACTGATATGCGTGAAGTTACTGCCGCTGAAGAAACGTTTACCGGTTTTGTATTTAAAATCCAAGCAAATATGGATCCAAAGCACCGTGACCGTGTTGCATTTTTACGTGTTGTTTCTGGCATGTATGATAAAGGCATGAAACTGCATCAAGTTCGTATCAAAAAAGATGTGGTTATCTCTGATGCACTTACCTTTATGGCAGGTGACCGTTCACACGTTGAACATGCTTATCCTGGTGATATTATTGGTTTGCATAACCACGGTACTATTCAAATAGGTGACACCTTTACACAGGGTGAAATTTTGAAATTTACTGGCATTCCAAACTTTGCACCAGAATTATTCCGTCGTATTCGCTTGCGTGATCCGCTAAAACAGAAACAGTTACTTAAGGGGCTGGTTCAGTTGTCAGAAGAGGGTGCGGTACAAGTGTTTAGACCACTGGCTAACAACGATTTAATCGTTGGTGCTGTTGGTGTGCTTCAGTTTGATGTGGTAGTTGCAAGACTGAAAAGTGAATATAACGTTGAAGCAATTTATGAGTCAGTAAACGTTTCTACCGCTCGTTGGGTTGAATGCAGTAACGAGAAAAAACTGGAAGAGTTTAAACGTAAAAATGAGCAAAACTTGGCGCTAGATGGTGGTGATAACTTAACTTATATCGCCCCTACAATGGTCAATTTAAACTTAACTCGTGAACGTTATCCTGATGTAGAGTTCCATCAGACTAGAGAGCATTAATTTTTTAATACGAATGAGTTTGTTGGTTAAAAAGCTATGCGAAAGCGTAGCTTTTTTTGTGCTGTAATTTTGCTGTTTTTATTTATGATTTACTCGTTATTAGTATGTTTGGGGAGAATTGTTCACTTTTATTACTACTTTTTACATTAGTCAATATCCCGCCAAAAAGTCCCTCTTAACAGAGAATTACTCTCTCTTTTTTTTGTTAGCATAACACTTCAATATACTATTATTGATAATAAAATATAAGATTATTTATAGGTTTAAGGGTCATTTTTAGAATAAAATTATTAGGATTACTCTTTATTTGCTATTTTTTACTTTATTTAGCTACAGTTGTTTATTAGTGTTAATACATAGCTGGTTAATAATTAGTGTTACTTGAATCAAATAGACCTATTTCCTATCGATTTATTGTGATTAAGGGGAAGCAATGAAACAACAAAAATATAAAAAAAAATTACTCGTAATAATTGTAGGACTATCTTTGATGAGTGCAAATGCATTTGCTGAAACATCTTGGTATGGTGAGATTAATAGTGGAGCCAATACAACGGGTCATTATCTCAGTGATACCGCCATTTCTACAAAAATTAAAGCGACACTGTTACCAATTCAACAGATTGATAGTGACGCGCTTTCTATTCGTACTGAATTTGGGCATGTTTTTATTTCTGGTTTTGTTAGCAGCCAAGATCAAGAAACACAGATAGTACAAATTGTTGAAAAAATTGACGGTGTTAAAAGTGTTGATTCATCGGTAAATATCAAATAACGCCTAGTTTATTTTGTATTAGTACGTAAAAATAATGACGTCAAAAAAATGTGCAGGTATCCTTTGCTAAGTTGTATAAAGGAGACATTATGGGGAAATATATACCTGTCACATTAAATGATATTACTGCACTGGAATTTCAGTCATCTCTTGCACAAGGCAAAGTCGCTTTAGTCTGTGAAGGCGGAGGGCAACGCGGTATTTTTACTGCGGGTGTTCTGGATGAATTTATGCGCTCTCAATTTGACCCTTTTGATGTTTTACTTGGGGTTTCTGCTGGCGCTCAAAATTTATCAGCCTTCGCATGTGGACAGCGTGGCTATGCACGTAAAATCATTAACCGTTATACAACTAATAACCAATTCTTTAACCCTATTCGCTTTGTTCGAGGTGGTAATCTACTCGACCTTGATTGGTATATAGATACCACAGCAAAAGAGATGCCTCTTGATATGCACAAGGCATTACGTCGATTTGATGCCGGACGTGAATTCTATATGGTGGCATGTCGCGCTGATAATTTCGCAGCTAACTATTTTCAACCAGATGAAATGACTTGGCTTGATATCATTAAAGCATCAAGTGCTATTCCTGCTTTTTATCGCAATGGTGTGTTATTTCATGATGTTGTTTATCATGATGGGGGAATTAGCGATGCTATTCCAGTGCGAGAAGCTTATCGTCGAGGGTGTCGAACCATTGTTGTTGTTCGCACCGTACCTTCTGAATATCAATACACTACAGAGTGGGTAGAACGAATGGGTAAATGGTTTGAAAATAGCCGCTTACAACGTTTTACACATATGGCTAAAGTGCATATTGAAACCTATACTCAAACGCTTGAGTTTATTCAATCTCCGCCAGAAGATGTTGTCGTTATAGAGATATTCCCACCTACAACCTTGCAATCTAGTGCACTAGGAAGTCGTTTAAGTGCATTAAATCATGATTATCATATTGGTCGCCGCTGTGGTCGCTATTTTCTGGCTACAATAGGACAACATTTTTCTCAGAAGAAATTTAAACAACATGATAAAAAAGTCTTTAGCTTATTTGAGAACGAAGCAAAGGCAGATAAAGCAGAAGAAGCTCAGGTTATTCAAAAAGGAACCCGAGGTGTGCATCCTGATGTGCGAGGTGTTCAATAGTGAATAAGTTTATTGATACGCATTGCCATTTTGATTCTCCTCTCTTCCAACAAGATCTTGCTAACAGTTTATCGTTGGCACACCTTGCCAATATAGAAAAAATTATTATCCCCGCCGTTGCTCGTTGGAACTGGGAGGCAGTAAAAACCTTATCTTATGAAAATTCCTCATTATATTGTGCGTTAGGATTACATCCTTTATATATTGATGAACATACAACACAGCATTTAACTGAATTAAAAAAGTGGCTAAAAACGACCTTGCGCTGTGTTGCTGTGGGTGAGATTGGTCTAGATAACTTTATGGCTGAGCCTCAAGCTGAAAAGCAGACACTCTTTTTAATTGAGCAACTTAAACTTGCTGCTCAATTTAATTTACCTGTTATTCTTCATTCGCGTAAAAGCCATGACAAACTGTATGCACTGTTGCGCCGTTATGATGTGCCTCGTAAAGGGGTTATTCATGGCTTTGCAGGCAGCCAGCAGCAGGCAGAAAAATTTATTGAACTTGGCTATTTTATTGGCGTGGGTGGAACAATTACCTATGAGCGAGCACAAAAAACCCGCCGTGCTATTGCCTCATTACCTTTGGAAAAATTATTACTAGAAACTGATGCACCAGATATGCCAGTCAGTGGATTTCAAGGTGAGCCTAATCGACCAGAGCGTATAAAGTCTGTTTTCTCCCAACTTTGTGAACTGCGTGGTGAAACACCCGCAGTAATTTCAGAGCAACTCTATCTTAATAGTCTACAATTATTTAGCTTAAGGGATGATGCACTACCTTCTCGCTGAAATAGTGTCACGTAATTTTTGTAAAATAGAAGAGGTAGATTTCTGTTTTTTTATCATTAAATAAGCACCTTTACTTTTGATTTTCTTATTAATAGTTAATTAACTATTAGTCTACCTTGTTAATCAGATGATATTTTTCTTCTTGTAAAATTTCTTTTTTATGTATTTTTCTCTCTCGTATTGTGATCTAGATCTCATTTATAGCTTTTATGTTACTTTTTTCAGCCCCTAATTGTGATGGATATAGGCGGTTCTTTTTCTGGACTCGGTATAATTATCCCGCAAAAAGAGTCAGTAGGCTTGAAATCAAGCGCTATTGATAATCCATTAAATTTTTAAGTGAACAGGGATCCTTCAATGCAACTCATTATGAGCTTGGTCGGAATGGCAACATTAATATTAATAGCTATTCTATTTTCCAGCAATCGACGAGCAATTAGATTACGTACCGTTGGTGGCGCATTCCTTATTCAGATTGGCTTAGGGGCATTCGTTCTTTACTCTGAAGGTGGTCGTGAGGTACTTCTTGCGGTTTCCGATGCAGTTAAGAATGTTATTGATTACGGCAATAACGGAATGAGTTTCCTATTTGCTGGGCTCGTATCAGACAAAATGTTTGAGTTATTTGGTAGTGGCGGTTTTGTTTTTGCTTTACGTGTATTACCCGTTATCGTTTTCTTCTCTTCATTAATCGCAGTGCTGTATTACTTAGGCATTATGCAAATTGTGATTAAAGTACTGGGTGGCGGTTTACAAAAAGTTTTAGGAACCTCGCGTACTGAATCAATGTCTGCAACGGCAAATATCTTTGTTGGGCAAACTGAAGCTCCTCTTGTTGTACGCCCTTATATTGCACGAATGACAACCTCTGAGTTGTTTGCGGTAATGTGTGGTGGATTAGCCTCTGTTGCGGGTTCAGTTCTTGCTGGATACGCAAGTATGGGTGTGCCATTAGAGTATCTAATTACAGCATCATTTATGGCGGCTCCAGGTGGTTTACTATTCGCTAAATTATTGATCCCTGAAACTGAAACACCTGACGATCAAAAAGACGCACTCGATAAAATGAGTGAGGAAGAAAAACCAGCAAATATTATTGATGCAGCTGCGGCTGGTGCCTCTTCAGGTTTGCAATTGGCACTGAACGTAGGTGCAATGCTCCTTGCATTCGTTGCATTGATTGCATTAGTTAATGGGATCCTCGGTGGTATTGGTGGTTGGTTTGGTTATGAGAATTTCTCATTAGAATTAGTCTTTGGTTGGGTCTTTGCTCCTGTTGCTTTCTTGATTGGTATTCCTTGGAGTGAAGCGACAATTGCAGGCTCATTTATTGGACAAAAAATTGTTATTAATGAGTTCTATGCATACTCTGAGTTTAGTAAATATCTTCAGGATGACGCTACCGTATTGGCATCTGGGCTGATGGTACTTTCTGATCAAACCAAGATAATCATCTCTTTTGCATTATGTGGTTTTGCTAACCTTTCTTCTGTCGCAGTGTTGTTAGGCGGATTAGGTGGTATGGCTCCTAATCGCCGTAAAGATGTAGCTCGCTTAGGTATGAAAGCAGTACTTGCGGGTACACTCTCTAACTTGATGAGCGCGACAATTGCAGGATTCTTCTTTGCATTAACCGCTATGGCTGTTATTGCGGCATAATTATTTTTTGTTTAAGAGCAGATAGAATCTTTATCTATCTGCTCTGTTATGTTTGTTTTCTGGTGTGATGTTAACTACTTTTATTATGTGAGATATTTCGCAGATTGTATTGAATATCGCTGATTAGTCTGCTGCTTTGTTTAGAACTAGATTTTTTTACGTTATAACGACGACTTAATAGCGATATTCGAGTAAGATTAGACCAGAAAATAGATTAATTGTGACTTCCATCACATTTTTATGTCTTTGATTACAAGTTGCATTTAATTAGTGTGATGTAAAGCACATCTAATTGTTCCTTAGCGTGTTCAAATAAGATGTGCTGAAACTTCATGGAATGGCGAAAGCTTAATGACGGGTCGCCGAAGTGAGCATAGCGCGGTGAGAGGGAACTCAGCTGTCGTTGTGGTATTAAGCTGCAACAACATCTTCAAGGAACCAAGTCCGCTCGCCAACAAAATTAATCGCTAACCTTAAGCGTAGCCCTAAGGGCTTGAGAAACATCGTTGGAGAGTTTTATGACAGATTTAACCGCTGCAGCGCGTCTTGCGCTGTCTTTGATGGATTTAACTACATTAAATGATGATGATACCGATGCAAAAGTGACTGCACTGTGTCATCAGGCTAAAAGCCCAGAAGGCAATACTGCCGCTATTTGTATCTACCCTCGCTTTATTCCGTTAGCACGTAAAGTGTTACGCGAGCAGGGTACGCCAGAAGTTCGTATCGCAACTGTAACCAACTTCCCTCATGGTAATGACGATTTAGATATCGCATTAGCAGAAACGAATGCGGCATTAGCTTATGGCGCAGATGAAGTTGACGTTGTTTTCCCTTACCGTGCATTTATGGCAGGTAACGAACAAATCGGTTTTGATATCGTTAAAGCATGTAAAGAAGCATGTGCTGAAGCGGGCTCTTTACTGAAAGTGATTATTGAAACGGGTGAGCTAAAAGATCCTGCGCTTATTCGTAAAGCATCTGAAATTTCTATTAAAGCAGGTGCAGACTTTATTAAAACTTCCACAGGTAAAGTACCTGTAAATGCAACACTGGAAAGCGCTGAGTTAATGATCCAAGTGATCCACGACATGGGTGTTGGCAAAGAAGTTGGTTTTAAACCTGCTGGTGGTGTTCGTACCGCAGAAGAAGCCGCTCAATACCTTGCTTTAGCTAACCGCATTATGGGTGATAACTGGGTTGATGCCCGTCACTTCCGTTTTGGTGCGTCAAGCTTGTTAGGTAGTTTATTAGCCACTTTAGGTCATGGCGAGCAAAAATCGTCTAGTGGTTACTAATCCATTCGTGAAATACGCCCATCACTGATAAGTATGGGCGTTACTCGTTCTATAAAGCCAGGAGGTTGCAGTGTTTCTTGCCCAAGAGATTATTCGTAAAAAGCGTGATGGTCATCCTTTAACTGAGGAAGAAATTCGCTTTTTTATTAACGGTGTCAGAGATAATACTGTTTCTGAAGGTCAAATTGCTGCATTAGCAATGACTATCTATTTCCATGACATGACCATGCCAGAGCGTGTTGCGCTGACATTGGCAATGCGTGATTCCGGTTCCGTGCTTAACTGGAAGAGCTTAAACCTAAATGGTCCAATTGTTGATAAACACTCAACAGGTGGTGTTGGTGATGTTACTTCACTGATGTTAGGACCAATGGTTGCTGCATGTGGTGGTTATGTACCAATGATTTCTGGTCGTGGATTAGGTCATACAGGCGGAACTCTGGATAAACTGGAAGCTATTCCCGGTTTTGATATTTTCCCTGATGATGAAAAATTCCGCGATATTATCCGCAATGTTGGTGTTGCCATTATTGGACAGACCAACTCATTAGCACCTGCTGATAAACGTTTCTACGCAACCCGTGATATTACTGCAACAGTTGATTCAATCCCACTAATCACAGCGTCAATCTTAGGCAAAAAATTAGCTGAAGGACTCGATGCGTTAGTGATGGATGTTAAAGTTGGATCGGGCGCCTTTATGCCGACTTATCAGAAATCTGAAGAGCTGGCTGAGTCTATTGTAAAAGTAGCCAATGGTGCTGGTTGCCAAACCACCGCTCTGTTAACCGATATGAACGAAGTTCTCGCTTCTAGCGCAGGTAATGCGGTTGAAGTTCGTGAAGCGGTTCAATTCTTAACAGGCGAATACCGTAACCCACGTTTATTTGAAGTTACCATGGCACTGTGTGTTGAGATGTTAGTATCAGGTCGCTTAGCGGATGATCGTCAACAAGCTCGCCAAAAACTGCAAGATGTGTTGGATAACGGTAAAGCGGCTGAAGTATTTGGTCGTATGGTTGCCGCGCAAAAAGGTCCAGCTGACTTTGTTGAAAACTACAATAAATACCTGCCAACTGCGGTATTAAGTAAACCTGTATTTGCTGAAACAGCAGGATTTGTTACAGAAATGGATACCCGTGCTTTAGGTATGTCTGTTGTGACATTAGGTGGTGGTCGTCGTAAAGCGACTGATGCTATTGATTATAGTGTGGGATTAAGCGATATCGCAGCGCTTGGTGCGCAAATTAGCGCAGATACGCCTCTGGCGATGATCCACGCTAACAGTGAAAAATCATGGCAAGAAGCTGCTGCTGAAGTCCGTAAAGCGATAGTTATTGGTGACAGTAAACGTGAAGCATCACCAATGGTTTATCGCCAAATCAGCGAATAAGAACTCAATTACGATTTATAAGTGACATATCCGTGGTCTACGGAAAATGACACAGGAGAGAGAATTATGAAACGTGTATATATCATGGTATTAGATTCCTTCGGTATCGGTGCTGCCGGTGATGCGGAGAAATTTGGCGACCAAGGTTCAAACACTTTAGGTAGTATCGCAAAAGCGTTTGCTGAAGGTAAAGCAGATAAAGACGGTCGTAAAGGTCCTCTTCATTTACCTAATCTATGCCGTTTAGGTTTAGCAAAAGCAGCAGAAGAATCTGCTGGTGAATTTCCTATTGGCTTAGATAAGAACGCAGATATTATTGGTGCGTATGCTTATGCAAGTGAGATCTCTTCTGGTAAAGATACTCCGTCAGGCCACTGGGAAATTGCGGGTGTTCCTGTTCTGTTCGATTGGGGATACTTTAAAGATCTGAAAAACTCTTTCCCACAAGAACTGTTAGAAAACATCGTTAAGCGTGCAAAATTACCAGGTTACTTAGGTAACTGCCATGCATCAGGCACAGTTATTCTTGATGAGCTCGGCGAAGAGCACATGAAAACCGGCAAACCGATTTTCTATACCTCTGCTGACTCCGTATTCCAAATCGCTTGTCATGAAGAAACGTATGGCTTAGATGAACTGTATGAACTGTGTGAAATCGCTCGTGATGAATTAAACAAAGGCGATTACAATATTGGTCGTGTTATTGCTCGTCCATTTATTGGTGATAAACCGGGTAACTTCGCACGTACTGGTAACCGTCATGACTTAGCGGTTGAGCCACCAGCACCAACTATGTTGAAAAAACTGGTTGATGAGAAACAAGGTCACGTGGTCTCTATCGGTAAAATTGCTGATATCTATGCAAACGTAGGTATCACTAAAAAAGTGAAAGCAACAGGTATTGATGCTCTGTTTGATGCAACGCTTGAAGAGATGAAACAAGCGGGTGATAACACTATCGTATTCACCAACTTTGTTGATTTTGACTCTTCTTATGGTCACCGTCGTGACGTTATTGGCTATGGTGAAGCGCTGGAGTTATTTGACCGTCGTTTACCTGAGCTGATGGAACTGGTTACTGGTGATGATATTCTTATCTTAACCGCAGACCACGGTTGTGACCCATCTTGGCCGGGTTCAGATCATACACGTGAACACATTCCTGTTTTAGTTTATGGTCCTAAAGTTAAACCTGGTTCATTAGGTCACCGTGAAACATTTGCCGATATCGGACAAACTGTAGTGAATTACTTCGGTGTATCACCAGTCGATTACGGTAAAGTGATGTTTTAATTTTACTTCGGTAGGTATAGCGATATGCCTACCGATTTATATTTGAATAGTAAGCAAAAAGATCAATTAAAAGGAAGAATTATGGCTACCCCTCATATTAACGCAGAAATGGGCGATTTTGCTGATGTCGTTTTAATGCCGGGCGATCCGCTTCGTGCTAAATACATCGCTGAAACTTTTTTACAAGACGTTCGTCAGGTAAATAATGTTCGTGGTATGTTAGGTTTTACAGGTACGTATAAAGGCCGTAAAGTTTCTGTAATGGGTCATGGTATGGGTATCCCTTCCTGCTCAATTTACGCAAAAGAACTTATTACTGACTTTGGTGTAAAAGTTATCATCCGTGTTGGTTCATGTGGTGCAGTATTACCAGACGTAGAATTACGTGATGTTGTTATTGGTATGGGCGCATGTACTGACTCTAAAGTTAACCGTCTGCGTTTCAAAGACCAAGACTTCGCCGCTATCGCTGATTACCAATTAGTTCAAAACGCCGTTGATGCAGCGAAAGCGAAAGACATCAAAGTTCGCGTTGGTAACATCTTCTCTGCAGACCTGTTCTATTCACCAGACCCAGAAATGTTTGATGTAATGGTAAAATACGGCATCCTTGGTGTTGAGATGGAAGCTGCTGGTATTTATGGTGTTGCTGCTGAGTACGGTGCAAAAGCACTGACTATCTGTACTGTATCTGACCACATTAAGAAAGGTACACAGACTACTGCTGAAGAACGTCAAACTACCTTTAACGAAATGATTGAAATCGCATTAGAGTCTGTTCTGTTATTAGAAGACTAATCAATACATTCGTTGCTTAAAAATAATAAAAACTCAATTTTTTAAATTGGGTTTTTTTATATCTAATGACTTAATAATATAACTTAAAATATTAAATAAAGTATTTAATATCAATAGGTTGGTTTTTATTTTTTTTGAGTTGTAACTATCTATTTTCTTGACTATCAATAGTGTATTTTGTAGCCTATATAATATAGGTAATGGGATTGAATATCTCTATTCCTACATTTTTATAGCAAAGTAGGAGGGTAATATGAACTTTGATATGTGCATAGCCCAAAATTGTGCATCTTTTTTTAATCCGATAACAAAAGTATTTGTTGTGGTTGATTCATTTAATAATTATGAGTTTGATGTACGTACAGGAACTTTATCTCATACGGAATTTGTAGGTACGATTACTGCAACAAGTGATGAAGAATTGAATAAAAAACTCGCTGAGATCACGGCTGCGTATATATGATAACAGAGCAAGAAATCAATCAGTTAGTTGCAAATATTAATGAAATTCTTCAAGAAGATAGAGCTAAATTAAAAATATCATTCCATTTTGCAGTCGAAAGACTTAACGATAATCGAAATAATCCTCCAATTACTTTAAATGAACTTAAAACTATATTTATAAAATTTATTAAGCATCATTTACAGAAAATATTAGAGAAAGAAGAAGGGTTTTCTTTCACAATAAAATGTAAAGACTCAGGTATTGCAATCCCCTGTGCTATTGAGCATGAGTTTGATATTGGTTCAAAATGGGTAATACAACAAGTCATTACTATTATGCGAAAATGGGTTTTTAACGCTTATCACTGCGATGCTCTTTTTGAAATTTAGATAAATTCAATTTTTAAAATCATTATTTAATTTATTCTTTTTAATATATCTATTAGTTATAGAGGACCTCTTAGATGTTGATCATTAGAGCGTCAACTAAATAATAAAAACCCAATTTTTTAAATTGGGTTTTTATTATATCTAATGACTTAATAATATAAATTAAAAACTAAGGCGCATAAATATAGGTTTCTAAATAAGGGTCAACTTTAATTGCGTATTCATCCAGATCACTTAAATTAAGTGATGAGGGCTCTTTACACTCTTTCTTGCTGATAATGTTATTATCTTTATAAATAATCACACCATTAAAATACCAGCCTCTTCCTTCGCCATCATAAACAACATAACTGTAATTACCGTTCTTAAAGCGCACATAAGTAGAGGCTCCAGCTACAAATGTCTGGTGACCATAAAAAACGTTATTATTCTGTTTCTGAGGGACAGGAAGCGTAATCTCAGTTTTAGCTAATGTGCCATATCGATAGATTGGCGGTTTGCCTTGTTCAGCAAAAACACTTACGTATTTCCCATTTTCAAGCTGACAGGAATACTCTTTAGCTTCTACACTTGAGGACACTAATACGAATACAGCAGTTGCAATAATAGATGCTTTCATATTGTTCTCTCCATTAACTTCCATCTCATATTATTCGAGTATTATCTTAAGTATCGGCTAAGATCGCAAAATATGTAGAGTAAAAATTCCTAATAGTTTAGATGGGTAATCATATTTTCACTTTAACTGAAATTTATTGATTATGCAGAATAAATAACTATTTATAGTCATCCATTTTACCTTATCAAAATCAATAACAGTAAAATTAAACTTATGTGAAGCTTTATTCCTGTTTATTAATTAAAATTAAACATATCATCTGAATGAAAATTAAAAACCAGTGTTTTAGTTTGAAGTTTGAAAGGTTGATTGCATTTAATGCAATGGGTAGCGCTTTTATTGTGGAAAAAACAGATTAATACAATTTATTAAACTAAGAGCTTATTAATATCAGTGTGTTAGCTTTATTCTCCTTGTTTCTTTTTATTTATCAGTTGGTTGTGATTTATTTTATCAATGTCTTTGTTATTAAACACTTTTTCATTGTGATCTCAGTCACATAAAAGAGATTGTTAAAATAACAGCTTTGTAAATATAACTTTCCGTTACTTTTTAATTTATTGATATATATAACTATTATTCTCCTTATAGTGTTATTATGTGATTATACATTAGCACACAAGTCACTAACTTATTTAATAAGAAAATGTATAGTATTCATATGCAATTAATTTAAGTTACTGTCGGTTTTTATTTGGAGAATATAGTGAAAAATCAAGATTTATTAGGTCTATCTTCTGCTAACATTCTGAACGCTGAGTTTGAGAAGAAATACCATGACGTTATTGCTCACTTTTTCAGTCGTGATCCGAAGTATTGGCCGATATTTCAGGATAAAACAATCCAATCTATTACACAGTTTAGAAAAACAACAACCAATGATAACGACCAATTACAGCGTTATTCTAATGGAGCTGAATTATTCGAACGTTTAATGTCTGATACGCAAGTTCAACAGCATATTAATTATCCAGAAAATGATCCTAATGAACTGCTGATGCTCGTTTCTACACTGTGTAAAAACTGGGAAAATCCATTAGCTGTTGAAAACGTCATTGCAATGCCAAGTGATCCGGGTGTTTATGGTTCAATTTTAGGGTTAATGGGCAATCCTAATATGGTGTATTGCGAATACTCAGGTGTTGCTGATGCGCTAGAAAAAGTGACGATTAAAAAAGTCGCAAAACTGGTTGGTTACGATCCTGAAGTTGCATCGGGTGTGTTCACGCAAGGTGGCACCATGTGTAACTTATATGGCTACCTATTTGGTTTACGTAAATCGATGCCCAACTCTAAGCACTTAGGAATGGCAGCAGACCAAGATTATCGTATTATCAACTCTCAAGGTGGTCACTACTCAAATATGACTAACCTCGCACTGCTGGGTGTTGATGTTGATAACAAAACGATTCGTATTAAAGTGGCGGAAGATAACACTATCGACTTAGAACACTTAGAACGCGAATTAAGAGCCTGCTTTACGGTTAAATGTAAAGTACCAACCATTATGCTAACAACAGGCACAACGGATACCTTTGGTGTTGATGATGTTAAAGGTGTTTGTGAGCTGCGTGACCGCTTATGTGAAGAGTTTGAAGTTCCAGTTAAGCCACATGTTCACGTTGATGCGGCAGTGGGCTGGCCTATTATTTTCTTCTTAGAGTATGACTTTAGTGGCAACCCATTAGCCATTAATGATGCCACCTTAGAAGGTCTACGTCAGAATGTAGAAAAATTCAAACATCTGAAATATGCGGATTCTATTACCATCGACTTCCATAAATGGGGTTATGTGCCTTACACCTCAAGCTTAGTGTTAGTTAAAAATGGTAATGATTTTGTGGCGCTAGAGAACGATCCTGAAAACTTTACTTACTTTGAGCATGAGTTAGAAGGGCAAACCCACTTACAATCAACTATTGAATGTACACGTAGCGGCGTAGGTATTTTTGGTGCTTATTCAGCGATGCATTATATGGGAATTGAAGGTTATCAAACTATCATTGCTCATTGCCTGCAAAACGCAAACTACATGCGTCACCAATTATTAGAAATGGGCAATGCAAAAGTTATCGTGCCACAAAACCAAGGGCCAAGTGTTGGCTTTAAACTGTATGATCCTAACTTAGTTAAAGATCCTAACGTTGCTTTTGATTTAGAACTAACGTGCTCGACAGATAAAGACGCATATGACTTTATGGTCCATAACACGCAATGGCATAGAAAACTCTTTTTACAACGCGGTAGAGAAGGGTTATTTACTAACTGGGTTGATTCTATTGCTTGTTCTAAATATGCGAAAAACAACCGTTACGTTTATCTTCCGGGTGAAAAAGCGGTATTTATGAACCCAAATACAGAGCGTGCGCATATTGATAATTTTATGAAGATTTTAACTGAAATGAGTCAAAATATGAGCTCGAAAAAAACAGCGAAGATTTAATAAATCGGATAGTCGATAAATAAACATAACTGTACTTTAATGAGAATGTACCTTCTCAATTAGAGTACAGTTTTTTATTTGATATTAATTCTAACGCAATCGATGATTAATCTTGCAGATTATCTAAGTTGGCTATCTTTGCTGCCTCGGCGGTTATAACCACTAAACGCATTATTCTTTTTATCAATTGCCTCTTGGCAATTTACACAATAACGCACACCCGGTACGGCTTTTTGTCGAGCAAGTGAAATTGCTTCACCGCACTCATCACAAAACTCAGCACTTTCACCTTGTGCCATCTTATTGCGTGCTCTTGCAATGGCATCATCAATGGTGGCATCTATTTGCTCTTGAACAGCGCTATCATTTGCCCATCCACTCGCCATAATATTCTCCTATTCCAACAGCGAATATAGATACTATTATTGGGGTCTTGATTAAAAAATCAACAGTAATAATAAAAGAGAAAAGTAAAGCGTTGAAGTGAGCGTGTGGTTTTATGTTCAAGGTGCTAACGCGACTTAAATTGATTAAAGCCATAAAAAGAAAAATCCCCTCATAAAGAGGGGAAAAATTTCAGAGGCATAAACGTCGTTGTTATTGTTTTTGTTCTCTAATAAACAGAGAAAGGATAAAGAATAAGGCGACAAAGACGATGATTAGATTAAAGCCAACAGAAACACTATAGCTTTCTGATACTTGTCCAATTAACGAACCAGCTAATGCGCCACCTAATCCTGATGCAACATAAATTAATCCCATTACCGAACCACTTTTACTGGTTAATTTCGTTGCAACAGCGGCTGCGGTTGGAAACAGCACTGATAATGCAAAACCAAATACCATAAACAGATAAACCACATCTTGTACAAAAATACGGCTAACAATAATTGCCACTAAAGAGAACAGTGAAAACAGAATTAAGGTTTTGCGATCACCTAATGCAAGGTTAATAAAGCCACCAATAAAACGACCGATAGTAAATAAGAAGGCAAAGCTTGAAATAACGTAGGCTGCGGTTTCTGCTTTCTGGGCATTGGTCATATCACCAATATCCATCGAGGTATAGAAAATAGGGAAGAAGTTTAAAAACGCTGCTTCAGCCGCAACATAGAGAGTAATAAAGAAGATAACCAGCAGTAATGATTTTTGTGTTAGCAACTCTAAAATGTCACTAAACTTCATATCAACTTGCGCACTATTTTCTATTTTTAGGGTGCTTAATACCACAATAATAAGTGCGACAATAACGGCAACACCCACATAGAATGCACGCCATGAAATAGAGTGTGAAAATAGATATTGTAAAATAAGCGGTGTAACAATCATCCCTACGCCAAACATCGCATTAGAGACATTAAACATCATACCAGCTTTTTCTTTATAAAAAGTAGGGATAACGGTAACGATAGAAACTAACATCGAACCAATACCTAAACCAATGACAAGATAAAAGCCAAAGAATAACATCACATTAAATGCCAGGCTGGTTCCTGTTAAACCAACAGCCATCATTAATGAGCCAATAAACATCATGACTTTTAAGCCTTTCTTATCGGTAAAATAACCCGTTAATAAGCTAGCAATTAAAAAGCCAATTTGGAAAAAGGTAATTAGTGAGCCGACTTGGCTCATATTTAATGAAATATCGTGTTGAACTTGTTCTAGGATAAGCCCTTTTGTGTTCTGTATGCCACCGAGTAAAAACATCGTGACAAACAGGAGGAAAAAGACTTTCCATTTTTGTTGTTTAGCCATAATTTAATCCTGGTTTTTCTGCGGTGTATTATTTTTTAATAATGGTCTTATCTTTAGATGCGTTGTGTTTACCAATAGCATCAAATAACGCTTGTGTTGCCCAGCCATAACAGTAATAAAGCAGTGCATCACAATCACTCTCTTCAGCGGCAATAACGGCTTCAATTAATTGTTCGGCAGGTAAATTCCACATTTGAATACCGCTATAAATAAAGGTATTAGGTTGTGAAATTTGACGCACCCGATTATTTTGTTCCGCGACAAACCGAATCGGAAAACCTTGCTGTTTAAATGTCTCGTAAGAGAGATCATAAGGCAGTTCAAATAGACGTTTAAATGCCATAAAGGCACGCTCTTGGCTCTCGCTATCATGAGCAAAGTGGTTAATTAATCCTTGAACATCAGCGCCACCCCCTAATTTATGGTAAGGAAAATGCTTTAATGTTGAGGAGTACCGAGTTAATTGATGATAATCCTGTCCTAAAATCCAACTATAAGCCGGTGGCCATAAATCAAGCCATAAGGTAATTCCGCCCGCAGTTTGTTTAGCATCCGCCAGTAACTTTTCAACTAACTGCGTTACACTTTGTTGGCGAAATGTTTGCCATGCTTTTAATAACGGTTCTTCTTTTAATGCGGTAACCGGAGTCTCGAAATCCCCTTGTTTTAACGCATCTGCTAAAGCAGCAAGGCGATGTTTGATTTCATTGACGGGTAAACCTTGTTGCACCATTTTCTTTTCGCAATGTGGGCAAAAACAGGTAAATAATCCCGCTGGATTAACTTCTTTACCCGCCCAATCAGGAAAGCGAATTCGGTCGATTAAAAAGGTGTCATAGCCGTAGTTTTGCTTTAGTGCTGTGAACGTCTTTTGCCAAAGTTGTGCGACATCGGGGGCATTAGGACAGAGCCAATGCGCCTGTGGACGCCCTTTAAAATCGACAACTTGATTATTTTCTACCTCACCGATGAAATCACCATTGAGGATATTTGCCCATGGTATGACTTTGTATTTTCCGCCATCGGTTGCCTGTTTTATTACCATTAACGGATCTTCGCCCGCTAAAATAGTAGGATCAACGCGCTGGCTAAGGTGCGAAAACACGGTATTGGTATTGATATGCAGCGTTCCTGTGCCCATAACCACATTATGAATAGGGTTATGAGGTAAGTTACCTACCGGGTAAGGATTGCGTTCAAAAATCGTATTAATTTCAACAAAAAGATGCTCTACATGCTTCATACCGTCAAGGCGTTGAAGAATGGCTGGCATGCCTTCGTCTAAAATATCATGAGGATGAAGATGTATTCCTGCCATGAGTTGCTCTCATCTCGTTTAAAAATCTTTTTTATTTAAGATTATCTCAGTTGGATCTCGGGCATAAACTGAACTGAAGGATAAGCCGTCGCAAGCGCTAATATGGCGATGCCATATAACGGACCTTTTTCCAATAATTCAGAAAGCTCGATACTTACTTTTGTGTTAGCAAATAAATGCCTATCTAGATTTGCTTGTACTCGTGGTAAAAAAGCGGCAGCGGCACGTGTAATTCCACCTGTCAGTACCACTTTTTCCAGATTAGCAATGGCGACTAAATTCATAATGCCAATAGCAAGATAGTCTGCCATTTCTTCGATTAATGATTGAGCTAGTGAATCACCTTGTTGAGCCGCATTAATAATGTCAATGGCACTCTGGTGTTCACCGCGCAAACCTGTCATCCGTTCACTTAAACCTGATCCTGAACAGAAACTTTCAAAGCATCCTTTATTACGCCAGTTACGAAAAAGGTGATCGCGGGCAAACATCATATAGCCAATTTCACCTGCGGCATTGTTAGCACCGCGGATCACTTTTCCATCCATCAGTAATGCAGAACCTAAGCCAGTTCCAATGCCAATTAATGCGCAGCTATGAGTGTGGCGACAACGACCTTTCCACATTTCACCTACAAGTGCAGCACGAATGTCATTTTCAAGAACAACTTGTACGCCAAGCTTGTCTGTCAGATGTTGTGCTAATGGCAAATTATCCCATTGTGGTAAATTGGGAGAGCCTTCAAGTACAACCCCATTTTTGATATCGATGATCCCTGGTGTGGCAACGCCGATAACATTGATTTTTTTGCGGTCTACGCCGCTTTTTTCAATCACGTTTTCAATACTTTGAACAAATTTAGCTAAAAAGAGTTCACGATCATCAGTGTCAAAGGTTGATTCTTGATACTCATAAAGCAGTTCCGCATTTAGGTTAAAAACAGCATAAGCAATTTTTGTTCCGCCTAAATCGACACTCACACCTAAGCTGTGTTGAGGATCGTAATTAACTAATATGCCTTTTCTACCTTGTCCTGATGACGAACTAACGCCACTCTCATAAACGATTTTTTCTTCAAGGAGATCATTAATAATTTCAGATACCGTGGCTTTTGTGATGCCACTTATTTTTGCTATCTGAGCACGTGACAAAGGTCCTTGATGACGAATGACATTTAATACAAGAGAGGCATTCATTTGCCGTAATGTATTGGGCACGTTAGGTGTCACGTTATTACTCCATTTGTTTAGAAACAAAACTAAAAGATGTTTTTTTTATATAAAATAGTTTGTGAATACTATTTATGCACCTGATTATCTTTTTTGTAAAGTGTAAAACAGGTAATTAGTTTAGAAACCATCCCAAATGCGGATCAGATCACAATTTATTTATCTATTTAATTTGTGATCTATTTTTTAAAAAGATATTTTCTACAGATATTCTTAATGTAATAAAACAACTAAAATGAAACCGTCATTTATGGTATGAAAAAGAAGGTGTGTGATGAAAAAGGGCATGGTGTTAAAAACGGTGTTAGGGATAATGTTGTTATTTCCGCTTTATTCACAAGCAATTACACTAAGTGCATATCTTGAAGTAAAACAGCTTCTTGTGCAGAAAAAAACCAGTGAAGAGTTTAAATCAACTACTCAAGCTTATCTTAATGGTATTGCTAACGGCTTTAATTTTTATGCTGTATCTGTAAAAATACATAATCAAGGTACTGATTTTAAACCGCTTTATTGTCCGCCAGCTAAGACTGTGCAAAATGCAGATTTTATGATTGAGCATGTAGATAACTACTTGGAAAAATATCCGTTAGTTAAACAAAAACAGGCTGATAGCCCCATCGAACTCATCTATATTCAGGCATTACAAGACGTTTATCCTTGTAAAGATTAAAACAAAAATAGCCACAATCCCTGTGGCTAAAATGATTTGGTGTGCTCTTTTTCTTGTTATTTACTTCAGGTTGCTCTCTCATAAGCCCCTTGATGTAAAACACTCAAGCTATTGCTGGTTGCGCTTGTTTTACTGAAACAAGATGGCAGCAGTCGCTATCACCGGTTTTCTCAAACGTGGATAAACGGGTGATTAAGAGTGAATTCATGTCTGTTAATAATCCATCTGCATGCAATTTTTGCATGATGCTCTCATCGCAATCAGTTTGATTTTCGCGTTGATAAGCCACAGGTGTTACACCGCGTAATACAGTGAGTTGTCCTGCTAATGCTGGATTATCGGTTAATGCATAAACGGTATTATTTGGCATAAAACGTGATAATAACGTCACTGATTTGCCATTTTCTGTTAGGGCTGCAACGCTAAGATGTTTGTCGTCATGAAACGCAGTTGTTGCTGCCGCTAAGGCTATCCAACGTCCGGTTTGTGAATAATAAGACGGTGATTGCCATGGGTTCTCTGCATTGGCTGCAAAAGAACGTTCGGCGCCTTCAGCAACACGAGCCATTGCACTGACAGCCTCAACGGGGTATTTACCCGCTGCGGTTTCGGCAGATAACATAACGGCATCTGTACCATCGCCTACTGCGTTAGCGATATCCATCACTTCCGCGCGAGTTGGCATTGGGCTTTCAATCATCGATTCCATCATTTGGGTTGCCGTAATCACTGGGCAACCCAAAGCACGACAACGTGCAATTAACTGTTTTTGTGCACCCGGTAAGCTGGCATCGCCAATTTCCACGGCTAAATCGCCACGAGCAACCATAATGACATCAGAAGCTTTAATAATGTCATCCATGTTCTCTTCACAAGAGACGACTTCTGCGCGCTCTACTTTTGCAACTATTTTTGCATTACTACCCGCAGCAATAACGAGCCCGCGTGCATATTCAATATCTGCGCCATTACGTGGGAATGAAACGGCAATGTAATCTGCTTTAATTGCAGCTGCTGTGTGTATATCTTGCTTGTCTTTATCTGTTAATGCGGGTGCAGATAATCCACCACCTAATAAGTTAATGCCTTTACGGTTGGAAAGTTTTCCACCGACAGTCACTTTGGTTTCAATTTTATTGTTATTTACGGCACTGACTTGTAATTGAATATTGCCGTCGTCCAGTAACAGAATATTCCCTGGTGTAACTTCTTGAACAAGTTGAGGATAATCCAAGCCAACTTGTTGCTCATCACCTAATGTTGCCTCTAGATCTGCATTTAGGGTAAAGCTATCGCCTTGCTGTAATTGAACCGAATCGTTCTTAAAGTTAGCGATACGAATTTTCGGGCCTTGCAGGTCAGCTAAGATCCCGATGAATACACGATGTTTTTCTGCGACCTGACGGATAGTTGCGGCTGTTGCCTGATGCTGTTCGCTAGTACCATGTGAAAAGTTTAAACGAAATACGTTAGCACCTGCCAAAATCAGTTTTTCAATCATCTGTTCTGAGCAGCTAGCTGGGCCAAGAGTCGCAACAATTTTTGTCTTACGCATAATGACATTCTCTTTTTAAGGAGGGACACCTAATGGCATCCCTCAGTGACAACTTAATTTATTAATTTAGAGGGAAACTTTTTTCGCATTCCAGACTAGCGTCGCTAAGACCATGGACACGATGGCAGAACCAATCCAGAAGTACTGTACTGTGGTAAAGTCGTAGTTAGTAACACCACCCACTTCAGTGACTTTAATCAGTGAAGCTGAAATTAATTCTTGTGCCGATGCTGCAATGTAAGCAAACAGTCCGATAAAGCCTTTTACTGCACCTACTGCGTTTTTCGGCATCAGGTCACAAGCGGTTAAGCCAGCTAAGAACACAACCAGACCACCCATTGCGAAACCAACCATACTTAATGCAACAGCATCCATTACACGGCTTTGTGGACCCCAGAACATCAGTGCGAAACCAGCGATGTTAGCCAGACCATAAATCAGTGTAGGAATATGACGGTTAGCGTTAAACAGTTTGTCAGAAGCCATACCTGCTAAGATTGCGCCAAAGAAGCCAGCAATAGGGTAGGTAGACATTGCAAAACCCGCATCAATCAGTGAGTAGCCTTTTGAACCTTGCAGGTAAAGAACTGCCCATGAGCTGATTGCGTAGCGAGAGATATACATCGCCGCACAAGCTGCTGCGATAATCCATACTGTAGGTTGTTTTAAAACAAACAGTTGAGCACGACGAGTTTCTTTAGGATCACTTGATTTAATTGACTCTGATTCTTCACCATAAGCGGTTGCTGGATCAGGTAAGCCATAAGTACGAGGACGGTCTTTTAGGATCATTAGTAAAATGATACCAGCAGCAATACCGGCGATACCTGCACCGATAAAGCCCGCACGCCAGCCGAAGAAGCTCACTATCGTGGCAGTTAAGATCCATGTGATAGCTTCACCGATATTACGTGAACCACCCCAGATGGAATAAACGGTACCGCGCTGTTTTGGCGAGAACCACTGGAAGATAGACACGCAAGAAGGTGCTGAACCCACAGATTGGAACCAACCATTAATACCCCATAACAGGATAAAGAACAGGCTAGCGGTTGACATCCCCATGAAAATACAAATAAAGGAAGATGCAATCAACGAGATGGACATAAAGCGTCCAATATTGGCATAATCTGACAAGAAACCGTTAGAGAACTTACCAAATGCGTAGGTAAAGAAGAACGCAGAACCCATTAAACCGAGTTCAGAGGTTGTTACGATACCCGCATCCAGCATCGGTTTTTTCACCACACTGAGTGCCATACGGACTACATAGAACATGGCATAACCAAGAACGAGGCCGAAGAAGACCTGCCATTGGTGCTTTTTATATATTGCGCGGATCTTTTCACTTGACGCTTCTAACAGCGGCAGATCCTTTCTGGTTTTAAAGAAACTTAGCATAGAGATGACTCCGAATATTATTCATGTCTGAAGCTGATTTTGGTTTTCAGTGCTGATGCTATTCATTTAGGTCATCTTGGTGCAAAAGTAGGTTTTTGAGTCAGCGCTGACACATTCGGCTGAATTGACGAGTCAAATTTGTAACATCGCTATTTGGTGTTGGTTTAAAAATGAGTGAAGATATCGATGTATCATTGCTGCAAATGAGTCACTAAAGACTCATCAGCCAAAAATAATAAATATTGCTAAATATCAGAAGTTTGAAGTTCGACACATTTTTCTGTTTATTCAAAACAAAACCAGGGGTACGTCATGAGAATAAAAATAACACTTAGCCTCGTCTGTTTACTGTTTAGTTGGCTGTTTATCACTCCAGTACGTAGTGATGAGCAGCCTCTCATTATTCTGACGACACTTTCTGATACACCAATGCGCCCTCTAACCGAGGCGTTTAGCGCACGTTATCCTGATACAAAAGTACAGGTTGTGTATCGCCGCGTTGCTATTGCGACTCGTATGATGAAACAGTATCCAACACAACCTGTTGATATTGTGATGTCATCTTCAGCAAACTTTTTTCATCATTTAGATAGAGAAGGGCTACTTGCTCGCTTGCCCGTTAATTATGAAACACCAAAATGGCTAATGCGCCATAGCGATATCTTAAATGACAAAATAACCACCGTAGGTTATTCCGGTATTGGCATTATGAGTAATACACAATACCTACAAAAACACGGTATTCCCGCCCCTAAAAGTTGGATTGATTTAAGTAATCCCATTTATCAGGGGCATCTCACTATGACGACACCCGCAAACTCTGGCACTATGCAACTGATGGTTGAAAATGTGTTACAAGAGTACGGTTGGGATAAAGGCTGGCAGATATTACTTGAGACTAGCGGCAATTTATCTTCCATTTCGGCACGCAGTTCACGGGTTGGTGATGCCGTAGCGAGAGGCATTGTTGGCGCTGGACCTATTATTGATAATTACGCGTTTAATCATCAAAAACGCTTTGATTTTGTTGAATTTAGTTATTTTGATAAATCGATTATTTTGCCTGCTTATTTGGCAATTGTTGCTGAAAGTAGTAAGCGTGATACTGCTGCAAAATTTATTGCATTTCTGTTGTCTGACGAAGGGCAAGAGATTATCTATAAAAGTGATATGGCAAAAATTCCACTGAGTAAAGAGATCTTAGGTAATAACGATGAGCTTGCCAATAACACCGAGTTTATCTTAAACAGTAATGAAGCTTATCGTCGTAGTGAAGTAGTTAATGCCCTATTTGACCAGATGATCACCCATAATTTCCCCTTAATGAGACAAGTGTGGAATGATATTCATGAAGCGGAAAGACAAGAAAATAAAACCCCTGAGCGAATTTTAGCAATCAGTAAAGCACGTAAAATAGCCAGTACTGTATTAATTAGTGAGAAGGATGCTAATTCTCCAACACTTCAAGCGTTATTTATGAAAGAAGCGGATCAACGAGAATATTCAGACCAAGCATTAGCCGTGCTTTATCAATGGCGTACACAAGAAGCACAAAATCTCGAACAAGCACTTGCCTTACTCAAAGAGACAAAATCACCCTGATCGCCTTGTGGTACAGATATACAGCAGGAAGCGCTGTTTTAATGAAAGGTATTACGGATGAAAATATTGATGCCTAAGCAATTTGGCAAACTAGGTAGACGCCTTTATATGGCGTTTACGTTTAGTTCACTACTCACCTTACTTATCGGTGTGGTGATCTTTTTTATGTGGGGAAAACTGGCGACTCAAATTAATGCGTCAGTGGGAGATTCCCTACCTATGTTGACCACCAGTTATAATATGGAGCGTTATAGCACCAATTTACAAATGCTATTAAAAGAGCGAGAACAAACACAACGTAAATCGATTTCAGAGCAACAAAAGCAACAAATTCATCAGTTACTCGATAATTTACGTGAGTTTCCGATAGAGCAAAAACCGCAACGCGATTTTTATACTCAGCTTGTCGATGAGTTAACAAACATTATTGCTAAGCAAGATGTCCTGTTAGATAAACGTCGTGAATTAGAAAATAGGCTGGCACAACTGCTAGGGCAACTTGCGTGGATGCATGACGCGGTAGGCGAAGATATTAAGCCGCTACTTAATGAAATTGAGTGGCATGTTAGTCAAATGATCCAAGAGAAAAACGTTCAAGAAAATAGCTTACAGTTATTGCTTGAATCAACATTATTACAAGAGCTATTTACCACAGAAAACGAGCTGATTAGCTTGGTTGAAGAGATTGCTCATCAGCGATATAGCCGTGATATTGATGTCGCCTTTCACTATATTAATGTCAAAATCGACGAAATTATTGCGCTTAACCAAAAGTTAAAAAGCTTTCCATCAACAATAGCGCATCGCCAAGTATTGCAAGAGATTATCGCTATTACACGTTATGGCGGTGAGATTTATCAGACCTTACTGGATGATGTTGAAAACGAGAAAAAACTTAAATCGCTAACCCCTGAATTGACACAAAAACTAACCCAATTTGATGATGCTGTTCGAGGCAATGTCTTTGCAACCAGTGAATCGTTAAATGAGCTTAATGCCAATACGCGCAAATTAATGGGGACGGGGAAAATTGTCATTGTTGTGATTATTGTTGCATCACTCTTACTCAGTATTATTGTGATGAAAATTCTTATCGACAGACGACTAATCGCAAGACTCAATAAACTAAGTGACGATTTAGCCAATGTTGCCAAAGGCAATTTAACTGAGCCTGTTTTAATTGATGGGCAAGATGAAATAGGTCTATTAAGTCGGCGTTTACGACGTTTTTGGCGACAAATGAAGGAAGTTGAAACCAGTAATGCACTCAACTTAATTAACAATACTGATGCAAGTCTGATTACGTGTCATCATGATGGCAGAATGGAAACGGTCAACCCTAGTGCGGCAACGCTACTAGGAACAGGAAAAGAGCAAAGTAATAAGCCTTTATGGCTGCTCTTTAGTGGTGAAGCCAGCACCATGTTAAAAGCGCAGTTTAGTTCAACAAGTCAGCTTTATCTTTTAGGTCAAAGTGAATGTATTATCCGAATGATAAAAGCGGGAGAGCCCCATTTTTTACAATTTAATATTCGTGAATACCCTCATAAAGAAGAGCACAAATATATTGTGACCATTACCGATATTACTCGCCAAGAGTTAAATCGATTAGAGCTTCAACGACTGGTAGCGCTGAAAACACAAGATTTACAAGAGAAAAATCAACAGCTAAATGAAGAAATAGTACGTCGAGAGCAAGCGCAAAAGCACCTAATTCAGACACAAGAAGAGTTAGTGCAAGCGGCAAAAATGGCAGTGGTTGGACAGGCAATGACCAGTTTAGCCCATGAACTTAATCAGCCACTCTCAGCGATAAATACTTATCTTTATAGTGCAAAACTCACCATACAGATGCAGAAATATGAGCAATTACCCGACTCTATTGAGCGCATCGAAAAGCTGTGTGCTCGAATGAATCGAATTATTACGGCACTGCGTAATTTCTCAAGAAAATCATCTTCTGAAATCAGCTTTGTTTCAGCGCCATTAAAAGAGCTGGTGGAAAGTGCCATGGTATTGGTAGAGTCTCGCTCTAAACGACAGCAGTGCAAAATAATGAATAATGTGCCAGATACGCTGACTATTTGTGCTGATCCGACACAAATAGAGCAAGTGTTGGTTAATTTATTTGTTAATGCGATGGATGCTATCGCGGGTATTGGTGAAAGTCAGATCTCAATTGATCTGTTATCTGTTGATCCTAAACGTAAACTAGTAGGTATTGCTGATAGTGGTAAAGGATTTAATTTCGATGTTTTACCTAAGCTATTTACGCCATTTACCACCACAAAAGATGTGGGATTGGGATTAGGGTTATCTATTTGCCGTTCTATTATGCAACGGTTTGGTTACGATATTTATTTGGCATCAGCGTTAAACGGTGGCGCCATGGTTGTTTTGGAGTTTACTAATGACACAATCACTAATGCCTGATGTTGATGTTCTATTAATTGATGATGATGAAGATATTCTTGAGTCTTATCGCCACCTACTCAATCTTGCTGGCATGGTTGCCCGAGTCACTGATTCGCCTGAAAAAGCGTTAAATGCATTAACGCCAGAGTGGCAGGGTGCCGTGGTTCTTGATATTTATATGCCAGCGATGAATGGCATGGAAGTATTAGAACGCATTAAACAAATAGACTCACGGATCCCTGTTATTATGATAACCGGACACGGTGATATTCCGCTTGCGGTTGAAGCGGTGAAAAAGGGTGCTTATGATTTTATTGAAAAGCCCATTAATCCACCTGCTTTTTTAGAGCTAGTTGCCAAAGCGCATAAAGAGCGACAATCTATTCTTGCGCTTAGAAATACCATGATAAGTACCACTCAAGAGCGTTTAATTGGTGATAGCGCACAAATCACCGCAATTAGACAACAAGTGCAGCAAATTGCCGACATTGATAAAGATTTAATGATTGAAGGTGAAATGGGGACTGGGCGTCATCTTCTTGCCCAACTGTTACATGAATTAAGCCCTCGTAATGAACAAAGTATTCAAACGATAGATTGCCAAAACTTACCTGATATCAAGCAAGTGATAGAGCAGATAGAAGAAGAGGGTACAGGCACACTGATTTTGCGCTCACCTTACTATTTATCATCAGAAGCACAGCGTTGGTTAAGCTCATATTTATTAGATATAGAACGCCAAGGTAAGCGCCATTTTAGAACCATCGCTATTTTAGAAAATAATACCCAAGAACTGGTAACAGAAGGGCGATTAATTCCTGAGTTCTATTATTACTTCTCACAAATTACCTTTTCATTGCCACCATTAAGTGCGCGACGCCCGGATATTATTCCGCTATTTAGGGCTTTTTTACGTCAAAGTGCACAACGTTTAGGTATTGCTATTCCTAAAATTGATCGTAACTATCTCGATATTTTAAAACGCTATGACTGGCCGGGTAACATTCGTGAGCTACGAAATGTTGCTGAACTTTATGCGGTTGGAATTGTAAAAATGGTCGATAGTGAACAGCATCGCGCTATTATTCCACCCGAAGGGCCTTTAGATAACTTAGTCGATGAATATGAACGTCGCTTAATTGAAGATGCGTTATATCTCTTTGCAGGGCGAGTGAGTGATGTGGCGGATTATTTAGGTATTCCACGTAAAAAGCTCTACTTACGTATGAAAAAGCATGATCTAGATAAAGAGAGTTATAAACCTAAGATGTAATTAGGAAATGAGTACTCCAGTGTTACTAACGACTAATCACAAAGAAGCGCCTAACCGGCGCTCTTTAACGTGTTTTTTACTGCTTGATAATCGATAAAAAATTATCGAGAAGCAAGCGTCACAAAGTCACCTGACCATTTGCTGGTAAATTCAATCCGTAATGCTCCTTCCCATGAACCATCTGGCAATGCTGCTAAAGGTGCTGATTGCGTATTACTGATTACATTAAATAAAAATGCGTTTTGTCTATTTTTAAGCTCACTTTTTTCATCATCGCTATTTGTTGCAACTAATCCACCATTAACACCTTTATGGTTATCAATAATAGTTGTCTCGCTATGTGTTGATAACGATTTACCATTCCAATGGGTATTAACGGTTAATACTGACTTATCTGTGGTGTTCTTTAGTTCATTGCTAATGACTTTTGAGGTTAATTTAAAATCTGTTGCACCTTCAACATCTTTAACCGTGATATCAAAAGAGCCTTCTTGTGAATTAAAGCGTTTTTCATTTTCAGCAAATTCAAAATGCAGGGCATTTAATGGGGTGACACCTAATTCACTTTGCGGTTTTTTTACTGCGGTTGCACGCCAATTTGCTGTGGTCTGCAATGATAAAGCATCTGCGGCATAAGTTGTGTTGGTCACAAAAAAGGTAAGTAGCAAGGCTAAGGATGATGTTATTTTTTTCACAGTTTATTCCTAAAAGGTAAAGTCGATGCTAATAGCTATATCGGCTAAGAAATATTTTTCATGAGTCTGTTATTTTACTATTTAGATAGTCTAAAAATGAGTAATCATAAGCAAAATTATCAAATCAATTCAAAAAATATTCTATTAAAATTAGGCTAAAAAAATAGGAATAAAATGTAATAGAAATACATTTATGATAAATAATGTAAAACTTATATTTATCAATAAATTAATGTTGGTTGGTAGTCTGTTTATGACTAGGTTATTAATCTCTACCCAAGTAAATATTACAAAAGATAAATTAATTTAACGAATTATATATTTAAAAAAATAATATGTTTTCTGTTGTTACATTATTTTGCAATTAGAGTAAATTCTAAAAGTGAGAGTCAGTTAATGAAAATAACGTAAGATAATAAGTATAAGAACGTAGTTAAGTGGAGGTGAAAGGGAAGAGGAAGAAAAAGAGGAATAAATGCAGATGAGTAATAAAAGGTAATAAAAAAGAGCAATAAGAGAGAAGCAAGTAAATTAAATAAAAAAAGAGAGTAATATTATTTATTACCCTCTGATTTATTTAATAATAAACTGTTTTTTAATTAGTATTACAGCCATTTTCTAATGAAATATAGCGATCAAAAGCAATAATAAATTGCTTATGCTCTTTCTTAAGCCAAGGGTGTTGATAACTTTCACCGGGTAACAGTTGTAAGATTTTTGCATTCTCTTCATCTGAATCACATTTATCATTAAGAAGTAAACGAAAATAGGTATTACCTGTGTTTGTTATTGTGCCTGCAACATTATCGTGATTATATGCAAAATTAAGTTCACGAGGGCGTATCACCATTACCGTATTTAATCCCACGGTGGGAACCACTAAAGGCTGCTTGGTGTTTTCATTATAAGGCACCAAGTTAACGGGCGTTTCTTCAATAATAATACGGTAATAGCGCTCTTTATTATCGCTGATACCTTTATAAAATAATTTAAAAAACTCATGTTCACCGGGTAATAATACTTTTTGCAGCGGTGTATAAAGTATTTCACCATTTTCTATTGGAAGTTGTACTTCATCTTTCTCTTTACCACCTGGTTTTTCAATTTTATAAATATGGATTTTATAAAGGTTTGTTCTATCTGTGTTATTAAGGTAAGTACGAGAAAAAAATGTTTTATTCGATTCTAAAGTAAAGACTTCAGAATCGATATAAAGTGCATTGGCATAAAATGTGAGCCCAGAAAGGAGTAGTGTGCCTATTGCTTTTAATAATGTGTTCATAACAGGCTTTCCAATGGTGAATTTAAAGTAAGTTATCTAATAGTACCGCAAAATCAGAATGATGTGGCAATAATCCTATCTGTATTCTAAAAAAGAAAACGGATATAAATTACTGTTTATATCCGTTAGTTATATTGTCTTTTCAATTAATGAATATCAGGACCAGACCACTCCGCAAATACATTGACATAACCGCTTGCCTCTACAACACCAATCCAATCTTCACCCTCTAATGAATATAGCGAAGTGCCCTCATTCATTGGAAATGAGAGTTGTAAATCAGTGCGGTAAAAATAGCCCTCTAAATGATAAGGATAAGGCCATGTGGTTTCTGTCCATAATGCATCTTTAAGATCTACCGGGGCATTATTACAAGCGCTTCGTGCTGATATTTTTTGTCCACGTTCATTGGTATAAGAAAGGTAAGCTGAAAATGGTACGTTTATTTTTTTATCTTTTGAGGTAAATAAACAATAAGGTTGACCTCTAATCGTTGTTTGAGGTCCTTCAACTGAGGCAGTAATTTTATCGGCTTGGCGAAAGGCACTGGTGGTAACGATATAGTCAAAAAGCAGTGGGGGTTCTTTATCGCCCACTTTGCCTTCACGATGGGGTTTGCTTACTAAATCTTTGGAAACAATGCTAATACCATAATCGCGAGGCTTAATAATGAGTGTATTGGAAGGGGTAAATTCATAATAACCAGATTGTGGTGCTACATTATTTTTAAATAAAAATGTAAACATATCTTGACTTCGAGATAAGTCAATTTTGTTGTCAATAATTTTTTTTAGAAAACTATTAGCCATGAATATATAAATTTTATCATCACTTTGACCAAGTAGATCTGTTAGCTTTAAATAATTAGTAATACTTGAAGTATTATCATCAAATGTTTGCCATTTATTATTTCCATTACCAATTAATAAATCATTTTTACTAATAAGCTTATTATTCATTATAGTGGGTGAAACATTCACCCGAATGCCTAATTTACTACTACCAAAACTATCAATACTACCTTTAAAATCATATTCTCCTAATGCGCACATCACACCATTCTGTTTATTAATAGTTGCAATTTCGCAGAATTTAGAACCTAGCCCTAAAATAGGATTACCATTACTATCAACAAATATTTCTTGTAACGCATTGGTCGATTTCAATTTTAGATGTGCAACTTTGGTGGCAGTGAGATCGAGATTTTCCGTTTTTCCTCCTACATCTTGACATGTTTGGTTATTATTAATGTCATAATCATTTCTGGTATAGCATGTGTAAAGATGAAAGGTATCACTCCCATTGATACTTTTATTTTTCAGATACTCATAAAATGATTGTGAAAATGCAGGTCTGACATAATTGGATTCCCGTACAGTTTTTTCTTGGTATAAATGATAAAAACCATCTTTTGCTACAACATCCGGTGCAATATAAGAGTTAGGACAACCATTACCAACCATACAACGATTACCTATATAAGGATAATCTACGGGAGAATCTACTAACCAAACATCCATATATATTTTAGTTGTGGGACTAATATGCATTTCATTTTTTCCCATATATCCAATACTGATATTATTTGCAGCATATTTGGATAATTGGCTTGGTCCTGTAAAACGGTAGTCAAGATCAACTGATGTAACAAAATATTCATTATCAATATTATTTTCTATTATCATATACCAGTTTTCAGTTGGTCTGCTTAGTGTACAAAATGAGCTTGTTATTAAAGCTAAAAAAATAAAATAGCGAAAAATAAACACGGATATTCTCCTTTAATCTCGACTCGCTAAAATAGTTTGAGGATCACAAATAATATCCCCTACCCATAACACGCCTCGGGCTGAAGAGAGATCCAATTCTGCTTCACATACCTGTTTATCATCTTGTTGCAATGAAATAACCGGGTAACGTTTATCTACGTCCATGGCAAATTGCCCTTGAGCATCAGTTTGAGTACGACCTATGTGGTTACGTACTTGCGCACTGGCTAATAGCGTGCCGTCTGGCGCTTTCATGCGACCAAATACTGTTACCATCTGTTTTAATTCAGGTTGATGAACCGCAACGTTACCGGGATAAAGCACTACATTTTTTACCCGCCCTGAGGCGATATCAAAGCTGTCTTCACTGTGTTTATCGTTCAGTAACTCAATTTTGTAAGTGCCATACGGCGATAACGGAATAAAGTTATTATTACCCGAAAGAATAAAGCGCTGACCATTTACATTAGCCGCAATATTCCCTTCACCCTCAATGCCGGTTTTCACTATCACACCCGCTGTTTCTTGTTTACCACTTGCCGAGAAATTCATATCGCTGTAAGCAAATGAACCTCTAGCGGTTAACGTGGTATTAAAGCGATCATTGTTAGGGCGATTCATGGTTAACGTACCAGTACTGTATTTGGTATCAAACATGCCATAGCCGTTGACGGCAAAATCGCTGTCAGTGCCATCTTTATCATGTAAGAGTGTCGAAACCGAAAGTCCCGCACTGCGGATTGCCGAATCTTCAAAGTTTTTCGAGGCGGAAAGTTCGCCACGCACATTACCGTTGCTAGAAGAGACACCAGCACTGAGCCAAGTGGCTAACGGTAAAGAGAAATCGAGGGTGATGTATTTTTCATTGGTGCTGTTTTGGTTATCGTAATGATAACGCTGAACACCGGCGCGTAAACTCATTGAGCCATAACGCCCGGTATAAAGAGACGTTGAATATTCAAAGCTTTTTGATTTGTTTTTATCACGTAAATCTTTGGTGTAAGAGTAGGTAAATGAGCCAGCGTATTCCCAAAATTGCGTGAAATTCAGCGTGGTACCAAACGAGTAGTTA
>NZ_JBEEUB010000008.1:0-243012 GCF_040139125.1 Proteus hauseri
AGTAGAGATGGTGATACCACGAGCTTTTTCTTCTGGTGCGTTATCGATTTGATCGAACGCACGAGCAGCACCGCCGTAGGTTTTAGCCAGAACGGTAGTGATTGCAGCAGTCAGAGTTGTTTTACCGTGGTCAACGTGGCCGATAGTACCAACGTTAACGTGCGGTTTTGAACGTTCAAATTTTTCTTTAGACACGACTATATTCCTTAATATCGCTCCCTCTAGCAGAGGGAGCGTAAACTAAATTGAACTCGAAAGGATCTTATTTCGCTTTACGAGCTTCGATAATAGCCTGAGCGACGTTGCTAGGCGCTTCATTGTACTTCAAGAACTCCATAGAGTATGAAGCACGACCCTGAGTTTGTGAACGCAGGTCAGTTGCATAACCGAACATTTCAGCCAGTGGTACTTGAGCACGGATGATCTTACCGGTAGGCAAATCGTCCATACCTTCAACCATACCACGACGACGGTTTAAGTCACCGATAACGTCGCCCATGTAATCTTCTGGCGTTTCAATCTCAACTTTCATGACTGGCTCAAGCAGAATTGGCTTAGCTTTCATGAAGCCGTCTTTAAATGCCATTGACGCGGCAATTTTAAACGCGATTTCTGAGGAGTCAACATCATGGTAAGAACCGTAATGTAAACGAGCCTGAATATCCACAACAGGGTAACCTGCTAATGGACCAGATTTCAGCTGTTCTTGAATACCTTTATCAACAGCTGGGATGAATTCTTTAGGAATTACACCACCAACGATATCGTTGATAAACACGTAGTTTTGCTCACCACCTGCTGGTAATGGAGACAGGTCGATAACAACATGACCATACTGACCACGACCACCAGATTGTTTCGCGTGCTTACCTTCGATGTCAGTTACTGTATCGCGAATTGTTTCACGATAAGCTACCTGAGGTTTACCTACGTTCGCTTCAACTTTAAATTCACGACGCATACGGTCAACCAGAACGTCTAAGTGCAACTCACCCATACCAGCGATGATTGTTTGACCAGTTTCTTCGTCGCTTGATACGCGGAAAGATGGATCTTCCTGAGCCAGACGGTTCAGAGCGATACCCATTTTTTCTTGGTCAACTTTAGTCTTAGGTTCGATAGCAACAGAGATAACTGGCTCTGGGAATTCCATACGTTCTAAGATGATTGGTGCATCTATCGCACATAAAGTATCACCTGTAGTTACGTCTTTCAGACCAATAGCAGCAGCGATATCGCCCGCACGAACTTCTTTAATTTCTTCACGCTTGTTAGCATGCATCTGAACAATACGACCAAAACGTTCTTTTCTGTCTTTAATCGGGTTCAGAACTGTGTCACCAGAATTTACAACACCTGAGTACACACGGAAGAATGTTAAGTTACCAACAAATGGGTCAGTTGCGATTTTGAATGCCAGTGCAGAGAATGGCTCTTCGTCGCTTGAATGACGTTCTGCTGGGGTATCTTTACCATCTGGTAACATACCGTTGATTGCAGCAACATCTGTTGGTGCTGGCAGGTATTCAATAACCGCATCCAGCATTGCCTGAACACCTTTGTTCTTAAATGCAGAACCACAGGTAACCAGAATAATTTCGTTATCTAGAACGCGTTTACGCAGAGCAGCTTTAATTTCTGCTTCTGACAGTTCTTCACCGCCCAGATATTTGTCCATCAGTTCTTCTGATGCTTCAGCAGCAGATTCGATCAGGTTGTTGTGCCACTCTTCTGCTAACTCTTGTAGGTCTGCAGGAATGTCTTCGTATTCGAAGCTAACACCTTGATCTTCTTCACTCCAACGGATTGCTTTCATTTTGATTAAATCAACAACACCGGTGAAATGTTCTTCAGCGCCTACTGGGATCTGAAGAGGAACTGGGTTTGCAGCCAGACGTGTTTTGATTTGTTCAACAACACGCAGGAAGTTAGCACCCATACGGTCCATTTTATTAACGAACGCGATACGTGGTACATGATATTTGTTAGCCTGGCGCCATACTGTTTCTGACTGAGGCTGAACACCACCAACTGCACAGTAAACCATAACCGCGCCATCAAGAACACGCATAGAACGTTCTACTTCGATAGTGAAGTCAACGTGACCTGGGGTGTCGATGATGTTTACACGGTGAGGCTCAAACTGTTTAGCCATACCAGACCAGAATGCAGTAGTTGCTGCGGATGTGATAGTAATACCACGTTCCTGCTCCTGCTCCATCCAGTCCATTGTTGCTGAACCTTCGTGAGTTTCACCAATTTTATGGTTTACACCGGTATAAAACAGAATACGTTCACTTGTAGTGGTTTTACCGGCATCGATGTGCGCACTGATACCGATATTACGGTAACGTGCTATGGGGGTTTGACGAGCCATTTTTTCCTCTCTCGTGGGCGTTCAATTCAGGTAAAGGACAGCAAAGCTGTCCTGAAAAGAGTTGCAATACTCCGCTGATTACCAACGGTAGTGTGCGAACGCCTTGTTTGCATCTGCCATACGGTGAACGTCTTCACGTTTCTTAACAGCAGCGCCTTTGTTTTCAGCCGCATCAGATAATTCATTTGCCAGGCGTAAAGCCATGGATTTATCACCGCGTTTACGAGCAGCTTCAACAATCCAACGCATTGCTAATGCATTACGACGAACTGGGCGAACTTCAACTGGAACTTGGTAAGTAGAACCACCAACACGGCGGGACTTAACTTCCACAGTTGGGCGAACGTTATCTAATGCGATATCGAACGCTTCCAGTTCAGTTTTGCCAGAACGCTGAGCCAGGGTCTCAAGCGCGTTATAAACGATAGATTCTGCAGTAGATTTTTTACCGTCTACCATCAGAATGTTAACAAATTTGGCCAGCAGTTCTGATCCGAACTTAGGATCTGGCAGAATTTTACGTTGACCAATTACACGACGACGTGGCATGGAAATACTCCGTTTAAATTCAGGGTTGTCCAAAACTCAATGAGTTTATTTTGACATTAATAGTGAAAAATGTTTGGCCTTACTTAACGGAGAACCATTAAGCCTTTGGCTTCTTCACACCATACTTAGAGCGAGCTTGTTTACGGTCTTTAACACCGGAACAGTCCAGCGCGCCGCGAACAGTGTGGTAACGCACACCTGGTAAGTCTTTAACACGACCACCACGGATTAGGATAACGGAGTGCTCCTGCAAGTTGTGGCCTTCACCACCGATGTAGGAAGATACTTCGAAACCGTTAGTCAAACGAACACGGCATACTTTACGCAGTGCTGAGTTTGGTTTTTTTGGAGTGGTAGTATATACACGAGTACATACGCCACGTTTTTGCGGGCAAGCTTCCAGTGCTGGAACGTTGCTTTTAACAACTTTCGAGCTACGAGATTTGCGCACCAGCTGGTTAATAGTTGCCATTTAAAAAAAGCTCCTGGTTTTTGCTTCGTAAACACGGATTTGAACTCTGTCTTGTCAACAAGACAAAACATGAGGACGCAGAATTTTATTGCTGACGGGCTCATGTGTCAAGAATTATACAGCAATTCTACGCTCCCCAGTGCATTTGTTGGGGATGTTTTACAGTTAAATCGACAAAATCACCATAATTGACTAAGGTAATGTGATGAGATGCTTGATCTTTTAGACCTCGAGCAACAACATCATCGATTAACGCATAAATTGGAATTTGCTGTTTAAGACAAAATTTAAGTAAGGGGTTACCTTCTAAAACAGCAAGTACCCCATCTTGTATTAACAAAACATCATCTTGTTTTGTCAATAAAGATAAAAATGTCTCTAAATCACTCTGATAAATAGAAACGCTGTAAGTATACAACATAACTGTGCATCCTTCCCGACTAACTCAACCATTAAAAACGTAACACCACATCATAGTCATGTAATTTTTGTGCAATATCATAAAGTGATAACTTTTTTGCTGCTAACACGAACGGTGTTTGAGCTGATAAGCCTCGAAGAGTTATGTCTTCCTGCGATGCATAGATGTTTGTAATATCATACAAGGGTAATACTTTAAATGTTGCGGCATGATTGCGCGATAAGATGCCATCAGGCTGTTGATTATCAACTAGCTGAAATATACCATCAGAGAGAAAGAACACACCAATTTCCTCAGTTAATGCAGAGGTAGCAAGCAGTGCATCTAGTCCTTCTCGACCAGCAGTATTGCCATGGGGTGCTTGCGTAAAAACAAATGCGACTGAATTTATTTTTTTCATTAAAATTGCACCACACGAGAACAAGTTAGCATTGTTTGAGCCAGTGATCCCAATCCACTTAACTCAAACTCTGCTGCTAAATTAGCACCATCAATTCCCTGCTCTTTTGCCTGCTGCTCATCAATAACTCCTCGGCGTAATGCCGCAGCGACACACACTTGCAACGCAATGTGATGCTCTTTGGCTAGTGCTAACCACGCTTTAGGAAGATTAAACTCATCGCTAGCTGGCGAAACTAATTTGTTCGCATTAGCCACACCATCACGGTAGAAAAATACTTGAGCGATTTTATGCCCTTTTTCTATAAGTGCATTGGCAAACAAATAAGCGCTTGATGCTTGCTCTGTACCATAATGAGGACCAGTAACAACCAAACAATATGTCAGGGAATTCATCGTGTTATTTTATTCTCCATTCTTAAACTGACGGATGTAAAGATACACGGTGTGTTTAGAAATATTTAATCTATCGGCAACCTGATTAATGGCATCTTTAATATCAAATATGCCTTTTTCATATAGACTCAAAACAACTTGCTTATTCTTCGCGTTATTGGCAACTTCTCTGTCATTGTTCACTTCTTCTATCGTAAACTCTAATGTTTGGGCAACCAAGTCATCAACAGAAGAGGCAAAGTTAACATCAGAAGCAACTTCATGAGTCTCTTCTGGAATAAAGGTTTTAATTATATCGGAGAATGGGACATCAAGATTCATATTGATGCATAGTAAGCCAATCACACGACGTTCGCGGTTGCGAATAGCGATAGTGATAGATTTCATCAATGCACCACTTTTGGCTCGCGTAAAATAAGCCTTTGAAAAACTTGAATCTTCATCTGTAATGTCATGTAACATTTGTAATGCCAAATCAGTAATAGGTGAACCAATCTTACGACCAGTATGTTCCCCATTAGCGATTTTAACCGCTGAACATTTCAAATCTTCCAGAGAGTGCAATACGATTTCACAATGGTTACCAATCAGCATCGCTAAACCATCGACCGCTGCTTCATACGCTTTTAAAATCTCGTGATCAGTTTGGGCAAAAGGTCTGCTATCTAGTTTTTCAAACTCGCTGCTGTCACCATAAAATAACGGGCTAGACATTGATTATATAATCCTTAAAGGCTTTAATTATGATAATGACTTGAGGTTCTATTTTTTATAACGATTCATCACTATGAATCAATTCAATATTAAATTTTTTTTAATGTAAAAACAGAGTTAAGAACAATTCCGACGTTAGATCGCAAGAACATTTACGTCAAGTTACTTAGAATAAGAGCTTTGTGATAGGTCACAGCTTTTCTCTATTTTCTTTGTAATTCTTTAGCGATCACTCATTTCTTTATTGTAAATTACCTCTTTTAAGAAGAAAGCAATAAAGTTGACACCCTGCAACAGATTTCCTATATTCGAGAAATTGTTATTTTAAAGAGTTGTTAATCCTATGAATAGACTGATAGTTCGCAAATTCAAGCAAACTATATCAATAATTGGATTAATACTTGCTGCTCCTATACCTATTGAAACCCTAGCTTCACCTCCTCCGATGAAAGTGGTTATTGTTAATACAACGGTTATTGTCGCAGCTTTTGTTGCTTGATTTACTCGTTTGGATTAATAAATAGATTAAATAAATCATTTAATTAATACCCGTAAATGTTGATTATAAACGTTTGTTAATTTTTTATTTAAGTCATTTATTCCAAGTCATACTAAAGCTATTAAGTTCTTTTTTCCTCATTTTGCAGGTATACCATTATGTCTTTACGCCAATATTGGGCTAAGTTTGGTCCAACAACATTATTCGTCTTGCTTTGGAGTAGTGGCGCAATATTTTCACGTTGGGGCTTAGATAACGGAAGCTCTTTTGCCATTTTAACTTGGCGTTTTGTGATTGCTTTGGCTTTTCTCTCTTTTTTATGTTTTCAACGTCATCGTTTTTTACCACCTAAAGGCAGTCGCCTTAAAACTGCATGGGTAGGTTTACTTATCATTGGCGGTTATTCTATTTGTTATCTTTTAGCTCTAGCTAATAGTATTACACCGGGGATGTTAGCAACAATTATGGGAGTTCAACCCATAATTACGTTGTGGATAATAGAACGTAATTTTACCGCAACGCGATTATTAGGACTTCTTATCGCTCTTGCGGGTCTCATTCTTGTTGTAGCACAGAGTTTATTTAATACGGCACTTTCATTAACAGGAATGATTTATGCACTCATCGCTTTACTATGCATGAGTTTTGGCGCGATTTCACAAAAGAAACTCCAATTAGCGCCAATGGATGCATTACCTTTACAATATGTTGTTAGCCTTGGCTTGTGCTTATTGTTTGTGCCTTTTCAACCAATTAAAGCCTCTTTAGATATTGGCTTTATTATTCCTGTTCTATGGCTCGCGATTATTATCTCTGTTGTTGCTCAATTACTACTGTATCGGTTACTGACTACGGGAAATCTCGTCAATGTTACAAGTCTATTTTATTTAGTTCCCGGTGTTACCGCGTTAATGGATTACCTCTTTTTGGGAAATAAAATGTCGTTACTCAGTTTAGCTGGAATGGGCGCGATTATTATTGGTTTACTCTTTGTTTTTAAAAAACCTAAAGCCATTATTGTAGAAGAAAGAATTGAGTCATCATCAAAATGAAAACATAAAAAAATGCTGGAGATTATCCAGCATTTTTATTTGTTAATTCGCTAATTAATCACATTAATTTAAACATGACTCATCACGATTTAAAAAATTATTTATCGCTCTCAACACTTAATAATTCAACTTCAAATACCAGTGTTGAGTTAGCAGGAATTCCGCTCGTTGCGCGTTGACCGTAACCTAATTCTGGTGGAATAACCAGTTTGATTTTACCACCTTCTTTGATGTATTTCAGACCTTCAGTCCAACCTGGGATGACACTTTTTAGGCTGATAGTCAGTGGCTCATTACGATCATAAGAACTATCGAACTGTTTGCCATCGATCAACATACCTTTATAGTTTACAGTTACGCGATCAGCATCAGTAGGTGTTTTACCTTTACCTGTATTTTCAACTAAATATAGTAGACCTGATTTAGTTTTAACTACGCCTTTTTCTGCTGCAAACTCGGTACGGAATTTATCACCTGCTGTTTTATTCTCAGTGGCTTCTTTTTCCATTTTAATCGTTGCTGCATTACGTACTTGGTCTTCAAATGCAGCTAAAGTTAATTCGATTTCAGCATCAGATAATTTTGATTTGCTATTAAATGCATCTTGAACACCCGCTAACAGCTGTTTTGAGTCTAATGTAATACCGATATTTTTTTGTTCCTGCAATGCAGCTTCCATGTAGCGACCCATCGATGCACCTAAAGCATATGCATTTTGCTCATCCTGAGTTTTAAACGCGCTGTTTAATGTTGGCACTTTAGCGGTTTCTTCAGCAAATGCGTTTGGCGCGCTGAATGCAAATGCTAAACTTGTTGCCAGCAACGTCGTTTTTAATAAAGCTTTCATCCCATTCTCCAGTATTGATTAGTGAATCGCTACGTTTGTGCAAACGATCATAATAGATCTTAGCAAAAACGATTTGCACCACTTCTTGCTGTCATTGCGGAGTAGATCTCATCCGCTGTTAGCAATTTTATATGAATTTAAAAAATTTGCCGACACTCTTAACAGTTAATGTTAGGATTTTTGTCAGCACAGAGTGTTATCACATTAACAAAATAGTCTTTTATCTCAAACCAGATTTATGTCTTCCTGTGTATATATCAGTAAATAAGATTAAATTTTACGAGTTAATTGGCTATCTTCGTCGTAATAAGATGTATTTAAGGAGGAAAAACACAATGGATATTAAGGAAATAGAAGAGTTACTCATTCAGTTGGAAAGTAAAATTGCTTTTCAAGATGCCACTATTGAAGAGCTCAATCAAGTGGTTACACAGCAACAAATTGAGATGAGCCGCTTTAAAGAGCATTTAAAAGTGGTAACGGAAAGATTGAAAGCAACGCAGCCTTCAATGCTTGCTCGACCAGAAGATGAAACACCGCCGCCTCACTATTAATACGTAAGTCATTGTATTTCAATGCATTGAAATATATTACAGACAACAAAAAAGGAGCGTTTAAGCGCTCCTTTTAACATTTCTAAATGAAGATTAGTGCTGGCAACCACAACCGCCATTACCGTGACCGTGGCCACCTTTACCATGTCCGCCGCCACCGCAGCATCCGCCTTCTTCACCATGGTCGTGACCATGACCATGTCCACCGCCACAGCATCCGCCTTCTTCACCGTGACCATGACCACCGCAACATTCGTGCTCTTCGTCATCTTCACCATGAACGTGGCCATGAGCTAACTCTTCTTCAGTTGCTTCACGAACAGCAATGATTTCAACATGAAACTTCAGGTTTTGACCTGCTAACATGTGGTTACCATCAACGATAACTTCATCACCTTCGATACCTGTGATTTCTACAGGTACTGGACCTTGATCAGTATCCGCTAAGAAACGCATACCAACTTCTAATTCATCAACGCCAACAAAAACATCTTTTGGTACGCGTTGTACTAAATTTTCGTCGTATTGACCGTAGGCATCATCAGATGCAACTTCTACGTCAAATTTCTCACCGACTTCGCGACCATTTAATGCATTTTCTAAACCGCTGATTAAAGAACCACGGCCATGCAGATAGTCTAACGGTGCGCTCACCGTGGACTCATCAACTAAAACACCGTCTTCTGATCTTACTTGATAAGCCAGACTAACTACCAAGTCGTTTGCTACTTTCATGACATCTCCTACATACCCGTGGGCAAAATTTTTCCGATTGTAACGAAAAATAAATCTTCTGTATCGGGTTATATCAAAAAAACCTACAATTATTGTGGTGTAAATATCCCAATGACCTGTTCATTTTCACGAACAAGTGAATTTACCTCACCATCGGTTTGTCTTTGCTGATGGCCGCATTGAGCACATTCCACGATATCCACTTTATCTTCTCGCCACATTTTTAATGTATCCTGAGCTTGACAGTGAGGACACACTGCACCTGCGATAAAGCGCTTACGGATTGCAGACATGGGGTCAATTCTCCTGTTTATCAATAGATTTTTTTTCTCTTATTGTTTGGGGAATGGCTTCAGTTAAAGATTCATCCCAAATATCTGGTTGATGATGTTCTTGTAAGATCTCTTCATGAAAAAGCTCTTCTAACTCTCGACGAGCCTCTTTCACACGTGAAACATTCGACACTTCTTCTGGAGATTCATCAACCAATTTTCTTAATAGTTGCATATCTAAACGACGAAAATGTTGTTGAGCACGATAAGCTTGATGAGGATGCATTCCCAGCTCAATCAATGTCTTGCGCCCTAATTCTAAGGCACTAGAAAATGTTTCTCGGCTAAACTCTGTAACGCCTGCTTTTAATAGCTCATGCGCCTCTACACGCCCTCTTGCCCTAGCGATAATTTGTAAATTAGGGAAGTGCCGCTGGCATAAATGCACAATTTCCATCGTTGATTCAGGTTCATCACTGGTGATGACAATCGCTTTGGCATGTTCTGCACCTGCAGCTCGTAATAAGTTAAGATCCGTCGCATCACCGTAATAAACTTTATAGCCATATTTACGCATGGTGCTTAAACTGCCCACATCATGCTCTAATACGGTGGTATTAATTTTATTAGCCATTAGCAGACGACCAACGACCTGCCCCATACGACCAAACCCGACCAAAATCACTTCAGGTTGGTTATTTTCTACAAAAGGCTGTTCATCCGTTTGTGCCTCATTATAACGACGAGATAACACAACGTCTGTCAGTTGCATCACAAGAGGCGTTGTCATCATTGAGAGAGTCACAACCACCAGCAATAATGCCATTTGCTGGCTATCTAAAACGCCCATTGCCATTGATGTAGAAAATACAACAAAAGCAAATTCCCCTCCTTGGCTTAAGACAGCAGAAAACTGTAATCGTGTTGAAAAACGCAAACCAGCCAGCCACCCAATGCCATAAAGGATTATTGCTTTAACCAAGACAAGAATAAGTACGCCCAGCAAAACTTCAGGTAAGTAACGCCATAAAATACCGATATCTAACGACATCCCGACTGAGATAAAAAAGAGCCCTAGAAGTAACCCTTTAAATGGCTCAATAGAGATTTCTAATTCATGGCGATATTCAGAATCTGCTAATAAAACACCCGCAATAAAAGTTCCCATTGCCATAGAGAAACCGAGTGTTTCCATAAACAGGGCAGCACCCAACACCACTAATAATGCAGCGGCAGTAAAAACTTCTCTAACACCCGATTTAACAACTAAACGAAAAAGTGGGCGTAATAAATAGCGACCACAAATAAGCAATGCAGCAAATGCCGCTACTTTTAATCCTATTTTATACCAATCACTACTTGCCGTTTCACCAGCTAATAATGGAATAATGGCAAGGATTGGGATCACTGCCATATCTTGAAAGAGTAGAACTGAAAACCCAAGTTGTCCCCCTTCATTATGGTTCATGCCCTTTTCATTCATAAGCTGCAGTGCCATTGCTGTTGATGACATTGCAATACCGCAGCCACCAATCACAGCGGCTTGCCATGAAAATGAAGTAAATAGCAAAATTAGCCCGGCAAAAATAGAGACCGTAAACACGACCTGCATTGAACCTACACCAAAAATTGAGCGTCTTAACTCCCACAATTTTGCTGGATTTAGTTCTAGCCCTATCAAGAACATTAAAAAAACCACACCTAATTCAGCAAAATGCAAAATATTATCAATGTCTTTAAATAGCCCTAATCCCCAAGGTCCAATAACAATACCAGCAATCAAATAACCTAAAACAGCACCAATTTTAATACGTTGAGCAATAGGGACCATTACCACCGCAGCACAAAGGAAAAACAGCACCGCTTTTATCATCCAATTATCGTCCATCAGGCTTGTTCTCCTTCAAGAGGCGCACTTAACCATTGACGATAAGCATCACCAATATGAGTCAACGTTACTTTGGGCTGCTTTCTTGCTGAATAGACAATCATTGGTGATAACCAACGCATACCACACATTTCAGCCATCAATTCTAATGGTCGCAACAATTCAGATAGCGTATAACGATTTTTTCCATTGTGCTGATAAGCATGTTCAGGCTCACCGGTTGTCACGACACACCGAAATGCTTTCCCTTTTAATTGAGCTCGTCCCACGCCGTCGGCATTAGCAAAAGGACGAGTAAGCACCCTATCTTGCCACTCTTTTAATAAAGCAGGACAACTGTAAGTCTGTAGTGGAAATTGAAATACAATCACCTGATGTTGGCATAATAGAGACTGTTCATGATGAATATCGATAAAAAAATCGGGGTAAACCGCATACAAGTCATGAATAGTTAAGTTCTCTAAATCCCTCACCGCATTCAATAACGCCTTGTTGGCGACGGATTGTCGCGGTTCGGGATGCACATAGATTAGTAATACATTTGATGCGTTTGACACCACTCCTCCTTACAAAGCGTGTCAGAAACAGATTTTTCCGTTACCATGCACGCATTGTGACCAACTGTTACGAACAACTTATTCTATATATTAATTTAACATACTCTTAATAGACGATATCTATGATTGTTTTTTCTTCTTTAGAAATTCGCCGTGGCGTTAGAGTGCTGCTGGAAAATGCCAGTGCCACCATTAACCCAGGACAGAAAATTGGTTTAGTCGGTAAAAATGGCTGCGGTAAAACCACACTACTCTCATTATTAAAAGGCGAGCTACAAGCTGAAGCGGGTAATGTTACCTTCCCAAGTTCTTGGGCGATGGCATGGGTGAATCAAGAAACACCCGCACTCGATATTCCCGCGATTGATTATGTCATTGATGGCGATAGAGAATACCGCACACTTGAACAGCGTTTACAAAAAGCCAATGATATTAATGATGGTCATGCTATTGCACTAATTCATGGGCAATTAGATGCAATTAACGCATGGACAATTCAATCGCGCGCTGCGACGCTACTCAATGGATTAGGCTTTAGCCAACAACAACTCAATGAACCAGTGAAATCATTCTCTGGTGGTTGGAGAATGCGTTTAAACCTTGCTCAAGCGCTGATTTGTCGTTCTGATTTATTACTCCTTGATGAACCCACCAACCACTTAGATTTAGATGCGGTTATTTGGCTAGAAAAATGGCTCAAGAGTTATACTGGCACTTTAATTCTAATTTCCCATGACCGCGATTTTCTTGATCCTATCGTGGATAAAATTTTACATATTGAGCAAGAAAAGATATTTGAATACTCAGGAAACTACTCTTCCTTTGAGATGCAACGAGCAACAAAACTCGCTCAGCAACAAGCATTATTTGAAAATCAGCAAGGTAAAATCGCGCATCTACAAAGTTTTATCGACCGCTTTAAAGCCAAAGCAACAAAAGCTAAGCAGGCACAAAGCCGCGTCAAAATGCTAGAACGCATGGAGCGCGTTGCGCCTGCACATTTAGATAACCCTTTTCACTTTAGTTTTCGTCAACCTGAAAGCCTACCCAATCCATTACTATCAATGGAAAAAATCAGCGCAGGTTATGGCGATAAAGTTATCCTCAATGATATCAAGCTTAATTTAATTCCTGGGTCTCGTATTGGTTTACTTGGTCGTAATGGTGCGGGTAAATCAACACTGATTAAATTACTTGCCAATGAAATTGAGCCGTTACAAGGTAAAATTGGCTTATCAAAAGGGATTAAGCTCGGCTATTTTGCTCAACATCAATTAGAATTTTTACGTTCTGACGAGTCAGCATTACAGCACTTAACACGTTTGGCACCGAAAGAGACTGAACAAAAATTACGTGATTACCTTGGAGGCTTTGGTTTTCATGGTGATAAAGTCACTGATGCTTGCGGTCAGTTTTCTGGTGGTGAAAAAGCACGTCTTGTTTTATCACTACTGGTTTGGCAACGCCCAAATTTACTGTTAATGGATGAGCCAACCAACCACCTTGATTTAGATATGCGACAAGCACTAACAGAAGCGTTAATCAGCTTTGAAGGGGCAATCGTTGTTGTTTCTCATGATCGCCACTTATTACGCTCAACCACTGACGATCTTTATCTCGTTCACGATGGCCAAGTAGAGCCATTTAACGGTGATCTTGATGACTACCAGCAATGGCTGGTTGATCAAAATCGTCAAGAAACACAAGAAAATAAAAGTCAGCAAGAAAAAGACAATGGTGCAAATACCTCTAATTTAAGTGCTCAAGACAAAAAAGAGCAGAAACGTAAAGAAGCAGAATTTAGACAGCAGACTCAGCCTTTACGCAAAAAACTCACGACCTTAGAAAGTAAAATGGATAAGTTAAGTCAAGAGTTAGCCAATATTGAAACAGCTCTTTCAGACAGCGGAATTTATGATATCAGCCGTAAAAATGAGCTTTCTGACTACTTAAATCGTCAAGGTGTAACAAAATCAGCGCTTGAAGAAGTGGAAATGGAATGGATGACATTACAAGAAACGCTTGAAGAAATGACGACTGCATTTGAATCACAATAATAATATTTAATATATAAATAAGAGAACTGTTTTAGCCAAAGCAGCTCTCTTATTTTTTATTGCCTTATTCATTCTGAAAATTTATATAATCCATTTTGCTTAGTACATTTATTTCATTTTACTACAGCACTAATTACACAAAAGATAATATCGACCTTTGTCGCAATACCCCAATTAAAATAATAGTCTATCTTTTATTTACCTATCATTTGTATTAAGTAAGGGAAATAAACTATTTCGCACTAAAGTTTTTAACATTCCAGCCGAATTAATCATTCTGCTAAGTGGACCTCCCACTTACGAAAGTAAAGGCAAAGCTAATAGGTAGGGTTATGTTAAAACGAATTAAAATCTCTCAAGGTTTAATGTGTGTCCTGACTCTGTTTTGTATTATTCAGGTGATTTCTGGAGTACAAAGCATTCATGATGCTTACCAGACTCAAAATAAACTTAAATTAATTTCATACAGTTTTGATCAACTACGTACCATGGATAATACCTATGCGGAATTAAATACATTACGCACAGATATTATTGCTCAAGCATTTAGTTACATATCAAATCCAAGCAAAGAAGATGCTAATGTGACTGAATTTATGCAAACCATGAATACGCGCAAAGCTGAAGTTGATAAGTTGATGAATGAGTATGTTGATTTATCCGCAAAAACAGGTTTTGACCAACAGCGAATGGCACATATCAAACAGCTTTATCAAAAAAGCCGTACTGATTTAGATCTTCTCGCTCAATATTTAGGTGAGCGCAATGTCAATGCGATTACTTTAATCTTAAAAAGCCCAGCAAATACTAATTTTACCAATTCATTGTATGAAGCCACTGACTTTATTACCGATGATGTTGTTAATCCTTCAGTCATTGAAGCTGAAGATAACTATCACAGTATGTTGTGGATAGCCTCACTCTTTATGGGCATTTTCCTCATCTTCACGACGCTAGTTCTTTTCTGGATCCGCAAACACATTATTGTCCGTATCAACCAAATGATCACTTATCAAGAAGCCATTGCGAAAGGCGATCTGATTGGTCGTATTGATACAGATGTTTCTGGCAATAATGAAATTGACCAATTAATGCTTGGTCTGCAACAAATGCGTGCTCGATTAAAAGAGATGGTGACTTCTATCCGAAATAGCAGCAACCATATTTATACTGGCGTACAAGAAATTGCAGCGGGTAATAATGACTTATCAAGTAGAACCGAAGAACAAGCCAGCGCATTAGAAGAAACCGCATCAAGCATGGAGCAGATGACGGCAACTATTCGTAACAACACAGAAAGCGCTCGAGAAGTAACTGAGTTAGTAATCAGCACGGCGGATATCGCAGTTCAAGGTGGCGATCACAGTAATAAAATGGTGATGACAATGACTGACATCGCTGACCGCTCACAAAAGATTGGTGAAATCACAGCTGTTATTGATGACATTGCTTTCCAAACCAATATCCTAGCACTAAATGCGGCTGTTGAAGCGGCAAGAGCGGGCGAACAAGGTCGTGGATTCTCTGTTGTTGCAAGCGAAGTACGTAACTTAGCACAACGTAGTGCAGAAGCAGCAAAAGAGATCAAAGAGCTAATCGAATCCACCATCTTGCGAGTAAGACAAGGAAATGAACTCGTTGAACTAGTCAGTATGTCAATGGGTGAAATCGTGACTTCAGTTAATCATGTCTCTGGTTCAATGAAAGAGATTTTATCTGCATCAGAAGAACAAACTCGTGGTATTGCTCAAATTAGTCTTGCTGTTAATGAGATGGATAAAGCCACACAGCAAAATGCAGCAATGGTTGAACAATCAACAGCGGCATCAGCAACATTAAGTGAACAAGCTGGCATGTTAGATATGATTGTGAATACATTTAAAGTAGAGCAAGAAACATCAACAACGTTGCCAACATTTTCAGCAAGGAAATATGAGACAGAAGTTGTAAAAACAGCAAAAACACCAACCATCAAGTCAAATAATAATGAAGCTGATGATAATTGGGAAAGTTTCTGATTAGTGTTGTAACGCGATAAGCTTGTTGATGACAACTTATTCGTTATACACATTACACGCCAAATACCTCTACCTACGCCACTCCCAATCATAAGATTGGGAGTGTTTTTCTCAAATTTTATACATAAAAATTAAAATCTCTTGATTTTCTAGAGTAGAAAAAACCGTTTGTATGAAATGCCAGCAAATTGCGTTTACTAACCGCTAAATTTCATTTCACTTATTAAAATATAAAAAGATAGCTAATAATAAAACCTCGCTGCAATAAAGAGATTCCCTCCAAAAAACATTATTAAATCTTAATAATTAACAATTAACACGGCTAATGAGTAAGATAATGTACTTATAGGCAATTATAGATGCCATTAGAAAATTTTAGTTATTAGCTGTTAATTAAAGCTAAAAAAAGAAAAACAAGTCGTTTTTAGCCATAAATAGTATAGAAAAGGTAAAGTTTTTATATATTAAGCCGAATAAGTTTAATTGATGTATGTTTGTCGCTCCTTGCTGTTTATCCTACAAATTTATTAAATAGGTAAGGCTATGCTTAAACGAATAAAAATATCTAATGGCTTGATGTTTATCTTAATACTGTTTTGCGCTATTCAACTTTTTTCTGGCGTAATGAGTATCCGTGATTCTAATTTAACCAATAAACGGATCTCACAATTAGCTCACGGCTTTGAACAGATGAAAACGATGGATTATGGTTACGCGAGACTCAATAAGTTACGTGAGGAGATGCTTAATGTAATGCTTGATGCACAACTCACACCGGATATTGCACAAGAAAAAATTACTTCTTTTATCTCAACTTATCCGGAGCGTAAAAAAGAAATTTCTCTTATCATGGCGGACTACTTTAGCATTGCTCAGAAAATAGACTATGATCCAGAAAAACTAGATGCCATGAAGAAGCTATTTACTCGTGTCCTCTACGATCTTGATCAATTAGTCTCTTCTTTAGAAATTCGAGACTTTTACGGTTTTCAATCACTCTATGCACACAACACCAATGAACGTTTTACTAACGCGTTGTACGAAGCAAGTGATCACTTAAGTGATAATGTTGTTGCCCATGCAATTGAAGCTGCACAAGGTAACTATGAACGCACATTAATCCTCGCCTTTGTTTTTATGTGTGTTTTTATCGCATTTACCGTCCTTGTTATGATTTGGCTACGTCGCAATATCGTTTTACGTATCAATCAAATCATCGAATATATGTCTGAAATCTCTCAAGGTAACTTGCTTGAAAACAGAGATATTAAGGCGAAAGGTAATAACGAAATTGATCAATTAATTAATGGCATTCAGTATATGCGAGCTGAACTTTCATTAATCGTCAATGCGATTCGCGGTACCAGCCACCATATTTATACTGGTGTTCAAGAGCTTTCTGCTGGCAATACAGACCTTTCTTGTCGTACCGAAGAACAAGCTAGTGCATTAGAAGAAACCGCCTCAAGTATGGAACAGCTCACCGCAACAGTAAGAAATAATACTGAAAGTGCACGAGAAATTTCACATCTGGTAAATCAAACTTCTAACATCGCAAGTAAAGGCGGTGACGTGACTAATCGAATGGTTAAAACCATGACTGATATCGCAGATAGTTCACAAAAGATTGGCGAAATCACCGCTGTTATTAATAGCATTGCCTTTCAAACCAATATTTTATCTTTAAACGCCGCAGTAGAAGCAGCACGTGCAGGTGAACAAGGTCGTGGTTTTTCTGTGGTTGCTACCGAAGTGAGAGAGTTGGCACAACGTAGTGCTGAAGCAGCAAAAGAGATCAAAGAGCTCATTGATGCCTCAATAAACAGAGTTCGTCATGGTAATGATTTAGTTGAGCAAGTCAGTATTTCAATGAGTGAGATATTAACTTCAGTAAAACATGTTGAAGATTCTATGAGCGAAATTCTTTCTGCATCTGAAGAGCAGACTCGAGGGATAACACAAGTGACCCTTGCTGTTAATGAGATGGATAAAGCCACACAGCAAAACGCCACCATGGTAGAGCAATCATCAGCAGTAGCGAGCTTACTAACGGAAGAAGCGGGTAATTTAGAGCAAATTGTTGAGCAGTTTAAAACTGCTGAAAGCGAACAACAGGCAAAAAGCAGCACTAAAAATAGTGTAGAAAATCACACTATTACAGAAAAATCATTTCAAAAAGAGAGTGTTAAAACCGGTAATAGAGTAAAAAAAGAAGTCATTAAAGAGAAAAAACCAACCAAAGAACCTGCAATAAACAGTGATGAAGATGACGACTGGACAAGCTTTTAAGTTTAAATAGCGTATTGACTTCATCATTTAGTAACACAAAGACACCTAAATAAATTAGGTGTCTTTTTTTAAAAAAACTTAATGGAATACGTTGATAGCACTGACTAAATAATTAGTTTGTACTTTCATTTCTCCTGAAATTGTTGATGCCTTAGAAACATAATTGGCATTTTCATGAGTAATTGATTCCAGTTTTTCAACGGCTCTACCTAGCTCTTTTAATCCAGCACTCTGTTCTGACGATGCGAGGCTAATCTCACCGATAAGGTCAGTGACATTCTTAACATGCACAACGATATCTTCCATTGTGCCCACGGTTTCATTCACTTGCTTTGAACCGACTCGAATATTATTGCTAGATGTATTAATTAGCATTTTTATTTCTTTTGCTGCCTCAGCACTACGTTGTGCCAAATTACGCACTTCGGTAGCAACCACAGAAAAGCCACGACCTTGTGCTCCTGCTCTAGCCGCTTCTACTGAAGCATTCAGCGCTAATATATTCGTTTGAAAAGCAATACTATCAATTACGCCAATAATATTGCTGATACGATCTGAGCTTTTAGCAATGTCATTCATCGTGTTAACGATATTATCCATTGCAGTTCCTCCTTTAATCGCCGCACTACAGGTGATATTTGATAAGTTATTGGCTTGCCCCGCGGTTTCACTGTTACTACTTACTGCCGTGGTTAATTCATTCATCGTTGAAGCCGTCGCTTCTACATTACTGGCGGTTTGTTCTGTTCTGATATACAAATCTCGATTTCCTGCCGCAAGTTGGTCACAAGAAATATCAACCTGATGAATTTGGTGACTAACATCACTCACTAGCCAACGAAACATTCGTCCTAGCTGATTAACAGAACGCTGTGTCATTCCTATTTCATCAATACGGTTTAAATAAGCGACGTTATGCTCATCTCCTGTGGCAACACGATTTGCCTGTTCATTTAAGATTTTAATCGGTTTAATAATTTGGAAATAAAGTACTCTCTCATTAACCATAAGTAATAAAAGTAAAATCACGGCATGAAATAGAAGCGCATAGCTGCTTAATCCAGCAAACCATGCACTAAGCAGCATAAATGGAAGGGGTAATAAAATAAGTAAGCGAAGACGTTGTTTTAACGAAATCGTTTGGTTCCATGAGCGCCAACGTTGCCAGCCCTTATAAACAAAAGCGCCTTTTAAAAAGGTTTGTGATGGGTAGTTTCCTTGATTAAATCCGCTGTAAAGTGCCGAGGCTTGTGCTATTTCCTCTTTTTTTGCGGCAGTCCTTACAGACATAAAACTTTGTATTTTACCTTGGCGAATAATCGGAGTGATATTTGCCCTTACCCAATAATGATCGCCATTTTTACGCCTATTTTTAACGATGCCGGTCCAAATACCTCCTTGCTTTAACGTTTTCCACATATCCTTAAACACTTCAGAAGGGATATCTGGGTGCCGGACAATGTTATGGGGTTGCCCCACTAGTTCATCAACTGAAAACCCACTAGCCTCAACAAAGTCCTCATTGGCATAAATAATATTGCCCTCAAGGTCTGTTGTTGACATTAGTGTTGCGTTTTCAGATACCGGGTATTCTCGCTGTGTCACCGGTTGGTTGTTACGCATTAGTTACTCTCCTCGACATTGAAATCAAAACATCTCAATTAAAAAAGATCGCTCAAATAACTACCGTTTCGGCTGTAGAGAGAATAACTTTAGTAATAAGTGTAAATACCTACATTTAAATATTAGAATTTTGAATCAGTTCAAAATTTTTAATCATCAAGGCTATTAATTAACGCCTGTGAACTTAATACTAAAATCTTGGCATTTTCATCGCGTTTCTTTAATAACGCCATAAAAATAAGATCTGTAATTGTATTTTGCGCAGTACGAGAAGAGATAGATGCACTTCGCCACTCACCTTCATCTGCAATTGTTTCTAATGTATAATCTGAGAGCCTTCCTAACGGTGAATACTTCTCTCCCGTTATCGCAATAATTTTTGCACCCTGCTTTTTGGCTACCGTTGCAGCAACAAGCATATCTTTTCTTTTGCCTGAATAAGAAATGACTATCTGTAAATCTTTTGGACTTAACATCTGAGCAACAGAAATTTGCACATGGTGATCGGTTTCAATCAGTGTCGTAATACCAATTTTTTGCAGTTTATAGCTCAAATCTCTTGCTACTAATCCAGAACCACCAATGCCTATAATTTGAACTCTTGCTGCTTCATCAATAAGTTGGATTACTTTTTCAAAGTGAAGATAATTAATTTGGCGTGTTGTATCACTAATAGAATTATTTTTCTCTTGCGCTAATTTTTGTGCAATAACAACTAAGCTATCATCGGCATTAATCTGGTTATGTAAGATATTTGAACCCGCATCTGAATTAGCCTGTTTTCGCCCTAAATCTTCACTAATGGCTAATTTTAATGACGGAAAACCTTTGAACCCTATTTTTTGACTAAACTTCACAATAGCGGACTGACTAACCCCCATAATCTCAGCTAATTGCTGCGATGAAAGCGTGACCGTTTTTTCAGGGTTGGCTAGAATATAATCTGCTATCTTACGTTGATTTGTTGCCATCCCTGGTTTAATCCACGCGATCTTCGTTAATGTCGGCATAATGACAATATCCACTTAAAGTACTATATAGTTATAATGGTCTAATTCTTGATAACGAGTTTATCGCCTTCAATAATTAAGTTTTTGGAATAAAATCAATTAAAAACAAGAAGAGCTATTTTATTAAGTGTAATGAAAGCAATAATGTGGTAAATAAACTCTTTTCTATAATAATAATGTTTTATAGAAAATACTATTATTCTATTAAATAGATATGATTTTTAAAAGCATTTGATTTTTATTAATAATAATTTATTCCTTTAGGTCAATAAGGAACTATGATTTTTCTCATTTATACTTAATAAAATCAATTTAAAATATAACAGACTAGATAAACCGTTTACAAAAAGCAAAAAACACTTAAATTACAATACATTAATTGGAATAAATAATTCTATCATAATACAAGTCATTTCTTAATTTTCAGGGGTAAAATTAAACAGAATAAAGATAATAGTTTACGTTTTAACTATTAATTTACAACATTATCTATCACCATTAGCTTACACTAACGACTAATACAGTGATGATAATTAGCATACTAAATAAATTCATATTTAATATCAAATGAACTATATCATAGATTAACAGAATTGCAGATAATCTAAGCACTCTATTTTAATAGAGTTATTCGCTATTTTTAACCTAAAAAATAAAATAACCTATCACTTAAACCTAAAAAAAATCATTTTAATTAGCCTGATAAGCGTACTGCTATTTATCCTTTTTTTATTATTTAATCATTTTACTCAAACCATATCAAAGGGACACAAGCTGCGGTTAATAATCCTATTGTGATATTGAAAATAAACCAAGAGCGCCGACTTTGTAAGAATAAGCTAATTAAGGTTCCACCTAAAATCCATGCAATACCTGCGACTAAGTTAACAATCACCATTACTACACTGATAACACCAATTGAACCAAAGTATGCATCACCGGATAAACTAAAGCTGCCTACTGCACCCAACCCCATTATCCATGCTTTGGGATTCAGAAATTGTAATAATCCCCCCTGAAACCAACTCACGGTTTGTGCCGTTTGTGCTGATATATCAAGCCGTTGATAATTAGATGTTGCTGTTTTCCAAGCTAGCCAAAGTAAATAAGTACTACCTATCACCTTTAATCCTATATGCAACGCAGGATAAATAATCAATAATGCAGCAATACCAAATGCAGAACTCAGCAAAACACACTGCATTCCGAGTATAATGCCTGCCATCAATTTTAATGAGCCTTTAAATCCCACATGTGCGCCAGAAGACGTTAACAATAAATTGTTGGGTCCTGGTGTTATAGCAGCGATAAACAGAAAAATACTTAAAGAAAAAACGAGGCTGGTCGTCATGATAAAGCTCAAAGATGTGACAGATGTTTTATTTTCATCGAAAATAGCAGTATGTTATTTAGCAAACAAGTGTTAATTCATTTTGATAAACAAAAATATGTCTCAATACTTTAATCCCATGCGCTGGGCTAAAAATCCGCACTTACAAACACTTTTGCCACGAATAGTGCGTAGAACACCACTATTAACGCCTTATTGGCAGCGTCTCAATCTCCCTGATAATGATTTTGTCGATTTAGCATGGAGTGAAGATCCGAATCAAGCGCAACACAAACCTCGCTTGGTTATCTTTCATGGCTTAGAGGGCAGTTTTAGTAGCCCTTATGTTCATGGCATGTTAGCCGCTGCGAAAGCGCGTGATTGGTTAGGCGTGGTAATGCACTTTCGAGGATGCAGTGGCGAACCCAATAGACAAAAAAGAATTTATCACTCCGGTGAAACAGAAGATGCGCGATATTTTCTTAATTGGTTAAAAACGGAATTTGGTGAACAACCCACTGCCGCTGTAGGCTATTCTCTTGGTGGCAATATGTTGGCTTATTATCTTGCTGAAAGTGGCGAGAGCGCTGTGCTTGATGCCGCAGTGATAGTTTCAGCACCGTTAATGCTAGAACCTTGCTCAACTAAAATTGAACACGGTTTTTCACGTTTTTATCAGTGGTATTTGCTAAAAGGGTTAAAACGTAATGCAACACGAAAACTTATTCGTTACCCACAATCATTACCTATTAGCTTATTAACGATTAAATCGATCAAAAAACTGCGTCAATTTGATGACCTTATTACAGCAAAAATTCATGGTTTTAAAGACGCACTTGATTACTATCGCCAATGCAGTGCATTGCCTTTATTAAACCAGATCAAGAAAACGACCTTGATCATCCATGCAAAAGACGATCCTTTTATGTCTTCTGATGTAATACCTGATGTAACTTCATTGCCTAATAATATTGAATATCAGTTAACTGAATTTGGTGGGCACGTTGGTTTTGTGAGTGGCAAATTGTCAAAACCCATAATGTGGCTTGAAAACCGTATCCCTGATTGGCTAACAACCTACTTGGAGAAATCAAAATGATTATTCCTTGGAAAGAACTTTCGACTGATACGCTAGAGAGCTTGATTGAAAGTTTTGTTTTACGAGAAGGGACTGATTATGGTATCCAAGAGAAGACGCTTGAACAAAAAGTCGCCGATGTAAAAAAACAGCTTTCATCAGGTGAAGCCGTATTAGTTTGGTCAGAGTTACATGAAAGCGTCAATATCATGCCCGCATCACAGTTTCGCCCTGATTAATTAAGCTTATTAGTTAATAACGTGGCATCTACCCGCGAGGGATAGGCTCTCCCTCGTATTGACAAAGGAGCATCATTTTATGTCTATCAAACACCCGATCATTGCCATCACTGGTTCTAGCGGTGCGGGAACCACAACGACTAGTCAAGCTTTTCGTAAAATATTTCAGCAACTTAATGCAAATGCGGCACTAATTGAAGGGGATAGTTTTCATCGATATACCCGTCCTGAAATGGATATGGCAATCAGAAAAGCGAAAGAACAAGGCAGGCATATTAGCTATTTTGGTCCTGAAGCAAATGACTTTAGCCTATTAAGTTCTACATTGATCAATTACGGTGAGACAGGTCAAGGAGAGTGTCGTAAATACCTTCACTCTTATGATGAAGCCATTCCTTATAATCAACTACCAGGTACTTTCACACCTTGGGAAGCTTTACCTGAAAAAACAGATGTGCTTTTTTATGAAGGGCTACATGGTGGAGTTGTAACGCAAGAACACGATGTCGCACAACATGTCGATTTACTGGTGGGTGTTGTGCCAATAGTCAATCTTGAGTGGATACAAAAATTAACGCGTGACACGACAGAACGAGGACATTCACTAGAAGCAGTAAAAGACTCCGTTGTTCGCTCAATGGATGACTATATTAATTACATTATTCCGCAATTTTCTCGTACTCATATTAACTTTCAGCGTGTACCTACTGTTGATACCTCAAACCCATTTTCAGCAAAAGCTATCCCGACTTTAGATGAAAGTTTTATTGTGATCCGCTTTCGAGGTCTTACTGATATCGATTTTCCCTATTTACTGGCGATGTTGCATGGCTCATTTATGTCAACAATAAATACCATTGTGGTTCCTGGCGGAAAATTAGGTTTAGCGATGGAATTAATTATGGCGCCATTAGTCAGAAAATTATTAAATGGTGAAAAAATTAGTTAGATAAGCGTATATCTATTTTGTAAAAAATAATATCCCGTCGATAAAAGGGATATTATTTTATTAGTTAAAAACTATTTTAAATTATCAACTTTATTCAGAAACTTTTATTTCAAATGAATGAGTAATATGGGCGGCTTTACCCAGCATTAAAGAAACCGAACAATATTTTTCCGCTGATAATTGAACTGCTCGCTCAACAATTTTATCAGTCAACTCTTTACCAGAAACAATGAAATGTAAATTGATATCAGTAAATAAACGAGGTGCCTCTTCGCGACGCTCTGAAGTTAATTTCACTTCACAATCAGTTACTTGATGGCGACCTTTGCGTAAAATACTCACGACATCAATAGCACTACATCCACCTGCTGCAATTAATAACATCTCCATTGGACTTGGTGCTTTATCGCCAGAATTTCCATCCATCATGATTTGATGACCAGAAGAAGACTCTCCTAAAAAAGATAAATCCTCAACCCATTTAACCCGTGCTTCCATTTATTTATCCTCAATAAGACAGAAACTAAAAGAGTACATTCTCATAATTCAACTGGCAATTAGCAAATAGGTTTATTATGCTGACTGCGTAAAACGAGACTTAATGCGTTAACTGTGCTAAAAACAATATCTGCTTGATGATAGTGGTTAAGATCAATGCATTATTTTCTCATTTATTATAATCTATTCCATATTAACTTTCCGTGTTCTCAGGAAGTTAATCGGTAAAGATAGGATTTTTAAGCATGCTGTCTCAAAAGGGAGTCAATCCGTTTTGAAAGGCTGCATTTAACGTACAGAGGATAACGCGAATGGTTCTCGGCAAGCCGCAAACAGACCCGACTCTTGAATGGTTTTTGTCTCACTGCCATATTCACAAATATCCATCCAAGAGCACGCTGATCCACCAAGGTGAGAAAGCGGAAACACTTTATTATATTGTTAAAGGTTCCGTGGCTGTTCTTATTAAAGATGAAGAAGGAAAAGAAATGATCCTCTCCTACCTAAATCAGGGGGATTTCATCGGTGAACTTGGATTATTTGAAGAAGATCAAGAACGTAGTGCATGGGTTAGAGCAAAAACAGCCTGTGAAGTAGCAGAAATTTCCTATAAAAAATTCCGCCAATTAATTCAGGTTAACCCTGATATTCTTATGCGTCTCTCTGCTCAAATGGCGAGTAGACTGCAAACAACATCAGAAAAAGTAGGTAACCTTGCTTTCCTAGATGTAACAGGACGTATTGCACAAACATTACTTAACTTAGCAAAACAACCTGATGCAATGACTCACCCTGATGGCATGCAAATTAAAATTACACGTCAGGAAATTGGGCAGATTGTAGGTTGTTCACGCGAAACTGTAGGCCGTATTTTAAAAATGCTAGAAGATCAAAACCTGATCTCTGCACACGGTAAAACTATCGTCGTTTACGGTACTCGCTAAGTTTAGCCACCTAGAACAAACAATAGCCCATTTCTAAAATGGGCTATCAGTAACGATTTCTGCATAAAACCCCATTGGATAACGATGGGGTTTTTTAATCAGCATTAAGAGCTAGTTGGTTTTTACAAACTCAGCAACGGCTGCTTTCAATGCTAGCATCCCTTCTTGTAACTCGTCTTGAGTAATAATTAATGATGGCGTAAATCGCATTACATCCGCACCCGCATTTAGCATCATTAAGCCATGTTGTGCAGCAAGCCCTAATAGTACTTTTGCCTTTCCTGCATATTTAGGTGCTAATTCAGCGCCAATTAATAAACCCTGACCTCGAATTTGTGTAAATACAGAGTAGGTTTGATTGATGGCGGTTAATTCATCCACAATCCACTGATAACGCGTTTGCACACCATCAAGTAATGCTGGTGTATTAATCAAATCAAAGGCGGCATTTCCTACTGCACAAGCTAATGGATTACCTCCATATGTTGTACCGTGAGTTCCAACACCCATTGCAGAAGCGATCTCTTGCGTTGTTAACATTGCACTTAATGGAAAACCACTACCTAATGCTTTTGCTGTTGTGATGATATCTGGCATTACATCATAGTTCATATAAGCAAATAACTTGCCAGTACGCCCCATTCCAGTTTGTACTTCATCAAGCACTAATAGCGCTTGGTGCTTATCACACAGCTCACGAAGCCCTCTCATAAATTCAGGCGTTGCTGGTGTGACACCGCCTTCACCTTGAACTGGTTCTAACACCACAGCACAAGTGTGATCATCCATAACAGCCTTTACTGCTGCTAGGTCATTAAAAGGCACATGAATAATATCGGCAGGCTTAGGACCAAAACCATCAGCATATTTAGGCTGTCCACCAACAGAAACCGTAAACAGTGTTCTGCCATGAAAGGCATGATGAAAGGCAATAATTTTGGTTTTATAAGGGCTATGACGGGTTATTGCGTAATGGCGAGCTAGCTTAAAGGCGGCTTCATTCGCTTCTGCACCTGAATTCGCAAAAAAAACACGTTCAGCAAAAGTGCTCTCGATTAATTTTTGAGCCAAACGTAGTGCGGGTTCATTGGTAAAAACATTGCTGACGTGCCAAAGCTGTTCACTTTGCTCTTTAAGTGCTTGATTAAGCGCGGGATGGCAGTGTCCTAATGCTAATACGGCAATTCCACCAGCAAAATCGATATAAGATTTGCCTTGTTGATCCCAAACACGGCTTCCTTTGCCTTTAACTGGAATAAACTCTGCGGGTGAATAGATTGGCAACATTACTTGATCGTAAGTTGCCCGGTTGATGCTTTGTGTTGTCATTACCCCACCTGATCGATATTTATCTTTAATGTGAAAATATAATCACTAAATATGAATAAAAAATCAAATATGGTTTTGACTAAAAATGGATTATTTAGATAAAATAACGCTATCCATCTAATATTTAAGGAAATTATTTAATAGTTCATGCCCTTGTTCACTAAGAATACTTTCTGGGTGAAATTGCACACCTTCTATCGGTAATGTCCGATGCCGTATCCCCATGATTTCATCAACATTTCCATCATGTTGACTCCACGCAGTAACTTCAAATGGTACTGGTAGTGTTGCCGCATCAATCACAAGGGAGTGATAACGAGTTACACTTAAAGGTCGATTAAGTCCTTTAAATACACCTTGTTGATTGTGATGGATAAGTGAATTTTTACCATGCATCACTTCACGAGCTCTTATTACTGATGCACCAAAAGCCTGCCCAATAGCTTGATGACCTAAACAAACCCCAAGAATTGGGATTTCACCGGCAAATCGCTGTATAGCCTCAAGAGAGATCCCTGCGTCATCTGGAGTACAAGGTCCTGGGGAGATGACAAGATGTGCTGGCATCATCTTTTCTATCTCTTTAAGCCCAATCTCATCATTACGTTTAACAACAACCTCTGCACCTAATTCACAAAAATATTGATAGAGGTTGTAAGTAAACGAATCGTAATTATCAATAAGTAACAGCATATTAGCCTATCCGACTGATTTTTTTATCATTTTCTGTTTTATTGCTATTTTGAAACCGTTGTATCCCTGTCAAAATAGCTCGTTGTTTAACCGACTTGGGTACAACAAAGCCGATTATCATAGCACAGGTATAAGAAATGAATAGTAAGCAAGAAAATCTGCGGATTTATTGCGCAATAACAATAATGGCGGCAATGAGTGACAAATAGAGCTATTAATAGTGCAATGAATACTTATTACAGGAGATCACACGAAAAAAGAGGCAGTAAAAAATATTTTTTTCGTACTAAAAAACCCAGAATGATAAAGATCATTCCGGTTTATTAGTATGTTAACTTATTAGAATAAGTAAATATTCTATCCTAATAACACGTTATTTTTTGATAACTTCGGCAGATAAAATCGTTACCGTTTTAACTGGCACATTTTGATAAGGACCAATATTACGAGTTTGAACTTGTGAAATTTTATTCACAACATCCATACCATTTACAACTTTACCAAACACAGCATAACCAAAATCACGTTGGCCATGATCTAAGAAAGCATTATCAGCGACATTAATAAAAAACTGGCTAGTCGCGCTGTCTTTATCTGAAGTACGTGCCATCGCAATAGTACCTCTTACATTACGTAACCCATTATCGGCTTCATTTTTAATTGGTTCACGAGCTTGTTTTTGTTGCAAATCAGCGGTGAAACCACCACCTTGAACCATAAAACCAGGGATAACACGATGAAAAGTTGTACCGTTATAATATCCATCTTCAACATACTGAATAAAATTTTTCGTTGTGTTTGGTGCTTTTTTATTATCCAGTGAGAGTTCGATATTGCCTTCAGATGTGACTAATTTAACGAAGGTCTCTCCCGTTGCCATTGCAAAAGATGCTGTTGTTAAAGTGCAAGCGGTAACGAAGGTGACAAGAAAACGTTTTAACATGCAGGGATCCTTTACTTTAATAGTCTACAACTTACTTAATATGCAGCGATTCTAATTCGCTGGGCTAAATAGTGCCAATCATTTACTTTTATTTACGCTTAATAAACAAGTTTAGTTTATAACAGCAGAAATTTTAATTTTTAATCACTGTCATAACTGTCTAAATTGCGCCAAAATAGAGCAAGCAGATATTTATTCTTAATGCAGAGCCAATGCGAGTATGCATGAGAAGCAGCATTATTTCAGAGAGGCTTATACCATAATGACCCAATTTAACTACCAAAAAGCACATTTCATTATTAGTGCACCTGATATCAGTCATTTACCGCCAGATACAGGGATTGAAATTGCCTTTGCGGGTCGTTCCAATGCTGGAAAATCCAGCGCATTAAATGCACTAACTCAACAGAATGGTCTTGCTCGTACCAGTAAAACGCCTGGGCGTACTCAGTTAATCAACCTTTTTCAAATTGAAGAAGGCATACGTTTGGTTGACTTACCTGGCTATGGTTATGCGCAAGTTCCTGAAGAGATGAAACGTAAATGGCAGCGCTCTTTAGGCGAATACCTACATAAAAGAGAATGCCTAAAAGGTGTGGTTATCTTAATGGATATCCGTCACCCATTAAAAGATTTAGATATGCAGATGATTGATTGGGCTGTTGAATCTGAACTACCCACACTCGTATTGCTAACTAAAGCAGATAAACTGGCATCTGGTGCACGCAAAAAGCAATTAATGGATGTACGCAACGAGCTTTCAAGTAAATTAGGGGATATCCGTGTTGAGTATTTCTCTTCACTGAAAAAAATCGGTATTGATAAACTTCGTGACACTCTAAATGGTTGGTATTCTGGTACTTCCGAAATAAAGACAAGCAAAGATAACGCCTAAACACCGCAAGCTCACCCCATCTAGTACAACTCATCACTACAATAGGGGGAATAATATTTCCCCTTCAATTCTTAAATACTCTATTTGCCAAATTTTAGGCAAAAAAATGCCCCAGTCGAAATAAAGTCGACTGGGGCAGCTAATATTCAGCTAAATCCGATTACGTGAAGTAAAAGGTCTGAAAGATAGAACATCTTACCTCTGTACCCTACGAGAGATAATGTACTCCATTTTATTGGTTAATAAAAGCCCTTTTGTAATTTTTTTTCACGTGCCGACACGATTCAGCCAATATTTATGTATTCAAAATACGAATTAATGTAGCTTAATTACATATTTATGAGACTTTAATCACTTAGATGAATGTGATTAAAAATAGAACAAATCACACAAATGATGCGGTTTCTCCCTGCTAATTTTGTGGTAGTCTTATCGCGAGACTGTAGTAAATTTGTAAACTAGCGATAAAAATGAGGTATCCATGGCTGTATTAACGCTACTGCGTTTTCCAGATGAGCGTCTGCGCAGAGTCGCTATGCCGGTGGAAAAAGTAGATGACGAAATACGCACATTAATCGACAGCATGATTGAAACCATGTATGAAGAAAGAGGTATCGGATTAGCCGCACCTCAAGTTAATGTATCTAAACGCATTGTTGTTATTGATGTTTCTGAAAACCGAGATCAACCAATAGCCTTAATCAATCCTGTCATTGTTAGTACCGAAGATGAAGTGATGGATATGATGGATGGTTGTCTTTCTATTCCTGAATCTTTTGCACCTACAGAGCGTTTTCGCTTCTTAAAGGTCAAAGCATGGGATAGGAATGGTGATGATATTGAGCTTGAAGCCGCAGATCTCTTTGCGGGCTGTATTCAACATGAGCTTGACCATCTAGATGGTAAGCTGTTTATTGACCACTTATCTCCGTTGAAACGTCAACGCATTGAGAAAAAACAGAAGAAACTAAGCAAACTAACAGATACTCAAGTTGCTTAATTATTCACTTACTTATTTTTCATATCTTGAAAAATATTGAAACAAAAAGCTCAGCCATGATTTCAATGACTGAGCTTTTTTATTGCTAGGATAAAATAAAAGGGCACTATCACTAGCACCCTAAATTGATTAATTCTAAAACTAGTGTGCTTCATCCCAGTTATTACCAATACCGACTTCCACTTTCAGAGGAATAGCCAGCTCCATACTACTTTCCATTAATTTATGGATCATCGTATTAGCGGTATCTAAATAGGACTCTCTCACTTCGAAGACCAATTCATCGTGCACTTGCATTATCATATGCACATCATCAGGGCATTCATTACAAATCCAGTTATCAACTGCAATCATTGCTTTTTTGATAATATCGGCAGCAGTTCCTTGCATTGGCGCATTAATCGCTTCACGCTCTGACGCTTTACGACGGATTGCATTTTTTGAGTTAATTTCCGGTAGATACAAACGGCGTCCATCTAAAGTTTCAACATAACCTTGTGCTGACGCTTGCTGACGAGTTCGCTCCATATAATCCAACACACCCGGATAACGTTCAAAATAGAGATCCATATAACGCTGAGCCTCTCTGCGCTCAACACCAATTTGCTGAGATAACCCAAATGCACTCATGCCATAAATCAGACCAAAGTTAATCGCCTTAGCACTACGGCGTTGCTCTGAAGTCACATCATCTAACGCAATACCAAATACTTCCGAAGCAGTAGCACGGTGAATGTCTTTACCCTGAGCAAAGGCATCTAACAAACCTTTATCTTGAGATAAATGCGCCATAATGCGTAATTCAATTTGCGAATAGTCAGCAGCTACAATTTTAAAACCATCGCGAGCAATAAAGGCTTGGCGAATACGACGCCCTTCTTCATTTCTTACAGGGATATTCTGCAAGTTAGGATCGCGAGAAGATAAGCGTCCAGTCGCGGTAACTGCCTGATGATAAGAAGTATGTACACGTTTAGTTTTGCCATTAACCATTAGTGGCAATTTATCGGTGTATGTTGATTTTAATTTAGCAAGCCCACGATGCTCTAAAATTAAACGAGGTAACTCATGACTATGTGCTAGCTCTTCTAATACTTCTTCATTTGTTGAAGGAGCACCTTTTGGTGTTTTCTTAATCACAGGTAATTGCAATTTATCGAATAGGATTTCTTGCAACTGTTTTGGGGAAGAGAGATTAAACTCTTGATCTGCTAATTTAAATGTCTCTTTTTCAATTTCAGCTAAGCGCTGTGTAATTTCTTGAGACTGCACTGCAAGCACTTGAGCATCAATAAGTACCCCTTTACGTTCCATTCTGGAAAGTATAGGGACTAATGGCATCTCAATGTCTCTGTAAACGTGCTTAAGCGATGCAATAGCATCTACTTGAGGATATAACGCCTGATGCAACAATAATGTAATGTCGGCGTCTTCAGCGGCATATAGCGTTGCTTGTTCAACATCAATCTGGTTAAACGTCAGTTGTCCTTTCCCTTTGCCCGCAATTTCTTCAAAGGTAGTGGTTTTATGGTTTAAATGTTTTTCAGCCAAGGTATCCATATCATGGCGATTACTTACGCTATTAAGCACATAAGATTCTAACATGGTATCAAAATAAATTCCTTTTAATTCAATACCTTCATTTTCCATAATACCGCGATCGAACTTCAGATTTTGTCCAATTTTTAAGATTGATTCATCTTCCAAAACAGGTTTTAATGCCGCGAGAACGTCATCAACAGGTAATTGATCTGGTGCATCGAGATATTCATGACGCAATGGAATATAAGCCGCTTTACCCACTTCAACAGCAAATGACATACCAATTAAACGAGCATCAATATTATTCAAACTGTCGGTTTCAGTATCAAATGCAAAAGCTGGGGCTTTCTTTAAAATCTCAACCCAACGCATCAGACTTTCATGGGTTAATATTGCTTCATAATTCTCTTGTGTAATAACAGGAAAATCGGTTGATACTGGTGTGTCTTTTGTTTCTGCAATATCAGCAGTATAAGGCACTGCCGCTTTACGGTTACTACGCTGCGCTAACCATCCACCATTTTGTAAATCACTGATCCAACGTTTAAACTCATAACGCGTGAACATTTCCAGTAATTTATCTAAGTTAGGCTCATTAACCGTAAGATCATCAAACGTTTTATTCAGTTCAACATCTGTTTTTATGGTAGCGAGTTTATAGGAAAGCATGGCTATCTCTTCGTGATCTGCCATTTTTGCACCTAGCGTTTTTGCACCACGAAAACTTAATGTAGCAATAGTATCTAGTTGCTGGTAAATCTCATTTAAACTACCAATACCTTGTAAAAGACCTAACGCCGTTTTTTCGCCAACGCCCGGAACGCCCGGAATGTTATCTGAAGAGTCCCCCATTAAAGCAAGAAAATCGATAATTAGCTCAGGTGGAACACCATATTTTTCTTTAACTTCATCAGGACCAAGGATCACGTTAGTCATTGTGTTTATCAGGGTGACATTCGGCGTAACTAATTGCGCCATATCTTTATCACCTGTACTAATTAATACATTTTTACCCTCAGCCGCAGCTTTTAATGCTAGCGTACCGATAACATCATCCGCCTCAACACCGGTAATAGATAACAGAGGCAAACCCATTGCTTGCACCATTTCATGCAAAGGTTCAATTTGTTCACGTAAATCATCAGGCATTGGTGGACGATTAGATTTATATTCCTCATACAACTCATCACGAAATGTTTTGCCTTTAGCATCAAACACAACCGCAACGTGGCTTGGCTTATATTGTATGATTAGGCTACGCAACATGTTGAGCACACCATACATGGCACCAGTAGGCTCGCCTTTACTATTTGTTAGCGGAGGAAAAGCATGGTAGGCACGGTAAAGGTATGAGGAGCCATCCACAAGGATAAAGGGGTTTTCTGCTATCTGGACCATAATCTGTTCATCATTGTTTTGAGGTTCATTAATATGACTAGAATGCCACAATGCGGTCCAATAGACGAATATTACCTGTTCTTAAAATTAGGCATTGCGCATAAATAAAGCATTCTATTCCTTTATCTACACCTATCAGAACGCAATCATCAGAAAATTATAGATAGCTATTATAGATCGGCAGTATGATATTAAATAAAACCAATCGGAGTAATAATTCTCTCCACACTATAAATAAAAATAAAAATAAAAATAAAAATCACCCTAATCAAATTAAGTTCAGGGTGATAAAGTCATTTATTTGAATTTTTAATTATCTTAATAACGCTTATTTTTAGATATCTGTTATCAATTTTATTTGAAATCATATTAGAAATTCAATTTTTTTAATCTTTAATATACATCTAGGAATAGTATTAAATAATTGCAGTTAAACATGCAATCGCACCAAAAATAATACCAGGAGCATTTGCAATAGCAACGGGGTACTCTTTACTTTTCACGCCATAAAACGTCCAGAGAGAACAGTTAATCGCCGCAACAAAAGGCTGAAATGGACTAGTTTTAATACCATTAAGATTATCAACTATTTGTGGAATATAAGAAATATACATACCACAAGCAGTTACTGTTGCTATCCAACTAACTAATGTGATGGTATTGATTTTTGTTAAGTTGGCCGCTTTGGTAGATAGTACTTTAAATAATCTAGCTATCTGGCTATTTAAAGTACTAGCTAATGTTCTTGTAGTATTTTTGGTTGTTACGTTTATTAATGTAAGATTTTCTGTATCAGTATCGGTTTGCATTAAGCCTCCGTTTTTCGCTAGCCAGTGATTGCCCTCACTTAAAATATTATTTCTATTATTCTGGCTATATATTGTAATTTATATAAAGTGTTATTTTATATTTATACACTTTAATAAAGTATGATTTTTCAATTTTTATTGATATATCTCTTTAGCTTTATTGTTTTAACATAATTAAAATAAAGTTGTCAAATCACAGAATAATTTTTACCCATATCTTATATCAATGAATATTTGATCTTGTTTTACACTATTATTACATTCATTAGTTTGATTATTAAAATAGCCTAATATTATAATTTATCGACTAGGTATTTACTCTTAACCTTATGTTAATTTATTAATCTAAAAAGAGTTTTTCTTCTCTTACTTATGCCGCTTTATTTTAAAAAATAACAATAGAAAAACATTCACTTTCTGTATAACAAATACACACTGTCACACTCAAGTCACATTGTATCTATTTTCTTTCTCGTCTTTTTTCTCAAAAACACAATAGCCTGTGGATAACTCTGTGAGTATTTTTGTAACTCCATCTATATTAATGAGTTATCCATATTTTCATTTCATTAACATAATTAAAAAATCAATGACTTAGCTGTTTTTTTCGAAAAAAATAAATTAATGAAACAAATAGTAGATAATGTGGATAGTTATATTATGACAAAAATATGAACTCAAAAAAAATAGCACTCAAGAAAAATGAGTACTATTTTCATATACGATATCTAAATAATTATACGTAGTCTTTATTAAAAAAACTTTGTTATATCTTATTTTTTTATCAGTAACTGATTAACAATATCAGAGTATGCTTTTGCATATTCTTCAGGTGACTTCGCGCTAATGCCGTCATTTTTCATTTTATATTTTCCACCAATGATCATTGCAGGAACACCATTGATTTGAAAATCAGCAACCGCATTTTGTTGTTGGCTGACTAATGAATTAACTACAAAGCTATTGATTGCTGCATCATAATCTTCAGCTTTAACACCAGCATTAATAAAGGTATTACGAACATCATCAACAGAACGAATAGATTGAGTTTCTTGAATGCCTTTAAATAGTGCTGGTGATACTTGATCTTCAACACCTAATGCTATCGCAACAGCCCAAGCACGTGTCATATCCTTTCCTAGAGGTCCTAAGAAATCAACATGATAACGTACCATTTTAGCATTTTCTGGCACATTCTCTTCAACCGTGCTGTTTACTTTATAAACTTCAGAAAACTGATAACAGTGGGGGCAATAAAAAGAGAAAAACTCAACCACTTCAGGTGCGCCAGCGACTGACTTTGAAAGATTGGTATATTGCTTTCCTTCAGAAATATTAGCAGCAGAAACACTAAATGCTAACACCATACTTGCTAACGCTAGCCAAATTTTTTTCATTTCTAATCGTCTCCTAAAAATTAATACATTGGGCTAAGTTGCAACGGAGGTTCATTTAATTGCTCCACTTGCCCCTTAAATAATGCGAGTTGTTTAAACCAAAAATCAGGTTCCTGAAACCAAACAAAAGCCCTAGGAAAAGCAGGATCATTCCAGCGTTTAAGTACCCACGCAAGATAATGTACCATTCTCATTGCTCTTAATGGCTCAATTAATGACAGCTCTTTTAAATCGAAATCCTGATATTCATTATAAGATTCAAGGAGGGTATCTAACTGTATAATTTGCTCTTGCCTAGAGCCATTTAGTAACATCCAAAAATCTTGTATTGCTGCCCCCATACGGGAATCATCAAAATCAACCATTACGACTTCATCACGCCACAATATATTTCCAGGATGGCAATCCCCATGTAAGCGTAATATTTTCCATTCTGGGTTCTCTATTTTAGAACTCACCAGATGAATTAGTTTATCTATCACCTCCATAAATTGAGGTTTTAGACTATTTGGAACTAAATGACTCTTCTCAAATTCTAATTTTGGTATTTTCAGATATTCTGTAATAGAAATCGTTGGGCGGTATTGATAATTATTTTTTCTACCAATCTGATGAATACGCCCAAGTGTTCGTCCCACTTCTTCTAACTGAAAAAGATTATCTGTTTCATACGCTCTTCCACCAATACTTGGGAATAGCGTAAAATAGAAACCACCATCAGAAATATGCACTGTTTCGCCGTTAATTATTAAAGGCGCCGCCACAGAAACCTGGGCTTCTTTTAGTGCTAAAACAAATTCATGTTCTTCTTTTATCTGTTGATAAGACCATCGTTGAGGACGATAGAATTTAACCACATAACGTTGTCGTTGTTCATCCATAAACTGGAAAACACGATTTTCATAACTATTTAGCTCGGTCAGCCCTGATTCAGGATAAAAACCAATCTTAATTAGTGCATCCCAAATGTTATCAGGCGAAAGTCCCTGAAAATTAAATGAGGCAGACATTTCCATGTTCTATCCTGAGGTTAATCTTTAATTACACCACGAGCACGTAAAATCGCGGTTTTAAAATCTTCTTCATAATCTTTTTTCAATCCGGGAATAACATCTGTTGCCGCAGTTCCACGCATTTTCAGATGATAAATTAAAATATCATCTGTCAGATCAGATAATTGACCTTTATAACCCGCTTCATCTGCAAGTTTCTGCAATAATTGAACTAGGTTTAAATCTGAGTTCTCTTCCCAAACTGGGTGCAGTAATTCCATAACCTCATTAAGACGGTGACATTTCATACAAAAAATCCTTATTATTAAAACCAACAACAAAGTATCAAGTATTATCCGATAGAAAAAGAAAACCTCTGTCAATCTGAGTAAATATTACGCTTTTTTGATCAAAATTGCTGTTGCTTTACATGAAATACCAATAAGTAAGTGCTTTTTATTACTATATCGTTTTTACTTGATAAATATCGTTCGGAATTTTTAGCTGATTCATTCACAAATATTGAATATGAAAAATAAGAATATTACTGGCGGCATACTTGCTGGCGGTCAAGCAACCCGAATGGGTGGTGTTGATAAAGGGCTACAGATCCTACATGGAAAGCCTTTGTATTGGCATATTGCTCAGAAGCTCGCAACACAAGTTGAGACCATCTTAATTAGTGCAAATCGCAATATTGAGCAGTATCGCCAAAGCCATTATCCCATTATTACAGATGAAACAACCGAGTTTGCAGGCCCTTTAGCGGGGATGCTGGCATTATTAAAACATGCTAAAACCCCATGGGTGGCATTCGTTCCCTGTGACGTTCCCTATTTTCCATTAAATTTAGTTGAAACACTATACGCTCAAAAAGGGGAGGCAATAGCTGCCTATGTTAATGATGGAGAACGCGAACATCCCACTCTTGCCTTATTAAATCGTCGTATAATTCCTACACTTGAGGCATATTTGGCTCAAGGTGATCGCAAATTAATGCTGTTTATGAAACAGATAAATGCTCGACCTATTTTATTTGCTGATCAAGCAAGTGCTTTTGTGAATTTAAATACCTCCGACGATATTCAAAAAGCCAATAAATTAAAACAACAGGAGTGATAACAGTGGCACATCTACCTCTTTTAGGCATTACCGCATGGAGTGGTACAGGCAAAACAACACTCCTTAAAAAGCTTATCCCTGAATTACGCAAAAAAGAGATCCGTGTTGGTATGATAAAACATACTCACCATGATATGGATGTCGATAAACCAGGAAAAGACAGTTATGAGCTTCGTAAAGCAGGTGCTGACCAAACCTTAGTGGCAAGTCAACAACGTTGGGCATTAATGACAGAAACACCTGAATTACCTGAATTAGATTTGTATTATCTTGCTTCTCGCTTTGACGCTAGTAAGTTAGATTTAATCTTAGTTGAGGGTTTTAAAGGCGAAACAATCCCAAAAATTGCACTTTATCGCCATATCAATGAACGTGATTTTAATAACTTGCTTGATGAGCATGTTATCGCTGTTGCTAGCGATTGTGAGTTAAAAATTGACTTACCTTTGCTCGATATTAATCGACCAGAAGTAGTAGCAGAATTTATTGCGGGTTGGTTGAAGAAATAATAATACGGGTAGTGGGCGATAAAAGCCCACTCTTAACATCACTCTAGTAATTCTAAATCAAACTCTTCACTAATGGTTTTAATAATAGTCACGACTTTTTCAGCCATACTCTCTTTACCAAAATCTCGCAGCATTAGCCAAATATGATCATCTACATTCCAATTTTGAGGAATACCGAGGCTTTCTTGCGAATAAGCACTCCAAGGATAATATTCATATTGATTTTCCATCTCAAGATAATAGTGAGGCAAGATCCTCTCTAACTCATTTTTAATTTCCTGATGATTTTTATATTTATCTTTTTTAGATACTTCATCTTTGCGTTCAAATCCCCAAAAGAAATCTCTTAAATTAGGGCTTTCAAATTGAAATACTAAATAATAAAGACTGTCATCATTAAAATCGATATAGAATCCACAATCCCGTTTTCCTTTTCTAAAAGCCTCTTCTTCAAAATTTATTTCTAATGGTAGTTTTTTAGTTTTATCAACAAGATAATCTATAAATTCTTTCATTATTGAGGATTTAATACATTCAATACTTTTAGAAATTAATAGCGCTGAACTAATGGCATCATTATCTTCTAAAATTTTCCCTATAATTTCGTCTTGTAGTTCCATATCTAGCTCGTAATTAATTTCTGATTTAATAAATTTCATAATAGATTCAATAAAAGCTTTTACCTGAATAGATTCTATTTTATAGCTACATTCCTCTAACCACTTTATTAGTTCATAATAAGTAATATGTTTAATATTATCTTTTATCTCTTTTTCTGTGTTTTCAGCCAAAGAATAATCACTATATTCAGAATTGCTTAAATAGAAAAGGATCCATTTTTTTCGACTTCGCCCTGCTTTTTTTTTCAGCCAGCAGCCATAATCATATAACTGATTCTCTTCATCATCAGCCCAGGGTTTATTTTCAATACCGATGAGTAAATCAGATGTCTCAATAAAGATATCTAATCGACGATACCCTTTATCTTGCTCAACAGCTTGTTCAACACCAACAGACTTTATGTTCTGATATTTATATCCTTCAAGAAAATGCTGATAAAAACAGTGAATAAAAAGAGTCTCTTGAGCATGCGTCTCCTTAGGATTTAATAGGAATGCCAAGCATTTCGAAATCGCATTTTCATTTATTTTAAACAAAGAAAGAGGAGAAAAATCGGGGCTTAATTTTTTATAGTAGCGATTTTTAGCTTTATCATAAGATTTTCGTTCAGTTGTAATACGTTGAATGACTTTATAAATAATATCTGGGGAAATATCCATCACTTCTCTTTTAGTATATCAACAAGGTGATTTAGTTTATGTTTAACATTTACTTCTAATTTAAACAATATCACCAATAAAGTAGAGTTAATGGAAAGATTAATTAAATAGGCTCTAATAGAAGCGTAGAGCCTACCCATTAAAGCTATCTTTATTTAAAGATAACCGCCTGATAAGGTTGAAGTACTAAAGCATCTTGTTCATCTTTTACTATTGGGCTGTTAGATAAATAAATTTGCGCGGCACTCACTGACAATTTTTTTACATCATCACTAAAATTACAAAAAATATTTACTGATTTCCCTTCATAAGTACGCTGAAAAGCAATCACATTTACAGGTGAAGCCAGCGGCGAAAACTCGCCATAAATTAAAATATCACTAATTTCTGAGTGTCGTCTTAATGCAATTAATTGTTGATAATAAACAAACAGTGAATTTTTATCTGCAACCTCTTGTTCTGCATTAATATCCATATAATTAGGATTAACTTTTAACCATGGCTTTCCGGTGGTAAATCCGCCACTAGGCTTATTATTCCATTGAAATGGTGTGCGCGAATTATCACGGCTACGTTGATTAAAATATTCGATTATTTGCTTATCGCTATACCCTAATTTTTTACCCCATTCATGCAATTTGAATACATGTAAATCATCATGCTCTTCCAGTGTCATTGGGCAATTAGTCATACCGATTTCTTGCCCTTGATAAATAAATGGAGTGCCTCGTTGCGTTAATAAAAATGTTGCTAACATTTTGGCACTGATAGGATTAATAGCGCCTTTGGGTAGAAATTTATTTAATGAACGTGGTTGGTCATGATTTTCAAGATAAGGAGCCCCCCAACCAACACGCTGAGTATCTAATTGGCTTTTGATAAAAATGGGTTTTAATCTTTCACCCGTAATTGGGTTTATGGTAAAAAGTTTTTCATTACGAATATCGAGATCGGCAATACTAAAATCAAATACCATTGAGAAATAACCATTTTCGCCCACATAAGCACGCAAATCTTTTTCTGGCACATCTATTTCAGCCACAGTCATACTATTGGCAGGTTTAAAGGTATTTTCTGTTAGTTCGGTTAAAAACTTATCAATACCGGGTTGATTTAGTACCCACGGAACTAAAGAGGCTGAGCCATCATCTTTATCTGGCTCAAATTGATATTCAGATAACGCTTCTGGTGACTTTTTTAAATTACCAATGGCATCAATGCGAAATCCTGCGACACCTTTTTTAATCCAAACATTAATCATCTCGATAATGTCTTGGCGTAATTGTGGATTCTCCCAATTTAAATCAGGTTGTTCAGGGCCAAAAGAGTTAAAGTACCAACGATTAGTATTAGCAACTCGGCTCCAAACTGAGCAATCAAAATAAGTACGTAAGTTATTAGGAGGTGTGGGTTTATCCCACTGTTTGAAAATATAGTAATCCGCATAAGGGCTATTAGGATCACTTAATGCCGCTTTAAACCAAGGGTGTTCATCAGAAGAGTGATTTAAAACTAAGTCTAATAATATTTTTATATCACGCTTATTGGCTTCGCTAATAAGTTTATCTAGTGCCTTATTATCCCCAAAAATAGGGTCAACCGTTGAATAATCAGCAATATCATAACCATTGTCTTTCATTGGTGACTTAAAAATAGGGCATAGCCAAATAACATTGATTCCTAGTGACTGAATGTAATCTAGTTTCTCAGTTATCCCAGCCAAATCGCCGATACCATCACCATTACTATCATAATAGCTCTTAGGATAAATTTGATAGACAACGGCTTCCTTCCACCAAGTACTAGACATATCCACCTCATAGGAGTAATAAAATAATTATGGAACTGTTCCATAGTTTTACTATAAGCACTAAAATTTGGCATAAGTGAATAAACATACAAAAATGTGAAATAGCTCATATTAAAAAAACACAATTACCTCAATAACTGTGGGTTTGACATAATCACATTGAGATATATTAAGAATTCAATTTACCTAAAGGAGCAACTGCATATTCAATGTCTGGGATCCGTGATGTCGCAAAAAAAGCCAATGTCGCCGCAAGCACTGTTTCAAGAGCACTAAATAACAGTGGTTACGTTTCACAAACTGCACGAGAGAAAATAAGAAAAGCCGTAGAAGAGTTGGATTATATTCCTGACACATGGCTAAGAAACTTATATCAACAAAAAAGTGCTGTTGTCGGGGTGATTATTAATAGCCTTGAGTACCCTTATTTTGCGACGGTAACACGTTTTATTGAACAGAAACTCGCTGAAAATGGCTATAGCATGATGTTGTGTGCAACTCAAAATAGCAAAGTACGTGAGCGTATTTTCTTTGATATGCTAAAACGCGGTCAAATTGACGGTATTATTGCAGAATATCTGGTTCTTGATGATAAAGAGTATCAACATATTCAAAAGCCAGTGGTGACTTTAGATAGACACCTCACTGATATTCCTTTGATCTGTTCCGATCACGCAACTGGCGGTAAATTAGCAGCAGAACATCTGATGCAAAAAAAATGCAAAAAGATCCTTTATATTGAAGATAACTCTAGCTACCTTTCATCTACCCCCTCTTACCAAAGTTGTTTAGCATTCAAAGAAACACTGCTCAATACTGGAATAACGCTAATACCATGCAAAATTAATTGGAAAGAAGAAGAAAAAGATTATTTTCATACTTTTGCTAAAAAAGCACTGACGCTTTATCCCGATATAGATGCTATTTTTGCTGCAGATATTCCGGCTATGGCACTTTTCAATGAAGCATTAAGACGAAATATTGCGATCCCACAGCAGTTGAAGATTGTGGCTTATGATGGCAGCCCTTGGTTAAAGCAAACACTTCGCCAGTTAACCTGTATCGAACAACCTTTTGAACAACTTGCTGAAAAAAGCGTAGAGGCCATTACATCTCTTATTGAAAATAAAGAGATAACAGAAAATATGACTGTATTACCCGTTAACTTTATTCAAGGCGAAAGCAGTTAACTGCTTAAATTTAAAATCTATTAACTTAAAAATGTAATGACACACGCTTTCCTGTTGGCAGCGTAACATCAATAATTAATTCACCACCCAATGCGATGACATAGCGCTTTAATGTTGAAAGACGTGGGTCATTATCTGGTTGCTCAATTTTTGCTAATGTGGGTTGCTTCACGCCCATTTCATTCGCTAATTCAGTTTGGGAAAGATTTAACTCCTCTCGCAATTGACTAAGTAATACATTTTGTTTTAAGACTTCGACTTTTTTTAATATTCGTTTTTGATTTTCGGCGCTTTGTTTCGCCATCAATTCTTCTAAAGTAGACATTCGCGTTTCCTTATTTGGATAATATGAATCATTAACGGTATCAACATATGGGCGACCTAACTGAGGACCAAATTCTTTTAATAATAACATCGTCGCTAATATGTCATTTTTTAATGACTGATTTTGTGTATTAAACCAATGATCGAAAACATCCGTTGTTTCAATATTCCACATTACTGCATCCCTATAGCTTAAAGGCTATATATAGCCTTTAAGCTATGAAAGCAATAAAAAAAAACGCTAAAGAAAGTCTCCCTTCTCTAGCGTTTTATCTATTTAGTCTTAATTCATGACTGAATTAAATACTAAGAACCCTTATTTGGCTGGGCGAACAGCAATAACTTCAATCTCTACACGCCAAGCTGGATTAGCCAGTTTTGCAATTTGGAATGTTGAGCGAGCTGGCAATTGGTCAGTTTTCGAAGCATCGAAGTACTTAGAGTAACCATCCATAAAGCCTTTAAAATCCATCTCGCCTTTATTTTCATCGCCACCGACTAAGAAGACTTGCATTTTAACAACGTCTTTCATATCTAGGCCAAGTTCATTCAGGTGAGTTTTGATTTGCTCTAATACACTGATTGTTTGCTCTTCAGTATTACCATAAGATGCCAACACACCTTCTGGTGCATCTGCTGATTTCTTAGCAGGTACTTTACCACTTAAGAAAACCAGATTATTACCAGCACTCACTTCAACTGATTCTGAAATAGGCATGCCATTTAATTTATGGTGCACAACACCCTCTGCATTCGCACTTGCTACACCAAAAACAAAAGGCAGAGCAACAAGTAAACTTTTATAGCGCATAGAAACTCCTTAACGTGTTAAATATACAGTAAAACAAGGATTTATTTACTACTTAAAGCGATCCATACTAAATGGTGTAGGATCAATAATCGGTGTCTTACCCGTCACAATATCTGCGGTCACTTGACCTGCAGCAGGACCTTCGGTCATACCCCAAACAGTTGCGGTATTGATAACCAGTCCTGGGTATTCTTTAACTTCAGAAATAATTGGCAGTTCATCTGCTGTTGGGCTTACTACCGCCCCCCAACGTTCAACAACTTGCGATTTTTCAAATACTGGGAACTCTGCTTTCATTCTTTGGAATACAGCATCTAAGTGCTCAGTATTTTGAGTTGCCGTTGCAATACGATATTGTTCAAATGGCGTTTTCTCATCCAGTTTCCAAGATGTTGGCATTTTGAATGAGTTAAACAGGTCATCACCAATAGAGAATTCTAATGGAAGCTCACCACCCGCTAATAAATGCAGGAACTTAGGTCCTAACAGGAAGCTATCTTTAACAATTGAGCTGGTGAAGATACGTGGTGCAACAGCATAAGTACCATCGGCTTGTTCACGGAAGTGAATGCCATTTGGTAAATGCACATTACCACGAGGTGCGCCAGGAACGCCTGATACACGTTGTTGAGATAAGTAAACATTCAGTGTTGGAATATCAACACCCATATTACCCATAAATAAACGTGACCAGATACCACCAGCAAGAACAACATTTGAGGTTCTGATAGAACCTTTTTCGGTTACAACATCAGAAATTTTACCACCCGCAGTTTCAATTCCTCTTACTGCGCAGTTAGTGTAAATCTTAACGCCAATCTGTTTAGCATATTGCGCTAATACAGGTGTACCCGTTTCTGGGTCAACGGAACCAGAGTCTTCTTCAAATGCAGCAACAGTCCAAGGTGTTTGAGCATCAACTAAACGTTTAGATAATTCTTCTCCCTTAATAATTCTTGTATTTAATGGGACGTCAAATCCAGCGGTTTGTTCTGCTTGTTTAATCCACTCTTGGGCGCTTTCAAGTGCTTTCTCATCAGCAAGTGCTTCTACACGACCTTGGGTACGATAACTGGTGTCAGCACCAATTTTTTCATTCATACCGCGCCATAAGATTTTCCCGTAATGGTGTAATGGGAAAATTTCAGGTGATGTTTTATAACTAATAATTTGGCTGTATGCACGACCAGATTGTTCACCTGCAATCTGACCTTTTTCTAAAACAGTGACACTCATGCCACGTTCAGCAAGGTTAATAGCGGTCATGATACCTTGAATACCACCACCAATAATTACTGCATCAGATTCTTTAGGCAGAGCACCTTCGGTACCTTCTACAAACAATGCTCTTGATTTAGCTTCAACGAATTTACCATCACGGCGAACCATTGGAACTAAAGCTGCACCACCGGCTAATACGCCCGCAGCACCAACACCTAAAAGCAGTTTTCTCCTTGAAATTTTCATCTTCTACCTCAGTAATGGCCTTACCATTTATATTGTTATTAGGCTGAATATTAGAATACTTATGATACCAATAATTTATTATATTGTTAACAAATATAATAATTTGTTAACCATATTTAGTGATAACAATAACCATATATATATTATGGTTACGTAATTAGGTGAGTTATGTAAAATATCATTAATGAGGGATGAACTATGCTTAGAAAATTATTTTCTATCTGATGATAAATAAAGGAAATATCCACAAGGGAGGAGAATTTAGCAGAAAACGCGATTGTGTATTTTATTAACAATTTGCAACAAAGAAGCAAGAAATGAAGTAAAGATTTGTTTACGAAACAGGCAAAACTATCGCACGATTACACAAATAAAAAAGCAGATATCAACGATGAGATATCTGCTTTATGAAAAATTAACGACTGAACGTTAACAATCAGCGCATAGTAACAAACTCTTCAGCGGCTGTTGGGTGAATCGCAACTGTGTCATCAAAGTCTTTCTTCGTTGCACCCATTTTTAGTGCAACCGCAAAACCCTGTAACATCTCATCCATCCCAAAACCAATACCGTGAATACCAACGATTTTTTCTTCAGCACCCACACAAACTAATTTCATTCGGCAAGGCTGACGATGGCGAGTTACCGCGCTATACATCGCAGTGAAAGAAGATTTATATACTTTTACCTGATCTACCCCAAATTGCTCAACAGCTTGGGGTTCAGTTAAACCCACAGTGCCAATTGGTGGATGACTAAAGACGACAGTTGCAATATTAGCGTAATCTAAATGCTCATTCGGTTTATTATTAAATAAACGTTCTGATAAACGGCGTCCTGCGGCAACAGCAACTGGCGTAAGTTCTACTGCACCAGTGTTATCACCTACTGCATAAATGCCTTTTATATTGGTATTTTGGAACTTATCAACGTTGATATAACCTTTGTCATTAAGTTCAACACCTGTAACGCCAAGGTTAAGATTATCCGTTGCAGGCTCACGACCAATTGCCCAGATTAGAGTATCAACCGTTTGTTCTGTGCCATTTTCTAACTGTAATGTCAGGCTGCCATCTGCATTTTTGATAACCGCTTTTGGTATTGCATTTGTATGTAATTTCGGTCCTTCGGCTTCCATCACTTCTAAAAGCGTGTCAACAATCAGCGGATCAAAACTACGTAATGGCGCATGTTTACGTACAAATAGATGCGTGTCGCTACCTAATGCGTTTAGCACACCTGCAAGCTCTACAGCAATATAACCTGCACCAACAATAGCAACACGTTTAGGTAATGCCGGTAACTCAAAGAAACCATCAGAGTTAATACCGTATTCCGCACCCGGAATATTAGGTTGAACAGGACGTCCACCCGTTGCAATTAGGATATTATCAGCTGTAATTTTTTCACCATTCACTTCAACAGTGTGGGCATCAACAAAGCGAGCAAAACCTTGGATAACATCAACTTTATTGTTACCTAATACACGATCATAAGATTGATGGATCCGATCAATATACGCTGAGCGACTACTGATTAATGTATCCCAATCAAAGCGGTTTACTGTGGTGTCAAAACCGTAGTCTGGACCATATTGATGAATAGCTTCAGCAATTTGTGCTGCATGCCACATCACTTTTTTAGGAACGCAACCTACGTTCACACAAGTGCCACCCAAAGCTTTCGCTTCAATCAATGCACATTTTTGGCCATATAACGCAGCGCGGTTTATTGATGCAATACCGCCACTACCGCCACCAATGGCGATATAATCGTAATGTTTGCTCATCGTTTCTCTGATCCATTTATCTGTAGAAAAATAGGTAACTAACAGCCTAAGTGTTACACATTATAAAGTCTATTATGACAAATTTTGTGATATAGGATGTCAGGTTTTAGCTTTTACAGTAATAGGTAAAAACCGTGATAAACAACGGTTACTCTGGTACAACCCATTCTACGAGTGTGTGTCCAATACCCTCTGGTACTAATGTTTTATGTAACCAAGGTAATATTGATTTCATTTGTGACTCTAGCTTCCAAGGTGGATTAATGACTATCATGCCAGATGCAGTCATTCCTAGTTGATCACTATCCGGCTTTACAGCCAACTCAATTTGTAAGATTTTACGAATACCCGTTGATTGCAGCTCTTTTAGCATGCGCTTAATTTGCTGGCGATGAACAACGGGATACCAAATTGCATAAGTTCCTGTAGCAAAACGCTTATAACCTTCAACAACACCTTTTACTACTGCAGAGTAGTCTTGTTTTAGCTCATAAGGTGGATCGATTAATGCAAATCCTCGACGGCTTGCTGGCGGTAATTTTGATTTTAATTGACCAAAGCCATCGTCACGGGCAACTCGAACTCGCTCATCACGAGAAAACTCCGTACGTAACATAGGGAAATCTGTTGGATGCAGTTCTGTCAGCATTAATGAATCATATTCACGTAATAATTTTGCCGCTAATAAAGGCGAACCTGGGTAGTAACGTAGTTCATCTTTTGAATTTAATGCACCCACAACGTTTAAATAAGGAAGGATAAGCTCAGGCACCTCTTCTTGCTGCCATAAGCGCGCAATTCCTTCTAAATATTCGCCAGTACGGCTAGCATGAGCATTGGTCAATTGGTAACGTCCAGCACCGGCATGAGTATCAAGGTAAAGAAACGGTTTTTCTTTCTCTTTTAAAGACTCAATAATAAGGGTTTGAACAATATGTTTTAAAACATCGGCGTGGTTACCAGCATGGAAACTATGGCGATAGCTCAGCATTCTTTATCTTCCGTTAGAAATGGGTATAGCAAAGTAATTAACTTACTCTGAAAAGAGTTATTCTGCTAAGTGTATCAGAAAAAACTGAACTTCTTTATTGAAAGCGAAAGAATCGTTGTGTCTTGATTTCCAGCCGTTATGATAAACAACTATTTAACTTAAGTCAGAAAGGCTAAACCATGAGAAAATTACTTTTCACCGCCATTGCACTTAGCATGATTACGAGTCAAGCATATGCAAATACCTCAGTAAATGGTTGCGAGATAAAAAAACAGAATATTCAGCGGCAAATAGAGTATGCCAAAACTCATGGTAATCAATATCGTCTACAAGGATTAGAACGCGCCCTACAGAATGTCGAACGTTATTGCACACCCGATAAAGTCGTAGAAAATACTCGCCTTGAATTACGTGAAAAACAGCTTGATGTCAAAGAGCGTGAACTTGAATTAAAAGAAGCACAGCTAAAAGGTGATGCCGATAAAATTGCTAAACGAGAAAATAAGTTAGCTGAGGCAAAAGCTGAACTTAAAGAGCTTGAAAACGAGTTAAATCTACTTACTAAATAATAGTCATAATTATAAATGGCGACTCTCTAGCTTCTATTAATAAATAATAGCGTAATTAGTGAGTAGCCATTTCCTCTATTAAACTTACGTTTATTTTTAGAATAACGATACTATTTTTATTAATATGAAGTAAAAAGCGATATCTCAATTTAACAGAACATCATCTACACTTAAACCAACCAATAGATAGATAGCTAAAACCGCAAGCCAATTATAATAAGCATAAGATCTGTGACATAAATTAAGCTATGATATTTTTTAGAGAAATCTATAGTAATATGACTAATTCATTGAAAGTGGACTGATTTAATTAAAGAGGATATATGTCAGAAGAGACACAGGAACAAACATCAAAGGAAAAAACTCAACTGACTCAACCTATTAAAAAAGGGTTGGAAAAAGGGCTGCATAATGGAAAAAAAGCGATTGGGCTAGGAATAAAAATTACCGACTTTATTACTAATATTCCGTTTATTGCACACCTTATTCGTGCGGCAGAACGCTTTACTGACAGAATGGGAAACCAATTTGGTGCGGCTATTACTTACTTCTCATTTTTATCATTAATTCCTGTGCTGATGCTCTCTTTTGCTTGTGCAGGTTTTATCTTAGCGTCAAACCCCGATTTACTCGCAAAGCTAATAACCGGTGTTGCAAATAGCATTGATGACCCTACTTTAGCCTCAACAGTTCAGCAAAGTATTGATACCGCCGTTCGTCAACGTACTACTGTTGGTTTAACCGGATTAGCTATCGCACTTTACTCCGGTGTAAATTGGGTCGGAAATTTACGCCAAGCGATTTTGGCACAATCTCGCCCTATTTGGGAACGCAATAAAGAAGAGCAAGAGAAAATTTACTTTCGCTATTTTCGTGATTTTTTAGCCTTAATTGGTTTGCTAATCGCACTGATTATAACCATTACATTGACGTCCGTAGCCGGATCTGCACAAAGAATGATTGTTCATGCGCTTGGTTTAGATGGCATTGAATGGCTTACTCCTGCTTGGACCGCTTTAGGTTTAACTATCTCTATTACAGCAAACTATTTGCTCTTTTTATGGATACTATGGATTTTACCTCGCCACCAGCCTCAACGGATCTCATTAATCAAAGGAACATTAATCGCAGCGATTGGTTTTGAGATTTTAAAATCTGTGATGACATGGATGCTACCCAAAATTGCAAGTTCACCTTCAGGTGCTGCTTTTGGTTCGGTGATAGGTTTAATGGCTTTCTTCTATTTTTTTGCACGACTAACCCTATTTTGCGCTGCTTGGATTGCAACTGATGGACCCAATATGCGAAAAGAACAGTTGTCTGAAACGTCATCAACATCTTAACTTTATGATAAAACTACATTGTTAACTATAGAGTTAGCACCCTGCATTAACCACCTATTAAATAACGTAATAAGGAAAAAATAATGCCATACGTTAATATTAAAATTACCCGTGAAGGTGCAACTGCCGAGCAAAAAGAACAACTTATTGCAGGGGCAACACAACTTTTAGTGGATGTATTAGGCAAAAATCCCGCAACAACGGTTGTCGTTATTGATGAAGTTGATACCGATAATTGGGGCGTTGGAGGTAAAACTGTCACCGATTTACGAATGGCAGCAAAAAATAAGTAATCTCAGTATATAAATATTAAGGGGTGCCAAGAACACCCTTTTTTCTGACCTATTTTCCTGACGGATAAGGAAGTGATTAATGGTTCAATCAATTACTGATGCTTTTCATGCCTTACCCTCATCAAGTGCTATCTATATTATGGGTGAGGGTATTCAATATCCTTTCGGCATGGCACATGGATTTTCCGATGAAAGTACCAAAAAAAAATTAACCGTCGATACGCCTTTTCGTATCGCAAGCAACACGAAAACATTTTTAGCCGCCGCTTTTTTGCGTTTATGGGAGCAAGAGGCACTTTCGCTAAATGATGACATTACTAAATACTTAAGCCCTAACTACCAACAAACACTATCAGAATTAGGGTATGACCTAAAATCTATCACACTACGCCATTTGCTAAGTCATAGTAGCGGTCTTTTGGATCATGCTAACGAAGCATATCTTGAAGATGTTATTCAAAATCCCGCTCATCAATGGACTCGTGAAGAGCAGTTATCTCGTTATGTTCAACAAAGTTTCCCCATTATTCCGGCAGGGAAACGCTTTATTTATTCTGATACTGGCTATATTTTGCTTGGTGATATTCTCTCTCAATTTACAAGAAAAAATATGGCAACCTCAGTTCGAGAATTGCTGCATTTTCAAGATTTAGACTTACCACAGACATGGTGGGAATATTTAGAAGCACCATTAACACATGTAAAACCTCGTGCAAGGCAATTTACAGGTGAACATGAAGGTACGCATATTAATGCGTCGATGGATGCATTCGGTGGCGGTGGATTAGTAATGACGACATTAGAGCTTGCTAAGTTTACTGCTGATTTGTTTGAAGACCGAATTTATACTCACCCATCAACATTAAAAGAGATGTTTTGGCAAGGAAGTCACACTGGTGCCGCTAACTATCGATTAGGTTTAATGGCTGAAGAGACAGAGTTAGGCACACTCTATTATCATCTTGGCTATTGGGGTTCTGCGGCTTACTATTTACCAGAAAAACGTATTGCTATCGCTGGATTTACAACTCAACGCAATGACCGTGATACTCTCATTACCATCATTAAAGAAGCATTTAAGCGTCTTTAATTTGATGAAAAAAAGCCGAAAATATTATTAACCTATTTTCGGCTTTTTTATTTCTTATCGCGCTTATCGCGTGGCTACATTTCAAGCTACATTTAAATAGTGAGCAGCCTAATAGTTCACTATTTTTTTGCCGGAGCGGTTGGTTTTACCGCTTCAGCAGTAACAGCAGCTGACGCTGGCTCTATTACTGTATTAGCCGTATTGGTTGACTCAGGATGAACTTGTTTTTCAAACTGAATACGTAGCTCGCCTAAATTAACGGTTGGCGTTTCACCACTTTGTGTTAATACAAAAGTGATATCTTCTGATAAGACTTTAGCTAGCTCTTGATTTAATGTTTCTTTCGATAAATTAGCTAAAAAAGCTTGGCGTAGACGTTGATATTGCTCAGGAGGAATATCAATAATATTGCTTTGCTGAGATAACAAACGTTGATTAATCAAAAGAGCTGTACTGGTTTTAGCATAACGAGCAAATAGCTGTGTTAATTGCAGTTGCTTCTCTTGTTGAAGCTCTTGATATAACTCATCACTAATACCTTGATTGCGTAATTTACCAAGCTCTTCACCTACCCATGATGTAATTACAGGCACATTGGTGGTTATTGTATCTACATTAAGAGAGCAACTTGCACGCTGATATTGTACTCGACAATCAATGTTAACAAGCGTGTTGTCTTTCTCTTTTCGTTGTTCAAGACTACGACCAAGATGAACAAAAATCACTTCTCGCGCTAAATCGCTCAACCAGTATTTATTTAACGTGTCTGAATCTTTTACTGGTGACCAATTCAAATCCCAAATTAAAGAAATTTGGTCATTTTTTCGCATTGGTTCTTGTACATACAGTGTTTCAGGTTTCATATCAGCAAGTACAGGCACAGGTACTGGTGAAACGCGTTTGCCATTAAGCGGGGAAAATGCTTGATTAATACTTTCTGTTAAGACTCGATTATCAACGTTACCAGCCACATAAAGTGTCATTACATCTGGGGTATACCAACGCTGTTGATAATCAGACAGCTCTTTTGTATTAACAGATTGGTTAACAGATTTACCTGGGTTATGCCCTTTTAGATTGGAACCTTCAAGACGAGCTCGCCAAACAGGGTCTTCTATATTCGCTGGGAATGTAACCACGGGAAGTTGAGATTGAACCGCATTGCGAACGGCATCTTCGGTATATTCTGCGGGTTTAGCAATACCAGCAAGTAATGCAAACGCATCTTTAAGTAATTCTGGCTGATTATTAGGTAAGCTTAAGTTGTAAACCGTAAAATCATAAGAAACAATCATAGGTGGTAATGGAAAATCAGGATCTAATGCATTTTTCCATAAATTATCGCGCTTAACCGGAGAAAGCCCCGTATTTTCTAATACACCTAATTTTGAAACCAATGATGAAAAACCAATCTCATTTGATTTTTCTGATAATGAGCCAGTATTCACCAATAAACGAATCTGTATGCGGTCATTAGGACGTTGTGGCGTTTGCAGAATTTGCCACTGAAAACCATTTGCTAAACGCCCTTCTTGCCACGCAGGATCAGGCTGCAAAGCTTCCGCTTGAACTTGGCAAACAACAGCGCCTAACATAACGCTTCCTAATAAAACTCGTGTTATTACACCCTGCATGTGAACCTCTTTTTATTAATCCTTGGTATTAAACCACTTATGAGGTTTAACAATAAGTGCCAGAAGACATGTTAGATGTTTAATGTCTATTTTTATATTTGTCATTCTTAATCACCACAAAAACATAAAATTAAATCACTATAAAGATTAGACTCATTGTGGCATCAGAAGGTTCAGACCTTTGGTAATTTTTGATCAGATTTTTGATGATTATATCCTTTAACCAGCAAACCAATTTCATCATCACGATGTGATTCCGTACAAGACAAAACAGATATCTGATTATCTTGATTAAGCGTAACCGCGATTTTACGTAATGGTTTCACCACAATACGATTAATACACCAACTAATGGCGATAGTTAAAATTAGTCCCATCAGTAAATAAGTAGTGAGCATTAATGCGACAGTATTGCTGGCAAAGCGATAAAAGCGATTAGTATCCGCTTGTAAAATAAGATGACCTGTATAGGATTTATCATCTGTTGCCGTTATTCCTAAAGGCTGTAAAGGAATAGAAACTTCAACTGGGATACCAAAAAGCCAACTTGAGAAATCAGAAACTGGTTTTTTAGGAGCAAAATCAAGGTTTAGCACCTGAGTATTTTCTGGTTGCATAACAATCGCCTTACCCAAAATACCGGTTGTTTTTAATCCAATAATCAGTTGCTTAGCATCATTTAAATCTGAACGTAGTAGTGCATTTGCAAGTGGTTGCTGAATGCTTACTCCTGCATTAAAAAGCTGATTTTGATAATCATCACGACGTTGATCAATCAAATAGACCAGCTGGATACTGATAAAAATAGCAATAGTCACCAACGTGACGCCCGCTACTGCGGCCATCTGTTTTATTGTTAATGAACGTTTAAGGTGAGGTTTCATCACAGCTATTTCCAGTAAACACACTTGAACAATAATGATTATACTGTATTTTTTTGTTTGTGTATCACTCTTCAATAAAGAAAATATCGCTATAAAGATACGCTATCCACTTAAACGAAGTAATATTAATAATAAACATCAAATATTTTAGTAAAGTAACGAGTGAAAAATAATAAAATAGCTTAAACACACACTCTATATTTTATTTATTTTACAGTTAATTTACTTTGTATTAATAAAAAGTATAGATAACTAAAAAAGACTAGCCTTATCTTAAATTCGATATTTTTTAATTAAATCAACCTTATTTAATTTTACAAAAATTAAATTTAAATACTAATTTTACTCTTTCATTAGGTATTTTTAATAAATTATATTTCGAATTTGTTTTTATTTAATAGAGAAAAACAAATATAAACATAAGAAATAATAATATTATTTAAAATAGACCTATAAAAAATAAGAACAACATGAAATATTACATTGTTCTTATTTTAATATATATACTTTTTTATTTAGTGCTCTGCATTATCCTGTTCAACAGCAAAACATGCGATTAATTGACCATCATACTCTTTCAATGTTGGTTGCAATTGACTACAAACACCAAATGCTCGGCTACAACGAGCTGCAAATGCACATCCTGGTGGTGGATTTAGTGGACTTGGTAATTCTCCAGTAAGTTTAATTCTTTCACGTCGTAATTGTGGTGTTAATCGCGGTGTTGCTGATAACAACGCTTGTGTATAAGGGTGTTGAGGATTGTCAAAAATTTGAGCCTTAGTCCCTTTTTCAACACAACGCCCCAAATACATCACTATCACTTCATCAGCAATATGCTCGACCACGGAAAGATCGTGAGAGATAAAAACATAAGAGAGCCCCATATCATGCTGGAGATCCATCATCAAGTTTAACACCTGAGCTCGAACAGATACGTCAAGAGCAGAAACAGGCTCATCCGCAACCACAACATCTGGTTCTAGCATTAAACCACGAGCGATTGCGATCCGCTGACGTTGTCCCCCAGAAAACATATGAGGATAACGGCTATAGTGCTCTGTTTTTAGACCTACCTTTGCCATCATTGATAATACTTTTTCTTTTCGTTGAGGTGCCGTTAATAAGGTATTGATTATCAACGGTTCTTCTAAGATCTGTCCAACTTTCTTACGTGGATTCAATGATCCGTAAGGATTTTGAAAAACGATTTGGATCTTTTGACGACGGAGTTTTTCCGCTGTTATATCTTTTACCAGTAAATTCTGCCCAAGATAAGATAACTCACCCGAGGTTGGGATCTCAATCATGGTAAGTAATCGCCCTAATGTCGATTTACCACAACCCGATTCACCCACAATGGCTAATGTTTTTCCGCGTTCAAGTTCAAAAGAGACACCATCAAGTGCTTTGACCGTTTTCTCTTTGGAGAAAATTCCCCCTTTAACGCGGTAATATTTTGCTAAATTTACCGCTTTTAATAAGGGAGTCGATAAGTTCGAGTTATTTTCAGCCATGTGTTGGTCTCCCGGTGCTATCCAACGGTGTGTGACATTTCACACGATGTGTTCCTATCTCTTTTAATTCAGGTTCACGTTGATAACAATCGTCATGTGCATAGGGACAACGTGGGTTTAACAAACACCCTGTAGGTCTATCGTAACGACCAGGAACGACGCCAGGTAAAGACTCTAACCGTGCTTTATTTATAGCAAATTCAGGTAAAGCTCTTAATAAAGCTTGCGTATAAGGATGTCGGGGCGCTTTAAAGATTTCTGTTGCAAGCCCAGCCTCAACAACTTGCCCAGCATACATCACAATAATAGTATCCGCCGCTTCTGCAACTAATGCCAAATCATGGGTTATCAGTACCAACGCCATATTTTCTTGTTTTTGCAAGTCGAGCAGCAATTCAATGATTTGCGCTTGAATGGTGACATCAAGTGCTGTTGTAGGCTCATCAGCAATGAGTAATTTAGGACGGCATGCTATTGCCATTGCAATCATGACTCGCTGGCTCATACCACCTGAAAGCTGATGAGGATAAACATCTAAACGAGAAGCGGGATCAGGGATCCCTACTAGCGTTAAAAGGTCGATAGCTCTTTGCTTACGAGTTCGACGGCTACCACCTTGGTGTACCTTTAAGGCTTCCATAATTTGATAACCCACGGTAAAACAAGGGTTAAGACTCGTCATGGGATCTTGAAAAATCATCGCCACTTCAGCACCAACAAGATTTCGCCGTTCCGATTCAGAGATTTGCATTAAATCTCGTCCATCAAATTGTAACTCTTGCGCAGTTACTCGCCCCGGAAAATCAATCAACCCCATTATCGCCAATGAACTTACTGATTTTCCTGATCCTGATTCACCAACAATACCGACAACTTGCCCTTCTTCTACTTGATAACTAATACGGTCTACCGCTCGAAACGGAGTATCTTCATCACCAAAGTGAACAGATAATTGATTAATATTTAATAGTGCCATTTTATTACCCCGTTACTGCTTCAATTTCGGATCAAGCGCATCTCGCAAACCATCGCCCATTAAATTAAAGGCCAAAACGGTAAACAATATTGCTAATCCCGGAAATGTCACCACCCACCATGCACTTTGCGTAAACTGAAGAACATCAGATAACATGGTTCCCCACTCTGGTGTTGGTGGCTGAGCCCCCATTCCTAAAAAGCCCAGTGCCGCCATATCTAATATGGCATTAGAGAAACCTAAAGAGGCTTGAACAATCAGCGGAGCAAGACAGTTAGGTAAAATATTAATAAACATCTGACGAATTGCCCCTGCACCCGCTACTCGAGAAGCTATGACATAATCACGATTAACCTCAATAAGCACCGCAGCTCTGGTTAATCGAACATAGTGTGGTAGTGCGACAAACGTCAGTGCAATAGAGGCATTAACAATAGAAGGTCCAAAAATAGCGACCAGTACAAGCGCAAGTAGTAAGCTTGGTAATGCCAACATAATATCAACCACTCGCATGATTGAAATATCGACCATACCACCAAAATATCCAGCCATTAACCCAAGGATAATTCCTAAGATTAATGAAAGCACAACGACAATACAGCCAACCAATAACGAGAGACGAGCGCCATACATTAAACGAGATAAAATATCTCGACCGACATCATCAGTCCCTAAAATAAAACTCCAACTGCCACCTTCTTGCCATACTGGCGGCGTTAATAAAAAATCACGAAATTGCTCATTAGGTGCATGAGGTGCTAAAACACCCGCCAATAACGCAATGAGCAACATAATAACAATGTAAATAAATCCAACAACAGCACCTTTATTTTTTTTAAAATAGTGCCAAAATTCTTGGAAAGGTGTCATAGGCTCCGGTGCATTGATGACCGGTGTTACTTTATTTTCAGTCATTATGCATTCCTTATTTCTTATGACGGATGCGTGGATTCACGATGCCATAAAGTACATCGACTAAAAGATTGACAAAAATAATCATGGTCGCAATGAGTAGCACTCCACCTTGTACCACAGGATAATCACGACGTTGGAGTGCATCAATTAACCAACGACCTAATCCCGGCCATGAGAAAATAGTTTCAGTCAAAATAGCCCCTGCTAACATCGTTCCTACTTGTAATCCAATAACAGTAACAACAGGTAACATCGCATTACGCAAAGCATGAATAAGGATAACTCGACCACGACTTAATCCTTTTGCTCTAGCAGTCCGAATATAATCTTCACCTAATACTTCAAGCATGGATGAGCGTGTCATTCGTACAATAACAGCGAGGGGGATAGTACCTAATACTATCGCAGGTAAAATCATGTGATGGACAGCATCTCCAAAATCACCTTCTTCCCCCCAAAATAGGGTATCAATCAGCATAAATCCGGTTAGAGGATAGCTATCATCCAAAAAGACACTATCATTCAGTCGACCAGATACCGGAGTGAGATCCCACTGTACTGAAACCAACATAATAAGCATGATCCCCCACCAGAAAATTGGCATGGAATAACCGGCTAAAGAGACGCTTATCGCAGTATGATCAAAAATAGAACCACGTTTTACCGCAGCAAGCACACCGACAGGAATACCAACTGAAACAGCAAAAATCATGGCGCAAACGCCTAATTCAAGGGTTGCTTTAAAGCGAGGTAAAAACTCATCCCAGACAGGAATTCGGCTTTTTAATGAAATACCTAAATCACCATGAAGTACACCATTGAGGTAATTCAGATATTGTTGCCATAAGGGTTTATCCAGTCCTAATTCTGCCATTAAATAGGCGTGGCGTTCAGGTGATAAACCACGCTCTCCCGCCATGATCATAACCGGATCACCAGGAATAAGATGGACGAAGATAAACGTGAGTAACGTAATTCCGATAAATGTTGGGATCACGAGCCCCAAACGTTGAAGGATAAATTGCAACATATCCTAATTCTCTTTTTAGACATCAGCTAAAAGATAGCGCTGATAAATCAGGAGAAATTCTCCTGCGCTCACAGTGTACTGAATGTATTCATTATTATTGAATTACGGTGTCTTCTGATATTAGAAGACACCGTACTTAAGGCTGTTCAAACGTTATGACATCTCAATTATTTAACTGAAACGTTGTCGAAGTGATGTTTTCCTAATGGATCAACCACATAGTTTTCAACTTTTTTACTTACTGGCTCATAAACGGTAGAGTGAGCAATAATCAGTGCAGGCGCTTGTTCATGCATCACAACTTGCGCTTGTTTATACAATTCAACACGTTTGTCATGATCCGCAGTAATTCGAGCAGGTTGGATGAGATCTTCAAATGGCTGGTAACACCACTTAGAATAGTTAGAACCTTGCTGTTTCGCAGCACAACTAAACAGTGTTGCAAAGAAATTATCAGGATCACCATTATCGCCAGTCCACCCCATCATTACAGCTTGGTGTTCACCAGACTTAGCTCGTTTAAGGTATTCGCCCCACTCATAGCTAACTATTTTGGTTTTTACACCAATTTTTTCCCAGTCAGCTTGTACCATTTCTGCCATACGGCGGGCATTTGGATTATATGGTCGTTGAACTGGCATTGCCCATAAATCGATAGTAAAACCATCAGCAAGACCCGCTTCTTTTAATAGGGCTTTCGCTTTTTCAGGGTTATATTCATAATCGGTAATCGCATCGTTATAACCCCACATGGTAGGTGGTATTAAATTCTTCGCTTTTTGTCCTGCACCTTGATAAACCGCTTCGATAATGGCGTCTTTATTTACCGCCATACTCAATGCTTGACGAACCTTTTGGTTATCGAGTGGTTTTTTCTCAACGTTAAACGAGATATAACCTACGTTTAAACCCGGTTGTTCCAGTAAATTGATATCGTTATTTTGCTTCATTTTAGCGATATCAGCAGGATTTGGATAAGGCATCGCCTGACACTCATTTTTTTGCAGTTTCGCATAGCGAACAGAGGCATCAGGTGTAATAGAGAAAACTAAACGATCAATTTCAGGTTTTTTACCCCAATATTGGTCATTAGCTTTAAAAAGAATACGTGAATCTTTTTGATACTGTAATAGTTGGAAAGGTCCCGTTCCGATGGGATCTAAATCGACTTTCTCTGGTGTACCTGCTTTCATCATATTGTCAGCATATTCAGCAGAGAGAATAGAAGCAAAGTCCATCGCCATATCAGCAATAAAAGGCGCTTCAGAACGAGTGAGAACGAAACGAACGGTGTAATCGTCAACCTTTTCGATCTTCGCGATCATATTATTCATATCCATTCCAGTGAAATATTCATAACTTCCACCTGAAACTTTATGATAGGGGTGTTTAGGATCCATTTGACGCATAAAGGTATACATGACGTCATCTGCATTAAACTCACGGCTAGGTTTAAATGTTTTACTCGTATGCCAATTCACACCTTTACGTAAGTGAAAGGTGTATACCTTACCATCATCACTCACATCCCAGCTTTCAGCTAAGCCTGGAATAATTTCTGTAGTACCTAATTTGAATTCAACTAAACGGTTATAAAGAGGCACTGAACTTGCGTCATAAGTTGTGCCCGAAGTAAATAATTGCGGGTTAAAGCCTTCAGGTGAACCTTCAGAGCAATACACCAACGTTTTTGCCTGTGCACTCGCGGAAACAGCTAATGCTAATAATCCGATAGTTGCGGTTAAAATTCCTGCCTGTTTTTTGGAGCTTTTCATCATCACTCTCCGAAATTGTTCTGTTGTGTTTTTTGGCTTCCTATTTTTAAAACGGAATGCCTTTTTATTTTGTCATTGTTCAATTAACCAACTGAATCCCCTTCCGTCAATAAGGGGGAGCTGGATAGAAAGAACAAGTTATAAACATAAATTAAACGAATATCGAACAATGGCAGGATAAAAAATTAACTATTAACTTAGTTTACAGTTAATAAAACCATATATTGGGTGATACTTAAGTGAAATGACCATTTGAAAAAAAATGATAATTTGTGATTAACCGCTTAAATATTGAACGAATGTTTTGAAATAAAACAAAGAACTTGGTGATTTATTCTGCTAGCGAAGTTGAATAATCACATAACCAGCACATCATCAGCCCAATCATGAAAGGGTAAACACAGAAAGAAATAATAACAGACTACACCAACAAGTAGCTCTGCTAACAAAGCTACTTTTTTCAGTGATTAATCAATACTTACCAATATAAGAATAGTGAAAAATAATAATTTAAATTTAATTATCAGAAGTTCCATTGCCCATTAAAATAAAATTGAGCAGAATTTTTCACTTTTTTGCTTGGCATTAATAACGGCACTCCATAGGAAAACTGATAGCTTAATTTTTGAATATTTCCCTCTAGCCCCAATGCGATACCTGCTAAATATTTCTCTTTATTATGGAAAACATTTCCACGATCATCTGAAACAGAACCATAATCCAATGCAGAGAAAAGGAGCTGATTATTAATTGGTGTTATCCAAGATAATTTTTGCCTAAATAAAAATTGGTTCGCAGCAGAGAATCCTTGACCTGAAGAGAAGCCATAAACACTATAAAACCCACCAATAGTGCTTTTATCTAGCAAACCATCGATAGCAGATTTAGTTAATTGTAGATTGATATTTGGCTGATAAAAAAGTTGTTGTGAAGCAATAGAAAATGGAATCACACCATCAAGATTAAAATCAAAAATAGGTACACCATTAACCGATTCTATTGGAGAGAGACGCGCACCTTTCAAGGGAATACTCTGTTTATAATTAAACTTTACGCGAATATTTCCGCCACGCTGAAACCGATAATTTTGCTCAATACCTGCGGTAATATATGGGCTACGGCGTAAATGTACTGAAATCTCTTTATTTAAAATATGATTTCGGTAGGTGTAATACTGTAACCCCCCCATAAGCGTTACCGTCCGTTGAGAAGAGGGTCGAAAGAAACGCTGCACTTCAAAAGAGAGATGCTGTTGTTGGGTTGTTTGTAATTTAGAGCCTTCTTTTACTAACTTATTTTTAGACTCAATATTGTAACCAAACAGTGAAAAACGCCAATTATGATAAGGCACTTGTAGAAAGAAAATTTGCTTACTGATCCCTTGAGACTTCATTTTATCAAGATTACTTGAAACAATAATGCTAGAAAAATCATTCAATTGTAATAAATTTCCAAAATTAAATCTCGCAGTACCAAACCAATCACCATAGATTTTTTGCTCTCTATTATGAAGAGCTAATGAACCATTAAAAGTGCGTTTACCTATCTGATTAATTGAAATAACGGTTTTTCTATCTTCGTTATCGTTATCGTTTTGAGAAGCGGATTTTAATTCAATTTTTACGTCACTATTAGGTTTATCTTTCAGGTTTGCGACACCTTGTTCAATATCGCGAATATTTAATACCTCACCTGCTTTCACTGGGATTGCTTGCGATATTAAATAGCGCTTTGCTGGTTCGCCTGATATTACCGAATCTACTATTCCAGCTTTTAGAGTAATATCTAACAATTCTTTATCTGCAAATAGATCGACCTTACCAACTTCACTGGTGACATATCCTGCATCATAAAGCATCGCATTTAGAATATTGATATCTTGTTCTAATAACACCGCCGAATGACAGTGCCCTTCTAACTGTTTTTTCCATTTATTCAATTGTTGTTGGAATGAATATTGAGTAAAACGATTTTGATGGTGCAAAACCACACGCTTTATAGAGAAGCATTGTGATGAAGATGCAGCAAAACTCACTTCATTAGGTTTGGGAAGTTGAAAGTAAGTATCGTCATTTTGTTGTGACATTTCATCTCTAAACATCGCTTCTGATGGCACTGAGAATGTCTCAGATATCATGACATCATTGTCATCAGCAAAAGAGCTGTTGTGATAAATAAACAAAATAGTAAAGACAGTTAATCCAATACGCATTCACTTTACACTCTATAGAGAAAAATAAGGTGCTAGGTATAAGATAAACAAGAGAAAATTAATTTAGGAAAAACGTCATTTTTAAATAGAAGGTGAAGGTAGGATGAAAAATGCGTGTTTTTTAGTAGAGAGGTTTAAATTTTGCCGAAGCTGAAATGACAAAACCCCGCTTTAAAAGCGGGGTTTTTAATATGGTCGGCGAGAGAGGATTCGAACCTCCGACCCACTGGTCCCAAACCAGTTGCGCTACCAGGCTGCGCTACTCGCCGAAATCGAGGTGCATCTTACTGCCAGAAGACCATGTCGTCAATAGTTTTTTAATAAACCCTGATCGTTCGTATGGTTTTCAATCAAAACGTTTGATTTTTAACTTTTTTATCATCATAACGTGTAATCTTTAGCGCTATTTTAACATTTCAATTTAACTCTTTAGGCTTTATATCGATTTGTTTACATCAGCAAGAAAAAATAGAGGAAAAATGACAAAATTATTCCTTAATCTTATCGTTTCTTTTATTCACTTTTTATATAATTAACCTATGTAAAACAAGGTAGGTTGTTTAGAGAATGAAACCACAATGGTGGGGTGTTGCACTGCTTTTATTATCAACAACACTCTCAGCTCAAGCATCAACAGCACATACATGCCGAGTTTATTTTCAAGAAGCAGATAAATTTCTTGCGTATATTTCTACGCGAGATGATTTGAAGCATAATATGCCTGAAATCAATGGTAATTTTGAACAAAATAAAAAGCAGATAAGTGCAGCATCATTAACAGAGCAAAAAGAGATATGTGAAAAAGGAATGCAAGAATTAAAAAGCCTAAATGAAATGTTTGGACCGAAAGAAGTTACCGATAAAAAATAATAGAAATAAATAATGGCTATATATAATTATTTATTTTCTAGCCATTATTTTTGCGATTAATTCTTATTTTCATGAGTTGTAGTATTAGTACTGTCGAGTTTCTTAATGCGCTCTTTTGGCGAGTTCTCGCTTTTATCATCAGAGATTGTGTAATAATCATAAGGAAGTAACAACGTATCTAATACCGCACTAAACGGGAAGTCAAGAATAACCAATGGTTTTATAGCCCAACCTGTTTCCTCGTCAGAAAGCATACTCACATTATTTTTTGTTCCAGAATAAAGATCTTTATTCGGTCCAGCATGGGTCATTACACTAGAACAACCCGTAAGAGATGTCATAAAAAGGATTATTAATGTTAATTTTTTAGTCGTTCTGGATATCATAAGGCACCTATAAAATGACAATAAGGAATCAACTTCCCTTAACATATAGTTAAACCTGTTTTCTCCTATAGAACAAGAGAAAGATGATGCAAAACATCCTATTTTTAATAAAAAACAGATTAGCTTAGTATTACAATATGTTAATTAAATTTAATTAATAACGATATAATAATATAATTTATTATTATGCCAAATAATATTAAAATTCGACCCTATTTAGTTTAAATAAATATTTTAACTATTTATTTATCTTTTTTATTTTTTTGATCTCTTTATATGCTGAATCTGTGCGATAAGACACAGTGGTTTTGTTATATCTTTGCCAAAATTAGTTTATATTTTTCTAGTTATTGTCATAACGTTTCTTTTCCTCATTTATATTAATTGAAACAGGATGTGCTTTTTATGAGTGATATTGCATTAACGATGGTGATGTTGTCATTGGCAGGCGCTCTGGGGCTTTGGATTGGTAATATCAAAATTTACCGAGTTAGTTTAGGAATAGGTGGTGTATTATTTGGCGGCATTATTATTGGTCATATTGCTCAACGTTATGACCTACTACTTAACGCTCAAATGCTTCATTTTATCCAAGAATTTGGTCTTATTCTGTTTGTTTACACAATTGGGATCCAAGTGGGTCCTGGGTTTTTCTCCTCTTTACGTGTATCTGGTTTGAAACTAAATGCATTTGCCATATTAATTATTCTGCTTGGTTCCATAATTACTGCTTCTATTTATCGTATATTTGATGTCCCTTTACCTATTATTTTAGGCATTTTCTCTGGTGCTGTAACCAATACACCTTCTTTAGGTGCTGGTCAGCAAATTCTTACTGATCTTCATGTTGACCCCTCTACCGTTGGGCAAATGGGAATGGGTTATGCCATGGCATACCCAATGGGAATTTGTGGCATTCTTTTAGTAATGTGGCTTATTCGTGTCTTTTTTAAAGTGAATATCGAGCAAGAGGCAAAAGCCTTTAGTAGTTTGCAACACAGTACTAAAGATGCTCTTCACACCATCAATATTGCAATACGAAATCCCAATTTAGATGGATTACTAATGCAAGATATTCCTTTACTCAATGAAGATGCCATTGTCTGCTCTCGTTTAAAACGAGGCGATAATATTATGGTACCAATGCCATCCACGATTATTCAGCTTGGTGATTTACTTCATATTGTTGGGTCAAAAGAAGATTTAAATAAAGTGCGTATTGTTTTAGGTGAAGAAGTTGATGCATCACTTTCTACTTCAACAAACTTATTGCAATCAGTTCGTATTGTTGTCACCAATGATTCTGTTTTAAGCAAACGCTTAAAAGAGCTTGATCTAAAAAGAAAATATGATGTGGTTGTTACTCGACTTAATCGTGCTGGTATCGACCTTATCCCTAGTAATAACAGCACATTACAGTTTGGTGATATTCTCAACGTAGTCGGTCGCCCGGAATCCATAGAAGCAATTACTGTGTTATTAGGCAATGCACGCCAAAAACTAGAGCAAGTACAAATGCTGCCTGTATTTATTGGTATTGGCTTGGGGGTTTTACTTGGTTCTATCCCTATTTTTATTCCTGGCATTCCTGTAGCACTAAAATTAGGGTTAGCAGGAGGTCCTCTTGTTGTTGCTTTAATTTTAGGACGTATAGGTACGTTGGGAAAACTCTATTGGTTCATGCCTCCGAGTGCAAACCTTGCGTTACGAGAATTGGGCATTGTTATGTTTCTGGCTGTAGTGGGATTAAATTCTGGCGGTGAATTTATTGATACTTTAGTTTATGGACAAGGGCTAAGCTGGGTAGGATACGGTATTTTAATCACTTTACTGCCTTTGCTGATTGTTGGCGTAATAGCGCGTGTTTTCTTTAAATTAAACTATCTTAGTCTTTGCGGTATGTTAGCGGGTTCAATGACAGATCCACCCGCCCTTGCTTTTGCCAATTCAATTCATAACTCCAGTGGTGCCGCGGCTCTCTCTTATGCCACTGTTTATCCATTGGCCATGTTTTTACGCATTATCACACCGCAGTTAATGGCAATAATAATTTGGACTTTGTAGCAAAAATAATAAATATATTAACGAGTTGCATTAAATATGTTATCAAAATCAGCATTTCACTTAGCAGTGGAATAATTAAGGCACCGAATGGCGCTTATTTAAGCCATAGATTTTATCAATATCTGTTTTAATACTTCTCGTGCTAAGAAATTTAGATTGAGACGGATTGCTAACTTTAGTAATCAATTTCTTTCCGTCAAACTTATGCTCAAAAGTCCTCGTTATTGTCTTTGCCCCTTCTTCTCGCTGAAGGGGCATTTTTATTTTTTATTAAATATTCACTGGCTGATAAGCAATTTTGATTTCTTCAGCCAGAATTTTTATTCCCTTCTCAATTAATTCTGGCTCAGGTACATAATTCATACGCATACATTGGTGGGCATGATCCCAAGAATCTTCTAATCCTGGAAAAAAGTAATGTCCTGGCACCATTAAAATACCGCGTTTTTTCAGTCGTCGATAAAGCTCTTCACTTGAAATAGGGAGATCTTTAAACCATAACCAAAGGAAAATAGCACCTTCAGGTTTGTGAATAAGGCAACGATCTTCAGGTAAATAACGGCGGATAATATCGATAGTTTCCAAGACTCGCTGATGATAGAAAGGTCCAATAACATCTTGTGATAGACGAATTAAATCATCGCGTTTGAGCATTTCTAATGCCATTGCAGGACCAACACCGCCCGGAGCTAAACTAATAATACCGTTAATATTTGTTACTGCTGAAATTATCTCTTCATTCGCGATAATAATGCCACAACGCGTTCCTGGTAAGCCTAATTTAGACAAGCTCATACAAAGGATCGTGTTGTCATTCCAATGTGGCGTGGCTTGAGTAAAAATAATTCCCGGGAATGGCACACCATAAGCATTATCAATAATTAGAGGAATATTATGTCGTTTAGCCAGCTCATCTAACTTTTTAACTTCATCATCAGTAATAACATTACCTGTTGGATTAGTTGGTCTTGAGACACAAATGGCACCAATATCATCACCAATCTCTAGATGAGCAAAATCGACATGATATTTAAATTGCCCATCAGGAAGCATTTCAATCGTTGGTTTATTCGCGACAAAGAGGTCTTCATCTAAACCTGAATCGGTATAACCTATATATTCGGGGGCGATAGGAAATAAGATTTTCCGTTTTTTCCCTTCTTTTGTGGTTCCACCTAATAAATTGAATAGATAAAAGAAAGCACACTGACTACCGTTAGTCAGTGCAATATTTTTTGCCGAAATCTTCCAGCCTAATTTTTCTTGTAAACTGGCAGCCAATGCTTGCAGCATGGCATCTTTACCTTGAGGTCCATCGTAATTACATAATGCATCACTCAAGGTGCCATTTTCCGTCATCTCTTTAAGTAATTGACGAAAATAATTATCCATTTCAGTAATATGAGCAGGGTTTCCTCCCCCTAACATCACAGCGCCAGGAGTACGGATCCCTTCGTTTAAATCTTGCATTAGGCGCGCAATGCCTGAATGGCGAGCGAACTTTTGCCCAAATTGTGATAGTTGAGTCATTTTTGCAGGTATCTTCTATGTTGTTTTTTGTTAGATAAACACCATACCGCGAGGATTCGTCTGCATCAACAGTTTAAACAGGGATAATTGAATAACAATATCAATACAAGTGTGAATATTGAAATATAAAACCATCAATAAGCTGAATCATAGATAACTAAGCTAATTTTTTATTTTGAATTTGCTATTTTCTCTGGTGATTGACGGCAAATACAAGAGAGAATATGGTCATTTACCATACCTACCGCTTGCATAAAAGCATAACAGGTTGTGGTACCAACAAATTTAAATCCTTTTTTCTTTAATACTTTTGCCATTTGATCTGATATCTCAGTTGAAGCGGGGACTTGTGAGATATCACGCCATTGATTCACAATGGGCTGCCCTTCAACAAATTGCCAAATAAACTGACTGAAATCTTCACCTTGCTCTTCCATTGCTAAAAAAATACGCGCGTTATTAATTATGGCGTTAATTTTACCTCGGTGACGAATAACGGAGGGATCTTGTAATAGTGCTTCGACATCTTTTTCTGTCATTGCGGCAATTTTATTAGGTGAGAACTCAAAAAAACAGCGGCGAAAACCTTCACGTTTTTTCAAAACGGTATACCAAGATAACCCTGCTTGTTGTCCTTCAAGACAGAGCATTTCAAATAATTTATATTTATTTTTTTCTGGTACGCCCCATTCATTATCATGATAAGCAAGATATTCAGGATCACTGGTAACCCAATCACAGCGTGATTTACTCATTTTTTCGTTCCTTGTTTTAAATAACGCTTAATGTCACTATTTTATATACTGTATAAATATACATGTAAATAGTCGAGTAAAAAATCAATCTGATTATTTGAGCATAGTCATGAATAAGATTAAGGTATTATTTTTTTAATCGAAGAAAAATTGCCAGCATTCCTTGCTGTATATCTTTCGTCTAGAAGGTATACTGAAACCTTTCTTTTTATTCTATGTATCGCCATGCGGATATAACATGCAAAAGTTTGATACCAAAACCTTTCAGGGGCTTATCCTGACACTACAGGATTACTGGGCTCGTCAAGGCTGTACCATTGTCCAACCATTAGATATGGAAGTTGGTGCAGGCACGTCACACCCAATGACCTGTTTACGAGCATTAGGTCCAGAACCTATTGCAGCGGCTTATGTACAACCTTCACGTCGTCCGACTGATGGACGTTACGGTGAAAACCCTAACCGTTTACAGCACTATTACCAATTCCAAGTTATCATTAAACCTTCTCCTGATAATATCCAAGAACTCTATCTTGGTTCATTAAGAGAATTAGGTTTAGATCCAACTATTCACGATATACGTTTCGTTGAAGATAACTGGGAAAACCCAACACTGGGTGCTTGGGGTTTAGGCTGGGAAGTTTGGCTCAACGGCATGGAAGTGACTCAGTTTACCTATTTCCAACAAGTGGGTGGACTAGAGTGTAAACCAGTTACTGGCGAAATTACTTACGGTTTAGAACGCCTTGCTATGTATATTCAAGGTGTAGATAGCGTTTATGACTTAGTTTGGTGTGATGGCCCACTAGGTAAAACCACCTACGGCGATATTTATCATCAAAATGAAGTTGAACAATCTACTTATAACTTTGAATATGCCGATGTGGACTTCTTATTCTCTTGCTTTGAGCAATATGAAAAAGAAGCACGTGAGTTGTTAGAGTTAGAAAAACCTCTGCCTTTACCTGCTTATGAACGTATTTTAAAAGCAGGACACACCTTTAACTTATTGGATGCGCGTAAAGCTATCTCTGTTACAGAGCGTCAACGCTATATTTTACGTATCCGTACTTTAACCAAAGCGGTTGCTGAAGCATATTATGCTTCTCGTGAAGCGCTTGGTTTCCCTATGTGTAAAAAGTAAGAGGCTATCATGACAACTGAGACTTTCCTTGTGGAAATCGGCACGGAAGAGTTACCGCCGAAAGCGCTTCGTTCTTTAGCCGAATCTTTTGCTGCCAATTTTACTGCTGAACTCGATAACGCCAATATCAATCATGGCGAAGTATCGTGGTTTGCTGCCCCTCGTCGTTTAGCGATTAAAGTCGCTAATATGGCAAAATCGCAAGCAGACAGAACCGTTGAAAAACGGGGTCCTGCTATTGCACAAGCTTTTGATGCTGAAGGTAAGCCAACTAAAGCGGCTGAAGGCTGGGCAAGAGGTAATGGTATTACTGTTGATCAAGCTGAACGTTTATCAACAGATAAAGGCGAATGGTTATTTTATCGCGCAGAAGTAAAAGGTGAAGCGGTTAATAATCTGCTTATTGGCATGGTAAGCAACTCACTTGCTAAACTGCCAATTCCAAAACTAATGCGCTGGGGCGATAAAGATACTCACTTTGTTCGTCCTGTTCATACCGTTACTTTACTATTAGGTGACACCGTTATTGATGGTGAAATTTTAGGCATCCAAAGTAACCGTATTATTCGTGGTCACCGCTTTATGGGTGAAGCTGAATTCACGATTGATAACGCTGAACAATATCCTGAAATTCTCTATGAGCGCGGAAAAGTGATTGCTGATTACGAAACACGTAAATCAATCATTTTACATGATGCGCGTCTTGCAGCCGAGAAATTAGGCGGAATTGCAGATTTAAGCGATAGCTTAGTAGAAGAAGTCGCTTCATTGGTTGAATGGCCAGTTGTGTTAACGGCAAAATTTGAGGAAAAATTCCTTGATGTTCCTGCTGAAGCACTGGTTTACACCATGAAAGGTGACCAAAAGTACTTCCCTGTTTACGATAAACAAGGCGCTCTGTTACCTAACTTTATTTTTGTTACTAACATTGAATCTTCTGATCCACAGCAGATTATCAGTGGTAACGAAAAAGTGGTACGCCCTCGTTTAGCGGATGCAGAATTCTTCTTCAAAACTGACCGAAAACAGCGTTTAGAAGATAATTTGCCACGCCTTGAAACGGTGCTATTCCAAAAAGATCTCGGCACATTGCGTGACAAAACAGATCGTATTCAAGCATTAGCTGGCTTTATTGCTGGCAAAATGGGTGCTGATATTAATAAAGCAACCCGTGCTGGTTTACTATCAAAATGTGACTTAATGACCAATATGGTCTTTGAATTCACAGATACCCAAGGTGTTATGGGTATGCATTATGCTCGTCATGATGGTGAAGCAGAAGAAGTTGCCGTTGCACTGAAAGAACAGTATCAACCTCGTTTTGCTGGTGATGAGCTACCATCAAACCCAGTTGCTAGTGCACTCGCGATAGCAGAGAAGATGGATACGCTTGCGGGTATCTTTGGTATTGGTCAACACCCTAAAGGGGATAAAGACCCATTTGCGCTACGTCGTGCATCATTAGGTGTATTGCGTATTATCGTTGAGCAAGATTTACCATTAGATATTGAAGAGTTAACGCAAGAAGCTGCCCGCCTTTATGGTGACAAACTGACTAACAAAAATGTTGTCAGTGATGTAGTTGAATTTATGTTAGGTCGTTTCCGCTCTTGGTATCAAGAATTAGGTTACAGCATCGATACTATTCAAGCGGTGTTAGCACGTCGTCCGACACAACCTGCTGACTTCAATGCTCGCGTAAAAGCAGTAACTTACTTCCGTACTTTAGAAGAAGCATCAGCACTAGCCGAAGCGAATAAACGTGTTTCTAATATTTTAGCCAAATCGGCTAACGTTAAGCTGAACGATAAAGTGTTAGCATCGGTACTAAAAGCGCCTGAAGAAGTCCAGTTAGCGGCTAATCTTGCTGTATTACAAGATAAATTAGCGCCATTATTTGCAGAACGTAAATATCAAGAAGCATTAGTCGAACTGGCTTCTTTACGTGATGTTGTAAATAACTTCTTTGATAAAGTGATGGTAATGGATGAAGACGAAGCGATTCGTATTAACCGTTTAACCATGCTAAGTCAGTTACGCGAATTGTTCCTAAAAGTTGCTGATATTTCAGTTTTACAATAAATTGTAAAACGTAATAAAGCGAAAACCGGCATTGTGAAAACAGTGCCGGTTTTTTTATCAAACATCACTGTTTTTACTTGAGTTATCGTTGAGAGGATGATGAACAAGCTCCATAATTCTTATCGATTCTCTATCAATGATATTCACAATGATATGTAATAAATCATCAATATCTTCCGCATGAAAAGATTCAATTTCAGTTTCTATTTCAATAGGAAAACCATTTATTTTACTAAAACTATAACCAAATAGTATAAATCCAGCCTCATTACTTACAGTTACTTTATCGATATAAATAAGTCTTTCGCTATTAATAAATTTAGGGCAGTAATGATGATTATCTTTAAATAATACTTTAATTTTATTATTAGTGATCATTTCTAGTTTTTCGATAACTATGCTTATTTTATTTTCTATTTGTTTTTTTATATCAATTATAGATGATGCTCTATCCAATGAAGCCTTTATCTTTTCAAAAAAATTATTTTCATCATTCATGTGAAACCCTACAAAATATTGGATAATGATCGAACTTTTTAAAGAAAACATCATCGAGGCAGTGGTTGTCATCATTTAAGATCCGATAGAAATCAAGTTGTTCGAGATCTAACTTAAAACAGTCTTCCTTCCCATATAAAAATGAAGAAGAAAAAATCATTTGGTCAAAAACATACCATCGACTCATTGATGCTGAATTATAATAATATGTACCTAAATTATTTGTCTTCTTATCTGACAAAAGATACCAAAATGGATTAAATAGTAGTTCTCTTTTCTTTTTTATGATGTGGTAGTCTCTTGTTGCATATAATGTATTAATCATCACATCAGAATAGGGTTCTGTATTATAATCTCCCATACAAATAATTTGAGTGTTTTTCCCTTGGTTTTCAAATAGCTTATCAATACTATTTCTCAATTCTTGGGCTGCTATATGTCTGGTTTTTTCGTCAGCACTTAGCACAGATGGCCAGTGTGATAAAAAGAGTGTGATCATTTTTTGATTTTCAATTTCTTTAAATAGAACACTTACGCCTACTCTTATTGTTCTATTATCAGGCTGAAGTTTAGTTAAAAACTTACTTGAGATAAATGCTAATTTATTCATATTGTACATTATAGATATATCAATAAATATACGTCCTATCCTTCCTGATAAATCGATATATTCCATGTTTAATTCGCAAGCTAATTGTTTAAAATCTAGATTCTCTCTTTTAGATATTTCACAAAGTGCAACTATATCCAGTGTTCTTTTTTTTATCATTCTCCCAAGGTATTGTTTTGCCAACCCAACATCTTCTATATTTATTTTCTTACTTGATCTTATTGGTGGAGATAACCCCATATTCCACCAGCATAAATTCAATTCCATTTTTATATATCATTCCATTAATAATAAATTTCTTTAAATATTACTAGTTATTGTCTCACTAAAGTTTATTAATTTAGCACAATAAATAAAAATAGAAAAAACAATAAAATAAATCAAAACAAATAAATATTTTAATTCATATTTAAACTATTAGTTTTTTATTAAATAAAAAGGTATCTTATTATTTAAGATACCTTCTCAATATATTGTAAAACTTTACAACCCACTCTCTACCGTAAATATCTGACGGAAACCCTCAATATCACGCATAAATGCAACTTGTTTGCTATCTGGTGAAAAAACTACGGCATCAGCGCTGGGTGCTTGCTCTGTTTTTTTAGTTAATCGAGTCAATTCACCTGTTTTTGCATTACATAACATTACGCTGTTATCGCAAATAAAAGTGAGGTATTGCCCATTATTATTCCACGTAAACGCAGATTGAATATCCCACGCTTGTGATGTGACTTGTTTAATCTCTTTTGTACTTGGTGAAACGGTATATAACTGCACAACACCGTTGTCATCTTTCATTAAAAAAGCTATCGCATCACCTTGAGGCGAACTTCTTAACCAATGGCGGGGCTGATTTAATACACCAGGATATTTTCTATCTGCGGTATAAGTCAGCCGAACTTGATGAATATTTTTAGCGGGTGCAGGCAATGTGGAGTCTGTTCCTGCTAAGGGTTTATCGCCTTCAATGCTAAAAGCATTATTTTCATCAGGTAAATTCACTACGTAAATCTCGGAAACTTTATCGCCTTTTTCACTGACTGTATCGCCAATAAAAGCTATCGCCCAGCGTTGATGAGTACCATCCGCGTTTGTATAACCTTCAGAGCCAATCCAGCACTCTTCATAAGCTTTGTTAATTTCGTCACTGCCTTTTTGTGGATGAGCAACAGTTTGGCTAATAACAGTACAAAAATATTCACCATCATATTCACGAGCGTGCTTTTTAGCGACTTTAACCGTTTTTAGAGGAACCGCAACGGCAACATTACGTTGATCATATTCCGCACCTAGCTCATGCATAATATGATCGTTATAAGTAAAACTTAAACGAGAGCCATCGGGGCTAAATACATGAACATGAGTACCACCTCGTAAAGCACCTGCTTGATAAGGTGATGTTAGAGAACACGCATCAATATTGAAGGCATAATTATTTTGTGATCCATCAACAATCACGCCACGACGATGATGAAAATCATAATGCCACTCATCATCCGGATTTTCTGGTCCATGAATAAAAGCATAACGCACTGGTTCTGTTGGGCTTACAGTAGCTACGCCTACATGAGCTCCTTTTGACGCGGTGTAAACTATCTGTTGCAGTTTTGTTTTCGCATGAATTTTTTCTATGGTTAGACCTGTAAAAGATCCCCCATTAGGACGCACATCATAAACTAACCACTGGCTATCTGGTGTCCAAACATTTATATTAGTTAACTGATGATGACGGCTATCAAACGTAATCTGGTGTTCCTGAAAAGACATATTTATCCTTATCGGGAAATAAATTTCCACATTATAAAAACTAATTGATTTTACCTGGCACTAAAAAAACTCAGTCGAGACTTTTTCGCAAGGTGATTACTCTATCCTCACTAAATAGTCAGAAAATTAAAAAATCATGTTACTTAGTGTTCTCTATATTATCGGTATTACCGCAGAAGCCATGACTGGCGCACTTGCGGCTGGTCGTCGAAAAATGGATGTCTTTGGCGTTATCATTATTGCATCTGCAACCGCAATTGGCGGTGGCTCTGTAAGAGATATGTTGCTAGGACACTACCCTTTAGGTTGGGTAAAACATCCTGAATATATCGTTACTGTTGCATGTGCTGCTGTCATTACCATGTGGGTTGCCCCCATGATGAAACATTTACAGCGGTTATTCCTCATCCTAGATGCTATCGGTCTTATGGTTTTCTCTATTATCGGTGCACAAATCGCGCTTGATATGGACTATGGTCCAATTATTGCTGCTATTGCAGCCGTTATTACTGGCGCTTTTGGTGGTGTTTTAAGAGATATGCTCTGTAATACCATTCCTCTCGTTTTTCAAAAAGAAATTTATGCAGGTATCGCCTTTGGTGCAGCTTGGCTTTATATGGGGCTACAGTTCTATACCCCTTTACCCAAAGACGTCATTATTATTATTACACTTGTCGCTGGATTAACTGCCCGCTTGCTTGCTATTCGTTATAAATTGGGATTACCTGTATTTAATTATGAGAATCAAGATTAACTAATCGCTGTTTTAACAACAGCAGTTATTGTAGATTCTGTGGCGTATCTCAAAATATAACGTACCCCACCTATTATGATAAAAGGTGATTCCTATCACTTCGCCTTTAATTGTATGTTAATATTGAGATAGTTTAATTTTTCTCTTGTTTAAATTGGCATAAAAATAGTGCTATGAGAAAAAAATAGCCCTGTATTAAGCGTGGGCACTGTATGTGATCCGTTGTACGTGTATAATATGCTAGGGACTTACTCCCTAAATATGCATTTATACTTAATTCTCCAGTCAAATTCAGAAAGTCATCATGATCCAAGGAACACTTTATATTGTTTCCGCCCCAAGCGGTGCGGGTAAATCAAGTCTTATTCAGGCACTGTTAAAAACACAGCCTTTATATGACACTCAGGTTTCTGTCTCTCATACAACTCGTCCTATGCGACCAGGAGAGAACCATGGTGAACATTATTTCTTTGTCACTGAAGCCGAATTTAAAAGCATGATCGAAAGCGGTGATTTTCTCGAACATGCTTGTGTGTTTGGTAACTATTACGGTACTTCTGGTAAAGTTATCAAAGAGATATTAGCCAGTGGTGTCGATGTTTTTCTTGATATCGATTGGCAAGGCGCTCAACAGGTACGTAACAAAATGCCTGAAGCCCGCAGTATTTTTATTCTGCCACCTTCAAAAGAAGAGCTTTATCGTAGACTTCGTGGACGTGGACAAGATAGCGAAGAAGTCATTGCAAAACGTATGTCACAAGCGGTATCTGAAATGGAACATTTTAATGAGTATGATTATTTGCTCATTAATGACGATTTCAATACTGCGCTTGCTGATTTACAATCAATTATTCGCTCAGAAAAATTACGCCTTGATCGTCAAACACTACGACATGGTGATTTAATCAGCAAATTGTTGGCAGACTGAGATAAGTTTCAGTATTATGCCCAGTCATTTCGTTAATGGTGGAGTAACACAAATATGGCACGCGTAACCGTTCAAGACGCTGTAGAAAAAATTGGTAACCGTTTTGACCTCGTTCTGGTCGCTGCACGTCGTGCGCGTCAGTTACAAATTGGCGCTAAAGATCCTTTAGTTCCAGAAGAAAATGATAAAATGACTGTTGTCGCGCTACGTGAAATCGAAGAAGGCCTAATCAATGGCAAAATTCTTGATGCTCGTGAACGCCAAGAGCAACAAGAACAAGAAGCAGCAGAATTACAAGCTGTTTCAGCGATAGCAGAAGGTCGTCGTTAGTCGTTTATAAAATAGGGGTAGGTCTGCCTTGTACCTGTTTGAAAGCCTGAATCAAATTGTTCAGAAATACTTGCCTGATGAGCAAGTAGAGCAACTAAAAAAAGCCTTTATCGTCGCCAGAGATGCCCACGAGGGACAAGCTCGCTCAAGTGGTGAGCCTTATATTACTCACCCAGTTGCTGTGGCTTGTATTCTTGCTGATATGCGATTAGACCACCAAACTTTGATGGCCGCATTACTGCATGATGTTATCGAAGACACTCCTGCGACGTTTCAAGATATCGAAAACCTTTTTGGTAATACGGTTGCCGGTCTTGTTGAAGGCGTTTCTAAACTTGATAAACTTAAATTTAGAGACAAAAAAGAAGCTCAGGCAGAAAACTTCCGAAAAATGATCATGGCGATGGTAAAAGATATCCGCGTCATTTTGATCAAACTGGCAGACCGCACTCACAATATGCGCACACTGGGTTCATTACGCCCAGATAAACGTCGCCGTATTGCTCGTGAGACTCTCGAAATCTACAGTCCTCTAGCTCATCGTTTAGGTATACATCATATCAAAACAGAACTTGAAGAGCTGGGTTTCGAGGCGCTTCACCCTAATCGTTATCGAGTTATCAAAGAAGTTGTTAAAGCAGCTCGTGGTAACCGTAAAGAGATGATTAATAAAATCCTCTCTGAAATCGATGGTCGTTTAACCGAAGCACACATTGAGTGCAAAGTTAATGGTCGCGAAAAACACCTCTACTCTATCTACCGCAAAATGTTACTCAAAGAGCAACGTTTTCACTCGATAATGGATATTTACGCCTTTCGCGTCATTGTGAAAGAAGTGGATACCTGTTATCGCGTATTAGGTCAGATGCATAGCCTTTATAAACCTCGCCCGGGTCGAGTTAAAGACTATATTGCAATCCCAAAAGCCAATGGCTATCAATCTCTGCATACTTCACTTATTGGCCCTCATGGTGTCCCTGTTGAAGTGCAAATCCGTACTGAAGATATGGATCAAATGGCTGAGATGGGTGTTGCTGCACATTGGGCTTATAAAGAGCAAGGTGAGCAACCCGGTACTACCGCACAAGTTAGAGCTCAACGTTGGATGCAAAGCTTACTTGAGCTACAACAGAGTGCAGGTAGCTCTTTTGAATTTATTGAAAACGTAAAATCAGATCTATTTCCTGATGAAATTTACGTTTTCACGCCAGAAGGTCGTATTGTTGAGCTACCAACAAGTGCAACCCCTGTTGATTTCGCTTATGCCGTACACACAGATATTGGTCATGCTTGTGTTGGTGCTAGGGTTGATAGACAACCTTACCCGCTTTCTCAATCACTGCGTACAGGTCAAACGGTTGAAATTATTACGGCTCCGGGTGCAAGACCAAATGCGGCATGGCTAAACTTTGTAGTGAGCTCTAGAGCACGATCCAAAATTAGGCAACTACTAAAAAATCTAAAACGCGAAGACTCCATTAATTTAGGTCGTCGTTTACTAAACCATGCTTTAGGCAATAGTAAATTAGCCGATATTTCAGCTGAAAATATTGAACGTGAATTGAAACGTATGAAACTTCACTCAATAGATGACTTAATGGCTGAAATTGGTTTAGGCAATGCAATGAGTGTCGTCGTTGCTCGTAACTTACTGTTAGATTTAAAAAATCAAGACGATAATCCGCAAGCAGACTCAAACAGTGATGAAACACCGAAATTACCGATTAAAGGTGCTGATGGCGTACTAATCTCGTTTGCAAAATGTTGTCGTCCAATTCCGGGTGACCCTATTGTTGCTCATATTAGCCCGGGCAAAGGCTTAGTTATCCACCATGAATCTTGTCGCAATATTCGTGGTTACCAAAAAGAGCCTGAAAAATTTATGCCTGTTGAGTGGGATAAAGACATTAATAGCGATTTTATTACTGAAATTAAAGTCGATATGATAAACCACCAAGGTGCTTTAGCGAATTTAACTGCCGCTATTAATGATGCGAACTCAAGCATTCAAAGCATGAATACAGAAGAGAAAGATGGTCGTGTCTATTGCGCATTCATACGATTAACCGCAAAAGATCGTATCCAACTCGCCAATATCATGCGTAAACTTCGTATCATGCCAGACGTATTACGCGTTAGCCGCAATAAAAACTAACAATGAATCCAATTCGATATGCCCGCATCTGCCAAATGATGGCGATGCGGCAACCTGACCTCACGGTTTGCCTTGAAGAAGTGCATAAATCCCATAATGTTGCAGCCGTAATAAGAACTGCTGATGCTGTGGGTATCCCTAAAATTCATGCTATTTGGCCTGAAGAAAAAATGCGCATGCTGGTATCACCAGCAGCAGGCAGTAACAGTTGGGTAAATGTTGAAACACACCCAACCATTACAGATGCGGTCTCTTCATTTCGCAATAAAGGCATGCAAATTCTTGCAACCCATCTTTCTGATAAAGCAATTGATTTTCGTGAGATTGATTACACTCGCCCTACCTGTATTATTATGGGACAAGAAAAGACGGGTATTTCACAAGACGCTATCGCACTAGCTGATCAAGATATTATCGTTCCCATGATGGGAATGGTACAATCGCTAAATGTTTCTGTTGCTAGTGCGTTAATTTTATATGAAGCGCAACGCCAACGTCAGGCTGCGGGTATGTATAACCGAGCAGAAAGTACTTTAACACCAGAAGAGCAACAAATTTTATTGTTTGAAGGTGGCTATCCGGTGCTTGCTGAAGTCTCTCGTCGTAAAGGATTACCTCGCCCTTATATTAATAATTGTGGTGAAATTGAAGCACCCGATTTATGGTGGGCAGAAATGCAGATGACGCAAAAACAACTTAGGAAATTAAAAAAGACGGAGTGACTTTCCCATGAAAGGAAAACTGCTTGATGCAATCCCCTTAACCACTCTTCACGGCGTAGGTGCAAGTCAGGCAGATAAGCTGGCAAAAATAGGGTTAGTTACCATTGAGGATTTACTTCTTCACCTACCTTTACGTTATGAAGATCAAACTCATCTTTACGCAATAAGCGACTTACTTCCCGGTATTCCAGCCACCGTTTCAGGTGAAGTTCTGCGAACAGAAGTCAATTTTGGTCGTCGAAAAATGATGACATGCCAAATTTCTGATGGCTCAGGTATTCTTACTTTAAGATTTTTTAATTTCACTGCTGCAATGAAAAATAACCTTGCTCAAGGTAAACAAGTTACAGCCTATGGTGAGGTTAAACGAGGAAGCCGTGGTCCTGAAATTATTCATCCTGAATATAAAATTAAGGTTGCTGGTTCTGAAGTTCAATTACAAGAAACGCTAACACCAATTTATTCAACCACAGAAGGTTTACGACAAACCTCATTGCGTAAGTTGATTGATCAAGCGCTTGTGTTACTCGATACTTGTGCAATTAATGAATTACTTCCTGAGCAATTTATTCATGGTTTACCCCCATTAGCGACCGCATTACGTACATTACATACCCCTCCTCCTGATATTGAATTTGCTGAATTGGAAAAAGGGCAGCACCCTGCTCAAAAACGTCTAATTATTGAAGAACTCCTCGCTCACAATTTGGGGATGTTAAATGCCCGTGCTGGTGCGCAATCTTATCGTGCTGAGCCTTTATTTATGCCAGCCTCTTCCACATTACGTCAGCAATTTCTTGAAGCACTTCCATTTTCCCCCACAAATGCACAACAGCGCGTTGTTCATGAAATTGAGATAGATTTAGAAAAAAACTATCCCATGATGCGCCTCATTCAAGGTGATGTGGGGTCAGGAAAAACACTTGTTGCTGCACTAAGTGCATTACGCGCTATTGCAAATGGTAAGCAAGTAGCATTAATGGCACCTACAGAGCTGCTTGCCGAACAACATGCAATCACCTTTAGAAAGTGGTTTGAGCCCTTTGGTATTCAAGTGGGCTGGCTTGCCGGTAAACAAAAAGGTAAAGCACGCGAAACACAGCAAAACGCGATAGCAAATGGTGAAGTCTCCATTATTATTGGTACTCATGCGATTTTCCAAGAGCAAGTGAAGTTTCATTCTCTTGCTTTAGTCATTATTGATGAGCAACATCGTTTTGGTGTGCATCAACGATTAGCGCTATGGAAAAAAGGCGAAGAACAAGGTTTTCATCCTCACCAACTGGTTATGACGGCAACCCCTATTCCACGAACATTGGCGATGACCGCTTACGCTGATATGGATACCTCTATTATCGATGAGCTTCCACCTGGTAGAACTCCCGTTACGACTGTTGCTATTCCAGATAGTCGTCGTGATGAGATTATTGAACGAATTCGACTTGCTTGCACAGAAGAGAGACGTCAAGCTTATTGGGTATGTACCTTAATTGAAGATTCTGAAGTGCTAGAAGCCCAAGCGGCGCAAGTTATCTATGAAGAGCTCACACTAGCACTTCCTGAAATTAAAATAGGCTTAGTTCATGGTCGGATGAAACCAGCTGAAAAACAATCTGTTATGGCGGAATTTAAAGAAAATGAATTACAGCTTTTGGTTGCTACAACAGTAATTGAAGTCGGTGTCGATGTCCCTAATGCCAGTTTGATGATTATTGATAATCCTGAACGATTAGGATTAGCCCAATTACACCAATTACGCGGTCGAGTTGGACGAGGCGCTATCGCATCACATTGTGTGTTGTTATATAAAACCCCTTTAACGCAGACGGCTCGGTTACGTTTGCAAGTTTTAAGAGATAGCAACGATGGCTTTGTTATCGCGCAAAAAGATCTTGAAATTCGAGGACCGGGAGAGCTGCTAGGAACCAGACAAACAGGGAATGCTGAGTTTAAAGTCGCTGACTTATTACGTGACCAAGGGCTTATTCCTGAAGTACAGCGAATCGCTCGTTACTTACATCAACACTATCCTCAACACTCTCAAGCCTTAATCGAACGCTGGTTGCCCGCAAAAACACAATATAGCCAAGCTTAGGTTATAACAATTAATCGCTGTAGCGTTGTTTTAAGGCGCTAATAGCGGTTAATTACCCACTATCAGCATACATTACTTATATATCAATAAAATTCTCATGATATTAATCATCAATATCTCTGAGGGATAAATACCAATATAGATAAGTATATTTGCCTGCAAAATAAATAGAATAACAAAAGAAAATGCCACAGAAAATTCTGTGGCATCAGGGTGGGAAAGAGAGTTATTTATCCTACGATAGGGGTAATAGGAGTAAAGAACGGTAGAAGTAAATAGAGCTTAATAACTATCGCATTGACGATATCAATAAAGAATGCACCTACCATTGGAACCACTAAGAAAGCAAGATGTGAAGGACCAAAACGGTCTGTTACTGCTTGCATATTAGCAATGGCTGTCGGTGTTGCCCCTAAGCCAAAGCCACAGTGACCAGCGGCTAAAATTGCGGCATCATAGTTTTTACCCATAACACGGAATGTGACGAAAATGGCATATAACGCCATCACACCCGCTTGAACACCCAAAATAACAATCATTGGTAACGCGAGTGATGCTAACTCCCATAATTTTAAGCTCATCAATGCCATGGCTAAAAATAGCGATAAGCTAACGTTACCTAAAACAGAAACCGCTCTATCAAACACTCGATAAAAACCTAGCATTGATAAACTGTTACTTAAAATTACACCAATAAAGAGCACACAAACAAACGTAGGCAGTGAGAATGCTGTACCTTCTAATAGCTGAGATAAAAAAGTACCCGCCATTAAACAGATAGAAATCATTGCAATGGTTTCTAACAGTACCATTGACGTTATCATTCTACCTGTTGTTGGTTTCTCAAATGCTGTTGGCATTTCGTGATCATCAGCACCTAATCCTGGAGTAGGAATATTGCGGATTAAATAACGAGCAACAGGACCACCAATTAATCCCCCTAACACCAGACCAAAGGTTGCACAAGCCATTGCTACTTCTGAAGCACTCATAAAGCCATAGTTTTCTACAAAGGTTTTCCCCCAAGCAGCACCTGTACCATGACCACCCGATAAAGTAATAGAACCTGCAAGTAATCCCATTAAAGGATCAAGTCCTAACATTTTTGCCAATGCAATACCGACTGTGTTTTGCACTAGCAACAACCCAACAACAACAAATATGAAAATAAAAAGCGCTTTTCCTCCCGTTTTTAAGCTCGCGAGGTTTGCGTTTAAACCGATCGTTGCAAAGAAGGCTAGCATTAATGGATCTTTTAATGAAAGGTCAAAACTCACTTCCCAATCCATAAAAGATTTAAATACTAATAAAAGAACTGCAACAAGTAATCCACCTGCAACGGGTTCTGGGATCGTGTACCGTTCTAAAAAAGGAACAGATTTCACTAACTTACGTCCGAGCAATAAAACCAAAGTGGCAGCGACTAGCGTGCCATAAACATCGAGATGATACATTTATGTACCCCGTCTTATTTGTTAATTTTATATAAGAATACTACGACGCTACGTTCATCCATAAACAACGCCAAAAGCAGGTACCCCCGATTAGAAAAAAAATTCGCGACAAACACAAGTTAAAACATATAAAAATGTGAGCCCCTCATATTGCATTTTAAAAACATTAATCTTGCGCAAACGATTGCTTTTGTGGTGTAGATCATTAAAATACATTTTTTGTCGGATAAGAAATTCACATCATGGTTACATCAGAAAATCAAAAATTGCCACAAAGTAGTGATATTGCGAGTAAAGCGAATAGCGAGCTCCTTTTTGCTCTTGAAGAAAAGCCGCCATTACCTCAAACTCTTTTTGCCGCAGGGCAACATTTATTAGCGATGTTTGTCGCTGTTATTACACCCGCAATTTTAATTTGCCAAGCATTAGGTCTACCAGCACACGATACTCAACGCATTATTAGCATGTCCTTATTTGCATCAGGCATTGCTTCATTAATTCAAATTCGTGCTTGGGGACCCGTGGGTTCTGGATTGCTCTCAATTCAAGGTACCAGTTTCAATTTTGTTGCACCACTGATTATGGGTGGGTTAGCACTTAAGAATGGCGGTGCTGATATTCCGACGATGATGGCAGCGCTCTTTGGTACATTAATGGTTGCATCACTTACCGAAATTATTCTTTCTCGGGTACTGCACCTAGCAAGACGTATTATCACCCCTTTAGTTTCTGGGGTTGTAGTTATGATCATCGGGCTCTCTTTAATTCAAGTTGGCTTAACATCCATTGGTGGTGGTTACGCTGCTATTGAAAATAATACCTTTGGTTCGCCACAAAATTTATTACTTGCAGGTTCAGTACTCGCTGTCATTATTCTTCTTAATCGTCAAAAAAATCCTTACTTACGTGTTGCATCATTAGTTATTGCAATGGCGGTGGGATACATTCTTGCTTGGGCATTAGATATGCTGCCAACACCGCCAGCACATCAAGAAACCCCATTTATCACTATTCCTGAGCCTTTCTATTATGGACTTTCATTTGATTGGCATTTGCTTATCCCATTAATGTTAGTTTTTATGATCACCTCCCTTGAAACTATTGGTGATATTACTGCGACCTCAGATGTTTCAGAGCAACCCGTTAGTGGTCCTGTATATATGAAACGTATTAAAGGCGGTGTATTAGCCAATGGAATAAACTCCATGGTATCGGCATTTTTCAACACCTTCCCAAATTCATGTTTTGGTCAAAACAACGGTGTCATTCAATTAACTGGTGTAGCAAGTCGCTATGTAGGTTATTTTGTTGCAGCAATGCTTATCTTATTGGGATTATTTCCGTCAGTTGCAGAATTTGTGCAAAAAATTCCAGAACCTGTTTTAGGCGGTGCAACGTTAGTCATGTTTGGCACTATTGCGGCATCAGGTGTGCGTATTGTCTCTAAAGAGGCTTTAAATCGCAGAGCAGTGATGATCCTCGCTATCTCATTAGCAATAGGCTTAGGCGTATCACAACAGCCACAAATATTACAATTTGCCCCTGATTGGTTAAAAACATTATTGTCATCAGGAATTGCTGCTGGTGGATTAACTGCAATTATTCTTAATCTTATTTTCCCTCAAGAAAAATAGTTTCCAATAAAATAAAAATCGTAAAACGTTACTCTTCCATTATTAGAGTAACGCTTTATTTTAGATATTAAATCTACGGTCTTTTTACACAAGTATTCCTCTTCAAATTGCGATAATTAGTATGTTTACTCACGCTACCGACAAAAGAGAGATACTATGCCAACTCCACTTAATATTGTTAATAATAAAGGACGTCAATATCTTAAAAATCATCCATCAACTGAAAATTATCATATAAAAACAGTAGGACAATTTTTCACTTATTTAAAAGATTCGATTTTATTGTTATTTAATACAAATCATAAGTTTACACACTTAGGAAATAAGTCTATTCCTGAGTTCAATTTAAAACATATTAAGGAGGATTTAGCGACGTTTTTAAAAAACCCTTATCTTAATAAGTCACAATATAAAGATAAAGAGGGGTTTCTGGCATATGAACTTCAGTATTTACCAACACACGCGGGTATTCTCCCTAATTTTTACGATATTTATCGCTCAGGTAGTCTTGAACCTAATGAATTAATTTCTCAGCTTATTAACTACTATGGCAATAAGTTAATGAAAGAAGAATTAAATGATAAAGAACAATGGGATAAAACCTCTATAAGAGAAACATTGAGTGATATTGAAACCTATTTACTAGGGGAAAATACTCAACCCACGATCGAATTGAGAAACAAGATATCCACTATCATAAATGCATAAGCAGTTAAATAATCTTGTTTTATATAGTGATGAATACTTGAGCAAATTTCAATTTTCAGGCATAACTGTATAATCTTTTGGAGGGTAGTAAAACAGGAGAAGGATGATGCGTTGGCTGATGAAAAGTTTGGTATCTCTGATACTTATCGTCATTTTATTTATTATAATAATTTATGCTTTTATTCAGACCCAATGGGGAGCACAAAAGACCAGTGAGTGGCTAACCCAATACACTGATTACGATATTCATTTTTCGGGTGTAGAGCATAATTTTACTCAACCAGAACAAATCGTTGTACACGATTTACTGATTAACCAAAAACAGAATAAAACCACAGTTTCAGCCAAATCGGCACAGATTAAATTTAACTGGCAACTTTTTATCACCCCTTCTCACTTACAAAAAATCACCCTAGAAAATGGCAACATTGTTTTAGCTGAAACAACAACCGTAATCCCTTTAAGTGCTGATATTCTGCAATTTAAAAACATGGCATTAAGTAGCACTAAGTCAGATTTTTCTTTTACGGCTGAGAAAATCACAGGTGGTATTACTCCTTGGTATCCCACCCCAACAGACACTTTTGGTTCTGGACATTTTCAATTCTCAGTAGCGCAAGGAACTATAAATAATAATGATTTCAGTAACTTTATTATATCAGGTGAGTATAAGCCAAATGATATTAATATTGATAAGCTAGGCACGAGATTGCTAAATGGTACATTATCGTTAAATGGTCGCTATCAAGATAACCACTGGAAATTAAACGAAGTATATTTAAATGGTATACGTTGGCAGTCGTCTCAAACCTTAAATGAGTTAATTAATTCATTAGATAAACATCCAACAGTGAACGTAAGACTATTAAATATCGTAGATTTTACAGCTGAAGGTAAACAGTGGGCAGTTAGCGGATTTGATGGTAAGTTTTCTCAATTAGATATTGATAAAGCAGTCTCTTTTACCACCGGTGAATTTAACACCAATGACATTGTGATAGAGGATCAACACTTCACTGATGTTATTACCAAAATGAACCAACAAAATAATCGACTGAATCTCGATTCATTAAGCTTACGCTATGAAAAGGGGCTAATTAAATTAGCAGGCAATTGGGATCAAAATAGTAATACTTTAACTATTCAAGACGGTACTCTTTCAGGCATTTTATATACATTACCTGAAAATTGGTTATCTATTTTCTCCTCCCCTCTAAATAGCAAAATTCAAAATATTAATATTGAGCAACTCTCAATTAATCAATCCATACTTATTGATATTTCTCCCAACTTTCCATTTCAATTCACCGGATTAACCGGAAAACTGCAAAATCTGATCGTTGCAAAAGAGGGTGAATGGGGATTATGGCAAGGCTCAGCAATACTAAATGCTGATAGTGGAACATTAAACCGTATTGAAATACGTCGCCCTGATTTAAAAATTGTTACCTTGCAAGATAAAGCAATTGCAGAACAATTTTCAGCATTGATTGATGAAGGAATAGTTCGGGGATCGGCAGCATTAGTACAATCAAATAACCAAAGAACGTTTTCATTAATAGCGAATGGATTGAATGTACCTTTATCTATTCCCAATGTAATGGGATGGAAAACAGCACCATTGAATGAAAAAGGGCAATTTACATTAAAACTTAGTGGTAATTTACGGGCTGACCCCATTGTTCCTACATTGAATGGTACATTAGTTGGTAAAAAAGATGAGCAACAAATCATCAATTCAACAATGCAAAATGGTGAAATAATTAATAACTTATAATCTCTATTTTTAGGGGGAGCACGGATTGCTCCCTTAACAAAAAACGTTACAATGCATTATCTTCCCTGTTTTCTTATTGCGGAGTTTTCATGTCTGACGACGATTTTTCCCCACAAAAAATATCATTGACCGAGTTTCAACACTCTCCTTTAACTGCGCTTGAAGAAAACAGCACCGTTGAAGTTTGTGATGCTGATAAGACGCCCCTGTTTTATTGCCTTTCTAAACAAGATTATGATTCACTTATAGAGCGCGTTATGGATGCTGAACTTGCTGCCATTGTGCTTGAGCGCCGCCAAAAGAAACTTGATGAGCTCAATTTAGACTAATTTATATTTAGTTTTTATAGCGATGCAAAAAAAACACCTCACAAGGTGTTTTTTTATTCAGAATTGAAGTCGGCTAATACTATTAACGTTTTTTCTTTTTACGACCAGGCTGAACAAAGCGTTTACGAGAGTTATTTTCTGTCTCTTTTACTTTAGTTTGAGGAATATGTATTCCTAATGCTTTTGCATTACTGACCTGTTTTTTAGGTTTATCTTGTTTTGCTTTTGGGGCTTCTGAGCTCGATTTTTCAATAGCATCAAATAGCGTAACTAATTCATCATCGGTTAAATCACGCCATTCGCCAACAGGTAATCCAGACAAACTTACATTCATAATGCGAATACGTTCTAACTTAGTTACTTCATAACCGAAATATTCACACATCCGACGAATTTGGCGATTCAAACCTTGAACTAAAGTAATGCGAAACACCATTGGCGCTTCTTTCTTTACTTTACATTTTTTGGTTTTTTGTCCCATGATAGGAACGCCAGTAGACATACCATGAATAAATTCATCAGTAATTGGCTTATTAACCGTTACAAGATACTCTTTTTCGTGATCATTTCCTGCACGTAAGATTTTATTGACTAAATCACCGTGGTTAGTCAGGAAAATAAGACCTTGAGAGTCTTTATCTAAACGTCCTATCGGGAAAACTCGAGTACTGTGATTAACATAATCAACAATATTATCTTTCTCGCCATCATCAGTGGTACTCACGATACCAACAGGCTTATTTAGCGCGATTAAAACTAATTCAGAGTTATTCTCTGCTTCAATCAATCGGCCATTAACTTTGACTTCATCGCCAGCAAAAACTTGTGTACCAATACTGGCACGTTTGCCATTAACAACAACAAGCCCTTGCTCAATATAGCGATCAGCCTCACGCCGAGAGCAAATCCCACTTTCACTGATATATTTATTAAGACGAGTAGATAAATTGGTGTCCATGCTTCCCTCCGTAAACTGCGAAATATACATCAATTGGATAGCGATAGAAACTGTATAACATCAGCATTGGAGAATTGATCTTCTATGTTTATTTTTTTTAATAAAAAACGAACAAATTCAGCAGAAGAAATGAAAAGAAAAATAGCGATTTTTCATCAGATTAACGAAAAAACAGATGAGTTAGCACTGTTTGTTTTGTGATGGTAATACAATATAAGTACCGCTAAATATCGCGCCAACACTGTCATCACCACAAATATCAACATCAAGCTTGATCCTCGCCTTGCTGCCTTTTGCTAGTCTCCCCAAGTCTCCACTTAAGTTTTCCATATCAGCAATAGCTACAGGTCGCCCTGAGACAGGCTTACGATAGCGGATATGCGCATCCACCAGTACAATATCGCCTTGAAGCTTATACTCTTGCATCAACAACCAGATAAGTCCCCATCCTGTTAAGGTTGCTAAAGAAAATTGGCTTCCCGCAAAAATGGTATGGTGTGGGTTTTGATTTCCAGCTTCAGGAATAGTGGTATAAAAACGCGTTCCCGTATATTGCGTGATACGTAGCCCCATTTTTTCACTTAATGGGATATGTTGATGCCACTGTTTTTGTAATTCAGCACACCAATCTGGGCGATGTAAAATATCATCTAAAGACTCAATACTTTTTTTCATAAAGTAATGTTTAATTGGTGTTGTTTGCGGTCCCGTGACTAAACCGCAATTCTCATATCCTAACTTTTGAAAAAAGCTAACTGACTCTTCTCTCGCACTACATACAATTCGTTTTACGCCTTCTTGTCGTGCTAAAGATTCCAGCGCCATTGCAACAAGTGTTCCTAGCCCTTTACCTTGGGCATCAGTGCGCACTGCCATAAAACGAATAGCACCTTCATTATCTGCATTGATATAAAGCCGCCCTATCGCAACAGGTTGCCCATCTTCATCTACAACCATTTGATGAAGTGCAATAGTATCATAACCATCTTTTTCGGAGCCTTCAGGCTGATGTAATGGTTTACGAAGCATCTCCCAGCGAAAATAGTAATAGGCTGCAAATTCAGCCTCTGTTTTTGGGGTTCGTAAATGGTACATATCTGCGCTCCTCTAACATTACTGTCGTTGAAATTAAACCTGTAGCCAGAATGTCACGGGGCCATCATTTGTCAGTGTAATTTGCATATCCGCAGCAAATTGACCCGTTTGCGTCTCTAAACCTTGCTGCTGACACTGCTCAATAAAGTAGTGATAAAGCGTTTCGGCTAATTCTGGATGTGCTCCGTTAGAAAATCCAGGACGCATACCTTTTTGTGTTTCTGCTGCCAGTGTAAATTGAGAGACAACCAATAAACTACCACCTGCTTGCTGTACATTCAGATTCATTTTGTCATTTTCGTCACTGAATATACGGTAACCGCATACTTTCTCACACAGTCTTTTTGCTTTCTGTTCGTTATCTTCTTTTTCAACACCTAATAGAACTAATAATCCTTGATTAATCGCCCCTACCGTTTCACCCTCAATATCTACTTTTGCTTGTGTAACTCGTTGAATTAACGCAATCATGCTCTCTTCCTGATAAATACATGAAAAAATAAACCAATAAAAAAGGATAACAATTTCTATCGATTGCTATCCTTACGATATCATTATTCTTCCACCGGTAAGGTAAAATCGTGATCTTTGAAATAATCTATTACCGTATGTTTATCAATTACATGTACGCCTTTCATACCAACAGCAATTGCCGCATCAACATTTTCTTGTACATCATCGAAGAAAATTGCATCTTGCGCTTCAACATCTTCAGATTGTAAAACATATTTATAAATTTCCGGATCTGGTTTTCTCATGCCAAGATCTTGGGACAAATAAAGAAAATCAGCAGAAGCAGCGATTTCAGGATAATGTTGAGGCCAATAATCTTGATGTAGTCGATTCGTATTTGATAGCACTACAACCCGATGTCCTTGTTCTCTTAATTTATTCATTATATCAATGACTTCTGGGCGTAATGCAACAAAAATGGCATGCCATCCTTCAGCAAACTGTTCGAAACTCAAACTAATATCTAATTCTGAGCTGATTGCTTCAGCAAATTCTATATCTGTAATATTACCGCGTTCATGTAATTTAAAAGTTTCTCCTGCGATAAAGTTTCCTTTTAGGTTCGCTAATGGAACACCACTTAGCTTACTCCATACCGCGAATACCCGATTAAAATCAATATCAATAATCACATTACCCATATCAAAGATATAAAGCATAAATCCTCTCCATAATAGAAAACTCATTTTACTTTAATCATAAATCATCTTACTGAACAGGCTTAAGCAATAAAAAAGTACAAGAATCGCTCTTAATTTTTTTGTAAAACATAAAATCAGAAGAGGGAGAGACGAAAAATGAGACTAAAAGTGTCATTATCTAAAAGAAGATAGGAATGTTGAGTGAGGATAAAAACACGCACTTATCCTTTTTCTATAAGATCTTAAAATCATCATGTAGTCGTGCCCAATGTAATGTTAATTTTTCTTTATGCTCATTAAGCATTGGAAGTTGTTGTAATAAAGAATGATAAATAAAAAGATGGGAGAGAAAGGAAGGATTGATAAAAAACTTATGCGGCAGAGATTATTTTCTACCGCATTCGTCTTTACACATAATGAACTCAGGGCGCTAACGCGCCCTAAGAATTATGTTGTCTAAATAATCAATTAGTCTTTGCTACGGTAAGCACGACGACGATCATTTTCAGACAGATAACGTTTACGCAGACGAATAGACTGCGGAGTTACTTCAACTAACTCATCGTCATCAATAAATTCTAACGCTTGTTCTAATGTTTGTTTCAGGTGTGGAGTCAGCGTTGTCGCCTCATCAGTACCAGAAGCACGCATATTGGTCAGTTTTTTACCCGTTAAGCAGTTTACTGTTAAGTCATTAGAACGAGTATGAATACCGATAACTTGGCCTTCATAAACTTCGGCACCATGAGTAACAAATAATTTACCACGATCTTGTAAGCTATACAGAGCGTAAGCAACCGCTTTACCTTGACCATTAGAGATCATAACACCGTTATTACGGCGACCGATTTCACCTGGGCGAACATCATCGTAATGACTGAATGTTGCATACAGTAAACCAGTACCTGATGTCATCGTCATAAATTCAGTACGGAAACCAATCAGACCACGGCTAGGGATAATGTAGTCTAAACGTACACGTCCTTTACCATCTGGTTGCATATCACGCATTTCGCCTTTACGCTCACCCATCGCTTGCATCACATCACCTTGGTGTTGTTCTTCAATGTCGATAGTGACTTGTTCAAAAGGCTCTTGTTTACGACCGTCGATATCACGGAAAATAACTTTAGGACGAGATACACCTAATTCGAAACCTTCACGACGCATATTTTCAATCAGAACTGATAAGTGAAGCTCACCACGACCTGATACACGGAATGCATCTGGATCTTCAGTTTCTTCTACGCGTAATGCAACGTTATGGACTAACTCTTTTTTCAGACGATCTAAAATCTGACGAGAAGTCACGAATTTACCTTCACGACCACAGAAAGGCGAGGTGTTAACACAGAAATACATGCTAACTGTTGGTTCATCAACGGCTAATGCTGGCAGAGCTTCAACAGCACCTGTTTCACAAATAGTATCAGAGATATTCAGTTCGCCTAAACCAGTAATTGCGATGATATCGCCTGCTTCAGCAACTTCAACTTCAATACGCTCTAAGCCAAGATGACCTAATACTTTACCGACTTTACCGTTACGAGTATTACCTTCACTATCAATGATAGTGACTTGTTGGTTAGGTTTAACCTTACCACGCTTAATACGACCGATACCGATAACGCCCATATAGTTGTTGTAGTCCAACTGAGAAATTTGCATCTGGAATGTACCATCCAGATCCACTTTCGGTGGCTCTACATATTTGACAATAGCTTCGTATAACGGAGTCATATCTTCAGCCATGTCATTGTAATCTGTTCCCGCAATACCATTTAATGCTGATGCATAAATGATAGGGAAATCAAGTTGTTCGTCTGTCGCACCAAGGTTAACGAACAGGTCAAAAACCTGATCAACAACCCAATCAGGGCGAGCACCTGGACGGTCAACTTTATTGATAACAACGATAGGTTTCAGGTTGTTAGCAAACGCTTTTTGTGTCACAAAACGAGTTTGTGGCATTGGGCCATCCATCGCGTCAACCAGCAATAGAACGCAGTCTACCATAGACATAACACGTTCTACCTCACCACCGAAATCGGCGTGTCCTGGGGTATCTACGATATTGATACGATAGTCATTCCATTTAATCGCTGTATTTTTCGCAAGAATAGTAATTCCGCGCTCTCTTTCGAGATCATTTGAATCCATCACGCGCTCAGCCAGCGTCTCACGTTCACCGAACGTACCGGACTGCTGTAGTAATTTATCGACGATAGTAGTTTTACCATGGTCAACGTGGGCGATGATGGCGATATTACGCAAGTTTTCGATCACAAAATTTGCCTCAGGCATTGTAGAAATAAGCGCATTATTGTACACGCTTTAGACGAGAGACTAAACAAGATCACAATAATGATTGCTTAACAATATGCAATTAATTGAATTGTGATCCTTTTCACGCCTCAGAATTTAGTGGCATTACATGATTGCACCAAAATAGTGCGCTCAATTAGGCTTAATTTGCACCAACATTGTGCAATAATTAAAAAATCACATGGGGTATTCTACACTAAACTTCATGAATACAGTATATATCCCTTTTTGGATAAGTTGGCATGCTTTTCGCAATAGTATTTTGGTGAGCAAAAAATTCACCAAAAAAATGTGTAAGGCCACTGCACTAAATAAAACCATTCGCCAGGAGAGTTTATATGTCCCTTGAACATGTATTATCCATGATTGAAGAACATAAAGTTAGATATATTGACTTACGTTTTACTGATACCCGCGGCAAAGAACAACATCTGACCATTCCGGCACATCAGGTTAACGATGATTTCTTTGAAGAAGGAAAAATGTTCGATGGTTCTTCTATTGGCGGTTGGAAAGGCATTAACGAATCAGACATGGTGCTGATGCCAGATGCTTCTACAGCAATGCTTGACCCATTTTTTCAAGATCCAACACTCATTATTCGTTGTGATGTATTAGAACCAGGCACAATGCAAGGTTACGATCGTGACCCACGTTCTATCTCAAAACGTGCTGAAGATTACCTAAAATCAAGTGGTATCGCAGACACCGTTTTATTTGGACCAGAGCCAGAATTCTTCTTATTTGATGATATCCGCTTTAAAAATGATATTTCAGGTGCGTCATACGCTATTAATGATATTGAAGCGGCATGGAACACCAATACCAAATATGAAGATGGCAACAAAGGTCATCGCCCTATGGTAAAAGGGGGTTATTTCCCATTACCACCAGTTGATTCATCACAAGATATCCGCTCTACCATGTGTAATATCATGGAAGAGATGGGCTTAGTGGTTGAAGCTCACCACCATGAAGTCGCAACTGCGGGTCAGAACGAAGTCGCAACGCGTTTTAATACCATGACCAAAAAAGCAGATGAAACCCAAATCTATAAATACGTGGTACAAAACGTAGCCCATGTATTTGGCAAAACAGCAACCTTTATGCCAAAACCATTAGTTGGTGATAACGGCTCAGGTATGCATTGCCATATGTCACTGTCTAAAAATGGAACCAATCTATTTGCGGGTGACAAATACGGTGGATTGTCTGAAATGGCTCTTTACTATATTGGCGGCATTATTAAACATGCTCGTGCATTAAATGCGTTTACCAACCCAACAACTAACTCTTACAAACGTTTAGTTCCGGGTTTTGAAGCCCCTGTTATGCTTGCCTATTCTGCGCGTAACCGTTCTGCTTCAATTCGTATTCCCGTGGTTGCGAGCATGAAAGCACGCCGTATCGAAGTGCGTTTCCCCGATCCACTAGCAAACCCTTACTTAGCTTTTGCCGCTCAGTTAATGGCTGGTCTTGATGGCATTATCAATAAAATTCACCCTGGTGATGCTATGGATAAAAACCTATATGACCTACCACCAGAAGAAGCAAAAGAGATCCCAACTGTTGCGGGTTCATTAGAAGAAGCACTAAATGCATTAAATGCAGACCGCGAATTCTTAACCCGTGGTGGTGTATTCACTGATGATTCAATTGATGCTTATTTAGCACTTTTACGTGCCGATGTTCAACGTGTTCGTATGGCACCACATCCTCTTGAATTTGAAATGTATTACAGCGCCTAAAACCTTTTCTTTTTTGCATTAAATTTAATGCCTTGCTGTAAATAATGATTTTTTGTTGCCGTGAAGCTATTTTGCCCATCTTCGGATGGGCACTTTTCTCCCTCTTAAGAGGTCAGTCTATTCACTTACGCATCTGTTCATTTACGAAAAAAAAGGTAAGATGCACTAAAATGGTGCAATGGGACATTCAATATGGAAACGGCAGACTTACCTGATAACACATTGATTTTAGACTCTTTAATCCACTCAGTGTTGGTTATTAATAAAGAATTCATTATTTGTTACGCAAACCACGCTGCGTTACAAGTATTGGCACAAAGTCGTCGAAAATTATTTGAAACACCTTTTACCGATCTGTTTAGCTATTACTCTTTTGATGCTGAACTTATGCGAGAAACATTAGCGAATGGGCAAAGTTTCACTGATAACGAAGTGATTTTGGTTATTCATAACCAATCACACACAATGTCGCTCAGTGCCCAACCTATTTCCGAGCAGCATATTTTGCTGGAACTGGCGCCTATGGATAGTCAACGCCGGTTAAGCCAAGAGCAGATCCAACAAGCCCAACAAATGGCTGCAAGGGAATTGGTTAGGGGACTGGCACATGAAATTAAGAACCCATTAGGGGGATTACGAGGCGCAGCACAGTTGTTAGCGAAATCGCTTCCTGATCCCGCGCTGACCGAATATACACAAGTTATTATCGAGCAAGCAGACCGTTTACGTACATTAGTTGATAGACTATTAGGTCCTCAACATCCCGGTACAAAAACAGAACAGAGTATTCACCATGTAGTAGAGCGAGTAGCTCAATTAATTTCATTGGAATGCCCTGAAAACGTCACGCTATTAAAAGATTACGATCCTAGCTTACCTGAGCTGTCACATTATCCTGATCAAATCGAACAAGTACTGCTTAATATTACGCGTAATGCCTTACAAGCCGTTGAAAAAACAGGTGGAACGATAATTTTACGTACTCGTACCGCTTTTCAAGTCACTCTTCATGGTGAGCGTCACAGACTTGTTGCTCGTATTGATGTGATAGATACCGGAAGCGGGATACCTCCTCATCTGCAAGATACGCTTTTTTACCCAATGGTAAGCGGTCGAGAAGGTGGAAATGGTTTAGGGTTATCTATCGCTCGTAATTTGGTTGATCAGCACGCAGGTAAAATTGAATTTACCAGTTGGCCGGGTAATACCGCGTTTTCTATTTACTTACCAATAAAATAGGAGATAACCAATGCAAAAAGGAAATGTCTGGGTTGTTGATGATGACAGCGCTATTCGCTGGGTTCTTGAGCGTGCAATCACACGAGAAGGCATGTTATGTCGTGCATTTGAACATGCCAATGATGTGCTCAATGCACTTAATACTGAGCTCCCTGATGTATTGCTATCAGATATTCGCATGCCTGATATTGATGGTTTATCTCTGCTCAAATTAATAAAAGAACAGTATCCAACACTACCCGTTATTATTATGACGGCGCATTCTGATCTTGATGCCGCAGTTAATGCTTATCAACAAGGTGCTTTTGATTACTTACCAAAACCTTTTGATATCGATGAGACTCTCGCTCTGATAGACAGAGCAATTACTCACTACCGTGAACAAAAACAGCCTAATACTTCTGAAAATACACTTCAATCAGTCTCCGATATGATTGGTGAAGCCCCTGCAATGCAAGAGGTTTATCGCATTATAGGTCGTCTTTCTCGTTCATCGATTAGTGTATTAATAAATGGAGAGTCTGGTACTGGGAAAGAGCTTGTTGCTCATGCGCTTCATCGCCATAGTCCACGTGCATCAGCACCATTTATCGCTCTGAATATGGCGGCAATCCCTAAAGATTTAATTGAATCTGAGCTATTTGGTCATGAAAAAGGGGCATTTACGGGGGCATCTCAAGTGCGCCAAGGTCGTTTTGAACAGGCAAATGGTGGCTCTCTTTTTCTCGATGAAATTGGCGATATGCCCTTAGACATTCAAACTCGTCTATTACGGGTTCTTGCTGAAGGTCAATTCTATCGTGTTGGGGGCTATGCACCCGTTAAAGTGGATGTCCGAATAATCGCAGCAACACACCAAGATTTAGAAAAACGAGTTAATGAAGGCGATTTTCGTGAAGATCTCTACCATCGCCTTAATGTTATTCGCATTCAATTACCACCACTGCGTGATAGAACAGAAGATATTCCAAGTTTAGCGCGCTATTTTCTACAAAAAACGGCAAAAGAACTGGGTGTTGAAACAAAATCCCTTCATGAACAGAGCTTAAAAATCATGATGGAATATGTCTGGTCTGGGAATGTAAGACAACTCGAGAATGTGTGTCGTTGGCTTACAGTGATGACGGCAAGCCAAGAAATTATGCCGCAAGATCTACCTTCTGAAATTCGCCAATCTGATGAGAAAACCAAAAATATTAATCGGCTCACTTCTCAACATTGGTCACAACATCTCTCTTTATGGGCTGATGAAGCACTTGGTGAAGGTAAAGAAAATATTCTTACTGATGCGTTACCGCAGTTTGAACGTACTTTGCTATTAAGCGCGTTGGCTTATACCCAAGGTCATAAACAAGATGCGGCTCGCTTATTAGGTTGGGGTAGAAATACGCTGACACGCAAACTTAAAGAATTAGGTATAGAGGATTACTAGCCTCTATACCTTAATAATTAAATCACGCGTGAAAATTGACGTTGGCGCATTTGGTTACGTAAATAAGTATCAAAACACATACAGATATTACGAATAAGTAAGCGACCTCTTGGTGTAACTTGGATGAGGTTATCTGTAATTTCAATTAATCCATCATTTTCCATTGGTATAAGTAATTCTAGATCTTCTTTAAAATAGTCATGAAAAACAATATGGTGTGCTTTTTCAATATCCGCAAAATTGAGGTTAAAATTACAAATCAATGTTTTAATAACATCACGGCGAATACAATCATCATCAGTTAAAGAAAGCCCACGCCACAATGCGTTTCCTTCATTATTAACACGAGCATAATACTCTTTCAGTACTTTTTCATTCTGCGCATAGTTATCACCTAACATACTAATTGCAGAAACACCCATACCTAATAAATCACACTCTTCATGAGTGGTATAACCTTGAAAATTTCTATGTAAGATGCCATTACGTTGAGCAACAGCAAGCTCATCATCAGGTTTGGCAAAGTGGTCCATACCAATAAATTGATAACCATTTGTCGTCAATGTAGTAATGGTTTCTTGCAGAATATCGAGTTTCTCTTCTGCTAAAGGCAGGTCTTCATCTTTGATTTTTCGTTGTGCGGCAAACAAATTTGGTAAGTGCGCATAATTGAATACACTTAACCGATCTGGCGATAATTCAATAACGCGTTTTAAGGTAAAAGCAAAGCTCTCTTTGGTTTGCTTAGGTAAACCATAAATCAAGTCGATACTGGTTGAATGAAATCCGACTTCACGAGCACGTTCAATAAGTGAAAAGATAAAAGCTTCATCTTGCTCACGATTAACTTTTTGCTGCACTTCTTTATTAAAATCTTGCACACCCATACTTAAGCGATTGAAACCTTCATGGCGTAAATGATCGATAACATCTAATTCAATCTCACGCGGATCTATTTCTATCGATAACTCAGCATCTTCTACAAAATGGAAATGTTTACGCAGCAAAGCAACTAATCGGCTAATTTGTGTTTTATCAAGGAATGTAGGCGTACCACCACCCCAATGCATCTGGGTTACACTTCTATCTTGAAAATAAGTTGCTCTATTGATTATCTCTTTTTCTAACACATCAAGATATTCGTCTGCTTTATGTTTGTGGCGTGTAATGATTTTATTGCAACCACAGAAGTAACACAGCTTATGGCAGAAAGGAATATGAATATAGAGTGACAACGGACGCTCAGGATAACGTTGAGTCGCCTTAATAAAATCAGCATCACCATATTGTTGATTAAATTCCAATGCTGTTGGGTATGATGTGTAGCGAGGACCTGAATAGTTATACTTATGGATCAGGTCAAGATCCCAAATAATTGTTTGCTCTGACATGCCTCTACCTTCCAAAAGTGAACTGCTGGTGTGTCATACCAACGAACAGATATTATTAACATCTGAAATAGTAGTGTAACCAATAAATGATTGGCTGAATATGAAAGAAAGATCGGATAAAAACAAAGGTATCTCTCTTTTTACGCAGATGCTATTTGATAAACTCATCTGACGTGACACAAGTCACATTATAATAAAATAATCTTCTTTTTAAAAAGATATTGTTAATAAATTAAGTTTATTCAATATGTTAGTCATTTATTCTGATTAAATAGTTTTTTTTGGTGATTTTTACACCGAGTTTTAAAAAAGATATTACTCAAAATACGATTTAAATTAATTAATTATATCGTTATATTAATTTTATTATTCTTTTATTCTCTCATAATATGATGATTGTAATAATAGTAACAATTATACCTTTACCTAATTTATAATATTACATACCCTAGATTCAAACATTGATTAATATCCAGTTAAGTCGTGTTTTGATTTAAATATGAGAGTCATTTAAAGAATGAAGGTCGCTATATTACATGGAAAGATAGCATCCCCCATACCTTATCTTATTCTTTTTGATATATCTCTTATTTAATCAGTCTCTTTTATACCCGATTAAGGATTATTAACCATGGAAGGAGACGGACAAGCAACCAAGGATGGTTTATTTTTTCACAATAATGCCCATTTAATTTTATCTACACCTTCTTATTCTTAATAACTTAATAAACTTTTCCCTCTTTTTTAAATATTTTAGAAATTTTCTATTATTTAATAACTAGTAATAAGAATTATTATTATTTAGTTATAAAAAAAGACCTCATTTATTTTAATAACATAAATTGAGGCCTTTTTTATTACTACTTATAACAAAAATTTACTTGGCTTCTTTCTCATACTTAGGAGAGCGAGGACCATATAAAATGCCATTTTCGCCACCCGCAGAAAGTAAACGAACACTGGTTATTCCTGCAATTTCATAGCTTTTATCCGCCACTGTATTCACAACTTGGCTGACGACCGCAGAAACTAATATCCCCACCAAACTATTATTTGATGATGAATCGTTTTCTGTACTTGAAGCTGTTGCAGAGCCACTCCAAAGTAGACCACCATTACGTAAATCAACTAATTTAGCGTTAACAGTTACTCGTGTGTCACTCGAAATAATTTGATAAGACGTACCATATTGAGTGATATCTAAATATAAAACAGCATCGGCACCAAAAATTTCACGTAATTTATTTGCGCCAACGGCATGAATATCACCCGCCATTGATAACCCATTTTGTTTAAATGTCTCTTCAACTACGGCAACAGGGAAAACATAATATCCAGCTTCAGCTAAAGGATAAGTCACTTGAGATAGAAAACTATGCCCCGCATCAACTTCAGTTGTATGATTTTGTGGCAATAAAACTAAAATGCTTTTTGGCTTACTCTGTTTAAATGCACTGTAGTCCATTTTTACAGGTTGAGCACAACCTGTAAGCACAAAAGCAAATATCACACACATCAAGGCTAACAAACGTCTCATTTTTGCATTCCTTTGTTTTTCATCAGGCGGTCCATAAACTCTGCTGATTCAGGGTAAAGTGTTTTCTCTTCATTAAATTCCGCCATCGCCAAATCTAATGCACCCGTTGCACCATATAACATGCCTAAATGTGCATGGAGTCCTGGCGGGATACCAAGTGATTTAGCACGGGAAAGCTCAATGCTTTTCTTTAATGCATCAATCTGAGATTGGGGATCACTTTCACTTTGTTGATAATGCTGATGTACTACATTTTGATAACTATCCCAGTTATAAAGAGGCTTTGGTGCGTTAGTACAACCTGTTAATAGCAATGCACCAACAACAAGACTTATCAATGATTTTGACATGTTTATATCCTTATAAAGTTAAGCGTTACTTGGATGGCTGCCAAGCATTACTTTCAATCCCTGCGACAAGATTATTTACCGCTTCACGAATAGCTAAATCGAGCACTTTACCGTTTAATGTAGAGTCATAGCTTGCTGTGCCACCAAAGCCGATAATTTCACGGTTAGATAGCTCATATTCACCTGCACCTTGAGAAGAGAATACAACTTCTGAAGTATGAACATTGACGACATTTAAATTCACTTTTGCATAAGCAACTTGTGTTTTTCCGCGACCTAAAATACCGAATAATTGACGGTCACCCACCTCTTTACGACCAAATTCAGTCACATCACCGGTGATAACGTAAGTTGCACCTTTAAGTTGCTGAGTTTGACCTTTAATACCCGCTTCTTCTTTTAATTCAGATAAATTAGCGCGATCTAACACATTAAAGCGCCCAGTCTGTTGTAAGTGTGTCATCAGAATAGTTTTGGATTGGTTACCTAATCTATCAACACCATCAGAAAAAATACCATTCATATAGCTCGAACGGTTATCAAACTTGCCAATTGAAATAGCGCTTTTAGGTCCAGCATAAGTAGTATTATAAGTTGCAACTTTGGCGACTTCTAAAGAACGTGATGATTCAGATGCACACCCAGCAAGCAATGTCGCCGAGATGATAATCAAACCTAGAGATAACTTATTTAATTTCATTTTAATAACCTAGTTAGAGATGAAGTGGCGAACTATACACATACATTTTATTTATAGGAGCGAATATAAAATAAATAATAATAATATTCTCTATTTTTTTATATTATTTAACATAAGTGATAACCATAGTTTTCATAAGGACAAATAAGCTCAATCCTATTATTGATAATATAATGGCATTACCTAGCAGGTGAAACCGCTAACAGAATAGAAAAATAAGAACAAATAAATATAGGATAAAGTGAAAGTTACACTCTTTATTATCTTGTCAATATCCCTTAAGTCAGCGTTAAATTAACCCTTATTTCAATAATTAATAGTATGAATATACTTACAAAATAATCTATTTATTTTCTAGGTAAAACATTTAATTACTTTTTAATAACGTTAAAGTAAAAAATAGAAAAGTGGAGAAATAACAATTTATTTCCCCACCACTAATATCAATTAATAACTATCACTTTATTAATAATAAAGTGATGTTAGTGTTTTTTTCCAAATGCAGCCGCTAATGCATCGCTCATCGCACTATTACCTGCGTTATTACCTGCATTAGTTGTTGATGAACGATTATTTCTCGCTGGTTTCTGCCCTCTATTTTTTGAGTTATCTGCTTTTGCCACGCTAGGTGTAGCGCGACTATTGCTATCAGCAGCAACCTCATCTAAACGCATTGTTAAGGCAATACGCTTACGGGGTAAATCGACTTCAAGCACTTTGACTTTAACGATATCACCCGTTTTTACTACGGTATGAGGATCTTCAATAAATCTGTCAGCTAGAGATGAAATATGAACTAAGCCATCTTGGTGTACACCAATATCCACAAAGGCACCAAAATTAGTTACGTTAGTAACTGTTCCTTCAAGGATCATGCCACTAACAAGATCATTCATGGTTTCAACACCATCCGCAAATGTTGCTGTTTTAAACTCAGGACGCGGATCACGCCCCGGTTTTGCCAACTCTTTTAAGATGTCATTAATAGTTGGAAGACCAAATTGCTCAGTAATAAAATCTCTTGCATTCACTTGTGCTAATAGCGTGCTATTTCCCATCAAATTATCAATTTTTTGGTTTATAGCTTGCAGTATGTTTTCTACTACAGGGTAGGTTTCTGGGTGAACAGTTGATGCATCAAGTGGATTTTTACCATCGCGAATTCGTAAAAAACCAGCACATTGTTCAAATGCTTTCGGACCTAAACGAGCGACTTTTAACAACTGTTTTCTATCAACAAAACGACCGTTTTCATCACGCCAGTTAATAATATTTTGAGCAATAGATTGGCTAAGACCTGCGACTCTAGTAAGTAACGGTGCTGATGCCGTATTTAAATCAACGCCCACACCATTAACACAGTCTTCAACCACTGTATCAAGTTTTCTGGCTAACAATGTTTGACTCACATCGTGTTGATATTGACCCACACCAATCGATTTAGGATCAATTTTAACTAACTCCGCTAGAGGGTCTTGTAAACGACGAGCAATAGAGACGGCACCACGAATAGAGACATCTAAATCAGGAAATTCATTAGCTGCCAATTCAGAAGCAGAATAAACCGAAGCCCCCGCTTCACTGACAATCACTTTTTGTGCTTTAATCTCAGGATAGCGTTTTACTGTCTCAGCAAAAAAACGTTCCGTTTCACGAGAGGCGGTTCCGTTACCAATCGCCACCAGTTCAACATTATGCTTAATACAAAGTGCCGCAACACTGGCAGCGGCTTTATCGCTCTGCCCTGTATGAGGGTAAATAGTATCAATTGCAATAAGTTTGCCTGTGTTATCAACAACAGCCACTTTGACACCTGTACGTAAACCTGGATCTAGCCCCATTGTTGCTCGCATTCCTGCTGGAGCCGCCATCAATAAATCATTTAAATTACGAGCAAAGACGTTAATCGCTTCTTCTTCTGCCTTTTCACGTAACTGACTCATAAGTTCAGTTTCAATATGCATTAACACTTTAATGCGCCAAGTCCAGCTAACAACTGCTTTACGCCAGCTATCTGCTGGTTGATTATTTAAGCGTAAACCTAAATGTTCAGTGATTAACTGCTCGCCATAGCTCTCTTTTGGCGCTTCTTCAAATTGCGGATCTGGGTTAAGCGATAATTGGAGGATACCTTCATTACGTCCACGAAACATCGCTAATGCGCGGTGAGAAGGAACAGTGGCAATTGGCTCATGACTATCAAAATAGTCACTAAATTTAGCGCCTTCAGCTTCTTTTCCATCAATCACTTTGGCAACAAGATGTGCATTTTTCCATAAATATTGACGTACTTTTGCCAATAATCCGGCATCTTCAGCAAAGCGTTCCATTAAAATATAACGCGCACCATCAAGGGCTGATTTTGTATCATCAATACCCTTATCTGCATCTATATAAGCTGTTGCTGCTTCTTCAGGTGAGTTTTGAGGCGCATTCCATAACAAATCGGCTAATGGCTCTAAACCATTCTCTATCGCAATTTGTCCACGAGTACGTCTTTTAGGTTTATAAGGTAGATAGAGATCTTCAAGCTCAGTTTTACTTTGAGTCTCATTGATTGAAGATGATAATTCAGGCGTTAATTTCCCCTGCTCTTCAATCGATTTTAAAATAGTTTGGCGACGATCATTGAGCTCCCGTAAGTAACTCAGGCGGGTTTCCAATTGACGTAGCTGAGTGTCATCTAACCCTTCCGTCACCTCTTTTCGGTAACGGGCGATAAACGGCACCGTATTCCCTTCATCCAGTAACGTAATGGCCGAAAGGACTTGCTGAGGCTTAACTGTCAGCTCTTCTGCAATAATTCGGCTTAATGATTCATTCATAATATATTTACCTACCGAGAGGAGTGGTTAAAAAAGATGGCTATTATACACGCAGTACACCAAAAAAATTCTGCTTATTGCAAATCAACCTCGACAATTATGAGGAAAATAACAGATTATTTTATCATTCACGCTATAGTATCTTTATAAAATTCAATGTTGATGATAATTTTTATCCGTAATGGCAAAAAGTAACTATATTACTCGTGATGGCTGGCATGCTTTAGACAAAGAGCTAAAATATCTTTGGAAAGTAGAGCGTCCCCTTGTTACACAATCAGTTTCAGAAGCAGCGGCACAAGGTGACCGTTCAGAAAATGCTGAATATATTTATGGAAAAAAACGGCTACGTGAAATCGATAGACGGGTTCGTTTCTTATCTAAACGCCTTGATGAACTGAAAATTGTTGACCCAGATCCTCGCCAAGAAGGTAAAGTCTATTTTGGCGCATGGGTAACCCTTGAAGATGATGGTGAGAATGTCAAAACCTTTAGATTAGTAGGACCTGATGAGTTTGATCCGGCTAAACAGTGGATTTCCATTGATTCTCCGGTTGCCAGGGCGCTTATTGGTAAAAAGGTTGATGATGAAATTAGTGTTCAAACACCAGGTGGTGAGGTTAACTACTACATATTATCTATCAAATATCATTCGGAATAAGACAAATAAATAGTAGTTTTGTCTTTAAAAGAGTGAGAAGACAAGTTTTACCTATAAATCATTAACATTTATTCTTTGTTTTTGGTTTAATATTCTTATCGATGATAGAATTCGCTAATAAGAGCATTTGCACTTCGGGGGCTTAAAAAATGCAAGAAAGTTACAAAGTTCTAATCGTGGATGATGATTTACGCCTACGTTCACTATTAGAGCGCTATTTGACAGAGCAGGGTTTTCAAATCCGTACTGCTGCAAACGCCGATCAGATGGATCGTCTGTTAACTCGCGAATCTATCCACCTTATCGTACTTGATTTAATGCTTCCTGGTGAAGATGGATTATCTATCTGTCGTCGGTTACGAAGCCAAAATAACCCTATCCCTATTATTATGGTTACCGCCAAAGGGGAAGAAGTAGATAGAATTGTTGGTCTTGAAATTGGTGCTGATGACTATATTTCAAAACCATTTAATCCAAGAGAGTTACTTGCTCGTATTCGTGCAGTGCTTCGTCGCCAAGCAAACGAATTACCGGGTGCACCATCACAAGATAATGCCATTATCTCTTTTGGTAAGTTCAAGCTTAATTTAGGTACTCGTGAAATGTTCCACGAAGAAGAGCATATGCCTCTAACAAGTGGTGAATTTGCGGTACTAAAAGTACTGGTATCTCACCCACGTGAACCACTTTCCCGTGATAAACTAATGAGCCTTGCTCGTGGTCGTGAATACAGTGCAATGGAGCGTTCTATTGACGTTCAGATTTCTCGCTTACGTCGCATGATTGAAGAAGATCCAACTCATCCTCGTTATATTCAAACAGTTTGGGGACTGGGTTACGTGTTTGTTCCAGATGGAACCAGCGCATAATGAGAAGGCTGAGGCTTTCACCACACAATAAGCTTACACGTTCTCTGTTTCTGGTTATCTCACTACTCTTTTTTAGTTTGATAGCCAGTTACATTGTTGTACAGCATCTTATTGTCGGTCCGAGCCTACAGCAATTTAATAAAGTACTGGCTTATGAAATACGCACTTTGATCCCCGAAGAGCTTATTTTAGTGGATGGTACTCCGCTTAAAATCTCCCCAGCACTACGCAATAAAATCTACAACGAATTAGGTATCTCCTTTTTTGATAAAGAAGCGGCATTAGAAGAAGGGCTTTATTGGGCTAAAGAAGACGACGATCTTAGCCAACAGATGTCTGAATATCTTAATGGTGAAACCGAGATTTGGATTGAGAACACGCTGGAATATCCCGTTTTATGGATTAACACCCATATTTCACCGTCTCTATGGATACGCGTTCCTCTCACTGAATTAGGGCAAAATTTCTTACTGCCCGTTTATCGCCAAGCCATTATTTTTATTATTATTGTTGTCGCTTTTTTCTGGTTATATAACCGCTTTCAAAATCGCCCACTAAATGAAGTTGAATATGCCGCTCGTCGCATTGGTAAAGGTGTTATTCCACCCCCAATTCCAGAATCTGGCTCATCAGAAATGCGATCAATTATTCGCGCATTTAATCAGATGTCTTCAGGCATTCGCTCTTTAGATAATGACAGAACCTTAGTGATGGCGGGTGTGAGCCACGATTTACGTACACCATTAACACGAATTCGCCTTGCCACTGAAATGATGAGTCCTGAAGATAGCTATCTTGCGGACTCTATTAACAAAGATATTGAAGATTGTGATGCCATTATTGGGCAATTCCTAGACTATATGCGTACAGGGAAAGAGATGTCTCTTGAATTGTGTGATATGAATGGTCTGTTACAAGAGGTTCTTTCTGCTGAATCTAACTCAGGCAAAATTAGCGAAGAACATCTTTATCCTTATCCGATTAACATCACCGCTAATCCAATAGCCGTTAAACGAGCACTTGCCAATATGGTTGTTAATGCCACTCGTTATGGTCACGGTTGGATCAGTGTTTCTAGTGGGCAAAATGAAGAATTTGCATGGTTTCAAGTAGAGGATGATGGTCCTGGTATTCCACCAGAAGATAGACAACGTTTATTTCAACCTTTTGTACAAGGTGAACAAGCAAGAAGCACAACAGGTGCTGGTTTAGGGCTTTCAATTATTCGTCGCATTATGGATGCTCATGGCGGCTATGTTGAACTTGATGATAGCATCAAGGGCGGATTATTAATCAGAGCCAACTTTCCACTAAAAGAGCGTGAAGATGAAGATAGTTAATCTCCATTTTTAATGACCGACTCTCTTTTTTATTATTTTTTCCCCCTCTCTTATCTTTAATTTCTTACTATTTTTCATCATTTTCTTCTCTTGTCATAAAACTGTCACAATTAAGACATTTAATTGTCATCTAACTGACCTATTGTCTGTGCGTACCGAAACTGAAACCGAAGTTGATAGATGTCGAAGTTATTCTACCTATCCCACAGGAGGGATTATGAAACTGATGCGTACCACCCTGACTAGTGTCATTGCCGCTGCGTTTTCAATGACCGCTCTTTCTGCACAGGCAACGACCTCGCTGACTGGTGCTGGCGCAACGTTCCCTGCTCCAGTTTACGCTAAATGGGCAGATTCCTATCAAAAAGAAACAGGTAACAAAATTAACTATCAGGGCATTGGCTCCTCTGGTGGTGTAAAACAGATTATTGCAAATACTGTTGATTTTGGTGCTTCAGATGCACCATTAGCAGATGACAAATTAAATGCAGATGGCTTATTCCAATTCCCAACTGTAATTGGTGGGGTTGTACTCGCGGTTAACATTCCGGGCATTAAATCCGGTGAGCTCACCTTAGATGGCGAAACGGTTGGTAATATCTATCTGGGTAAAATTCAAAAATGGAATGACCCTGCTATCGTTAAACTGAACCCTGGTGTGACATTGCCAGACCAAAATATCGCGGTTATTCGCCGTGCTGATGGTTCAGGAACTTCATTCGTTTTCACCAGCTACTTATCAAAAGTAAATAGCGCATGGAAAGATGAAGTTGGCGCAGGCTCTACGGTTAAATGGCCGACAGGCTTAGGTGGAAAAGGTAACGATGGTATTGCCGCCTTTGTTCAACGTGTACCGGGTTCAATTGGTTATGTTGAATATGCCTATGCAAAACAAAACAGCCTTGCTTACACTAAATTAGTGACTGCTGATGGTGAAATTATCTCACCTACCGCAGATAGCTTTAGTGCGGCGGCAAGAAAAATTGATTGGAGTAAAAGCTTTGCACAAGACCTGACTAACCAGAAAGGTGAAAATGCATGGCCAATTACCTCAACTACCTTCATTTTAGTGCACCAAACTCAGAAAGATGCAGTAAAAGGAAAAGAAGTACTGAATTTCTTCAACTGGGCTTACGATAAAGGTAATCAGGAAGCGAAAAACCTTGATTACGCCGTATTGCCAGCAGAAGTTGTAGAACAAGTTCGAGCAGCATGGAAAACAAGTATCAAAGACAGTAATGGTAAGCCAATTTACTAATAAAACGGCAACCATTAAAAAATAAGTTAACGTTCACCCCCTGTTAAAACAGGGGGTACTAAATAAAAGAGGCTTTATGGCCGAGCACACAACGGTAATAAAGGCCCCTAGTAAACGAGGGGACGTTATTTTCAGCGCACTAGTTAGACTAGCTGCGTTGATTACGCTTTTGCTTTTAACCGGTATCATTGTTTCACTCATTTTTGCTTCATTACCAAGCATTCAAAAATTCGGTTTTTCTTTCTTATGGACAAAAGAGTGGGATCCACCCGCACAAGAATTCGGTGCGTTAGTTCCTATTTACGGCACCATTGTCACCTCCATTATCGCACTGGTCATTGCCGTTCCAGTGAGTTTTGGTATCGCACTTTTCTTAACCGAATTGGCACCTAATTGGTTAAAACGACCATTAGGAATAGCCATTGAGCTTTTAGCCGCCATCCCAAGTATTGTTTATGGTATGTGGGGACTTTTCGTCTTTGCGCCGCTATTTGCAACCTATTTTCAAGAGCCTGTGGGCAATGTGTTATCTTCTATTCCCATTGTGGGCGAACTTTTTTCTGGTCCTGCCTTTGGTATTGGTATTCTGGCTGCTGGTGTTATTTTGGCAATCATGATAATTCCTTATATCGCCTCCGTAATGCGTGATGTGTTTGAACAGACTCCAGTCATGATGAAAGAATCCGCTTATGGTATTGGTTGTACAACATGGGAAGTTATTTGGAATATCGTTCTGCCTTATACCCGTAATGGGGTAATTGGTGGCGTAATGCTCGGTTTAGGTCGCGCATTAGGAGAAACCATGGCGGTAACCTTTATCATCGGTAATACCTACCAATTAGATTCTGCCTCACTCTTTATGCCGGGTAACAGCATTACCTCAGCATTAGCAAATGAGTTTGCAGAAGCAGAAACCGGATTACATACCGCAGCGTTAATGGAACTAGGTCTTATCCTGTTTGTCATTACGTTTATTGTATTAGCGATATCTAAGTTTATGACACTGCGTTTATCTAAAAGTGAAGGAGCGCGTTGATATGTCTAAAACATCACCTGCTTCATTACAGAGCCAAACAGAAAGTGAATTGCGTACACGCCGTAAACGTCAATTGTGGCGTCGTCAAAAAAACCGTATCGCGTTGTTCCTTTCCGTTTCAACGATGGCATTTGGTCTTTTTTGGCTGGTTTGGATTTTATTTTCTACCGTGACCAAAGGCTTTGATGGTATGTCTTTGGCACTGTTTACAGAGATGACTCCACCGCCCAATACAGAAGGTGGCGGACTTGCCAATGCTATCGTAGGTAGTGGTCTATTAATTTTATGGGCAACAGTTATCGGTACACCATTAGGTATTCTCGCTGGTATCTATCTTGCGGAATATGGTCGTCGTTCATGGCTGGCTGAAATCACTCGCTTTATTAATGATATTTTACTGTCAGCACCATCGATTGTGGTGGGCTTATTTGTTTACACCATCGTTGTAGCACAAATGCAGCACTTTTCAGGTTGGGCAGGTATTGTGGCATTAGCACTACTACAAATACCTATCGTGATACGTACCACTGAGAATATGTTGAAGTTGGTCCCTGATAGCTTACGTGAAGCAGCTTATGCACTAGGCACACCTAAGTGGAAGATGATCTCAAAGATCACGTTAAAAGCCTCGGTGTCAGGCATTATAACAGGTGTTTTATTAGCAATAGCGCGTATCGCTGGCGAAACTGCACCGCTGCTATTTACTTCACTATCAAACCAATTCTGGAGCACAGATTTAAACGAACCGATAGCCAACTTACCAGTGACTATCTTTAAGTTCGCCATGAGTCCGTTTGCTGAGTGGCAACAACTTGCCTGGGCTGGCGTATTACTTATCACCCTCTGTGTTCTATTTATCAATATTATTGCGCGCGTGCTGTTTGCTAAAAGCAAGCATGGTTAACGCCAAAGCTAAGTAAGAGAGAACGTTAATGACTATGGCTAATGATAACGCAGGAAATAAAATCCAAGTTCGCGACTTGAACTTCTATTACGGTAAATTCCATGCGCTAAAAAACATCTCGTTAGATATTGCCAAAAATAAAGTGACTGCATTTATCGGGCCTTCAGGCTGTGGTAAATCAACCTTACTGCGTACTTTTAACAAAATGTATGAGCTTTATGGCGAGCAACGTGCAGAAGGTGAGATTTTGTTAGATGGCAACAATATTCTGACAGACAAGCAAGATATCGCCCTATTACGTGCCAAAGTAGGAATGGTATTCCAAAAGCCAACGCCATTCCCAATGTCTATTTATGACAACATCGCCTTTGGTGTGCGTTTATTTGAGAAATTATCTCGTGCTGATATGGATGAGCGAGTTCAATGGGCTTTGACTAAAGCCGCACTATGGAACGAAACAAAAGATAAACTGCATCAGAGTGGATATAGTTTGTCTGGTGGTCAACAACAGCGCTTATGTATCGCAAGAGGTATTGCTATTCGCCCTGATGTATTGCTACTTGATGAGCCTTGTTCAGCACTAGACCCTATTTCTACAGGTCGTATTGAAGAACTTATTAGCGAACTTAAATCAGAATATACCGTGGTTATCGTTACACATAACATGCAGCAAGCCGCGCGTTGCTCAGACCACACCGCATTTATGTATTTAGGCGAATTAATCGAATTTAGCGATACGGATACGTTATTTACGCGTCCTGCGAAAAAACAAACTGAAGATTACATCACTGGGCGTTATGGCTGATAACGAGGCGAAAAATGGATAATTTAAATCACAACAAGCATATTTCTGGGCAATTTAATGCTGAGTTAGAGCATATCCGTACTGAACTAATGGTTATGGGCGGTTTAGTTGAAGAGCAACTAAAAAAAGCCATTATGGCGATGCACAATCAAGACCAAGCATTGGCAAATGAAGTTATTCAAGGTGACCATAAGGTCAATATGATGGAGGTGGCTATTGATGATGCTTGTGTCCGCATTATTGCAAAACGCCAACCTACAGCCAGTGATTTACGTTTAATTATGTCGATTTCAAAAACTATCGCTGAATTAGAACGTATTGGGGATGTAGCTGAAAAAATTTGCCAGACAGCACTTGAGAAGTTTTCACATCAGCATCAACCACTGTTGGTAAGCTTAGAATCATTAGGTCAACATGCAGTACAGATGTTGCATGATGTTCTTGATGCTTTTGCTCGTATGGACTTAGAAGAAGCTGTTCGTATTTATCGTGAAGATGCCAAAATTGATAATGAATATGAAGGTATTGTACGCCAGCTAATGACATATATGATGGAAGACCCACGTACAATTCCAAGCGTCCTCACTGCGCTATTTTGTGCACGTTCTATTGAACGTATTGGTGACCGTTGCCAAAATATTTGTGAGTTTATTTTCTACTATGTTAAAGGTCATGATTTTCGCCATATCGGTGGTGACCAAGTTGAAAAGATGCTAACAAGAAATGATGATAATTCATCATCTTAATCAGTAATCCAATCAATATCTCTATTCTGTTACCAACAGAGGCTTTTTAGCCTCTGTTTTTTTATTTATAGCCATTCACTTTGCTACTTTGAATCAAATTACCCTTCTCACTTTTCAACACTTATTCCATAAAAGAATATCCATATCAATTTTTATTATTTTATGAACTTAGGACAACTTGATAGCGTGATACTCAACATAACGATGATGATAATTCTTTTTCTGGGGTGAATAATGAAATTACGTGTTCTGGCAACTGCATTAATTGCAGGCTCTGTACTCTTTTCTGGTATTGCAAAAGCAGATAAGTTAGATGACATAAAAAAAACCGGTGTGGTACGCATTGCTATTTTTGATAGCAACCCACCGTTTGGCTTTGTTGACCCACAAACTAAAAAACTTGCTGGTTATGATGCAGATATCGCAAATGAAATCGCAAAAGATTTAGGTGTTAAACTGGAATTGCGCCCAACCAATCCAGCAAACCGCATTCCGCTTCTTAGCTCAAAGAAAATTGATTTAATTGCCGCTAACTTCACTATTACGGATGAGCGTGCAAAACAAGTTGATTTCTCCGTACCTTACTTTGCAACCGGGCAAAAATTTATTGCACGTAAAGGGGTATTAACTAATCCAGAACAAATTCACTCGCTGCGTATTGGCGCTGATAAAGGCACAGTACAAGAGATAACACTGCGTGAACGTTATCCTGATACCAAAGTTATCTCTTATGATGACACACCGTTAGCCTTTGCTGCACTGCGTAATGGTAACGTCCAAGCAATTACCCAAGACGATGCCAAGCTGGTGGGACTATTAGCTAATTTACCTGACGCCATTAAAGCAGACTTTGAAATTTCCCCTTTTAGTATCACCCGCGAATACCAAGCGGTTGCCGCTGCAAAAGGTGAAGATCGCTTAATTAACGAAATTAATAACACCCTATTAAGATTAGAAAAAGAGGGTAAAGCTGACGAGATTTATAACCGTTGGTTTGGTCCCGAAACAAAATCAGCACAACCACGTGGTGACTTTAAATTTGCACCGTTATCTGAGCAAGCACCACAATCTTAATTATCTAAGAAGTCGTTAATAACTCAGCTAATCAATAAAAAGGTTATTCCTTTATTAAAACACCGACCCCGCTTAAGCGGGGTTTGGTGTCTGCAATAGGTAATCACTATGTTTGAGCAATTTCTTACTCACTATCTTCTTGAGCCTCACTATTTAAGCTGGCTATGGAATGGTTTTTTAATCACCTTGCTCATCTCTTTTTGGACCATTGTTATCGCCACGTTGTTAGGCTTTGCCCTAACAGCAGCACGTGATAGCGCTTTAGCGCCTTTACGCTGGTTAGCAGCCGTTTACACATCACTGTTTCGTAATACACCATTATTGGTACAACTGTTTTTTTGGTATTTTGCTTCTGGCGAAATTTTGCCACAAACAGCAATGATGTGGTTAAACACCCCTCATGAAGCCTCATTATTGGGAATTACACTCTCTTGGCCTTCTTTTGAGTTTCTAGCGGGTGTTCTTGGGCTGACATTCTATTCTGCACCGTTTATTGCAGAGGAGTTACGTGCGGGTATTCAGGGTGTGAAGCAAGGACAGAAATATGCTTCTCTGGCACTCGGATTAACACATTGGCAATCAATGCGTTATGTCATTTTACCTCAAGCATTTCGTATCGCACTTCCTCCTTTGTTAGGTCAGTATATGAATGTGATAAAAAACTCATCACTAACAATGGCAATTGGTGTTGCAGAGCTCTCTTATGCATCAAGACAAGTAGAAACAGAATCACTACGAACTTTTGAGGCGTTTGGTGTTGCAACAATCCTTTATATTGCGGCTATTGCATTGATGGAAGCATGGGGACAATGGCACCAGCAACGTAAATTAGCGCAGGGGTATTAAGATGGATTTTACTGTTATCGCCGATAACTGGCAGTACCTTCTGTTTGGCGCTTATCCTGATGGTCCTTTAGAAGGCGCAGCATTGACGATTTTTATTAGTCTGATTGCGGGTATCGCCTCTATTATTTTAGGCACATTGGGCGGTATTGCATTAGCGATGCTTCGTGGTATTTGGGTTAATCTATTTGCTGCATTTTTAGGTTTTTTCCGCGCTATTCCCGTCATTATGTTGATATTTTGGCTCTATTTCTTGTTACCCGTGGCATTGGGTATGGATATACCAGAAATTACCACGGTTATTTGCGCATTAGCCTTAATTACTTCGTCTTATATCGCTCATGGTGTAAAAGCGGGTATTCTGGCAATAGGTAAAGGACAATGGCAGGCTGGATTATCACTCGGTTTTAATCGTTGGCAAGTGCTTTGGTATATCGTGTTGCCACAAGCATTACGTATGATGGTGCCCTCTTTTATCAACCAGTGGATAGCCTTAATTAAAGATACCTCTTTGGCTTATGTTGTTGGTGTGGGTGAACTTTCATTTTTAGCTACGCAGGTTAATAACCGCAGTATGGTCTACCCAATGGAAGTGTTCTTATTCGTTGCTTTTATCTATTTTGTGCTCTGTTTTTCGTTAGAAATTATTGCCAATAGCGTGACTAAACGGTTTTCAACCCAAAAAGAGAAGCGCCCTTTTTGGCAAATAATTTTCCCAGTTAAAAAACGACAATTTATTGAAAAGAGTGTCGGTTAATACATTACTAGGCTAAAGAAATTTAGCCTTTTTATTCTACTGAAATTGCATCATGTCGATATCATTATTAAATACCTCATATTTATCCAACTTAACTTATCAAGGATCTTAGTTTATTTTTACATCCAATACTTAACCTCCCCACGCAATCGATTACTTTTTTAGGTGCAGTTCTGGCTTTATTTGTGTAGGATAAAGCGAAAAACATTTTTTTTGGGATCCTTTGTCTATGAGCATGTCATCACCAAATTCTGCATCGCAGGGTTTGCTTCAGCGTGTATTTAAGCTACAAGAGCATGGCACTACAGCCCGCACAGAGCTTATTGCAGGTGTCACCACTTTCTTAACGATGGTTTATATTATCTTCGTTAACCCTCAAATCCTTGCTGCGGCAAATATGGATATCAAAGCAGTCTTTGTTACTACCTGTCTGATAGCTGCATTTGGTAGTATCTTGATGGGATTAGTCGCCAATTTACCGATAGCTGTTGCGCCTGCAATGGGGCTTAACGCCTTTTTTGCTTTTGTGGTTGTCGGTGCAATGGGCTATTCATGGGAAGTGGCAATGGGAGCTATTTTCTGGGGTGCTGTTGGATTATTTCTTCTTACTCTATTCCGTATTCGTTACTGGATAATCGCCCATATTCCACTGAGTTTACGAGTGGGTATCACCAGTGGTATTGGTCTTTTTATTGCCATGATGGGGCTAAAAAACTCCGGTATTATCATTCCTAATAACGACACTATCGTTACTATTGGTAACTTTGCTTCCCATAACGTATTACTTGGCGCTTTAGGCTTTTTTATTATCGCCATTTTAGCAGCGCGTAATATTCATGCGGCAATTCTTATCTCTATCGTTATTACCACCGTAATTGGTCTGCTGTTAGGCGATGTTCACTATCAAGGTATCTTCTCGCTTCCACCTTCAATTACCACCGTTGTGGGTAAAGTCGATATTATGGGTGCGTTAGATATCGGTTTATCGGGTGTTATCTTTGCCTTTATGTTGGTTAACTTATTTGACTCATCAGGCACTTTAATTGGTGTCACTGATAAAGCGGGTCTAACGGATGATAAAGGTAAATTTCCTAACATGAAGCAAGCGCTTTATGTTGATAGCTTAAGTTCTGTTGCAGGCTCTGCAATGGGGACTTCTTCAGTTACCGCATTTATTGAAAGCACATCTGGGGTTTCTGTTGGTGGCCGTACTGGCTTAACTGCGGTTGTTGTCGGCATCTTATTCTTACTGGCAATTTTCCTTTCGCCATTAGCCGGTATGGTACCAAGTTACGCAACAGCAGGTGCATTGATTTATGTTGGTGTATTAATGACATCCAGTCTAACTCGTGTGAAATGGGATGATTTAACGGAGTCTGTTCCTGCATTTATTACTGCAGTAATGATGCCATTTAGTTTCTCAATCACCGAAGGTATCGCACTTGGCTTTATTGCTTATTGTGTGATGAAAATCGGGACTTTCCGCTGGAAAGAAATTAACCTATGTGTTGTCGTTGTATCGTTACTGTTTATTTTAAAAATACTCCTGATCGATACGCATGTTATTGATTTAAAAAATCTGTTCTAATTTAAATCGCGATTAACAATATCAGAATGACAATAACAGAACGGCACAATAAAGTGCCGTTTTGCATGAATAAAAGAGGTCACTATGCAAGTTATTCTACAGGTAGATTTTCCTTACCAAGGTCCTTGGGGTGAAGAGATGACGCAAGCAATGGATGCGTTATCAACCTCGATTAACCAAGAACCCGGCTTTATTTGGAAAATTTGGACTGAAAATAAAAAGGCTCAAAAAGCAGGTGGAGTCTATCTTTTCACATCGGCATCAGACGCTCAATCATATCTAGAAAAACATAGTGCGCGTTTAAAATCTTTTGGTATTCCAGAAGTGCGTGGTGAAATATTTGCTATAAACCAAGCATTAAGCTTACATAACCAAGCCTCATTTCTGAGCAAATAATTACTTATATTGCTTATAAAGTACAAATGGCATTGTGCCACTTGTACTTTAGCGTAATGATTTTCGTTAGTTAACTTTAGTAGAAAGTAACAACCCATAAACTGCGGAGTCAGAAATTTCATCACCCACTACCCAGCGTTGTTTAAGATATCCCTCTTGTTCAAAACCAAGTTTTTCAAGCAAAGCAGCAGAAGCTTTATTATCTGGATGAATATCTGCCTCTAAACGACGAACAGATAAATAAGTTTGCAGATAGTCAATAAATACCATCATTGCTTCTTTCATAATGCCTTTACCTTGATATTGAGTATCAAGGCAATAGCCAACTTCACCACGTTGCGAGTTAGGGTAGTGATTAAAAAAAACACACATTCCCTGCATTACACCGCTGGCTTTATCTATCACAGCTAAACGTAAATACTCTTTTCGTTCCATATGAGTAATATCTTGAACAATATCTTCTTTTGCTTCTTGCAATGATTGCCAAGGAAGATGGCTCCAATAACGAGTCAACTCTGGTGAACTCATCATCTGAAACCAAGATTGTGCATCATTCATTTCAAATGGACGTAATAATAGTCGCTGCGTTTCAATACGAATATCTGCATAACGCATGATTTTTCTCCATTTTTTTATTTCGGGGCAACGAAAGCGATACATACTGGCTCAGCAATAGCACTAGGCTCTGAACGAAATAAAATTTCTTGAGTAGCGGCTATTTGTAGACTTGGCCAATGCATTAATCCTGTATCGAAATGTGCTTTTGTGCAGTTATCACCCGCTTCAGCAATCAATACAACCCCTTTATCCTCAAGCTGTTGTAATGTGATATGCCGATTATAAATATTTGGCGGCTGAATATTATCTTCTAATATCCAAGGTTGTGATGATAGAGGTCGGTCTTTACCATAAAATATAACCCACTCATGCAGATATTCACCACCAACATAAGATAGCGGTGTGTGATAACGTTGATACCAAGCTTGTTCGACTTCTTGCACAAAAGATTTTATGCCAATAAATTTTTGCCCTGCATTGCGCATATTGGCAGCTTGTACTACGGTATAACCCGACAAAACTAACATGCCAAACACGCCTAAACCATAGAGCGCACCGCGTAATGAACGCTTTGGCATAACCGTAATTGAGCCTACAAATAACGCGGTTGCCACTGACATAAATGGCTGCAACCACTCAGTAATTCGACCACCGTCATTAAAACTAAACCAGATAAAAATAATCGCCAATGGAAATAACAAAATAAAATTGAGTAATCGACTATCTTGAGATGCCGACCAACCCACTCGCCCGCCATATAAATGCAAAATACCCCACATAATAATCACAGGATAAAATACCGTTAGCGCAGCGCGCGCTGTGCGTAGATTAAAGCGATGATCTATTTGCGAATTGACCCATTTAAAAGCGGCAAAATCGTTATGCCATAACCAAATAAAATTTGGCACAACAAAAGCAAACCAAATCGCTATCGCAAGATAAAAATAAGGTGAACGATAACTTTGCCGTACTTTAGGAACAAATAGACTTAATAAAAAAACCGAGCCAATAATCGCCAGCGAAGAGTATTTTCCCATGGTAGCAATACCCATGGCGATAGCAAAACCAAGCCAAGACTTAGGGCTCTCATTAATAGCACAAACAAAGAAATAGAGTGCCCAAGCCCAACAACCGACTAAAATATAATTATCATTATAAGGAATAATATCAAAATTAATTATTCCTGATAAATTAAGCCCTAGCATAGCAAACCAAGCTAAGCGCTGATTTTTTGTTAGTTGATAAGCCAGGTTCCAAACACCTAATAACCCTATGGCAATCACAATAAAGTGGATAAAATACCAATAAAAGCTAAAATCGATGCCACCATAGATAGCAGGCCACATTAAAAAGCCAACAAACCATGGATTCTTAGGAGAGCCCCATTCTCCATTAGTACCCCAATTGACCGCTTCCACTGCATCATAAGGCACAGTAGGATCGAACATATAACTGACGATAATCCATAACGTCGCATAACCAATAATCCACCAATATACTGGTTTGCGTAATTGAGCAGATGATAATGTCATAATAAACAAAAAGTTAAGTTGATAAATTTAAATTTATAGTTAATTGATGTCACAACACAGTAAAGTATAGTGAAATGAGCCGTGTATTGTACGTGAGCAAAAATTAAATTGTCTTAAATTCGCGCTTTTATCGCAAAATAGTTTCTGATAGATTGCGCAACCAAGAAGATCACAAATCGAGTTACCATTATGAATATGATTAAAAGAAAGCCAGCCGCAAAAGCACATAGAAAAACGCGTGAAGAGCTAAATGCGGAAGGACGCGACCGTAAGCGTCAAAAGAAACATCGTGGCAATCCTGCTGGTAACCGTCAGCAGGAATCCATTGATACCAAGAAAAACCAAGTTCAAGAGCCTAAAGATCCACGTATTGGCAGTAAAAAACCAGTACCTCTGATTGTGGCTGATAAACCAAAAGCAACTAAAGCAGTGAAGAAAGTCGCACCAGCAAAAGCAGAGCCTGTTCGCTTGTCTCCAGCAGAAGAGCTAGAGCTGTTAGAAAATGATGCTCGTTTAGATGAGTTACTGTCTCGTCTTGAAAGTGGTGAGAAGTTAACCGCAGAAGAGCAAACTTATACTGAGAAAACACTTGATCGTATTGATGAGTTGATGGTTGAGTTAGGTATTGAGTTTGAAGATGATGACGACGAAGAGAAAACCGAAGACATCATGCAGTTATTAAAAGGTAAGTAATTTATCTTACTGATTTTTATCTGACAGATACTGATAAACCATTAGTATCTGTCAGGCTGCTTTTATAATTTTATCTAATTCTATATCCTATTCTTATTTCAAACTTCTACTTAATATTAATTTTAATATTGACTAAAAACATTAATATATTATTTATGCGATGCAATAACTTTCCCATATAAATAAATTTTAATTTTTGTGAGTTTACTTTTAATTACATTGTCATACTCTATTTGTATAATTTAAATATTATCATTAGATAAAAAATCACAACGCGATTCAAACGCCAAGCTCGTTGCTTTATACTGAACCGACGCTATCGTGGTATCTAAACGTTCAGCATCCTGTCGTCCATAAAATGGCTTTCTAAAATGAGTAACAAGGTTATCTATATTTTCTATTATAATATCCTCTTTTTTAGATAAACAAATTCTGACGCCAGCATTATTTAAATACGCTTTAAAGGCGTATTTGATGAAGATTTAAATAAACTCATCAAAGCTAAGATTACTCCATCTATTTCTTCTTGACTAACCCTGATATTCTTATTTCCTATTTTTCATATACGAGCAATAAAAAATATGGATAACAAACAGCAGTACTTAAATATCACTACAGGGCAAGGAAAAAAAACACCCTCTCGTATAGTGGCATTCCCTACACAGCCACTAAACTATGCTTTAATTGAGCAACGTCTAGAAGATCAGGCGGATTATACGGATGGTGAAATTGACTATTTAAGTGAAAATATCGAAGACGGCTTTTTTTATACTTGCCAAAAAGATGGCGATGAACTGAAATTCTTCGTTTGTTTATTAGAGCGCGATCCTGATTATGAGATCCGCCCGGCTTACTCAACAGATACACTGACACCAGAATTACTGGCTCATGCTAATGCAACGACTCAAGATATTTTATTAGAGACGCTATTTTCTGATACTTTGCATCCTTTAGCGAGTTATCTTCACCATCTTAATTTTCTTAATATCATCGCACCTGAAATAGTATTAGCGCTTGATGAATCTGCTGCGGGTAAAGCATTAACACCAGAATGGATACGCTTTCAGTTAGAGACGCCAGATCTCTACCCTGAAGTTGAAAGCCTATATGTCATTCATGCGGTTTATGATACTGAAAATGATCCCCCCACAATGTTTTGGTTTCATACTCATGGTTTAGAGCGTTGTGGTTTAACCGAGGTCGATTTAGTCATCCCAAGTATGCTTGAATCTTATTATGGTATTCCTGATCTTTTCCGCTGTTTTGTCAATAACAGTATCAATCATCAGCAAATCGAATTTGGTGAGCCAATGCTTTGTGGGCAAACATCATCCGGCTTAGAATATCTGGTGGCACTACCTTATGAAGAAGGTATCCGTCATATAAATGCATCAACACCACTAGACCATCTTCGCCCTTTAGCCGAAATGCGTTATGACACACAAGATGCACCTAATGGGATATTTTTAGGCGATATGGCTGACCGCGATGAATATCATCAGCACCCGTCTTCTATGCTATTTCGCACCAATGAAGAGAACCCTGTATTAGAAACGTTCTTCAAAGGCTATGAAGAGCAACAAGCCATGATGCTATTACGCACCAATGAAGAAACCTATGAGATGTCTGAAAAAGCCAAACTTCGTTGGGAATATTTTGTATCGCTGTTTGATAATTATAATCAGCCTCCTGCAGAGAAGAGAAATAATTTTTTCTCAAAATGGCTAGGTCAAAACAGAGCTGAAAAAATCGACAATCCATGGCAATTTATGATTAAATTTGGCATTCCTTATGGCGAGCATGAAAAAAAGAAAGAGCTCGAGCATATGTGGTTTATTCCTCAATCTCGCGATGGCAATACGGTGTATGCCAAATTAATCAATGTGCCATTTTATGTTGAAGATATGGTAGAAGGGGAAGTTTATCCTATTGATATAGCGTTGATAACAGACTGGGTTATTACTTATCAAGATGATAATTATACCCCTAGTAATATTTATCAATTATTCAGTCATCAACAAACACACTAGCGTTTCAATTATCTCTATTGATCATGCGGGCTATTTGACTTTATTACAAAGCAAAACCCGCAGAGTTCTTATTATAACGATCCATTTTAGAGCCATTACCCGTTAATATTATTAATTGATTGTTATTTTGTTGCTACATCCCCGCCTAAAACGGTTACATTTCATTCTTTCTCTAGTAACAGATAATGTCCCCTCTACATTTAAGACCGAGTTTCCCTTGGTTATCTTTTCTCGAATTGATTTAAATCAAGAGTAGATAAGCATAGAGTAGGCTAAATTATACCCAATAAGGATAATTATAATTCTCATTAGCATTAAAAATATTTATTATAATTACCTTAATTATCTTGTGTGATCATTTTTTACATGCGTTAATAATTATCAGTATCATTATTTTTTGTATCAACATCGGTGGAAGGACGACTTATGTCTCTAATCCCAAATCATAGTTATAAAATCCTGAGCTACTCACCCCAGATAAGCCCTGCTTATCGCCAAAAATTGTTATCATTGGGGATGTTACCAGGATCAGTGTTTAACGTTATCCGTATCGCGCCACTTGGTGATCCCATTCAGATAGAGACGCATCGCGTATCTTTAATACTGAGAAAAAAAGATCTCGCTCTGATTAATCTTAGCGAAGTAATTCATAACGAAAAATAACCGTTAATTTCTCACTCACTCTGGCAACGCAACTATTGGCATCACAATTATGACTCCTCTCACTATTGGTCTTATCGGCAATCCTAATGCCGGTAAAACAACACTCTTTAACCAGTTAACCGGTTCTCGCCAACGTGTGGGTAACTGGGCTGGTGTAACAGTTGAACGTAAAGTGGGCCGTTTTACGACCACTAACCATAAAATTGAGTTAGTTGACTTACCAGGTACTTACTCATTAACCACGATTTCAGAACAAACATCCCTAGACGAGCAAATCGCCTGCCATTTCATTCTTAGCAATGAAGCCGATATGCTAATCAACGTTGTTGATGCCTCTAATCTAGAGCGAAATCTTTATCTAACATTACAACTACTTGAACTTGGCATCCCTTGTATTGTGGCATTAAACATGCTGGATATTGCAGAGCATCAAGATATTCAAATTGATATTGAAGCGCTGTCTAAACAACTGGGCTGCCCTGTTATTCCAATGGTTTCAACAAAAGCTTCTGGTATTGATAAACTCAAAGAAGCTATTGATAGTTTTCCTGCTGAAAAGAAAAAACCCCAAGAACTTCTTACTTCATACCCTATTTGGTTATTAAATGAAGTAGAGGCATTAGCTGGGAAAATTAATCATGATGAATTTAATCTTCAACAACGTCGTTGGATGGCATTGCAGTGCCTAGAAGGTGATATTTATACCCACCAACGCGCACAAATTACCGCCGAAGATATCAAAGTAATTCGTCAGCGTATTCAAGATGAGCATGATAATGAAGCTGAGTTAGTGATTGCCGATGCGCGTTATCAAAATATTGAGCGCATCTGTCATTCTGTTATTAATATGGCAGCAATTAAACCTAATCTACTCACACAAAATATCGATAAAGTGATATTAAATAGATGGTTAGGTGTGCCTATTTTCCTCTTTGTGATGTATTTAATGTTCGTTTTAGCCATCAATATTGGTGGTGCTTTACAGCCTGCATTTGAAGGCGGCTCAGAGGCTATCTTTATTCATGGTATTCAATGGATTGGTGCAACCTTTAACTTCCCTGAGTGGCTAACTATTTTCCTTGCCCAAGGTATTGGTGGGGGTATTAATACGGTTCTCCCATTAGTCCCGCAAATCGGCATGATGTATCTCTTCTTGTCTATTCTTGAAGACTCCGGTTATATGGCTCGTGCCGCCTTTGTAATGGATAGATTGATGCAAGCATTAGGTTTACCTGGTAAATCTTTTGTTCCCCTGATTGTTGGTTTTGGTTGTAACGTTCCTTCTATTATGGGAGCGCGTACATTAGATGCGCCAAGAGAACGTTTAATCACTGTGTTAATGGCACCCTTTATGTCTTGTGGTGCACGCTTGGCAATCTTTGCCGTTTTTGCTGCCGCATTCTTTGGCAAAAATGGTGCAAGTGTCGTTTTCTCACTCTACATTTTGGGTATTTTAGTCGCTATTCTTACTGGACTACTGCTAAAACACACCATTATGCGTGGTGAAGCCTCTCCATTTGTCATGGAGTTACCGGTGTACCATGTTCCTCATGCTAAAACGTTATTATTGCAAACATGGCAACGTTTAAAGGGCTTTGTTATCCGCGCAGGTAAAGTCATTATTATCGCCAGTATGTTTATCGGTGCATTAAATAGCTTTACCTTCTCAGGTAAACCCGCAGATAACATCAATGACTCCGCACTTGCTTCTGTCAGTAAAGTTATCACTCCATTACTGCAGCCTATTGGTGTCCATAGTGATAACTGGCAAGCAACGGTTGGTTTAGTCACGGGGGCAATGGCAAAAGAAGTGGTGGTAGGTACATTAAATACCCTTTATACCGCTGAAAGTATTGTCAATGAGCCTTTCGATGCAGAAGCGTTTGACCTTTGGGGTGAAATTGGTGATGCCTTTGGTGAAACATGGGATAGCTTAAAAGAGACCTTCACGTTAGCCGCACTCTCTAACCCAATTGAAGCGAGCAAAGGTGATGGCGAAATGGATACCGGTACCATGGGCACAATGGGCGCTAAATTTGGCTCAGGCATTGCCGCTTATAGTTACCTTATTTTCGTTCTGCTCTATGTTCCTTGTGTTTCAGTTATGGGTGCAATTGCTCGAGAAACTAGCCGTGGATGGATGACATTCTCTATTCTTTGGGGCTTAAATATCGCTTATTCTATGGCTGCACTGTTCTATCAAGTGGCAACCTTTAACGAACATCCACAAAGTAGCGGTATTACCATTGCCGCGGTGGTGATATTTAACTTAATTCTCTTTATCTTGTTGCGTAAATCACGTAATCGCCTAACAATTAACTTAAGTAACAAACGGACATTAGCAAAATCGTGTTGTTCTGAAGGTAGTTGTCACTAAGTGATAAAGGAAAAGTAAGATGGCAAGTTTGATACAGGTACGTGATTGTGTCGCACTTAATGGTCGAGCAGATGCTCGCCTTATCAGCCATCAGTTAAATGTGCCAGAACCGTTGGTACAGGCTATGTTAGAGCGACTCACTCTGATGGGTAAGCTTCATGAAGTCGATGTCGAAGAGTGTCTCAGTGGTAGCTGTAAAAGCTGTCCTGAATCTACGGCATGCCAGACCAAGCTTTATCAATTAAGTTAAACAACTTAGCTTTTAGCAAAAAATATAATCCCTTACAGCAGTAAGGGATTTTTTTATCTTTCTTTCCCCCAAAGAGCCAAGATGAATCATTTTCACCTTCCTATTTACTGATTTACATTTCTTATTATCACGGCATAATATTATTTTTAATTTAGACGTAAAGACGTCTATTTATATTGAGAATAATTTATAACAACAAGGATATGAGATATGCCGATAACTGAATTTTCATCTATTGTGACGAGTGGCAAACAAGGTGGATTACAGATGCAATGTGCTTCTCGCCAATTTCAGCTGTTACTCGATGAACCTGCATCATTAGGTGGAAAAGATAGTGCAATGAATCCAGTAGAAGCACTATTAGGAACACTGGGGGCATGTAAAGGTATTGTCGCCAAAAGCTTTGCTCGTATGCATCGCATTAACCTTAAAGATATTCGTATTGAAGTAACGGGCGAACTCGATACAGATGGTTTTACAGGCAAAAATAAAGATGCCAAAATTGGCTTTAGTAAAATCACAACACACTTCTTTATTCAGGCAGATAATAGCGAAGAAGAGATAGCTGCTTTTATTGCCTTTATTGAACGCACTTGCCCGGTATTTGACACGATTAAAAACCCGCCTGTTTGTGAGACTTCATATCGCCTCGAAAATAGTACAGAAAGTACAACCGTTTAAATAATTACAGCCCTAATAATAGGGCTGTATACAAATAAAAAATAACCTTCGTGGGTTATTTAGTGAATATTTTCAACCGCATTAATTAGCGCCTGACTAAACTCATCAGGATGCGAAATAAAAGGTGCATGAGCGGCATTACGGAAAATAACACGAGGGGAATTAGGGTACATTTCATCTAATAAACTCGCGACTTTTCTTGGTACTAATCCGTCTAAATAGCCATAAAAACGAATAAATGGGCAACTCACTGTTTTTAATTCTTCACGTAAATCTTCAATGCGAAGAATTTCTAAACCGCCATTGAGAATATCAACAGAAGGTAAAGGTTGTTCTAATACCACAGATTTTAATGATCGCATATCTTCACGCGCACTTTGTGTACCTAGTGTTTGCAGCGCTAAAAAACGTTCAACTGTTCGATGAAAATTCTCACTGAGCTGCTGTTCAAAACCTTTTAATACTTCTGGTTTAATACCCGGCCAATCTTGATGAGCACTAAAACAAGGTGAAGAAGCGACAGTCACTAACGCTGCGACTTGGTGTGGATTATCTAAAGCAATGCGACTTGCGACTAATCCACCTAAAGACCACCCTAACCAAATCGCATTTTCAGGCGCTTGTGCAAACACCACATCAGCCATCTCTTTTAACGTTAACACAGGAAAACCTTGGCTTCGTCCATATCCCGGTAAATCCACAAGATGCAAAGTAAAATTCGAGTTTAGTCGCGTTATTAATGATTGCCAGACCTGTGCATTCAAGCCCCACCCATGCAATAGCACAAGATGCGTTTTACCTTCTCCGATTGTCTGCCAATACAGTTTATTCATTGTTATGCTCTCTTCTCTTCTTACTAAGGCTTTCTTTATGCTAATAACGATAGCAGGATATTGCTGGTTATGTCGCCAACCATTACATTATGATAATAAAGGTATTTGTTCGATTTGTATTCGCCATTTACCACCACAACAGAACCGCTGCCCTACCTGTCTTTATCCTTCAACGCATTCTATGATGCTATGTGGTCGATGTCTAAAATCTTCCCCACTTTGGCAACAGATGTTGACAGTGACAGATTATCGTCCGCCATTAAATAAATTATTACACCTTTATAAATACCACCCTCGCCCTCAAATAGCGTTATGTCTTGCACGACTTTTTTTATTACGCTGGTTATCACATCGTCGAGAAAATATCGTGCATAAACCAGATAGAATTATTAGTGTACCTTTGCATCGATATCGTCGTTGGCATCGAGGATTTGACCAAGTAGAAGCTATCGCTAACCCCTTGGCTATGTGGTTAAATTGTGCTTATCAGCCAGATACCTTGATAAGAACTCGTGCTACACTGGTGCAAAGCCATCTGAGTGCCCATCAAAGGCAGCAGAATTTAGACCATGCATTTGTATTAAATAACACAGTGTCGGTAACAGGGAAAAATCTGGCACTGATTGATGATGTTATCACTACAGGTGCGACACTCAATGCCATCGTGCCGTTGTTAATTCGTGCGGGAGCACGCTCTGTTGAGGTATGGGCAATTTGTCGAACCTTGTAGTTAACCGCCAATTGGGCGTATGATAACCAACCAGAACAGTCAACTATTGAGCAAGACGATATGATTACAATTACTGATGCCGCACAGGCGCATTTTGCCAAACTACTGGCTAACCAAGAACCCAACACCCAAATCCGCGTATTTGTTATTAATCCCGGAACACCTAATGCTGAATGTGGCGTCTCTTATTGTCCACCCGATGCTGTTGAACCTAATGACACTGAAATTAAGTTCGAAAAAATTTCTGCCTACGTTGACGATATTAGCGCCCCTTTTCTGGAAGAAGCTGAAATCGACTTCGTTACTGACCAACTAGGTTCACAATTAACCCTTAAAGCACCTAACGCAAAAATGCGTAAAGTTGATGCTGATGCCCCATTAATTGAACGAGTTGAATATGTGCTTCAGTCGCAAATTAACCCACAATTAGCAGGTCATGGCGGACGTGTTAGTCTGATGGAAATCACTGAAGATGGCTATGCTATCTTACAATTTGGTGGTGGTTGCAACGGTTGTTCAATGATAGATGTCACCTTAAAAGATGGTATCGAAAAAGAGCTTCTCAACCTATTCCCTGATGAATTAAAAGGTGTGAAAGACTTAACTGAACACCAACGTGGTGAACACTCCTACTACTGATCCTCAGTTTCAAATCCCCTTTGGTACTCACCTGCACTGATATCATTGGGGATTTGTATATAAAAATTATCATTTACAAATGGTAACGTCATCTTTACTCATTTGACGCTATTATAGATACACTGTTCTCTCGCTCAGAACACAACAAACAAATTAACTATATAATAAATAAGACAATTATGGATAGTTTTAAATTTCTCAGTATTGAGCAAGCTTATCAATTCTGGGATTCTCAATCAGCTATTTTAGTTGATGTAAGAGATCCTCAGAGTTACCGACTTGGTCATGCTACCGGTGCTTTTCATCTTACTAATGAAACCATAAATCAGTTTTTACAAGGTGCTGATTTTGATATTCCGGTAATGGTAATGTGTTACCACGGCCATAGCAGTCAAGGTGCCGCACAATATCTGGTTAATATGGGCTTTGAAACCGTTTATAGCATTAACGGTGGTTTTGAAGCGTGGCGAAGAGAGTTTCCACAAGCGATAACTTCTCTGCAATAACTACAGATGAGTTTCCCGATGATCCACATTATCACCCTATCTAACCCTCAACTTGCTGATCTATTTGTTAATTATATGGCGACTCAACATGTTCGCATTCATACACAAGTAGAAGAACAACAAGTCAGCCTTTGGTTAGAAGACCAACAACAGTTGGAACTGGTTGAAAAAGAACTAAAAACATTTCTTCGTGAGCCTTTTCACCCACGATATCAAGCCGCAAGTTGGCAAACAGGCAACCCACAAAATACGGGAATTAAATATCGCCCATCGTTTTCACTAAAAGGTATGGTGCAACAATCAGGTCCTTTAACGGTGCTTGTTGTTATCTTATGTGTGCTTATTTATCTTTGGCAACAAGTCGCGGGTGACTACGAGGTTATGCTTCACCTTGCATGGCCTTACAATGAGACGTTAAATCTAGAGATCTGGCGCTATATCACCCCAGCATTTGTCCATTTCTCACTCACTCATATCGCGTTCAATCTTGCGATGTGGTGGTATCTCGCGAGCCAAACGGAACAAAAATTAGGTACTGGCAAACTTTTTGTCATTATGTTGGTTTCTGCATTATTTAGTAATTGGGCACAATCTCTGTTTACGGAATCAAATTTTGGCGGGTTGTCTGGCGTAGTATACGCACTCATTGGTTATGTTGGTTTTACTGGCTTACGCTACCCAGAAAAAGGGATTGGCGTACCGACAGGACTCATTATCTTCTCGCTTATTTGGATTGTCGCAGGTCTGATGGGAGCATTAGGTGACTCAATTGCAAATGCTGCACATTTCGCAGGTTTCCTTATCGGCTTATTGATGGCTTTGTGGGATAATCGACAGCAATTATCTCGCAGATCATAATAAAATTAACATGATATTTTTAACATTAGGGGACACCTGTGAAGCAAACACAACGACATGATGCCATCATCGAACTGGTACGCCTACAGGGCTATGTCAGCACCGAAGAACTGGTGGAGCATTTTGAAGTCAGCCCACAGACAATCCGACGTGATTTAAATGAATTGGCGGAAAAGAACAAAATCCAACGTCACCATGGTGGTGCCGCATTGCCATCAAGTTCCGTCAATACTGCGTATCATGACCGCAAAATCATGTGGTCTGACGAAAAATCACGTATAGCACAACGTGTTGCTAGCTTAATACCTGATGGTGCAACACTGTTTATTGACATTGGCACCACACCAGAAGCCGTTGCTCATGCGCTCATAAATCATAAAAACCTACGTATTGTGACCAACAACCTGAATGTGGCAACATTACTGATGGGAAAAGAGGATTTTCGCTTAATTCTTGCGGGCGGTGAAGTTCGCACAAGAGATGGCGGTATTGTCGGTGAGGCAACGCTTGATTTTATCTCTCAATTCCGCCTTGATTACGGTATTTTAGGGATAAGCGGTATTGATATGGATGGCTCACTACTTGAATTTGATTACCACGAAGTACGCACAAAACGCGCAATTATCGAAAATTCACGTTGTGTGATGCTAGTTACCGACCATTCAAAATTTGGTCGTAATGCAATGGTTAATCTTGGCAATATGAACCTTATTGATTATCTCTTTACAGACCAAGAGCCACCTGCTGGTATTCAGAAAATTGTTGAACAACATAATGTTCAATTAGAACTTTGTTAACGGGTTCGACGCTTAGGAAAAGTACCTTTTAAGGTACTTTTTTTATCTTCTCACTTATTAATTTTCGCTATTTTTTCTTATTTTTTTCTATTTTCACCTATTTTCGCCTATTTCTTTACTTTCTCTTCTTTTAATATCTTTTCTATTTTTATCAATCTATTAGCAATGTTTTTCGCCAACCAATAAGCACATTAAATGTAAGGATATGATAATAAATTGTTATGTATATCACGCACTAATGTTTTTTATCAGTTATATAGTTGGCATTTCTATCAAATTTCATTACACTTGTGAGCGAAAACGAACATTAAAGAATTGTTTCGCGCATTCTCGGGAGGATGTTATGAAAACCAAAGACTTGATAGTCATCGGCGGCGGAATAAACGGCGCTGGAATTGCGGCGGATGCAGCAGGCCGAGGCCTTTCAGTGTTAATGCTGGAAGCTCAAGACTTGGCAAGCGCAACGTCTTCCGCTAGTTCAAAATTGATTCATGGTGGCTTACGCTATTTAGAGCACTACGAATTTCGTTTAGTTAGCGAGGCGCTAGCTGAGCGTGAAGTATTATTGAGACTGGCTCCACATATCGCATTTCCAATGCGTTTTCGTCTGCCACACCAACCACATTTGCGTCCAGCATGGATGATCCGTATCGGTTTGTTCCTTTACGATCATTTAGGAAAACGCGTCAGTTTACCAAGCAGTAAAGGTATCAAGTTTGGTGCAAACTCTGTGCTAAAACCTGATTTCACTCGTGGTTTTGAATATTCAGACTGCTGGGTTGACGATGCACGCTTAGTGGTACTGAATGCACAAGAAATTGTACGTCGTGGTGGTGAAGTGCGTACTCGTACTAAAGTCACTCGTGCATGGCGTGAAAATGACCTTTGGATGGTTGAAGCTCAAGATCTGCGCTCTGGTGAAACCACCTGTTATCAAGCTAAAGCGCTTGTTAATGCTGCGGGACCTTGGGTTAAAACGCTATTTGATGAAGGCTTAAAACTGAAATCACCTTATGGTATTCGCCTAATTAAAGGTAGCCATATTGTTATTCCTCGTGCCCATAACGAACCACAAGCTTATATCTTACAAAATGAAGATAACCGTATTGTGTTTGTTATTCCTTGGATGGATGAATTCTCAATCATCGGTACTACCGATGTTGAATATACAGGCTCACCTAAAGATGTGGCGATTGATGACAACGAAATTCAGTACTTACTGAAAGTCTACAATGATCACTTCAAGAAACAACTCACTAAAGATGATGTTGTTTGGGATTACTCAGGTGTTCGCCCGCTATGTGATGATGAATCTGATTCACCACAGGCGATTACCCGCGATTACACCCTTGATGTACATGATGACAACGGTAAAACACCATTACTTTCTGTATTTGGTGGCAAATTAACCACTTACCGTAAATTAGGTGAACATGCCGTTGATAAACTGGCTGCTTATTTTCCAAATATGGGTAAACCATGGACTAAAGATGGTCAATTGCCGGGTGGTAATTTAGAAGGTTGTGACCGTGATGGTTATTCACGTTTAATTCGCCAACGTCATACATGGTTGCCAGAAGCGCTTGCGCTACGCTTTGCTCGCACTTATGGCAGCAATACAGAACTGCTACTTGAAGGTATTAGCGACTTAGCAGGTATGGGCGAGAACTTTGGTCATAACCTCTATGAAGCTGAATTACGTTATTTAGTAAAACACGAATGGGTAATTGGTGTTGATGATGCTATTTGGCGTCGTACCAAACTCGGCATGTGGTTAAATGACGAACAGAAACAACGCATCACCCAATGGTTAGAGGCCAACACGCAAACTGTGGCTTAACAAATAAACTATAAATTTATTCTCTGACTCTGTTCAATGTTCTTATTAGCAAGTTTGTGGCGCTTAATACTGCGCCACTTTTTTTTACTTTTTTTCATCAACACTACTCATAAAATCTAGCTTCTTACTTATATCAAAACGGTTATCAAAACTGTTTTGCCAAGAAATCCTTTAATACTGTGGCATTATTTTGCTGCTCATTTTTACCTGAGTAGAGTAAAACCAGTGGCTTTTCTTTCGCTATCTGCAACAACGGCAGCCAGTATTCCGGGGATGTTTCCAACTCTTTAATATAGCGTTGGGTAAACTCAGCAAAATCGCCTCCGCCAGCATGAAACCATTTTCTTAATTCAGATGATGGCGCAACGTTTTTATTCCATTCATCGTAATGAAGATCGGTTTTTTTGATCCCTCTAGGCCAAAGCCTATCAACTAATACCCGATAGCCTTCGTGCTCATTTTCTTTGTCACCATAAACTCGCTTACATACAATCATTTTTCCTCCTATCGGTGCTTAATTTCGCTTTATTGTAGAAGATAACGACCTTGATTTATTAGATAAAGCACTTGTTTTCTCTTCTTAAGCACAATTTCATGTCTTATTTGTTATGCGATTAGCCATCTCAACATGAAGTTTTTTCTTATTCCCATTGAATTATCCTCATCAAAAACAGGGTGAATAGTTGTTGACTAAATAACCTAATTAAGAGAATCTACTTCTAGACGTCTAAACGTTTGGACGGTTAAATAAGCAGTAATACTTAACTGAATAAAAATAAAAAACACAGTGACATTACATCAATGAGGTACAGGTATGAGCTTTTATCACGCAAGCCAACATGAAGCACTTAACCAAAATCTAGCTGAATTAAACGGTAAGATTGACGTTTCTTTTGAGTTTTTTCCACCACGAACAGAAGAGATGGAAAATACACTTTGGCAATCGCTCGCTCGTTTAAATACCTTAAAACCACGTTTTGTTTCTGTGACTTATGGTGCAAACTCAGGTGAACGAGATAGAACTCACTCAATTATTAAAGGTATTAAAGAGCGAACAGGATTAGAAGCAGCACCCCATTTAACTTGCATAGATGCCAGTCGTGAAGCGCTACAACATATTGCCCAAGATTACTGGCAAAGTGGTATTCGCCATATTGTTGCTTTACGTGGTGACTTACCTGACAACTCACAAAAACCGCAAATGTATGCCACTGATTTGGTGCATTTACTTAAAAGTGTAGGTGATTTTGATATTTCTGTCGCCGCCTACCCAGAAGTTCATCCTGAAGCCAAAAGCGCCCAAGCAGATTTAATCAATTTAAAGAAAAAAGTGGATGCGGGAGCAAATCGAGCGATTACACAGTTTTTCTTCGATGTGGAAAGCTATTTACGTTTTCGTGATCGCTGCGTTTCAACCGGAATAGACGTCGAAATTGTGCCGGGTATTTTACCTGTTACTAACTTTAAACAACTCACCCGCTTTGCTGGATTAACCAATGTTAAAATTCCAGGTTGGATGAATAAAATGTTTGATGGATTAGAGAATGACGCAGAAACACGCAGTCTTGTCGGTGCTTCAATTGCTATTGATATGGTAAAGATTTTAAGCCGAGAAGGCGTAAAAGATTTTCATTTTTATACGCTTAACCGTTCAGAGCTCACTTATGCAATTTGTCATACTCTTGGGGTTCGCCCAGAACTTACAACTGCATAATAGAAAGCAATTACCCCGCCAATGATAATAGCGGGGTGACTTTTGGTGAGAAATCACTCACCAAAATGATACGGTTTTTCTACAGGTAATAAGCGGTATGCAGTATCTAAATCACCATTTGCGATACACGCATCAATCTGATGAACCTTATCAGTGATATCGGTAATATTCACAATCCACTCTTGGCAATATTTTTCTACTGCTTGATTACGCAGACCAATCTGAATAGTGCGATAACTGAGTCGATTAAGATAAATATCACGTTCAGGATCCCATTGAATGCGAATATCACTGGTTTCCGCCGCTTTTTTCCATACATCACCACTCGTGTAGCGATCTGGATCAAAATGACTGACAACACCTTCGGTAAGCATCGTTTGAAACCCTTTATGGGTAATATCAACCGCTAAAATAGAGGCTTGATTAGGATCTTTACGTCCCCAACCAGAACGATACATCATCCAAAGAAAAGAGGGTTTTACCCACGTCATACGCGTTAAACTGAAAGGTGGAGAAACAAAAGTCCCGTTTGCGACTGCGCTCTGAGCAATAGTATTCGAGTAGGCTTGGTAAACACGGACAAAATCATCCGTATAAAATGCCCTTACTTGACACTCAGGACATCGGTCAACATCATCGTTCATCTTTCTTTAATATCCTTTTATATTAATAAAATGGAACTATCTGTCTAAATTATGAGCCTCTAGTTAATGATAATCAAGAGCCCCTATTTTTACTTAAGCAACAAATAGCGTAACGCGCAATAAAAGAAATAAAAAAAAGAATAACAATAAAACAAACCGACTAATGTCACGATTGTGGCTAAATAATGAAAAGTTAGTCTTGTAAAATATATCTCACACTTCGCCCACCGGCCCCACTATCTGCTAAAAAACCCTGCTCCACAAGAAATACTAAATGTCTTGTCGCGCTGGCTCGACTGACTTTTGCCACACTCTTATATTGGCTATTATTAATTCCATCGACAAAATCCCCTTGAAGCATTCTATTAATGACTTTTGATTGCTCTGGTGATAACAACGCTTGATCGTGGGTTTGCCAATATTTTGTTGCCCTTACTGTCTTATCAATTTCATGAGTTGCATCCAAAATCGATAATTGAAGCATTTGTAAAAACCATTGAAGCCATAATGTAATATCACCATCACCTTTTTGCGTATTTTCGATGGTGTCATAATATTCTTGGCGATGCTCATTAATCGTTTTTGACATCGCATATAATCTGACTGTTTTATTTTCAGCCTGGGCTAATGCTAAGTCCATAATAAGTCTGCCTATTCGTCCATTTCCATCTTCAAATGGATGGATAGTTAAAAACCAAAGATGGGCAATAGCCGCTCTAATAATTAAATCAGGCTCATAATGGGTTTTCGTTTTATTAAACCAATCCAAAAATAAAGCCATTTCTGTTTCTATTAATTCAGGCGGCGGAGCTTCAAAATGCACAATAGGTTTATCAATTCTTTTACCTGAAACGACCTGAACAATACCTGTTCGATATTCCCCTGAAATAATCGAATTTAAAATAGAGTGTCCTTCAGGAAACAACAGGTTATGCCATTGAAATAAACGCTCATGAGTTAATGGTTCATCTAAATTATTAATAGCATCTAATGCAGCTTGCACAAAACCCTCTGATTTTTCATCAGTTGGGTATGTTTTCTCTTCCACAATACCTAAACGAGTCGCTAATGAAGAACGCACAGAAAATGCATTTAACTTCTCACCTTCAATATCACTCGAATAAATAATATTTGCCAAAATAGAATCTAATGAGGATGTACTGTTCTCAGACAACATTTGGCTTTGACCATAGAGCATCCCTTGAACGAAACGAGTATCAATAAGTAAAGGGATTACGACATTGTTTTTAAATCTGAAATGAGTCCAGTTTGAATGTTGCCAAATCCACATAAATCACCTCTTGAGTCAAATACAAACTCTATTCTACTCACAAAGTGAGGCGAATAGAAAGCCTAATCTACTCACAAAGTGAGGCGAATAAGTTTGCTAATTGACTCATTGGGTAGAAATTAGGCGTTCGATTAGCTGTGTTTTAATCAGCGAAGGGGATTTTACGGTTTCACCCGCAATTTTAGCTGCCATGATTTTAAAGGCTTTCTCTACCAATAAGGCTTCATCTTGCTTCATTGACCACACATTATTAGGTAAAAAACTCAACATAATATGTTCATCAAATGTACCAATATGCAAATGCTCAGGAATAGCACCTTCTTGTTGGCGTATTACACTTAATATTCCTTCTAACACGGGCAATGATGAAGCGATAAAATGAGAAGGTATTTGCTGATATTGCGCTAAATATTGTCTCATCATCTGCTCACCATCTTTGGTCGTGTTGTGTTCAGCATAAGAGACCGTTACTCGGCTATCATCACCATAATGCGCTTTAATCGCTTGAACATAACCGCGCAAACGTGCAGCAATGGTAGGTAGTAATGCATCACCCGCAAAAAAATGGATAGCGACGTTATCTTTTATCATTGCTTTGGTTAATTGCAAACCACTGTCACAGTTATCTGATGCCACACAAATTGCATCAGAGACCGAAAAATCTCTATCTAAAAAAACTAACGGTTTTTGGCGATGTTTAACATGGTGCTGCTGATTTTTTCGACTTGCTGAGACGATAAAGATGCCATCGACATTACGCTCATCCATTGATTTAACGAGCTTATTTTCATTTTTGATATCACCATAGGTACAGCTAATCGTTAGCTGGCAACCGATTTGGTGACAATGCATCTCTAGTTTTTCAGCTAAAGCTGCAAAAAATGGATTGGAGAGACGGGGAATAACCAGACCATAAGTGTCTGTTTTATTAAGTTTTAAGCTTCTTGCAGCATGGTTAACGGTATAACCAAAAACCTCAACATAATCAGCAATTTTCTTTTGCGTTTTTGCACTGATCCGATATTGGTCACCTTTGCCATTTAATACCAATCTAACTGTGGTAATAGACAAATTCAGGTCATTTGCAATCTGTTCAACTGTTTTTGCCATTAATATTCCATCATTAAGATTGCCCCCACCTTATCAGTGAGGGCAGGTTAACCATTATTGAGCAGGTTTAGCTCGCCATTTCTTCCACATTGCTTTTAACGTTGGTCCGACAATCGGTAATACCAGTGTCAATAATGCAATACCTAAGAATGTCGCTGTAATTGGGCGTGTATATAGGATTGATAAATCCCCTTGAGACATCATTAATGCACGACGTAAATTAGACTCAGCCATCGGTCCTAAAATAATCCCGATAACCACAGGAGACATAGAGAAATCGAGCTTAATCATAATATAAGCTAATAACCCAGCCCCCATCATGACAAATACGTCAATGATGCTATGGTTAACTGAATAAGCGCCCACACTACATAACACAAAAATAATAGGGACTAACACACGACGGGGAACATCCATCACTCGAACAAAGAGTTTCATACATAAGAAACCTAAGATACCGAGGAATATATTCGCCATCATTAAGCCAATAAAGATACTATTCACTTCCACTGGGTTATCAGTAAAGAGCTGAGGCCCTAAAGCCAGTCCTTGTACCATAAAAGCACCCATAATAATGGCTGTTGCACCATCACCCGGAATACCCAATGTCATTAAAGGTACCATTGTTCCACCCGTCACTGAGTTGGCACCTGCTTCTGGTGCTGCAACGCCTTCAGGTGAACCATGACCAAACTCTTCAGGATGTTTTGACCAACGCTTCGCTTCGTTATAAGAGATAAATGATGAGATATCTCCACCTGTTCCAGGAATAGCACCAATTGCTGTACCAATGGCAGATGAACGCAAATACGTTGGTAATACACGTTTAAAATCTAACCATGTTGGTAATACACGGTAAATACGAGCGTTAATTTTTTCACTCTTCTTCTGTTTACGCTCACGATATTCCTCTTCAAAGCTAATTAAACCTTGAGAGAATGCAAACAGCCCAACCAAAATTGGAATAAAAGAGACGCCACCCATTAAGTACACGGTATCAAAAGTAAAACGAGGGCCTGATGTCATTGGGTCAAGTCCAATCGTCGCTATCGCTAACCCAATTGCGCCACCCATTAATCCTTTGATAATCGATTGCGATGATACACTGGTAATAATACTTATGCCAAATACAGCAAGTGCAAAATATTCAGCAGCAGAAAATCCAGTTGCTACTTTTGCCAATTGTGGTGCAATCACGATAAGCGCTATGGTACTAAAGATCCCACCAAACATAGAGCCCATGGTAGATAATCCCAGTGCTCGCCCTGCTTCACCTTTTTTCGCCATTGGATAACCATCCAATACCGTTGCCGCTGATGCTGGCGTACCCGGTGTACTAATCAATATTGCCGTAATTGATCCGCCATATACCGCACCGCAGTACATGCCTAGTAGTAATAAAATTCCAGTCATTCCTTGAAAGGAATAAGTTAATGGGAGTAGTAACGCAATTCCCATATTGACTGTTAGCCCCGGTAATGCGCCGATAATAATACCCGCAAATACCCCTAACAGGATCATCGTTATCGTTTCCAAACTGAAAACGACCATTAAAGCATCTAATATTTCCATACCAAAGCTCCTTTACCGCTTACTCAAAAAACACAGAGGTTGGCAGAGGTGAATTAAAGATAATGTCAAAGAAGACATAAACAGCAGCAACAATCACGACAGGAGTAATAACCATCGAGATAGGTTTTCTCTCATTCATCAACCACATAATGATTGGGATAAGAAGCAATGACGGAATAATAAAACCTAAGAAATGCAAACCAGTTGCATACAACAGCATAAAAATGCCTAAACCATAAGCGCGCTTAATTGCTGTCGAACTTAAATCAACAGATTGATGAATGTGCTTCGCTTTTTGCACAATCACACTTATCCATTGAAATATCCCCAGTAAAATAAATAAGATGGCTAAACCATAAGGCCAAAAACGCTCCCCAGGTACACCATATTCATCAAACATACTCATATCACGGGAGAGATAGATAATTAGTAACCCAAAAGCTACTGAAATCGCACCGATGATTGTATTGATTTTAGTCATGTCGGGATCTCCCCGACCCTATCCGATTTACGGATAGGGTGGTTTATTATTATAGAAAGGTTATTTATTCAGCGTTGCTGATATTAATTCAGCATACATTTCGTGGTCTTCTTTCATCATTTGGTAAGCATCGTCACCGGTGATGAATACTGGCATAATACCTTGTTTTTTCAGTGCTTCTTGGTACTCAGGTTTTTGAACAACTTCTGAGAACGCACCCACTAACTCATTTTTAACGTTATCTGGTACACCTGCGGTTGTTGCTAATACTGCCCAAGCACGCATTTTTACGTTTACATTCAGTTTTAATGCTTCTTTGAATGTTGGTACTTCTGGGAATAATGGGAAGCGACGCTCATCCATAACACCTAATACACGTAAAATACCTGCATCAACTTGAGATTTTACTGCACCCGGAGTGGTTAATACGCCATCGATATGGTCACCCACTAATGCTGCAATAGAGGGACCAGTACCTTCGTTATAAGGAATGTGGTTAAACTTAGTACCTGTAGTACGTTCAATATTAACGCCAGCTAAGTGATAAATAGCCCCCATACCAGAGTTACCCACTTTCAACTTACCCGGATTTGCTTTAGCGCCATCAATAAACTCTTGTAATGTTTTATATGGCGAATTGGCATTAACAACCAAAACAACAGGGTCAGCTATCGTGGTTGCGATTGGTGTAAAGTCTTTATAAGTCACTGGTGATTTGCCCTGATGTGGGAACATCGCCAGTTCGACAGTTGTCATGACTAATTTCATGCCGTCTGGGCGAGCATTAGCCACTTCAATCAAACCTGTTAAACCATTACCAGCAGGTTTATTCACTGGCACAAAGATACGACCAGCTGGCATAACATCTTTCGCAAACTCAGCGATAGTGCGCGCAGAAGTATCTGTACCACCACCCGGATTTTTCGGGATAATTACATCAATATTTTTTGTAGGATACGTTAACTGTTGGGCTACTGCATTCCCCATGCCCAGTGTCATCGTAATCGCCAACGCTGCGAGTAGACTCTTTTTCATAAAACCCTTTCTCCACTTTTTTATTGAGTAGCTACTAGTTGCTGATAGACAATGTTTTTTCTGTTCCAAGTAAAGGTAACATGTAGGGTATTGTCTTCAGCAATAATAGCCGGATATGAAAATTCGCCTTCCCCATCCAGTAAATCGAATGGTTCAGACCAAGTACTGCCATTATCGGATGAAAGACTGACAGAGATGGGATAACGTCGGCTCCAGTTACCTGAATTCGGGTTATACACCAATGCCAACTGACCATCTGCGAAGGAGACGACATCAATGCCGCTATTATTATTTGGTAATATTGTTGCATAAGCCGGACACCAATTGCGTCCATAATCCGTTGAATCGCTGCGATAAATAGCGCCGCGAGTACTTCGCATCATGGCATGCACATGCCCAGGCCGGGATTCCCATAGTGTTGGTTGTATCACGCCGTCCCATTGAAAAACGCGCTGTAGATCTGTCTCCCATAAGGCATCATCCTTTAAGCCCTGCCAGATTTCATGTTCCGTCTGACCACCTTTATGGTGTTCAATTGGAATATCCACTCGCTGCCAGTGTTGACCGTTGTCGCCAGAAATATCGACAAACGCATCCCAGAATTGGTCATCCTCAACCGAACCTGGTGCCAACCACTCGCCATTTGACATCACTAACACTTTATTTTTCACAGGACCTCTAGGTGTTACATCACCAGAAACCAGCTCACTTGGTGAACTCCAGCTATTTCCGCCGTCTGTCGAGATAACATAGTGGGTTGTCCAACTATGTACATCAGGACCCGTTTTGTAAAACAGCCAGATATTACCTGTTGATGGCTCAACATGTAAGACCGGATTCCAGTGTGCAACACCCGGATTTTTAACAACAGGCTGAGCATGTTGCCAACTATTGCCATTTTTTATGACTAACCAGATAGCGGTATTACCGCTACCTTCTTTATCGCCAGCAAAAAAAGCGGTTAACAAACGCTCAGTATTAGGCACACGCACAATCGTTGAAGCATGGCAGTGATTAAAAAGTGAATGTGCATTATCTAGCACAAACTGTGTTTCCTTCATCACGAAAGGCATATTCCTACTCCTGTGTCCTAAATTAATCTAACGAAAGCCATTTTTTCATGTTTTCACCGAGTGCCGTCATACTATTAACCGCGCTTGGGAAAAATGAATTTTCAAACTGACTGCTGTTACGGGAACGGCAGACCAGCGTACTGAAATTACCAATAAGGCGCTGATGATATTTGGCGCATGCTGGATAATCCAGTGTTTCTGTCATAGCCGCTGTTGATAAATATTCAGCTAATACCGCAGCTTGCTCTGGTTTATCCTTCCAATTTTCATAAAGCCAGACATATAACTCTGGATGGAAGTTTGCCATTACACCGCTATATGCCTGACATCCTGCTTGGAAAGAGGCTAATAACGTTTGGCTGTTGGCATTGGCTAAATGCAAGCGACTACCTTCGGCTAATGCTAAACGTCGTTCTATCATCGGCAGAGAACAACAGGTATCTTTGATAAACGTAAAGCGGTTGCTTTTTGCACACCACTCAACAATCTCTTCTGATAACAGTCGTTTATATGGATAAGGACACTCATAAATACCCAAATCAATCTCTTTTGGTACCACATCTGTTAAGACTTGTAGTGTTTCTAACGCTTTCTCATCAGGCTCCCCGACTAAAGCCAAGCGGTTACTGATCATAATCACGCCATCGACGCCCGTTGAAGCCATCGCCTGCAATTGTTCTTTTTGCTGACTCAGTGCTGTTGCGGTATGACCAGAAGCAACTACAGGTACTCTTCCATCTGTTTTTGCGACGATAAAACGGGTCAGTGCTTGAGTTTCCTCATCACTTAAATAAAACATTTCGCTTGATTGACAGGCGGCAAATAGCCCATGTACACCAGAATCGATATACCAGTCTACAAGGCGTTCTAATGACGCCCAATCAATCTCCCCTTTAGCATCAAAGGGAGTTAGCATAACAGGCCAGATACCAACGTATTTTTGCTGACTCATCGTAATGTCCTTATAGTAAGTTAATGGCATCGCCTGCCACTTTCACTTTGATACCTTGTGTTAATGCTTGAGCAACAAATGCTTGCAGCACAAACGCCAATTTATCTTCATCGATATAAGCCACTGTAATGTGGTTACTTTGATGTCCCGCCATAAGGTCATCACGTGTGACGCCATCTAACGTACAGTTCAATAATGGCCATTCATAGTTAGTTGCTCTACGGCGGCGTTCAAATTCAGCTTCAGGTAACTCAACAGCAACACCCGTACCAATATGCATAATCACATCAGTACCTTCATAGTGTGCACGACCCCATAACAGACGTCCTGCTTTGCCTTGTCCTGCGATAGTTGAACCGCCTTTAGGGAAGAACATCGCTGGCTGACGATAACCTGTAGCACCTTTTAAGCCGCCTTTGAGGTGTTCAAAAGGAACAGATCCTGAAATCTCCATATCCCAGTAGAATGTTCCTTCATACTCACTACCCCAACGAATATCATGCAGTGTGGTTTCTGCGGGTAATCCTAACGAAGTTAATAAACGCCATAACATCGTTTGAGGAATCGCCGTTCCCATATCCACTTCATTGATACAAGGAATTGGCGTATTTGGACAAATAATTTCGCCGTTTTCATCTGGCAGAGGGAAGCGTACTGTTGAACCAATAGCACCTTCAGCAAAGTCAGAAGCAGGACAACAATCTTTTAGACCCTGCTGATATTGCACACCCACTGCGGTTAGACCAAAACGTTTTACGAAACGCGCCATTGCAATCATCATGGCGCACTGCTCCATTACCTGCTCGCGAGTCAGTTCAGTTTTGTCATCTTGACCAAACATAAACGTCATCCCGTTATCTTCGTACCACTGTAAACATGCTTCTCTTAATTCTGTCGGTACTTTCGCCATTTCGACCAGTAACGCAGATTGAGAAAGTGATTCAATTGGCATACCAATATTGATCATTGCCTGTTGTGGGAAGACCCCGTTAATCATTCCCATACAGAATGTATCGAACAAACCAATTATTTCTTTATTTTTAATTATGTATTCGCCGACTTGACGACCAACTTCTCCAGCCTCTGTTGCCATTACTTTATGCGTTGGAGCAATATCTTTTAAATAGCTAAGTTTATGATTTACCGAGCCATAATCTAACCAAGTAGCCAATCCATCGATAAAGAATTTGTCATCAAAATCCGCTGACCATAAACGTGAATAATTTTTACCTAAACTGGTCATGGTGCCAGCTAAACACAACATGCCAACTAAACCTGGCCATGTACCATCAAAGTTAGCCAACAGTAAAATTGGACCACGGTGATGCGCTAATGAAGAGGCAATATGATGTGAATATTGCCATGCGGTTAATAACACAATAACAGGTGCATCAGGGTCGATTGCCGCAAACATATCGCAACCTTCGCGCTGACTGCTGATAAAACCATGACCACGCGCTTCATTAATTTTATGAGCACGTTTCATTTTGTAGCCTTGTGCTGCTAATGCTGCCGCTAATTTATCTTCAAATTTTTTCTGTACAGGCCAACAAGTCACGTTTGCAGGCTCACGTAAGTCTGCGTTAGTCACCATCAAGATCTCTTTCGGACCTGCTGTGATGGTTTCTGGTAATTTTGGTAGGTTTAAATTCAACATAAGATATCCCTGGTAAAGTAAATTCGTTCGTCATCGATACTCAGCAATCTGACATCATCTCGTTGTAGCGCTGCTGATCCTGATACATCTGTAAATAAACTTGGTATTTCGCTTGATGGAATGCGTAGGTATCACTATCTGGCGTAATCACACCACCTTCACGCACCATGGCACTCGCTGCTTGAGAAAAATCATCAAACGCTTTACATGCAACCGCACCTAATAATGCTGCACCTAGATTCACAGCATCTTCTTCTTGGGCTAAATGAATTTCACGTCCTGTTGCATTGGCATATTCGCGTAACCACAATGCATTTTTCGTTGCGCCACCACACATCACAATGCGGCTAATCTGGTGTCCGGCATCTTCAAGTGTGTCGATAATATGACGAGTGCCATAAGCAATAGATTGCAACGTTGCCAAGTAATAACGAGCAAGTGATACACGACCACTTTCTAACGTTAAGCCGCTTACCATGCCTTTTGCTGATGAATTAGCACGAGGAGAACGATTGCCATGGTGATCAGCTAAAACATGAAACTGCGCCGTTGGATAAGTTTCTAATGCTTCAAGTTCTGCCACAGCATCGTTGAGTAGTGCGTAATAACTCACCCCTTTTTGCTCGGCTTCTTGAGATAAATCAGCCCATGATTCATGGCGACGAATCGACCATTCAACTAATGCACCCGCCGCACTTTGCCCACCTTCGTTTAGCCATAAATCAGGTAACATCGCACCAAAGTAAGGACCCCAAACGCCAGGAACCATAATTGGGTATTGGCTAACAATCATATGGCAGTTAGATGTACCACTAATAATTGCTAAACTACCTTCGGGCTGTGCCGCAGTTAATGCTAACCCACCTGCATGGGCGTCAATAATACCGGAGGCAACAATGACTCCCGTATGTAATCCGAATGCCTCAGCCACAGAATCACTAAGGCAGCCGGCCTGTTCACCTAAAGCAAGGATGGTTTGAGGAACTTTTTCTAATAATTCATCCAATCCTACGTCGGCTAACAAGGTCTCGCTAAATTGGCTCTGATGAGCAAGATAATTCCATTTACACGTTAATGTACAAGTACTTGCTACATCTGCTGAGGTTGCTTTCCATACTAAAAAATCAGCTAAATCAAAAAATCGCCAAACCTCTTGATAACGTTCTGGATAGTTATTTTTTAACCACAGAATTTTTGGCAATTCCATTTCAATACTAACTTCACCACCAACATATCTCAGTGAAGAGTCATTGGTTAGATTGATAGTCATCGTCTCTGCTACTGCGCGATGATCCATCCACATAATGATATCTTGCTCAGAGTGACCACTTGGTGAAACAGAGAGTGCTTTTCCCTGCTGACCCACGGCAACCAAAGAACAAGTGGCATCAAAACCAATAGATTTCACCTGAACTGGGTCAATTGCAGACTGCTTCACAGACTCTTTTACTGTTGTGCAGACCTGTTGCCAAATATCACTAGAGGATTGCTCAACAAAATCTGTTTTAGGACGAAACTGAGCAATAGGGCGAACAGAAAAACCTAAACGCTTTCCATTGCTATCAAATACCGCTGCACGGACACTGGCTGAGCCAACATCAACGCCAATAAAATATTGTTGTTCCATGCGAACCCTCATCATTTGCTAACGCTATGCTAATTTTTGCTACTTCGAGTTAGCAAGTTAATTCGAGCATGACGAAAAAACAATCACAATAAGACTGTATTGTGATACAGATCTACATTGATAATTTATTACATTGATTTAATTGACTATTTAATAAATGAAGAAAATAGGCATGATAATATAGCGACTGAATCGATTATGTTCGCTATTAAAATAACGAACACTATAAGATAGAGACAATATGGAAAATAATAGGTAATAACACTTATTTAAATATTCGGCGAGATAGCTAAATAGCTTATTTAAAACAACCATAACGTAAATTACAAATAATAAGTGTATTTCGAACCAAAGTAATATTAATACTCTATTTTAGCTATTTTTAATAAATTAAAAATAATGGAAAATTAAAATATTTCTTATTGATATCAATTAAAATACGACTACAGTAAATAGCATATTTAACTTAATATCCATTCACTTCTGGAGTATCTTAATATGTTCAAAAAATATATAATCACTTTCTTTTTATTACTGCTTTCAACATCTGCATTCTCAGCAACATTAGCGGAAAAAGAGCAATATCAAAAGTTTGAAGATAATATTCAGTCTCGTGTTGCTTCTCTTAATAAAAGCTGTAATACCAATATTAATGTGGCATTTGATTGGTCTGCATTTACTGCCGATGACCTAAAAACAGCAGGTATTGATGGCTATTGTAGCGAAGGCTTAAAAGGTGTAATCAATGTTTGTGAAAGCTCAAAAGCCGCACAAGAGACCGTAAAAGAGAAAATTCAGAACATCACCTGCACAAAAGCAACACCACGCACTATTGATATCAAAGAAGGCACACTGTTATTTGGCATCGATTTTAATGCCAGCAATGATGCAAAAGCAGTACAAGAACACTTAATGAATAACCTTTAATTGTTTATTTTTCTACGCAATAAAATAGCGATTTTATCTTATTTAAAATCGCTATTTATTAAATCACACTGGCTAAGAGTTGTTTGGAATAATCTTGAGTTACTTGGTTAAGCTGAGTAACGTTACACTGCTCAATCTTTTTTCCCTGTGAAAAAAACATTACGGTATCGCAAAAATATGCCACTGTTTGAATATCATGACTAATAAACAAATAAGACAATTGAAACTCTTCTTTTAATGATTTTAATAGGTCAAGTATCTGCACTTGCGTGGGTAAATCTAAAGAGCTCAACGCTTCATCTAATACAATAAATTGCGGATAAGATGCCAAAGCTCGGCATAAACAGACTCGTTGTGCTTGTCCACCAGAGAGCTCATAAATATATTGGTGATAACAATTTTTGGCTAAACCAACTCGGTCTAATAAAGAAAAAATAAGTGGTTCTAAATCTTGCTTGCTTAGGCTGCCATTTATTATTCGTATTGGCTCGGCAATAATTTCGCCTACCGTTAATGTAGGATTTACTGACGTAGTATAATCTTGAAAAACAATACTAATAATACCTTGGCGATGTAATCTTTGAGTTACTGGCTTATTATTTAAATAGATAGCGCCTTTATCTGGCAACTCTAACCCACTGATCAATCGTGCTAACGTGCTTTTTCCACTGCCACTTTCACCGACTAAACCAAAAGCTTCACCACTGGCAATATTAAAAGAGAGTGAATCAATTACCGTCTTATTTTTACGCCCAAAGAGAGAACTATTTTGTGAATAATACTTACTGATATTCTCCACTCGCAATAACATTGTTTCTCTCCTTCTTTTTAAGTCAAATTTTCTGTTAATACTGACGGGTTAATTGCTTAAATCGTGTTGAAAGCCGCGTTCTCGCCTCAATAAGGTAACGGGTATAATCTTGAGCTGGGTAATTTAATACCTGTGCTTTTTCGCCATATTCCACGACTCTCCCCTCTCTCATAACCAAAATATCATCAGCAATTTCATTGACTAATCCCAAGTCATGGGAAATAAAAATAAGTGTCGATTTTTGTATCTCAATCACTTTCTGAAGTAATTGCAAAATTTCTCGTCGAAGAGGAGCATCCAGTGCCGTTGTCGGCTCATCAGCAATTAATAGCTTGGGCGATAAAGCTAATGCTATTGCTATCATAACCCGTTGTAATTGCCCGCCACTTAATTGGTGGGGATAAGCACACATAATAGTTTGATATTGTGTCGGAAAAACATGAGATAATGCAGAACTGACTTGCTCTATTGCCTGCTTTTTATTTAATGAGAAATGATAAATAAGCGTTTGGCTAAACTGTTTACTAATGGTCATTAGCGGATCAAAAGCACTCATACCATTTTGCACAATCACACCTAACGAAGTCCCCAATAAAGCACGACGCTCAAGTGAAGATTGATGCTCAATCGGTTTTCCCTCAAAACAGATTTCACCTGAAAATTGCAATGTTTCTGGTAATAACCCCATAATGACTTTGCTAATAAGGCTTTTTCCGCTGCCACTTTCACCGACAATGGCTAGAGTACGACCTTGATATACAGAGAAGGAAACCTCTTCAATCAGCCTTTTTTCTGAGTTTTTCAGTGTTACTGAGATTGAATTAAGCGTCAGTAAGTTGTTCATCTTTTTTTCCTACTGACTGGCGATTGTCGGGATCAAACACATCACGTAAAAAATCACCCCAGAAATTAAATGCAGTGACCACAACGGTTATCGCAATGCCTGCTGGTAACATCTGTTCAGGGTGCAATATCATCACGTTTTTGGCTTCACTCAGCATATTTCCCCATTCTGGCGTTGGCGGTTGTACACCTAACCCCAGAAAGGAGAGTGCGGAGATCATTAAAATCACACTACCAATATCCGTTGAAGCTAAAACAATCGTTTCAGCCAAGGTAACAGGCAGCAAATGGCGACGTAGAATATGCGTTGAAGGGGCGCCAATTACGCGTGCGTAAGCAATATAATTACGATGAGAATATTGACGCACCACACCACGGATCATTCTGGCATACCATGCCCACTTCACTAAAATGACGGCAAGTAAAATATTGCCAATTCCGGGTCCTATAATACCCACTAATGCCAGGATCATTATCTCGGCAGGAAATGACAACACCACATCACATAATCGCATAATTAAAGCGTCTGTTTTGCCATGAAAAAATCCGGCTAACATCCCCATTAACCAACCAATCATTAAGGTGACACTCATCGCCAATAAGGCGTAAAAAACGGTAGTGCGAATACCAAATAATAAGCGAGAAAAAATGCAACGCCCTAAATTGTCAGTACCTAATGGATAATGAATACTGTTTGGCTGAAATTTTAAACGTATCGAGGTCAATGTAGGATCATGAGGGGCAATCCAAGGTGCAAATATCCCCGCAAATATAACGATAATGATGACGAAAAAGCACAGCTGAGCACTTTTATCTTGAGAAAGTCGCTGCCAAAAAAGTTGCCACATAATTATTTCCTCAACCGAGGATCAGCAGTAATTTGAATAACATCCATCAAAAAATTAAAAAAGAGAAACAGCAAAGACATCAGTAAAATATAGGCTTGTATCATAGGATAATCACGACCAAATATGGCGCTAATACAAAGACGCCCAACACCAGGCCATGCAAATATATTTTCAATAACCACGGTCCCTGCTATTAATTTAGGAATACTCATACCCAGCGCAGTTAATGAAGAGTAGAGCGAATTTCGTAATATATGGCGACGTAAAATCAGATTATCAGGTAATCCCCTCGCCCTTGCATAAAATACATAAGGTTGATGCCATTGGTTTAGCATCGCCCCCCGTAATAGCCGTAAATATGTGCCGATATAACCTAACGCCAGTGCTAATGCGGGCAAAATCACCGATTGTGGTGACAACATTCCACTCACGGGTAACCAATCTAAATAGACAGCAACACCCCAAATCAATAAAAGCCCTAGCCAATAATTAGGGATAGCCGTTAAAACAAAAACCACAAAGCGAATGCTTTTATCAGCAACACTTTTTGGCTTAGCAACACACCATAAAGCCAAAGGGAGTGCCAGAATAATGGTAAAGAATAAGGCGGTTGAAGCTAGCCACAATGTTGGCGGTAATGCACTTAGCATCTCTTGAACAACAGGGGTTCGAGTTAGAAAAGAAGTACCAAAATCGAGCTGTAAGCCCGCCGCTAGCCATAAGAAATAACGAGTGAAAAAAGGCTTATCAAGACCTAACTCTTGGCGCATTCCCTCTATTGCTTCAGGTGTAGGGACAATTTCATTAATGCGTAAAGCGACTTCCGCTGGATCTGACGGTGCAAGATTCAGCAAAATAAAGGCAATAAATGAGATAACTAATACCAGCGGAATTATCGCCAGTAGACGCCAGAATATATAACGCAGCATAGTTTTTAGTGAGTGTGACAGCCAATTTGTGCTGCCACACTGGTTAAGTTAAATAACCTATTTTTATAATTACTTAAAAGTTAAGGTTTAAACCGCATTTTCTCAAACGGTATTTCATATTGTGACGGATTAAAGCCAACATTTTCTAATTCACTACGATGAATAGCCTTAGTACGCGAATAAGTTAATGGGATATAAACCGCTTCATCCGCCAATGTAGTAAATAAGGTTTTATAAAGCGCCTGACGTCGAGTTTCATCAGGTGTAATAAGTAATTCACCAATCATGGCATCAATTTGAGCTTTATTTGCCAATCCTTTTTGCCCTTGATAATCGGCGTGAGCCGGAATTCTAAATGATGAAACAAATGATGCGGGATCATAAGGCGTACCCCATGAAAGCGAATATTGTAAATCGAAATCACCATTTTTTTGTCTATCTAAAAAGGCTTGTTTCTCTTCGCCTAATACCGTTAAACCAACACCAATTTTCTTAAAGTCATCTTGAATAAGCTCTGCTATCTCTTTTTCAATGGCGTTATTTACATTGTAAGAGAGCAATAATTGCAGTTTTTGCCCCTGTTTTTCGCGGATGGTTGCCCCTTTTGGTAACACCCAACCATCAGCCTCTAGCAATATTGCCGCTTTTTGTGTTTCGTAGGTATAGATTGGTGAATCAAAATCACAATAAGGTACACTGCGCGCCATTAAAGTATCCGCTACTTTCTCGCTACCCGCTAAAATACCTTGTGCAATTCCCTCTTTATCTACCGCATATTGCAATGCTTGGCGTACTTTTTGGCTAGAGGTGATTGCACGACTGCTGTTTAACACTAAAGCACGAGAAGCTATTGGTGCACTCATTTGTGTTTTAAATTTATCTGAACTCATTAATGCTTCAAAAGAGTCCATATCTAACATGTCACCATCAGCGCCAAAAATAAGCTGAATATCGCCTTTTTGTAGCGATAACAACATGGTTTGTCTATCGGGAATAACGCGCCATACAACGCCATTTAATACGGGTTTTTCACCCCAATAGTTTGGATTCACTTTAAACTGGGCATATTGATCTTTTTTGTGTTCTGTTAATACCCAAGGACCTGTACCAACATAGTTGCTTACCCCTGTTTTCGTCTTACCATCAATAAACGATGTTGGCGAGATAAAGCGGAAAGGTCGCGTTAAACCTAGTTCAGTTAATGTTGGATAGTAGGGATTTTTTAGCTTTAGTTTTACGGTGAATTCATCGACAACATCAACGCTATCGATTTGGCGCACTAACTCTAACCACGCATGACGCTCATAGTTATCTAATACTGCGTCCATATTAAGTTTTACTGCTTGTGCATTAAAGGGTTCGCCATCGCTAAATGTCACATCATGACGTAAGAAAAAAGTATAGGTTTTGCCATCCGGCGAAATATCCCAACGCTGCGCTAAATAAGGTGCAACGCCTTTATCGGTATTCAATACTAAAGATTCAAATACCATATTTTGCGCTGCCATCTCCCCTGAATAGAGGTGCGGATTAATATCACGAATATCTTTTGTGCTGGCGTAATCGAGCATATTATTGCTTTTATCTGCTAATGCAGGAAAGGCACATGCCAACGTTAATAATAGCGTTGGGATCACTGAAAATAAGGGCTTCACACTCATCTCCTTCTCTGTCTTATTAAACTATTTTCTGTTTTTGTGCATGGATCATAAACATCGGTGTCGAGCCATAATTAATCTTTTCTTCTTTATCCCAGACTAAATCACCAATATTGATATCCACCATATAACGACTAAATCCAATATCCAGTAAGGTATTAATATCCCATTGAGGACGCTTAATTTTGCTTAAAGGTAATTGACGTGCAATTCTTTCCATCTCTTTGGTATCGGTATTTACATAGTGGTCTGCAACTTGTTGGTTTGCCGCTTGTTCTCTATCAGCAAGAAAACCTTGCCAGTAATTTTCATCAAAAAGATGTAAGTACCAATTGGCGTCAAAATTAATTAAACTACCGCCTGGTTTAAGCACACGAAACCACTCTTGATACGCCTCTTTTGGTGCTTTTAAATTCCAGGTCACATTACGACTTACCACTAAATCAAATTGTTGATTAGCAAAAGGAAGTTTCTGTACATCACCACGTACAAATTGAATATTAGCATTGTGGTGTGCGGCATTATTTTTTGCCTCAAGTAACATGCCCTGAGTCGCATCAATTGCCGTTACTTCATGCCCAGATAACGCTAATAAAATGGCAAAAAATCCAGGACCTGTCCCAATATCTAATACCTTTAAGGCTTCACCTTCTTTAACATGACTGAGCAGTAAATGACGCCATTTTTGCTGCTTTTCACTGAGCAATTCCTGTTGATTGGACTCACTATAGCTTTCGGCTCTGATATTCCAGTAACGGGTAACATCGTTCAATAATTGGCTCTTGTTTATATTATTCGTCATTAGAAACCTGCTGTTGTATCAACGTAAGGAGAGGAATTTGTTCCCCAAAAAAGAGGATTTGGCTATTTTTAGTGTGGCTAACATACCTTGTAACCTCAGCATGCTCTATGTGCTATATCAATGAACATTAGTTATCAATTAAGGCTTATAGTTGGCTTGCTTTCATATCAATACTTAATAACTCGCCATCCTAAGATGGAGTCAGATAAGTAAGCAAATAGATTATGTGCAGAGAAAGCGGATTGCGAAGATATAGTAATAATTTGCGCGAATTCTTAAATAAAAAAGAGAATAAAACCTAAAGTGGCTTTTTAGCGCATAGTCTGAAAGATGAATGCGTTAATTTTACCTTTTTTATAAACGCGTTATAGTCAATAATCTCTATAGATCATACTATCCATTATTAAACAAATATAGCCGTAGAATAAGGCTCTTTAAATATGAATCGAATATCACGATTAACGGCTGATATAACACGCGCCGATTTTGCCTTAACCCATCAACAGCAATTACTTCAATTGCTGACACAACATTTTCCGATTAAATATCGCACTCTTTTTGCGACGCCTGAGAAAAAATCAGACGATGTGATTGAATGGTATAGTGCTGTTTCAGGAAATCCTGTTGCCTTAGCTTCATTGCAAGGACAAGAGCAACAAGAGATAAGACGTATTTTAGATGAACGCCTTAATGACATTAAAACGCAAACTGCGTTATTAGCGTCACAAAGTAGAATTACAGATAAAGAGCGTCATCTTTTAGATACCGCATCTACCTTGCCAGATACTGACAGTGTATATGTAATTAATGGTCAACCGGTTATTACATGGTGGCCAAGAACAACCCCATTACCACCACCGATAGCACAAGTCACTGCCGGTGCTTCTGCGGCTGCCGCAGGGGCTGCACTTGCCGATATTCCAGCCAAAACCCGTAGCCGTTGGTTACGCTGGTTATTGTTATTTTTATTCCTACTCTTCTTACTGTTATTAGCCTCTTGGTTAAAAGGCTGTTTTGATCCTAAAGCGGTTCCTCCTGTGGTTGAAGAAACACCGCAAGTGGTGACACCACCCGAACCAAAACCTGAACCTATTCCTGAACCAGAACCAATACCAGAGCCAGTTCCTGAGCCAGTGCCTGAACCAGTACCAGAGCCTAAACCTGAACCTAAACCCGAACCTAAACCCGTTGTGCCACCCAAAAAACTGACTCCGTTAGAAGCGTGTGTCCAAGATGAGCTGAAAAAAACCGGCGTAACAGAAAAAACAGCGAATACGACCTGTCAAAATCGTTTAGCAAATAAGATTAAACAGATGTGCCCATCTGAGCGCCCTGCTGAATTGGCACCGCAAGTAATTTTAATCTTTGACGCTTCTGGTTCGATGGCATTGAACATGGATCTAACAGAGGATGATTTAGACTTTATTGCCACTACAGGTAAATTATTTGCCGGTTATGATGCTGAACCTCGTCGTATCACCGTTGCTAGAAATGCAGCAACGAAAATCATTAACAGTATTCCCTCAGATATGAGCATCACCACCGTGGTGGCATCTGATTGTGGCGTAGTAAAATCCAGTCCGGCTTATGGCGGCAATGAACGCGCCAAACTCCTTAGCTATATCAAACGTATCGAACCTGATAGCGGTACACCTTTAGCGGAGTCAATTAAACGGGCTGGCTCTTTAATTAAAAGCAATAATCGAGACACACTTATTGTGTTGTTATCAGACGGCTTAGAGTCTTGCGACCAAGATCCTTGTGCCGCGGCGAGTGCATTAAAACGCGCGCATCCTCGTGCAGTGATTAATGTGGTCGATATTCTAGGCACAGGTGCGGGTAACTGTGTTGCTAAAGCGACAGGCGGTCGCGTCTTTACCGCTCGTAATGCGAATGAAGTTAACTTAATGATGAGAAAAGCAATTGATGACTATATTCCAAAGAATTGTCGATAATAATTGATAACATTCGCTAATATTTTCTTAGCCTTCTTTTAGCTAATAAATTGAGGGCTAATTTTTTTCTATTACTAATATATGTAGAGTGAATCAGTTATCAATCCAATTAAGGCTACTACTTATTTTTACCCTTTACTCATGTTTTGAATATCTTTAACATGATTAAAAATAAGGGTATTTTGTGATTATTATCACACTAGTCTTATATTACCCACCGACTATTCTGTTCTATTTTGTATTAATTTGACCCAGTTGCGTTATTTTTTAATGAAAAAAGTAATATATCGGTGAATTACCCCATATATTTAAGAAAATATAGCGCAATATGTGATGTCACTCTCTTATTATCAATTATCTCATTTCAATATTCGCCATTCTTATCAAGAAAAACTAAAATCTCTTTAATAATAAACAGTTAGTTATTGTTAAATAATCCGATAGATAGACACCCAATTTCTGATAATATAAAATGCATTCAAATTATATATGTATATTTTTAGCCTTAAAGCCTATTTACGGATAAGCCAACTTACCCATAGATATTCTTACCTAGCGGAATGATCGTCGTGAATAAAGCATTCTTACGAAGTGGTAAATTAGAAAGTTACCTCCCAATGGGGGAAAATGGACAGGCTGTTTATATCTCTGCATTACAGCTGCGTGAAACACTCCGTTTAAGAGGAAAAGCGCATATTTCTCAATGCCTCGCCATTCCTCAACCCAATGAAACCGGAGAGCGTATTGACTGGTATTCGCCAATCGATGGCTCAGTTATTCCTTGGTCTGCAGCATCAGAAGAAGAGCGTATATCGGCTTATGAGATATTAAAGCAAAATCAAGCTGACTTACTTGCCTTTAGCGAAAAAGAGCAGCAAAAAACAGACAATAAAGAGAGCCAATTATTTGGTGCCTTACTCAGCAAAACAATTCAGTTTCCCGATGAAAACCATGTTTTTATTGTTAATGGACAGCCTGTTATCACCTTTTGGGGTTTTGTTAGTGCTAATCAGGTCTTAAGAGTCGACCCTGTCGCTTGTCTTAAACCTGCGGTTGCAACGCCTTTACAGCCTGCTGCGGCAATCATTCCTCCAGTACAAGAACCTCAAATTATCACTGAAAGAAAACGTCCTTGGTGGCGTTTTTTATGGTGGCTACTTCCTTTATTGCTCATCTTGCTCGCTATCTTATTTCTACGCGGCTGTTTCTCAACTCCCTCGCTGCCATCAGTGAATATCAATACCCCAACGATTGAGAAACCGACACTACCCGATCCCACATTAGAAAAACCACAAGAGCCGACAGTTATCACTAATGGACATAAAGTGACTGTTCCGACAGGCACCATTACCACTGGAGCAAACAGTGTAGTGGGTGGTGTTGATGCAAATGGACTCGCCATTGATGGCGCTACTGATTCAGGTGCTGGCGTTGATCCTAATACAGGCTTACCTTTAGTTGAGCCTTCAGCAGATAACAACCAAGCGACATCGCCAGAAGGCGCACAACAGCCAGAGTTGCCACCCGTTGATCCCTCTGCGCAAAACGAACAGCCTAAAACGGATGATGGCAAAGGCAAGGGTAACGAAAACAGCGGCACTGAAAATAATAACGCAAATAATCAGGAACAACCTTTACCTCCTGATGTCACACCACCAGCAAGTGCTAATAACACCACCCCGCTGACAATTCCAGCCAGTGCTCTCGCCAATGGTTCGACAGACTTTTTAAATGGTCAATGGCGCGCTGGTGCGGGTATCCAAGATCAAAAAACAGGGAAACCGTTAAGCCTAGACTACCAATTAGATAACGGTAAAGGACAAGTCGTGATGACGCGTAGTGATGGCGTAACTTGTAAAGCGCCAGTTAATGCCGCCGTCAATCAAGGTGGGCTAAATATTAATAATCAAGGTCAGGCAAATTGTAGTGATGGCTCTAATTATTTAATGCCAAATATTGTCTGCCAACCAGGAAGTCAAAATATCGCTGATTGCCAAGGGAAATATGACAACAGCCAGCCATTCCCATTATCAATGAAGCGGGAGAATAAATAATTCATGTTAGCGCCACTGACCGATTATAAAGATAAAATTACCCTTATCCGTGACAGTAATATTCAGTTTCTGGATTTTGGCTTTACACTCGCACAGCGTAAAGAGTACGGTGAATTTGTTAAAAAAGGCGAAAACGGCCCGTTAATGCGACTCATCTATAATGAGCGTGATGATAACTACCTTTACCCAGCGCCAAAAAATCAACCTCAAACCCCAAGAGAGGCAGAATTTAGCTTTTCACTTGAAGAATCTCTGCATCTATTAAATGAAACTTGGCTGCCTGTACCTTTTTTCCGTTTTAATCCACCTAGAGCCTTCTCTCAAGGTCCTGATAACTGGGTTAGAATGATGTTCCATCAACTACCAGAAGCGGATGAAGATGGTCACACACATCGCATCGTAGTGGCATTTGATACTCGTATTGAACCGAATAGAAGTAATACCGCTTACCTCGCGCCTAATGAAGAAGATATTCGCTCAGGCGTTGCTTTCGCCCTTGCCTATTTAGGCTATGAAGTTGAAAACTTTCTTGAAACACCGTGGATTGATGGCTGGTTAAAAGAAGTCTTTAGCGAAAAAGCGCTAACCGTCAGTAAGATGTATCATGATGAATTAGAAGACGCGCTAAAAGAGTTTCAACATCAAGCGCACTATCTTAATTTACTCAATATCTTAGGCGAAAAGATCCGCCTACCTGAGATAAAAATTAATGAGACAAAAGCACAAGAACCCGCGATTGAAGTAGACCTTATTCTTGATGTGGGGAACTCTCGTACTTGTGGGATTTTAATCGAAGATCATATCAACGATAACAAAGGGCTAACGCAACTTTATGAAATGACACTGCGTGATTTAAATCGCCCTTATCAAATCTATAACGAGCCTTTTGAAAGTCGTGTTGAATTTGCTCAAGCTGATTTTGGTAAACAAGATTTCTCGGTAAGCAGTGGTCGTAACAATGCCTTTATGTGGCCAACCATAGGTCGTGTAGGTCCTGAAGCCAATCGTATGGCAGCACAACGCTTAGGTACTGAAGGCTCAACCGGTATTTCAAGCCCTAAACGTTATTTATGGGATGATTCACCTTATTCTCCGGGCTGGCGTTTTAGTCACTCTTTCGGTCAAACCGACAGAGAACCCTTAGCGACCGCAGTACCTATGACGTATCTGTTAAATGATTACGGTGAACCGCTGTTTCGCTTAGAAGCAGATGATAGAATGCCCGTTTTCACGCCTAACTATACCCGTAGTTCATTAATGACGATGATGCTAACCGAAGTGTTAGCACAAGCATTAACACAGATGAATAGCCCAGCTCAGCGTCTGAAAATGAGCCACGCAAGTGCACCTCGTCAATTGCGTAATATCATTTTAACCATTCCGCCTGCGATGCCAAAACCAGAACGCGCCATTTTTGAAACCTGCATGGAAAATGCATTAGGTTTAATTTGGAAAGCGATGAATTGGGATCCAACCGATGAAAAACTGCGTTTTGATGGTAAAGATGAACAATGCCGTCCGCCATTACCAAAAATTCACGTTAAATGGGATGAAGCCACTTGTGGTCAGCTGGTTTATCTTTATAACGAAACTCAAATTAAATTTGGTGAACGTACTGAAGCCTTTTTTGCCAGCCAAGTCCGTGAAGATAACCGCTTATTAACGGGTGATAACACTCTAAAAATTGCCTCCATTGATATTGGCGGCGGGACAACTGACCTCGTTATCACACGCTATAAACTCGATACTGGCACAGGTAGCAACGTTAAAATTATTCCAACACAACTATTCCGTGAAGGATTTAAAATTGCTGGTGATGATATTTTATTAGATATCATTCAAATCTGTGTATTACCTGCGCTACGTACTGCATTAACTGATGCGGGCATTTCTGATGCTGATGCATTGATGTCATCACTCTTTGGTAGTGAAGGATTAGATGCTGGTCAGCAAGTCTTACGCCAACAGCTTACACTGCAAATCTTCAGCCCAATTGGGTTACGTATTCTCAGCCAATATGAGAACTATGACCCTCTGGTTCCTCATGAAGGCATTAACAGTACCTTTGGCGAACTACTCGCGGTTCAACCTACTGAACATGTCCGTCGTTATATTGATGATGCCGCAAACAAAGAGCTAGGCGGTGGTGATGCATTCTCTATTTTAAATGTACCGGTGCAAATTAACTTTGCTCAGCTGCATGCAGAATTTATTTCTGGTGAACGTATCAATATCACTCGTAGCTTAAAAGCATTATGTGAAGTGCTCTATTACTACTCTTGTGATGTTTTATTACTGACAGGTCGTCCATCTCGTTTACCGGGTATTCAAGCGCTATTTAAAGTGTTACAGCCTGTACCGCCATCACGCATCTTGCCACTGCATGGCTATAAAACGGGTGGTTGGTATCCGTTTAATAAGAAAGGGCGTATTGATGACCCAAAATCGACTGCCGCAGTAGGTGCCATGTTGTGTTTAATGGCTGAGAATGCACGCTTACTCAACTTCTACTTCTCAACAGGTAACTTTAAAACCTATTCAACAGTACGTTACTTGGGAATGTTGGATAACAACAACACTATCTCTGATAACGATGTTTATTATCGTGATATTCAAGATAAGTTTGAGCCCGATCCTGATACCTACTTTGAAGCCAGAGGCGGTATTCGCTTAGGTTTCCGACAGTTAGATAATGCTCGTTGGCCCGCATCACCACTTTACACGTTGCGTATTAAGAGCCAAAAACTAGCACAGCAATTAAGCCAAGAAAACAGCGTACTGCATATCAAGCTAGGTACTGAAAGGGGGGCATCTAGCCATGAAAATGATGACAGCAAATCAGAAAAATTACGCATTGAAGAGGTCAGCATTACTAACGGTAGAGCAACCAAGAACGAATTAAGTTTTAAACTCAATACGTTAGCAGATAGTGGCATTGGTGAAACATCCTATTGGCTAGATAGCGGGAGTGTATTAGGTAAATGAATATGAATGATGAAAAACAGTTAACCGCTAAGTGGGATGCAATTTATCAAGGCGCAGGTAAAGCTATCGATTGGGTAACCGCAGTGAGAGGTAATGCGCCTCGCTTAAATACCGAGGCCGATAGCCTGATTTATCGCCTACGTCGCAGCCGTAATATGGCAAAAAACTTGTCATTAGCGACCCAACGCCCAATGTCTGTGGGCTTTTTTGGCTTATCTCAAGCAGGTAAATCTTACCTAATTTCAGCATTAGCTGCGGGTGCAGATGGTCGTCTTAAAACCAGTATGTCTGGCAAGACACTTGATTTTATTGACCATATTAACCCCCCTGGTGGCGGTAAAGAAGCCACAGGGCTAGTCACTCGCTTTAGCCGTAAAGCCACTAAAGGCACACAAGATTACCCTGTTGAGCTACATCTTTTCAGTGAAATCGAAATTATCAAAATTCTCGCCAATGCTTACCTGTATGATTTTAATCAGGAAAAAATTGATTTTGAGTTAGATGAAGACAAAGTTTCACGCTTAATCACTACATTAAGTACTCAGCGTAATGCAACACCTGTTGCAGGTATTACCCATGATGATGTTGTCTCGCTATGGGACTATTTACAACGCCATGCTGAGAAAAGCCAAAAGAAACTGGCAACAACATTTTGGCCTAAAGCGATAGAATTAGCGCCTTATCTCACCATTGCGCAGCGTGCAAAGCTGTTTGCCGTATTGTGGGGTGAAATTGATGAACTTACCGCTGCTTATCAACGTTTTAGCACCACATTAAGCCAACTGGGTCATGCGCCATTAGTGTTAGCACCACTGTCTGCATTAGTAAAAGAGCAAGACGGTATTTTGGTACAAAATGACAGTATTATGAACGTAGATATGTTAGAGCGTCTTAATACTGAAAACGATAGCCAAATTAGCGTTTGTCCTGTTCATACTGATAGAACTGATGCCCCCGTTAGACTCTCATTAGCAGAGCTAACCGCATTAACTGTTGAGTTAGTAGTACCGCTGTTAGATGCACCAAGTAAAGTGCTATTTGAACAAGTAGAACTGCTTGATTTTCCGGGTTATCGCGGTCGTTTAGGTGTTGAAACTATGGATGATGTACGTCGTCAAGTTAATGACGATAGTGCTAACCCACTGGCTCAGCTTATTTTACGTGGCAAAGTCGCCTACCTTTTTGAGCGCTACACCGATAACCAAGAGATGAACGTATTGGTTGTTTGTACGGCATCAAACAAACAATCTGACGTAAAAGAAGTCGGTGGCGTATTAACAGAATGGATCCACAATACCCAAGGTAAAGATGCTCAGACTCGTGCCAAGCGCCCTTCAGGCTTAATTTGGGCGATGACAATGTTTGATATGCGTATCACCAACTCACTCACTATGAATGAAGCGCTGCTGCGTCAATCATGGGGTAAGGGTGGCATGATCAAAATGGCAATGTTAGAGCGTTTTGGTCAATATCCGTGGATGTCCGACTGGGTTAATGGCGACGCCTTTAATAACACCTTCTTGGTGCGTAAACCGGGTGTTCCTACGCCATTTATTCAAATCAGTAATGGTAAAGAGACTGTCTTAAACGATGACAGTGTTTCACAGTTACGTCTGATGAAAAAAACCTTTGCTGAAGATGAAACGGTTCAACGTTACATTCAACAGCCAGACCAAGCTTGGGATGCGATGTTATCGCTTAATGATGGCGGTATGCAGCGCCTTGCTGACTATCTTGAAACCGTCGCCCTTAAATCGCTAAAACTAGAACGAATTAACGAGCAATTACAAGAAGTACAGCGTGACTTAATTGGTCATCATCTTGAAAAATGGTATCAATCTGGTGGCGAAGAAGAGCTACTGGTAAAACGCCGTAATGCAGAAACCATTTTACGTTTTATGCAAAGCCGCCCTTATCTTCAAGGTGCACTACTCGATTATCTTCTTCCTCCACGTAAAGCGCTTTACGACTTGTATATGCAAGAAAAAGAGGTGCTTGATACTTTAAATAGTGCAGATAAAAAGCAAGCATCGCCCGCACCTGTTTCTGCCTTTGCCGCAATGGAACAACCTACGTTCGATTTGCTTGGTGACGCGCCAATTTCATTAGTCCCACAAGAAGATGAAGCGCCAAAAGGACACGGTAATGAAGTTGCGTATCCACGTAAAGTGATGGCGCTATGGATAAACCATCTGCGTAGCTTACCGGATAACAGTACGTTATTGAGTTATTTGGGTATTGATCAAGAGATCATGGTGTTACTTGTGGATGAGTTAATCACCGCAATTAATCGCCTTGGTGTTGAACAACGCATGTTGAAAACCCTTGCTGGCACGGAAGCTATTGCTCGTCGTGATGACTTAGCAGAGCAGCAATCTTCTCGTGTTCATAATGTACTGGGTGATTTTATTACTTGGTTTAATTTCAAAGATATGGGTGCTGAGCGCCCTGATAGCAAAATTAATACAGGTCATAAAATCTTTGAAAAACCAGACAGTAACAGCGTGCAGTGGGGTAACGATGAACGCTTAGTTCGTTTACCAACCACACCTGTTAACTACACCTTTTTGTTTGTATTTGACTGGCTTATCGCTCTATCAGCAATTATTACAGAGAATGCGGGACATTCTGCTGGTAGAGAAATCAGTGCTGAACAAAACGCACTATTAGGTCAAATTATTCAAACCATGAAATCCTCTGTCGTGGAGTCATAATTCGTGTTTAATCCAGAGTTAAAACCCGTACAACCTGCTCGTCCTGGCTTTGCGGTATTAAGTATTCGTAATTGGGAAGGTGAAGCTTCCCCTGTTTATTTAAGCATTCAACGTAACCAAGACCGCTACTTTTTAAACGATCAAGGTGAATGGGTCGGTAATGCCTTTTTCCACCAGCTTTCTCTTGAAGAGAGCGATGAAGGTTATCAAATCGTTCTTGATAAAACCTTAGTCGATCCCCTCGTTAGTAATTTACAAATGGCGTATCAATTTACGTTAAAAGACGATAACGAAACCCAAGATATTGGTCGCTTACGTATTCGTGATGGTGTGTTAGCGTCACAAGCACAAGGGCAAAGTGAGTCATTAAAATCAACAGCAACCTTAAATCAGCAAGAGATCCCTCCTGCTCCTGTTGTTGAAAAAACTCCCGAACCTGAGCCAATAAAAGCACCTGAGCCTATTGTTGAACCAGAACCGATTATTCCTGAAATAACAGCGGATGAACCGCCTCGTCGCCCAGCACCTACGCCTAAAAAATCAAGAAATGGGCTTATTTTCGCCATTATCTTAATTCTTATTTTAGCAGGCGTATTAACATGGTTCTTTTTACTACGCGGTAATCCCGCAGGAGAACCGGCTCCAGAACCAACGCCAGAACCGTCAACACCTGCGGTTTGTAGTGTTGAAAATATGCAAACAGGCAGTGCTCTGGCATTTGTTCAAAGCTGTCTACAAAGTCAGCCTGATAGCAAAACGATTATCGCCACCATTGAACAAGCTAAACAGAATAAACAGTGTGATATAGCCCAGCGTTTATATGCCTATAAAGCACAGTCAGGGGATATTGAAATCGCACTAAATTACGCCCGTGAATACGACCCAACAACAGCGTCTTCACAAGGCTGTTTTAATGCGGATAAAGAAACCGCTATTTATTGGTATGAAGCCGTGTTAAATCACGACTCACAAAATAGCGAAGCAAAAACACGTCTTGAAGCACTGAAAAAATAGGAAAATCTGATGAAAAAAGCGCATTGGCTCACGCTTATTCTCAGTAGCTTAATACTAACAGCACCAGTCAGTGCTGAAGAGAAAAAGCCACTGTTACAAGATGGAAAAAAGACACTGTATCAACGTGTATTAACCTATCCAGGTTGCCAAATAGCAGATGCAGTCGGTAAAGCGGGCAAAGAACAACCTGCATTTAGTCGTTTTTATGTTTATCAACGACAAAAACAAGGTGCAAATGAGTGGCTACAAGTAGGACCTGATAGCTTAGGTCATGTCAGTGGCTGGATGAATGCAAGCTGTACAGCAGAATGGAAAATGCAGTTAACGCTCGCATTTACTAACCCAGCGGGTCGTAACCCTATGCTGTTTTTTAAAGAGAAACAGACCTTAGAGGGCTTATTAGATAGCGCCGATCCTAAAAAACAGTATCAACCCTTCTTAACTGATATTAAAAACCAAAAAGTTAATCCGGCAATTTTGGCAAAAGAGCCTGATTATATGATTGATCAGAAAAGTAATTTTTATCTGTTACCTGTTTTAGGCTCGGATGAAGTCTTTACTGATGCAGGCTATAAGGTACGTGTATTAAATGTGGCGTCTGTCTCTTCACAAACGAAAGACAGCAAAGAAGCGCAAAATACCAATGCAAACAAAACCAAACCAGCCTCGCCAGATGATGCTAATACCGAAAATATGATGCAAGGCTTCTCTGCCGCAGTGGTGTTTGTTATCGACTCGACAATCTCAATGGACCCTTACATTGATAGAACCAAAGAAGCAATTCAAAAGGTTTATACTCAAGTTGAAAAAGACAACATGCTTGATAAGGTAAAATTTGGTTTAGTGGCATTTCGCTCTAATATCAAAGCAGTACCCGCATTAGAATATGACAGCAAAATGTTTGTTAATCCTAATGATGTAAAAGATGGCCCTGATTTTCTCAATAAAGTAAAAGAGTTGCGCCAAGCGAAGGTCTCAAGTAGTCGTTTTGATGAAGATGCTTATGCAGGTGTAATGCAAGCGTTAGATGATGTGGATTGGACTCGCTTTGGTGCCCGTTATGTTATTTTAATCACTGATGCTGGCGCATTAACAGCTAATGACCCACTTTCATCAACAAAATTAGATGCTGAGCAAATTCGCCAAGAAGCTGCTTATCGTGGTGTGGCACTCTACACTTTGCACTTAAAAACACCTTCTGGTGCTAAAAACCATGCTTCTGCGCAAGCTCAATATGAAGCATTAACGCTCAATCCATTCCTACACAAATCACTTTACTACCCGATTAATTCAGGGGATGTAAATAACTTTGGCAAAATGGTTGATAGCTTAGCAACGGCAGTTACCACACAAATTCAGACCGCCTATCGTGGTGAAGCTACCGTGGGTAGTGCATTAAATGCCGATCCTACTTATAGCAAAGATAAAGAGACTAACACGTTATTAAACGATGCTCATGACCTTGGTTATGCCATGCGTTTAGCCTATTTAGGTGAAAAACAAGGTACGAAAGCGCCACCTGTCTTTAAAGCATGGATTAGTGATCGCGATTTATTACAGCAAAATATCCCAACAACAGAAGTTCAGGTTCTACTGACTAAAAGTGAGTTGAGTGATTTAAGTGATGTAATGAAGAAAATCGTTAATGCCGCCAATGAAGGGCTGATTTCACCTGATAATATGTTTGCTGATTTACGCTCTATTGCGGCAACCATGGGTAATGATCCTAATCAGATTAAACAAGGTTCAGCAACCAAGCTCGGTGAAATGGGTCTATTAGGTGAGTATGTTGAAAACCTACCTTATCTTAGTGAAGTATTGGGCTTAGATGAAGAGACATGGAAAAGCTGGGACGGTCTTGAGCAAGAGAAATTTATCCGCCGACTAAATACTAAGTTGCAATACTATCAACGTTATAACGAAGATGTAGATCGTTGGATATCCCTTGCACCGCAAAGCGATCCTCGCGATCACGTTTATCCAGTCCCACTGGAAAACTTGCCTTAATGATCCAGATTGAAGGTATGGCAATTACGCGTGGTAATGCGCAACACGGCTTTCGTGTTGCGCTTCCTTCATTGACCCTTGAAAAAGGCGAAATTGGTGCGCTAACGGGATTAAGTGGTTGTGGTAAAAGCACCTTATTAGAGATGATAGGGCTTATTTTACGCCCAGATGAACTCCATCATTTTCAATTAGGTGATGACCTTCCGATCACACAAGCTGTATTAAATAGCCAACAGACACAACTCTCTTCATTACGCGCCGAAAAACTTGGATTTATGCTACAAAATGGCGGATTACTGCCTTTTTTGAGTGTCATGCAAAATATCCAATTGCCACGAAAAATGTTGGGCTTAACACCGCATTCTCAATGGCTTGATCACGCTATCGACCATTTACAGTTACGCCCTTTGCTTAATCGTTTACCTCGTCAACTCTCTATTGGTGAGCGACAACGCGCCGCGTTTATTCGTGCTATCGCTCATGAACCTGCACTATTACTGGCAGATGAACCCACCGCAGCGCTAGATCCTCATAATGCACAAGCACTGTACGCGTTAATTGTTGAGATGGTAAAACAGCTCGATATCTCAGCATTGGTCGTTAGTCACGACTGGTCTTTGGTTGAGCGCTTTGGTTTTAGCCATTATCACGCTCAATTAGAAGGAGGCGGCAGTGTCTTTATCAAACAATAATGTGACACCCAATCGCCTTGGATTACTTAGCGCATTAGCGTGGCGTGATCTGCTTTATGATCGCAAAGTGGCACTCTGTATTGTTTTCTCACTTGTTTCGGTTATTGCGCCACTGTTACTCCTCTTTGGCTTAAAAAACGGCATTGTGACGCAGCTTCATCACCAGTTACTCAATGACCCACGTAACCTTGAAATTCGTATGTTGGGTAATGGTAATTACCCACAATCGTGGTTTGATAACATTGCGCAAAAAGAAGAAGTCCGTTTTGTTATTCCGCTCACTCGTAGCTTAAATACACAAGCCGACCTTGTTATTGATGGACAGCATTTTATTGATAATGCTGAAATTATTCCGACAGCTAACCATGATCCGCTACTTGAGGGTGTTGCTATTCCTCAAGATGCCGACACCTTAGTGTTATCAGCCAGTGCAGCACAAAAATTACAGGCTAATATCGGTGATAAAGTACGTCTATTTATCAGCCGTAAACTTAATGGTGTGAATGAACGCGCTAAACGTCATTTTACGGTTGGAGCCATTATCAGTGATAGCAAATTTCCAAGAGCAGCAGCGTTTGTCTCCCTTGATGTATTAGTCGCCATGGAAGATTATCGCGATGGTTACCAAGCTCCCCTTTTCGCTATTAATGAGGGAGTAACAGCAAAACCTCGCACGCAATTTGCCAAAGCAAGGCTTTATGCCACTGATTTAGAGGCTATCGCCCCCTTAGATAACTGGTTTGCACAACAGCATATCGATGTAATAACGCAAAAGAGCCAAATTGACTCCGTTAAAGCCATTAGTTATGTGCTTAATGTGATTTTTTCGGTGATTGCATGGGTCTCTTTACTGGGTTGTGTGGCATCACTTATTGGCGCTTTTCTTGCCAATATTGACCGTAAACGTAAAGACATGGCGGTATTGCGACTATTAGGTTTTCGTCAGTTTGCTGTTTCGTTATATATCGTGTTGCAAGCCCTGCTATTAACCAGTATCGCCTTTATATTGGCGCTGGTGCTTTACGGTATTGGTAGCCATCTATTTACCACGTTATTAGGTACTCATCTTCCTGAGCAGGCATTTGTTTGCCAGTTAACATTTTGGGATTTATTGATAGCGATGTGCAGTGCACTGTTAGTGGCATTAGTTGTTGCTGGCATTGGTGCATTACGCGCTGTCTCTATTCAACCTGCGGAGAGCTTACGTGAAATTTAATTTATCACTACTCACTTTATCATTCACGCTGTTATCTAGCAGTTTTACTGTCTCTGCGGCGTGGGATGACAAGTTTGTTAATCCAAAACCACTGCCTGATGATGTGATATTGCCCTTTCCTTGTGAAGGTACGATGGTCTTTCGCCAAGTGGCGGTTCCACTCAGTCAGCCGTTACAAGATTACAGCGTGACATTAGGGCAAGAAGGTGATGAATGGGGATATTTAGAACAATCACGCGCTGAGCATATTGCAGGTAGTTTCCCGCTTAAAACGAAAGAGAAAGGACGCTACTATCTACTGGCTAAATATCCGGTCACTGATTTGCAATTTAACGCCATGCAAAGCGCGATAAATGGTAAAGAGTGCCCAACTGCATCGAATAAACTGCGTTTACCTAAAGTGAATGTCAGTTGGTATGAAGCGATGCAATTTGCCGATCAATATAACCAGTGGTTAAGAAGCAAACACCCAGAGGCATTACCTGTTGAAGATGGCGCTAAAGGTTTTGCCCGTTTACCAACAGAAACAGAGTGGGAATTTGCCGCTCGTGGTGGCTTAAAAGTATCAGCTTCAGAATTTCGTGATACCCGTTTCCCAATGCCAGAAGGGACTAAAAATTATATCTGGTCAGCAGGAAGCCAATCCGCTAACGGCTCTTTACAGCTTACAGGGCTGCTATCGCCAAATCCGCTGGGATTACACGATATGCTAGGTAATGCGGCTGAAATGATGTTTGAGCCTTTTAGACTCAATAAACTTGACCGCTTACATGGTCAAGCGGGTGGCTTTATTGTGCGAGGCGGAAGTTATTTAACGCCAGAAAGCGATATGCGCAGTTCATGGCGACAAGAAGAGCCTTATTACACCAATACCGGTGCCAATAAAAATAAATACACGGGTTTTCGTTTAGCGATTGTTGCACCCGCATTAACCTCTAGAGACAAAATAAAAGAGATTGAAAAAGAGTGGCAACAGCTTGGTAATGAAAAACCGGCAGACAATAAATCAAAAACCAATAGTGATAGCTCTATTAACAGTCTGAACACGTTATCAACGCAGGTTCAAGATGAAGCACTTAAAAAACAATTAGCAGAGCTAAAAAATACATTACGCGCGAATGCTCAACTGCGTGATGAACAACGTGACCAAGCGATCCGCACTTCATTACAGTTAGGTGCTTTTTTATGTACCAAATTAAAAGATGATGGTGAGTTTTATGATCGCCTTATTGCGCTTCATGAAAAAAACTGCCCGGCTGGCACAAAGGACGCCACTTGTGAGCGACGCCAAGAGCAAGTTAACGAACATAAAAAAACACTCGATTTTGTCGTCAGTTATTACGCTGACACTTTGGTGGATATGGCAACAACCTACGATGCATCGCTAGTGAAGCCTCAGGTTGATGTTGTCCGTCAACTCATGGAAGCAAGAGGAAAATCAAATTTAAATTCGTATCTTTCAACATATATGCAAGGGCTTCAAGGATATTGGACAAACGGCAAGGTTTCACGGAACGAATGGCTTGAAGCATGCAAAAAACAATAACATTGACTTGAGATAGGTGTGAAATGAAAAAGCGATTAATGGCAGTACTTGGCTTAAGTACTGTGTTGGTCTTATCTGGATGTCAAAGCAATAATGGCGCGGATCCTCGTATCACCAATAATAGCGATATGGAATTTTTTAGTAAGTCTGGTATTACGGCTTGTGCTGGAGGTGCTGCCATTGGTGCTCTGGGTTGCTTAGTATCAAATACCGATAACAAAGGCGCATGTATGCTCATCGCGGCTGTTGCTGGCTGTGGTGTGGGTATTGGTGCCAACGCGTACTTAGACAATAAGCGTAAAGATTACGCGTCTAACGAAGAGATGCTTAATTCTATGATTGCTGATATTAAGAAAGAGAATCAGCGTCTACAAAGTGCCTCTAATGCCGCAAGAGCCGTTATTGCTGATGATAAAAAAGCATTAGCTAAAATTGAACAAGATATGAAACAGCAGCGCTTAAATAAAGACGCAGCTGAAAAACAATTAAAAGGTATCGATGCCAATATTGCCGCTTTACGTACCCGTTTATCTGATATGAAAAAACGTGAAGCAGAATGGCGAGATATTGCGGTTAAAAGTCGTGATGATGGAATTAAAACTGCACAACTTGATAAACAAATCAATGGGATGAAACAGCAAGTTAACTCTTTACAAGAAGAGTTAGATAGCCTTTACTCTCAACGAACTGCAATAAGACTTAGTTAAAAAGGATGATAATGAAACGTTTACCTCTCTCCCTAGTTGGCATGACACTACTTTTAAGTGGCTGTGTAACAAATCCCGCTGATTGCGACCCGACAACAGGTGATGTCAGTATTATTACAAAATTTAATTGTAATTATTCAGGCACTTATGATAATCGCATAGAGCAGAAAAAAGCTATCTTAGGTAATGAGCAAGCATTAAATACTGAGTTTAAAGCAGTACTTGCTGCTATCGAGAAAGAGAAACAGCAAAGTAATGCTGATTTAAAAACACAACAAGCTAACCAACGCGCCTTAAACCAATCAATGAATAATTTGCTAAGTCAAATTCGCCAAAAAACCAAAGGCCAAAGTGATATTCAAAAACAAATTGATGATATTGATAAAAGAATGAAAGCTGTACAAAACAATCCATCAAAATCAGTGATGGAAAAACAGCTTGAATTAGAAGGCTTACAAAATAAAGTTCTCGATTTACAAAGCGACTTAGGGCTGAAGTAAAACGATGAATAGCTCTCCATTAATTTTGGAGAGCTATTATTAATTTCATAAAAAACCAATTAATATATAACTAATAAAAATAATAAAACTAACCAAATGATAATATAATAATTTTATTTTTATAAAAAAAACATATTCTATTTCATGTGTCCTTTTTAATACCAAAAAAAATCATCTCATTATTATAATCCCACGTCTTTTACTACTAACTAATAAAAGGGATATAACAAATGAGAAAACAATTATTATCAGCTTTATTTATCACTAGCATTATTTCAATTCCAACAGTTCAAGCACATGATGATATCAAATTAGGTAAATCAACTCTTTCAGCGGGTTATGCACAAATCAAGCCTGAAGGACAAAACCCTATGCATGGTGGTTCTATTTCCTTTCGCCAAGAGTTAAATCAACAATTCGGCCTTGTTGTAACTGGAACATATGCTCAAAAAGAGTATGACTTTGATAAACCCGCCAAAGAAATTTTAAAGAATGTTGATACTCGTTATTACTCTGTTATGGCTGGTCCTACTTTACGTTTAAATGATTTTATTAGTGTTTATGGTACTGCGGGTATTAGTCAAATCCAGATGAAAAACATTCATGGAAAAGATATTAAACAAGAAAAAATCAAGAAAAATGCATTTAGTTGGGGTGCTGGTTTAATGATTAATCCTGTAGAGATGGTCTCTATTTCTATTGGTTATGAAAATAGTCGTTATAAAATTAAACAGATTAGTGATAATCGAATGGTAGTAGATGGTTTTGTTGCAAATATTGGCTATCGCTTTTAATATAAAAAAATAAAAATAGGCACATATTAAAACCTATAATATGTGCCTATCTATTTAGTTATATTAATAGGAATTATTATGTTTATTAAAAGAATACCAACTTTATTATTACCAAGCTATTTATTATTAACATCACCCGTTTATGCTGATGATATTCAAAAATTATTATCTGTTGGTTATTCTCATATAATAATAAAAGAAACGCCAAGCTTAAATGGTATAAGCTTAAAATATCAAATGAAAACAGATAGCAATAAAAAAACCGCACTACAAATCGCAGGAACTGTTGCACAAAAATCATTTACCACAGCATATTCAAAAAATAGATATCGTTATGCATCACTTTCTATGGGTCCTGCTTATCGGTTTTCTAACACCTTAGAATTATACGCTACTGTGGGTATTAGCGCCCTTGCTTATCAAGCCAAAAATAACCCAAACGAAAACGATAGTGCTAAATCATTGAGTTGGGGAACCGGCATCACGGTTACTGCAATAAAAAATGTTGCTATTACAATAGGTTATGAAGGTGGTTACTTTAAGATTAACGATATCAGCACACCGACTTACGGTATTTTGGCAAATATTGGTTATTGGTTTTGATTTAATCGTAAGTAATAAGAAGAAGAGTAATACTCTTTAATAAGTTAAAATTTTAAAGTCAGCTTAAATTTTAATCTTCACCTTAAATTAAAGAAATGTTCTGTATTTTCAGCCCGATACATTCTTTTGCTTATTGATGTACAGATAAAACCTTTTGATTTCAAAATGGGTGTTAATTCTATTAGTTTTTCTTGTGCAACCGTGATCAAAACATCAGATGAATCAAAATATTGCAATGATAAATCAATCAATCGACTACCAATCCCTTGCCCTTGATAAATTGGAGAGGTATAGAGCGTACATATTTTATTCTCATAGGTGCTTTTTTTTAGTAAGGCAACACCTAACAGCGATTCACCGTTATGAGCAATAATGGCTTTTCGCTGATTTTCATATGATGGCTGATAAAATTTATACTTTAACCAGTTATCAAAGTCTGGGTACAGCACTGTTATATCACTTAGTAAGTGCTTTATTTGTAATAAAGGGACTTGGCGATCAGATGAAAATAGAGAAGTATAATTTATACTTTCCATATGATTATCCTTTTCATATAAAGCTTATTATTAATAGATTAACTCAATCATATTTTAATTTACTAAAAAGCTAAGTAATAATATTCGTTAATCTTGTTGCAAGTAAACTAGAAACGGTTCCCAAACCTATAATACTCAATATAATGAATGTAATTTCTTTAAACCCCACCTTTCGTGTAATAAATCTAGCAAAAGCTGAGAAATAATCTCTATTTTTATCTAACTTTGTTTTCCAATGATAAATCAACATTTTTGTTTTCACTTTCGTATTTTTATCACAAAGATATTCATTCCATAAGTTATCCTCTAATATTCTACAGCGATCATAAGTTGTATGTCCTATTTTAAATTCTGATGATTCATTCCTAATAAGGAAAAAGTGAACTTTATTAATGCTTCTGCATATCGCGACTTTCTCTCTAATTGTTTTAGGTAAATTACGAGATTCATTTACTCTAAAGTCTACAACTTCACTTTTTTCAAAATAATAAGTGATCAGTGAATCCTTTGATTTGTACTCCCTCGAAATATTATCAATATTTTCTTTTTCTAAAATATACCTAAATCTTAAATACCAATTTCTTTTTTTTATTCTTCTGAGCAATTAAATATTTTATTGGAAAACTTAAGAATTGTTCCAACTTCATCATCTTCACAATGTTCTTCAATTAAGACTCGATTTTCTGATGTTTCATGTGATAAGTTAGTGAAAAATACAATACCTTCACTCTCTTTCTGCTCTGAAAAAACAATGTATTTAGCACTACATTCTCTTATTGGTTTTATACTACTTACATCATTATTAAAAATAGCTGAGATTAACTTTTCATTTTCAACAATTTTATCCCCTAAGGTTGGGATATAACTTTTTATATTATATTTAAAGGGTAAGTAAACATTAATTGAATCAAAACACTTATCTATTCCACTCACTAATATACCAATGTCTAAATAATTTATTTTATCATCATAAAGATGCCAATAATTAAAATGAAGATCTAAAGTCAAGTTATTAGATACATTCTCACTTGAGTTTTCAACCCAAAACGCTAAACTCTGTGTCATTTATAACCATTCCTGATCAAGATGAAAAAAATTATTATCAGTATCAAGCCTAAATATGTTCAAAAGATCTATGATGGTAAGAAAGTTATAGAACTTCGTAAATCTATTGGATTGGGTTTTATACAAAACAATAAGATGTATATTTATAGCTCTTCCCCTAAAAAAGCGATCACTGGTCACGCTTATATCGATAAAATCGAACAAGTTAGTAAGAATGAGATAAAACAGTATTATTTAGATAAAATTGCCATATCGAATGATGAATTAGAAAACTACCTTATTAATGGCAAAAAAGGAATGATGATTTGGTTAAAAGATATCGTTGAATACCAAAAACCGATCTCCCTCGAAAAATTAAAAGAAACAGGTTTCACTGCACCACAATCTTATTGCTATGTTTCAGATGCACTTACATTACTATTAAGTCAAAACACTTAAAAAAACAAAAATGCCTCTGTCTTATTAAAACAGAGGCAAATAAAAACAAAAAATGACTCACACCAGGGCATAACACTAATAAATACGTTTTAAACCAACACCATTACATTAAATCTTTATAAGTCCCTAATTGATATCCTCGCTCTGCTATCGCCTGTTTTAATGACGATCCAGTTAATACTTCAAGCTCAGTTAAACGTTGAAAACAGTAACCGCTCGCGCGCAATGGATTATCAATAAATGCTGGATGCGTCATCACTTCTAAAGAGCGTTCATTTCGCGCTAATGACGCATCGAGTACTTTTAAAAACAGTGCTTGTGATATCTCATCACCATAAAATTGGCTATCAAAGCCCTCACTACTAATAATACCTTGCGTATCGATAGACTCTTTTTTTGCTAAAGGTCTATCAACACGTAAAGGTAATGACTTTTCTTGGGCAAATTGCGCCACTATCGGGAAAATTTGCTTAAACATATGCACATGATGATGACTATCAATATGGTCTGGTTCACGACCAAAAATTTCGATAAAACGCTGATATTGAGCATTTAACTCAATACGTATTTCATCGAGTGGTAAATCACCCGCTTCAGCCATTTGCCAAACCCACTTACCTAGCACACCATCACGCGTTAAAGAGGCTAAAGGAGACAGCGGTTTACCCATTGTCAGCGTAAAATGAAGCCCGACCCCTAAGTGAGGTAATTCTTTACGTAATTGCGCAGCATGTTCAATGCCCTCGGCATTAACTAATGCTGTTGTTGATGTCACCACACCATAACGATGACACTCTGCAATACCATAGTTTTGACCTTTACTTAGTCCGAAATCATCTGCATTAACAATCAATAGATGCGCCATTTTGTCTCCTGTTTTACTTATTTCAGCATCACTTTAGTGATTAGTGAGTCTCTTTTTCTAGTTGTGCTATCGCGTTAGCAAAATTAGGTAAATGCGCTTTATGTGCCAATAATAATTCTCGCGTTAATACCTCAGCATCTTTATCTGAAAGTACCAATGGCGTTAAATTCATTGCTAACAATGCATCATTTAATTCACCCGTTATTGCCGCTTTACTTGCCGCAATTTCAAAGCCTTTAATGGTATGAATTAATCCCATCACTTTCTCATCAAAATGCGTGATACGTGGGTGGGGTTTAGCGCCATCACGACCTAAAATTGCCGTCACCTCTATCGACCAATCAGCCGGAATATTATCAATATGCCCATGATGTGGAATATTGACATAATGCTCTGCCTGCTTGTCATTATAGATAGCATTAATAACTTCACATGCCGCGTCGGAGTAATATGCACCACCACGTAATTCCAGCTCTTTTGGTTTGATATTTAAGTCAGGATCTTTATACAACTCAAACAGCTGTTTCTCTACTTTTTGCACCACTTTGGCACGAGCACCACCTTTATAATATTCACCCATTTCAATCGCGAGCATCTCTTTTTGCTTAAAGTAATACAGTAAGTAAGAGCAAGGCAGCATATTTAACGAACGAATGAGACCTTCACTAAATGGTAAATCAAAAATATTTTTTACCGAACCTGCGGTTAATGTGCCAGAAGCAACACCATCTAATAACTCAGGGAAACGAGACTGACCATTCACAATCACATCTTTAATAAACACCATGTGATTTAAACCAAATAGATCAATAGAAAGCTCATCTTTATCCGTAAGATTCAAAACATCGGTAATAAACATCTTCATACCAATAGGAATATTACAAACACCAATAAACTTCTTAAATTTGGTATGTCGATAAACAGCTTCTGTTACCATTCCTGCTGGATTGGTGAAGTTAATTATCCACGCATCTGGGCAAATTTCTTCTACGTCTTTAATAATGTCGAAAATAACTGGAATGGTACGTAAACCTTTAAACAAGCCACCAGCACCATTAGTTTCTTGACCCAAATATCCATGACTTAACGGTATAGACTCATCAAGCTCTCTGGCTTTTAACTGCCCTACACGTAATTGTGTTGTAACAAAATCCGCGTTTTTTAATGCTTCACGGCGATTAAGTGTTTTATGGATGGTTAGAGGAATACCCGCTTTTTTAACCATACGCTGGCAAAGCTCAAAAATAATATCGAGCTTCTCTTTACCTTCGGCAACATCCACTAACCACAGTTCTGTAATTGGTAATTCATGGTAGCGCTTAATAAAACCTTCTAATAATTCAGGGGTATAGCTACTTCCACCACCAATGGTAACCACTTTTAACTTATGACTCATAAAATACTCCCATACAGCACAGTGATGCTGTTATTTGTGTATTAATGGTAAATTTCAGGCGTAAAAAGCCCTTAAGAAAAATCAATTAATTTTCCTTTTTATTTCAATGGCTAAATAAAAATAACTTATTTATTAATTAAATTTTTACGCTTAATAACGAATTAATTTGTTTCTTTAATACTGTATAAATTTTTCCGATAATTATTTGGTGTTAGTGAGGTTATCTTTTTAAATGTTTTAATAAATAAACTTGGGCTGCTATAGCCAGAATCAAAAGCAATATCCGTTACCGAATAGTTGGTTATTTCCAACTGTTTTTTAGCGAAATTAATTCTAATATCATGAATAATTTGCATTGGTGTTTTATCATAATAACGTCGCGTTGCTCTGGTTAAATACTCTTGTGATTTCCCTGATAACATCACCATATTAACTAAAGCATTTTCCCCAAACTTCTGCTTATCATGCATCTCTCCTACTGTATCTCGTAACCATAACGGAATATCATCTTCAATATGGTTATCTTTATAGTGCCGTAGGCGATTGACCACATTAAAAGTGACTATTTCGATAAATTCATTAAATTCGGTATGACGAAAATTTAATGAGCTAATAACAGATTCAATATAAGAGAGAAACTCATTTTTTAGTTCATAAACTTGTGATGCGATAAAATAAGAGGGTAATAAAGATAAATAGTGTTTTTCAAAAAAAGATTTACTAATACCCACATTTAAAATACGAGTTGCACCAAATTCATAAAAACTTTGGTGATGAGAGCCGATAGGAATAAAGACAAAATCCCCTCGTTCTAATAAAATCTTCTTTCCATTTATCTCTTGATAATAACGCCCAGTTAAAACAATGGTGAATTCATAATAATCATGTTGATGCAGCCCGCTAACACTCTCGGTTTTATTATAAATAAATACATGAAAGTTTTTTCCATTAAAGAGTTGGTTTTCATAAACCATTCTTATTTCTGGTTGAGCTCTTAATAACTGCACCACAGTATTCACCTTATTTTATCTTCTCATGTAACTCGATAAGCTCTGTGACTAATTCTCTCGCTAACATTGAGGTCATTAAATGGTCTTGTGCATGTACTAATACCAAGCTCACTTTGGTTTTTCCTACTCCTTGATCATCACCAATCAAGCGGGTTTGAATTTTGTGTGCCTCATTTAACGCTTCACGAGATTGCTCCATCAATTTTTTAGCGCCCTCAAAATCACCTTCTTTGGCTTTTTTTAATGCACCATAAGCTACACTGCGAGCTTGTCCCGAATTAATGATAAGACCCATGATGATTTCTTCAAATTCATCTTCTGTTGCAGAACCACCTACCGCATTTTCAATATCTAACATCGTGTTTCCTCTTTGACTTTTAGGTGCAGAGAAAACTCTGCACCTATTTTTTCTATAACTTAAAACTTCAATGCATTGGCAATATCTTCTTCACTCTCTTCTTTCTCAATCTCGCTTTGTGCTTTGTTTGAGATAATGACAAAAGGTAAGTAGAACACGGTTGCGACACCAAGGTTAAACAGTGCTAGTAATAATGCAGCAATGCTTCCGTTGGTATTAAAGAATGCCCCAAGCCCCGTTGGCATTGTCCATGGCGCAATATTGGTAACTGGTGGGATAATCCCCAAATAATAAGCCGTGACAGTAATTGCTGCTAAAACTGGCTGAATAAGAATAAAGGGAATAAACATTACTGGGTTCATGATGACAGGCAGACCAAAAATAATCGGCTCATTAATTTGGAATAGACCTGCTGGCAATGCCAGTTTTGCAACTTGACGATGATCAGCACGACGTGACGCGATAAAGATAGCAATAATAAGCCCCAATGTTGCCCCTGTACCACCTAAGAAGATAAAGGAGTCTAGCATTGGTTTAGCCCACAAGTGGAAGCTCTTACCTGCAGCTAATGCCGCGTCAACAGAACCATATTCGGTATAGATTGCCACGTTCTCTAACGCCCAAGGCGTCATAATACCACTATCAAGTGCTGCGAGTGCTAACGAACCGTGAATACCGAAGAACCACAGCAGTGAAGTGAAAATCACATATGCCCAACCAACAACAGCTCCCATAGAAGCTAATGGTGTTGAAATTGAATCTAAAATGATTTGATGGAAATGCGTTTCATAGTGTGCAAGTCCCCAAGAGATAATTCCCATTATTGATAAAATAATAAAGCCAGGAATTAACGCAGAGAAAGAGCGAGAAACAGAGGCTGGTACGCTATCTGGTAATCGAATAACCCAATTACGACGCACAATAAAGGTAAACATTTCGGCAACTGCAATCCCGATAATAATACCGGAGATAATATTTGCACCACCTAACCAGTTAGCCCCAACCGCATAAGCGCCACCCGCATTATAAGGAGTGACCGTCATAAAGGCGGCAATAGAGAGTAATCCTGCAGCAATGGGGTCTACTTTGCGCTCTTCTGCCAATGCCATCCCAATAAAGAACGGCGCCATTAATGACATTATGCCCAATGTACCATTATAGACATTCCCCCCAATCGCTTTAAAACCATTGAGTGTTTCTATTGTTGATGCATCAAGTCGAATACCAAGAGAATAGAAGAAGGAGCCATCACCAAAACTAAGAAAAACGTTATTGATAAGAACAAACATTGCCCCTGCTAGGGTTAACGGCATTAAACGGATAAAACCATTTTTAATGGCGTTGACATGAGGTTGCTTTCCAATTTTAACCGCAAAAGGAAGGAGTACCTTTTCAAGTGAACCAATGAACTTACTCATAGAAAAATACCCTTAAAATGCCGCTAACAGCACGGCTAGCTGAAAAATTCACTCTTTGACTGAAATAAAAATAAAATTTAAAAAGAAAAAATTAATTTGTTGGTGCTACTGCTTTTTTAATGGAGGCAACGGCGGCTTTTAGCACACCTAAACCATCCACTTTTCCATATAACAAAGAGTCGATAACTTCGACGGGTTTATTGGGTAATAATTTTTGAATATCTGAAAGCATCCAACCGATTTGAGGTCCAAGTAAAATAAGGTCAGCTTCCTGCCCTTTTTGCCCCGCTAATGTTTCAGGAAATGCTTCAATCACGACAGGAACATCATATTTTTCTGCTTGCGCGCGCATTTTTGTAACCAAAAGAGATGTTGACATGCCGGCAGAACAAAATAGATAAATATATTTCTTTTGCATAAAACCCTCTTGAGTTGCAACGAGTTGCCCTAGAGATAACCACGCTTTCTCATGTGCATTCATTACTGTGTCAGTACAGAAACAGAAGTAAGATTAAAATAGGGATTGTTTCTGCTTGAATAAAGTATACGCAATGATACTAGGTAACGATATTTCCTAGCAGATTAGAATTGTCTCTCCTTGACCTACTCTTTTGACGCCCTTCACAAATTGAGCAAATACTCTTTAGTTTTCTACTTGTTTATCGCCTTTAAGCATCAACCAAGCCCATATGATCTACACAAAGAATAGCCATTTTAATCAAGTTAATTCTTTATTATTATGAGAATGTGAATTAGTATCATTATTCTTTAGCATTTTAATGTTATCATCACTTCTTTGTGACCCGTCTGTTACGGTCACGGTTGTAGGAAACCGTCTATTTTGTGTTGCAACAATATGAGAAAGAGAATGTTTAAAAAATCATTAAGCCCACTATTTTTACTGCTTTCTACACTTGTTATCGCGGGTTGTGATAACGCACAAGACACATCAACGACTCAGTCTGCTGAGAAAAAAACCATCACCATTGAACATTTTCAAGGGACAACCGAAATCCCAGCACATCCACAAAAAGTGGTTGTAATGAATATGGAAACCTTAGACATCATCGATGCGTTAGGTGTGCCTATTGTTGGGCTTCCACAGACGAATGTTCATTTACCTAAATTTTTAGAAAAATACATCAATCCAAACGACTATATCAACGAAGGCGCATTATTTGAGCCTAACTACGAAAAACTGAGCAACACCGCACCTGACCTTATCTTAAGTGGAAGTCGTGCTCGTGATGCGTATGCCAAATTAAGTGAAATTGCCCCGGCTATTTCGATGGATATCGACCCTAAACGTTTTGTTGAAAGCCTGTCAGAACGCACAACAGAACTCGGTCAAATTTTTGGCAAAGAAGAACAAGCTAAAAAATTACTTGCTGATTTCAATAGCAAAATTGATACCGTTAAAGCGAAAACACCTGATGCAGGTAAAGCAATGGTGGTATTAGTCAGTGGCGGAAAAATCTCTGCTTATGGTCCAGGCTCTCGCTTTGGCTTTATCTATGATGTATTAGGTTTTGAACCTGCTTATGCTTTTGAAAGCCCAGGTTCACACGGTAATATCGTTAACTCTGAATTATTACTGAAATTAAACCCAGACTGGATGTTTGTCATTGACCGCGATGCCGCAATTGGTCGTGAAGATTCACAACCTGCACAGCAAGTTTTAGATAACGCACTGGTTAGAAAAGTGAATGCTTGGAATAAAGACCAAGTTATCTACCTTGATTCAAGCTCGATTTATATTTCAGGCGGAATTCAGACGTATTCTCGCTTAATGGATACTATTAATCAGGCTTTAGATAATAAAAAATAAAATAACTGAATGAAAACGTTCCATTTATCATTGGGGGTAGGAATTGTTGCTATCCTCTCAATGATCAGTCTATTTATCGGCGCAGGAGATATTACTCCTGCTTCGCTTTTTACTGATCCCGATATGCGCGATATCTTTTTTATCAGCCGTGTTCCAAGAACCCTATCATTATTACTTGCTGGTGGTGCAATTAGTGTTGCTGGATTGATTATGCAACTACTAACACAAAATCGCTTTGTAGAACCTTCTCTTGCGGGAACCACTCAATCTGCCAGTCTGGGTTTATTAGTGGTGATGCTGTTATTCCCAGCAGCCGGTATCTTTACCAAAATGATGGTAGCAACCGTATTTGCCATGCTTGGTACGATACTGTTTATGATGCTACTGCAAAGAATAACCCTAAAAACCACGCTCATTGTTCCTCTTGTTGGCATTATGCTGAGTGCGGTTATTGGTGCACTAACCATCTTTTTAGCTGTCTATTTTGATTTACTGCAATCATTAGATGCATGGACAAGTGGCGATTTCTCTAGCGTACTACAAGGTCGTTATGAACTTCTTTGGTTAGTAGGCGCATTGGCATTAATGGCGTGTTGGGTTGCAGATAGTTTTACGGTCGCCGGAATGGGTCGCGAATTCTCAATTAACGTTGGGTTAAATTACCGTAAAGTGATGATAATTGGTCTGTCGATTATCGCATTAATTAGTGGTGTCGTGGTTTCCGTTGTTGGTGCGTTGCCGTTTCTTGGTTTGATTGTGCCAAATCTAGTGAGCTTAGTAATGGGTGATAATATCCGTAAAACCATCCCTTGGGTCTGTTTAAGTGGTGGAGCAATAGTTTTACTTTGTGATGTTATTGGTCGCCTGATTCGCTATCCCTTTGAAATTCCAGCCAGTGTAATTTTAGGGGCTGTTGGTGCAGTGATTTTTCTGTTCTTATTACTAAAGCAGCAACGTTATGCAAAAAGTTAATTCATCACTTATCAGCAAATGTACAGGCGCCGCATTACGCGAGAAAAAGCGTCTGTCGCCTATCACCCGAATTTGGTTATTACTTGGTGCCTCGTTACTCGCTATCGCTCTGTTTATGTCAATTAATCTAAGCGGTAATATCGCTTATATTTTGACACACCGCGCTTATATTGTGCTGACAATGATTATTGTCGCTTTTTCCGCAGGTGTTTCGACCATACTGTTTCAAACTATCGCCAATAACCGCATTCTCACCCCATCATTAATGGGATTAGAAGCACTGTTTGTATTACTACAAACTCTGTTTGTCTTTTTTGAAAGCGACATGCCTGCATCGTGGATGCTTAATATCACCAAATTCTTTATTGAATCAGCGTTATTGGTGTTATTTTCTGTGTTGCTTTACCGTTGGTTATTTAGTTCGGTTCGCTTTAACATCAACTTAGTTTTGATGATTGGTATTATTCTAGGGACTCTCTTTCGCAGTTCCGCCACTTTATTACAGCGTTTAATGGACCCTAACGAGTTCTCTATTTTACAAGGTCGTATGTTTGCCACCTTTACCAGAGCAACGCCTGATCTTATCTTCTGTGCATTAGCCATTATTGTCGTTGTGGGCGTGTTACTTTGGCGTATGCGCTATAGCTTTGATGTTATGGCATTAGGTCAAGCCAATGCCATTAACCTTGGAATTAATTACCGTAAACAGACTACCTATATCCTGCTGTTAATCTCTGTACTCGTCGCTGTTTCTACCGCATTAGTTGGACCGTTAACCTTCTTAGGATTAATTGTTGCAAACCTTGCTTATCATATTAGCGGCAGCAGCCAACACCGTTTTCTTATGCCTGTTGCCTTTTTACTGGGCACAATCGCCTTAATCGGTGGACAGCTAGTATTAGAATACGGTTTGAAAATGACAGGTACGCTTTCTGTTGTCATCGAGTTTATTGGTGGGATGTTCTTTATCTATTTGGTATTAAGAAGACTTTAACATGATTGAAATCAGCAAAATATCGAAACACTATCAAGACATAACTGTGCTAGATAACATTACAACAACGATTCAACGTGGCGGTATTACTTCGATCATTGGTCCTAATGGCGCAGGTAAATCTACGCTCCTTTCTGTTATTGGACGCTTATTAATTCCAGAAAGTGGCATGGTCAGTGTTAATGGTATGGATGTTGCGGCAACAGATAGCGATGTGCTTGCAAAAAACTTATCTATTCTACGCCAAGAAAATCAGTTTGTTAGCCGTTTAACCGTAGAAGAGTTAGTCGGTTTTGGTCGTTATCCTTATAGCAAAGGTCGCCTTACCCTTGAAGATAAAAAAGTCATTGATGAGTCGTTAGATTTTTTAAATCTAAATGAATTTCGTCACCGTTATCTTGATGAGTTATCGGGTGGACAGCGCCAACGCACTTATGTGGCAATGGTACTTTGCCAAGATACTGAATATGTTATGCTTGATGAACCGCTCAATAACCTTGATATGAAACACGCGGTAATAATGATGAAACTTCTGCGAAAAGCCGCCGATGAGTTAGGAAAAACCATCATTATTGTGATCCATGATATCAATTTTGCTTCAGTTTATTCTGACTATATTTTAGCAATGCGTAACGGGCAGCTCTATTATCATGGTTCACCAAAAGAGATCATGAAAGCTGAAATTATTGAAGATATTTTTGATACACCCGTTGAAGTCAAAGAGCTTGATAACAAGCTCATCGCGATGTATTACTGATCCAATAAATACTAAAGCATGTTATTTTCATCTTAAATAACATGCTTTTTTATTATTTTTTTTCTGCTTGAATAAGTGTTGAGTTGATGTCTTCAAATATTGATTGCCATTCATTATCATCAATATCCATCAAGCCAAAATAGCGCAATAAAAAGGTACCTTCTGTCGCTAAAAATGCCAATCTTGCACGTTTCCCTGCTTCTGTTGCGGTATCTAAACCCGTTAATCGTTGTTGATACCACTCTTTTGTACTCTGCAAATATTCAGGCGTTTGCAGTAGTGCAGCCATTAAACTGGCACCTTTAGCAAAAGAGACTTGGTCATGGTTATGAGTTGCATACATATGGGCAAAAACACGGTTTTCTGGTGAGTTTTCTTTCGCCGCAATTTCATTAAATCGCGCGTCATAACCACCTTCCCAATGTTCAAACATTGCATCAATCATCGCTTCTTTGCTACTAAAGCAATATTGAACTCCCCCTTTTGAGATCCCCATTTTTTTAGCAACTGTATCTATCGTTAATGCCGCAGCACCCTGCTCCATTACGATATCAAAAATGGCCTCAAGCAATTTATCTCTATCAATTGTTCTTTGACGTCCCATTTTTAAAAAACCCCTTTTCAATACGTTCGTATGGATTTATATTATAGCCATTCGCACCAAATAAGTACTTATAATAATAACTGAGATTTTTTTGTATGATGAGAGATTATAAACGCTGGATAGTATTACTTTTAGTATCCAGTATGCTTTTTCTAATCGTTGTTGATGTCACGGTGCTATATACCGCATTGCCGCGTTTAACCCATGATTTAAACGCTAGTGCTTCAGAAAAATTATGGATAATAAATGCATATCCCTTAATGGTAGCGGGGCTTTTACCCGCTGCGGGTATGTTAACGGACAGAATTGGTCATAAAGCCTTATTTATTAGCGGATTACCGCTATTTGCTATCGCTTCTCTTTGTGCTGCATTTTCACCTACAGCGACGGCTCTAATTGCTTCTCGTGGCTTTTTAGCTGTTGGAGCAGCAATGAGTATGCCCGCCACGCTTTCAATAGTTCGCCAAGTATTTAGTGACTCACAAGAGCGTGCGGTTGCTATCGGTATTTGGTCGGCAGTAGCTTCTGGTGGCGCGGCTTTAGGACCTTTAATTGGTGGTGCTTTACTCAATAACTTCTGGTGGGGTTCGGTCTTTTTAATTAATGTTCCGATAGTGCTACTGGTTTTACCTTTTGCCATTTGGCTTATTCCTCAATATGCCGGTCATGGTAAACATAAAATAGATTACTTAAGTTCTCTGCTTATTCTAGTTGGTTTAGTCAGCGCAATTTATGCATTAAAAGAGATTGGTAAACCTTATACACAATGGAATGAAGCGGCTATCGCAACAATAACTGCCGTTATTTTTCTAACTATTTTTACCTTACGCCAAAGAAAACAACACCACCCAATGATTGATTTTGGGTTATTTAAAAATCGATTTTTTAGTATTGGCATCACTATGGCAGTGCTTTCAATGGTGATTATTGTTGGTATCGAATTATTGCTAAGTCAACGCTTACAACTAGTTGCAGGCTTTACCCCTTTAAATGCCGCCTTGATTATTTTACCTATTCCAATAGGCTCCGTTTTAGCATCCCCATTAACAGGTTATTTTTTAGCTCGATTAGGTGAAGTTAGACTTATTATTGCTGGATTCACTCTTACATTAATCGGTAATCTTTGGTTAATTGCGGTTTATCAAGCGACCTCGCCCATGGTGTTAATCGGCTGTCTATTTTTAGTCGGATTTGGCTTAGGGGTCATCTTTACCACCGCATCCACTTCAATTATGTTAAGTGTTGCGGATAAACAAGCTGGTATGGCAGCGTCTATTGAAGATGTGGCTTATGAATTAGGCAGTGTAATTGGCGTAACCTTTATGGGAAGCCTAATGAGTACTGTATACACCTTAAAATTGGTATTACCTGACTCATTAACAGTAAATCGCGTCGCTTATGACAGTTTAGATGAAGCGCTCATTGTCGCTGAAAAACTACCAGACACCGTATCAACACTATTAATTACTCAAGCCAATACCGCTTTTGAGCAAGCCTTTTTAGTCGTTTTAATTGCCACTGCGATTATTACCGCACTCAGTTTACTCTTTTTGCCTTATTGTTTACGTAATACGGTGAGGAAAACCTGCTTAAATTAGCAAAGATATTATGCAAAATAAACGCGCCGAAATGGCGCGTTTTTAATGACTAACGGATATCTTTATCAACTAAAACCTATCAATATCCAGTGCATCCATACTAAAGTGCGATGGCGATTGTCCCATCTGCTTTTTAAACATAGTAGAGAATGAACCGGCGCTGTTATAACCCAAATCAAAGGCAATTTCGGTAATTCCGCGTCCTGATAAGATTTGTGTTAATGAATTTAATAAACAGACTTGTTGCCGCCATTGTGAAAATGACATTCCTGTTTGTTGGCGGAAAAAACGACTAAAAGAGCGTTCGCTTTTATGTAATTTATCTGCCCATTGTTGAGGTAAAGAGTCTATTTTAGGATTACGGATAAAATCACGACACAACTTCGCTAATTTATTATCTTGAGGGATGGGAGCAAAAAAAGGCAGTGGTTTAGCTTTAGCTAATTCACATAAGATTAGCTGCATTAAAATACCATCTCGACCTTTTTTATCGTATTCAGCAGGTACATCAACCGCTTCTAATAACAGTTGACGAAATAGTGGTGAAACACTCAATACTTCACACTGTTTACTATTACGTGGTGCCGCTGAAGGCTCGATATATAAACTGCGAGTGCTGACTTCAAGCATACGCGTTTCATGACCTGTTTGTGGTGGGATCCACACACCACAGGAAGGCGGAATAACCCATTCACCATCATCAGTGCTTACTTCAATAAGCCCTGTTGCGGGATATAAAAATTGCGCTCGACGATGTTGATGCGTTTCTAATAGCGTGTTAGGCAAATAATCTGTACCAAGCGCAATAACATCTCGGTCAAGTGAATCAACGCTTTTTAAAGGTACATTTCTCACAATTTAGGTCGCTCTCTTCTTGTTTTTCTCTTTTTTAATATAGCAGCTATCCCCATATCCGCACACCAACAAATCGAGGGTATATTATTAAATTCGTTATATATTTAAATAAATAACGACATTAACTTATGTTAAATTTAAACCTTCCTGATATCTATTTAATAAACCCTATTAACAATCAAAAAACGAGCTTTTAACACCGCTTATAAATAGGCTGAAATTCAGATGTCGTTGTCTGGTTTTAGAATGTTGGCAAAAGATTAATCAACTACTATCCCTCTCGCAGACGTTATTTTGGGCGTTCTGCAATTATCTATGCATTCAATAATAATGCAGCGGATACCAGACATTCCCTATATTCATAGCCTAGAAAAACCACACTAATTCTTTATATCAAGTATCGGGTATATCGGGATCCGCCTATTATGTTTAAGGTAGAGTTCATTATGAGCAATCAGTCCGATCACGATAGTGATAAAAAGAATATTCTCAGCGATATTAGCCGCCGCCATTTTTTACAAGCGAGCTCGGCATTAGTTACCCTTCCTTTCCTTGCATCAGAGTCTATTGCTGCAACTGTTGATAATGCCATTCCAGTAAAACCAATAACAACAGAAGATGGCGAGCGCGTTGTTTCAACGTGTAGTAGCTTTGACTGTGGTGGTAAATGTGATATTCGTGCCCATGTTAAAGATGGCAAAGTCACTCGTATTAGCACACGCCCTGACGCTGATTTAGATGAAGAGATGCCAATCATGCGAGCCTGTGTTCGTGGTCGTGGCTATCGTAAATTTGTCTATCACCCAGACCGCTTAAAATACCCAATGAAACGTGTAGGTAAACGTGGTGAAGGTAAATTTGAGCGTATTAGTTGGGAAGAAGCAACCTCGCTTATTGCACAAAATATGCAACGTATTAACGCGCAATACGGTCCTGCATCGCGTTTTGTTAGCTTAAGTACGGGTGTTACGGGGGGTATTTTCTCTGGCGCTAATATGCTACGCCGCCTATTTAACATCACCGGTGGATTTCTTGAAAACTACCACTCTGTCAGTAATGGTAACACCATGGCGGTTACCCCTTACACTTATGGCACATCAGCAAGTGGTAGCACTTTAGATACCTTAGAAAACACACCATTAGTGATTTTATGGGGGCATAATCCTAACGAAACGGTTTTTGGTCATACCAACCACTACTTCCAAAAAATGAAGAAAAACGGTACTAAATTTATTGTCGTTGATCCTCGTTATTCAGATACCGCCTCTTCATTGGCAGACCAGTGGATACCTTTATTACCAACCACAGATAACGCCATGATGGATGCGATGATGTATGTCATCATCAGCGAAAATCTTCATGATCAAACCTTTATTGATAAATACACTTTAGGCTTTGATGAACACCAAATGCCTGACGGTGTTGGTGAAAACGAATCCTTAGTTGCCTATTTAATGGGTAAGAAAGATGGTGTGGTAAAAACACCTGAATGGGCAGAACCTATCACTAAAGTACCTGCTGATACTATTCGCCAATTAGCCCGTGAATATGCTTCGACAAAACCGGCGGCATTAATGCAAGGTTGGGGTCCTCAGCGCCATATTTGTGGTGAACGCACCGCTCGCGGAGCAACATTATTAGCAACTATCACAGGTAATGTGGGTGTTCGCGGTGGATGGGCGGCGGGTTACGGTATGGCGTTAAATCCAGATTTACGTAAAACCATCGCCGGACCAAGCTTATTAACTAACCCAGTAAAAGCAAAAATAAACATCACCAACTGGGTACAAGCTTGTGAAGATAAGCAGTTAGTTACACCACAAAATGGGTTATTAAACGCCGAGAAACTTGATACTGAAATCAAGATGATTTTCTCAATGGCGGGTAACTACATGACCAACCAAAACACCGATATTCTTCATGCAGCCAAAGTGTTAGAAGATGAATCAAAAGTTGAGTTTATCGTCTGTAGTGACCTTTATCTCACCCCAAGTGCGAAATATGCCGACATCTTGCTACCAGAAACTAGCTTCTTAGAACGCTGGAATATTGGTGGAACATGGAGTTATGGCGACTACATTATTTTATCTGAAAAAGTTATCGAACCTGAATTCGAACGTAGAACGGATTACGATTGGTTACGCGAAGTTGCCGATAAACTGGGTGTGGGTGAACAATTTAGCGAAGGCAAAGAAACCGACCGTGATTGGATTGAGTATTTAGTCAATGATGCCAGTGTTAAGCGCCCTGAAGATGGGATTCCAACCTTTAATGAGCTACTGGTTAAACGTCGCCACTTATTAAAACATCGCCCACATACCCAAAATGTAGGCTTTGAAAAAAATATTCAGGATATAGCGAACAATCCATTCCCGACACCATCAGGGAAAATTGAGATTTTTTCTAAACGTCTCTACGACATGAATAATGTCGATATTCCAGCACTATCACACTATGTCCCCGCCATCGAAGGTCCTGAAGATACATTAACGGGTAAATTTCCACTTCAACTCATTACGTGGAAAGGTCGTAACCGCGCTAACTCGACGCAATTTGCTAACCCTTGGTTACAAGAGGTTCAGCGCCAAGAGTTATGGATTAACCCACTTGATGCACAAGAGAGAAATATCAAAGAGGGTGAGAAAGTCAAAGTCTATAACGACCGTGGTATCACGATGATCCCTGTCAAACTGACACAACGTATTATGCCGGGCGTTGTCGCATTGCAAGCAGGTGCTTGGTGGCAACCTGATGCAAAAGGTATTGATCAAGGTGGCTGTGCCAACGTATTAACATCATCTCGCAGCACCGCAATGGCACACGGCAATGCTCACCAAACATTATTGGTAGAGGTAGCAAAAGCATGAGTAAATTTACCGTTTATCCCGCTGTGAGCAGCAAACAGTTAGGATTTTATATTGATAGCGCCCGCTGTTCTGGGTGTAAAGCCTGTCAGGTTGGTTGCAAAGATAAAAACAACCTTGATGTTGGACGTAAATTCCGTCGTGTTTATGAAATTACGGGGGGAGGTTACACTCGCAATACCAATGGCGCGTTAATTAACAACGTGTTTGCTTACACCTTATCAATCTCATGTAACCACTGTGCTGATCCCGTTTGCGTAAAAAACTGCCCAACAACAGCAATGCATAAACGTGAAGGCGATGGCATTGTTATGGTTGATACCGATAAATGCGTTGGTTGTGGTGCTTGTGCGTGGTCTTGTCCTTATGGCGCGCCACAAATGGATCCTGAAACCAAACAGATGTCAAAATGCGATTTTTGTATCGACCTACAGCAAAAAGGGGAGCAACCCGTTTGTGTTGCCACTTGTCCTCTTGGTGCAATTCAATTTGGTCCTATCGATGAACTTCGTGAACGTTATGGTGATTTAGATTACGTAACGGGTTTACCTGATCCATCAATAACACATCCCAACCTCGTTATTAATCCACATCAGGGTGCGAATAATGACGGTATAAATAATAAGGGAGAAAGAAAATGAATGAATGGTCGTTGTTAATCTTCACATTCATGATGAATGCCACGATTGGATTAGCGCTAACGACGGGGATTTTTGCTCGTCGTCTTGCTGGTTATCTTAACGCAGAAAGCTATTATCGCTTTATGTTGCTCGCCCTGTTTGTGATTTGTGCACTCGCTGGATTAGGCTCTATCGCCTCTATCACTCACTTAGGTGTGCCATTAAATGCACCGAATGCAGTAAGAAATGTTTTCTCAGCATGGTTAAGTCGCGAAGTTGTGGTAACCGCTATTTTTGTCGGCTGCTTAGGATTAACTTTCTTATGGCTATGGCGTACTCGCAAACTCTCAATGCTGTTATTAACAACCAGCATTTTGATTGGTCTATTTGATATTTACTGCATGGCGTCTATTTATCGCCATACATCGATACTCACATGGATGGATCATAATACTTATGTGATGTTCTTTGGTGCTATGTTGACACTTGGCGCTGCTATTTTCTTTTTACTACTCAAAGCATTACAGCGTGTAGGTCATAAATTAGGTATCGAACTTCCACAAGCGCCACTGCCAACTCGCTGGAAATGGCAATTATGGGGAATAATGGCATTTAGCTTACTTGCCAGATTACTGTATCAACCTTTTTATGAGCAATATTTAACCAGCACGTTATATAGCCAAAAATCGGTGACATTTCCGTTATCGCCTATCGAGGTTTATCACTCCATTGGCACACTTCGCATCACTTGTTGGGTAATAGCGACTCTTGCAGTGATTGCTAGTGGATATAGCTTAGTAAAATACCTAACACAAAAGAACCAGACAAAATCCGCATCAACTGGATCTCTATTTGTGGTTGGTTGTGTATTAGCAATTATTGCTGATTTTATGTTGCGTTACGTTTTTTACTCTATTCATTAATCACGCTTTATAACGTTTTTTAAATAATAAAAAAGCAGACCTCAAATTAATATTTGGGGTTTGCTTAAGGAAGTAGCAAAAATTATGAGCAGACTCTCTTATTATGCGGCTGCATTTAATTTATTGGGAATATGCTATTTATTTCCACCTGACGATGAAACCAATCGCACAGCACTCAATTTTTTTAAGACTGGGGATTTTGCAGCACAGTGGCCTTGTAAGTTGGATGAAAAACTCTGTGAACGTTTAATTTATGCAGTGTCTATCGATGCTGCACAATTAAAAACCCAATGGCGCAATCTTTTTGTTGGTCCCAATGCATTACCAGCACCACCTTGGGGTTCGGTCTATTTAGATCCAGAAGGTTTATTACAAGGTGATTCAACATTCGCACTCAGTGAATTTTTAAAACGCGAACGTTTAAAAGTAAATACTCCGTTTCCTGAACCTGTTGACCATATTGGTTTAGTGCTTTTTCAGGCTGCCGTATTAGCCTCTGAAAACAGAGAGGCTGCGGTCAATGAGTTATTGACCCTCCATTTAAAAACCTGGCTTCCCTTATATTTAAATAAATTAAAGATGAGTGGATATAGCCAATTTTATAGTGCATTAACAGAACTGGTATCCATCACGGTGAATGAATTTAGAAAGTAATATTTATTAAAGACTTATCATCCTAACATAATGACTCAAGGTAATTTGGACCACGCACCCAAATTACCTTTTTCTATTTTACTAGCGAAATACTCACACAGAATAATATTACTTTAAATCTAATCGCTTAGTTAAACGACGCAGATTAGCGGGATCTATCGCAAGCTCTCGTGCTGTTGCTGCCCAATTATGATTGTTATTTAGCAATGCTTGTTTAATTAAATCACGCTGAAACTCATCTGTGGCTTGTTTTAAGTTTTTATCTGTTGCAGGCAGAGAATGAGATGTTGGAATAACTTGGTTTTCTGAACTCAAGGCAAAATGGCCCACCTGTAAAATAAGGCTATCCGCTTTACTTCCTGCTCTTGCTAACACAATACCTCGGTGGATGGTATGTTCTAATTCGCGCACATTACCATGCCAAGAATGGTGCAATAAATAGAGACGTAATTCAGGGCTAATCACCACTTGCGATAAATTAAACCGCTGACGATACTGTTCACAAAAATAGCCTGCTAATAGTAAAATATCTTCATTACGCTCACGTAATGGCGGTACATGAAGTGGAAAAATACTCAAGCGATGAAATAAATCAGCACGAAAATTTCCGGCTAAAACTTCTTCCCATAAATCACGGTTAGTTGCGGCTAATACACGTACATTAACGCGTAAATTACGGTCATCACCAATACGTTGAATATCACCATATTGTAATACTCTTAGTAATTTAGCTTGTAAAGTTAACGATAGCTCACCGATTTCATCTAAAAATAGCGTACCATTATCCGCCATTTCAAACTTTCCACTACGATGACTAATTGCGCCAGTAAATGCCCCTTTTACATGACCAAATAATTCACTTTCAGCAACGCTTTCAGGTAGTGCTGCACAATTTAAATAGACTAATGGATTATCTGCACGATTAGACATTTCGTGGATCGCTTTCACCACCAGCTCTTTACCTGTTCCCGTCTCACCTGTGACTAAAATATTCATTTCTGCGGGCGCAACTATCTCTATCTCTTTTTTTAACTGCATCATTAACGGAGATAGACCAATAATTTCTGTTTTTACTGTAGGTTTAAATGACGAGGTTGGGGTAAATAACATATTCTGATTTTCAAGCTGTTCAATCAGTAATGCGTTATTTAATGCACCAGCCGTTAATGCGGCAATTAAACGCAATTCTTCATCGCTAAAAGTATCAAATTGATTAGGATCCATACCATCAAGCGTTAATGTGCCGATTAAATCTTGCCCAGCAAATAACGGTAAACCGACACAAGCATGAACTTTTAAATGTTCTCGATCAGGAATAAGTCCGTCGTAAGGATCAGGCAAGTCGCTATCGGCGGGAAAACGCACCACATCGCCAGCTCGGGCAATCGTTTCAAGCCGAGGATGTCCTTCAAGTAAAAACCGACGCCCTAACACATCAGGCACAAGACCATCAATCGCCAATGGAATAAACTGATAAGGCTCATAACGCAGCAATGCCGCGGCATCACAGCCAAGTACTTGTCTAAGTGTTGTCACTAAACGCTGAAAACGGTCTTGATGACCAACATCTTTTTGCAATTCAATGGCTATTCTAGCCAGCACATCAACAGAAAATCCCATAAAAACACCTCATAGTCATTATGACCTTTATTATGGTCATTTTGACATGATAAAGACAGTCATTTTGACAACATCTAAATTATCAAATAAATAAAAAACGATTAAAAACAACACGATAAAAACTGGCACGCTTCTTGATTATATCAATACATATCCCGATAAAAAATTAATGAGAAGGAAGCGTACAAAATGGCTATTCATGTAAAAAATAATGTTAACTGGGTTGGTCAACGTGACTGGGAAGTTCGTGATTTTCATGGCACAGAATACAAAACACTATTAGGTAGCAGCTATAACAGCTATTTGATTTGCGAAGAAAAAAATGTGCTTATTGATACCGTTGATCATAAATTTAGTCGTGAGTTTGTTCAAAATCTACGCGCACAAATTAATTTAGAAGATATCGACTACATTATTATTAACCACGCAGAAGAAGATCATGCCGGTGCACTAACTGAATTAATGTCATTTATTCCTAATACTCCTATTTATTGCACTGCGAATGCTATCGACTCGATTAATGGTCATCACCATCACCCAGAGTGGCATTTTAATATCGTTAGAACGGGCGATACATTAGATATTGGCAATGGTAAACAGCTAATTTTCGTTGAAACGCCAATGTTGCATTGGCCTGATAGCATGATGACCTATCTTACTGGTGATGCGATTTTATTTAGCAATGATGCATTTGGTCAGCACTATTGCGATGAACGTTTATTTAACGATGAAGTTGATCAAACAGAACTCTTTGAACAGTGCCAACGCTATTATGCCAATATTCTGACACCCTTTAGCCGCCTTGTTACCCCAAAAATTACTGAAATTCTCGGCTTTAATTTACCTGTCGATATGATTGCCACTTCTCATGGCGTAGTTTGGCGAGATAATCCCACTCAAATTGTCGAGCTATACCTAAAATGGGCAGCTGACTATCAAGAAGATCGCATCACTATTTTTTACGACACCATGTCAAACAATACTCGCATGATGGCTGATGCTATCGCTCAAGGGATCAATGAAATAGACCCAAATGTGTTTGTAAAAAGCTATAACGTCGCCAAAAGTGATAAAAATGACATCATTACCAGTGCATTTCGTTCTAAAGGCGTATTAGTGGGTTCATCTACTATGAACAATGTCATGATGCCAAAAATTGCCGCCATGCTTGAAGAGATGACTGGCTTACGTTTTCGCAATAAAAAAGCCGCGGCATTTGGTAGCTATGGCTGGAATGGTGGCGCAGTTGACCGTATTCAAACTCGCTTAATGGATGCGGGTTTTGAAACCGCGTTGGCATTAAAAACCAAATGGCGTCCTGATATGGATGCTCAAGAAATTTGTCGTGAGTATGGCAGAGAACTCGCTCGCCAATGGGCATTAGCACCACTTCCTGCAACTCAATCTTGTTGTACAGCCTCATCACACCCTAAAGTTACCACAAATGTTGAAGCTGTCGATTTAGGTTCTTGCATGCAGTGTAGTGTTTGCCAATGGATTTACGATCCTGCAATAGGTGAACCAATGCAAAACGTTCAACCCAACACACCATGGTGTGAAGTGCCTGATAGCTTCTTATGCCCTGAATGTTCATTAGGCAAAGATGTTTTTGATGCAATAGCAAAGGAGGCAAAATGAGTACAGAGCGACTCAGTAATGGGATTGTCATTATTGGCGCGGGCTTTGCAGCGCGCCAATTAGTCAAAAACATTCGCAAATTTAATGCAGATGTTCCTATTACTCTCATTGCATCAGACAGCATTGATGAATATAACAAACCGGATTTAAGCCATGTAATAAGTCAGGCTCAATGTGCTGATGATTTAACAAAACAAACAGCGCAAGAGTTTGCACAACAATATCAATTAGCGATTTATCCTTATACACAAATTATTGATATTAATACGGATGAAAAATGTATTCAGAGTACCGAAGGTGAACAATGGCATTACAATAAACTAGTATTAGCAACAGGTGCCAAAACTTATTGCCCTGCTATTCCAGGGCATGAATTAATGTTTACCCTAAATAGCCAGCAAGAATATCGCACTTATGAAACGCAAATTCATAATGCCAAACGAGTATTAATTTTAGGTGCTGGGTTAATTGGTACAGAATTAGCGATGGATTTTTGTCGCGCAGGTAAAGAGGTGATCCTTGCCGATATTTCAGGGCAATTACTATCTTCCCTGATCCCATCCGATCTCAGTGGTCGCTTACAATCGAGCCTAACTGAAATTGGTGTGCGCTTAATGCTGAAATCACCATTACAGTCATTAACCCAAACTGATAACGCTATTTTAGCGACTTTTAATCAACATCATCAATTAACAGTTGATTGTGTTATTGCGGCAACAGGGCTTGCACCAAATAGAGAATTAGCTCACCTTGCAGGTTTACATACTGACCGTGGGATTATGGTGAATGAATATCTGCAAAGCAGTGATAAAGATATTTATGCCTTAGGCGATTGCGCACAAATCAAAGGCGATGTATTACCTTTTTTACAACCTATTCAATTAAGTGCGATGCATTTAGCAAAATCATTAGTGGGTGAAAATAATGCACCTCTTAATCTACCGCCAATGATTATTCGGGTAAAAACACCATTAATGCCACTGCATCTTGCCGGTGAAACCGCTCGTAATGACTTAACGTGGAGTATTAATACAACACCATCGGGTGTTATCGCTAAAGGCTTTGATGAAAATCATATACTACGTGCCTTTGTTGTCACAGAAGAACAGGTAAAAGAAGCGTTTGCTTTATTACGAGCACTGTCCGCTTAATGTAAATAAATAGACTCTAAGAGTATCCCCTCCCTAAGTTTGACCTCTTAAACGACAAAAAGCACCTCAAGAGGTGCTTTTTGCTGAAACAATACAAATTCGAATTTGCAATATTTTACAACCTTGCTTGTTGCCTTATCCGCTCTCTAAGGAATATACATTTTGATCCTTACGATCTGACCGTATATCAGGGTGCAGCGCGGGCGACGTTCGATCATTTATAGAGCAGGGCCGCTCATACCAGCTCTAGTGCAAATAATATACTGATAATAAATACAATGCAAGTCGCCTACGTCCATTACCGAGACGACCCAAATATTGTTAATGCTTCAATTTGTACATCAGGATAACGGGCTCTAATGATGTTCTCTGCACAAACTAAAGATGTTCCTGTCGTTATCATATCATCAACTAGTAATACTCTTTGTGGCGGTATAGTCTCATATGGAATATTTCCCCACATAAGAGGGTTAACATATTTACGTAATTTTGTTCTCTTTATGGATTTTATTTGAAATGGAGCATCTAGACTATTCAACGATATAAATCGCTTAACATCTTCATAAATAGCACTTTTATCTTTAGAGGATATTCTCAAACTTCGAACGCAATGCAAAACGTCTGCCGCAGTCACTTTGTCTAAAGCTTCAGTCTGACAGATCCCTATCTGAGTTCGCTTTTGGATCATACCAGCAAATCGACTACATACAGGGCTACTTGAAGGTAAAGGAACAATCCAATCCCACTGAGATGTATTATTTAAAAAAATAGGGAGAATTTGGCGAAAACTCAGGCATAACATGCCAATATCACGCGGCCTAGTCATAAGGCTATGCATGCCCTTTAAAGCATAAAGCATAAAGCATTGGGCTATTATCACCGGGTAAAGCGCGATCTCGCTTACCTTTAGTTCGAGAAAAAATAGATGTAACTTTTAGATTTCCAAGGAAAAGAACAGCGGGATTTCCGTGAGGAGTTGTAATACAAAAATCATTATGAGCATGATCAACAGTAACTAAATTATTAGATATATCAATAACAAATCCCACAAAAACTCCCTAAAAGAAAAGAAGACACCTTTTTAATCTCGTATCCTTGTTATCTCTATTAATAAAAAATGAATTCACCGCTCACCTTGAGTATCAATTAATAAGCGTTGATTTATATAATCGATAGTCTCGTCTATGGTCATAATATTATTAACCACATTAGTAATACCCTGCCCAATAATAATTTCAGCCTGTCTCAGGTTAAATAGCTTACCATTTGGAACTGAAGACTCACGGATCCCTTTATTTATCTCTTGATAAGCTAATGTCATCCACGGATAACGATGGCTAATTTCCTGATTATGGTTGAAGTTTTGATGGTTACTATTTCCCCCTAACAAAATCAGATGATCCATGACAACAGGAGAATATAACCAGCGGTAAAACTGTTCAGCATATTGCGCTTTTTGGCTATAGCGAGAAACACCTAATACACCACCACCTAATTGAGGAACACCTCCGGGTACAGGTGCAAAACCAATTTTTGGTAAAATATCACTATGTGCTACATCATTAAATAAGTTCATATAAGCAACAAGCATAGCAAGATTACCTTGCTCAAATTGCCTAACTGACTCACTCCACCATTTATTATGAATATTTTCGGTGATCGACAACTGATGCAGATACTCTTTAAGCACATTGCCAGCTAATGGCATTGTTAGTTTGGGAATATTATCATCACCAATTAGTCGCCCACCTTGTGCGTAATAACGTAATAAATATTCTGTTGCAATAAGACCCGCGCTACCCAGCGTTGTTGATGCACCCATTGGGCGAGAGAATTGCCCTACTTCATAATTTTGTGTAAAAAATTGAGTAACTTGGTCGTACTCTTCAAATGTCGTAGGTACAGTTAATTCATTCCCCGTTTTTTCGTAATACATTCTTTTTAAAATAGTGTCTTCAAATAAGTCTTTACGATAAAACAGTAATTGTGCACTCGCATCAAATGGCATTGCATATGCAGTATTATTAACCACGCTAAATTTTTGCTGTGTCGGTAAAGAGAAGTTATTTAGCAGATCAGTTAATCCATTGCCTATTTTATCCAATGGTTGCAATACTCGCTCTGCGAACCAAGGAAAACACGCCATATCAATACGTAATAAATCATAATAAGGATGAAGGTGTAACTGACTTAATATCTGATAAACCTCATCATAAGGATGAACCGCCAAATTAACTTGAATACCTGTTTGACGATAAAAATGCGGTAATAGTTTTTTTAATGCGCTGGTTGATGGGCTAGGTAATATCAATAGGTTAAGACTAATATCTTGCTCATTCTGATTAATTCTTGCAGGTGTTGCTGTATAAAGATGTTCCCCTTGATTAGGTACACAAATTATATTGTCAGCTGCAATATCGTCATCGTTATCTAATTCTTGCATCAGACAATCTATGACTTCTAATCCTAATTGCGCATAGTTCATCGGGAAATAATATAGTCCCTTTAAAACAGGTGGAATATTGTCACTTAAGGCAAAAATAGGAGAGCATTCATTATGGCTACCAAAATAACTGGCTTGAGTTAAATAGCGGGCTTTCTCTATATCCTGTGTAATGAAGATATCTGGCACTTGCTCCATAGAAAAGAAATCAAATGCAATTTTATAACTCTCTTCATCAGAGGCACTCAGCACAACCACATTTTTATCTGGTGAATATTGACTAATTTTATTTTGTAATTCACTAACAAAAATCTGACTATTCAAATAGTCACGATTACCAATAAATATCCCTACTAATTTACCCGTAGTTTGAGCTAACTGCTGGCAAATAACATCTGCTGCTTGTGAAAAATCTAAGGTAAAAAAACGCACGGCATTTAAAGGACGACGATAAATAAAAGCAATTTGAGAAGGGGGTAATTTTAACGTTTCAAAATAGATCGAGGCATCTTTAAGACAGCTTACTGAAATAACCTGCTTATATCCCCCTGCTGCAATCTTTTGTAATGCATCTAACTCTGCGGTTTCAAGGTCATCCGTTAAAAATAGATCGTAAGTTACCTCTGGAAAATGAGCGATAGATTGCCTGAGTGAATTAAAGAAAACAGCATATTTCTCAGAAACTAATTGGGGCAAGAGGATCGCAATTTTATGGCTCTTATTGGTTCTCAAAAGTTGAGCTTGTGTATTTAGCTGATAACCCATCTGCTTAGCCGCTTGATACACTGCCTCAATTTTTTCTACGCTGACATTTCCACGTTTATTCAATACGTTAGAAACCGTGCCATGAGAAACACCCGCTAGTTTTGCAATATCCTTAATCGTTGCCATTTATCTATTTCCACCTCAATTTTCTCACTCAATAGCATACCTGAATTATTTATCACGACTACTGATAATTGATTTGATCGTTCCACTAACATTTCGTTTATAAAACAACCAAATAGATTTTACAGCCACATTAATAATTATCAATATCACTTAGATTTAATAATCATATTAATCAAATAGATAAAAAATATTATTTGAATAAGATCACTGATTTTAACTTCACTGATTGGCAAACTTTAATAGCCAATTTATTATTGGAACGTTCAAATTAATCTATTCATTATAGATAACCAGCACCAGAGAATTAATAAACTCATAATAAAACAATAAGATAAGGGGATTTCTATGAAACTTCATTTTTTAGGGACGGCTGCCTCTGAAGGCATACCAAACCCATTCTGCCGTTGTGAACACTGTCTGAAAGCACGAGAACTTGCAGGAAAAGATATTAGAACGCACTCTAGTGCAATCATTGATGATCTGATGTTGATCGATGTATCACCAACATTTACCTATCAGCTAATGCGCGATGGCATGGATGCAACTCGTCTTGAAAGCTTGTTGTTTACTCATACTCACCCAGATCATTTTAATGTGGGCGATCTCTTTAGCCGCATGGAAGGTTATGGTTTTGAAATTAACCATGCACTGCATATTTTTGGTAATGACAGAGCCATTAATGGCTGTATTGAAGTATTACCTGGCTACAGTAAAGAACGCTTCGCGTTTCACTGTTTAATTCCTTTTGTTACCGTAGAAAGAAACGGTTATAAAATTACCCCATTATTGGCTAATCACGCTAAATGGGAACTTTGCTATGTTTATCATATTGAAAAAGATGGCAAGACTATTTTTTATGGTCATGATTCTGGTTGGTTCCCTGAATTAACATGGAAATGGTTAGAAAACAAACCATTAGATATGGTCGTTTTTGAATGCACTTATGGGTTAAATGGTAAAGATCGCACTGATAACCATATGAGCCTAGAGACTGTATTTGCAGCGAAAGAAAAACTGCAACAACAAGGTTGTTTACATCAAGATAGCCAGATTGCGGTTTCCCATATCTCACACAGTGGTAAATTGCTTCACCATAAATTAGAAGCAATTTGTACTCCTCATAATATCCGCGTTGCATACGACGGATTAACGTTAGAAACAAATTAAGAGGAGAACGATGATGGATATGAAAATTACCTCTCGTTTACTAATCATGATGTTTGTTCAATATTTTATGCAAGGCGCATGGAATATGACGATGGGATTAGTATTAAGCAGCTATGGTATGGCAAGTATTATTGGTAATGCTTACGCGTTATTAGGTGTTGCTACCATTATCTCGCCACTGTTTATTGGTATGGTTGCTGACCGCTTCTTTGCTTCACAAAAAGTCATGGGCATCCTACACCTTATTAATGCCGCGGTGATTGTCTGTGTACCTCAATTTATTGAAGCGCAAAACAGCGGCATGACCTTATTCTTAATATTCATTATTGGATTATTGTTCTATCCAACAACGGCGCTTTCAAACAGCATTAGTTTCTCCCATATTAATGGTGTGAAATATTTCCCTATTATTCGTGTATTCGGTACGTTTGGTTTTATGGCTATCGGATTTATATTAGGAGAAATGGGCTTCTCTGGCAGTACCATGACTTGGTATATCGCTTCTGCTGTGGGTGTTTTACTTGGTTTCTACTGCTTTACTTTACCTAATACACCACCTAAAGCGAAAGGTAAGCCATTCTCTGCTCGTGATATTTTATGTTTAGATGCACTTTCATTATTTAAAGATCGTTATTTCGCTATCTTAATGTTTAGCATCTTTATTTTAATGATCCCTAAAACGGCTTATTCCGCTTATATTCCCGTATTTATTAAAGCATTAGGATTTGATAACGCCGCTTCTATTATGCAAATAGGTATCGCCTGTGAAGTGCTGTTTATGTTTGTATTGTCATTCTTCTTAATGAAGTTTGGCTTTAAAATTACATTATTGCTTGGCGTAGTAAGCTGGATTATTCGCTCAATATTCTTCTCTTATGCAGCGGTAAATACAGAGTTTTATTTTATCGTTATCGGCTTAATGCTACAGGGATTATGTTGGGACTTCTTCTTTACCGCTGGTGATATCTATGTTGACCGCAAAGCCAAACCAGAAATTCGTGCTCAAGCGCAAGGTTTACGTTTTATTGTCTCTAATGGTTTCGGCTTATTATTTGCTTCCACTATTTGTGGTCAAATCTTTAATTCAACCGTAACAGAAACAGGCGATGCTGCATTACCACAGTGGTCAACATTCTGGATATATCCAGCGATTGTTGCCGCTGTTGTAACGGTGTTCTTTATCTTCTTCTTTAAAGATGATGTATCGAAAAAGAAAAATAGCGAAGGTAAAAAAACACCAGAAGGTATTGCAACACCATAGTCTTAAAATAAAGGAACAAGCCAACATCAGGAGCAAACCATGGATGCATTAATACAGTTTGTTGATACCGTTGGCCCTTTATCACTATCAAGCATTGCTAAATTACTCGCCGCCTTTATTTTAGGCGGCCTTATTGGCTTAGAGCGTGAATCAAAGGGTAAGCCTGTCGGTTTTAAAACCTGTGTCATTATTGCTGTTGCCAGTTGTCTATTAACTATTGTTTCCATTCAATCTGCTGAATATTATGCCAATATTTCCGATAATATTCGTAGTGACCCAATGAGATTAGCTGCGCAGATTATCAGTGGTGTCGGTTTTTTAGGTGCTGGAGTTATATTACATCGTCGTGATGATGCCATATCAGGATTAACAACGGCAGCCATTGTTTGGGCTTCTGCTGGTGTGGGTATCGCCTGCGGTGCTGGATTTTATTGGCATGCCATTATTGTTACTGTGCTCTTTTTTCTGGCTATTCAACTTAGCCCGCAAGTGGTGCTATTTCAGATGAAAAATCAGCGATTAGGAAAAATAAAAGTGCGGATGCTATTTACTCATGAAAGTGGAGTACCGCTATTAATTGAGTATTTAAACAGCCATAAAGATGTGATTGAAAATCTGACTATTCGAGATATTAAAAAAGAACGGGTAGAGGTGAATTTAAAACTTTTAGTTCGCCAAAAAATTACCTTACCTGAATTTTATTGCTCACTGAAACAGTTAGAACATGTTCACTCTGTTTCACTTGATCACTAATCTGCACCAATATATTAACTAAAAAACTACTCAATAAAAATGCCACCAATAATTTTATACTTAATTAATGGTGGCATTTTTTATTTATAAATTAATAAGCATCAAACCATAGCTGATTAAAATCATGGGTGATATTTGAAATTATTTCACTAGATAATGAACCTTGGCTAATAACAAACTTAGGTTGTTCAATTTTCCAAGAGGGTATTTCTGATGAGAAAATTGTATTTAGATTATTATTGCTAATATAGTCGTAAAAATTTTTTATATTTTCTGACGATGTATTTTTACTTAATCGCCCTAAGGTAAGGTGAATAATATTTTTATGTAGACAGCCATCAATAGGAATTTTTTTATAAACCATTTGGCGAAAAGATTCTAGTTCTGACGAGATAGCCGTTAATACCACACTACCATTTGATGTTAGCACCACATTGCTAAAAATAAGTTCAATGGTATTGTGCTGAGTAAATAGGTGAGCTATTTCCCTACACCATTGATATAGCATTACTTTATGACCAGCAAAATCTTGCTGTTTCTGATTAAAAATCGCGAGTAACGTAGAGTGAAACTCTGTATTTTTGGTAAATTCAATAAAGGGAAATAACCCCTCAAGCTGGCGACAATAAACATCAAGTTGCTGAACAATAGTGATAAAATCTTTATCTGCGGCTCTCTCGTTCACGGCGAGTTGCCCTGCATTTAAGCTAACATCAATTATCGCGCTATCATTACGCTGTTTTAGCCACTCTTCACCTGTTGCTAGTTTTCTACATGTTGTTTGTGTCAGAAATTCATAAGCCATAAATTTACCTTGTGTGCTAATTGAAAAATTAGTTATTTAATATGACTACAATCAAACTAAATTGTTATTTTTTAATATAATTTGTATCCTCATTGTTAGTATGGATTTATTTTTTTTACTCGTTATAATTCCTTCGTCATTTTAAGTAGTAGTTCATCACATTGAGTTCGCTTAAAGATACTCAGGTCTGTCTTGAATGATTGAAAAATGAAAACACACCTTTTATTGGACGTTTTAAAACGCCCGATAGGGATGCTATTTATCAATTAACCAGGAGACTCTGATGCAAATCAGTCGGAGATCGTTCTTTAAGATCTGTGCTGGCGGCATGGCTGGTACATCTGCGGCATTACTCGGCTTTTCGCCAGAAGTGGCGGCAAGCTCTCGTCAATATAAGTTATTACGCTCTGTAGAAACTCGCAATAACTGCACCTACTGTTCTGTCGGTTGTGGCATTTTAATGTATAGCTTAGGCGATGGTGCAAAAAACGTCGACAAAAGCATTTATCACATTGAAGGCGACCCAGACCATCCCGTTAGCCGTGGCTCTTTATGCCCTAAAGGTGCGGGTCTTGTAGACTATATTCACAGTGAAAACCGGTTAAAATACCCTGAATACCGCAAACCAGGCTCTGATAAATGGGAGCGTATTTCATGGAATGAAGCGATAGATAAAATCGCCCGTTTAATGAAAAAAGACCGTGATGAGAATTTCGTTACCCATAATGAAAAAGGGCAAGAAGTTAACCGCTGGCTAACAACAGGTATGTTATGTTCTTCTGCGGCAAGCAATGAAACCGGGATTTTAGATAATAAATTCTCACGTTCATTAGGCATGATTGCTATCGATTGTCAGGCAAGACTTTGTCATGCGCCAACCGTTGCCGCATTAGCACCAACCTTTGGTCGCGGTGCAATGACCAATAACTGGGTTGATATTAAAAATGCCAACGTCGTATTAATTATGGGTGGCAACCCTGCTGAAGCACACCCAGTAGGCTTTAAGTGGGTCATTGAGGCGAAGACCAAGAATAACGCTAAAGTTATCGTTGTCGATCCTCGTTTTAACCGTAGTGCAGCTGTTGCAGATTTATATTCCCCTATTCGTGCAGGTTCTGACACCGCTTTCTTATTGGGTGTTATTCACTATTTAATTGAAAACAATAAAATACAACATGAATATGTGAAGGCTTATACCAATGCCTCTTTAGTTATACGTGAAGATTTTAGCTTCGATGAAGGCCTTTTCAGCGGTTTTGATCAAGAGAATCAACGCTATGATAAAAGCTCATGGCACTATGAACTCGATGAAAATGGTCATGCCGTCAAAGATGAATCACTGCAACATCCTCGTTGTGTTTGGAATTTATTAAAACACCACGTATCACGTTATACCCCTGAAGTAGTGACCTCTTTATGCGGCACACCTCTAGACGATTTTCTCTATATCTGTGAAGCATTAGCATCAACAAGTGTTAAAAATAGAACGTCAACCATTCTCTATGCATTAGGTTGGACTCACCATACTGGTGGTGCTCAAACCATTCGTGCCGCAGGTATGATCCAACTCTTATTAGGTAATGTGGGTATGCCGGGTGGTGGCGTTAACGCACTGCGTGGTCACTCAAATATTCAAGGCTATAGTGACCTAGGATTATTATCATTAAATCTTCCCGGATATATGCCTTTACCGAATGAAAAACAGACTTCATTAGAGACTTATTTATCTCAAGTTACCCCTAAAACGGTTGTTGCGGACCAAGTTAACTACTGGAAAAGAACTCCTGATTTTTTTATTAGCTTATTAAAAAGTTTCTGGGGTGAACACGCGACAGAAAGTAATCAGTGGGGTTATCACTGGTTACCTAAATGGGATAAAAGCTACGATATCATGGCGCAAACGCAAATGATGATCGATGGCAAAATGAATGGTTATATCGTTCAAGGTTTTAACCCATTAGCTGCCTTTGCTGATAAAAACAAATGCAGCGCCGCATTAGCCAAACTGAAATATATGGTCGTTATTGATCCCCTCGTGACAGAATCTTCTAACTTCTGGCAAAACCACGGTGAGATGAACGATGTCACTTCTGCAGATATTCAGACAGAGATATTCCGTTTACCTTCATCTTGTTTTGCTGAAGAAAATGGTTCCATCGCTAACTCTGGTCGTTGGTTACAATGGCACTGGGCAGGCGCTAAACCACCGGCGCAAGCATGGCATGACGGTAAAATTTTAGGGCATTTATTAATGCGCTTACGCGAGCTATATCGTGAAGAAGGCGGTGTTTGCCCAGAACCGGTGATGAATCTCTCTTGGGATTATGTTGACCCTTATGATCCTCAACCAGAAGAAGTGGCACGAGAAGCAAATGGTCAAGCAACTCGAGATATTTACGATGATGCAGGTAAGTTATTGTTCAAGAAAGGACAACAACTTGATGGTTTCCATCAACTTAAATCAGATGGTTCAACCGCAAGCTTCTGTTGGGTCTATTCTGGCTGCTGGACTGAGAAAGGCAACCAAATGGCTAACCGTGACAACGCGGATCCATCAGGCCTAGGTTGTACACCGGGTTGGGCTTTTGCATGGCCACAAAACCGCCGGGTGCTATATAACCGCGCGTCTGTCGATCCTCAAGGCAAACCTTGGGATGAAAAACGCCAGCTTATCAAATGGAACGGCTCTCAATGGGTTGGTCCTGATGTACCTGACTATAGTAATGCCGCGCCAAATAGCGGTGTTGGTCCATTTATTATGCAACCTGAAGGTATGGGGCGTTTATTTGCGGTTGATAAAATGGCAGATGGTCCCTTCCCTGAATTCTACGAGCCGTTTGAATCACCGGTTGAACATAATATTTTACACCCTGAGGTTTCACGTAACCCAGTAGCACGTTTATTTAGCTACGATGCTGACCATTTAGGCAAAGCAGACGAATTCCCCTTTGTGGCAACGACCTATTCAATTACTGAACTGTTCCGTCATTGGACTAAGCATTCATTAATCAATGCGATAGCACAGCCTGATCAGTTTATCGAAATTGGTGAACAACTGGCATTGCGTAAAGGTATTGAAGCAGGTGATGAAGTCAAAGTGAGTGCAAAACGTGGCTATATCAAAGCCAAAGCAGTGGTCACTAAACGTATTAGACCACTGACGATTAATGGCAAAGTAGTTGATACTATTGGCATTCCTTGTCACTGGGGCTTTGAAGGTGCAACACGTAAAGGTTTCCTTGCGAATACATTAACGCCGTCTGTTGGTGATGCGAACTCGTTCACACCAGAATATAAGGCGTTTTTAGTTAACATCGAAAAGGCATAAGGGGAAACTGATGTCATTGCAATCTCAAGATATTATTCGTCGTTCTGCAACCAATTCCCTCACGCCTGCACCACAGGTACGTGACTTTAAGGAAGAAGTAGCAAAACTTATCGACGTAACAACTTGTATCGGCTGTAAAGCGTGTCAGGTTGCCTGTTCTGAATGGAACGATATTCGCGATAAAGTGGGTCTTAACGTCGGTGTTTATGATAATCCGATGGATTTAACGGCTAAATCATGGACAGTAATGCGTTTCTCAGAAGTTGAAGAGAACGGCAAACTGGAGTGGTTAATCCGTAAAGATGGTTGTATGCACTGTGCTGATCCGGGCTGTTTAAAGGCTTGCCCATCGGAAGGTGCAATTGTTCAATACGCTAACGGTATTGTCGATTTTCAATCTGAACACTGTATCGGTTGTGGTTATTGTATTGCGGGCTGTCCTTTTGATGTGCCTCGCATTAACGAAGAAGATAACCGCGCTTATAAATGTACTCTGTGTGTTGATCGTGTTGAAGTCGGTCAAGAGCCAGCATGCGTAAAAACCTGTCCTACGGGGGCGATTCATTTTGGTTCTAAAGAATCAATGATCAATCTGGCAAATGAACGTGTTGCAGAACTCAACACTCGTGGTTATGACAAAGCGGGTTTATACGATCCACAAGGTGTTGGTGGTACGCACGTTATGTACGTACTTCATCATGCCGATAGACCAAATCTGTATCACGGTTTACCCGATAACCCAGAAATTAGCCCAACGGTTAAATTCTGGAAAGGCATTTGGAAACCACTGGCTGCGGTTGGTTTTGCGGCAACCTTTGCTGGTGCAATCTTCCACTACTTAGGTATTGGTCCAAACCACACAACAGAAGAAGACGAAGAAGAAGCGCTGAAAGAGATGGAAGCATCTTCTAAAACATCAAGCTCTGCAAATAAAGAGGAGCAAAAATAATGAAGAAAAAAAGCGATAAAATTCTTCGCCATACCGCGTCAGAGCGTATTAACCACTGGGTAGTGGCTATATTTTTTATTTTTACCACCTTTAGTGGATTAGGTTTTTTCTTTCCCTCACTAAACTGGTTTATGAATATTTTAGGTACACCACAACTATCACGCTTGCTGCACCCTTTTGTCGGACTTGCGATGGTGTTCTTCTTTATCTTTATGTTCTTCAGATACTTGAAGCACAACTTTGTTGATAAAGATGACTTAGTGTGGGCTAAAAACATTCATAAAGTGCTGCAAAATGAAGAAGCTGGTGATATTGGGCACTATAACCTTGGTCAAAAAGGAATTTACTGGACATTAAGTATCAGCCTTATTGTACTGACTATCAGTGGCATTATTATCTGGCGTCCCTATTTCGCTGATTATTTCTCTATTCCGGTTATTCGTATTGCGCTGTTAGCTCACTCAATTTCAGCAATCTTACTGATAATTACGGTTTTCGTTCATGCTTATGCCGCATTTTGGGTTAAAGGTTCGATTCGTAGCATGATTGAAGGTTGGGTAACACGGGGTTGGGCTAAAAAGCATCACCCACGTTGGTATCGTGAGATTTTAGAAGAAGAAAAAAAAGCCGCAGAAAATAAACCAACACAAAAATAATAAACTGCTTAATTACTATGTGAGAAAAAAATGGAGGCACAACGCCTCCATTTCTCTGCCATAAAGACATATAACGCTTAATGTGCGGCTGTTTTTGCTTGCTCAACTAAGTTAATTAGGCGACTACGCATAGTGTGATAGCATTGAGAAACTTGGCTTTCAGCCCATTTCTGGTCATCTATTTTTATCACTTTAGCGGCACAATATTTTGTTTCTGGCGTCTTTGAAACCGGATCAAGATTATCTTGTGTCAACTCATTACAAGCACCAATCCACCATTGGTAAGTCATATAAATGGCTTGCTCATTAATGGTTTCATTGACATTACAGCGAGACATCACTTTTCCACGGCGTGATTCAACCCAAACAATTTCTTGGTCACGGATCCCAGCTTTTTTCGCTACAGCTGGATGCATTTGTACATAACCAGGTTCATCCGCTAATGAAGCCAATGCCTTGCAGTTGCCCGTCATTGAACGGCAAGAGTAGTGCCCGACTTCACGCACAGTTGATAAAATCATTGGGTAATCGGCATCAGGTAATTCAGCAGGTGGACGCCATTGTGTCGCGAAGAGCTTCCCTTTTCCTGATGGTGTAGTGAAATGATTACCTGAATATAAATAAGGTGTACCCTTATCTTCGATATCAGTACAAGGCCATTGAATATGCGCTAAACCAGCAAGTTTTTCATAAGTGACACCATAAAACAGTGGGCATAGTTCTCTGACTTCATTCCAAATCTCTTCGTTATCAGCATAAGACATTGGATAGCCCATCTCTGTGGCTAACAAGCTGATAATTTCCCAGTCACGTTTTACATTGCCTCTTGCTTCAACCGCTTTTTCAAAGCGTTGAAAACCTCTATCAGCACAAGTAAAGATACCCGCGTGCTCACCCCAACTAGTAGAAGGTAGGATCACATCAGCTTGTTCTGCGGTTTTGGTCATAAAAATATCTTGTACCACCACAAAATCGAGTGCTTCAAAGCCTTTTCTAACCAACCCTAAATCTGCTTCGGTTTGGAGAGGATCTTCCCCCATAATATAATAAGCTTTCACTTTGCCTTCTATGGCTAAATGAGGTACTTCAGTGATGCGATATCCCACTTCTGGGTCAAGTTTTTCAACGGGAATATTCCACGCTTGAGCAAATTTCTTACGCGCGCCTTCATCGGTGACATATTGATAACCCGGAAACATATTCGGTAAAACACCCATATCACAAGCCCCTTGGACATTGTTTTGTCCACGAACGGGGGCAACACCTACATGCGGTTTGCCTAAATTTCCGGTTAATAATGCAAGCCCCGATAAACCTTTTACAACGTCAACAGCCTGACCAAATTGTGTAACACCCATCCCCCACATAATGGTTGCGGTTTTAGCATTTGCATAAGTGCGCATCGCTTTACGAATTTCTATCGCAGGAATGCCGACAATATCTTGAACAGCTTCTGGGCTATAATTTTCTAATTGCTTTTTATACTCATCAAAATCTTCGGTATAACGGCTAACATAATCTTTATCATAAAGATTTTCTTCAATTAGCGTATAAGCGAACGCATTAACTAACGCCATATTAGTACCGTTTTTTAATGGTAAATATTGGTTAGCGATTTTAGCGGTTTCTATTTTACGCGGATCACACACAATAATTTTGGCACCCTTTTGTTTCGCTTTAACCACTCGACGCGCCACAATAGGGTGAGAATCAGCGCAGTTATAACCAAAGACTAATAAACAATCAGAATCTTCAATATCGGCAATCGAGTTGCTCATTGCACCATTGCCTAATGTTTCTTGTAAGCCCGCAACAGAAGGACCATGGCAAACTCGCGCACAGCAATCGACATTATTATTGCCTAAGACAGCTCGTACAAATTTCTGCATAACAAAGTTGGTTTCATTCCCTGTACCACGAGAAGAACCTGTACACATTATCGATTTTGCACCGTACTTATCTTTTATTTCTTGCAGTTTTTGAGCGGTGAAACTAATAGCTTCATTCCAACTCACTATTTCAAAATCACCTCCCTTTTGTCGGCGGATCATGGGTTCATGAATTCTGGCTGTCAGCAATTTATTGTCATTTAAAAAATCCCAACCATAGAGCCCTTTTAAACAAAGTTCGCCCTGATTGGTGACACCATTGGCACCTTCAGCTTTAATTATTCTACCATTTTCGACACAGAGATTGATTTTGCAGCCAGCGCCACAATAAGGACAGACGGAGTTGATTTTGTTCATGTGATATCCTTTCCCCTAACTAGGGAGTAAAAGAGTCATAAAGAACTTTCAATTAAGCACAAATTATGCCAATAAATATTTTAATAATAATCAATGAAATAGCGATATTCCTAGTAAAGAATATATTCACTTCGACATTTTTGACGAAAAAAAATAGCCACCTTTTATTAGGTGGCTTAACGTAAAACATCATCAACAAACATTAATTCTTAATAATAAAAACTAATCAAATTGCAAGATAAACTCCGCAGAAGCTGATGCATTACCCGCAGATATTTGATCTTTATAACGATAATAACGTGCTTTTAATTCAATAGATGATGGGCCATATTCTAAATCGCCCAAAGATGTCCATTCATTAGTTGATATTAATTCGTTATCACCAAGAAATTGACCACTTAATACAAAACCAATTCCTGATGCATTATTTTTAATTCCTTCATCATCTATTTTTATCAGGCTATTTCGACCATTAATATTTTCACTATTGGTATTTATTTTTATCTTAGCTGACATTTTACCCGTGCAATTAACATTGATTCTATCTGTTGCAAAAACATTATCTGATGGAAAACCGATTTGAGTAAATTTAGATGTCGAAATACGCGGTAAAATCATGGTTAAATTATCGCTTCCTGCTTCAATACTGCAACTTACAGGACCTTCAACAATAGAAAGATCACTAGGTGCTAATGCATATTCCAACACAAATCGATTTTCATAAGGAGTAAAACGAACTTCGGCTACTGTTAATCGTTTTCTTGATGAAAATGAGTCTGGGTTATCTTTAGCTGCATAAACAATAAGTGATGCAGGACGTATTCTGTAAGTTGAGTCAACGATGGGTAAGGTGATCGTCGAACCTTGTGGATATGTTTGATCGGTGGCATTATCAATAAAAACATAAGCATAATTTTTATTAGAATCAGGTAAATAATACGCTTGTCGCCCCTCTAAAAGCTCAGGATAAGGCTCAATACCATAACGTGGGATCATCCCATGAACAACTGAATCACTGTAACAGTGGTAGTCTTCCATTTCGGTATTATTTATCCCAAATGGAATAACTAATAAGCGATCATTTTTTTTAACGTTAGGTCCAATATTGAGATAATTTTTTGTACCTGAAAAGTTTGTAACCCCCCCCACTCTATTAGAATCCGCTTCACAATTTCTAGAGAATGACGCATTACTATAGAGAACTAAAGTTAAAGCTAACATCATCAGTAATCGATTTTTATAGTGTGTTATTTTTAACATAATCTACTCACAAGAAAGATTAAGAATATAGATCCCATTAATAGGAGTCGTATCATCTAAATTAAATGTAGTATTACAATTGCTCATATTGTCATCTTTAACCCAGTTAATATTAATTGTACCGGTTTTATCTGATGACTGAATATAGAGACTATTATTTAATGAAACATGTCCCGTATATTCACCAATACGTGCAGTTGCACCATTAGGTATTTCATTTTTCTTATTTAAATTAATATAAAGTTTATAGCCTACTTTATTCTCAAAGTTAGCTAAAATTAAAGCACCTTTAGTTGGAACGATATTGCTAATAATTTTATTTTCAATTTCAATATTATCTGGAATTGTCGCACTATTAAGTTCAATACTATTATCTCTATAATCCGATAACCCTGGGGAAATTAATAACCCAAAAGAGTTGGTTTCTCCGGAAAGGTTATTTCTGACTTTAACCCCTTCGCCATTATCTACTCTTACTAATACATTAGATTGCTGTAATGGCGCACCAGCAACAACACCATATTCAGAGACAATTAATGAACCAGATGCACCATAGTTGGTATAGTTTGAGTCTTTAGTATAAGAATAACTGGCATTTACATTGCCATAACTAGAGCGATAAGCACCACCAACGCCACCAGAGTATAAACTGTTTATACTGTTGTAACCCTGATAAGCATTCCATGACATCTGAGATGTTTCACCATTCACACCACCAATTTGAACAGTATTGACCGTTTCATGACTTCTATTAATAGAGCTCCCATAGCTTATCCAATAGTTATTATCGTTAATGTTAAATGGAATACTTAAGTTCATACTAAAAACATAATCATTTTTATTTTCTTTATTACTATCTTTTATATAGTTGAAATTAAAGTTTGTATTTACACGCTTAAATGAATTTATATACCCAGCAATATAAGAACTAACACTACCATTACGATATTGATACTTTGTCATTGCTAGTGAGGCTTGACCAAAATCAGTTCCTAAGTTTTGCATAACTGAAACTGTAAATTCATTTTTTAATTTATTGGCACTATCGTATTTATTATAATTAATAAAATCATTAAAGGAGTAAAAATCACTGTCGAAGTGTTTATAACCAACAACAGATAAATTAGTCCCTGATTCAACAAGGTCTTTGGTATAAACAAGTTTAATTGCATTGCCATGACTGGTTTTATTATCATCCAACTTGGCATTCGAATAGATAATATTACCTGAAAAAGCACCAAATGCGCCCATATTAATACCATTACCCACAGAAACAGATTGATATTTATCGGTAATCTGAACACCGCTGAGTATGGTTAATCTATCTGTAAGCCCATAGATCATCTCTAAGGTTGTTACTATCGGCTTGGCATTTCCTTGACCGTTATATTGCCCTGATGAAAGATTGTATTTCATCATTCCTTTACGTAATAAAACATTATTCATAGTATAAGGAATATAAAAGCTTTTCTCTGTACCGTCGGTTTCCTTTACTGTGACATATAAATTACCTGATGAACTTGGTGGCGAATAATCAGTAATGGAAAAAGGTCCAGCAGGGACAGATTTACTGTAAATAATAACGTCATTCTGCTTAATAGTAACTATCGCCTCACTATTGGCTATGCCGCTAATAGCAGGAGCATAACGTGTATAGTTTTGCGGTAACATCTGAGTTGATGAGTACAGATTCGTACCAATAATTTTAGTCGCATCAAAAATTAAAGATTGTGTATAAATTTCACCTAACGCGATTTCACTATTTAATGCTCTTATCGCTCGGCTAACATAAGTGTTAACCGTGTTCCATTTGTTTTTATCTTTTGAATGATAATAAGTAATGTAGCTTTTTAATCGCCAAGCGCCAAAATTTAATTGTGGTTGCAAATTAGCATAATAAGTATTAGAGCTACTTTCTGAGTTGAAATTATTAAATCCTGATACATTATAATTAAGTAAAAAAGCACTAATACCATCAGACCAATATTTTTTTCTTAAATCATTATGTTTTTCTTCTGAAATATATTGCAACGGAATAGATAGAAATAAATTTTTCTTGTTAAAATCAAAATTTTCAGCTGCATATTCAAAGCTATTAATATCAATACACGACTTAGTTTCTATTACTGTTTTAGGCACTAAAACACCATAGCTTTCCATTGTTTCTATTGATAAGCAAGGTCTTAGCGTTAGCTGCTTTTGCTTATTTTCCTGCAGAGTAAACGCGGTTATCTCTTGCCCTATTTTTTTATTATTAATATAAATATTAACTAAATAGCTTCCCGGAGGAACATCGCTATGTTCCAGTACAGAAATATCTTCATTAAAATGAATGACTTTGCCGTTAGCCTTAATATCTAATAATGATGGTGGAAAATATTCATCAGCGCCAGCTAAGCAAGAAGCACCGAAAGCTAATATAAACCCTGCTATCGTTTTTATTTTCATTTTATTTAATTTATTTAGTTAAATTTATTATTTAGTTGAATTGATGATTCAATACCTTACCAAGATCGTTAATATAATTAATACTAAACGACTTATTTAAATGTGCAGATACTTTTATTTCTGAGAATGGCTCAATATAACTCGGTGTTTCTATTTTCTTATCTCCATCAAGTGCACCGGAAAGGTTAATATAGACACCCGTTGGATTATAAATAGAAACAAATCCATTATTTGTTTTAACAGTTAACTGTTCTACTGCTTTTTCTGGGATCAGATCTTTAAGAACAGTAGGTCTATAAATCAATTTGATTTTATTGATGATCGTATAACGCAATACATTTTCATCATTTTTATTTCCGGGTGCAATAAACTTAACATTAACCCAATATAAAGATTCTTGGTTATCAGGCAGTGATATTATCTTTGTTATATCTAATGTATTTTTATTTAGTGCCTGAACTTTTAATACTGGTGGCGTGACAATAAAGTCGTCACTAAGATTATTATCTTTATCAACAATCCAAGATTGAATCAGATAATTCAATTCTTTATTGTTGTTAAATGCAACCAGCGAACCTGATTTATCATTCTCATTATAGATTAATCTTGTTGTTTCTAATCCAACACTCGCATTAGCTAATGTTATATTAAATAATGTAAATATTAATATGAATGTTAATTTGAATGAATGGAATTTAATTTTTTTTACCATAATCATTTACTCTTAGAATAGAGAGGTCATAAGGGATATAACCTCTCTTATTTTTTAGTTATATTGAATTGTATAATCCATTTCAGAATTACCATCACCGGCGGTGACTTTATCTTGAGTTGCAACATATTTAGCAACTAAGTTGACATGGAGATCAGGCGTTTGGTTCTCTTCATCGCCAATGTTATAAGTTAGTGTTTTGGTGCCATCAATAGTAAGTGGATTGGTTAAATCATTCGCTTTATATAAATGAATACCTACACCATCAGCACTGCTATCACCCAGTAATGATAAAATCTCACTATTGTTCGCTTCTGGTTTACCACTAAATTTAACGCTTAACGTACCTTTATCTGGGCAATTAATTAGAGAGATCTTAATTTGACCTTTTCCACCCGAACCACCTACTTCACTATCAGTACCGCTAAATTCACTTGTTGAGTAGCGTCCCATTTCGATAATTGCGCTATTAGGACCTTGTCCATTGATATCAACCTCACATGTCGCTGAGTAGATATAACCTTGGAATAATACTTTGCCGCTAGTATCTAATGCTAATGCTGAAAAAGAGCTCGCAAGAAGCCCCGCAATACATAATTTAGAGACAATTTTTTTTGAAACTGACATTTATAATATCCTCAATATTTTTATATTATGAATAACTAGAAAGATTAATGAGCACTTATGAAGTGATGAGAAAACTCTATAGCAATAAGTAACTGTACTCAAAATAGGAAATGCAAGAGGATGTGAATAGATGAGAAAGTGGATTATCAAAAATTAAATATCAGATTAATTTATATAGTCCTTACAATTCTCTATTGTAAAAAAAGTGTAAAATATCAAAAAAAGCATATTAATAGTGATTTATAAAAATAAAACGGCATAAAAAAAACAACAAGAAGATAGAGTCAATGACTTTACTTCCTTTCTTTTCACATTATCTTCTAAAAAAAGCAATAACCCATTTATTTATAATAAAATCAAAGCATTAAAAAATGATTTATAAATTAAACAATCGTTTATATAAAAATAGAACCATCAAAAGAAGCTAAATGAAAAAATATAACTGACTGTTTTATATTGATTTCATTTAACTCGTCAGATAATGATGCATACAAATATATTTTCACTTGAAAAGTACCTATAAAAAGAATAGTAATGTTAAAAAACCATTATGCACAAAAGTTAAAACGCAGATTATTAATCTGTTAATTTTACTTAATATAGATTTTAGCTAAAAATAAACACCGTGAATAATGATTATAAAAGTCATAAAGTTTTACAAAAAGTAATATTTATCTTAATTAAAACTAATCTAAAAAAGAATCATTAAATCATATTCAATAGAATTATTTATAACTAAAAAACTCAACCAAGTATTCTCTCCATCGTATTTTAAATATTGCCTCGTCCTTAATAAAACACACCTAGCTTTTAATACCCATTTTTATTGAAATGATGGTAGCTGCGAGAAAAACAAAATACGCTAATTGCTAACAATTTTAAAAATAGGACTTTCTTTAATTTATTTTTGTGATATAAAAAAAGGGTCTCATTAGCAGTGGCATCCACAAAAACCCTGCTTTTAACCAAATTCATATCAATAAAGAGCAAAAGTATGAAAGCACGTATCAACAATTTACGACTACTAAGCTTAAACCTACTACTTCGTTAGGTGGCAAAGCTTATTCATCTTTTGCAAAAGCCACCAGTAAGGTGGCTTTTTTATTTGTAACCTACTGGTGGAACTGATTTTTTAGGGGAGTTCTATGATGTTTAGTTTCACCACAAGGATTATGAATTACCACGCATTACCAACAATCTATTGTTTGGCAATAACCTCCACTATTAACATTATTAAATCGGAGGAAAAATGAGCCAACAATGGACATCTCGATTTGGGCATATTTTAGCAGCCGCAGGCTCTGCGATTGGTATTGGTGCTATCTGGAAGTTTTCTTATGTTGCCGCAAATAATGGCGGTGGCGCTTTTCTCGTCGTATTCTTATTATTTAGTTTTATTATCGGACTTGCCGTATTACTTGCCGAAAATATTTTGGGGAGCAGCACTCAAGCCGAAGCTGTTAATGCTTTTAAAAAGATGATGGGTCGTAATTGGGCGGTTATTGGGGTTATTGGTGTTTTCAGTTCATGGTGCATTTATAGTTTTTATAGTGTTGTCGGTGGCTGGACGATTGGTTATACCGTCATGGCAGCAACCGGTGAATTAAATATCACTGATAGCACTGAATTAACTGGCATTTTCACCCGTTTTATTAGTAATCCATTATGGCCGATTCTGGCTCATCTTACTTTTGCTGGATTAACCTGTTTTGTCGTATTAGCTGGTGTGCAACGTGGATTAGAAAAAGCTGTAAAAATCATGATGCCAATGCTGTTTATCATTATGATTTTACTGATTATTGTCGGCATTAGCTTACCGGGTTCCTCTGAAGGTTTAAAATTATTTTTATATCCTGATTTTAGCAAATTAACTCCTCAAGGCGTATTAGATGCATTGGGATTAGCATTCTTCTCTTTATCTATCGGGTTAGGTATTCACATCACTTATAGCGCCTATTTAGCAGACAATAAAGGCATTGCCAACTCAAGTATGTGGGTTGTTATCCTCTCTTGTTTAGTATGTGTATTAGCTGGCTTGATGATTTTCCCTGCGTTATCTGCGGCTGGTTTAGAGCCTAATGCGGGTCCTGGTTTAACCTTTATGACAATGCCGGTTTATTTTGCTCACTTACCCGGTGGCAATATTTTAGCGGTAACCTTTTTTGTCTTGTTATTAATGGCAGCATTAACCTCCGCTATTTCATTACTTGAGCATATTGTTGCTTATGTCCAAATGCGTTTTCAGTGGACTCGCCGTAGAGCTGGATTAGTTGTTACCGCCTCTATTATGTTGATGGGTATTCCCGTTTCATTATCTTTTGGTCCTATGAGCGATGTAACATTAGGCGGTAAAACGATATTTGATTTATTGGATTATCTGACCTCAAATATTCTGATGCCGCTGTTTGGTATCGCAATGTGTCTGATTTTTGGCTGGTCACGCCGTGCAAATGCATTGATCCCTGAAAATATCTCAGGATTAAAACGCCAGTGCTTATTGCTGGTATGGCGTTATATCGGTCCATTATGTATTGGTGTTATTTTAGTACATGGTCTGATTGGTTAATCATCAATTATCTGCAACACAAGCTGATTAAACAAAAAAGAGAGGGTCATTTAGCCCTCTCTTTAATAATTACAGCAATGATAATAAGACTTATTTTATTTTGGATACTCTATATCACTTTTATTATCCCACTAATCCCATTGCTTGAGGCAAGAACATTGAAATTGCAGGAATATATGTCACTAATAACAGCACGAGAACGATAACAGCAAAAAACGGTAATAACGGTCTAATCACACCTTCAATCTTAATTTCACCTATCTTACAACCTGTAAATAAAATAGGACCAACAGGTGGCGTTATCGTACCTAATGAAAGGTTAAAAACCATCATGATACCGAACTGAACAGGGTCCATGCCAAATTGTGCGCAAATCGGTAGAAAAATCGGGGTGAAGATTAATACGGCGGGTGTTGGGTCCATAAAAGTTCCCACCAACAGTAACACTAAATTCATAATAAGTAAGATGACTAAAAAGCTGTCGGTAAAAGAGAGCAAACCTGATGCAATAATCGCAGGTATTTTAGTGAATGCCATTACCCAAGACATAATCGATGATGTGGCTAACATCAGAATAACAATGGCGGTCATTTTCGCTGTAGATAAGAAAATGGTAGGCAGATGGTTTATTTTGATATTTTTATAGCACATCCCTAAGATCATGGAATATACAACAGCAATTGCAGATGCTTCTGTCGCCGTAAATATCCCACCTAAAATACCGCCAATAACAACCACAATCATCATTAAACTCGGTACAGCATCAAGAATAAGTTTAAATGCTTGCCCTTTCATTGTGCGTTTTTCAGCAACATAACCGCGACGTTTAGCAATAAAACCTGCCACTAACATCACACCAAGCCCCCACAGAATACCGGGAATATATCCCCCCATAAACAGTGCGGTAATCGATACACTCCCTGCGACTGTGGCATAAACGATAAGTGTATTACTCGGTGGAATTAGCATACCTGTCGGTGCGGAAGCGATATTAACTGCGGCACTAAAGGCAGGATCATAATTTTCTTTCTTTTGGATTGGAGACATAATGCCACCAATCGCAGCGGCAGAAGCAACACCAGAGCCACTGATTGATCCAAATAGCATATTGGCGACAACGTTAGTTTGTGCCAAAGGTCCTGGTAAAAAATTACTCACTAACTTAGCACAGTTAATTAAACGAATAGCGATACCACCGTTATTCATTAAATTCCCCGCCAAAATAAAGAAGGGGATCGCTAAAAGTGCAAAAGAGTCTAGCCCAACAAAAACGCGTTGCGCAGAGGTAAGAATTGCACCGTCAAAAGGCAATATCATTGCCATGGCGAAAAAAGATGACAACCCAATACTGACGCTAATTGGTGTCCCAATAAATAACAGAAGAAATGCACCGATAAACATGACTAGGGCAACAACAATTGCAATATCCATGGTTACACCTTTTGCCTTGAAAAGAGTTGTCTAACCAATCCATATTGGTTATATAAGCAATAAAAAACAGAGAGAACACCGCTTATAGGTATGACCGCATAAATCACGCCAATAGGGATTTGTAATGCGGAATCAAGCTGTCCCATTTGGCGACTCATGCCAATGTAACCACCGATAGTGAGCACCAATAATACAAACATTGTTGTGGCGAACTCACTTAAAATTTCTAAATAGATACGTATCTTATGAGGCATACGATCACGCATAAACGTAATCGCGATATGTTCACGTAACCCAAAGACATAAGCACTACCAATTAAAATTAACCAAATAAATAGATAGCGAGAAAGCACTTCACTGACTGCACTAGGATCATTAAATAAATAACGAGTCACAACTTGATAAGTCACGAGTATCGTCATAAAACCCACAAGAAAAATACAAAAATAAGCGACGACAAGATCGATTTTTTGCTTAACACTCGTTAGAAATGTATAAAAATCCTTTTTCACAACAGGTGTATTAGGGTCATTTGAAGAAGGTAATTTCTCTGAAGGTTCCATGGTTGATCCTTATAAGAGGGGCTAAAATTTAGCCCCTTGTAACAAACGGCATTAGTTGGCTAATGCGCGGATCTTATTGTAAATATCTTTCTGTTCTGGTGTGGTCAGCATCGACTCTTGTAGCGGTTTACAACGCTCTTGGAACGGCTTGATATCAACTTCAGTGAACGTTGCACCTTGGCTAATAGCCGATTGTCGAGCGGTATCTAATGCTTGATTAAATAAGTTAAATTCCGTCACGGTACTTTCTTTGGCTAACTTACGGAAAGTAGCCTGATCTTCTGGGCTCATCTTATTTAAGAAGGATTCATTAGCTATTAATAAGTCAGCAACCATAACATGACGGGTATAAGAGAAATGAGGTGCCACTTCATACTGCTTTAAGTCAGCATAAGTGATTTCATTATTTTCAGCGCCATCAAGAACACCTTGTTGGATAGCGGAATAGACTTCACCTTGCCCCATAGGAACACCCGTTCCTCCCATGCAAGACAACATTTTCACCATGGTGTCAGATTGCATAACTCGGATTTTTCTTCCTTTCATGTCTTCCGGTGTTTTAACTGGCGTTCCTTTCACATACATACTACGAGCACCCGCTGTATAGGCTGTAATTACTACAAAACCATTACCTTTGGTTGCACCAAATAGCCCGTCTAACGTATCACCAGTAAACACTTTTCTTTGGTGTTCTGAATCGTTGTAAATATAAGGCATTGCCAAAACAGAGAAGTTCTTGTTGTAGTTTTCAACAAGAGGATTGGCAACCACTGCCAATTGAATAGCACCTGATTGGACTAATTCAAGTGCCGCACGTTGGTCACCTAATAATTCGTTAGGATGGATTTCGAGTTTATATTTACCACCCGTTGCCGCTTCTAACTTTTGACTAAAATCCTCCAATGCTTTGTATTGAGGATTATTTTCAGATTGGTTAAACGCGGTTTTCAAAATGACAGGACTATCTGTTTTTTCGTCTTCACCACATCCCGATAAAAAAAGGCTAGCAACTACAACGGTGCTGATAAGAGATAACTTAGGCAAAACATTCATTGTATGCATGTGAACCCCTTATGGGTTTGCTTATTTTGATAGTGTTTATGCTACTTGAATTTCACTTTATTTCAGTGATCGAATTCAAGAAAATGAAATGGCGTTCCTATTTTTTGAAAATAGACGACCACTTTTAAATCTGAAATCAAAAATAAACCATAACACATTAAAAAATAAGCATTAATTATTTATTATAAAGATAATTATGACGTAGAAAAAAAGAAAGTTAGATTTAAGACATCGATGATTAAGTCTCTTTAAACCTGAATTATCGACGATTAATTAAACGAAACAGAAGCCGATAATCAGGTTTAGAAGAGCAAATAAGAGGATAAATAGCCGAATTATTATTACTGCGTGGCTAACCACGTTTTGCTGATTTTAAAAACAGCCTTTTTTATTTTTTGTGGATCATTAACCTGACATGTTGGACGATGCACTTCACCTGGATAGAAAATGGCAAAATCCCCTGCTTCTAATAATAAGCGTGTCGTAATCGGTGGATTATCTAAAAAGATTAAATCTGGTTTTGTTTCTTGATATTGATGAGGATAAGAAATCGTTGTGCTGGTAGAGATCATCTCTTGACCTTTAAGCACAATTTGAATATCAAGATAATGATCATGAAATTCGCTTTTTAAGTTTCCTTCACAGTCCGTTGTTGGCGTAGAGATAATATAAAAAACATCATCATTAATGATGCGATATGTTCCTTCCGTTTTCGCTTGTAATGCATTTAACGATAACTCATCTTGAGTGAGTAATTTCCATAATGCAGGTGGTAACATCGTTGCATCAAGTTGCTTTAAGTTTCCGGTGATCATCTGCTAACCCTTTTAAATTAATGTTTAAATTCAATTACAACGCTGTCATTGCTTCTTTCGCAAGTGCCCCTATTTTGTCCCACTCTTGGTTATCAATAAGGTTTGAAGGCACCATCCATGTACCGCCACAAGCAAAAACACGAGGCAATGCGAGATAATCTTTCACATTATTTGGATTTACACCGCCTGTTGGCATAAATGAAACCGGATAAACCGCACTAAGTGCCTTTAGCATAGCAATGCCCCCCGACAATTCCGCAGGGAAAAACTTCAACACATTTATGCCCAACTCCATTGCCTCTTCGACTAAACTTGGCGTATTGATACCCGGAATAATAGGAATACCGCGTTGCTGACAATACTGCACAATTCGAGGGTTAAAACCGGGACTGACAATAAAATCAGCACCAGCCTCCATTGCCTGATCGACCTGCATTTTCGTTAATACTGTACCTGCGCAGATAATCATATTAGGAAACGCAACTCTTAATTGACGAATAGCCTCTGCAGCAGCAGGGGTACGAAAGGTTATCTCCGCACTAGGCATACCGTTTTCAACCAATGCTTTACCCAATGCGACCACATCATCTGCATTTTTAATCGCAATAACGGGAATAATCTTTAATGCGGTAAGTTGTTCAAGGAGTGTTGGCATAGTGTGTCTCGTTAAGTGAATAGACGATACGTCTATCGAAGAGAGTGGCATAGCGGCTTGAGGAATAATTGCGCCACGATGTTGAATAACTGTACTTGCGAGCAAATGCGCATAATGTGCAGCTTCAAGCACTGATTTATCAGCTAAACGTGCAGCAAGATAACCCGCACTAAAGGAATCACCCGCGGCAGTTGTATCAATCACATTTTTCTTATTGAGTTTCATCGCGGGAACTTCATTACATTGCCCTTTATGTATAATCAGGCAAGGCTCAGCACCTTTTTTAATAACAATTTCTCTGACCCCAAATTCCATGGTCCTAGACACACAATGCTCTTCTTTACTATCACCCCAAAGAAGAAATTCATCATCTAATGTGAGAAAAGCAAGATCAGTTAATGACAGAATAGCTTGATAGGCTTTTTGTGCAGCATTGAGACTTTCCCATAGTCTTGGTCGATAGTTATTATCAAAGGCAATTTTCACGCCTTTTTCACGACACTTAGCCAATTGTTGTAAAAGTAACGCTCGGTCTTCGGGCGATAAAATCGCTAAGCTGATGCCACTTAAATAGATGTAATCAAAATCCAGTAATCGTTGAAAAATAAGAGGCGCTTCTGGTGTTTGTAACCAATACCGAGCAGCGGCATCGTTGCGCCAATAATGAAAAGTACGTTCTCCCTGCTCATCCGTTTCAATCAAATAAAGCCCAGGTAACTTATTTTCTAACCTTTGGACTAATTCAGTCTGTACACCTTCTTTTTGCCACTGTTCTAACATGGTGCTACTCATTGAGTCCGTCCCTAATGCAGTCACATAATGGACCGATAAATTGGGATTTGCTCGAGTTAAGTAAACCGCCGTATTAAGGGTATCGCCTCCAAAATGGCGCACAATGCTCGCCTGATTTTCAGAGAGTTCAATCATACATTCGCCAATAACAGCAACATTGATAGCCATAGCGCTTTCCATTTTCACATTAGCAGTGATGCTATTTTATTTTAAATACATTTAATTAAAAAGATTTAAAACAATATTTCATTAATTTTGTGATAGCGATATAATTTTTAAAACACCTGAACGCTATGCTTAAAAACAAAATTCATAAAAAGCAATTAAGTACTTACCTTGTTATATCGTATTCAAACATCATATAAGGTACACAAAATCATCACGATTTATTATCTTGATTTAGTTTAAATTCAAAGTGATAACCATAAAAAAGAGATCAATATTAGATATTTTTTATATAAAAATAGTGTGACTACCAGCACGTTACCTTATGAAAAGCCGTTAAGCTTATTGAATGATCACGGCTAATCGCTATAATTTTTGTAGCATTTCAAATATAATGAAACAATAAACCATTTTTTGGGACTCACAATGTCTGAAATAGAAAACTCACCGGAATCAGTATCATCCGTACTTAAAGTATTCGCTATATTACAAGCACTTGGCGAGCAAAAAGTCATTGGTGTGACTGAGTTATCCTTACGGATCATGATGTCTAAAAGTACCGTCTACCGTTTTTTACAAACCATGAAAACATTAGGCTATGTTTCCCAAGAAGGTGAAACGGATAAATATTCTCTTAACTTAAAATTATTTGAGTTAGGCGCCAAGGCGCTCGAAAACCAAGACTTAATTAAGCTGGCTGATGAACAGATGTATCGTCTTGGAAAACTGACTAAAGAAACACTGCATTTAGGTACATTAGACGAAGACAGCATTGTTTATCTGCATAAAATAGATTCTGAATATAATCTACAAATGTATTCTCGTATTGGTCGTCGTCGTCCGCTTTACAGCACTGGGCTAGGTAAAATCATGCTCGCTTGGCTACCTGAAACAGAAATTCGCGCGATCCTTGCCAACGTAACATTTGAACCTTTTACAAAATACACACTGAAAGATATTGACGCGTTACTTGTTGAATTAGAACAAGTTCGCAAACAAGGCTATGCCGAAGATAAAGAAGAAATGGAACACGGCTTACGTTGCTTTGCTGTGCCTATTTATAGCCGTATGGGCAGAATTATTGCCGGACTGTCGTTATCACTTCCTTTAATTCGCTTCCAAGAAGAGAACAAAGAAACGCTAATCTCTCAACTGCATGAAGCGGCAGCGAATATTTCAGCGGGATTAGGTTTTCATGACTACCCTTTTAGCTACACAGATACCAATGCCATCGCTGAAAACATTTAAGATTCGCTTATAACTCACTATTAATAATAAAAATCCATTAATTTTATATTGATGGATTTTTTTATTTACACATCATGATTAAGAACTCTGTAATTTGGCTTTATAGAGTTTAAAAATGGTTTGGCTATTCACTACCAAAAATAGGCTTTCTTGTATAATCCCACCAATTGAACCCGCCCAAATATTATGTGTTAACCAACACAACGTGCTCGTCAACATACATAATCTAAGGACAATGCCGTTAAAGCGAAATAATGCATAGGTTGTTAATGTTGTCGCAAGTAACGTTAAGATCTGTATTGGATGGATGATGTTTGGGATCACTAAAAACCATGCCAAAGCAATAAAGATCAACATGATCCCAATATTACGCGAATAGCCCGATACCCAATTTCGTATTGCACAAAGTAAACAGTTAATGGCGCCTACCGTTGAACCGATTAAAAAGAAGTGAATCGACATCAAAAAGCCATTTAACGTGAGCTGAAACCTGAGTTTACTATCTTGTCGTTGCATAAAGGCAGTGGCACCAATAAGGCAACCCAGAACACCGATCCCTTGGGCAAACCAATAATTTTCAAAAAACATGCGATTTCCCCTATTCCTAGCGCAACGAAAAAAGGCGCCTTTGGGCGCCTTCTTCAATAATAGTGCATTAACGAGCCAACCAACCACCATCAACTGCGATGGTATAGCCATTAATATAATCAGCAGCTGATGATGCTAAGAAAACAACAGGTCCCATCATGTCACTCGGAACACCCCAACGCTCTGCGGGGATACGTTCTAAAATAGCCGCATTGCGCTCTTCATCAGCACGTAGCGCTGCTGTATTATTGGTTGCCATATAGCCCGGAGCGATAGCATTAACATTAATGCCTTTACTTGCCCACTCATTCGCTAACAAACGGGTGACACCCATAACGCCACTTTTAGAAGCCGTGTAAGACGGTACACGTATACCACCTTGGAAAGAGAGCATTGACGCAATATTAATAATTTTGCCACCCGTACCTTGTGCGATAAATTTTCTAGCCACCGCTTGAGACATGAAGAAGAGACTTTTAATATTGAGATCCATCACATCATCCCAATCTTTCTCTGTAAAATTGATCGCGTCTTCTCGGCGAATAATACCTGCGTTATTGACTAAAATATCGACATGACCAAAATGAGCAACCGCTTTATCAACTAATGCAGGTAACTCACTGGTTTTGCTAACATCCGCTTTTATACTCAAAAAGCGACGACCTAATGCTTCCACTTCAGCGATAGTTTCTGTCGGTTCAACAAGGTTAATTCCCACAATATCGCAACCCGCTTGAGCAAGACCTAATGCCATGCCTTGTCCTAAACCTGTATTACAGCCAGTTACAATGGCGACTTTACCTTTCAGATCAAATGCATTCAGGATCATACTATTACCTCGAATATAGAAAATATGTACCGCCAATTCATATACTTGGCAGCTACTTTATTATGAGTAATACATTTATCTGATTAGCGCAGATCGCGAACCGCAACATGGTCCATATCGCTAAAGACCTGATTCTCACCCACCATACCCCAAATAAAGGTATAAGCCTGTGTTCCAACACCAGCATGAATAGACCAACTTGGCGAAATAATGGCTTGTTCGTTATGGACTAATAGATGACGAGTTTCATCAGGTTTACCCATCATATGGAATACCGCAGCATCTTCTTTCATATTGAAATAAAAATAGACTTCCATACGGCGTTCGTGTGTATGGCAAGGCATGGTATTCCAAAGGCTTCCTTCCTCTAGCTGGGTCATACCCATCACTAATTGGCAGGTAGGTAATACATTCGGCACTAAATATTTATAAATAGTACGGCGATTACTGGTACTTGCGTCCCCTAATGTTTCAGGAGAAGCCTGATCTTGTGTGATTTTACGTGTTGGATACGTTGTATGTGCGGGTGCGCTGTTGTAATAAAATTTAGCAGGTTGAGTGGAATCAATACTCTTAAAACTCACATCACGAGCACCTTTACCCACGTAAAGTGCTTCCGCTTTACCCACCTCATAATCTGTGCCATCAACGGTAATAACACCCGCACCGCCGATATTAATAAGACCTAATTCACGGCGCTCTAAGAAGTATGTGACACCAAAAGATTTACCTAATTCATTAGAAAAAGTTAGCGCAGAACCTACTGGCATAATGCCGCCAAATACAATGCGATCAATATGGCTATAAGTCATCGTCAGTTTGTTGGGGCTAAAAACCTCTTCTATCAGAAACTCGCGGCGCAAGCCTTCGGTATCAAGTTGTTTGGCATGGTCGCTATGAATGCTTTGACGAGTTTGCATAATGAACCTCAATTCCTAGCCTTGATAGGCATTAATGATAATGTGTGAAAATGCATCACTTTTATAGAGACACGATATCAATAAAAAACACAACCATCAATAAAAATATAAAACATTGTTTTAGTTTTTTGAGCATGTCGTTCTTTTTATATAAAAAGGTATTATCTTAGCGAGGAGACAACAAAAAGAGCCACTCATTTGAGTGGCTCTAAACTTAACTGATAATGATTTATTTATGGATACTTGATGACTTTATTTATAGTTTTGCTTAATTTCTTGAGCAATCGCTAACCCGCGTTTTGACTCTTTCTCTGCAATTTCGACAGATAAACCAATATAAGAGCGAGGATCTAACATTGCTTTGATTTCATCATGACTAAATGCGGCGGTAATGACCTCGTTTTTGGTCAAGTTGGTATAAAAATCTTCACCATCAGCGGCAGTTTTAATTGCCTCTTCATAGAGCAATGAGTGCGCTTTATCTTTACCTAATTTTTCTGCCATTTTCATCATAACGTATTCAGTATTATCTAATCCTTTGTTTCTTAATACGTTATGTAGCATTCTTTCTTCATGAGGCACGATTGTTCTAGAAAGCTCTTCTGTTCTTAATAGAATTTCCGTTGTCAGCTCTAAGGCTTCTTCAAGTAATCCATCAAATAACATATAAGAGCTGCTATCACCCTCATAAGGTCTCACCGCGGAATACATACCAACACTCGGTAAAGAGTAGAGTTTTTGTGAGTTAGCAATAATTCCTTTTGCCAGTTTTGGATTTATTTTATGAGGCATAGTGCTGCTACCCACTGTACCTTTAGTAAATCCTTCAGAAACCTCGGCTATCTCTTCTAGTGTAGTGCTATACACTTCTTCGCCAATTTTATGACAGATATTTGCCATTAGCGCTAAATTAGCCATATATTCTAATTTATGCGTACTGAGATTACGCGATGGCACTTCCATCGCCTCCATACCCACTAATTCAGCAACACGTTTTTGGACTTTCATTCCCACTTCAGGCATTGAGTTAAATGCACCAACAGCACCACCCATCATGATAGTAAATACTCGCTTTTCGCACTCTTTCATGCGCTGATAACAGTCGATAAAATCACTTATCCATACAGAGACTTTATAACCATAAGTGATAGGAATCGCATGGCGTCCATGCGTTCTTCCTGCCATCACCATATGCTTAGTCTTCTCAGCTAAACCTGATAAGTTTTCGATGATCTCACTTAAGAGCAACATAAATTTATGGTGCACTGTTTTCATCATATAGAGCTGTGAACTTTGCTGTATATTTTGTGTGGTAATACCGTAATGGATATATTTACCACTCTCTTCTGAACATGCGTTCACTAATACCTTTAAAAAAGGCACAAAACCATGACCGATTTTTTGATAAATACGGCTCATCTCTTCAAAGTCTATATTCTCTATAACTGCCTTTTCTTTAATTTCATCTGCGGCAGATTGTGGAATAAAACCTTGTTCTGCTTGAGCTTGAGCTAACATTGATTCAAACATTAACCAAGTTGAATATTTGGCTTCATTGGATAGCAGCTCTTTTATACCGCGATCATCAATTGTTTTACTTTTAGAATCGTATAACGCTCTCATCATGTATCCTTTTTATTTCTTCATTGCTTCATCAACAGCATTTCGGACAAACTCTACTTTTGGTCCGTAAACAACATGGACATGATTTGCCGCAGGTATAAAGAATGCTGTACAACCTGATTCCAACATTAGATCTTTATCTATTTGATTCACTTCTGAAATATCAATACGAAGTCTTGTAATACAGTTATCAACGTTACGAATATTTTGTTTACCACCTAATGCTTGAATTAAGATCTCTGCAATTTCGCCATAACGTTTTTCTTTGATTAATGTATTTTTAAGGTTGCTAGACTCTTCTCTTCCTGGTGTTTTGATATCAAATTTCACGATAGCCCAGCAGAAGATAAAGTAAGTCACTACCGCTAAACTGGTGCCAATAATGACTAAGAAAATCCAGTTTGTATTTTCGTAAAGCAAACCAAAGATAGTGAAGTCAAAGACCGTTCCTCGGATATAACCAATAGCAACACCCGCGAAAGAGAGTAAAACCGCACCAATACCCACAATAATGGCGTAAATTAAATATAAGAGCGGTGCAATAAAGACAAAGGTAAATTCCAACGGCTCAGTAACGTTTCCGAGCATCGCGGTTAATACCATGGTAACCAGCATTGATTTAACTTCAGCACGGTTCTCTTTTTTAGCTGTTTTGTAAATTGCCAATGCGATAGCAGGGAATAAGAATAGCGTGACCAGCATTTGCTGTTGTGCCATAAAGCGAGTCAAGCTTGGCATCATCGCCCAATATTCACTGCTTGGTCCTTGGTTAAACAGCACTTCTGTCATTGCAGGAACAACACCGACATAGGTTTGTCCATCAATAATGTAAGAACCACCGGCTTCAGTGAATCTAAACAGAACGTTCCATACATGGTGTAAGCCAAATGGAATAAACAGTCGTTCACCCCCTGCGGTAAAGAAAGGTCCTACAGGGCTTAAAAATACGGCTGAAAGCTTAGTTAATCCCATCACTAAGACTTCCCAAATAAAGGGTAGTAACGAACCAACACCAATCATTAACCCGACCATAATAATGGCGACGGATTTTTTACCTGAGAAGAAGGCAAATGCGGTAGGAAGCTCAAGATTATAGAATTTATCGGTCGCCCAAGCGGCAATTAATCCAGTGATAATCCCTCCTGCGGCACTAATATTCATGGTTTGTATGCCTAGAACCTTGATTTGCCCCACTTGCGTCATAATCGCAGGATCCGCAAGTTTACCCGTCAATACCAACCAGATATTGATGGTACTTATCAAGGTTAAGTATCCGACGACGGAGGCAAAGACCGCTATCCCCTTATCTTTATGGCTCATGCCATAAGCGACCCCCATGGCAAATAGGAGCGGGATATTGTCAAAAATAACGCCGGCAATAGAGCGGATACTGACTAATAATGCATTGACTGTTTCATTCCCTAAGAATGGAAATCGAGCAATCATATAAGACTGAACGAGAGCACCACTAATCCCCAGTATCATACCAATTGGCGCTAAAACGCCGATAGGTAGCAGTAGGGTTCTACCAAAGCGTTGAATGGATTCACTGAACTTTTTTCTGGCCATATTTTTTTCCTTATGACTCTGAATATAAAAAATTACAGAGCTACTCTAGCACTGGGTGTTCTATAAAATGAATGACGTTGCGGTTTTAAATATTATCTTAGGTCATTATTTATGACCTAGGTCTTAAGATTAAAAATGAAATAGCAATAACTGATATAAAATAGTTTTATATCATTCATATATTTCCAATTTAAGAAAAATAAGTTAATAAGAAAATAGCTGTTATTATTGAATAAATATTTTATTTTGATTTTTAAATATAAGTGATTATTGATTAATATTAATCAATTAATAATTGTAAATAAATTATCATCTCTAGAAAAACTTATTATTGCTATAAAACTAAAGTAAATTTTCCAGTTCATTAATAAGTAAATCCACTAGAATAAAAAAACCAATTCTAGATTTTGTATCATCTCTTTTAGTGTCGTGACTATCTGCAAAACAAAACAGGGTATTGTTTGCATAAGCGGTAAGTTCGTTGGTATGAAAGGCGGTCATACTAATGATGTTGGCATCTTTTAACTGCACAATTTTAGCCGTTTCAATAATTTTTTTAGTTCCACCAGAAAGGGAGATAAAAATCACCGTATCATCTTCATTAACGAGTCGAGTAAAAGAATCAGATAAGTTGTAATCATTAATAAAAAAACAGTGAAGTCCTAACGCAAACAATAGATGCTCAAGGTAATACCCCACCGCTTTACTGGTGCCTCTTGCAACAATAAAGATATTTCTAGAATGGCGTAATGTTTTGGCACAATCATGGATCTGTTCTTCATTAATTAAGGTAAAACTTTTATTAATATTTTTTTCTAGCTGTTTTTTATAAGATGAAGAATTGATTTTTTCTACTTTATTTTTTGTTAAGTTATAATTATTAATTTGAAATTTAAGCTCTTTAAATCCACTAAACCCTAACTTTTGCGATAAGTTAATGATTACGGTTTTTGATACAAATGTTTTCTCTACTAATTCATTAATATTTAAAAATGGAATATCAGAAATATTATCAGTGAGATATTTTAATACTTTTTTTTCGCTGACCGTTAAATTGTCGTAATTTTTTAAAAAATCCAGCATATCTCACCTAATAAATTGCCTTTGATGATATCGTAATATATGAAATTATAGCTTCTCGTCAAGAGATTGAGTATACGTTAAATCATATGCTTATGCAGGGATTCACATAGCAATTTTGTGAGTTAGGATGATTATTAAGTAATCTAAGAAAAAAATAAAGAACAAGAAAGCTGTAATAAAAAGCGGACGTTTCGCCACAAAATGTCGAACTATCGACCGCTTTAAAAAATAGTGATAAATAACAATATATTGAAGATATTGTTGCTCATCTAATAACGCTATCAATCAGAGTTATTCATTACCCCATTGATTTAAAAATGTCGCGATATCATCAATGCGTTGCGCATTAATTCCCGCTTCTTTCGCCATTTCTTTCTGCGTATCTTCACTGATTTCTTCGTTATTCGTCAAGCTAGTGAGCAGTAACTGAAAATAACGTGCCAGGGCATCTTCTTCTGCTTCATCTACTGGTTTTGCAGATTCCATCGCATATTCTTCCACGATGTCATAATATTTAAATGGTATTTCATTATTCATAGGTCGCCCTCAAGGGTTAATGCTGATATCTATTATTGCCTACATCGTAGTCGCTTAAAAATGGAAACTGTAATATAGAATATTTGAACATTATAAGCCGCAAGATGGGTTGTCGCTAGTCAGCTTAAAATTCGCTATTATCCACACCTACTTTTTATTCGGATAGCCTGATGTCTAAGATTATTGATACCTTTATTGCCCCACCTTGCCATGATGAAATTGAGGTTCTCTATCAAGACGCTCATCTAGTACTTATCAATAAACCTTCAGGGCTTCTTAGTTTGTCAGGAAAAAATCCACAAAATATCGATTCAGTGCATCATCGGTTAGTAACGTTATTCCCTGATTGCACATTAGTTCATCGCCTTGATTTTGGTACTTCAGGATTGATGGTAGTAGCTCGTAATAAAGCGATAAATGCCGAACTTAGTCAGCAATTTAGTCAGCGTACCGTAACCAAAGTCTACAGCGCACTACTTTGTGGGCATGTAGACGATAACGAAGGGATAATAGATGCAGCAATTGCTAAAGATCCCGCATTGTTTCCGTTGATGACCATTTCTGAAATCCACGGCAAACCTTCGCGTTCTCATTATCGAGTGATTGAACGCTTTTATCGCCAATTAGAAAACGGCACATTACTGCCATTAACGCGGGTTCAACTCACACCAGAAACAGGACGCACTCACCAACTCAGAATACATTGTCAGCTATTAGGTCATCCTATTTTGGGTTGTGATTTGTATGGTGGCAGATTATTACTGGGTACAGAACAGACTCCACGACTGATGCTACATGCAAGCGAGCTGCATTTTATTCACCCAATAAGTAAAGAGATGATAAAAGCGCATAGTGCGAGTCCATTCTAAACATAAATTATTTCAGTACTTTTATTGTTGCTTCGATATCAATTTCATCTTCAGAGAACGTTAATATTGTTCCATGAAGCGTAGTGATAGCTAATTTTTTTAGAGAGCGCATTTCATCAGAGTTAGCTGATTTTGGTCTAATACTATTCATCAATGCGCCAACAGATAGCACGGTATTTTCTTTATCAATGCGTGTATCAGCAGGTACTTCTTCACTATAAACCACATAAGACTTGATAGCGGTAAGCTTAATTCGCTCACCTGCAATATAGATGTATTTGCTATCTGGTATCACTTTGACAGCATAAGCTGACAAGCCTTTAGTATTGGTGGTCGGTTCAAAAGTCACCGCAGCACCTTTTTTTATCAGATCAGGGTTAGAGACCTTAATCACATGAAAATAACGATTATCACCGTCTTCATCTTTGATAAATCCAAAACCTTTATCTTCAAACCACGTTGTGATCGTTCCATTCATCGCCATTACCGCCTCTTAATCATTATCTACCTAGTTTTTCTGCGCGTAGTATAAAGCACAATGCAGATACAGACTATGTCTTTGGTTTTAAGTCGAGTAGATTAATTTTAGTATATATAAGAGAGAGAAATTAAGTCACAGAGTAAAATACTGTGGCTAAAGTTTCTCATACCCAAAACTAAAAAATGACATTCTATTCCTGCTCTATTTCTCCTTCTGTTCCATTATGGGTATGGGGTATATTAGAAGTCCTATCGTAAAACTATTTTTTTAAAACAGGTAATATTTGCAATGGCTCTGATCCCAAAAAACTATGCACGTTTAGAAAGTGGTTACCGTGAAAAAGCACTGAAAATCTACCCATGGGTATGTGGACGTTGTGCACGAGAATTTGTGTATTCAAACCTACGAGAATTAACCGTTCATCATATTGATCACGACCATACCAATAACCCAGAAGATGGCAGTAACTGGGAATTATTGTGCCTATTTTGCCATGATCATGAACACTCAAAATACACTGAAGCAGTCCAATACGGTACAACAGTAATAGCGGGAGAGGATGCGCAAAAAGATGTTGATGCAGCAACTTATAATCCTTTCGCTGATTTAAAGTCAATGCTTAATAATAAAAAATAGTGTTAGTAATATCTGCTAATAATATAAAACCAACGTTGGTAATTTAGTTAGCATTATAAAAATAGTAAGGCGACTCTTTTTTGCTGATTTATTTTAGCAAGCCTTTCTATACTTAAATATTCAGCCTTTATCCATATTTAATTATCATAATTAAATTTTCAATATTCGCTTTGGTACAAAACTAACTGGTAAAGAAAGTTCATTAAAATAACCGGATCAGTGCGACAATTAATTAGTTAAGCCGCTACTATTAAAAAGATATTTTTTATTCGTGAATATACTCACCATTCACTCGCACAAATATCACGGATACATTCAAACATCTGATCAAAGAAACAAGCACAGCCAACTGATAAACATACGAATTAGCCGCTCACCACCTATCAAAAACACTTTAATTTTCTGTATTCAAATTGAAGTGGAACGCAATATTTTTAGATACTTCCTTAAATAATTCAACCAAAAATAATAAACATAATTACTTTAAATCTATTAAGCAGATAATAAATACAAGGATATTAGCTCAATATAAATTTACCTTGATTTTTTTATGCTAACTTGGCTAAATTAAAACCAAGATAAATCAGTAATAAATATAACCAATCTATTATTTCTAATATTTACGGTATTTCTTCTTATATATCGTAGAGATAAATAACATCGTCATTACGTTACTGCGTGATATATAAAACTATTGGCTAACAATTAGCATTATTAGGAAGTTATTCAAAAAATGAATAAATGTCATTATATAAAATGGAAATTGTTCTCTTTTTATTTTTTATCTGTTCCATTAATTGCAGCACCATATACTTCCCCTACACCGGCAGAACAAGCCGTGTCGATTGATGATCGAGAACAACAGCGCCAAAAAGAGCGAGAGCGTGTTTTACAGCAGCAAAATAGACCTGATATTGATACTCGTCTTCCTCGCTCCGATATCGAACTTCCTGGCTACCCTCTTAATGAAAAACCCTGTTTTTTGATTAATACCCTTACGCTTGAGGGGGAAGCTTCTCGTGATTTCCAATGGGCACTAAAAGCGGTGGATGACGCTAAAGGTCATTGCCTTGGTGAACAAGGTATTTTGTTAGTCGTGAACAAAATTCAAAATGAAATATTATCAAAAGGCTATGTAACCACTCGAGTTATGGTACAAGAACAAGATCTTACACAAGGTCATTTAACACTCACACTACAACCCGGTCGAATTCATGAGATCCGTTTTGATGATAATGTCTCTTGGCGTGCTCGTTTATGGAATGCGATCCCCACATCATCAAGGGATATTCTTAACCTACGTGATATTGAACAAGGGTTAGAAAATTTCAAACGCGTGCCCAATGTCACAGCAAATATTCAAATTGTCCCCGGCAAAGAAGATGCAACCAGTGATTTAGTTGTGAGTTGGCAAGAACAGCGCCCTGTGCGGCTAAGTTTGGGGTTAGATAATAGCGGTTCAAAAAGTACCGGCCGTTATTTAGGTTCGGCGACATTGGCCATTGATGCACCTTTCTCTCAAAACGATCTGTTCTATGCCAATGTCAGTAAAGATTTCTTTGATCATGGTCCTTTTGGTAATCGCTCATATACGTTTAATTATTTTATTCCCGTAGGATATTGGTCATTTTCCGCAAATTATAACCATTATACCTATCACCAAAGTATTCCTAACGCTAATGAAGTACTTCGTTATAGCGGCAAAAGTGACAATGCGCAATTTACTGTGTCACGACTGCTATTCCGTAATCAATTTCATAAAACCACCCTGAATATACGTGCTTATCGCAAACATTCCACCAATGCGGTCAATCAGATTGATATCGACCAACAACATCGTCGTACTGCGGGATGGGAAATTGGACTCAATCAGCGCAGTTACTTCGGTACTTCTACATTAGATGCCAACATTAACTGGCGTCGAGGTACAGGGGCATTTCATGCATTGCCCGCCCCCGAAGAAGCAACCGACAGCGGTAGTGCGAGAACCGGCATGTGGCTTGGCGATCTTAGTTTTAATCAACCTTTCTCTTTGGGTGAACAACCTTGGCGTTGGAATACCTCACTGCGTGGTCAATGGAGTCAACACGCGTTAACGCCACAAGACCGCATGGCGATTGGCGGGCGTTATACCGTGCGCGGTTTTGATGGCGAACAGAACCTATCTGGTGAAAAAGCCCTGCTTTGGCGCAATGACATTGCGTGGAACCTGTTTTCTCAAGGGCAAGAGCTCTATTTAGGCATCGATTATGGTCGCGTTGAGGGTGCCAACACGCACTATCTCGTCGGGCATCAACTTGCTGGAACTGTGCTGGGTTTACGCGGCTCACTTTGGTCTCGGATAAATTACGACGTTTTTATCGGTACGCCTCTTTATAAACCCGAGCGCTTTTATACCTCAGGTGTGACCGCTGGTTTTAGTCTTAATGTAGAAATTTAATCTTTCTGTGGCAGTTATTCCCCTTGGTTTAACTAATCCTTTCTCTTTTTTGGATTGTTGATTTTAAAGGTATTATCTATGAATAAGCATTGTTACCGTCTTATCTTCAGCCGTACTCATGGGGAATTACGTGTTGTTTCAGAATTAACCAAAAGTTGCAGCACAGTATCTGGGCAAACTCGCAGTGCTCAAGAGGCTCGTTTATGGGTTACCTTACGTCACACCGCGTTATTATTATGGCTGACGTTAAGCTGTAATGGCGCCTTTGCTGACGGCATTATTGCCGATAATCGAGCACCTCAAAATCAACGTCCTGACGTGATTAATACCCAAAATGGGCTGCAACAAGTCAATATTGTTGCCGCCAATAACGCAGGAATATCGCATAACCAATACCGCCAATTTGATGTTGAGCAAAAAGGGGCAATCTTAAATAACTCTGCGGTAATGACATCCACACAAACCGCAGGCATCATTCAAGGCAATCCCAATTTAAATCAAAATACCGCACCTGCTCGCGTCATTCTCAACGAAATTAACAGTAATAATCCTAGCCAAATTAAAGGCTTTTTGGAGGTTGCTGGCGGTAAAGCGCAAGTGATTATTGCCAACCCAGCAGGCATTATTTGTAATGGCTGTGGCACCATCAATGCAGGAAGAATGACCTTAACAACCGGTAAACCTCAACTCAATAGTGATGGTAGTTTAGTGGGTTACCATGTTGAGCGAGGTGTTATTCGTGTTGAAGGCAGCGGCTTAAATGGCGATAGCCGCCATGATACTCAATATGTTGATTTATTAGCACGCGCAGTAGAAATCAATGCGGGTGTGTGGGCAAAAGAGAAAATTGACGTTGTTGCAGGTCGCAATAATATCGATGCACAAAATAAAGCCACCGCACTGAATAATAAAGAAAATAAAGACAGCAACATTAAACCAGAATTTGCTATTGATATGGGGCAAATGGGGGGAATGTACAGCGGTCAAATTCACATGGTGGGGACTGAAAATGGTGTTGGCGTTCGCAATCAAGCCGCTCATTTACAAGCTGATAAAACCTTAACCGTTACCAGTAATGGACAATTAGTTTGGCAATCGACTAAAGCACAAGAAGCCATCACCCAAGCAGGTAGCAATATCACGTTATTGGCAAAAGGTGATGTGACGCACCAAGGTAAATTACATAGTGGTGGCGCATTACGAGTTGAAAGCCAAGAAGGTGCGCTTGTTCAATCCGGCACCTTAGCCGCAGCGCAGGATGTCACCTTAACTGCCAAAAAAGAGATACAGACGCAAGGTAATTTACTTGCTGGCAGCAATCTAAATAGCCAGATCACCCAAGATGCCAACCTTACCCTAAATAGTCAGTCGACTATTTATGCCAATGGTCATTTGCTTAGTAAAAAAGAGATTAATGCAACAGCAAAGAATGTCGATTTGAGTCAAAGCCAAATTGCAGCTTCAACGTTAACACTGAATGCCACACAAGGTGACGTGCGTTTAAATAACACGCAAATTGACACCAATAAAACACATATTGCAGCAACAGGAGATGTCTCATCTCGACAAGCACACATTAAAACTAAAAATTGGGATATCAATACCAATAATCTCTTTAACCAAAAAGGGATTTGGACACAAACAGGAAAAAGCGAAAGTGGTTTGGCATTACGCGGACAACTGGATAATACCGAAGGCAGCATTGAAGCCTATCAATTAAAACTCAATACTGGCAGTCTAAATAATCAAAACGGGCGTTTAGTTACGCTTAATAGCGCAAAACAGCATTGGTGGTTCCAAGGGGAACTTAATAATCAACAGGGCGTATTAGGTAATAATGGCGCACTTACTCTCGATGCGAATACTATTAATAACCAATCCGGTGAGATTAAAAGCCAATCGACATTAACACTCACCGCAAAATCTGGCATCGATAACCAAAAAGGCAGCTTACTTTCAGGTCATAAATTGGTTTTAAATACCAATGACACACTTAATAACCCATTAGGTACGATCAATAGTCGCCAAGTCGAGATTAAAACAGGCTCGCTAAATAACATTCAAGGACAATTAGTTAGCCAAGACACGCTTACGCTCTCAACCTCAAAAGCGCTGAATAATCGTCAAGGCATTATCGCAGCAGGTAAAACATTAACCTTATCCACACAAGGCGATTTAAATAATAAAAAAGGGACGATCCAAAGCGAAAATTTATTTAACCTCTTCGCAAAAAATATCGATAACCAAAATGGCGAAATTAACGCTAACTCACTGGTTATTACGACAAACCAATTAGCCAATCAGCAAGGTAAACTTGTTGCGACTCAAAACCTTGAGTTGACCTCTCATCAATCCATCCATAATACCCTTGGCTTGCTTGAAGCGGGTCAATATCTCATAGCAAAAACGCAAAGTATTTGGAATAACCAACGCGGTGTTACACAAGCGGGAAGCCAAGTAATAGCTCACGCTAATACGCTTGATAATACAGAGGGATATTTACAATCAGCAGGTGCACTCACCTTAAATACTGACGGCAATGTGATTAATACCGCAGGTAAAATCACCGCGCAGCAAACATTAGATTGGCAAGGCACTGAAACCAGCCAATTTAATAACAATAACGGAATAGTACAAAGTCATGGCATTTTAACCTTAAAGGGCGGTCAATTAACCAATCAACAACAAGGTAATATTGTTAGCCTAAAAGCATTACAACTTTTGTTAAAAAACGATTTACTCAACCAAGACGGTAAACTCACTAGCCATGAAAATACCTTAATTAAGGCAAATAATGTTATTAACACTCAAGGTGAGATAAATGCATTAAATCAGTTAGATATTCAGTTGGTTAATCAACTGGATAATCGTCAAGGTCGCCTTTTTAGCCAATCATCACAATACTTACAAGCGGCTAATATTCTTAATATAAAAGGTTGGATGGGCAGTTTGGGCAGTTGGTCTGCTAAAACAGCCATTTTTAATAACCAAACTGGGCAAATTCAAAGCCAAAAAGCAGCGAATTTAGCAGCTAATACGTTGAATAATGAGAATGGCATTATTCAATCCAGCGATAATATTGATTTGCATATCATCAATCGCGTGAACAATACACAAGGCAAAATCAGTGCACAAAAAGCGATTAATGCACGAGGTGAACAGCCAAATAGTACCATTGAAACGATCAGCAATAACGCAGGACAATGGTTAGCCGGAAATACGCTGACATTACTTGCCAAAAATATCGATAATTCACTGCAAGGCTTGCTGTATAGCCAAAAACAGATACAGCTTCTGGTTGAAAATGAACTGGATAATCGCCAAGGAAAATTACAAAGCGCAGACGCTCTCTTATTAACGGCAAAATCACTGCAAAATCAATCGGGGTCAATTGATAGTCAACAGGCTATTACCCTAACTTTATCAGGTTTATTGAATAACACCCTTGGTAAAATTAGAAGTAATCAACATCAATCAATTCACGCTTCCCAAGTACAAAATCAGCAAGGTAATATCAGTAGCCAAGGGGAACTAACGCTTAATGCCAAGCAGCTTGATAATACAAAAGGCACATTGATTAGCCAAAACAATAGCCATTACCTCGTTAATCATATTAATAATGAAAGCGGTAAAATTCATAGTGGTAAGGCATTAACACTTGCATCAACAGAGATTCAAAATCAGCAAGGGCAATTGGTTTCAACACAAGCGCTAAATATTAAAACCACCCAATTTGATAACCACAATAACGGCATCTTAAGTAGCCAAGGAATATTAAATCTCACTACAGATACGTTAAACAACCGTGATAATGGCTTGATTTGGGGTACAACCCACAATGTAATTTCTGCAAAAAATATCGATAACACACAAGGTCGATTACAAAGTAACGATCTGTTATCGCTGATAAATCTGACTTCGCTTGATAACCAACAAGGGAATATTTTAGCCAATGACAGCATTGAGATTAATGCCAAAAATACCCCTTTCACTTCACCATTAGTTTTATTAAATCAACAAGGTGTAATCCAAAGTGGTAATAAACTCACGGTTAATACGCAGACCATCGATAATCAAGGTGGAACCTTACAAAGTCAAAATGCATTAACACTGACTGCGGCACAAGACTATATACAACGAGCTGGCGATATACTAAGTAGTAATCATTCACTCTCCCTTTCTATTACAGGCGCTTTTACAAACTTAACCCACTGGTTACTACCCAGAGAGTTAACAATAAAGAGCGCACAGTTTACCAACCAAGGTTCACTCGTCAGTAAAGCGCTCACTCTCACAACCGATATTGCGCGCAACACCGGACGTCTTGAAGCAGATGATTTTGCTTTTAAGATAAATCGGTTGGATAACACGGCAACCTTAATGGGCGATAACGCAGTGATCAACGCGAACGTTATCGATAATAAAGGAAAAGATGCCGTTATCGCCATAACACAATCTTTAGACTTAAATGCAAGTGATAACATTATTAATCACGAAGGGGCGATGATTTACAGTGGTGACAAATTATCGCTGTCTAGCACGCTGATTGAAAATAGAGCGAGTGTGATAGAAGCCGAAGGCGATGTTTCGCTTAGTGCCAAGCGACTAAATAACTTACGTGAAGGCTTAAGTTTTGAGCGAGAAGCTGAAACCAGTGATTACCGTTGGCATCGTTATAACTATTATTGGCGCTCTTTTGAAGTTGAGCATCATGACGATAGCCGCCAAATGGCGCCAACCACCCAACAACTCACTGTTAAAAATGAGCAAGCCGCCATTGATAACCCATATGGTACGCTGCTTGAAATTGACCCAAATAATAAGCGAGCACAAGTTAGGGTTAAAAATAATGAGGGTCAACTGACTGATATTTGGGTCAACTATCTTGCATTAAAACCCAACAGTGATGGTAGTTATGCCATGACTTTCTATGAAACACGAGGTCATGCTGATCGCCAAAAAAGCACACCAACCTCTTACCATAATACAGTGTGGCGTGAGCACAATCGTGGCTACAATGAAATTTGGGATCCTGAACAACACCTTGATATCGATAATCTTCTTTATGTCAGTGACTATAGCGGCTTAAGAGAGCGAACCGTATCAGGAACCGCCATCCGCGATAAATTGATTTCTGAAGGCATCGGAGCTCGTATTCTTTCCGGTGGAAAGATGAAAGTGAATGTTTCTGAGGTGCTTTTCAATGAGGCGAGCACAATTATTTCAACGGGTGATCAATCCATTGAAGGTAGCGGAAAACTTGAGAACAAAGCCTATTCCGTTAATGAACATCGCCAAGAAAAGATTGTTGATCATTATGATATTAGTGGAAATCATTGGTACCCTTCATTTGATCATGATGAAACCACCGCATTAACCACCATTGAAAGCGTTATTTCAGGCAATGGTAATGTCACCATCAAAGGCACTTCCATTACCAACACCACGGTTAATGCGGCACAAATTAATGACATTGAAGCCGCATTAAAAGCAGTAGATGCGCAACGTGCTGAATTTGCACGTAATCCCCTCGCCTTTGATATCGAGGGGGCGAATAAACAGGAAGTGAATACTGATTTTATTGTCAGCGATAAAACAACGTTAACCCATTCTGATGCAACCTCACCACTCGAACGCCCTCTTTTACCTGCTGAAATTGCACTGACTGAAAAACAACATTTAGGCAATATCGCCACCGAGATCCCCAATAACGGACTCTTTCGACAACATTTATCGCCAGATAACCCATTCTTAATTGTTACTGATGAGCGTTTTACTAGCCGCAGCAAATTTATTAGTAGCGATTATCTACTCTCTCGTGTGGGTTATTCACCTTCTCAAGTGCATAAACGATTAGGGGATGGATCCTACGAACAACGCCTTGTTCGTGAACAAGTTTTAAAATTGACTGGACGCCCTTCTCTTTATGAAGGGAATGCGATGATGCAGTATCAATTCTTAATGAACAATGGCGTTAACGTCGCCAGTGATTTTAATTTGCGCCCCGGAGTGTCATTAACACCTGAACAAATTGCGGCATTACAACAAGATATCGTTTGGTTAGTCAGTGAAACGGTGGATACCGCACAAGGATCACAAACGGTGTTAGTGCCAAAAGTGTACTTAGCGAATAAAACCTTAAACTTACTCAGCAGTGGTGCCATTGTCAGTGGTAATAATTTACATCTTTCTGCCAATAGCGTGAATAATGCTGGGCAACTACTGGCAAATAAAGGCATCGACATTGATGCCAAACAATTCGCACATCAAGGTGGCGATATTCATGCAGAAAACATTAATATTCAAGCTGATAGCATTACACTGAGTACCCATTTACAAGACGCCTTACGTCAAGCGTCATTAAGTGGCAGCAATATTTCGTTAAAAGGCAATGATATTCAGCTACAAGGCGCAAAACTGGATGCGTTAAACGATATCAATCTCAATGCCCGTGATAATTTAGCCATCACCACCGCAAGAAGTACGCATTCGGGGGAAATCAGCGTGATTTCCGGCGCAATGGGTAATCGCACCAGTGACGGAATAGAACCAGTAGAAGAACATCGTCTAGCCCAAATAAGTGGTGAATGGCAACTCGCTCAAGGTAGCGAACTTAATGCAGGTGGTGATCTCAATTTAACCGCAGGAAAAGATATCACCTTGCAAGGTAGCCAAGCCAAAGCGAGTGAACAACTTACCGTCAACGCGGGCGATAGTCTCAATATTATTGCCGATAGCACCACCACCAAAACGCATCTTGAAGCCAATAGCAGTACCTCTTCTGTTAGCAATACTCGCAAAGAAGAACGTCTGCTATTAAGCACCTTAAGTGGCGATAAAGGGGTGATATTAAATGCAGGTAACACACTCTCGGCACAAGGTGCTCAAGTTGATAGTCAAGAGGGTAAAATCAGTATCAACGCGCAGAATATTGATATTCATGCAGCAAATCAGCATCTTGAAGATCAAGATAATGAGCAAGTTAACAGTGGCAGTAAACGTAGTGACCGTGTGGTTGAAACCTCGCAAAATAGTGTTACTGGTAGCACGTTAAGTGGGCAACAAGGTGTTGATATTGTCGCACATAAGCGTGATATCAACGTTACAGGCAGTACACTGCACAGTGAAAAAGGGGCGATTGATTTAACAGCTAAACAAAATATCACTATTAATAGCGCAACAGAGACACAGAGTGAGTTTTTAGAACAACATTCAAATAGCAAAGGCTCTTTAAGCTCAAGCAGTACCCACACTGTTCAAAATGACCACATCACTCGAGAACAAGGCAGTATAGTGAGTGGCGAGCTCGTCAATATCAATGCCAGCAATGATATTCAGGTGAGTGGTTCTTCTGTTGTGGCTGAGCAGGATGTCACGTTAAAGGCGAGCAATAATGTCAATATCTCTGCAACAACAGAAACGGACTCGCATTCATTACTGGAAGAGAAAAAGCGCAGTGGTGTCTTTAGTAATGGCGGTATTGGTTTCACCATCGGTCAGCAATCTTCTCGTCATCAAGTTGATGAACAAGGTACCACACAAAACCAAAGCGCCAGCACCATTGGCAGCACCCAAGGCAATGTCAATATTACCGCCAATGATAAATTGCATATTGGTGGTGCCGATATTGTCGCCAATAAAGAGATCAATCTAACGGGTGATAGCGTTCAAATCGACCCCGGTTTTGATAAACGTACCCGTGAAGAAACTTTTGAGTCGAAACAGAGTGGCTTAAGTGTAGCGTTATCAGGCACCGTAGGCAGTGCACTCAATACGGCGGTTAGCACCGCACAACAAGCGAGAAAAGAGAGCGATGGCCGTTTAAGTGCACTACAAGGGACTAAAGCCGCACTCTCTGGTGTGCAAGCAGGAGTTGCTTATCAACAAGATAGCTTAATTTCACAAGCCGCCGACGCGAAAAATGCAGAAACGGGTGTGAAAGCTGGTGAGGACGGCGCTGAAAAAGGCGCGACTAATACCATTGGTGTAAGCGTCTCTTATGGCAGCCAATCTTCGAAAAGCGAAACCCATACTGAAAGCATGGTTTCTCAAGGCAGTACACTCAATGCAGGGCAAAACCTCTCGATTAGCGCCACAGGTAAAAATAAAGAGAAAACCAGCGGTGATATTGCCATTGAAGGAAGCCAACTTAAAGCGGGTAACGAAATCACCTTAAATGCGGCACAAGATATCCATCTCTTATCAGCGCAAAATAGTGAAAGCACCCAAGGCAGAAATAGCAGTAAAGGCGACAGTGTCGGGGTTGGCTTAGGCGTAGGTGAAGGCGGTGCTGGGGTTAATCTTTCAGCCAGCGTAAATGCCGGTAAAGGGCGCGAGAATAGCAATGGCGTCACTCACACAGAAACCACCTTAGATGCCGGTAAGCAAGTTAACCTTACCAGTAAACGCGATACAACGCTTAAAGGGGCACAAGTCAGCGGTGAACAGATCACCGCCAATGTGGGGCGTAATCTCACCCTAGAAAGTCAGCAAGATCGCGACCGTTATGATGCCAAGCAGCAAAATATTAGTCTTGGCGGCGGTTATACTCTCGGCTCAAGTAATCCAACCCTTAATCTTAGTGCGAGTAAAGACAAGCTGCACAGCAATTACGACAGCGTGAAAGAACAAACTGGGCTGTTTGCTGGCAAAGAGGGCTTTGATGTTAAGGTAAAAGAGCATACTCAGCTTGATGGCGCTGTAATTGGCTCAACTGCCAATAAAGACAAAAACAGCCTTGGAACAGACACCTTAGGCTGG
>NZ_JBEEUB010000009.1:0-201839 GCF_040139125.1 Proteus hauseri
GTCTGATAATTTGTTAAAGAGCAGTGCAACAATGGCTGCCGTTTCCGGTCTTCTGCGTTGTTGCGAGGAGGCGTATATTACGTTATTCCTCTGAAGAGTCAAGAGTTTTTTCAAACTTTTTTCTTTTCTCTTCACTTTCCTTCGAGGCTGTTGTCAGCTCATCGTGGGTCAGTGGATGCGCATTATAGGGAGATCTCGGATTAGCGCAAGCCTTTTTTTGAAATTAATTTTCGTTCGCTTTTTTTTTCAACAATTTGAGAAAAAACGCTCTAATTTTATGCTGATAGCGTGAAATCCAAACAGCTTTCCATCTCTGACTCACGTAATATAAGAAACAAATTATGGTATAGGTAACTTTTATTATGCAATTTAGCGAACAACGTTCAGCTTCTCAAAAGAATCTTTCTTATATTGTTGCTGAAAAACTAGGTAAACAAATCCTTTCTGCTACTTATGAGCCAGAATCTTTATTACCAGGAGAGATAGAACTGGCAGAGCAGTTATCAGTAAGTAGAACCGTTATACGCGAAGCGATAAAAATGTTAGCGGCAAAAGGTATGCTTTTACCCCGTCCAAGGATCGGTACACGCGTTACACCAATGCAAAATTGGAACTTATTAGATAATGATCTTCTTACTTGGTGGATTGATAGCGGTGAATTTAACAAAGTGAGTCACTATTTCCATCATGTCCGCTTAGCAATAGAACCTCAAGCATGTTATTTAGCCGCATTTAATGCAACAGAAGCACAAAAACAATCTCTTTCTTTATTTGGCAAAGAAATGCAATTACTTGATGAGCATTTTGATCGCCAGCACTGGTTAGATATTGATACCCAATTTCACTATCTTATTTACCAAGCTAGCGGTAATCCATTTTTTGCTTCTTTTGGCTCACTATTTCTCTCTGCTTATAAAAAGTACTTCGACCTTATAGTGGGTAATGAAACCGTTCAACCAGAAACGCACAACCAAATTGTTCAAGCTATTATTGATGGTGACGGAAATAGCGCACGTGATCTATGTTTAATATTACTAACGAGTGATTGAATAGTTTTAATACAAACTAAATGAGTTCTCTGCTTATAATAGAAGGGTAAATAAATAGAAAGCAAAGACGGTATATATTTTTATGTTTAAATCCGCCAAAAATATGTCAGGATTGCCTTGGATAGCCGCGATGGCTTTTTTTATGCAGGCGCTTGATGCAACAATACTCAATACAGCACTGCCTGATATAGCAAGGAGTCTTAACCACTCTCCATTGGCAATGCAATCTGCTGTAATCAGCTATACGCTCACTGTGGCATTATTAATTCCGGTTAGTGGGTGGTTAGCAGATAGATTTGGTACTCGAAAAATATTTATTATTGCTGTCTCTCTATTTTCTATAGGATCATTATTCTGTGCTCTTTCTCCTAACCTAACCTCTCTTGTCGTATCACGTATACTGCAAGGAATAGGTGGTGCGATGATGATGCCGGTTGCTCGTCTTGCTTTATTAAGAGCCTATCCTCGTAGTGAACTACTGCCAATTCTAAATTTTGTTACGATGCCGGGGCTTGTTGGTCCCATCGCAGGACCTCTATTAGGTGGAATACTCGTTACTTATGCTTCTTGGCATTGGATATTTATTATTAATATTCCTATCGGATTACTTGGTATTTTTTATGCCATTAAACATATGCCAGATTTTACGATGCCAAAGCGTAAATTTGATTTACTCGGCTTTGTTTTTTTTGGTTTTGGATTAGTAATGCTTTCTGTCAGCCTTGATCTTTTTGGTGATAAAGCAATTTCTCGTTATATCCCTATTGCAGTAATTTTGGGGGGATTCTTTCTATTAATGCTATATATCAACCATGCAAGACACCACCAGCAACCACTTATTCCACTAAATATATTTAAAACTCGAACATTCTCTGTCGGTATTGCAGGTAATATTGCAACTCGATTAGGTACAGGCTGTATTCCTTTTTTAATGCCACTTATGCTACAAGTGGGATTTGGTTACCCAGCCATTGTTTCAGGAATGATGATGGCGCCAATGGCATTAGGCTCTATACTAGCTAAATCTTTTGTTACCCATATTTTGGTGAAATTTAGTTATCGACGCACTCTTTTTGCTATCACCATTATTATCGGCATTATGATCGCGCAATTCTCATTACAATCACCAGGTATGTCAGTCTATTATCTTGTGTTACCACTTTTTCTATTGGGCATTTTTATGTCGATTCAGTTTACGTCAATGAACACTATTTCATTGGCTGACTTAACTGACAATAATGCGAGTTCAGGAAATAGCGTATTAGCCGTCACTCAACAACTAGCAATTAGTTTTGGCATTGCTGTCAGTGCATCTATTTTAGGCTATTTTGATACTGAAAATGTAGGCACTACGGTAGATAACTTCCATTACACCTTTATTACAGTGGGTGTCATTACTTTATTATCTTCTTTTGTCTTCTTATTACTAGATAAACACGATGGCGATAATCTGACGAATAAAAAGAGAAAAGCCTAGCTATCTTGATGATGCCGAATAAAAAAGAGAGCCTTAGCTCTCTTTTTTATAAAAACTTAACTAACTATAAAGACGCAGATAAAAAAGCATCCACTTCATCACGCCAAGGTACAGAAGGTTGAGCTCCAGGGCGCGTTACAGCAATAGCAGCGGCGGCATGAGCGAACTTAATTGCAGACATCATGGGCTGACCTTCTAATAACGCTGTAATAAATGCACCATTAAAAGTATCACCAGCAGCAATAGTATCTACAGCTTTAACTTTAAAAGCAGGAACAAGGCAGCCGTAATGACCAATCTGGCTTACCCAAACACCTCGACTACCTAAAGTAATTAGAATCGTACCAATACCTTTATTATGTAAGATATTAGCAGCCTCTTGTGCGCTCTTATCGTCGATAACTTTTATACCTGTTAAATATTCAGTCTCAGTTTCATTTGGTGTAATAATATCAACTAAAGAAAGTAACTCATCAGGTAAAGCCTGAGCAGGTGCTGGATTTAATATAACTTGCACTTGTTCTTGCTTGGCAAATTCTGCTGCTTTTAAAACAGAATCAAGTGGTGATTCAAGCTGCATTAATAAAGCTGAAGCGCCTTTAATAACACGAGCATGGCGTTCTACATATTCAGTATCTAATCGACCATTCGCTCCCGCATGAATACCAATAACATTCTCACCTTGCTGATTAACAAAAATAAGAGCAACACCCGTTGCTTCGTTTTCAATAAATTCAATGCTATTGATATCAATATTATCTGTTAATAACTGTGCTTTCGCTTTTTTACCAATATCATCATCACCTAAGCATGCAAGAAAGGTAATATTAGCACCGCAACGCCCTGCAGCAACGGCCTGATTAGCCCCTTTTCCACCAAAGACCATTTGAAAATGGTTCCCTGAAACAGTCTCACCAGGAAGCGGAAAATTGGCAACATTAAGAATATGATCAGCATTAACACTACCTAAAATCACAAGTTTCTTTGCTTGCATTATTTTTCCTTACTCGCTGGGTGATAGGTTCTAAATGGATAGCATAAGTGACACTCAATATTTTAAACCGATCATCTCAGCAACATAAATGAAAAAACGTGATCACCATCGAAACGTTTCGCTGTAAAAACAAAAAAGAACCAAAAATAAGCGGTATAAAGCTGAATCGATTTTTGTTATAAACGAAAGGAGTATAAATTGAATGTTTAGCTGTATATCGCACTTCGTTTTCTGATATTTTCTTTTAAGAGCAATAATAAATACCCTTACTAGGAGTTTTTATGCAATTAGCAGAACGGATCTCACAATTAAGCCAATACCTTGAAACAGGTCTTTATGAGCGCCAATCAACGATTCGCCTTTGCCTACTTGCCGCATTAAGTGGAGAAAGTGTTTTTCTACTTGGTCCTCCTGGTATAGCTAAAAGCCTTATAGCAAGAAGAATGAAAGAAGCTTTTAAAAATGCGAAGGCTTTTGAATATTTAATGACTCGTTTTTCTACTCCAGAAGAGATTTTTGGACCATTGTCCATTCAAGCTCTAAAAGATGAAGGAAAATACCAGCGTTTAACTGAAGGCTACCTTCCTGATGCTGAAATTGTTTTTCTTGATGAAATATGGAAAGCGGGTCCTGCAATCCTCAACACATTATTAACCGCAATAAATGAACGTAAATTTCGTAATGGCGAAGCTGAAATAGCAATTCCTATGCGCCTTTTAGTTTCGGCTTCAAATGAATTACCTGATTCCGATAGCAGCCTTGAAGCGCTTTATGACCGAATGCTGGTCAGAATTTGGTTAACCCCAGTTCAAGAGAAGAAAAATTTTCGTGCATTACTCGTAAATAAAGAGATTGAGTCTTTTCATATTCCAGAAAAAGTGCAGATTACGGCAGAAGAGTTTACTTACTGGCAATCCGAGTTAGAAAAAATCACACTAGATGACCATCTATTTGATTTAATTTATCAACTAAGACAATCATTAGAAAAAAGTGATGCTGCACCTTATGTTTCTGATAGACGATGGAAAAAAGCAGTACGCCTTTTACAAGCTAGTGCATTTTTTAATGGTCGTAGTGCTATTTCACCTCTTGATTTTATCTTATTACGCGATTGTCTTTGGCATGACCAAGCATCATTCGCCCTACTTGATAAATTATTGCACAGTTTATTAGCCGAGCAAGCCTACCACCAGCTGGAATTAATAAGAAAAACAGAAACGCTCTGGGCTGAGTGGATGCAATCGACAAGAAGCAAACAAGACCAACAGGCATTTCGCTTTGAAAAACAAAGTGGCATGTTTGGGAGAAATGTTCATTTCAACCTACCAGAAAAAATGCAGGCTGATAAATTTACGCTGTTTTTACACATTCCCCTGCATATACACAGCATTCAAGTTAATTTTATTACTATTGAACAAAAATCACTGGAAAGTTTTTTAACCAAAGGTGATGAATTATCTGCTCGTTTAAATGGTATTGGTTTTCCACAACCAATTACAGCTCAAATTCGCCAAGATGGTGTATTAGAAATTCTTGATGTCAGTCGCCGAACAACCTCTCTTTATCAACAACAAGAAACAACAACCACAACAATTGAAGATAATAAAGAGTGGCAAGATAAGTTAAAAAACCTAGCTCAAGAAATTTATAGCGAACAAGAAAAATTTAATCATCACCAACCAAATCTATTTATTAATGATGATTGGCTTATTTCTATTGAGCAGAGTTTTGTTCAGTTAAACGAAAAGCTGGCACAATTAAAAAGCCAAATAAAGTGACAATATTATGTTAACACTTTCAACAATAGATATGCTTTTAGCAATTAATGAAGGGCAGTTGATAGAAGAAGTTATTGTGGCATTACTCGCCTCTCCTCAATTAGCTGTTTTTTTTGAAAAGCATCCAAGATTAAAAAAAGCACTATTAAAAGATATCCATCAGTGGAAAAAAAGTTTACAGCAGCGAGTAAAAGAAACCGTAGTTCCAACTATGATTGCCGATGAGTTTGCACTTTATCAACAAACACAATCCTTAGGTAATGCACTATTTAACCAAAAAACCGCACAGATCCTTATTGAGTTAAATAAATTAGAATCTTCTTTTACTGAAGAAGCATCTCAATTATGTAAAAACAACGCCCCTTTCACAGCAGCACAACAAGCGCTATTTATTCAACGTTGGCGCATTAGCTTAATATTTCAAGTTACAACTGTGCATAAAATGTTATTTGAACAAGAGCAAGAACAACTTTTAGCAGAACTTCAAGAACGTCTTGCATTAAGTGGTAGCTTAAGTAATACCTTTGCTGAAAATGAACGAGCGGCTGGTCGCTTATGGGATATGAGTAAAGGTGTTCTAACAAAAACGCCTTATGATGAAAAAATAGTTCAGCGATATAGTGATTTTCTCGATCAACAACCAGAGTTACACAAACTTGCTAGCTTGTTAGGTCGCAGTAAAACAGCAAAATCACTTCCTGAAGAGAGTGTTATCTTTGAACCTATTACTATAGTAGAAAAGGCACCTGATACCACGCCGGAACAAGTAAATGGCATTGGTCTTAGTGATGATATTCTGCGTCTTCTTCCTACTGAACTCGCCTTGTTAGGCGTCAGTGAAATAGAGTATGAGTTTTACCGAAAATTAATAGAAAAACAGCTTAATACTTACCGCTTACAAGGTGATAACTGGCAAGAACGCACCGTATTGCGCCCAGTAACCCATCATCATGATGAAGAGCGTCCAAGAGGACCTTTTGTTGTTTGTATTGATACTTCAGGTTCGATGGGGGGGTTTAATGAGCAGTGTGCCAAAGCCTTTGGTTTAGCATTAATGAAAATCGCACTTGCCGATAACCGCTCATGCCATGTCATGCTTTTTTCAACAGAAATAATTCATTATCAGTTATCTTCTCCTCAAGGATTACAAGAGCTAATTAAGTTTTTAAATCAAACCTTTAGAGGCGGAACTGATTTAAGTGCTTGTATGGAGAATGTAGCGGAAAAGCTTAATAGCCCAAAATGGAAAGATGCTGATGCTGTTGTTATTTCTGACTTTGTTGCCCAAAGGTTACCCGAAAACCTAATCAACAAAATCAAAAAAAGCCAACAGCAACAGCACAATCGCTTCCATGCGGTTACCCTATCCAATTACGGTAAACCCAGCATCATGAAGATTTTTGATCATATATGGCGCTTTGATACTGGGTTAAAAAGTCGTTTACTTAGACGTTGGCGTCAATAATTACAGCATATCGACAAAAGACAAACGAGTCTCTTTTTCCCATACGCCACATTGAACTTGTCCAATGTGTTCTTTTTGCAGTAACAACATCACTAAACGGGATTGACCAATACCGCCACCAATAGTTTGCGGCATATCGCCGTGCATTAATGCTTGGTGCCAATCTAATTCAAGACGTTTTACATCATCCGTTAATGTTAATTGACGCATTAATGTTTCAGGGTCAACTCGAACTCCCATTGAAGAGAGTTCAAACGCATCTTGTAGGACAGGGTTCCAAACTAAAATATCCCCGTTTAATCCTTCAAAACCATCTTCGTTTGGTGTTGTCCAGTCATCATAATCAGGTGCTCTTACATCATGAGATTCACCACTAGAGAGTTTGCCACCGATACCAATTAAGAAAACAGCACCACACTCTTTAGCTATCGCTTTTTCGCGACCTTTTGCATCTAAATCAGGATAACGGCGTAGCAGTTCTTCAGTGTGGATAAATTGAATTTGATCTGGCAGGAACGGTGCCAGACCAAATTCTTCACTGACGGCTTTTTCAGTTTCTTTTATTGCCTGATAGATTTTACCCACTGTCTGCTTAAGATAAGGAAGTGTGCGTTCCTTAGCTTCCATCACTTTTTCCCAGTCCCACTGATCAACATAAACAGAGTGGATCCGAGTTAAGCGATCTTCGTCCGGTCTCAAGGCTTTCATATGTGTATATAAACCTTGACCAGAACTAAATCCAAAACGACCTAATGTTTTACGTTTCCATTTTGCTAATGAATGGACAACTTCAAATGTAGAATCTGGCAAAGATTTGACTTTAACTTGTACAGCCTTCTCATGCCCAGATAAGTTATCTTGAGTTCCATCACCAAGGCGACTTAAGATCGGTCCTTGAACTTCAATCAGTCCTAATTCTTTTTCCAACAAGCGTGAAAAATATGATTTAACAAAGCTAATTTGTTGCTGAGTCTGAATGAATGATTTTTCCATTTTTATGTCCCTAGTGGTGGTGTTGCGTTTTGCTAATATAGATTAAGCAACAAAATGGGTACTAAATTCAATATACTTCATTAAAAATAGCCTTGCCTATTTTAAATCGTTAAAAATAGCGCTATAAAATTGCATTATCGTTAAAAACAAGGGGGGTTTATGGACAATATTTATCAGATCGATAATCTTGATCGTGACATACTTCACGCATTAATGGCGAATGCGAGAACACCTTACGCTGAATTAGCTAAAAAATTCGCAGTTAGCCCCGGCACAATTCATGTTCGTGTTGAAAAAATGAAGCAAGCGGGAATTATTACAGGTACTCGAGTCGATATTAGTGAAAAACAACTTGGGTTTGATGTCTGCTGCTTTATTGGCATTATTTTAAAAAGTGCTAAAGACTACCATACAGCACTAGATAAGTTAGATAAGTTAGACGAAGTGGTTGAGGTCTACTATACAACAGGACAGTACAGTATTTTTATTAAGGTAATGTGTAGAAGTATTGAGGCATTGCAAGACGTACTTATCAACAAAATTCAAACTATAGACGAAATCCAATCTACAGAAACCCTGATCTCTTTGCAAAACCCGATAATAAGGACTATCAAGCCATAAGGATAAATTGTTATTTTTTTTTATAACCACATTATCCACAGGTAGATCCCAAGTGATTCACAGCGTACAATAGCGCGTCTTGAACATAAGGAGATCATTAATGAAAAAAGTCACTCTAATTAGTGGCAGTACTATGGGTAATGCTGAATATGTAGCAGAACACCTCAGTGAGATCTTATCTGAAGGTGGATTTGAGATCTCATTGCACCATGGACCTTCACTTAATGATCTTCCTCATGAAGGGATCTGGCTGGTGGTTACTTCAACACATGGTGCAGGAGAGATCCCTGACAATTTACAGCCATTTGCTAATGAAATATCCGCCGATGATCTTGATCTAAGTAAGGTGCAATACGGTGCTATTGGAATAGGTAGCAGTGAATATGACACTTTTTGTGGTGCCATAAGAACACTGGATCAAAAATTAACGCAAAAAGGTGCGATTCGTTTAGGATCTACCCTAGAAATAGATATACAGAAATATGACATTCCTGAAGATCCAGCCGAAGAATGGTTGGCGTCTTGGAAAAATTTGCTTTAAATCGAACAAAAAAGAAGCAGTCAGCTGTGGATAACTATGCTTAAAAGCAGGGGTTAACCGGTAGTTATCCATTGTATAAGCTTCTATCATTAATTGACCTGTGCATAACTAGCCATTTTGATCCCAGCTTATCAGCAGATAGATCACGGATCATTCACAGTATATGATCCTTTACAGTTTTATGATCTTTAAATGGAAAATCCACTTATCCACAGAGGATCGCTTCCTTAATAAAAGATCTAATAAAGAGATCTTTAAATAAAAAGATCTTTAAATAATTACCTACGGATTCGTTAACTTGTATCTCAGCAAAAGTTGAGTAGAATTCATTTTCCCAATGCAACACATTCAGCATTCGTAACATTTAAGGTTCACACATGTTTTATCCAGAACACTTTGACGTCATTGTGATCGGTGGTGGTCATGCCGGTACAGAAGCCGCTATGGCTGCAGCTCGTATGGGGCGTCAAACCCTATTACTGACCCACAATATTGATACTTTGGGCCAAATGTCTTGTAACCCAGCTATTGGTGGGATAGGTAAAGGGCATCTGGTAAAAGAGATTGATGCCATGGGTGGATTAATGGCAACCGCTATTGACCATGCTGGTATTCAATTTAGAACGTTAAACGCTAGCAAAGGTCCAGCAGTTAGAGCGACTAGAGCACAAGCTGACCGAGTTCTTTATCGCCAAGCAATACGTACCACACTCGAAAATCAACCTAATTTAATGATTTTCCAACAACCTGTTGAAGATCTTATTGTTGAAAATGAACAAGTAACAGGTGCTGTTACTCGCATGGGATTAAAATTCCGTGCTAAATCAGTTGTGTTAACGGTTGGTACTTTCCTTGATGGTAAAATTCACATTGGTTTAGAAAATTACAGTGGTGGTCGAGCGGGTGATCCACCTTCAGTATCGCTATCACATCGTTTACGCGAATTACCACTGCGTGTTGGTCGACTAAAAACAGGTACACCACCACGTATTGATGCAAGAACCATTGATTTTAGCCAACTAGCACCTCAGTTAGGCGATGATCCTATGCCTGTTTTCTCGTTTTTAGGTAATGTGGATCAGCATCCTGAACAAATGCCTTGCCATATCACTTATACCAACGAAAAAACGCATGATGTTATTCGTAATAATTTAGATCGTAGCCCAATGTATGCTGGGATCATCGAAGGAATAGGACCGCGTTATTGCCCATCTATTGAAGATAAAGTGATGAGATTTGCCGATCGTAACTCACACCAGATCTTTTTAGAGCCTGAAGGTTTAACTAGCAATGAAATTTATCCGAATGGGATTTCAACCAGTCTTCCTTTCGATGTTCAAATGCAGATAGTTAATTCGATGAAAGGCATGGAAAATGCGAAGATCATCCGACCAGGCTATGCTATCGAATATGATTTCTTCGATCCCCGAGATCTAAAACAGACCTTAGAAAGTAAATTTATTAATGGTCTATTCTTTGCTGGACAAATTAACGGCACAACAGGTTACGAAGAAGCAGCAGCACAAGGCATGTTAGCAGGACTTAATGCTGCTCGTTATGCCTTTGACCAAGAAGGTTGGTTTCCTCGTCGTGATCAAGCTTACATTGGTGTTCTTGTTGACGATCTTTGTACTCTTGGTACAAAAGAACCGTACCGCATGTTTACTTCTCGTGCCGAATATCGCTTGATGCTACGCGAAGACAACGCTGATTTACGTTTAACCGAGATTGGTCGTGAACTAGGAATGGTTGATGATAATCGCTGGGCTCAATTTAGTGAAAAAGTTGAATTAGTTGAAAAAGAGCGTCAACGTTTAAGAAATATTTGGGTACATCCTCAAGCGGATAACCTTTCAGAAATCAATGAATTACTAAAAGCTCCTTTATCCAAAGAAGCCAATGGTGAAGATTTACTGCGTCGCCCCGAAATGACTTATGACGTATTAAAAAAACTGTCTCGTTTTGCTCCTGGTATTGATGATTCAAAACCACAAGCAGCAGAACAAGTTGAAATTCAAGTTAAATACGAAGGCTATATTAATCGTCAACAAGAAGAGATCGCAAAGCAATTACGTAACGAGAATGCTTCTTTACCGATTGATCTGGACTATAAACAAGTCAGTGGATTATCTAACGAAGTAATCGCTAAGCTTAACGATCACAAACCGACATCTATTGGTCAAGCGTCAAGGATCTCGGGTGTTACACCAGCGGCTATCTCTATTTTATTAGTTTGGCTGAAGAAACAAGGTTTACTGCGCAGGAGTGCATCATGAGTGACTTACTTAATCGGCTAAAAAAGCTGGCTAAGCAAGCTAATATTGAGCTAACGGATGTTCAAGCTGAAAAGCTAACGGGTTATGTGGTTATGCTTGATAAGTGGAATAAGGCCTATAACCTGACCTCGGTGAGAGATCCCGCTCAGATGATTATTCGCCATATTCTCGATAGCATTGTGGTAAGTCAATATCTTGAAGGCGAACGCTTTATTGATGTTGGTACAGGTCCTGGATTACCCGGAATACCACTAGCAATAATGCGCCCCGATCACCATTTTGTGTTACTTGATAGCCTGGGTAAACGAGTTCGCTTTATGAAACAGGTACAGCATGAGTTAAATCTCAGCAATATTGAACCTGTGCAGTATCGTGTTGAAGAGTACCAACCTGAGCTGCCTTTTGATGGTGTTATTAGTCGCGCATTTGCATCAATGAAAGATATGCTCTCTTGGTGTTCTCATTTAGTCACTGAAGAGCGTGGTCATTTTTATGCATTAAAAGGACAAATTCATCAAGAAGAGCTTGATGAACTTTCGAAAAATGGGTTAAAAGCACCTGAAAAAGTAATTAGTTTAGTAATACCAGAATTGAATGAACAACGTCATTTGGTGATTATTTAATCAGCACTGCTGTTTTTTTTCGTTTTTTGTGCTCTGGCGATAACATTTACAATGTTATCGCCATTTGCTTTAGTGATAAGGCAATATAAATTTAATTTTCACCTGTTTATTACAATAAAGTAACATATTCGTATCTTTTAATTTAATTGGCGATGCAACCACTATTTTTTTATTTTTATTTCTAAAATAAATTAATAATTCTGTGCCTTATAAAAATATTGAATTTATTTAATTAAAAATTGGCTAATTATTTTCCAATTGACAGTAATTTGTTCATAAAAGGGGAGTTATTTGTTAACTCTGTTATGTTTTTTATGAAATAAGCTTTATTTATACTTTTATATTTGTGAGCTAAATCACACTAATTATTTTATTCTTCCCTATTATTTTTACTCTTTTTGTTCTTAATCATTTTTCATAAATGGAACCTTGGTAAGAAATTTAAATTAATCTTCACTTTTTCGCTACTTATTGATTGAATTCATTGCCACGCCCCGTATAATTTGCTCGTTTTTGTCACTTGACACTTTATAGCAAAGACAGTTTGATACATCATTCAGTAATACCTTTTACGATAGCTAGTCTGGAGAATACAAACGTCATGTCTGTCTCCCTCTACAGCGGGAAAGTTGCACTGAAACTGTTATTATTGCAGTTTATGACTTTTGTTATTCTCAGTGCGGGTTTCTACTTAAAGAGTACAGACTGGAGCTTTTCAGCTTTTTTAGGCGGAATAGCATGTTGGTTACCCAATATTGCTTTTTTATTATTAATCCGTTTACAAAAAGCAACAGAAGAAGATGCTCCAGTTCGCATAAACTGGCTTTTTGCTTTCAGTGAAGGGTTGAAGGTTATATTATCAATAGCCTTGCTGATAGTTGCTTTAGGAGTGTTTAAAGCGGCATTTGCACCTCTGGTCATGACCTACTTAGCGGTGCTTGTTATGCAGGTCGTTGCACCAGCCGTCATTAACGGTTAGCGTTTTTAACAACAAAAGGGTAATTGGCATCATGTCTGCATCAGGAGAAGCATTAACCACTAGAGACTACATAGGTCACCACCTGAATAACCTTCAGTTGGACCTGCGTACTTTCGAGTTGGTCAATCCCCATGCTGAAAATGCGCCATCATTCTGGGTGTTAAATATTGACTCACTTTTCTTTTCAGTATTAATGGGAGCATTATTCCTATGGCTGTTTAGAAAAGTAGCAGTAAGAGCAACCAGTGGCGTACCGGGAAAATTCCAGACTGCAGTAGAAATGATCATCGGTTTCGTTGATAGCAGCGTCCGTGATATGTATCACGGAAAGAGCAAGGTCATTGCACCTTTGGCATTGACTGTGTTCGTTTGGGTGCTGTTAATGAATGCCCTGGATTTATTACCAATCGACTTCATCCCTTATATCGGTGAACACATCTTAGGGTTACCTGCGTTGCGCATAGTTCCAACTGCTGACGTAAGTATTACTCTTTCGATGGCTATTGGTGTATTTATCCTGATTCTCTTCTACAGCATTAAGATGAAGGGCATAAAAGGGTTTACTAAAGAGCTGACTTTACAGCCTTTTAATCACCCAATTTTTATTCCTGTAAACTTGATTCTGGAAGGGGTAAGCCTGCTATCAAAACCTGTTTCACTCGGTCTTCGACTGTTTGGTAACATGTATGCAGGTGAACTGATCTTTATTCTTATTGCTGGTCTGTTACCGTGGTGGTCACAGTGGTTATTAAGCCTCCCTTGGGCGATATTCCACATACTGATTATTACGTTACAAGCCTTTATTTTCATGGTTCTAACGATTGTTTATCTGTCGATGGCATCTGAAGAACATTAATTATTAACTCTTTGAAGAAATAACTGAAACAAACTGGAGACTGTCATGGAAAACCTGAGTATGGATCTGCTGTACATGGCTGCCGCGATTATGATGGGTTTAGCTGCAATCGGTGCTGCAATCGGTATCGGAATCCTCGGTGGTAAATTTTTAGAAGGTGCTGCTCGTCAGCCTGATCTGATCCCTCTTCTGCGTACACAGTTCTTTATCGTTATGGGTCTGGTTGACGCCATCCCTATGATAGCTGTGGGTCTGGGCCTTTACGTGATGTTTGCTGTTGCCTAATGATGGTAACTAGCAGTAAATGCATCAAGTTAGTTTATAACCAAGAAAGAGGTATTGTGCTGTGAATTTAAATGCAACAATCCTCGGCCAGGCCATCGCATTTGTCCTGTTTGTTCTGTTCTGCATGAAATTTGTATGGCCACCGATTATGGCGGCCATTGAGAAACGTCAAAAAGAAATTGCTGACGGTTTATCATCTGCAGAACGAGCTAAAAAGGATTTAGATTTAGCGAAAGCCGATGCAGGCGAACAGTTAGCAAAAGCAAAAGCAGAAGCTCAAGTAATCATTGAATCAGCGAATAAACAACGCACTCAAATGATTGAAGATGCTAAAGCAGAAGCAGAGCTAGAACGTAGTAAGATCGTTGCACAAGCTCAATCCGAATTGGATGCAGAGCGTAAACGTGCTCGTGAAGAACTGCGTAAACAAGTCGCAATGCTGGCTATCGCAGGTGCCGAGAAAATTATTGAACGTTCCGTGGATGAAGCTGCTAATAGCGACATCGTTGATAAACTGGTCGCTGAACTGTAAGGAGGGAGGGGCATGTCTGAAATTGCAACGGTAGCTCGCCCCTACGCCAAAGCAGCTTTTGACTTTGCTGTGGAAACCCAGGCTGTCGATAAATGGCAGGTTATGCTGGCGTTCACCGCTGAAGTAGCACGCAATGAGCAGGTAACCGAATTACTTTCTGGTTCTTTAGCATCAGAAAAACTGGCAACCATCTTCATCGACCTTTGTGGCGATCAATTAGATGAGCATGCTCAGAATTTAATTCGTGTTATGGCTGATAATGGCCGTTTATCAACGTTGCCCGAAGTATTGAGCCAATTTAATCAATTTCGCGCAATACTCGAATCAACGGTTGACGTTGAGGTAACTTCTGCCATTGAGCTAACTAAACAGCAGCTAGCTAACATTTCTGCAGCGATGGAAAAACGTCTATCACGCAAAGTGAAGCTGAATTGCAAAATTGATAAGTCTGTTATCGCAGGCATGATTATACGCGCCGGTGACCTCGTCATCGATGGCAGTATTCGTGGCCGTTTAGAGCGTTTAACAGACGTCTTGCAGTCTTAAGGGGACTGGAGCATATGCAACTGAATTCCACTGAAATCAGCGAACTGATCAAGCAGCGCATTGCTCAGTTCAATGTAGTGAGTGAAGCTCACAATGAAGGTACGATTGTTTCCGTTAGTGACGGTATCATTCGTATCCACGGTTTAGCCGAAGTTATGCAGGGTGAGATGATCGCACTGCCGGGTAACCGTTTCGCTATCGCACTGAACTTAGAGCGTGACTCTGTTGGTGCGGTTGTGATGGGTCCTTATGCTGACTTAGCAGAAGGCATGAAAGTTAAATGTACAGGTCGTATTCTGGAAGTACCTGTAGGGCGTGGTCTGCTTGGCCGTGTGGTAAACACACTGGGTGAGCCTATTGATGGTAAAGGCGCTGTAGAGCATGATGGATTCTCACCTGTTGAGATGATTGCTCCTGGTGTTATCGACCGTCAATCAGTCGATCAGCCTGTACAAACAGGGTACAAATCAGTCGATGCCATGATCCCTATCGGTCGTGGACAACGTGAATTGATTATCGGTGACCGTCAAACAGGTAAAACTGCTCTGGCTGTCGATGCGATTATCAACCAACGTGACTCTGGCATTAAATGTATTTATGTCGCTATTGGTCAGAAAGCTTCTACTATCTCGAACGTTGTTCGTAAATTAGAAGAGCATGGCGCGTTAGAAAACACCATCGTAGTTGTTGCTTCTGCATCAGAATCAGCAGCTCTGCAATACCTTGCTCCTTATTCAGGTTGCGCAATGGGTGAATACTTCCGTGACCGTGGTGAAGATGCCCTGATTATTTATGATGACCTGTCTAAACAGGCTGTCGCATACCGTCAAATTTCACTGTTACTTCGTCGTCCACCAGGACGTGAAGCATACCCAGGTGATGTTTTCTATCTGCACTCCCGTCTACTTGAGCGTGCTGCTCGTGTTAATGCTGAGTACGTAGAAACTTTCACTAACGGTGAAGTTAAAGGTAAAACCGGCTCTCTGACTGCGTTACCAATTATCGAAACGCAAGCAGGGGACGTTTCTGCATTCGTTCCAACGAACGTAATCTCTATTACTGATGGTCAGATCTTCTTAGAATCTAACCTGTTTAACGCAGGTATTCGTCCAGCTGTTAACCCAGGGATCTCTGTATCTCGTGTTGGTGGTGCAGCTCAGACTAAGATTATGAAGAAACTTTCTGGTGGTATCCGTACTGCACTTGCGCAGTATCGTGAGCTGGCAGCATTCTCACAGTTCGCTTCAGATCTGGATGATGCTACCCGTAAACAATTGAACCACGGTCAGAAAGTGACTGAATTGCTGAAACAGAAACAGTACGAGCCAATGTCTGTCGCACAACAGTCTTTAGCACTGTATGCAGCAGAACGTGGTTATCTGGAAGATGTTGAAATTTCACAAGTTGTGCCATTTGAAGCTGCGCTGTTAGCTTATGCTTCTCGTGAACATGCTGATTTATTGAAAGAAATCAACCAGACCGGTACTTATAACGAAGAGATCGAAGCTAAGCTGAAAGGCGTGCTCGAAAACTTCAAAGCGACTCAGTCCTGGTAATAACTATTCGGCCTAATAGTAATATTGGGCCGTCTGGTTCATGAGGAGAAGCAGAAATGGCCGGCGCAAAAGAGATACGTTCGAAGATCGCCAGTGTGCAAAACACACAGAAGATCACTAAAGCGATGGAGATGGTCGCCGCGTCGAAAATGCGTAAAACGCAGGAACGCATGGCAGCCAGCCGTCCTTATGCAGAAACCATGCGCAGCGTGATTGGTCACCTTGCGTTAGGGAATCTGGAATACAAACATCCATACCTCGAAGAGCGGGAAGTTAAACGTGTCGGGTACCTGGTTGTTTCGACCGACCGTGGTTTGTGTGGTGGTTTGAACATTAACTTGTTCAAAAAACTGCTAGCAGACATGAAAGCGTGGTCTGAAAAAGGTGTACAGGTAGATTTAGCACTAGTAGGTTCTAAAGCTGCTTCATTCTTTGGCTCTGTGGGCGGGAATGTTGTAGGTCAAGTAACCGGCATGGGCGATGATCCAAAACTGTCTGACCTTATCGGTCCAGTCAATATCATGTTGCAGGCTTATGACGAAGGTCGTTTAGATAAACTGTATGTGGTGGCAAATAAGTTCATCAATACCATGGCTCAAGAGCCTAAAATCCTTCAGGTTTTACCATTACCAGCAGGTGATGATAAAGATCTGAAAGAGAAATCTTGGGATTATCTGTACGAACCTGATCCTAAGGCGTTACTGGATACTTTACTGCGTCGTTATATCGAATCGCAGGTTTACCAGAGCGTCGTAGAGAACTTAGCGAGTGAGCAGGCCGCCCGAATGGTCGCGATGAAAGCCGCTACAGATAACGGTGGTAACCTGATTAAAGAACTGCAATTGGTGTACAACAAAGCACGCCAAGCAAGCATTACTCAGGAACTTACAGAAATTGTGTCTGGTGCAGCCGCGGTATAACAGCTAGGTTTACGAATTACGTAGAGGATTCAAGATGGCTACTGGAAAGATTGTCCAGGTAATCGGCGCCGTAGTGGACGCCGAGTTCCCTCAGGATAGCGTCCCTAAAGTATACGACGCTCTTGAGGTTATGAATGGTAAAGAAAAACTGGTGCTAGAAGTTCAGCAACAGTTAGGCGGTGGTATTGTTCGTTGTATCGCAATGGGTACATCAGACGGTTTAAGCCGTGGCTTAAAAGTTGAAAACTTAGGTCACCCAATTGAAGTACCAGTAGGTAAAGCAACACTAGGACGTATCATGAACGTTCTGGGTACACCTATTGATATGAAAGGTGATATCGCGACTGAAGAACGTTGGTCTATTCACCGTGAAGCACCAACCTATGAAGAGTTATCAAGCTCTCAAGAACTACTAGAAACCGGTATCAAAGTAATGGACTTAATCTGTCCGTTTGCTAAAGGTGGTAAAGTAGGTCTGTTTGGTGGTGCGGGTGTTGGTAAAACAGTTAACATGATGGAATTGATCCGTAACATCGCGATCGAGCACTCAGGTTACTCTGTATTTGCTGGTGTTGGTGAGCGTACTCGTGAGGGTAACGACTTCTATCATGAAATGACAGATTCTAACGTTCTTGACAAAGTATCGTTAGTGTATGGTCAGATGAATGAGCCACCAGGAAACCGTCTGCGTGTAGCACTGACTGGTTTAACCATGGCTGAGAAATTCCGTGATGAAGGTCGTGACGTACTGTTATTCGTCGATAACATCTATCGTTACACCTTAGCCGGTACAGAAGTATCAGCACTGTTAGGCCGTATGCCATCAGCAGTAGGTTACCAACCAACATTGGCTGAAGAGATGGGTGTTCTGCAAGAACGTATCACTTCAACCAAAACAGGTTCAATCACCTCTGTTCAAGCAGTATACGTACCAGCGGATGACTTAACTGACCCATCACCAGCAACTACGTTTGCTCACTTGGATGCGACAGTTGTACTGAGCCGTCAAATTGCTTCATTAGGTATCTACCCAGCGGTTGACCCACTGGATTCTACCAGTCGTCAATTAGACCCACTGGTAGTTGGTCAAGAGCACTATGATGTAGCTCGTGGTGTTCAGTCTATCCTGCAACGTTATCAGGAACTGAAAGACATCATCGCTATCTTAGGTATGGATGAACTGTCAGAAGAAGATAAACTGGTTGTTGCGCGTGCGCGTAAGATCCAGCGCTTCCTATCTCAGCCATTCTTCGTTGCTGAAGTATTTACCGGTTCACCAGGTAAGTTCGTTTCCCTGAAAGACACTATCCGTGGCTTTAAAGGTATTCTGAACGGTGATTATGACCACCTGCCAGAGCAGGCGTTCTACATGGTTGGTACTATCGAAGAAGCAGTAGAAAAAGCTAAAAAGCTTTAATACGGCTGACGGGAGGTTGATATGGCCGATACATCGTTCCACCTGAAAGTTGTCAGCGCTGAAAAACAGTTATATGACGGCGAAGTAAAACGAATTCAGGTAACTGGTAGCGAAGGTGAGCTCGGTATTTATCCGCAGCATACCCCGTTATTAACTGCCATAAAACCGGGCATGGTACGTGTCGTAAAAACATCGGGCGAAGAAGAGGTTATCTACCTTTCTGGTGGTATCCTCGAAGTTCAGCCGACTGGCGTCATTGTACTGGCAGATACAGCGATCCGTGGTCGTGATTTGGATGAAGCGAAAGCGTTGGAATCTAAGCGTAAAGCTGAAGAACACATTCAATCCTCTCATGGCGATGTTGATTATGCTCAGGCATCTGCGGAATTAGCCAAAGCGATTGCAAAATTACGTGTAATCGAATTGACTAGACGTTGATGTAAACAGGCAGTCTATGAATAAAAAAGCCAGTTGGTATTCGCTAACTGGCTTTTTTGCGTTGTGAAATATTTTGAGTGGCGAAATATGTAGTATTATTTATCATAAACAGGTTTACTTGCCATTCTTTACGGGAGTTATCGGGTTAATTATGTCTAGTTCAGCGAAAAGCGTTGTTATTCTTGCTGCGGGTAAAGGTACTCGCATGTATTCACAGTTACCTAAGGTTCTTCATAAGCTTGCGGGCAAATCCATGGTTCAACATGTGATTGATACTGCAAAATCCCTAGGTGCCCAACAAACACATTTAGTGTATGGGCATGGTGGCGAGTTAATGAAGGAAAAATTAGGCTCACAGCCTGTTAATTGGGTATTGCAAGCCGAGCAGTTAGGAACCGGTCATGCAATGCAACAAGCCGCTCCTTTTTTTGCTGACGATGAAGATATCCTGATGCTTTACGGTGATGTTCCACTTATCACCCAAGAAACGCTAGAGCGTTTAATCGAAGTAAAACCAGCTGGCGGTATTGGTTTATTAACCGTTATTTTGGATAACCCAACAGGTTATGGTCGTATTGTTCGTGAAAATGGCGAAGTGACAGGTATTATCGAACAAAAAGACGCTTCAGAAGAGCAACTGAAAATTAATGAAATCAATACAGGTATTTTGGTTGCTAATGGTGCTGATTTAAAACGTTGGTTAGGTAAACTCGACAACAATAATGCACAAAAAGAGTATTACATTACTGACATTATTGCCTTAGCACATAAAGAAGGTCGTAAAATTGAAACGGCTCATCCACGTCGCCATAGTGAAATGGAAGGGGTGAACAACCGTCTACAGTTAGCGGCTTTAGAACGTATTTATCAAACAGAACAAGCAGAGCGCTTATTGCTTGAAGGCGTAATGTTGCTAGATCCTGCTCGTTTTGATTTACGTGGCACTTTAACTCACGGCAAAGATGTCGTAATTGATACCAACGTTATCATTGAAGGTGATGTTACTTTAGGTAATAACGTCGAAATTGGTACAGGTTGTGTACTGAAAAACTGTGTGATTGGCGATAATTCAATTATTAGCCCATATACGGTGATCGAGGATGCTAATCTAGCCCAAGAGTGTACGGTTGGTCCTTTTGCTCGGCTTCGCCCTGGAACAAAACTGGCAGATAAAGCCCATGTTGGTAACTTCGTTGAGATGAAAAAAGCAAGTTTAGGTATTGGCTCAAAAGCGGGTCATTTAACTTATCTTGGTGATACAGAAGTTGGCGCTAACGTAAACATTGGTGCTGGTACTATTACTTGTAACTATGATGGTGCAAATAAATTCCAAACCATCATTGGTGACGATGTCTTTATTGGCTCTGATACGCAGTTAGTTGCGCCAGTTACTGTAGCTAAAGGTGCAACAATAGGTGCGGGAACAACAGTGACTAAAAATGTGGGTGAAAACGAATTAGTAATAAGTCGTGTTAAACAAACTCATATTAGTGGATGGAAACGTCCAGTGAAGAAAAAATCTTAAATTTTAAGAAAAGGGCGTATGTTAAATCAGCGCCCTTTTCTTGTACGCTATTATTCTAAAAACAAAAAACATCCCCGCTCTCTACAAGGCTTGGGGAACAAAACAATCAGGTATAAGACATCTAAGTGCGAATAAACGCACGGTTTTAGGAATAACACAATGTGTGGAATAGTAGGTGCAGTTGCACAACGCGATATCGCAGAAATCTTAATTGAAGGCTTACGTCGCTTAGAATACCGTGGTTATGATTCTGCGGGTTTAGCGGTTGTAGATAGCGATTGTAAAATGACGCGTCTGCGTGAGGCTGGCAAAGTTCAAATGCTGGCTGATGAAGCAGAAAAAACGCAAGTTATTGGTGGAACAGGTATTGCTCATACTCGTTGGGCAACACATGGTGAACCTTGTGAAGATAATGCGCATCCTCATGTATCTGGCTCAATTGCAGTGGTACATAATGGTATTATTGAAAACTACCAAGAACTAAAAGCTGATTTAATTAAAAAAGGGTATCAGTTTGCATCTCAAACAGATACTGAAGTTATTGCTCATTTAGTTAACTGGGAGCAGCGCCAAGGCGGTACTTTACGTGAAGTAGTACAGCGCGTTATTCCTCAATTACGTGGCGCTTACGGCACTGTGATTATGGATAGCCGTACTCCTGATTTATTAGTTGCTGCGCGTTCAGGTAGTCCGCTGGTGGTTGGTCTTGGTGTTGGCGAAAACTTTCTTGCCTCTGACCAATTGGCATTATTACCAGTTACTCGTCGTTTTATCTACCTTGAAGAAGGGGATATTGTTGAGATAACCCGTCGTCATGTTCATATTTTCTCTGTTGATGGTGAAAAAGTTACCCGCGATATTATTGAATCTAATGTGCAATATGATGCAGGTGACAAAGGTGTTTATCGTCACTACATGCAAAAAGAGATCTATGAACAGCCTTTAGCGATTAAAAATACTTTAGAAAATCGCTTAAAAGCAGAAAGCATTGACCTTAGTGAGTTAGGTCCTAAAGCTGAAGATATCTTATCTAAAGTAGAGCATATTCAAATCGTTGCTTGTGGTACTTCTTATAATGCGGGCATGGTCTCACGTTATTGGTTTGAATCTTTAGCTGGCATTCCTTGTGATGTCGAAATAGCTTCTGAATATCGTTATCGTAAACCAGCAACACGTCGTAATAGCTTACTGATTACGTTATCTCAATCAGGTGAAACTGCCGATACTTTAGCAGCATTGCGTTTATCGAAAGAGTTAGGTTATTTATCGTCATTAGCAATTTGTAACGTTGCTGGTTCTTCTTTAGTACGTGAATCAGAATTTGTGCTAATGACAAAAGCTGGTGCTGAAATTGGTGTTGCTTCAACAAAAGCCTTTACCACTCAATTAACTGTTCTATTAATGCTTGTTGCCTATATGGGACGTATTAAAGGTGTAGCAACATTAGAAAAAGAAGTGTCAACCGCATTACATGCATTGCCAAGTCGCATTGAAAGCATGTTGTCGAAAGACAAAATTATCGAAGCATTAGCGGAAGACTTCTCAGAAAAAAGCCATGCTTTATTCTTAGGTCGTGGTGACCAATACCCTATTGCGGTTGAAGGTGCGCTGAAGCTTAAAGAGATCTCTTATATTCATGCTGAAGCTTATGCTGCGGGTGAATTAAAACATGGTCCATTAGCGTTAATTGATGCTGATATGCCAGTTATCATCATTGCACCAAATAACGAGTTATTAGAAAAATTAAAATCTAATATCGAAGAAGTTCGTGCTCGTGGTGGCTTGCTTTATGTATTTGCTGATCAAGATGCTGGTTTTGAAGAGAACGAAACGATGAAGCTAATTTCGTTACCTCATGTTGAAGAGTTAATAGCACCTATTTTCTATACTGTGCCATTACAACTACTTTCTTATCATGTTGCCTTAATTAAAGGAACGGATGTAGACCAACCTCGTAACTTGGCAAAATCAGTAACGGTTGAATAAGTTAACTGATACTAAAGCGATTAAATAAAGAGGATCCGGTTATCAAATAAGGTAACCGGATTTTTTATATCTAACCCCACTTTATCTTTAGTTATAAGACTTAAATATCGCCTGACCACCTGCTTTATCAAAGGCGATAACTTGGTAAGGTTCTTTATAATCACCTGCATACATTCCTAAACTGCCTGCTGGCATACCTGCAACAGCAATACCTGTTTTATTTTTATCTACTAAATTGATATTTTTTAAGCTATCAACAGGAATATGACCAACGAGATCTTTACCTTGATAAGTTGCAAAGTGGCAACTCAGTAAATTAGAAGGTACGCCTGCTTGTTGATATTTCTGCATTAATTCTGCTTCTGACACAATATTAACTTTAACGTTAAAACCAGCATCTTTCACACCATCAGTCCATAAAGTACAACATCCACAAGTTTCTGTTTTATAAACTTCAACGGTATTTTGAACAGCCGCATGAGCTACACCAGTAAATGTTGAAATAGCCAAAATAGTAGGTAGTAATAATCTCTTCATCATCAATTCCTTTCATTAAGTTGATAGCTAAAACAATAATCTTTCCCCCTACTGGAAGGTCAATTTAATAAAAGTATAAGCACGTAGAGTTTTGTAAAATAATATTTATATAAAACAAAGATATAACCAATCTTTTTTTTATGGTTATCTTTAGATTTATTGCGAAAATACGTAATTTTGTAAGAAAAAAAGCCTGCATAGCAGGCTTAAAATGGAGAAAGTAGGGTAATTAGAGTGATTAGGATTAAACGGTTATGAGAGGGTAATACTCATGGGTTAAGTCATTTCTAATCAAGAGTAGCGATGCTTTAACTTGTAATAAGTATAAACCTAAACCTAGCCTGAGGTTAAAGCGGATAAATTTGTATAAAGGATCCAATTTTATTGATGAAAAACAGAATAATAAAAATAGAAAATAAAAAAACCAATATATTTCAATATATTGGTTTTAGAAAAGCGTTAATAAAATCAGGTAAAAGCCAAATTATTTGATGGTAATTATTTAATAATAGTAATTTTCTTTACATCAATTTCAGTGCTTGTCCACTCTTTATCAACTTTACCTTCTAATCTTACTGTATTTTCAGGTGTCACTGTTTGCCCTTGCCATCTTTTATGGTCGATATCAACATTGATTCCACCTGTGTTATCTTCAAAAACATACAGCTCATCACCAATTTTTTTAGTAATTTTACCCGTTAAAATCACCCAAGTATCATCAGATAACTCTTTGGCTTTATTCACCGTTGTTTCACTAATAGAAGGTCCTTTAAATCCACCTTGTTGTGTACTGACTTGTGTATTGTGTTGTGGAGAAATAAATCCACCATTTTGGGTATTGGCTTGAGATGCGAAAGCCAGCGTACTACCAATCAATAATAGAAAGATTTTTTTCATAACAAGCTCGCTTTTTGGTTAAATTATAACTAATTATAGTATCTGATTTTATTTCAGTTTCTTGTATAAAACAGCATATTAAGGTAAATCATTGTATTAATATATTAGTTATTTAAGGTTACTATTATAGTATTAGTCTTTTATTTCGTTTTACTTCTGGTTGTAAAATAAGCATCTATCACTGGTTTTCTGTTTTCTTTAAGTCAAACCTGCTAGTTATTTCCCCTTAGTATCAGTGTAGGCGGTTATTCAAAAATATACCGCTTAGGATCATTGTTTTTAGATGTATAACCTCTTATTATCCAGCGCCTTCAAATTTTTTTTAATTTTCCCCTATTATTTTTAGAGGTTTTAGGTTTTATGACTAACGAACGCATTGCCAATCCTGGTCCATTAGGTTTAATGGGTTTTGGTATGACAACGATTTTGTTGAACATACATAATGCCGGTTTTTTCCCTGTTGTATCTGTCATCATGAGTATGGGTATTTTTTACGGTGGAATTGCTCAAGTTATTGCTGGAATTTTTGAATTCAAAAAAGGTAATACTTTTGGCGCTACCGCATTCACTTCTTATGGCTTTTTCTGGATAACACTTGTTGGTATTTGGTTACTCCCTATTATGGGATTAAGCGAGCCTACAACACCTCTTTTCCTTGGTATCTTTTTAGCGCTATGGGGAATTTTTACTCTCTTTATGTTTATTGGCACACTAAAAGCCAATAGAGCATTACAGTTTGTATTTTTAAGCTTAACAATCTTATTTGCCTTACTTGCTATCGGCAATATCAGTGGAAATGCACTGATTTTAAAAATTGCAGGTTTTGAAGGTATCATTTGTGGAGCCAGTGCTTTTTATCTCGCAATGGCTGAAGTATTAAATGAGATGTATGGTAAAACAGTGTTGCCTATCGGGCATAAATAGTTTTATTGATAGAAGTGGCTAATTATTATTTAGCCACTTCTATTACACGACTTTTACGTTTAACTACCTGCCTTGCACACCACGCATAAAGTAATCCTGCGATAACACCCGAAATATGTGATTCAGTAGACACGCCCAATTGTCCGGGAATTAAGCCATAAGCCATACTTGAGTAATAAAATAAAACAAATAGAGCAATAATGATGTCGATAAATTTATGGCGAGTAAAAGCATGTGCAATAAGCAGCGCCCATAATCCAAAAATCCACCCACTAGCACCAACATGGATAGCATTACGACCAAATATCCAAACAAGCAACCCACTAACAATAATAATAAATATACTTGCGGTTATGTATTCTCGTAGCGATTGCGTCATTGATAAAAAACTGAGAATAAGCAAAGGCAGTAAATTGCTAAAAAGGTGCGACCAAGAGCCATGAACAAAAGGTGCAATAAAAATACCGATAAATCCTTCTCCCGTTCGAGGGATCACGCCCCATTCAAGTAAAGAAATCGGTAAAATAGAGCCTATTAGTTGAAGTAGGATTAATGTGATAGTTAAGCCACAAAGAAAATAAAGTCTTTTTTTCAATCCTGCACTTCTCATAGCGTTAGCCTTAGTAAAGTAATGAGATTAATTGAGATCTAGTTATTTTATTGCTGATTAGTCTAATAGATTAAGACAAGCAGCGCCACGTGCTCCACCAGCATCACCATGACGCGCTTTTTCTATTGCTGGAATTTGCGCATTGCCATAAACACACTTGGCAACATAGTCAGGTAATAGCTCATAAAGTGCATTAAACTGTGATAAACCGCCACCGATAACGATTAAATGGGGATCAAGAACAGTCAAAATATTACTTAGATAAACAGCAAGTACTTTCATATAGCGATCAACATGTTCTTTTGTTTTTTCATCGCCCGCATAATATTGAGCAACGATATCAACCGCTCTTTGTGGTTCGCCATTAAAAGCTTTATACATTCGCTCAAAACCACGACCTGATAAATAGGTTTCAAAGCAGGCTTTTTTGCCACAGCCGCATACTATTTTTGGCATTGTCTCACCAATAATATTATCAGCATCGACATTAAGGTTCATATGACCTACTTCACCAGCAATACCATTTTTGCCTGAAAGTACTTTTCCATCGATAACAAAACCACCACCGACACCTGTACCAAGAATAAGACCTAATACAGAGGGGTGATGGCGAAATTCGGGATCCCAAGCTTCAGATAATGCAAAGCAGTTGGCATCATTTTCTACTTTAACGGGTCTATCTAAAATTTGGGCAAGATCATGAACCATCGGTTTATATTTAGCGGCAGGCACATTGGTCGTAAATACCGTTCCCTCTTTAGCATTTACAATCCCAGGAATCCCTACACCTACTTTACCTTTACAGCCTAAATCACTATCTGCTTCTAACGTCAGTTCTTTAAAGACGTTTAATAGTGCAAGGTAGTCATTTTTTGGGGTAGGAACGCGTTTTTGCCAGATTTGTGTCAGATTTTTATCAAAAACGGCTAGCTCAATTTTTGTGCCGCCCATATCAAAACCATAATACATATCAGTCTCTTAATTATCCTGTAAATATTATCTATAACGAATTTACCGTTATAGTGCTAAATTATTTCTACTTATTTTTACGGTTTATGTACTTAACCAAAAATAGTGACTTATAACAGTTGAGATTTTTTTATCTATTGAGTGTTTTTTCAATTAACGTACTACGTACTTTCATTAATGCAAAGCCTAATAAATTTAATCCACGCCAAAGTAGAGGATTCTCTGCTTCTTTATCTTGTTTACTTAAGCCTATTCCCCAAATTTTATCTACAGGGCTTGCTTCAACGAGAATACGACTCCCCGTTGAGATAAGAAATTCAGCCAGATCTCTATTTTGTGAGAATTTTGCTTCATTAGCGCGGATAACAATCTCCATTCGCTGTTGTTCCCAGATTGCTTGGTCAAACCCTTTAACTTCTCTGCCTAATGCTTTTGCAGTACCTGGATTAGAGGTTTGGATAATACGTTCTCTAATTTCTATATCATTAAAAATTCTAGCTTTTTCTGCCATCATATAATGTTCGGCAGATGAGTAACGTACATCATCTACTATAAAAGAAGCAGGATACCATTGGCTAAAACAGCTGTTAGTGACTTCATCACTTTTAGTTTTATGTCCCCAGAAGAAGACAAATTTTATTTTTTTATTTGCTCGGAAATTTTTTTGTAATTGTTGTAAATCCATATTTTTTCCATTTATAGCAGGGCTCCCATTGGATTTAATAAAGATAGCATAGAAGTAAAGAAGGATTGAGTGCATTTTTGTATTTATGTGAGGAGGTGAAGCGATTCGGCTAATGAGATAATTAACCTCAAAAATACATCTTAAAATGATATTTTTTTAGTTATTAATAAATAAAACACAACTAAAAATGCTAGGAATAGTCTTAAAAAAATTAGATATTAAACTGTTATCGTTAACATATTTTCATAAAAAGATTATCTAAAATTGATATAGTTCTATTGGTATAAAAACGTACTTAGTTAGGTGTTTGCAATATAAAAATTTATAAATATCAGTGTTTATACTAATTATTGGTATTTATAACTATCAATAAGTAAAAATATGATATTTATCAGTGTGTTGTTTTTATTGTGTTATCTTTTTCAGTATTGCATTTGTAATTTGAACTCTATCACATTTGTGGTTTTGTTAAGCTAAGTTAACAATACTATTTAGAAGATAAAATATTTCCTTAGTTAATTATTCTAAGATATTAGTGTTTGATAGCGATATTTACCATAAACATAATATATCTATAGTCGTATAATGATTATCTATTTTTGTCTTATTTTGGAGGTGGTTTTTTCTAAAACTTAATCAAATATGATGTATTGAATTTTCTGATAGTAAAATCATTAGGCTCTCTTATGATAAAAAGCAATAAGTTCTCCTTTTACGTGTAAAAGGTAACACTCTTTTGATGATGATCAATATAGATAATTAATAGTTGCATCTTATCTACCTTATTTTTTTAATCGAATTTTGAATAAAAAAATGAAAATTTTTTTAAATTGATCTGTAACGATAATTTTCTTTTTAGAAGAAATAATATTATGAGGTAATTGTTTTAGAATTTTATATTTATAAAATTTATACAAAATGTTATTAATTTACTTTGGTTATCAAATGATCATGAGTGGTATTTTTTTACGTTTTAAAAATGCAATTTATGATTATTATTCTTAACTTTTTGGTAAGTAAAAATACACAGTTTTATAAATTGGTAAGAATGGAATCTTATTTTTTAGATTTTTTTGAGGTTGTGCTTAACATTAAAATAATTATACAATTCAAATTAAATAAACATTACTCGTAAAACGTTAGTGATTATTTGTCATTAAATGGAAAAAATTTATAAGATTAAATTACCCTACATAGTTGATGTTCATTAATAGATGAGAATTTTAATATAAATTTATAAATATCCATTTATTTTTAATTACAGCGAAAGTTATCTCTAATGGTTATCTCTTTATTTTTAAAGAGCATCTAATTATTGAACAAGGTTAAGTGTACTGTTATTAAAGGGGCCACACTATGTATGATGATATAAGCAACCTAAAAGATAAATTTCAGGAAGATGCCTTTTCTTTTCAAGATTTTTCTTCCTCAATTACGCAAGAAGTTGTTAATAAAAAAGAATCAAAAGTTATAATTAAAGAAGATAATGAAAAAAATAATAATGTAATCAGCAGTTCTTTGAGTAATAAAACGTTTTCAGAAACTTCACCTGTGGTGAAAAACATACCAAAACAGCCTGTTACTAAGTCTATTCCTTCTTATCACCAGAATGCTTTAGCAACTAAAGCAGAGAAAAACGATCTTATTAAGAGACAATCTAGTGCGTTATCAGATACTCGAGTATTCGATAATGAAAAAACAGATAAAAAACATGTAAATGAAAAAATATCCTTAAAAGATATATTATCGTTTATTGCTTCTGTTTAAATAAACTAGCTCTTTGTGTAAATAAATAATATTGACTGGTGTCAATCTATAGCCATTGTTATTTTGTTTTTAAGACTAATTTAATTCTTTTCGGTATTTATCACTCCGATAGAGAGCCTTTGTCTTAAAAAAATATAAGTGGCGATGACAAAGGTATGGGTTTTATGAATAAAATATTTAAAGTGCTAATTACGGCATTTCTATTAATAACCATGTTTTCACTTATTGTTATGCCTATGAGTGCGGAACAGCAATATATCTTCGGTATAATAAATATATTGTTGCTATTCGTTATTGGTTTTAAAAAATCTAAAAAACGATTATTAACAATGGTTTTTTTATCGTTATTGATGTCAACGCGTTATCTTTACTGGCGTGCGACAAATACCCTTAATTTTAATACCACTATTGAAGCGGTGTTAGGTAGTGGTTTATTTATGGCTGAGATCTATTCTTGGATAATCTTAGTGCTTGGCTATTTTCAAACTTCATGGCCATTAAATAGAAAAATAGCACCACTACCTAAAGATATTTCTCAATGGCCTACTGTGGATATCTATATTCCGACATATAACGAAAGTCTTGATGTTGTTCGCGATACTGTTTTAGCCGCTCAAGCTATCGATTACCCACAAGATAAAATGAAGGTTTATTTATTAGATGACGGTAGTCGTGAAGAATTTAAGCAATTCGCAGGTGATGTTGGTGTTACTTATATTGAACGTGAAGTACACGATCACGCTAAAGCGGGTAATTTAAATCATGCTATGGCGCTAACCGAGGGTGAGTTAATCTGTGTGTTTGATTGTGACCATATTGCGACACGTATTTTTTTACAGGCTACTGTGGGTAGTTTTCTACAAGATCCTAAACTCGCCCTTATTCAAACACCTCACTACTTTTATTCATCAGATCCCTTTGAACGTAACTTAAGTGCGGCAAAAGATGCACCCCATGAAGGCGCGCTATTTTATGGTCCCGTTCAACGCGGAAATGATAACTGGAATGCGACATTCTTCTGTGGCTCATGTGCTGTTATGCGACGCTCTGCGCTTGATGAGATTGATGGTATTGCGGTTGAAACAGTGACAGAAGATGCGCATACCGCGCTAAAACTACAACGTTTAGGTTGGAACTCGGCATTTATTGATATTCCTTTAGCTGCTGGTTTAGCGACAGAACGTTTAGCACTGCATGTTAACCAACGTATTCGTTGGGCAAGAGGGATGACTCAGATATTTCGGGTTGATAATCCGATGTTAGGTCGTGGTTTAACCTTTCCTCAGCGCTTATGTTATCTCAATGCGATGTTACATTTTCAGTATGGTTTACCTCGAATTATATTTTTGACTGCCCCGTTACTGTTTATGCTATTTAACCTCAATATCATCGCATCTTCAGCGAGCATGATATTTGCGTATGCATTGCCACACTTAATTATGTCGTTATATGTAAACTCCAGAAATATTGGTAAATATCGTTACTCTTTCTGGGGAGAAATATATGAAACGGTTATGGCATTTAGTTTAGTGCTTCCTACATTATTGAGCTTAATTTCACCAAAATTGGGTAAATTTAATGTAACGGATAAAGGTGATCTGCTTGATAAAAGCTATATGGATTATCTGACAGTACGTCCTTTGATTATTACTGCACTTTTTCTGATTGCTGGCATTTCATGGGTTGTTATTCGTTATCTATTAAATGATTTCCAAGGTATCGACCCGCTGGTTATTGTTTTAAACCTCACTTGGGCAACTTACAGTCTATTTATTATTTTGGCATCGATAGCAGTAGGTAAAGAGACTCGCCAAATTCGTAAACACACTCGAGTGAAAGCAAGTTTACCTATTACATTGCATTTTGATGATGGTGCTGAACTTGAAACCACAACAGAAGATATTTCAATGGGAGGTGTACGTATTGCGGTTAATAAAATGGCTGAAGTTCGCCAACGCAATGTCACTTCTATTACCTTACGTGTTCAACGAGATATTGTTACTGTACCTGTTGATCAAGTGAGTTTGGAAAACAACCAATTACGTCTTGAATTTTTACCTATTGATTTAGATCTACGCCGCAAATTAGTCCGTATTGTATTTGGTCGTGCTGATGCATGGATTAATCAAGCAGATTATAAAGATAGCCCGGTAAAAGAGCTTGGTGGCATTACACGTTGTATCTTTGAACTGTTCTTTGGTCGTCGCCAAAAAGTAAAAGCCGCTGCTGTACGCACTCATGCTAAATCATCGCTCTCTGTTCAATCAATTAACGGAGATGACTAAGCATGAAAAAGAAACTGACTTTAATGTTAAGCCTGACCGCAATAGCGATAGCAAGCATTAGCTTATCTCAAGCTGCAACAGGGATGTTTGAGTTAGGTGGTGAAGTATTACCTGACCCAACTTCTTATACGCATTTACCATCACAACAACAAAGTGAAGTAAATCAGCTTGATGGACAGTTTGATAATTTATCACTTTCACAAGCGCGTAATATTGAAGAGCAACTCACATTATCTCAAATGGGAAATCCATCACCGATAGTGTTATCAGGTAGACGTTTGCTTTCAGGCGTCACTTTTAATATGGCAAATGACCTGTTTATTGATAACGCCACATTAACGATGAAAGTAAAAGTATCACAAGGGTTAGTTGAATCTGATCAGACTTTACACTTGATGCTAAATGGTCAGCCAATGGGATTTTTGCCTTTAGAAGAGGGCGGGAAAGAGCATGAATATGTGCTAGAAATTCCTGAAATGATGCTGACAAATGTGAATAACCTTAGTTTTCGTTTAGCTAATCGTGATGCGCTGGATGAAAACCAATGTACACCACCGTTAGCCGATGGACTAAGCCTAACTATTTCCCCTGAGTCATCACTAGATTATCGAGGTCGCTGGATTAATGGCGGGTATAGCTTAGAACGATTGCCCCTACCGTTCTTTGACCCCGACAGAATGACAGCGACCTCGTTACCGATAATATTGTCAGATAAACCTGACTATGCAGAAGTGACCACAGCAGCAATTGCCGCATCATGGTTTGGTAGTTTAAGTCATGATATTAAACAGGTTGATTTGCCTATATTAATGAATCAACTACCTGAAAGTGATGGTGTTTTAATTGGTTATGCAGGACAAACTATTGCCGGTATTACCTTGCCATCAGGTAATACAGGACAACTTACAATAGTTGATAATCCTGTCGATCCTGTTTTTAAATTATTACTTATTAGCGGTAATGATGAGAAATCATTACGTCAGGCTGTTTGGGCTTTAAATAGCGGTAAGTTACCTCAAAATGACCGCTTAGAGGTACCTACTCAAAATTTAGTGACACGCAAAGATTACGATACGCCACGTTGGTTAAATACCGATAAACCGGTCACGTTAGGTCAAATCGCCAATGGTGGTGATGATTTTACTCGCCAAGGTATTAATCATGCACCTAATCAGTTCTCATTTCGTGTATCACCGGATCTATTTTGGTGGGATGGTGACGCACTACCACTAGAATTAAAATATGTATTTCCTCATTCAGATAAGCTCAATAATCGTAATTCATCATTGATTGCTTCTTTGAATAACCAATTTATTGGTTCTTTATATCCTGCTCGTTCAGAGCCTTTAGGGATGTTAAGACAGTGGTTAGGAATAGAGAGCGAACAACAAAGCAGTACTCTCTATTTAAGTCCTCGTCAGATTTATAGCCAAAACCAATTACAGCTCTATTTTGATTTGCGTGAACCGGATGACTCACCTTGTATTCTGACAGATGGCAGCAGTTTAATTAGTCGAATTGACTCTCAATCAACACTGCAATTTAAAAATACTTGGCACTATTCGAGAATGCCTAATTTAGCTTATTTTTCAGGTGCTTCATTCCCATTTAGTCGACGTGCTGATTTTTCACAAACCACGCTGTTATTACCTGAAAATCCAACGGCTGAAGAGCTTTATACCTTAGTTAATTTAATGGCGAGATCGGGTTATTCCACAGGAACACCGATTTCTCACGCCTCTGTTTTTTTAGGTGCCAAAGCGTTAGAGAAAAGCAATTTAACGCAACATGATGTGTTAGCTATTGGTTCATTAAATAGCGAAGGTTTTTTACCTGCGCGTTTTTCTCAACAAACATTCTCATTTGTGAATAAAAATATCGAGATCAAATCTCAATCGCTAATTAATAAGGCAAAAAGCTGGCTTGCGGGTGATTTTTTATCACAAAGTGGTGATGCAGCTAACTATTTAGCTTCACTCAATGATTGGCGAGGAATGGTGAGTTTTGTCTCTCCTTGGGCAAAAGAGCGTGTTGTCGTGTTAGTGACTGCAAAAGGTAATGAATCGATAAAAACCATTATTGGTGACTTAAATCTGGCTGAAGTTAATGCCGCAATTAAAGGTGATATCACACTTATAAGTGGAGAAGATACGGTTAGAAGTTTTCATTTAGGCGAGCACTTTTCTCAGGGCGATTTACCTCTATTACAGCAGTTCCTTTGGTATAGCTCTCGACATGTGTATTTGTTAGGGCTTTTAGCTGTCGGTTTCTGTGCGTTGACGGGAATGGTGACTTATTACTGGTTACAACGTCGTTCTACGCGTCGTTTAGCTCAAATATCACAGCATCATTCAGATAAATAGGGGGGATCCAGAATGAATAATCACGTACTTAATATGATAGTAAAAGTAATTTATGCTGGCTGTATTCTCGGTGCAACAAGCCAAGTACAGGCAACGGCAACAGACCCTAACATTGTGAGCTCTTTAATTGAACAAGCTAATTATTGGCATGGTAAAGCGCACGATGAACGCGCTATAGAGGCACTGCAAAAAGTACTGATTATGGAAAGTAATAATCAGGATGCACTCTATTTAATGGCTTTCTTTACTGCGCAACAAGGTAATGAAAAGCAAGCTACCTATTGGCGTGAAAAATTAGCGCAGATAGCACCTCAAGATCCGCGTATTGAGGGATTAAAAAACATCCGATCATCACAATTTAATGATCAACAATTAGGTTATGCCAGAGAGTTAGCTAAAAAAGGGCAACATGAAGAGGCAATAAAAGCGTATCAACGTTTGTTTGTCAGCAGTGAACCACCTGAAACCTTAGCGCTTGAGTACTATCAAACAATGGCGGGTATTCCTGCTATGTTGCCGCAAGCAATTACCGGGCTAAAACAGCGTGCAGTATTGATGCCGGATAATAAAGAAACGCAAAAAGCATTAGGATTAACATTAACGTATAACGAAGAGACACGTCGTGAAGGAATTGCTGTTTTAAGTAAGATTACGGGTGATGAATCAGCAAATAAAGGGCTTCGCCAAGCGTTATTATGGCTTAATGTTCGTCCTGAAGATGAAGGAGTATATAAAGCTTATTTACAAGCAAATCCTAATGATGCTGCTATTGCAGAGCATTATCAGAGCGCAATTCAAGGTAATGCTCGTCAAGCTGGTTATGATGCATTAAATAAAGGCAAACTAAAAGATGCCGAAAATTACTTTAAACAGGCTTTATCTGCTGATAACAAAGATGAACAAGCACTAGCCGGATTAGGTTATACCGCTTTACGTTCGGGTGACTTAGCAACAGGGCAACGTTTATTGAACCAAGCCGCACTTTCTGGTGGTGAACAGGGTAGTAAATGGAAACAACAAGCGGACGATGCTGGCTTTTATGCTCAATTACGCGATGTACAGCAACATGCAAAGCAAGGGCAAATTCAACAGGCTTTAAATAAGCTAGCTCCGCTCACCAGTGCGACAGGTGAAAAAGGATTATCAGCTAATCTATTGCAAGCTGATTTATTGCGTAAACAAGGAAACTTGCCTGCGGCTCATCAGTTGCTAGCGGGTTTATATCAACAAAATAGTCGTAATGAGAAAGTGATTTCAGCCTACTATTATCTTTTGATTCAAGAAGGACAAAATAGTAAAGCAGAGCAACTGCTTGCGCAGCAATCCGCCTCTTTGCGTCAAAAGTTAACAGCAAATACGGATCCTTCAGAAAAATTACGTCGTGAAGCACAAAAAACACTCGAAAATGGTAATCGTGTTCAAGCCAGACAATTACTGATCCAAGCACAGCGTAAAAATCCACAAAATAATTGGGTGTATTTGGATTTGGCTCGTTTAATGGCTGCTGACGGTGATAGTACTGGTGCTAAAAATATTATTTCGCAGCTAGAAAACCGTAAAAATAGAGATACAGACTATGTTGCTTCACTGTTTTATGCTGAGCAAAAACAGTGGGATAAAGTATTTAGCTTGCTTAATAGCCATAATCAGCAGACTGAGGCTGAAAAAGAGTTATTACAACGAGCACGCTTTTATCGTCAATTGACGCAAGCAGAACACTATCGTCAATCAGGTAATGTTGTCGCAATGCGTAATACATTGCGCCCATTGATTAATCAAGTTGCTGATTACCCCAGTGATGTGGGGGAACTGGCTGAAAAATTGGTTAACAGTGGATTAAATGATGAAGCGTTACAACTTATTGAAAGTGATATTGCAAAAGGAACTAAAGGCTCAATAGGCAACTATGCTGGTCATATTAATGTTTTCAATGAATTGGGGCATTATGCTCAAGCAACAAGCTTAATCAATGATCCTGCACTACAGCAAGAAACACCTATTGTTGAGAAGCGACGTTTAGAAGTGAATACCAAAGTTGCGCAGGCTGATAGTTTGCGTGAAAAAGGTGAAATTAAAGCGGCTTACGATACATTAGTGACCGCATTAAATACTTCACCAAATGATCCTGATTTATTAATGGCATTAAGTCGAGTCTATCTATCACAATCAATGCCTGAGCAATCTAATAAGATTCTCTCTTATTTAGAAAAAGAGCAGGGTAAAGATAGCAAACTTATTCAGGCTCAAATAGAAGTTGCATTAGCACAAAAAGATGGCAGAAAAGCGCAACAGTTATTGCAGCAAATACCCGCCTCCTCACAACCTGCTTATTTATTACAAGCCGCACAAATTGCTCAGTTAAACGGTGAAAACCGTAAAGCGCTCGCATTGTTACGTAGTGCGCAATGGCAAAATACACAACCGGGTACTTCAGGTGTTATTAAAACATCAGCGGGACAACTTACCGCACTTCATAGTGATAACCGTGTGGTTGCTGGCTCCATTTATGAACGCAAAGAGATGGCTTCTGTTCAACGCTCTATTCGTGAATTAGAAGAAAAAGTCTCACCTTGGGTTCAAGGTGGTGTTGCTGTTCGTCATCGTAATGGTGATAAAGGACTCTCTAATGTTACGGAAATATCTGCACCAATCAGTATCTCTAGCGTTCCTGGTGAGGCGTTTCGTTGGGAGTTTAATGTTACCCCTGTTTCTATGACAAGTGGTGCAGTTTCTGGTGAACAAGCAAATCGCTTTGGTTCTGGGCAATTACAACATGCGGAACGTTTTGCTAAAAACAGTGATAACAATAATGAAAAAGCCAAAATTAATGCTGATGATGCCGGTAGCCAACGTGCATCTGGTGTTGAATTAGGTTTGCGATTATCACAAGCGGACGTCAGTTTTGATGTTGGCTCAACCCCTATTAATAAAGATTCTGCAACCGTTGTTGGTGGTGTTACCTATTCACCTAAGATTGGTCAAAACGGGCAATTAACATTAACTGCTGAACGTAGAGCTATCAAAGATAGCTTACTCTCTTATATGGGGCGTACAGATCCATTAACGGGTGAAAGTTGGGGGCGTGTAACACGCAATGGCGCGAAAGCGCAATATGCGTGGGATGATGGCAAAGTCGGTGCTTATGCTGGTGGTGGTTTTTACAGTTACGACGGTAAAAGTGTCTCAAGTAACGAGGAAGTCAAAGCTTGGGTAGGTTCATATGCTAAGTTTTATCAAGACGATCAGCAAGAATTAAAAGCGGGTGTTCATGTTGATTATATGAACTTTAGAAATAACCAAAACTATTTCTCATTGGGTCACGGCGGATATTTTAGCCCACAAGACTATGTTTCTGTGTCATTACCCGTTGCTTATACACGTCGTTTTGATAAAGGTGAAGTGTCGTTAAATGGTGCTGTTGGTGTGCAAAGTTATAAACAAAAAGGTAGTGACTATTTTCCTACACACGCTTATATGCAAGATAATTTAAATAAACATAACGCTTCAGACTCTCGTATTAAATCGCGTTATGAAGAGCAAGACGAAACCAATATAACCTATCGATTAGGTTTAGATGCAAAATATTATCTCACTAAAGAATCTGAATTAGGTATCAGCGTTTCACATGATACTTCAGGTGATTACGCCGAAGATAATATGTGGTTATACCTAAAATATACACCAGATTTTCTATCTAAATAATAGAGGAGATAAATAATGAATAAGCATGATAGTGATATTTTACAATTACCTTTTGAAAGTGGCTGGCAAGATTTAACGCAGTTATTATTTTTCCAAGTATTAAATGATAATGATATTTCTACCGCTGAGAATAAATTAAAAATTATCGGTAAGGAAATGGCATTACGTTATCCTTTGCCTGAAAGTGAGAATATTCAATTGCTCGAGTCTCATATTAATCGTGTGCTAACACTATTTAAATGGGGTTTTGTCACTATTTCACCCGCAATGAGTGAACTGTTATTAGTACATTGTGCATGGCCTCACTTTATGCAAAGTAAAGATGATCCACAGTGGAGAGCGGCAAGTGCGAGCGTATTAGAAGGGTTATATGAAGGTTGGCTATCGCATCAAGGTGGTAATGTAAAAATGCAAGTTCACCGTCAATCTACTGATGCAAAAGATGTCTTTATTTTCCGTTATGCATATCAATCATCTGCTGAATAATAGAAAGTATGCTTTATTGATAAGCATAGGAGGTTAAAAATGAATGAAATAATGTTTAATGATGATAATTCTAAATGCTTATTGATGAAGCAATTTACTAATGATGTTTTTATGATGACAGTAACAGATGCTGAAGGCAATATTGTTTATGCTAATGAAAAGTATTGTCACTTCAATAATGTTCACTTTGAAAACATAAAAGATAAAAAATATAATCTATTTTATTTAATTGACGAAAATAAAATAAATTCTTGTAAGAAAAATAAAAGTAGTGGTGTGTTTAGATTAGAAGCAAAAAACAGTAACAATGAAAAAAAAGAAAAATGGGAAGATATTAGTATAATTCCTGTTTTCGATAAAACTAATATACTCTCTCATTACGTGTTCATTAGTTTGGATATTACTGATAAGGTGGGTTTAAGAAACGAATTATTTAATAAAAGCTATGTTGATTCGTTAACTGGAATATCTAACCGACTCAGTATTGTTGAGAAAATTGAAAATGAAAGGTTAAATATTTCACATCCTTCTTCTTTTTGCCTTGGTATTATTGATTGTGATAATTTTAAATTAATTAATGATCAATTTGGTCACCATGCAGGCGATAAGGTTCTGTGTGAAATATCAAGTAGATTATTGAAGTTAGAATCAAATAAAGTTTATTGTGGCAGATTAGGAGGCGATGAATTTGCTATCCTTTTTCCATCAGGATTACGTTCATGCTCTATTGTTTTATTGGAAATAATAGAGTCATTATGGAATTCAATGGATAAGCCAATAAAAATAAATTCAGATAAAATGTTAACACCATCAATTAGTTTAGGTATTGCTGAATACCCTAAAGATGGAAAAACACTTTCTGAATTATTAAAATCTGCGGATAAAACGCTATATTCTATTAAAGAGAAAGGTGGAAATAAATATGGGTTTTATTCCGGGTTTTAGATTAAGTTAAATTAAATTCTATTTTTAAGTGATGTAAGAGAATTTATTTATCTCTATTTAGAGAGGGATAAGTGCAATTTAAATTTACGTCACTGATTTATTACTGAATTTTTATAATGTCATTTAAAAATAAATACTTTTCTATTAAGTTTATAAAATATCTATTTGAGGATTAATATCATGATGAAAGCAGTTATCCCTGTTGCTGGATTAGGTACTCGTATGTTGCCTGCAACTAAGTCGATCCCAAAAGAGATGCTCCCTATTGTTGATCGTCCACTCATTCAATATATCGTAGAAGAGTGTGCTCAAGCAGGTGTAGAAGAGATTATTCTCGTTACTCACTCTTCTAAAAACTCAATTGCAGACCACTTTGATACCAGCTTTGAATTAGAAAATATGCTAGAACAGCGTATTAAAAATAAGTTGTTAGAAGAAGTTCGTTCTATTTGCCCTGAGAACGTAAAAATTGTTCAAGTTCGTCAAGGTCATGCATTAGGTTTGGGTCATGCTATTTGTTGTGCTCGCCCGATTATTGGTGACAATCCGTTTATTGTTCTGTTACCAGACGTACTCTTGAACTCACACTATTGCGATCCTAAACATGACAACTTATCTGCAATGATAAAACGATTTGAGAAAACAGAACGTAGCCAAATCATGGTTGAACCCGTGCCAATGAGTCAAGTTCAACAATATGGTGTTGTGGATTGCGAAGGCGTTTTTTGTCCGCAAGGTAATTGGGCACCAATGCGTCGTATTGTTGAAAAACCAAATCCTGAAGATGCGCCTTCTAATCTTTCAGTTGTCGGTCGTTATGTCTTTTCAGCGACAATTTGGGCGTTATTAGATGGTCTGCCTGCGGGTGTTGGTGGCGAAATTCAGCTAACCGATGCTATTGAGTTGTTGTTGAAAAAAGAAGTCGCAGAAGCTTATACCTTAGTGGGTAAATCTCACGATTGTGGTAATAAATTAGGTTATATGAAAGCGTTTGTTGAATATGGATTACACAACAGCGCATTAAAAGATGAGTTTTCTGCTTGGATGCAGGACTTTTGCCAAAAAACACTGTTACCACAAACAATAAAAGATACTGAAGATATTAGTAGAGAACAAAATGTTGTTGCAATGTTTTGATTCTATTTTGAAATAACATGCATGATGCCGACCGAAATAAAGTATCGGTCGGCAATAGCAGGAGCAAGAGGCAATGTCCATTAGACACTTATCTCGTTTAAATTATTTACTCTGTTCTTTTTTGTTTTTTGGGGGGTTATTGATGGTTTCCCCAATATCACAAGCTGTAGAAACTGAGGCGGGATGGCAGCAGTTTAAAGCGCGCTATATTACGGATGATGGGCGCGTTATTGACAGCGCTAACCAGAATATTTCTCATTCAGAAGGTCAAGGCTACGGTATGCTAATGGCTGTCATGAGTGATGATCATGAAACTTTTACTAAGTTGTGGCACTGGGCAGCAACATCACTTTATCGGGGTGATTTAGGTCTATTTAAATGGCGTTATGAGCCAGAAAATAGTGAACATACACCTGATCCTAATAATGCGACAGATGGCGATATTTTAATTGCTTGGGCATTATTAAAAGCGGGGGAAAAATGGAATGATGAGAGCTATCTTTCAGCATCAGATTCTATTCAACACGCTATCCTTGAGCACACATTAATTAAAGCTGAACATTATACAATGTTACTTCCTGGTATTAATGGATTTAAAACACCAGAAGAAATTACTATTAATCCCTCTTACTTTATCTTTCCTGCTTGGAAGGATTTTTATCGTTATAGTAATGATCCTCGTTGGAAACAATTAATTAGTGATAGCCAATCCTTATTAAGAAATATGCATTTTGGTGAATATCAATTACCAACTGATTGGGTAAGTTTACAAGTTGGCGGTAAAATAATACCAAGTGATAAATGGCCTGCTCATTTTAGTTTCGACGCTATTCGCATTCCGCTTTATTTAGCATGGGCACATGACGAATTAGCATTACAGCCTTTTGTACAATATTGGCAGCAGTTTGATCGTTATAAAACCCCTGCTTGGGTAAGTGTTGATGGTCAAGAACGTGCGGAATACAACCTCACACCCGGCATGATGGCAGTGAGGGATTTAACGATGAAAACACCTATTGAAGATGTTGATTTAAGTAAAGATACAGATTATTACTCCTCAGCATTACATTTATTAGCAGCATTTGCTCAGAATGGGCAATAAATAATGTCAAGAGTAAATTATTTAAATTAATATTCTTCGATCTGACTCACAAAAGTATATTTAATTAACTGAAATAAGCACAGTCTATATTGTGTTTATTTCTTTATGGATTAATTTAATTTAACTTAAATTTAGTGAGGAAGTAATCATGGATTGGGAATTATTACTTAATGATAATAGAAGAAAAAGTAAAAAAACAAATAAAATAAAAAATAATGAAGAGACTAGATATGAATTAGAAAGAGATTATGACAGAATTCTTTTTTGTGCACCAACAAGAAGAATGGCAGATAAAACCCAAGTTTTTCCATTAGAAAAAAATGACAGTGTAAGAACTCGCTTAACACATTCTTATGAAGTTTCTAATTTAGCTAGAAGTATTGGTACAAAACTTGCCTATGATAATACATTAGATCTTTTTAGTTCTTATAAAATAGGTAATGGTGATAATTTAAAAAGAAACTTACCCGCTCTACTTGCGGCAATAGGGCTTGCTCATGATTTAGGTAACCCACCTTTTGGTCATAAAGGTGAAAAAGCGATGTCCCTATGGTTTGAAAATAAATATAAAGAGATAAATGATAATAAAAGTGTAAGTATAGAAGAAGAAACATATTTAGAAAAATCAAAAGCTATTATTAATGATTTTACAAAGTTTGATGGAAATTCACAAACTTTTCGTTTGGTTACTCAACTTCAAATTATAAATGATAGTTTTGGTTTAAATCTTACTTATGCAACGTTAGCTGCTTTAATTAAATATCCTAGATCTTCATTTAGTGATAGTAATATCTGGAAAAAACATGGTTTTTTCTATTCTGAGAAGGAAATTGTTAATAAGGTATGGGCGGAAACCGGATTAAGTGAAAATATTCGTCATCCACTAACCTATATAATGGAAGCTTGTGATGATATTGCGTATACCATTCTAGATGCAGAGGATACAATAAAAAAAGGGTTGGCATCAATAAATGATCTATTTTATTTTCTTGAGAAAATAGAAATTAAAAACAAAATAAATCCAAAGTATAAATATGAAACTGATTTAATTCATAATTTATTATTAAATAGTCGAAATAAATATAATGAATTTTCAAATTGTGAGGTTAAATTAACGCCTTACGAAGTTAATGATATTAGCATGCAAATGTTTAGAGTCGAAGCTATAAAGCTTATGATTAATGAAGTAACATTAACCTTTATTAACAACCATAATGATATATTAAATGGCTTATTCCAATCTAGAAGTACTGACTTGATTTCATTAAGTAATGTTAGCTTACTAAGTGAAGCGTTAAGAGAGTTTGATATGGTATTTGGGTATAAGAATAAAGAGGTATTGAAATTAGAAGTTGAAGGCTCTCATTATATTAATAATCTAATGGATATGTTATGGATTGGTATTTATGGTAAAGGTAATGAAGAAAAACCTAAATATTCTAAGAGTTTTTTTGGTGATTATGCATATAAGCGTATTTCTGAAAATTATCGTCGAGTATTTGAAAGTAAAGAAAATAAGTTACCTATATTATATAAAGAGTTCCAGCTATTAGCTGATGCAATATCTGGAATGACAGATAGCTATTTGATTTCATTGCATAATGAGTTAAAACCTCTCTATGATGAGCAGTTTGAAAAAAAACGACTTTAGTTATATACTAAAAGACTAACTATCATCAAATTGATAAGACAATAATATGAGTATATCACGCCAATTTACATCAGCGAGAGAAAACTTAAATGAGAAGGTTTTTCATTTTTTCTATGAAGAATCTTTAAATAATAAAGCACTTTCTTTGATTATGAATAAAGTGAATTTATTTGATTTTTCAAATATTTATGCTTTTGGTGGGGTTGTGCGTGATATTGAGCTAAAAAATAAGCCTTCAGATATTGATTTGGTTTTCAATGGCTATCGTGATGATTTTGATTTATTGATTGAAAGTCTAAATGGCGAACGTATTATTAAAAATAAATTTGGTGGGTTTCGTATAGAAACCAGCCAATTAGATATTGATCTTTGGTTCTTTAAAGATACTTGGGCACTTTTAAACAATAAAATAGATGATACTAATAACAGAATTGATGACCTGTTAAAAACGACATTTTTTAATTGGGATGCCGTATTGTTTGATTTTAAAAATAAAGATATTATTTGTGATAAGTATTATTACCAATGTTTAAATAACCGACATCTAGATATAAATTTAGTTGATAATCCTAATACTCTAGGCTCTTTTTCAAGAATTATAAAAAACATATTTCATAATAATGCAATTTATTTATCAGAAGAAATAGTTAATTATTTAGAAAAATCATTTTCTGATTATAGTTTTTCTGAAATTAGAGAGTTTTATTTATCTAAAAATCAAGAATATGACTTACAGCTACGAAATTTAATATCTCTCTATGATAGAGTAAATACTAGGATTGAATACTCAACAAAGTTAAAATCAACAATAGAGGTGGATAAATGAAAGTTTCAGCACGTAATCAGCTAGTTGGTAAAGTTGTTGATATTATTGAAGGCGCGGTAAATAGCGAAGTGATTTTATCCTTAGCTCATGGCGAGAAACTGGCAACCATTATCACTAAAGAGAGCTGTGATAGCTTAAAAATAAAAAAAGATGGTGAAGCTATTGCGATTATTAAAGCGCCATGGGTTGTGCTTGCACTGCCTGATTGTGGTTTAAACTTCTCTGCTCGTAATCAGTTCGCTGGTAAAGTGACTCAAATTGTACAAGGTGCTGTTAATTCAACTATCCATTTAGAGACAGCGAAAGGATTAGAGTTAACGGCAGTGATTACTAACGAAAGTCTGCAAGAGATGAAACTAGCAAAAGGTAGTGATGTATTAGCGCTAGTTAAAGCATCAAGTGTGATTGTTGCTACTCGTAAATAAATTATTGTTAGATTTTATCGAGTCAAAACGTGTTGCATTGAAAAGAGGCTAATTATTAGCCTCTTTTTTGGTTTAGATAAAATGGAGTAATTTAAGATTTATAGCCCCGATCACCTTTTTAATTAAAGGTATCGAAGCGTTGTTAATCTTCTTCACCAGCCACTTTGAGCTGCTGATAAATATAGTTTTTATAACTGTTAATTAGTTTCTCATCTTCACAGTCATTTAATTTACCTTCACACAAGTGACGCATTTGAATATTGGCTTTGTAAAAAGGCGACAACGGTAAACGTGCGCGCTCTAGCAACATTCCACCAAGGAAACTAATATCCGTTAGCTCACCTGTCGATAAAGGAGCTCCTTGGGTTAAATTATCGCGTAAAGTAAATTGTGTAATATGTGCAGGATCAGAAAATTGAGATTGGTAATTTTTTAACTCAATATTAGGTTGATGATCACCAAAATAGAGAAATAACGTTGGTTTTTCTCGTTGAGCAACAAAGTGAGAAAAATCTTCTATAGCAGGATCGCTATTGATGATTTTCTCCATATAGTGGCTAAATTTACCCGGCGCATTACTGCTTTCAGTATGTCCGGTGACTTGATAATCATCAGCGTGCGATTCATTATATGGACCATGTTCATACATGGTTAATGAGAACACAAATAGCGGTTTATCTGTGTGTGTTTTTAATACTTCTTTCAGATAACCCAACATATCTTTTGTTGAGATAGTCCATAAGTTCTCTTCTAGACTTCCGGGATAGCCTAACTCTTGAGGTTGAATAATTTCATCAACTCCCATTTCTCCATAAGCATATCCAGCATGATAAGCACTACGATTAAATGGTGTAAGTAATACGGTGTAATAGCCTTCAGATTTTAGTTGGCGAAATAAACTTTCATTTAAGTTATCAACCACAAAGTAGAATACCGAGTTTTTACGAGAACCGAAGTCATCCGTATTTAACCCTGTTAATACAGAAAACTCAGAGAGCCAAGTACCACCACCAAAAGTTTGTACGCGCAATGCACTTTGTGCACTTACAGCGTTATCTTTTTTAAACATAAAGAGATCAGGTAAAGCCACATCTTTATTAAACTGATAAATAGCAGGATTGACGGTGGACTCTTGTAGCAAGACAACAATATCTGGTTTTATTGTTGTTTGTGTTTCTGGCAGGTTGATATTTGCTGCTTTTTCAAGAAAGTAATCCGCTTTTTCACTGAAATAAGGTGGGGAATAGGTAGTTTGGTAACCTGACATAATTAAATTCGTTACCGTTCCTTTACCACCCGGTAGTGTTCCTTCCCACTCGGTTTGCCATTTTTCTATCGTGAAATGTGCAGTAGTTAAGCCAATCACTATCAACAATATTGCACTAATACGTAATTTGAAAATAGATTTTTTAGAGAAACGCCAAGCTACTAACATATTAATCAGTAACCAAATTAGCATGACTATTAAGGCAACACCCGCTTCCCAATAATGACCTAAAGTGCCAAGGTTAGAGCTATCAAGGGCAAGATTAATGTCAGAGAACATTAATGGTTCTTTATAATAATGAACTTTGAGTTGGTTGATAAACTTAATAATAATAAACAACGTGCCCGTTGTTACTGCTGCAAATAAGTAACGTGCCGATAAAATAAAAATGATAGCAAATAGAATGAAGTAAGCACTGACAGAGAGTAAAGCAGTATAAACAAGGTTAGCTTTTTCAAATACGATAAATAGAGAGGCAATAAAAATTAGTGCAATGTATATGCACCCTGATAGTTTTTTCATATCTCTTTCCGAGCATAGCAATAAGTTATTATGATGAGATTTTTACAAATATCGCAGGATATTACCTTAATTTGGCTGAATAGGGTATTCAGCCAAAGGGGACAATATAAAACTAATAACTAGAATAATCCTTTATCCCGTAGAATATGAAGGTCTTTTTTACGACGGGTAAATCCAGTGCGATCAAAATACTCTAAAATTTGTACTGCCAATTTACGTCCAACGGATAACTCATCACGAAAATCGGCGGCAGTAACACTACCATTAGTTTCATTATATTTGATGATGATGGAAGCAAACTGTTCTATCGATTTATGAGTATAGTAACGATCTGCAATAATAGGAATGATTAATCCTAATTGTGCCGCTTTGCGTAATAAAGAACGTACTGCTTTCTCGTCGTTTTTCATTTCATCGGCAAGGTCACGCACCCACCATGGTTCTGATTGCTCAAAATAAACTTTGGCTATTTGCCATTGCGCTTCTTGTTCTGCTGAAAACGCTAAACCATGAGACGGTAGATGAAGCCAACCACGACTTTGATTGATTGCTCCTGCTTTTAGAAGCTGTTCAATTAAGCTATAGACGATTTCATCGTGATAAGTGGGTAATGCCATACGCTTTAATCGCGAACGACCCACACCCATTTGATCATTATGTTGTTGGTGATATTCATCAAGGGTATCTAACAGTTTTTGCTTAGCGCTCAGCGCATTTTCTTGAGAAAGAATAACGCCTGCTGCCGAGATTATATCCACAGTGGATAACAGCTGATTTAGTGCCGAGTCTGTTAGTTGTTGAGCCCAAGAAAATTGATTAAGTAATAGCTCACCTTTGGGTAAACATAATTGTAAATATTCACGCTCATCAGCCGCTTTATCAAGAGCATGTAGCCACGTTAAAAATTCATCTTGGCGTTTTCCACGCCGTGGCGAATGTAAGTATAAAACTTTTGCTGCCGCTAAAGTACGTTGTGCACCAATATCACGAAGAATAAGACGGTCGTTATCTACCAGCCACAGTGGAGTATCAAGAATAAGCTCGGCTAACTGTGGTGCATCATTTGTCTCATTAAGTAGTGCAACACGACCTGTAATATGGCGAGTTCCATGGTGAATATGAACTGGCTGCCAATGTTTTAAAGGTTCATCTGTAACCAAACTAACTAATACTTTATGAGCCTGATAATTTGGCTGTTGCGATAATAACCAATCACCACGAGAGACGTTATCTTTACTAATATCCCCAGTTATATTGATAGCAATACGATGACCTGCACCCGCACTTTCTACGGGCTGATTTTGTGCATGGAGCGCTCTTATTCTTACTGGTTTATCAGCACCCGTTAACCAAAAAGTATCACCAACAGAAATTTGTCCTGCAAGCGCGGTACCAGTAACAACTAAACCTGCACCTTTAATACTAAAGACGCGGTCTATCGCAAGTCTAAAACGTTTATGCCACTGTGGATGTTGTTGCGCTTGTTGGTGCAAGGCAACTAAGTAATTGCGTAATTCGGGAATGCCTTCACCCGTTGGCGCAGAAGTGACAAAAATAGCAAAATCATGCCAACCTAAGTTAGCTAAAAAATCGCTGATTTGTTGGCGAACTTCTTCAATGCGTTGTGATGAGACGCGATCTGCTTTCGTTAGGATAACGGTAACTCGAGGGCAGCCAGCAAGACGAAGAATAGAGATATGTTCGATGGTTTGCGCCATTACGCCGTCGTCACATGCCACGATAAGCAGCGCGTGAGAAATCCCCCCTACACCAGCAAGCATATTAGAGAGAAATTTTTCATGCCCCGGTACATCAACAAAACCAATAGATGTTCCATCGGTTTGAGGCCAATAGGCATAACCTAAATCTATCGTCATGCCACGCTTTTTCTCTTCAGGTAGGTGAGTGGTGTCTACCCCTGTAATTGCTTGTATTAGTGTGGTCTTTCCGTGGTCAACATGACCTGCTGTAGCAAAAATCATAGTAAAAGTGCCTGTATTAATGCATTTTCATCCTCAAGACAGCGTAGATCAAGCCACAGACGACCATCTGTAATACGGCCAATAATTGGCTTTTCTAAATGACGCCACTGCGCAGCTAATGCTTCTAATTGGCTGCCTTTTCCTGCTTTGGCTTCAAATGTCAGTGCTACACTCGGTAAGCTTTCAATAGGTAATGAACCACTGCCTATCTGTGAAGCGCATGAGGAGATATTGATATGGTAATATTCCCCATAATATGCCTGAAAATGAGGCAATAACCGTTGCGCCATATCATTAATTTCTGTTTGTGTCCGAGTCAACAAACGTAATGTCGGAATTTCAATAGCCATTTTTTCTGGCTGTTGATACAGGCGTAAAGTGGCATCTAATGCTGCTAATGTCATTTTATCAACACGCAGTACTCGTTTAAGAGGATGGCGTTGAATAGCATCAATCCACTCTTTTTTACCTAAAATGATCCCTGCTTGTGGACCACCTAATAATTTATCACCAGAAAAAGTCACAAGATCAATACCTTGTTGTAAATAGTCTTGTGGCATCGGTTCAGCAGGTAAACCCAAACGTGATAAGTCAGTCATAGAACCACTGCCTAAATCGATAGCGGTAGGTAGCCCCATCTCTTTTCCTAGCGCGGCGAGCTCTTCACCATGAACTTCAGCTGTGAACCCTTGAATACAGTAATTACTGGTATGTACTTTCATCAGTAATCCCGTATTTTCATTAATCGCATTACGGTAATCTTTTAAGTGTGTGCGATTTGTTGTACCCACTTCTTTTAACGTGCAGCCAGCTTGTGTCATTACATCCGGAATACGAAAAGCGCCACCAATTTCCACCAACTCTCCCCGAGAAACGACGACTTCTTTATTCGGGGCAACGGTTGCTAACATCAGTAAAACAGCCGCCGCATTGTTATTAACAATACAGGCATCTTCAGCACCCGTTAATTCACAAAGTAAATCGGCAACGCTACGATCTCGGTGACCTCGAGATGCACCATCAAGTGAATATTCTAAGGTTGCCGCTGAGCGCATTACTTGGCTTACTGCTTCAATAGCGGATTCGGCAATTAATGCGCGACCTAAATTAGTGTGTAAAACGGTACCTGTTAAATTAAATACTGGCTTAATGGATGATTTTCGCTGTTGAGTAATACGATTTTTTAATTCATCAGCCCAATGGTTATGCCATTGGGGAAGACTATTTTCTTGGCGAATAATGATACGCGCTTCTTGTTGTAATTTTCGTAAGTGCTCTGCAATAAATGTCTGCCCATAAGAAGCGATGAGCGCTTGAATATCTGCTTGATGCAGTAATTTATCAATCGACGGCAATTGGCTATAAAGTGAGCGCGTATCATTTGTCATGCTAATACCTAATAATTATTCATTTGGAAATAATAATGGGTTAATACTACTACGGGCAAAGCCCTCTTCTTCCATTTTTGCATCAAGAATAATCGATGCTAGATCATCAGCGACTGCATCAACATTGGCATCTTTTTCTTGATATAAAATCTTCAGATAACTACCACAATCGCCACAGCTTTCTGCTTTAACCGCTGCTTTTTCGCTATCAAGTGACCAGTAGTTTAGTTTACCTGTTAGCTCACAGTTGGTGCATTTAATGCGTACAACATGCCACTCGGTTTCACATAAATTACAGTGTAAATAGCGCAGTCCTTGGGTTGTGCCAATCTGTACCATACTTGAAACTGGCATACTGTTACATACAGGGCAGAATTGACGGTTTTCACCATATTCTGTTTTGGCTTTACCCGGAATGTTTGCCGCAAGTTGTGCCCAATAAAGGGATAATGCAGCCCAAATAAAAACAGATTTATCAGCTGGAACTTTTGAATACTCATCGTTAAGTAGTGCTGTTGCCATCTCTTCAAGCTCATTTTCAGATGCTTTTGACAGATTTTCTAATGTAACTTTAGCACTTTCAGGCACGACTGTGATGAGTTCAGCAATGATAGAAGCTAATAGCTTATGCCAGTGTTTGCTGCGTTGAAATGTTTTTCTATCTAAAGGCGCTTTATTGGCTTGTTGTGCTAACAACGGTGCTAAGTCGAGCTCAAGAGGATTATCATGTAGCGCTTTTTCTTGTGCGCTGGCAACCTCTGCGGCAAATTCGAGGTAATCCGCAAATGGGTTATCTTTTGCTAGTGTTTGAAAACGTTCAGCACGACGTTGATAGAGATTTTTCAGATTAGGAAACAGTACTGGTGGAATAAAACTAATACTTTTCTCTGATTGCTCTTTGCCTAATTGCTCTTTAGGAACGATGCGAATACTCATAACGTTCTATCTTCCTATAATCATTAATTTTATAGTTTATTACTCACTTTTGTTGGCATCAGGATAAATCAAAAACTTACTTGAAGCCATTACAGTAGGTAATGATGAGATCATGTTATTGTTTTTTTTCACAATGAATCATTAACACCGGAAAAAATGAAAAAACACGAGAATAAAATAAAAAAACGGAGGCATACTTCAGCCTCCGTTTGTTCAGAAATGAGTATTGGTGCCCTATTTCTGTGACGGCTTGTTCTCTTCTTCTTTTTTCTCTTCTTCTAGCACTTCACGATACCAGCGTGGGTGGTGCTTTTTAGCCCAACCGCGTGTTACCCAGCCTTCGACCATACTGCGGATTGAGCCTTTAACCCAAAATGCCGCATAAGCATGAACGAAAACCGTAATTATCAGTAAGATTGCTGAGAATGAATGCACCAGCAATGCAATACGAATAACCGGAATAGAGAAATAATCAGCGAAATAAGGACGCCAAATGATAACACCACTCACTGTCAGCAGAATAAGACTGATACTTAATGTCCAGTAAATTCCTTTTTGACCAAGGTTGTAGTGACCAATATCACCGGCTTCTTCATTTTGCAGTACTTTATGAATGTTTTTAGCCCAAACCAAATCATCTTTATCAATAAAGTTGTGCTTCAAGTATCTGAAGAACATGAAGATAAAGAGGAATGCCATTACACTACCCACAAATGGGTGGAGTAAACGGGATAATTCTGGCGTTCCTAAAATATTCATAAACCAGTTCAGAGATGGGAAGAAAAAGCCCAATCCACTGATGGCAGTGAAAACGAAAACTATCGCTACTAGCCAGTGGTTAATACGCTCTGACGCGGTATGGCGAAGAATTTTATCGCTTTTCTTCTTCATCATTTTTGCTCCTCTTTATTCACAGATGTCTGTGTTTTAGAAGATGCTTCCATCTCTTTAAGTGCTTCTTCTTCATCTTCTTCAGTAGTACGGTTAGGACCGACACCTAAGTAGTGGAAGATTGCACCTGCAAAGGTTGCCGCAAAACCAACCGCAGCCAGTGGTTTCCAAATGCCTTTCCAGAATTTAACCGTTGGGCTAATTTCTGGGTTATCGGGTAAACCGTGATACAGATTTGGTCTATCAGCATGATGAAGTACGTACATAACGTGCGTACCACCTACACCTTGTGGATCATACAAACCTGCTTTGTCATAACCACGGGTGTTGAGTTCTGCAACACGTTCATTAGCTAGATCGATCATTGATTCTTTAGAACCAAAATGAATCGCACCAGTAGGACATGTTTTCACACACGCAGGCTCTTGACCGACTTCAACACGATCAACACACAGAGTACATTTATAAGCGCGGTTATCTTCTTCGTTAATGCGAGGTACATCAAAAGGACAACCCGCAATACAATAACCACAACCAATACAGTGTTCAGATTGAAAATCGACAATACCGTTAGCGTATTGAACAATTGCACCTTCAGCAGGACAAGCCTTTAAACAGCCCGGATCAGCACAGTGCATACAACCATCTTTACGGATTAACCACTCCAGTTTGCCGTTCTCTTCAACTTCTGAGAAACGCATTACTGTCCATGATTTAGCCGTTAAATCCATCGGATTATCGTAAACACCGACGTTAAGACCCACTTTATCGCGAATATCGTTCCATTCAGAACAGGCAACCTGACACGCTTTACAGCCGATACAAGTTGTTACGTCGATAAGTTTTGCCACCTCTTCCTTGTAATCCCGCACATGAGGTGCGGGAGTAAGGGAATTGGTAGCAGAGCGACGAATAATGTCTTGAGATTGCAGTGACATAATTTATCTCCTTACACCTTTTCCACATTAACAAGGAACGCTTTAAATTCAGGCGTTTGTGTATTTGCATCACCGACGAATGGCGTTAACGTATTGGCAATAAAGCCTTTAACTGCAACACCTTCAAAGCCCCAGTGAATAGGAATACCAATGGTATCCACATTACGACCATCGACTTGTAGGGTTCTAATACGTTTAGTGACCACCGCTTTGGCTTTGATATAACCACGTTTTGAGCTGACTCTGACGGTATCGCCTTGAACAATGCCTTTTTCTGCAGCTAAACGTTCACCGATTTCGATAAATTGTTGTGGCTGAATAATTGCATTTAACAACGCGTGTTTAGTCCAGAAGTGGAAGTGTTCAGTCAGACGATAAGTTGTACCGACATATGGGAACTCTTCTGCTTTACCCATCTCTTTCCAGTCATCTTTAAAGATACGAGCAGCTGGGTTAGAAACGACATTAGGGTGCAATGGATTGGTACTTAATGGTGTTTCAATTGGTTCATAGTGCTCTGGGAATGGACCTTCTGCCATCTTATCGATAGCAAACAGACGACCCATACCTTCAGGTTGCATAATAAACGGACCGACATCAGAACCTGGTGCTGCATTGCTATAGTCAGGTACATCAATACCTGTCCATTTGCTGCCATCCCATTCGATTAATGTACGTTTAGGATCCCACGGTTTACCTTGTGGGTCTGCCGATGCACGGTTATAAATAATACGGCGGTTAAGAGGCCATGCCCATGCCCAACCTAATGTGTTACCCAACCCTGATGGGTCTGAGTTATCACGGTTAGCCATTTGGTTGCCTTTCTCTGTCCAGCTACCAGCGAAGATCCAACAGCCACTTGCGGTTGTACCATCATCACGTAATTGAGCGAACGAGCTAAGGAGTTGACCTTTTTTCAGAATGATATTGCCATCAGCGTCTTTTAAATCGACTAATGCTCTACCATTACTTTCTTGTGCCACTTCTGACGATGTTGGATTATCAGGATCAAAATAATCCCAAGTCATATTCAACACCTGCTCTGGCATCGCACCGCCTTCTTCTCTGTAGAGTTGGCGTAAGCGATGGAAAATACCCGACAGTATTTCAGCATCAGGCATTGCAACACCCGGTGCATCACCACCTTTCCAGTGCCACTGTAACCAGCGACCAGAGTTAACGATAGAGCCGTCTTCTTCTGCGAAACAGGTTGTTGGTAGACGGAATACTTCGGTTTGGATCTCTTCTGTCTTAACATCGTTCTCTTCACCGTGGTTCTGCCAGAAACAAGACGTTTCTGTATTAAGCGGATCCATAGTGATAAGGAATTTCAGTTTTGATAATGAACGAATAACTTTGTTTTTATTCGGGAATGAAGCTACAGGGTTAAAGCCTTGGCAGATATAGCCGTTGACTTCACCTTTATCCATCATCTCGAAATATTGTAAAACGTCGTATGGTTTGTCCCACTTAGGTAATAGTGAGAAACCCCAATCATTATCACGTTGAGCATTATCACCATAGAATGTCTTCATCATGCTGACGAAGAATTTAGGATAATTGCCCCAATAGTTTACTTGCCCTGGTACGGTTGCTTTTGGCGTATTCGCGGCTAAGTAGGTTTCTAATGAAGTCTGCTTTTCAGAAGGCAGCGTCATATAGCCCGGTAAGCTTTGAGATAACAGACCAAGGTCAGTTAAGCCTTGAATATTTGAGTGACCACGCAGTGCGTTAACACCACCACCCGCCATACCCATATTACCTAACAGTAATTGGATCATTGCCATGGTACGAATGTTTTGCGCACCAACGGTATGTTGAGTCCAGCCTAATGCATACAGGAAAGAGGCTGTTTTATCTTTCGCTGCAGTTTCTGCAATATATTCACAGACTTTTAAGAAATCTTCTTTTGGTGTACCACAAATCTGAGTAACGACATCAGGCGTATAACGGCTAACGTGTTGTTTTAACAGATTCCAGACACAACGAGGATGTTGTAATGTGGTGTCGCGTTTTGCGAAACCATTTTCATCCATCTCGTAGTTCCAAGTGGTTTTGTCATATTGACGTTTTTCAGGGTTGTAACCACTGAATAGACCATCATCAAAGTGATAATCTTCACGCACGATCAAACTTGCGTTGGTATAAGCCTCAACGTACTCTTTTTGATATTTCTTATTTTCTAGCAGATATAAAATCACACCAGATAAGAATGTAATATCAGTACCAGAACGGATAGGCGTATAGAAATCCGCAACAGCCGCAGTACGGGTAAAGCGTGGATCAATAACAATTAATTTGGCTTTATTATGGATTTTAGCTTCCATCGCCCAGCGAAAACCTACAGGGTGAGCTTCTGCCGCATTACCGCCCATAACGACGATAAGATTGGCATTTTTCATGTCAACCCAGTGGTTGGTCATCGCACCGCGACCAAATGTTGGAGCAAGACTTGCTACCGTTGGTCCGTGTCAGACACGCGCTTGGTTATCGACAGCGAGCATCCCGAGAGCTCGGGAGAATTTCTGAGTTAAAAACCCAGTTTCATTACTTGCTGCTGAGGCGCAAAGCATACCTGTTGTTAACCAACGGTTGACTTCAACACCTTCTTTGTTGAGTTTCTGGAAATTGGCGTCGCGGTCTTTTTTGATTAAGCGCGCAATGCGGTCAAAAGTCTCTTCCCATGATAATTTCACCCATTTATCCGAGCCGGGTGCGCGGTATTCTGGGTGTTGTAAGCGACCTTTACTGTGGATGAAATCCACAAGACCTGCACCTTTAGGACAAAGTGCACCACGGTTTACCGGGTGGTCTGAGTCACCTTCAATATGGAATATCGTTTCTTTTGCGTTTTTCGCGCCATCGCCCAGACTATACATTAATAGTCCACAACCGACAGAACAGTACGTACAGGTATTTCGGGTTTCGCGGGCACGCAGTAATTTATACTGACGTGAGCCTGCTAACGCAACCGCTGGTGCAAAACCTAGCGCAGCCGCCGTTGTACCTGCCATACCGCCAGCACAGATCTTAAAGAACTGTCTTCTGCTGACCTGCATGGGGTCTCTCCTCATCATACATTGCTTTTACTGACTCTGATTTTCTTCACGAAAATGGAGCTGATTTTTGTTTTATTCCCGTTATCCTAAACAGGATCAGGTTCATTGCCTGATAGGTAGTGTAAAATCCTTTTACCCGTATTGTTATTATGTATTAATAAATTTAGGAATTCATCTTATGGATGAAACAAAATCGACAGAATTGTTAACTAAACGTGTAATCATTGGCGTAGATCAAACAATTGTGCAACACAAAGGGGCTCTTGGATGTGAAGAACACGACTATATCGCACTCGAAGTTCCTGTTGCTCTAGTTTATAACGGAATCTCTCATGTTGTTATGATGGCAAGCCCTAAAAATTTAGAGTTGTTCGCTGTCGGATTTTCTTTGTCTGAAGGTATTATAGAATCTGCGAGCGAAATTCGCAGCATTGAAATTGTTGAAAGTTGTAACGGTGGTATTGAAGTTCAAGTTGAATTATCAAGCCGACGCTTTATGGGATTAAAAGAGCGACGCCGCAGTATGGCTGGGCGCACAGGATGTGGGATTTGCGGAACAGAGCAACTTGAAGAGATTTTTCGTCCTATTACGCCATTACCTTTTACACAAACTTTTTCACTTTCAAATCTTGATAAAGCGCTAGAGCAGATGAAAACAGTACAAGAGATCGGTGAATTAACCGGCTGTACTCATGCGGCTGTTTGGCTATCGCCAGAAGGTGAAATGCAAGGTGGATGTGAAGATGTTGGGCGTCATGTCGCTCTTGATAAACTTATCGGTTTAAAAGCACAAAAAGAGTGGGCAGAGGGGGCTGTACTTGTTTCAAGTCGAGCAAGTTATGAAATGGTACAAAAAGCAGCAATGTGTGGTGCTGAAATTTTGTTTGCTGTTTCAGCTGCAACCTCTTTAGCGGTTGAAGTTGCCAATCAATACAATGTGACGCTGGTGGGATTTTGCCGCCGTGGACGCGCTACGATATTTACGCATCCACAACGACTTACTGATTAAACAAAATGAATTATTTTAAAATAGGTGTAACGGTTTGAGTTTATCACTTTACACCTATTTGATTTTCTTATTTTTATCTATTGATTATGACCACAATTCACCTAATTTATAATCCCACTCTTTAGGTTTGATAGGAATGCGCCCTGCATTTGGGGTAAATGTCATTTCGCTAAACAGTAATCTATTTTCCGACATCAAAAAGTCTACGCGGCAATAGATAAAGGCTTGAGCTAACTTTTCTGCAAGGCAGAGCATGTCTTGAAATAGTAAAGGCTTTTCAACATGCTCTGGTGTGTTGGGGTCTTCTAAAGTAAAAGGTTGTAGCTGCCAGTGAGCGTTATACACATTAATATACTCATTGCCTTCCATATCAGAGAGGTCAATTTCAGCATAGTGGGCATTACCCTGAAAACAGTGAATTCGGCAAGTTGTTGGAACCATTGGACACTCTGTTTCAAACAGGTCGATATACTCTTCGCAAATTATTTGTGGTTTGATATTTTTATAGTGCCATTCACGAGTAACATGATAAAGATTGCGTTTTAGATGAAAAGCGAGCTTCTGCTTTGCTTTATCCAAAGCGAAATTAGCTTTATCTAGGCAGATAATAGCACTGCCGCTATCATGATTACATTTGAGAACAAAGCGAGAAGGTAACTCATCTAACATTATCTCATCGGGATGAGCGTATATTTTAATAATAGGTACAAGATATTGTTTACCAATTTTATCCGTAACATACTCTCTTACCTTAATCTTATCGGCTAATTGAGTATAAATAGGCTTTCTATCATAAAGCATACGTGCGTTGATTTTTTCATTAAGAGATGTGGGGATAATAAAATTGGGTTGATAACCTAAGTTACGTATAAACTTATTTTTTAAATAGGTTTTATCAGGCACTAAAACAGTACGTAGTTGTTTAAAGTAATATTCTAATAGTTTCATAATCTGATGTTTATTCTAAATGTATAATTAAATTAAATGCCTGATAATGGAAGTGCTTTATATATAGAAATATTAATGAATGATTAAAAATCAGAATAAAGATTTATAGGTTTTTAAGAAAAGGTTTTTAATTAATATCACTATTTAAAAGCACTGCTGTTATCTTTGGTTTTACGGTTTTTTATAATTGAAATAGAGATGTTGATATTTTAATCATTATCAATATTTTTTATTGTAAAATAGAGGCGAAATAATGACATTAAGAGATAATTAATAAAACTAAATATAGATTAAGGATATATTAATTGACTGACCACTTTGTTACGCTAATAGGTCTATCCCAACTATGAAAACGTAATCCTTTTCCGGTTCTATTTCCGTGGCTATCTAGTATTTCATAATATTCTTCAACAATTTGACTACGACCACGTTGCCACTCATTGGTTGTTGCAAAAGGATCGACTAAATAGATATCCCCAACAACAGTATATAACTCACCTAAATAACGAATTTTACGCGTTCCGCTGCTTGAGTAGTGAGTAAACATAATTTGGTAAGTTTTATAGTGTTCAGGTTGACCATAAGGGCCATATTTCATCGCAATATAACGAATACCTTGAGGTTCTGAATGGCTTTCTCCACCGGGAACCGGCATATCAGGCGTAATGTTGAAAAGTGTGTAACGAGAGCTTGCTGTGGGTTGTCTTAATGCTTGTCGATAACTTTGAGTATCTAAGCCTGATGCTGTCCATGTTCTATCCACAAGGCCATTTTCTGCATAACAGAAGAAAGATAATACTAATAATGAAAGAGTTATAACAAGGGACTTAGCTGACATAAATACTCCTTTATTGTCATTATGATGCCAGAAAATAAGGTGGTTATTCCCTGAAACAGAGCGGAAGAATCCCTTTATTTCTAGCGGTTAGCACATCTTATTCCAAATGGTTATCAAAATTAGCATTAACATAATCACGTTAAATATAAATTTAATTTATTTGTTCTGTGATAAAATAATAAAATGCAGAACCATCTGAAGGTTGATGATTAATGGATACTCGTTTATTGAATGCATTTGTTGTATTGGCAGAAACAGGACATTTTGGTGAAGCGTCATTACGTCTTTTTATTAGTCAGCCGGCACTCACTAAACAGATTAAAACATTAGAATCTCAACTTGGTGTGGTGTTATTTCAGCGAGGAAGACAAGGCGCTAAATTAACTCAAGAAGGGCAATATTTATTAAGCCAATCGCAATCTGTGTTACGAGAAGCACGCATTTTAGAAGACCAAGCACACCAATTGGCAACACCTGAAAAAGTGGCGTTAAATGCTGGGTTTGGACTTTGTGCGTTAAGTTTTATCACACCATTATTGAGCAGATTTAATCAGTACTATCCTGATATTTCGGTAAATATTGAAGATATGCCTTCTAATAAAATGGAGTTGCAACTGATTGGTGGAACACTTGATTTTGCTTTTTCTCAGTTGCCCGTTCAAAAACCGCTAAAAGGTATGGTATTGGCTAAAGAGCAGTTAATGTTAGCAATACCAACACAAAATATTACCGTACTAGAAGCTGATTATCATCCATTACATTATTTTGAAATACTGGGGCTGATTCAATTAATGCCAGAAAAAGGGCAGCGGTTTTATCAACAAATCGATAATTTTTTAACCTATCACCAAATTAAGCCTCGTATATTGCAGCAATCACCCGATATTCAAACTCAACTTTCTTTTGTTGCGGCAGGATTAGGCATGGCATTTGTACCTAAAAGTGCAGCGCTATTATGCGACAAAAAAAGAGTTACATTATTACCGCTTTCTGGCACATATTCTCAATGGGAAATAGGCATTATTTGGAATAATAATATTGAGAATAAAAATCGTGATCTCTTTATTAATTTAATATCTAAGGAAATAAATATATTATAATTATCCAAATAAAATTTATTATTACCAATTCCATTGGTCTTTATTTGGTTATTTAATGAGTGATCTTTGTTCTTATATTGTTTTAATTACTAATTAAAGTAATTAAAAATAATATTTGTGATTTCATTCACAGAAATGAATGGAAATAATTCCTCTCTCTATTGGCTATTTTAATAAAAAATCAATTTAAAACATTAAATTAAACTTCTTATCATAATGTAATTCGGTTTGATTAAAAAGCAGGTCACTAAAAAGTGTTATTTACAATGCGCCTTAGCTAGTTTTTAATTAAATCAGAAACGCTAAATCCTAAAGAGGTTAAATTATGTGAATAAATTCTGAAGATAAAGAAGCCATTTTATCCGTGACTATTTATTATTAATAATAAATAGTCACACCCTACCAATAATAAGGAAGTTATTATGAAAACTTTAAATAAAGTAACAGTAGCATTATGTGTATTATTTAGTACCAATGCAGTACAAGCAGCAATTCATTCTAATCAAAGCGGACCTTTAACCACCATGAAAGTGGGCGCAAGTGACCCTATACAATATGGGCCACATAAATCTGCAGGAGGAGAGCCAGGAGTCGGTCTTAGTTCAATAAGTAATGGTAAGAAAGTGGGTTTTGCTTCTTTAACAAGAGGTAGCGCTGATACTAATGGTATCTATACTATTCAAGCTAATGAACGAACTCCTCCAAGTCACCGTGATATGGGCGTATTTCATTTTGCTAAAATCACCGATGCTAATATCTATTTTGGTGATTGGGCAAAAACCACCTCTGTTACAGATGCAACCCATCAAACTTATTATATAGGTAAAGATGTCACAAGTGTTTTACCGACTAATAACGCCACATATTCGGTAACAGGGATAAGCCAATATAGTGGTAATAACTTGCTTTCTGGCACCTTTGATGTTGATTTCTCACAAAAGAAAATAGAGGGCTCGCTCTCTAACAGTCAGCGCACCGTTGAGTTAGAAAACGGTAATTTATATACCGCAAATAGCCAAGTGACCTTCTCTGCTGATGGAAAAGAAGGTGCAGCATTAGGGGTTATTGAAGGCGCCTTTTTTGGTGACGAGGCTGATGCACTAGCGGGTATTGTGGTATTTAGTTCAGACCATACCAAAGATATCGGTTTTGGCGGCGCTAAAAACAGTACTGAAAGTGCAGAGTCAACAGAAAGTACAGAATCAACAGAAAGTACAGAGTGATAGAAATATATCGTAATGAGTTATGTTCAATAAGGTGATCTTACTTTAAGTAGTAAAATCTTTTTTCTTAAAGTGGTATTAGTGGTTATTTAGCTATTTATTAGCAACAGATAATCTGAACAGGGTTATCTGTTTTTTTTTATAAAAAATAAATAGGTTTAATGGAGTAGATCTTATTTAATAATAGGGAAAAACTATGTGTTATTTATGGCATTTAATAAAATTATTTTCTATGCTAAGTATTATATTGTTTCCTATAATTGGACAGGCGAAAGAAAAAGTAAATAATAATTTTTTAAACTCGGCAGTAAGTAGTGATATATCATTAATAGGTAAAAGGCTCTATCACAGTCTGCAACAGCAGAACTGGGTTAATGCAGAAGTGTTGTTACAACATTATCAGCAAATACCGCAGCACGAGGTGTTATTAGTCTACTATGCTAAGGCGCAGTTAGCATTGGCTAAGAAAGATTTATTACAGGCAGAATTTTACTATCAGCAGCAATTACAGCAAAAATCTGATTTTATTCCAGCACAAACAGGATTAATTCATCTCTATTTTTATCAACAAAATTATATTAAAGCCAAAAAACAGCTACAAGAGTTAACCAAGATTGCTGATTTACCCGCCAATATTCATAATGTAATAAGTGATTATCAAGCCAAGCTATCTCCTCACTTTCAAGGCAGTCGATTTTATCAGTTAGGCTTTATATATAATGATAATATTAACCAAGCATCCGACTATCAAGAGCAGATAAATTCTAAAATATCGTTAAATAAAGTTATTCGACATGGTGGTGAGTCAAAAAAATCAGTCGGTATTTCACATCTCTTTTCACTTTATCAGCCCTATTTAATTAACCGTATACACTCAACTTCTATTTATGCTTATTTTCTTTATGTTGATTATCTCTCCTATCGTGATAACAATTATATTAATTTTTATACTCAATTTAATTATCAATATCAATATAATTATTATCAATTTAGGTTATCACCATTTTATGAAATAAAAACACAAAACAAACAGCTTGAATATCAGTTAACAGGATTAAGAGTAAGTTTATTTATTCCATTATTAGAAGGGTACGCTATTAATATAGCGAGTGATTATAAGATTAAAAAATATAGAAGTAATTTAATAAATTTAAATGGTAATAAATTATCAGGCTTTGTTAGTCTTAAATATAAGCTAACTAATTACGCTGTGTTAAGTAATCAAATAAGCTATCAAAAAAATAGTAAAAAAAATGATTTATTAAATCACCATCAATATGGTATAAAAGTTGGCGTTAATTCACGGCTTCCTTTACAGTGGTATGCTGATTTATCTTTACGTTATCAAATAAAATATTTTAATTACTATAATCCATTATTAAAACAGAAAAGAAAAGATAATGAATTTATGTTATCTGCCGTAGTTAAAAAACAAGTATCAACTTTTTGGGGTTTTTATCCTGTAATAGAATTACGTTACACCCGGAATTTAAGCAATGTGGCATGGTTATATCGCTATCAGCAGCAAGAGGTTATATTTAAATTAGAGAAACAATTTTAATTAAATAAATAACTTAATTAATTTAAAGGATAGATTAATATAATGTATACAATGCTTTTTCGGAAACGGAAATTATTATCTTTGGTAATAGCAATATCATTGATAACCCCTAGTTTTTATCTACGAGCAGAAGAGAAAAAATCTGATTTAGGTCATATTCAAATTTCAGAAAATAATGAAAAAAGTAAACAACAAGAAGATAAACAAGGTTATGCACAGGTATATGAAAAAGATGTCTCTAATGTTTATTTAGGTAAAGAGCTTTTAGAGCGTTATCAAGGTGTTTCTCCGGCTGATTTACTGAAAAGTGCCATTGGGGTTTATAGTGGTGAAGCCCGTAATGGTGGCGCTCTTGATCCCAATATTCGTGGTATTCAGGGGCAAGGGCGTATTCCTGTCACCGTTGATGGTACTGAACAAGCGCTAACGGTATATCGGGGGTATAGTGGTGCAAGTAACCGTAATTATATTGATTCTAACTTAATTAGCAGTATCTATATTGAAAAAGGTCCCTCTTTAACACCAGATATGAAAACGGGTATTGGTGGTGGTATTGCAATAAAAACGCTAAATATTCGTGATATTGTACCGGTTGGAGAATCTTTTGGTATTAATTTAAAAGGTGATATTAGTAATAACACCACACGTTATAAAGAAATTTATACCAATATGATTGAGGATTACCGTTATTTCCCCAAGTTTTATCAAAACTATTCTTTTATGATTGATCCTGCTTTAGAAGTCGTACCTAAAAAAAATAGACAGGGGCGCTTTCAAGATTATGCTTTACGCTTAGGTGTCGGTTTTGAAGAAGATAAATTTAATCTATTATTGGCTTATTCTATACGAGAAAAAGGGAATTATTTAGCGGGTAAAAGAAATGCGAAAAAATACAGTGAATCAAATGAAGAAGACCTTAACTCTATTTATGTAAAAGAAAATAATAAACCATTAAACCCTTATTTACCCTTTATTGCCCATATTTATCGACCCGGTAATGAAGTGACAAATACCTCAAGCAGAAACCGCTCTTTTTTAGTAAAGGGGACATTGTTTCCTCAGCAAGCTCATCGTTTTTTCCTTAATTATCGATATACCAATCTATTATTTGGCGATATTATGCCGTCACGTTTAAGTTGGGTACGTTACGATAAAAATGTTGTTAATCAATGGCCATTGGCTGATATTACACAGCAAGCTGGCTCTTTAACTTACCAATGGAAGCCAGAAGATAAACATGGTGATCTATTATTGCGCTTATGGGGAAATTTAACCGCTGGTCATACTAATACACGAGGAGGTAAACCTAGAGAACCTAAAAGTAGAGATGTTGAAAGTGATTTAGAAAAAATCAGAGATATACTAGAAATTACCAATATAAAAAAAATAGATAAATGGGACTTTAGTGTTAATACTAGTTTTATCGATACGGCATCTTTATATCAAGATAATAATCGTTATGGTGTGGATTTATCTTCTAGTTTTAAATTATCCCCTAAATTTTCACTTTCTATAATGGGTAATTATCAATTTGAGCAGTTAAAAAACAATGAGATAAAACTCCCTATTGGAACCAGTGATTTTACAGTTGATGGGCGAAGTGGACGACGTCATGAGATTAATTTAGCACTATCAACAGATTGGAAACCACTCTCTTGGTTAGCGGTTAATGCTGGCGGTAAATATAATTACTATCGATTAAATGATGATTTTTTAAATAATAAACGCCGTAATCGGGTTGAAGGTTATAAGAAAATATCACCTGTTCGTGGTTATATTATTTTTTATAAGCGAGTATTAAATTCAGAAGAGTATCTCTATTATCGTGCTCTTCATCACATTGATGTAGAAACCTTACCTGAACAGCTAAGAAACTATCGACGTAATCCTGAGTTGGGTGAGAAAATTCGCCAGTTTCGACAATCGAAAGTTGTTTATCCTGAATATGAAGCATTATCTGAAGAGTTAAGAAATGAGATTGTTACACATGATGATGTAAGAAGATTACAAGTATTTTTTTTACGTGACGACAATCTTCGTGATGCTAATGGAAATCTACAAATAAAGTCCGATAAAACAATTCCGATGATAACGGAATACACTGCTTGGTTATATAATAAAAATGGTGAATTATTAAAAAGTAAAAATATTTTTTTAAATGGCTATTTAGATATACAAGAGAAGGTTCCGCATCCAATAACGGGAGAACTTGTCTATAAATATGAGTTTGAACAAATGATTCCAAGAGAAATATATAAAAAAAATGATATTAAAGAGCCTTTTGAAATACAACCTAGTTATCATCATGGTGCCTTTTCACCGCTAATTTCTGCAACTATTTATGCTAATGATATATTGCGTTTTTACGGGCGCTATACTGAGCAATTACGCCTACCTAGCTTATTTGAAGATACCAGTGGGTTTTCAGGTTCAAAAGCCAGTTATTACGGTTTTAAATTAAAGCCGGAACGAGCAAAAAATACAGAACTTGGGATGGTACTAGATTTATCTGGTTGGTTAAATGTAGAGCATCATGCCGATATTAAACTAAATTATTTTAAAAATAATATTGAAAATGTATTTGATAGAGACATATCTTGGCAAATAAGACAATTGGAAAAACAGATATTAGAAGGGATAGAACTGCAAGCTCGTTTTGATAATGGTTTTATTTTTATGGATGCCGCCCTAGTGTATAACCATAAAAATAAAGTGTGCGATAAAAATGCATATAGTTCCTTTGATCCTCTTGGTTTATTAGAGATGAAAACCTGTATGACTGGTGGATATCCCGGCGGATTTTTACGTACCTCTATTCAACCTAAATATGCTGCAAATCTTCATATTGGTACGCGTTGGTTAAATAACGCGTTAGAAATTGGTAGCCGCTTTTTATACTCATCGGAAGTGGAAAATAAAGATGAAATATGGCTAAAAGAAAAATCTCCTCATAATTATTATGGCATAAATAATAACCCCATGCGTTGGGCTAGCGTATTTACGGTTGATGCTTATTTAAATTATCAATATAGCCAAGATTTATCTTTTGAAATTGTCGGAAGTAACTTACTAAATGAATATTATATTGATCCATTAACGCGTTCAGGTATGCCAGCACCAGGACGCACAATTAAATTAGGTGTTACAGCACAATTTTAATTTAAAGATAATAGGAGTTTTTGATGTTTGTACTTTCTGTCAGGCAATCGCTTAATCTTAATTATTGGCTAATTGGTGTTTCTTTCGTTTATGTGATGCTATTTAGTGAGTTATTACGTTCTATTGTGGTGACAGAAAGTGCGCATCATATTACTCAACAACAGCAAAATACATTATCGGTTTATCAAGTGATGTTTTCAGCACCTCAGCAACAGTCAATAATTGAAGAGGCTATTGTTGAATATAAATCTGATGAATTACCTTTTACTGTGCCTGATGCAGAAAATGGGGAGCTTGTTCAACAACAGAAAAAGCCAGAAGTATTACCAGAAAAAAAGAGACAGCCACAGCAAGTAGCAATTAAAAAACAGCAACCAGTCAAAGAGGAACAACTTACAGCCAAATCAGCGACAGAAGAGGTTGTTGCTAAAAGTGAGCAATCACAAACGTCATCACCCGCTGCTTTAGCTAGTTTTTCTGATTATAGTGCTAATTCTCATGCCGGAAAAAGCCAAGCGCTAAGCGATGCAGGTATTGGGCAAGGTCAATCTGAAAATGATTATATGAGTGCCTTGCGTAGAGAAATAGAACGTCATAAACGTTATCCAAGGCAAGCCAAACATATGCAACTAGAGGGCGATGTTGTTGTGCGTCTATCTTTAGCAAATGATGGTGTTATTTCAGCGGTTGCTGTTGAAAATACGTCAGGTATCTCTTCTTTAGATAATGCGGCAATCGCCGCAGTAAGACGCGTTAAATCGATAGGTCCTAAACCAATTGATGTAAATAATTCACTGATTGTCACGCTCCACTTTAACTTACATTAGCCACTTCTTTGTTAAGTAACACCTAAACGTATTATAGTTTAGGTGTGTTTTTTTGTTAAATCCCAATTTAAAATAGCAATGTGATATCTGCTAATAAGGTATCTGATTTAGAAAAATGTAAATGGATGTATAAGTCTGATTCTTGGGTGCTTGTTAAGGTGTAATCCAATTCCAGTTTATATGTACGAAAATAAGCTTTGTTATTACTTCTTGGATGATTAATAAGAGGAGTTAACTTGTAGATAATATTGTCTTGATTTTGATTGAGCGAAAAAGTACCTGAAGCAACAAGCGTACCTTTTAAGGCATTGCCAGTTCTAATTGATAGTGATAGTGACTGTTCACTTTCATTTGCACATTGCAGCAAGATAACTAAGCGTTGTGGCTCACTATTTTTTCCTATCGCCTCGTCAGAAGGCAGGCAGAAAATAGCATCTTGATGAAGTAATATACAATTTTTACCCACCAGCATATCAGCATAGGCGAATTGCGCCTGACTTAACGGTGAGTCAAAACCGTGATTTAAGTCTAACTCATAACTTCTTTGTTTAATGGGTAAGGCATTCTCCATTTCTAATGAGATAGCACCATAACCATCATAAAAACGAAAAATGGGACCTGATTCTGTTAACCATGCACCCGAATCATCATGACATTGCTTTCCGTTATGTCGACTCATATACAGATTAATGCCATTAAAACAGTAACCCGGAATATTAAGATAGGATTTATTTTCTCGGTTACCTTGTCCAATGGAAAAACTCTGATTGTTCACATCATCAAGCACCATATATTTTAATGCTCCCCAAGGCGTGTTTGAAATATAGCGCACAGAGGGTAAAAACGCAGTTGGTGATAAATAACGTTTATTGTTGTCTGCTTGGAAAAATATTTCTGTTTTTAACACATCATTGCTATCACCAGTGACACCTGAACAACCTTCATATTGAACATAACTAGGTTGTTTTTCAGTATTTAAATAGTTCTGTTTAACCCGAATAACGGCATCGATGTGCGAATATGTTTCAATGCTTTGTAACATCGATGTGCGTTGTAGCATATCTTTGCCCATATCAATATACATTTGATAATAGCTTTTTTGATAATCAAAATTATAGTCTTTGCCATAAAGCTCTAAGCTATTCCAACGTGTTAATGGTGTTGATAGTTCAATTTCAAAACTACGTTTTACCCATGATTGGTAAAAAGAGAGCCCAGAAGTATAAATGCCCGATAAAAACGTATTACATTTTGTGTAATCGTCTTTAAATTCGAGCGAGGTTTTCTGATAAATAACGTTATGAATATTGGTATTAAATTTATCGATACTATCTCTTAGGGTTTTTAAATTACTGTTAAAATAATCATCTTTAAGATCGAGCGCTTTTTTATTGGTCAAAATATCGTTATGTGCAGCAACAAACAGTGCGCAACTATGGCAATAAAAAGGCAATCCGGCGGATTGTGCTAAATTTAAGATAGTAGGGTGTTGAGATATAATGGTGGTTATAACATCATCAAACCGATTAAGTACTTGCTCGCGTAAATCTTGTTGTTGTTGCGCTGAATAATGTGTTTGGGGTTCTAGATAACGATTAAGTGAATCAGAAAAAAGCTGATAAACATCAGTAATACCTTCAGTGGTGAGTTTAATTATTTCAATATTGTTATTGGTAATTTTGGCATCAATAATACGAGAGACATGTTCAATAATTTGTGTTGCTAGTGAACTGTCTTTCATATTTTTATTTATCATGCCAAAAAGTGCTGAGGTTATTTTTGATAACACCCCACCAACAACAGGAATTAAACCAATAATATGACCAATTACCACTTCACCAATGACAATAGGTGCATTCAGTGGATCTTGCTGATTAAAATCCTCCACAATTGAAGGTAAGGTATTGCTATTATTATTAATCATATCAAGCATACCGTCTTTTAAATCTTGATAGTTAATACAGCTCAGAGGTTTGTTTACTGCTAAAGAAGAGGGGCTAATGGAAATTTTTAAATCATTTAGATTATTTAAAGGCATAAATGAAGATCCTTTTCTAAGTAGAGCTGATTGATTTGATGATGCTATTCGTCGAGGTTGAGCTAATAATCTGTTAAACGTTAATAGATAATTTAGGCTTCTTTTTTGGCGTAAAAAAGTCATTATCACAATCTCAAAAAAAATCAGTCAGTTATGCTTAATTGACGTCATTTCTATTTAATTCCTCCTATCATTTTTTCTTGGTAATGTTGGTGAAACCACTTTTTAACTCGCTTAGTTAGGCACCGGTTACTCAAAACCCCGGTTAATAATGGTTCTGAGCGATAAGGCAAAGCGTGTTGGAACAAAACCAATATAAAGTGTTTTTTGTGCACTCATTCTCATTTTTCCTATAGCAAGCACATAAATGCTTGTTGTTAATGATATTGGTTATGATTATCATTAACAATAATATTTACCCGTTAGCGTAACGCGTGCTTTGCTTGGAAATCTGTCATGTTTAAATCACTTTCATATACTTTTTTGCTGTTTTTATTCTCTGCGACATTGAGTGTTGTACATGCCCGCGGTGTTGGTGCTGATAACTCATCTTGGCCTCGAGTTTTTACCAGTGCGGATGGATCTACCGTTGAAATTAAAGAGAAACCTAAGCGGATTTTATCGGCATCAGTTTCGATTACAGGCACATTACTCGCAATGGATGCGCCTGTAATTGCGAGTTCAACGGCAGCAAATGGTAAATTTTTTGCTCAATGGGATAAGATTGCCAAAGAGAGGGGGGTTGAAAAACTGTGGTCGGCTGGCGGTGTTTCACTGGAAATGGCGTATCTAGTCGCACCAGATTTGATAGTGGTATCTATTAATGGGGGAGATACTGTTTATCCCCAAGTTGAACAATTTCAACAAATTGCACCGACTATTGTTTTAGATTACGGCAAACAAGGTTGGGAAAGTTTAGCGGTTCAATTGGCACAAGCTACAGGGCAAGAAAATGAAACTAAAGCACTTTTGCATCGCTTTGATGATTTAGTTGCCAGCAGTAAAGCACAACTTCAGCTACCTACAGATAACGTAAATATTATCTCCTATTTTGGCGCCGGTACGGTAAATCCAGTGTCATTAAAAACCAGTCCCCACGCAATATTGTTACAACAGCTTGGTTTTTCTATCGAAAGTGCTGATTTTGCATGGCAACCTAAAGATAAGCCTGTTTCTGATTTTGTTTGGGCACAGTATGAGCATTTAACACAACTGACAGCACCAACAACATTTCTGTTAAGTGGTACAGCTAAAGAAGCCGATATTTTTATGGCTGATCCTATTCTTGCCAATATTCCTTCTGTTAAAGCAAAACAAGTTTATGGCTTAGGTGCTAACTCATTTCGCGTTGATTACTACAGTGCACAAGAAATAATAAGCGACATTGTGGCTCGTTTTCATAAGCATAAGTCATAAATTATGTTGGCTTCTCAGCATGTTATTAAATGGGGAGTAAGAGGTTCGATTTTCCTATTAGGAATATTTGCTCTTCTTAGCTTATTTGTAGGTAGCCGCAGTGTTTCTATTGAAACAACATGGAGTGCTTTTGTGGCTTTTGATGCCACTAATAGTGAGCATCTATTAGTTCGCTATTTACGATTTCCTCGTACTTTATTGGCGATAGTTATTGGTATTGCATTAGGAGGCGCAGGAACGTTAATGCAGGCATTAACACGCAATCCGTTAGCCGATCCGGGGTTATTTGGTATTAATGCGGGTGCAATGGTAGCGATAGTCTCATTGATTGCATTAACGGGTATCACGGATGTCACTGTGTATATGTGGTTTGGTTTATTCGGCGCATTTCTGGCTGGTGTGGGTGTTTATCTTTTAGGGGGGGTGAGGCACGGGATAAATCCAATCAGAATGGTGCTTTCAGGTGTTGCGCTCTCGGTTGTTTTATTGGCGATGACTCAGCTAATTACGGTAAATAGTGATGAAAAAGTCTTTGACCAATTTCGCCACTGGGTTGTGGGTTCGCTGCAAGGGCGAAGTTTTGAGGTGCTTTATCCTATAACTATACTCGTTGTCATAGGCAGTGTGATTGCTTATTCGTTAACACGGGCTTTGGATATCGTGACATTAGGTGACGATATTAGCCACGCTTTAGGCGCAAATCAAAATCGGGTGTGGTTGTTATCTGCGCTCGCTATTGTATTACTTGCGGGTAGTGCAACCGCAGCAGTGGGACCGATTAGCTTTTTAGGATTAACTGCACCTCATTTTGCTCGGCGTTTAGTGGGTGCTGAATATCGCCGAATATTGCCGATGTCGATGCTTATTGGTGCAACCATTATGTTAGTTGCAGATTGTCTAGGTCGACTAATCGGTACTCCGGGTGAAGTTAGCGTAGGAATTATGATCTCACTTATCGGTGGTCCATTCTTTATTTATCTGGTTAAACGTTGGCGGATTATTACGTTATGAAATTAAAAAACAACGAAATAGTTTGTCAGCTAGGTACTTGGTCTTGGGTTTTCTCTCGACGCGATATTATGGTGGCTTCTCTTCTATTTTTACTGGTTGTTTTAGTCGCTTTTTTAGCGATGACGACAGGAAAATTTCCGATAGAGATATCCACCTTAATCAATATTGTAATCGGGGAGTCACAAGGTGGTATTAAAGAAAAAATTGTTATAGATATCCGACTACCTCGATTACTTACCGCGATTGGTGTAGGTGCCGCATTGGGCATATCAGGCGCAATATTCCAGTCAATTTCGCGTAATGTTTTGGGGTCACCGGATGTTATTGGTTTTACTACAGGTGCAGCATCTGGGGCGTTATTGCAGATTATTGTTTTTAACGGCTCAATCCCTGAAATAGCGGCTTCTACATTAGTCGGGGGAATGGTTACTGCACTGGTGGTTTATCTGTTGTCACTAAAAAATGGTGTCATGTCGGGTTACACCATGATCCTTATTGGAATTGGTGTTGGTGCCGTATTACATGCTTTTAATGGTCTACTGTTAGTTAAAGGCAATATTGATAACGCTATTGTGGCTAATCTTTGGCTTGCAGGTTCGTTAAATGCGCGTACTTGGCAACATGTTTACCCCGCTTTTATCGGATTACTGGTTTTAGTTCCTCTTATTGCTTTCTATTCTAAATCACTCACTCTAATGGAAATGGGTGATGATATGGCACAGCAGTTGGGTGTTCATGTTGGCAGAGTTAGATGGGTGATGATCTTTAGTGCGGTGATGTTGGCATCATTAGCGACTGCTTGTGCTGGACCTATTGCGTTTGTCGCACTTGCTGCACCTCAGTTAGTTATTCGTTTAAGCCGTTCAGGAAAGCTTCCTCTCATTGGTTCTGCATTAATGGGATCACTACTTTTACTCTTTGCTGATGTGCTCTCTCAACGTTTACCGTTTAACGTAATGATGCCTGTCGGTTTAATGACGGGCGTTATCGGAGGGCTCTATCTTTTATGGTTATTAACCAGAACTCATAAAATATAAATTGAGAATGGTTACTATTACGTATTAATAATGATACGCATTATATATAATGCGCAAATAATAATAAATGTAGTAAATATTTACTAACTTATGGATGAGTTAATGGGATGGTCGTTAAAAGGGCATAGTATTTTTTAAGCTAAGTGCCTAACGATAAATTAAAAATTTGGTAAGTAATGAGCGTATTTTTTAATCGTTTAATGGCATGCTAATCGCATGAAAGGTATAGACTCATGTCTGGTGTTCTTACTCTACGCGCAAAAAAAAACACGATAACAATAGTGGTGCAAACTGCTTTATTAAGCACGCTTTGGATGGTAGTACCCAATGTAAATGCACAAGAAACGCCCAAAGAAGCTACTTCTCAAGAGAATAAAAAGCATAATAATAATGAAGACGTGCTGATTGTTACGGGTGAAAAACTCAATAAATCGATTTATGACACCGGCTCTAGTGTGACGGTATATGATTTTAAAAAAATAGAATCAACACCAAATCCTGATGTAAATACACTATTACAAATGACACCTAACGTTGTTGATAACGGAAATAGTAACGCATTACCCGCGATCCGTGGTGTTGATGGTTCCGGACCAGCACAAGGTGCAATTGCTTTTCTTGGTGGTACTCGTCCTCGTGTAAATTTCTCTGTTGATGGTCGGTCATTTACTTATAACGAATTTGGTTATGGCGCTCAATCATTGTGGGATGTTGATACCGTTGAAATTTTCCGTGATCCACAAAGTTATATTCAAGGTCGTAATGCGATAGCGGGTGCGATTTTAGTCAAAACAATGGATCCCACATTTTATTGGGAAAATGCAGTAAAAGTGGGCGCGGGTCAGCAAGACTTTCGTCAATATGCGGTAATGACTTCAGGACCATTAATTGAAGACAAATTGGCGTTTCGTTTTACAGCAGAAAGACAAGAACGCGAAAGTTTTGTGCATATGGATAAATATTCACCAACCGGTGATCCTCGTGATATCCATTCCAATACTTTTCGTGGAAAACTACTTTATGACTCTATAGATAATCCTGACTTTAAAGCAAAATTAACCGTCAGCCATCTTGATAGTCGATCACCTCAAAATGAAGCCGAAATAGATGATAATTTAGCACCAGATGCTGCATCACGTTTTCGTCCTGTGATTAAACGTAAAACTACTAGCGGCATTTTAAATACCACATGGGAAGCTAACGATAATTTAAGTGTTGAAAATACATTAATTTATACCGATTTTTCAACTCGACGTTTAACTGAAGCTAAAAGCCCGCGTGCAGATATTGATGCTAAAGAATTTGAATTTGAGCCAATGCTACGTTTTAAAACAGACAGTGAAACATTAAGTGGCATCTTTGGCTTACGTTATTTCCACGCAAAACAAGATGAATTTGTAAATATCTTTGGTGGTAGCTATTTTGATGATAAAACAGATACCGCCTCTGCTTATGGTTCATTAACTTATGCACTATTTCCTGAAATTGACGTAACTTTATCAGGGCGTTTTGAGCGGGAACACCATACGCGTAATGGCGGCAGTAAAACAGTCGCTATCGATTTTGATGAAACCTATAACACATTCTTACCAAAAGCAGATTTTGCATGGAAACCAGGTGTTAATCAGACAGTTGGTTTTGCCGTAGGTCGTGGTTATAACGGTGGTGGTGCTGGAGTCACTATTGGTAGCCCTATTGTGACTTATGTTTATTCTCCAGAATATGTGTGGAACTACAGTCTATATACCCGTAATAGTTTGCTTAATAACAAATTGAGTGTGATGACTAACTTGTTCTATAACGACTATAAAGATATGCAGTTGCCATTCTATTTGGGACCAAACTCAAGCACTATTCGTAATGCGAAAAAAGTAGAGACTTACGGTGCTGAATTAACGGTCGCTTATCAGCCTATAGACTCACTTGAGTTAAATACAGGTGTGGGTTTATTAAAAACCAAGATTAAAGATTTTGGTAATAGTGGAATTGAAGGCAAAGAGTTGGCACGAGCACCTGATTATACCGCTAATGTTGGGGCTAAATATCAGTTAACCGAAGCCATAGATGTAAGTGGTAATGTGCAGTTTTCAGGAGATTACTTCTCTCAAGCAAACAATGCCGAAAGTGGTAAAGTTGACAGTTTCTGGTTAGCAAACTTACAGTTGGGCTATAACTTTAAATGGGGTAGAACCACACTGTTTGCTCAGAACTTATTTGATTCTGATAAACGTATTCTTATTCCTGATAACAATAAAGACACCGCTATTTACCAACGTCCACGTATGCTTGGTGCAACGGTAGAAGTTCGTTTTTAGTCATTAAATATTAAATGGGTGATGTGAACGCATCACCCTTATTGGTGATGATGTCGTAATTAAATAAGAAAGATAAAGTGATGAACAATAGCCGACTACAGACTCATAGTTTAAAGCTGGGATACCAACAAACCACAATTTGCCACGATATTTCATTAACCATCCCTGATAAACAAGTTACTGTGATCATTGGTCCAAATGGTTGTGGTAAATCAACACTTTTGCGTAGTTTGTGCCGCTTACTTAAACCATTAGCAGGGCATATCTCTTTAGATAATCAACGATTAACTGATTTTTCAACCAAAGTATTAGCGCGTCAAATGGCATTATTGCCCCAAACAATGCAGGCACCCGCAGGTATTACCGTTGCAGATTTAGTTGCCAGAGGACGTTTTCCTCATCAAAGCTTTATGCACCAATGGTGCCAAGAAGATAAATTAGCAGTAGAAACCGCAATGAAAGAGACGGGAGTTACTGAGTTTGCTGATAAAACGGTTGAGTCGTTATCAGGTGGGCAGCGTCAACGAGTTTGGGTTGCTATGGTGTTAGCACAGCAAACGGATATTTTATTGTTAGATGAACCAACCACTTACCTCGACATTGCTTATCAAATAGAGCTACTTAATATTTTTCGCAAACTTAATCGAGAACAAGGTCGCACCGTTGTTGCTGTATTACATGATTTAAATCAGGCGTGTCGTTATGCTGATAATCTAGTAGTGATGGTAAAAGGGAAAATTGTTGCTCAAGGTGAGCCACAAACAATCGTTAACGAAGCGTTGATTAAGCAGGTATTTGATTTGGAATGCCAAATTATGCCTGATCCAATAGCTGGAACACCGATGATCATCCCTTGCTAAATAGCGATGTTATTAACCATAAAAAGCTGTTCTAACAGTGTGTTATAAACAGCTTTTTTTATTACTATTAAATTGTTTTACTAAGCAGTACGCCACTTTTGTGCAACCCAAAGTCCACTCATTTTCATTGAATAACCAAATAAAACCCCAACAATTAATGAAATTATAATTTGAGGTAGGTTATCTTGAGCGGCAAATAGCGTACAAGCACCAATAAAAGTACCCGGAATATAGGCAAGTAAGGTGCTTTTAGCTTGAATACACATAACAAAAGCGATGACGCCAGTAATGGCATAACCCAATATTGAGATATCGTTAAATAAGTTACTGCCATAAATAATCGCTAATGCCCAAATAACACCACTCATAATAGTGGCAATAGTAACGGCTAATCCTTTAAGCCCCTCTTTAGGATAAGCAAAATAAGCCGTACATCCTAGAAAACCAGCCCAGCTTAATAGCCCAAACTGATTAGCAACAAAAGCCCAAACGGCAGAAAGAATGCCTGTTGTCAGCGCAGTAAAAAAAAGCGTTTTCACTATTCACTCTTAATAATAAGGGGGGATAATTACCCCGTTAACTAAACGCGAAGTTTAGCATTGTCATTAGTTGCTTTACTATATTTAGATCATTAAAAAGCACAATTAATATGCGTGTTTATGCGACATTAAAAATCTATTTTTATTAGGGAAAATAAAAAGAGAAAGTAAACGTTTGCGTTATTGAAATAGTTAGCTAATTAACAACTAAATAAACTTCTAGGTTTTTAAATAGAGATTATTAATAAATAAATTAATAATCTCTATTTAAATATATGAATGTAAAAGGTAGAAAGAAAATAAGTGAATTATTTTAAATTTTCTCATTTTTGAAAAAAGAATTCGTTACCAAGTGCAACATCGACAGCTTATCATTTACCTGCTGCAGCCGTTAAAAACACATTTACACGGTATAGCAGGTAGTATCTAAATATTCGCTAATCGTGTAGAGCGAGCTTTCATACCATTTAATATTGTATTGCTAATATCAGTCGGAAAATCTTCAGGAAGTTGTTGTTTTACGCGTTTTATTACATTGTCCATTTCTTTATAAAAATAATTAAAGATATCAGTCATTAATGAACATTCAAATCCGACAGCTTCGGCAGTTTTGTAAAAGTGGCGAGGAAATATTTGCTCTATAGGGTATTTTTTACCACGGCTTGCTTGTAATCCCATTGCGAGTTTTGCATCTCGTGGATTGAGACCTCTTCCTCCAAAATAGGGATAGATAGACATAATGTCGTAAAAAGGAGTGAGATGAAAACGCCCTTCTTGGTTGATAAAAACAGAGAAGTTCTTTGCATGACCATCTATTGCCGCTAAAAGCCAAAATAGCACTTGAGATTTCATAAAATGAAAACGGTCTTGATCTGCATTTGACGAACCAAGTAAATAATTCATGATATCGATAATGCCAGGTCCTCCTTCATTTTCATATTTTAGAGCTGAAGGCATGTTTAGAATTTGGCAAAAATCCTCTTGAGGTAAACGTATTATCCACGATTTATCTAATGCGTATTTTCTATCAAAACGTTCTACAGCAAGTGCTTTAATACTTTTAGTTTCTATAATAGAACAATGAGGAACAGGGAGATCAAATTCTTTGGCAATTAAGGTACAAAGATATTCATTTTCTACGCTATTAGATAAATCTATCGTATAAGAATGACCTTCAATCACCCCAATGGGTAGCTTAATAATATGTGTAGTTGGTGTGTTATTGTGTGGCACACACCAATGACTATCTTTTAAAAGTAATGCGGTTTTTTCTTGAGTTCCAGCAATGGAAATTCTGAAATCAGTGTATTCTTCAAGCATACCAAGTGGAGTACGGGATTGATATCCTAGCAGAATTTTTTCAAGTTCAGATTCGTTAAGTTTGCTATATTCTATTTTTTTGATATTAGTGGGTGTACTGCCACTAGGAAGTAACCTCAATGCGCCAACGGTATCTGCACCGATGGCAGCTAATAGATCAAATGGTTGACTTGAGTTTGCATTATAGCGACTCACAATACGATTTCTAATTTCAGTATTATCAGGTAAAAGATTATCAAAGAAATTATAGACGCAATCGCCTTGATATTCTTGAAGTTGTAGTGGCATAGAAAGAGAGATAGGACGACTTCCCGGTTGATTAACCCAATCTTCAGTATATTGGAATGAATGCGCACCTGAGCTTTTCTTAGTAAAAATGCCCACATAATATTCATTCATATACACATCAAGACTCGCCATTTACCACTCCTCTTTCCATTCACTTTTGTGTGCTAAATTACTTTTAGCATCTTTAGGATGAATTTCCATCTCTAAATTCAGTGCGGAGAGTAGTTTGAAAAAGGTTTCTAGCTTAGTGGAATTAGGATTAAGTTCAAAATTGGACACAGTATCTTGTCGAATTCCTACTTTTTGGGCGACTTTACCTTGAGAAAGCTTTTTTGTTAATCGCACATCTTTTAGATGGACGCTGAGCTGATAGGCGTTAATTATGATCATTATATTCTACCGGTTATAGGCGTTAATATCTAATATACCGGTTATAGCGTGTAGATCAAGGTTTAATGGTTATAGCGTGTAGATTTTACTTTACCTGCTATAGCCGTTAAAAACACATTTACACGGTATAGCAGGTAAATATTAGTAATTACTTACCAATACAAAAACTAGAGAAAATACGACCTAACAGGTCATCAGAAGTAAATTCACCCGTGATCTCACTTAACGCTTGCTGAGCGAGTCTTAGCTCTTCTGCTAATAACTCACCTGATTTTGCATAAACCAGTTGCTCATGACCTTGCTGCAAATGTTCCGCTGCGGTATTTAATGCCTGTAAATGGCGACGTCGTGCTAAAAAACCACCTTCAGTATTACCGCTAAAGCCCATCGCTTCTTTTAAGTGTGAGCGAAGTAATTCAATACCCATACCATCGCGAGCCGATAAACGGATCATTGGGTAGTTACCTTGGGCGGTGATTTCTACATTTTCGCCAGTTAAGTCGGACTTATTGCGAATAACCGTAACGGGTAATGTACTTGGTAAACGAGCCATAAAATCAGGCCAGATATCTTCAGGTGCGGTTGCATCGGTTGTGGTGCTATCGACCATAAATAGCACTCGATCAGCTTGTTCTATCTCTTTCCATGCACGTTCAATACCAATGCGCTCTACTTCATCACTGGCTTCACGTAAACCTGCAGTATCGATAATATGTAAAGGCATCCCATCGATATGAATGTGTTCACGTAGTACATCACGAGTTGTACCGGCGATATCAGTAACAATTGCGGCTTCTCGACCTGCTAATGCATTAAGTAAACTCGATTTACCCGCATTAGGACGACCCGCGATAACCACTTTCATACCTTCACGTAATAGGCTGCCTTGATGTGCTTTAGCACGTACATCATCAAGTTCAGCCATAACAGTGTCGAGTTTCCCTTCAATCACTCCATCAGAAAGAAAATCAATCTCTTCATCAGGGAAATCAATGGCAGCTTCAACATAGATCCGCAGATTGGTTAAAGACTCAACCATCTCGTTAATATGAGATGAAAATGCACCTTGTAGAGAGTTAATTGCCGAGCGAGCGGCTTGCTCTGAACTTGCATCAATTAAGTCAGCAATCGCTTCTGCTTGTGCAAGGTCGAGTTTGTCATTAAGAAATGCACGCTCAGAAAATTCACCAGGATTAGCAATACGCACTCCGGGAATTTGTAAAATACGTTTTAACAACAAATCCAGAATAACAGGACCACCATGACCTTGAAGTTCTAAAACATCTTCACCTGTAAAGGAATTTGGATTTGGGAAGAATAAGGCAATACCCTGATCAAGCACTGAATTATCTTCATTACGAAATGGCAGATAATCGGCATAACGAGGTTTTGGTAGTTTACCTAAAACCACTTGTGCAACTTGAGCGGCTTTAGGGCCAGAAACGCGTAGGATACCAACACCGCCTCTTCCAGGAGGTGTTGCCTGAGCGACGATAGTATCAGTGCTATGCATGGTGTACTCGCTTAATCAGAATAATCATTAATCATCTAAAAATAAAAAAACAGAAGGCGGTCTACAATGACCGCCTTCGCTATTTTATGTCACTTTCCTTTGAATGTAATCAAGGAAGAGGTTTTTCCTCATGTGACCTTATTTTTTGTCTCTGCTGTGTAAGCCACGTTTTTCCAGACCGCGATAAATTAATTGCTGCTGGATAATGGTCACTAAGTTACTGACGATATAGTACAGAACCAGACCTGATGGGAACCACAGGAAGAATACGGTAAACACAACCGGCATAAAGGTCATGATTTTTTGTTGCATCGGATCAGTGACTGCTGTTGGAGACAGTTTCTGAATGATGAACATTGTCACACCCATTAATAATGGCAGGATGTAGTACGGGTCTTGAGCAGACAAGTCTTGGATCCAACCAATAAATGGTGCATGACGTAATTCAACGGAGCCCATCAGCATATAATACAATGCAAGGAAGATTGGCATCTGGATAATCAGTGGTAAACAACCACCCAGAGGATTCACTTTCTCTTGTTTGTATAACGCCATCATTTCTTGGCTCATACGTTGTTTGTCGTCACCGATACGTTCACGAAGCGCAGCCATTTTTGGTTGCAGTAAACGCATTTTTGCCATGGAGGTGTACTGCGCTTTAGTCAGCGGGTACATGATACCACGAACGATAAAGGTGATCATGATGATGGAGAAACCCCAGTTACCGATAAAGCTGTGAAGGAACTTCAGCAGTTTAAACAGTGGCTGAGAGATAAACCATAACCAACCGTAGTCTACAGACAGGTCTAAATGAGGGGCAATAGCCGACATTTCAGACTGAATTTCTGGACCAACCCATAATGTAGAGGTGATATCAGCAGTACTATTAGGTGCAATAGTTACTGGTGCTGATTTATAACCAATCAGAGCGATGGATTTGTTTTCCAGAGTAATAGAATAAAAGCTGTTATTTTGACTCTCTTTGGATGGTACCCATGCTGTTGCGAAGTACTGTTGTAACATCGCAACCCAACCATTGTGTGTTGTCAGAGATAAGTTTTTATCTTCAATATCACCAAAGCTATATTTTTTATAGTTGGTTTCATCTGATGAATACGCCGCGCCACGATAAGTGTGCAGAGCAAAGTTGCTGCTGCCAGTATCACGGCTTTCTGGTAACTTAACAGACTGTTTTAACTGACCATAGAAGTTCATTGTCAGTGTTTTGTCTGTTGTATTCTCAATGGTGTAATCAATACCGATGTCATACTGACCTTTTTTCAGAATAAAGGTTTTGACGAATTTAACGCCATCTTCATTCACATAAGTCATTGGTACACGTAATTCATCTTGGTTTGCATCAAGAACGAATTGTGCTTTGTCAGCACTATAGACAGGGCGAGATTTCTGATCTGGACCATCAGGGCCGATTAAGCCACTTTGAGCCTGATACAGGAATTGAGGTGTAGTTTCCAGTAAACGGAAAGGTGTATCGGAATTAAGCTCGGCTGGATAGGCTAACAAATCAGCCTCATCGATAGTACCGCCCTGTGTATTGATGCGTAGATCAAGTACATCAGTTTTTACGGTAATCAATTTTGCCTGCTCATTGCTGTTACCAGTCACAGCAAGACTATCACTGCTTGGCATGTCCGCTTGTTGCGAGACCTGAGTAGTAGTGGTGGTGTTTTGTGATACTTTATCACCCTCCCACTGCTGCCAGATCAGGAAAGAAACGAACAGCAAAGCGATGAATAGAAGATTGCGTTGCGAATCCATCGTTAATTTTCTCTGTTATCGTCGTTTTTTCTAGGTGGGACAGGATCATCACCACCTTCGTGTAAAGGGTGGCATTTTAATATGCGTTTCACTGTTAACCAACTACCTTTTATCATTCCAAACCTGCGCAATGCCTCAATTCCATAATGAGAGCACGTAGGATTAAAACGACAACGGGGCCCCAACAGAGGACTAATCCCCAGTTGATAGGCCCTAATCAGCAAGATCAGGATTTTTGAGCCAAGCGACAATGACGACGCCATAATTTACCCAACATTTCCGTCAATTGATGGTTATCAAGTTCAGCGACCCCTTTTCTTACTAACAGCACAAAATCCATCGGCGGTAAATCATGCTGATGTAAACGGAAGTATTCACGGGCTAATCGTTTAATACGATTACGCTCATGAGCACGTTTTACGTTTTTCTTTGCGATTGTTAGACCGATGCGGGGATGCCCCAGCTCATTCTGGCGACCCAAAATAGTAACTTCTGGTGAACTCGCGCGCTGTGGCTGCTGGAAAACAAAATTGAAATGCTTGGGAGTTAACAAACGTAACTCCCTTGGAAAAGCTAGCTTAACCACGGAATGGTTAGCTTTTATTATTTCGAAGAAACGGTCAGACGAGAGCGGCCTTTCGCACGACGGCGAGCCAGAACTTGACGACCATTTTTAGTGGCCATACGAGCGCGGAAGCCGTGGTTACGGTTGCGCTTCAGTACAGACGGTTGAAAAGTGCGTTTCATGGCGATTTCTACCTACTTAATATAATTACTGATTCAGCAAATGCGTTGACAGATTGGCATGTCTAAATAAACAAACCGATACTTCAATCGCAGCATCAATGATGGAAAGATGCGGGATTGTAATAAAATCGCTCAAATGCGTCAATGAAGATGACGCTTTAAGTACCGATTTTTGTCGTCTTTTTTAGCAAACCCGAAAATCAATCCTTGCTTATGCATAACAGACACTCAAATCAACGACCTAAAATAGGACAGAAAAGGGTGACATGTTAGTGCAAGCACGCAGGGTGGAAGATTATACGGACTCAGTATGAAAGCGCAAGGATCTTTGGTGGATCAATCAACAGATTGTTGATCGTCTTTAATAATAAAGTGGGGTTTCTTTAAAGAGAAAGTTATCCCCAATTGCTATTTATGGGGTGACTCAAGTACACTAGAATGCCTTTACATATTTCATTTGGCGCATTATCACAAATTAGTAAGCCTGTGGATAAAAACCATGAAAACTGTGTAAAAGAAAGAGGATCTTCGTTTCGTTTTGCGATATGATCCCCCGTCACGATCCAGAGTAGCCAGTCTGCTTTCGTGGAAACGATACAAAAAAATCGTTGTCACCATAAGTTGTTCCTTATTGAAAGATGTAAAGGAACGGTGTTGTGTACCTAAGTATTTAATCAAGTAGTCTTTAATCATATTTTTCCTGTTTATTTTTTAGTCTTGTTTTTGAGGGGAGTCCGCCGTGTCACTTTCGCTTTGGCAGCATTGTCTTGCCCGCTTGCAGGATGAGTTACCTGCCACTGAATTTAGTATGTGGATACGTCCCCTGCAGGCAGAACTGAGCGATAACACGCTGGCGCTGTATGCACCTAATCGTTTTGTTCTAGATTGGGTGAGAGAAAAATACATTAATAATATTAATGCACTTTTAGTTGATTTTTGTGGATCTGAAGTCCCTTCTTTGCGTTTTGAAGTTGGTAATAAACCGATATCAACGCGTACAACTGAGAGTGTTCCAAGAGCAGTTACACATACTGCTACAGTTAGCCCCGCTCCGATAAATAGTCAACCTATTCGTCCTAGTTGGGATAATCATCACTCTTCTCAGTTACCTGAGCTTAGTTATCGTTCAAACGTCAATCCTAAACATAAATTCGACAACTTTGTTGAAGGTAAATCAAACCAGCTTGCAAGAGCAGCAGCAAGACAAGTTGCTGATAACCCTGGTGGTGCTTATAACCCACTGTTTCTTTATGGTGGTACAGGGCTTGGTAAGACACACTTATTACATGCAGTCGGTAATAGCATTATGGAACGTAAGGCAAATGCAAAAGTGGTTTATATGCATTCCGAACGTTTTGTACAAGATATGGTAAAAGCGTTACAAAATAATGCTATAGAAGATTTTAAACGCTATTATCGCTCTGTGGATGCTTTGCTAATTGATGATATTCAATTTTTTGCTAATAAAGAGCGTTCACAAGAAGAATTTTTTCATACCTTTAATGCTCTATTAGAAGGTAATCAGCAAATTATCTTAACTTCAGACCGCTATCCTAAAGAGATAAACGGTGTTGAAGATAGATTAAAATCACGCTTTGGTTGGGGATTAACGGTTGCTATTGAGCCACCTGAACTTGAAACCCGAGTGGCGATTTTAATGAAAAAAGCGGATGAAAATCAGATTCAGTTACCTGATGAAGTGGCTTTCTTTATTGCTAAGCGACTTCGTTCTAACGTCCGTGAGCTTGAAGGTGCATTAAACCGAGTTATTGCTAACGCTAATTTTACTGGTCGTGCTATTACGATAGATTTTGTGCGTGAAGCATTACGTGATTTACTCGCATTGCAGGAAAAATTAGTCACTATTGATAATATTCAAAAAACAGTCGCAGAATATTATAAAATTAAGGTGGCAGATTTACTGTCTAAGCGACGATCTCGCTCGGTTGCCCGTCCGAGGCAAATGGCAATGGCGCTGGCGAAGGAATTAACAAACCACAGCTTGCCTGAAATCGGGGATGCCTTTGGTGGTCGTGATCATACAACGGTCCTTCATGCATGCAGAAAAATAGAGCAACTGCGTGAAGAAAGTCACGATATCAAAGAAGATTTTTCTAACTTAATCAGAACATTATCATCCTAGCGCTATGAAATTTATCATTGAACGTGAACAGCTGCTAAAGCCGCTACAACAGGTCAGTGGCCCTTTAGGTGGTCGTCCGACTTTACCTATTTTAGGAAACTTGTTGCTTAAGGTAACTGAAAATACCTTATCGCTGACAGGTACTGATCTTGAAATGGAGATGATGGCGAGAGTTAACCTCAGCCAGTCTCATGAAATAGGTGCAACCACAGTACCCGCACGTAAGTTTTTTGATATTTGGCGTGGGTTGCCAGAAGGTGCTGAAATCAGTGTCGAATTGGATGGTGATCGCCTTTTAGTTCGTTCTGGTCGTAGTCGTTTCTCATTATCGACGCTACCTGCATCTGATTTTCCAAACTTAGATGATTGGCAAAGTGAGGTTGAATTCACTTTACCTCAAGCAACATTAAAACGTTTAATTGAGTCCACTCAATTTTCAATGGCGCATCAAGATGTGCGTTATTACCTTAACGGTATGTTGTTTGAAACAGAAAATACAGAGTTACGTACAGTCGCAACAGATGGACACCGTTTAGCGGTATGTTCTATGGATATAGGACAATCTTTACCCGGGCATTCTGTTATTGTCCCACGTAAAGGTGTTATTGAATTAATGCGTTTACTCGATGGTGGTGGTGAAAGCTTATTACAACTGCAAATTGGTAGTAATAATTTACGTGCGCATGTGGGTGATTTTATTTTCACTTCTAAGCTCGTTGATGGTCGCTTCCCTGATTATCGTCGCGTATTACCGAAAAACCCGAATAAAACAGTCACTGCGGGTTGTGATATTCTTAAACAAGCATTTTCTCGTGCGGCAATTTTATCAAATGAAAAATTCCGTGGTGTGCGTATTAACCTCACCAACGGCCAATTAAAGATAACAGCCAATAACCCGGAACAAGAAGAAGCGGAAGAGATTGTTGATGTTCAGTATCAGGGCGAAGAGATGGAAATCGGCTTTAATGTCAGTTACCTTCTTGATGTGCTTAACACATTAAAATGTGAAGAAGTTAAATTGTTACTAACTGATGCTGTTTCGAGTGTTCAGGTAGAAAATGTAGCAAGTCCAGCGGCTGCTTATGTCGTTATGCCAATGCGTTTATAATCGTTAAGAAGATGATTTTATCCCGTTTATTGATCCGCAATTTTAGAAATATTGAAGAGGCGGATTTGCCGTTAGCGGATGGCTTTAATTTCCTTGTGGGCGCCAATGGCAGCGGGAAAACGAGTATACTTGAAGCGATTTATACATTAGGGCATGGACGTGCATTTCGTAGTTCTCAAGCTAATCGCGTTATCAAGCATGATGAAAATGAATTTATTCTTCATGGTCGCTTAACTGGGCGACATGAAGATAGCCGCGGTTATGCGATAGGATTAAGTAAGAACCGAGAAGGTAATAGTACCGTTCGGATTGATGGTAGTGATGGACATAAAATTGCAGAGTTAGCAAAACTGTTACCAATGCAATTGATTACACCTGAAGGTTTTACATTACTCAATGGTGGTCCTAAATACCGTCGTGCATTTATTGACTGGGGATGCTTTCATAATGAACCTCAGTTTTTTGCTGCATGGTCAGATCTAAAACGCGTTTTAAAACAGCGTAATGCAGCACTAAGGCAGGCGTCATCTTATCGGCAGCTTATGCCTTGGGATAAAGAACTTATCGCGTTAACACAACAGATAAGTGAATGGCGAGCGCAATATACTGCAGATATCGCCAAAGATATTGAAGAGACGTGCCGGTTATTTCTCCCTGAGTTTTCGTTAAAAGTGAGTTTTCAACGAGGATGGGATAAAGAAACTGAATATGCAGAAGTATTAGCGCGTCAATTTGAACGTGACAAATTACTGGCTTATACCTCATTAGGTGCTCATAAAGCGGATTTACGCATTCGAGCTGATGGTACGCCAGTAGAAGATATGTTGTCACGAGGTCAGCTTAAGTTATTAATGTGTGCATTAAGGCTGGCACAAGGTGAATATTTCACTCGTAAGAATGGGCAAAGATGCCTGTATCTGCTCGATGATTTTGCTTCTGAATTAGATGCAAGCCGACGTCAATTGTTGGCTGAGCGTTTAAAATCTACGCAAGCTCAAGTGTTTGTCAGTGCGATAACACAAGGGCAAGTTAAAGATATGCTAGATGTAAATAGCAGGCTATTTAGCGTAGAACGTGGCAAAATAGAGGTTAAACCATAAGAATAAAGCGAGAAACGTTGATGTCGAATACATATGACTCCTCAAGTATCAAAGTATTAAAAGGGCTGGATGCGGTGCGTAAGCGCCCGGGTATGTATATCGGGGATACAGATGATGGAACCGGTCTGCATCATATGGTCTTCGAGGTAGTTGACAACGCTATCGACGAAGCCCTCGCGGGTTACTGTGACGAAATTCTTGTCACCATCCATTCAGATAATTCAGTCTCTGTTCGAGATGATGGTCGTGGTATTCCTACGGGTATTCATGAAGAAGAGGGTGTTTCAGCAGCAGAAGTTATTATGACTGTTCTGCATGCTGGCGGTAAGTTTGATGATAACTCCTATAAAGTTTCTGGTGGACTTCATGGTGTCGGTGTTTCAGTTGTAAATGCGTTATCTGAAAAACTTGAACTAACGATTCATCGTGAAGGAAAGATCCATCAGCAAATTTATCGTCATGGTGTTCCTGATGATCGCTTAAAAGTGATTGGCGATACTGAAAAATCAGGCACTTTTGTTCGTTTTTGGCCAAGTCTGGATACCTTTAAAGGTGAGACTGAGTTCCAATATGAAATTTTAGCTAAACGTCTACGTGAGCTCTCTTTCTTAAACTCAGGCGTTTCTATTCGTTTAATTGATAAACGTGATAACCGCGAAGATCATTTCCACTATGAAGGTGGTATTAAGGCATTTGTTGAATACTTAAGCCGCAATAAAACGCCGATTCACCAGAATGTTTTCTATTTTTCTACAGAAAAAGACAACATTAATGTTGAAGTCGCGATGTTGTGGAATGATGGTTTCCAAGAAAACGTTTATTGCTTTACCAATAATATTCCTCAACGTGATGGTGGTACCCACTTAGTTGGTTTCCGTACAGCAATGACGCGTACTTTAAACAGCTATATGGATAAAGAAGGTTACAGCAAAAAATCTAAAATCAGTGCAACAGGTGATGATGCACGTGAAGGTCTGATTGCTGTTGTTTCTGTTAAAGTGCCTGATCCTAAATTCTCATCACAAACTAAAGATAAACTGGTTTCTTCAGAAGTGAAAACAGCAGTAGAAACGCTGATGAACGAAAAACTAGTTGAGTATCTATTAGAAAACCCAAATGATGCCAAAATCGTTGTGGGTAAAATTATTGATGCAGCGCGTGCGCGTGAAGCAGCTCGTAAAGCACGTGAAATGACGCGTCGTAAAGGCGCATTAGATTTAGGTGGCTTACCAGGTAAGTTAGCAGATTGCTCTGAACGTGACCCCGCTTTCTCTGAATTGTATTTAGTGGAAGGGGACTCTGCGGGAGGCTCGGCAAAACAAGGGCGCAACCGTAAAACACAGGCAATTCTTCCTCTGAAAGGTAAGATCCTGAACGTTGAAAAAGCGCGTTTTGATAAAATGCTGGCTTCACAAGAAGTCGCAACGCTCATCACTGCATTAGGTTGCGGTATCGGTCGTGATGAATATAACCCAGATAAACTACGTTATCACAGCATCATTATTATGACGGATGCGGACGTCGATGGTTCTCACATTCGTACACTGTTATTGACCTTCTTCTATCGTCAAATGCCAGAAATTATCGAACGTGGTCATATCTTTATTGCTCAACCGCCACTGTATAAAGTGAAAAAAGGTAAACAAGAGCAATATATCAAAGATGACGACGCGATGGATGAATATCTGATGTCTATCGCCCTTGATGGTGCCGCTCTTTATGTGAGCGAACATGCACCAGCAATGCACGGACAGCAGTTAGAAAAATTGGTTATTGACTACCATGCGGCTCATAAAATCATTCGTCGTATGGAGCGTATTTATCCGCTGAGTATGCTAAATAGTTTGGTTTATCACTCAACACTGACAGAAGACGCTTTATCTGATAAAACAAAAGTGGAAGAGTGGATGAGCGGTTTAGTTAATCGCTTAAATGAAGCTGAAGATCAAGGCAGTACTTACAGTTATACCATTACTCAAAATGATGAAAGCCGTCTTTATGAGCCAGTATTGCGTATTCGTACTTATGGCGTTGATACTGACTATAAACTGGATTACGACTTTATCCATAGTAGCGAGTATCACCGTATTACGAATTTAGGCGACATTATTGGTAACCTGATTGAAGAAGGTGCCTTTATTGAACGTGGTGAGCGTCGTCAGCCTGTCGCTAGTTTTGAAGAAGCGCTTGATTGGTTAACTAAAGAGTCACGTCGTGGATTAGGTGTACAGCGCTATAAAGGTCTGGGTGAAATGAATCCTGAGCAGTTATGGGAAACGACCATGAACCCTGAAACACGCCGTATGATGCAAGTAACCGTTAGAGATGCTATTGCAACGGATGAACTATTCACTACCTTAATGGGTGATGCAGTAGAACCTCGCCGTGCCTTTATCGAAGAGAATGCGTTAAAAGCAGCGAATATTGATATCTAGTTTTATACCAAGTTAGATAAAAAAAGCGGAGTCGTGAAAACGGCTCCGCTTTTTTATGTCTACTAGAGACTCGATTAACCGCGTTGTCCTGCTAAACGGCAAAGCATTTCAGTGACTAAATAGCTTTTCTCAAATGAGCTAACAGGTAAGAACTCAAAGCGAGAATGGAAATTTAATGCGCCTGTAAAGTAGTTGGGTGTGAGCAAGCCTCGCGCTGAAAGTGCTGAACCATCAGTACCACCACGCATTGGAATAACGTTTGGTTGAATATCTAACTGTTTTAACGCTTCAAAAATAAGTTCGATAGCTGTGCGATCCTCCCCAATCGAATCACTGATATTGCTATACACATCGACAATCTCATAGTCGATTTGTGCACGAGGATGGCGAGCTTGGATCAAAGCAACAGACTGCTTAATAAACTGTTTACGTGCTTCATAACTTTTCTTATCAAAATCACGAATAGCCATTTTAATCACGGCATTATCAGGATTTGCGATAAGGTCTGTCACATAGAAATAGCCTTCGCGATGCTCTGTGTGTTCTGGGGTATCAAAGCGATCAAAGCAGCCAATGAAATCATGCGCGACACGGATTGGATTTAACAATACGTTTTTTGCTGACATTGGATGTGCCGTAATGCCTTTAACTGAGACATTAATCGATGCCGCATTAAAGGTTTCATATACCACTTCACCTAGTGCACAACAGTCAATGGTGTAAGCAAAATCAACGTTAAAGCGCGATAAATCCATCAACTTAGAACCGCGTAGTCCAATTTCCTCATCGGGTACAAACGCGACATAGATATCACCACAATCAAAATTATTTTGTTGTAGTTTATCCATTAACTCCATCACTACAGTGATTGCGGCTTTGTTATCGGCACCTAATACGCTAGTGCCATCGCTAAAAATAATATCTTCACCTTCATAAGGCACCGCTTCAGGATGCTCTTGAGATTTAAACCAAACATCCTTCTGTTGATTTAAGCAGAGATCTTTACCTTCATAACGCAGTGTTTGAGGATGAATAACAGGTGATAATCCCACATCAACAGTGTCTAAATGAGCAACAAAGCCTATTTTAGGTGCGGTAGGTTTATTACCCGGTCTCATTGCATATAAAATGGCATGAGAATCGATATAGATATCTTTTAACCCGTAACTTTCTAGCTCTTTAGCGAGTAATTTCGCTAGTTCAAGTTGTCCTTGAGTACTTGGTACTATTGATGCTGTTGCATCACTTTGACTCTCAACAGCGAGATAACGAAAAAAACGCTGTTCTAAATTTTGACCTAAGGTATTCATTATTGTTTTGTTCCTAATACAGTATGTTCGATCTAGTCAATAGGGTTTAGGGCGCTGGTTGCCATGTATATCCGCTATCGAAACCTAGAGGGATCTCTAATCCCCAGAAAAGGAATAAGGTAGCAGTTAAAACAATCAGTAAGCCAACAGTAAACGGTATCATCATTGAACACAGTGTCCCGATCCCTGCACCTTTATAGTACTTTTGGCAATACATCAAAATAAGTGGATAGAAAGGAAACATTGGGGTGCTGACATTCATTGCTGAATCGCTGACGCGAAATGCAGCTTGTGTTAATTCTGGAGAGATCCCAACAGCCATTAACATTGGCACTAATACCGGTGCAATAACAGCCCATTTTGATGTTGCTGAGGTGATCATGATATTTAAAATCGCAGTCAGCAAAATCACACCTAATACCGTCATACCTGAAGGCATATTAAGCGTACGCAGTAACTCTGCACCCGATAACGCTAATAAAGTCCCTAAATTCGAGTGTTGGAAAGAGTAAAGGAACTGAGCCGCAAAAAAGGCAAAAACGATAAATGGGATCAGCGATTTAGTGATATTTTCCATCGCTTTAACAATATCTTTTGTGGAAGCAAAAGACTTGGTCATATAGCCATAGATTAAACCGGGTACAGAGAAGAAGATAAACAATAAAGGTACCACAATTTGCATAATTGGGGCTTTAGGGCTGGTTAAACTGCCTTCTGGTGAACGTAATGGTGAGGATTCTGGTAATAACAGTGCAAATAAACCAATCCCCATCAGCACTACTGCCCAACCTGCAAAACGGAATGCTCGTTTTTCTACAGGTGTAATTTCATCTAATTGGGTATCGTTAGTGTCGATCCCTGAAGATACTGGGCAGTTTTTATTTAACCAAGGTTCCACAATTTTTTCAGTGATATACCAACAGGTTAAAATAACGCCAAATGTTCCTCCAAGACTAAAAAAGTAGTTACACAAAACATTTACACTATAACCTGGAGCCATTATTTGAGCGGCTTCTTGTGTAAAGCTTTGCATAATAGGATCGATAATCGAAGGTGTATAACTTGCAGTAAATCCACCTGCTAAACCTGCAAAAGAAGCGGCTATACCTGCTAGTGGATGTCGTCCACTGGCATAAAACATCATCGCAGAAACAGGCATTAAAATAACATAAGCTGAATCTGACGCTAAGTGAGCCACAATTCCCACAAATACAACAGTTGGGGTTAACATTTTAGGCGAAATAAATGAGAGCATTTTTTTCAATGCTGTTTTAATAAAACCACTGCTTTCAGCGATACCAATACCTAATGTCGCAACAATAGTTATTCCTAATGGTGGAAAGTTAATAAAGTTTTTTACAGCACCGGTAACAAACAATATGATTTCTTCATACTGAAACATATTAATAACGGCAATTTTTTCTTTACTAACTGGATGTATATAATCAAAACTTATGAAAGAAAGGAAGAAGGAGAATACCCAGCAAATCACTAATGCATAGAAAAATAACATAGTGACATCAGGCATAATATTGCCGATACGCTCGACTCGGTTAAGAAAGCCTTTCTTATTTGGTTGTGTTTTTGTTGTCATGTTTGCAATGTATCTTTTTACTAGAATAGTAAAATCAACCTTAAATAAATAGCAATATAAAGTAAAATTATTTTTATATAATAAGTAGTTACCGCAATCAAAGGAAAACAAAAAATAAGCCAGAAATATATTAGAAATAATTATAATTACTATTTTTTTATCATTACCTTTCTTCTGTTTAAAAAGTGTTTTTTATTTTTAATCTTATTTTTATTTAAAAATAAGCAGATTATGCTGTTGGTTTTTGAGGTACTCTTTAGTTTTATTATTCAAATAAAAGAAGATGTGAGTTTTTATAAAGGACACAAATAAACAAAATATTAAAAATTAAAAATTATTTAAATGAAATAAAGGGAAAAGGTATAAGATATAAGATATAAGAGAGGAAATGAAAAATAGGCTTATTTAATGAGAATAAGAATACCAACCATTTATCTTTCATTATATGGTCGATATTCTTATTAAGAGAAATCACCGCAAAATATTAAGCATACGGCGTAAAGGTTCAGCCGCACCCCATAACAGTTGGTCACCCACAGTAAAGGCTGAAATAAACTCAGGTCCCATATTCAGTTTACGAATACGTCCTACTGGTGTGCTTAATGTGCCTGTTACTGCGGCAGGTGTAAGTTCACGTATAGTTAATTCGCGATCATTTGGAATGACTTTAACCCAATCATTATGTCCAGCTAAGAGTTGCTCAATTTCAGCGACAGGCAGGTCTTTCTTCAGTTTAAGGGTGAATGCTTGGCTATGACAACGTAATGCACCAATACGAACACAAAGACCATCAACAGGAATAATGTTGGAGCCTGTATTGAGAATTTTATTGGTCTCAGCTTGTCCTTTCCACTCTTCGCGACTCTGTCCATTTTCCAGTTGTTTATCAATCCAAGGGATCAAACTACCCGCTAATGGAACACCAAACTGCTCAGTTGGCATTGAACCACTACGAGTAAAGTTAGTCACTTTACGTTCAATATCTAAAATAGCTGATGCTGGGTTTTCGAGTTCTTTAACCACTTGATTATGTAGTGAACCCATTTGTGATAGCAGTTCTCTCATATGACGAGCACCTGCGCCAGAAGCCGCTTGGTAAGTTGATACACTTGCCCATTCCACTAAATTATTAGCAAAAAGACCACCCAGTGACATCAACATTAAGCTCACGGTGCAGTTTCCACCGACGAAGGCTTTAATACCTTTATTTAGGCTATCTTGAATATGCTTGCCATTAACGGGATCAAGAATAATGACTGCATCATCGTTCATACGCAGTGCAGATGCCGCATCAATCCAGTAGCCTTGCCAACCTGCATTACGTAATTTTGGATAGACATCATTGGTGTAATCGCCACCTTGGCAGCTAATAATGATATCGAGAGAAGCTAAGGTATCAATATCATAAGCATCTTGTAGTGTGCTGCGGTGATTACCATATGCGGGGGCTGCTTCACCAAGTTGAGATGTGGTGAAGAAAATTGGGTTTATCCCATCAAAATCACGCTCTTCAACCATTCTTTGCATTAAAACGGAGCCGACCATACCACGCCAGCCCACAAAACCAACATTTTTCATTGTAGTTACCCTGTCCTTGTCTGTAGGAATTAGTGAGAGACCTCACACTAACCTGACAAAATATAAGCATCGGTGCAAGTGAATTTATTGATTATTAGCTAAAGAATTAGAAGTGTTTCTTATAGTCTAACTAGAGTTAACAAAAGAAAGTGACAGAACGAACAAATATCAATAAGTTGTTAAAAAGCGAGGTGAATTAAGATTAATCGCCCTAAGAATAATTTTCTATTTCTTATATCTCTTAGTAAATTAAAGATAAATAAAAAATGATTAATAAATTTGAGTAAAAAGGAGTAAATGTAAAATAGTGTAATATATAAGAAAAACGTATTTACTTAGATATGGCTCCAAGCTTTATACTGAAGATCGGTCATTGAGTGGATGACGTAATTTCATAAATTAAAAATAACGATGAATGTTCTTCATTTAATCTGATTTTTATTTTACCTTTATAAAAAGGCTTCTGGAGGTGAGTATGGATATCTCAACATTTATTCCATTGTCTACATACTACTCGTACTTAAAACGATTTGTTATCTCGCCGACTACAATGGGTACTATTGCACCTTCATCTCGTTGGTTATGTTATGAAATGCTAGATAAACTTAACTGGAAACGTGATATTCAAGTTGCAGAATTAGGTGCGGGAACAGGCGTTATTACGCAACAGATTTTAAAGAGAATGTCTCTTGGTTCTACGCTTGATGTCTTTGAAATAGAACCTAGTTTTACAACACAATTGCGTAAGATTAATGATGACCGACTAATGATTTATACTACCTCGGCAGAGTCGTTAGATAGTCATTATAATATAATTATTTCGGGGCTTCCTTTTTTATCTATTCCTAAAAAAACAGGTTTGAAAATTTTAAAGCGTGTACATCAAGAATTATTAAAAAGCCAAGGTTGCTTTGTTCTTTTTCAATATACTACGCGTTATGAAAAAATATTATCTCGTTATTTTCATTTGGAAAAAAAACGTGTGATGTTAAATGTCCCACCTGCATGGGTTTATTATTGTACGCCAAAAATAAAATAATATTTTTATGCTATTTTTGTAGTGTTTTATCGTTTCTTCTTAATAAGAAAATAAACAGTTATTTAAGATAACTGTTTTGCAAGGGCGATAATATCTCTTTCTATTTTAATGGGATTATGTGCAGCATACCCTAATAGTACACCTTGTTTTTGATATGGTTGAATACAATAGCGCGACAACGGCTGTATACCTAACCCAATTTCCCGGCTCTTTTTAATAATATATTCTTCTGTATATCCTGCTTGTAACCAGCAGACAATATGGATACCCGAATCGGTTGGTTCGACTTTAAATACATGAGATAGATGGGTTTCAATAGCGTTTTTGAGAGCTAAATAACGCTCATAACACGCTTTTCTAATACGGCGTACATGACGAGCATAATGACCTTGTGAGATAAACAGCGCTAAAGTAGCTTGTTCTAAGAAGCCTGAGTGAGAGTCTGTGTAATATTTTGCTACTTCAAACGCTGACACTAAACTTTGTGGTACCACCAAGAAACCTAAACGAAAGCCTGGGTACATCATTTTTGAGAAAGTACCTGCATAAATAACACGTTGATGTTTATCTAGGCCTTGTAGCGCTTGAATCGGTTTTGAGTGGTAACGAAACTCACTGTTATAGTCGTCTTCAAAAATCCACATGTTATTTTTTGATGCCCACTCTAATAGCGCGATACGTCGAGCAAGAGAGAGCGTATTACCTAATGGAAATTGATGAGACGGTGTTGTAAATACTAACTTTGCATCAGGGTTTTTAGTTATCCCCTGAGAAATATCCATCCCATGAATGTCAGAAGTAATGGGTTGTACTTCTATGCCATAAGACGTAAATATGCCTAGTGCGCTGTCATAACCCGGATCATCTAACCAAACTTTATCACCCTCTTTTAATAATACTCTTGCTGTAAGATTAATTGCCTGCTGTGTGCCATTCACGATGATGATTTGTTCAGGCTGACAATTAAGCCCTCGTGTTGATTGTACATATTGGCAAATCATCTCTCTTAGCGGCAGATAACCCATGGGTGAGTTGAAGGTTGCAAGTGCCTTTTTCGATTGTCGCCAAATTCGTCCTAATAGTCTTCCCCAAAGTTCATGTGGAAAGAGATCAACACATCCCACACCAATATGAAACATATGACCACTATTAGCATTTGGTTGAGAATTCGACCAAAACGTTTGTGCTTTTTGGATGTTAGGGTTGAGAGCATCAGTAGGTGCACTACTTGATGATAATGAGGTTAGGTTGTTTGTTGTTTGAATGAGTTCATCAGGAATAGTCGAAGCAACAAAAGTGCCTGCACCTCGTCGAGTTAATAAATAGCCCTCATCAATTAGTCGCTCAAACCCAGCAATAACAGAATTGCGTGAAATCGACATCATTTCAGCTAATGTTCGTGTTGAAGGTAAGCGACTACCAGAGGTTAATCGCCCATCTAAAATGGCTTTTCTAATGGCGTGATAAACCTGTGAGCCAATAGGACCCGTTTCTAAAACTAAGTTAGGAAAGTAGGCTGGTTTTTTCTGTTTCATCACAAGTGGATCCTATAAAAACACAAAAAGTGTACCTTATTTAGAACCAGAATAAAACGTACCATGGCAAACATAAAGAGAGGGTGATGATGTTTTGTTTTATGTCGTTTTATAACAATCGAGGGAAGCTGAGTGATGAATCAAACACCAATAACTGTGTCGATTAAATTTATCGAACAAGAATACTATGCACAATGGTTACCTCATTGGTTGAGTTACCAAGCATTTTATAAAGTCGAACTATCAGAACAGACAACATTAAAAACATGGTCACGCTTTTTTGATGAGCAAGAGCCTATGTATTGTGCTGTTGCATTAGAGGGTGAAAAAGTACTGGGTTTTGTTCATTATCTTTTCCATCGTTCAACATGGGCTGAGAGTGATTTTTGTTATTTAGAAGATTTATTTGTTTCTCCTGATGCCCGAGGTCGCCATATTGGAAAACAGCTAATTGAATTTGTGAATCAAGAAGCGAAAAAACGTCATTGCGCACGTTTATATTGGCATACGCAAGAGACTAATTTACGTGGGCAACGTTTATATGATTGGGTAGCTGAAAAGCCAGGTGTAATAGAATACCGTATGGCATTGTAAATATTAGGCTATAGGCAGATAGGGATAAAAGAAGAGTAGAGACTGCTCGTTCACAGTCTCTTGTCTTCAATTAAGTTAGGGTTATTTATCGTATTAAAATTTGGGTTAATTTTTAGTTATTGTTGGCAATAAAACTCATTGCCAACTTTTTTTGCTTCTTCACAAGCCTGTTGCATTAATTCTTTGGCTTTTTGCTTATTGGGCTGAATAATATGATATTGACCTGAAAACATAAAAGACGCCATGGCTTGAGCAAACCCAGCAAAGGTTGTTTCATTAGCTTTAGCAAATAGCATATTGGCTTTTTTTGTATCAACAGGAACATCACCTACACCACTATAAATAACACCGAGCCAAATGGGTGCATAAACAAGTTCTGGATCGTTTGCCGCGATAACGTCTTCAAGCAGTGAAATCGCTTTTTTATAATCGGTTTCACCGGAAAGGGGGGCTATTAATGAAGTAGCTAAGCTGATTTTTCCACGATTACTCCCTTTGTTTGCCGATATTGTGGCAAGTTCTCTGGCATCCACATAAAGGGTTTTAAAATAGGGATCGCTATTAAATAAATAGATTTCAGCTAACAATGCATAGGCATCTGCGTACTCTTTTTTTATTGCCTCTTGTGCCCATAATTGTGCGTTCAATAAGTTCTGTTCTGTACCTCTACCCATAAAATACATTTCTGCTAATTGATATTGAGCTTGTGCATTATGGCTTAACGCTTCTTTTTGTGTTGCTTCAAAAAGCTTTTTATCTTGTTGTTCAAAGTTTGCTTGTAGCGAAAATGAAAATAAAATAGTGATTAGACTGATAAAAGTCCGAATAAATTTAAAATATGTCATGTAGAGTACCATTTGTAATGATTTTGAAAATCTTAGTAAGAATAATGATATAAAAGCAGTTAATTTCTTCAGTTTAAAAAAATAAATAATAAAAATCGAGGTATAAAATGGCAATCGATCTTAGCAATCTTATAACTGAAAGCAGAAATAGTGAAAGTGAGAATATCGACACACTTTCAACACTCAGCATGCTAAAAGTTATCAATAATGAAGATAAAAAGGTGCCATTTGCCGTTGAAGCAACATTACCCGATATTGCTAAGCTAGTTGATAAAGTTGCTGAAGCTTTTCATCAAGGTGGGCGTTTAATTTATTGTGGGGCGGGTACATCGGGTCGATTAGGAATTCTCGATGCCAGTGAGTGTCCTCCAACTTATGGTACGCCTCATGAAATGGTGATTGGTTTAATTGCTGGTGGTCATAAAGCAATTTTACAAGCTGTCGAAAATGCTGAAGATAACCAAGAACTTGGAGAACAAGATTTACGCCAACTTAAATTTGACCAAAAAGATGTGCTAGTGGGTATTGCGGCAAGTGGTAGAACACCTTATGTGATTGGCGCATTGAACTATGCCAAATCATTGGGTGCAACAACGGGAGCGATTAGCTGTAATCCTGAAAGTCCTATTGCCAGCATTGCTGATATCGCTATTACACCGATTGTTGGAGCAGAGGTGATAACCGGTTCATCACGTATGAAAGCGGGCACCGCACAGAAGTTGGTTCTCAATATGATAACCACTGGCGCAATGATTAAAATCGGCAAAATCTTTGGTAATTTAATGGTGGATGTAGAAGCGACGAATGCCAAACTTGTTGAGCGCCAAATTCGTATCGTTATGCAAGCAACAGAATGTGAAAGATCTGTCGCTGAAGAGGCATTATCACAATGTCATCGCCATTGTAAAACGGCAATTTTAATGATTTTAGCGGGTGTTGATGCCCAGCAAGCTACGAAAATGCTTAATGAAAATAGAGGGTTTATTAGAAAGGCGTTGGGTGAGTGATTAAATAGTTTTAGTTTTTATCACTTAATTTTCTTAGGTATTGTGCTAACTGTTGTGTATTTTTAGTACCTGTAGCGGCTTCTACCGTTAAATTTTCCAAAGCAATGACTTCTTTTGCACTTACCCAATTCATCGGTTTGTTAATGCCTTTATTGTATGTTCATGACGTTGCATTATTATATCGAATTCAGCGTCCAGTTTTGTGTTTTGGTAGGCTTCAAATTCAACCTTACTGATAACTACAGCTGAGGTGTCATCTCTACGGGTTATTTCCACTGGCTCACCATGAATAGCGGTGTTTAAAACTTCAGAAATATGAGCCCGAGCTTGAGTAGAAGTATAGGTATGCATAACTGTTTTTCTCATTTCTTTATTGTACGTTTAAATTGTATATCTCAGATGTACATTGTTCGATTTATAAAAATGAAGCAACTAAAATTAGAAATTTATTATAATAAAAAGCCAGCAAATACAAGGTATCGGCTGGCTAATGATGGGCTGTAAACCGCTAAGAAATCTTACTCAATATTTTGGATCTGCTCACGCATTTGTTCAATTAAAACTTTTAATTCAATGGCTGAATTAGTGACTTCTGTATTAATTGATTTTGACGCTAAAGTATTTGATTCGCGGTTAAATTCTTGCATCATAAAATCAAGGCGGCGACCAACAGCCTCTTTTTTCACGAGAATTTTATGTGTCTCTTTAACATGTGCTTCTAATCTATCCAGCTCTTCAGCGACATCTAAACGTTGCGCTAACATTACTAACTCTTGTTCTAAACGATTATTATCAATTTGAACTTGAGCTTCTTCTAGCTTGCTAGTAAGGCGCTCACGTTGCCATTGTAAAATTTCTGGCATCTGTGTTCTAACCTTCACAACTTCAGCACTGACAGCATCCAAGCGTTGCTCAATCAATGTTTTTAGTGCTTGTCCTTCTGCTTCACGGCTGGCAATAAAGGCATCGATAGCAAGGTCAAGTTCTTCTAGTAATTGGGTACCAATTGCATCTAAATCTTGTTCTTGTGCAGAAATTACACCCGGCCAACGTAAAATATCAAATGGATTAATTGTTCCTTCATGGCTATGGCTTTTTACCCAATTGGCAGAAACTACCAACTGTTTTGCTAGATTTTCATCAAGAGATAACTCTCCTTGAAAACGAGCATTAAGATCAAAACGCAAATTGCACTCTATCTTGCCTCGGGTTAAACGATTACGCAGGCGTTCACGAATAACGGGCTCTAAACTACGTAATTGTTCAGGTAAACGAATATAAGTTTCAAGGTAACGCTGGTTGACAGAACGTAGTTCCCAAGCGGCAGTACCCCACTCTTTTTTGATATCTCGGCGAGCAAAAGCGGTCATGCTACGGATCATAATTGGGTCTCAATGTAGTAAAAGATGATAGGATTATAACCCTAGGCATCAATACAGGATAGGCATAAGCCTTTTTAGGTCGTATAATGCGCCCCCAATATGTCAGAGAAAGCGGAGAGAACACCATGCGTCCAGCAGACAGACAAGCAAATCAAGTGCGTCCTATTACTATTACTCGTCATTATACAAAACATGCCGAGGGTTCTGTATTAGTCGAATTTGGTGATACTAAAGTCTTATGTAATGCAACAGTGGAAGAAGGTGTACCACGTTTTCTAAAAGGACAAGGTCAAGGTTGGATAACCGCTGAGTATGGCATGCTTCCTCGTGCGACCAATAGTCGTAATGCCCGTGAAGCTGCTCGTGGTAAGCAAACGGGTCGTACAATGGAAATTCAGCGCTTAATCGCTCGCTCATTGCGTGCAGCGGTTGATTTAAAAGCACTAGGCGAATTTACCATTACTGTTGACTGTGATGTTATTCAAGCTGATGGCGGTACACGTACAGCATCTATCTCTGGTGCTTGTGTCGCATTAGTGGACGCTTTAAATAAAATGGTTGAAGAAGGCAAGTTAAAGAAAAGCCCTCTAAAATCGATGGTAGCTGCCGTTTCGGTAGGTATTGTTGATGGCGAACCACTGTGTGATCTTGAATATGTTGAAGATTCTGCAGCAGAAACCGATATGAATGTTGTGATGATCGATGATGGTCGCATGATAGAAGTGCAAGGAACGGCAGAAGCCGAACCTTTTAGCCACGAAGAATTACTCTCTTTACTCTCCCTCGCGAAGGGGGGAATAGAGAAAATATTTGAAGCGCAAAAAGAGGCGCTTAAGCAATAAATTCTATTTTAATAGGCGACTGAGAAGTCGCCTTTTTTATGCCTAAAATTTGTCATCAAGTAACGTAGAGAGGAGAACAAAATGAAAGCCTACCAACGCCGCTTTATCGAACTAGCATTAGCAAAAAATGTATTGAAATTTGGTGAGTTTACGCTGAAATCTGGGCGTGTTAGCCCTTACTTTTTTAATGCGGGTTTATTTAATACCGGACGTGATTTGGCTTTATTGGGGCAGTTTTATGCACAAACATTATTAGATAATGATGTGTCTTGTGATGTGTTATTTGGACCAGCTTATAAAGGTATTCCTATTGCAACGACTACTGCAGTTGCATTAGTTGAGCATCATGATATCGACATTCCTTATTGCTTTAATCGTAAAGAAGCAAAAGATCATGGTGAAGGGGGAACGTTAGTAGGAAGCCCTCTAAAAGGTAATGTGGTGATTGTCGATGACGTTATTACAGCAGGGACTGCAATACGTGAATCGATGGAAATTATTAAGCAGCATGATGCGACATTGTCGGCTGTACTATTAAGCCTTGATAGACAAGAAAAAGGGCGTGCAGAACTTTCGGCAATTCAAGAGTTAAAACGTGATTATCAGTGTCAGGTTTATTCCATTATTACTTTAGATGATTTAATTAGTTATCTAAGTGAAAGTAAAACGTTATCTGAGCACTTACCTGCAGTTAAAGCTTACCGTGAACGCTATGGTGTAAATGCATAAATAAATTAAAAGCAAATAGATAAGTAGATTGGTCAATTAAGAATAGGCAAAAAAAAGCCCTCGCCCAATAATGGGCGGGGTGAGTAGTACAATGAAATCTCTGTGAGAATTATCACAGACATTGAAATATAAAAAGGACTTTTTATAGCAGGGACAAGGCTGTAGCCTAAGTCACAAGAGAGGAATCGCATTAGTGCCATTCCTGATAAATATTTCTAGGGTCTTATCTACCCAATAACACATGTTAACACAAATAAGTAAAAAACGGCATATCTGTCGTTTTCAATTTTTGAGTTAAATCACAAGCCTATCATTTCATTGTAATTGTGCCAGAATTAATGGCCAACGGGCTTCAAACTCTTGTGTTGGTTGATAACGAAATTCAGTGCGTACAAAGCGTGCTAACATGCCTTCACAAAATGCGAGTAGTTGTGATGCCAATAGTGCTTCATCATGTAAGAATGCGTGTCCTTCACGGATTTTGCGTTCTTTAATGACTTGTCGAAGTTGTACTTCAATACGCTCATATAACTGATTAATCCGACTTTGTAATCGGTCTTGTTCAAACATTAAGGCATGACCCGTTAGAATACGAGATAAACCCGGATTTTTTTCAGCGAAACCAAGGATCAAAATAAGAATAAGGCGAATTCTTGCGATAGTCTCTTTTTCATCTTTCAAGATCAAATTAATACGAGATACCAAGCTGTCTTCGATAAACTCTATTAAGCTATCAAACATTTTGGTTTTACTCGGGAAATGTCGATAGAGTGCTGCCTCAGAAACACCGACTGTAGCAGCTAACTTTGCTGTTGTTATACGTTGGCTACCATCACTTGATTCCAACATTTGGGCAAGTGACTGTAATATCTCATCCCGTCTATTTCTTTTCTTTTTTGTTTCTTTTTCTTCTGCCATGACTGATAAGGCCCCTGCTAAAAGCAAAACAAATCAGTAAACCTTTGCACGAAGGTTATCAGTGCAAAGGGAGTGATATCGTCATTGATTTAATTAATATAGATCGCTGTAATTATTTGCGACCTGAGTGACCAAAGCCACCACTACCACGTTCCGTTGCGGTAAAATCTTCAACAATATTAAATTCAGCTTGAACAACAGGTACGATAACCATTTGAGCAATACGTTCACCAGGTTCGATGGTAAAAGGTTGTTGACCTCTATTCCATACCGATACCATAAGTTGTCCTTGATAGTCAGAATCGATTAATCCCACTAAATTCCCAAGTACTACTCCGTGTTTATGTCCTAGACCTGAACGAGGGAGCACCATCGCCGCTAATCCTTCATCTGCTATATGCACAGCAAGACCAGTAGGAAGCAACTCAGTTTGTCCTGGCGCCAAAATAAGTGGCGCATCAAGGCAAGCACGTAAGTCTAAACCTGCAGAGCCTGTTGTTGCATAAGCGGGTAGTGGATATTCCTGACCAATACGTGGATCAAGGATTTTAACGTCAATTTTTTTCATCATAATGTTTGGCTATCTCGTCAAGTAGGCGATGGCTAAGTTGTGTTTTACTACTGTGGGGCAAACGTGTTTCTCCATCAGCCCAAATAAGGTGTAATGCATTACTATCACTATTAAAACCATGATTTTCAAGAGAAACATCATTGGCACAGATTAAATCAAGCCCCTTCTGTTCTCTTTTTTTGCGAGCATATTCTTCCACATTCTGGGTTTCCGCTGCAAATCCAACAACAAAAGGGCGATATTCGGTCATTTTTCCTACACTGGCTACAATATCGGGATTTTTTACCATGGTGATAGTCACTTCATCACCTTGTTTTTTTATTTTTTCGTTAGCAATGATTTTAGCTCGATAATCAGCAACAGCGGCACAGCCAATAAAAATATCTTGTGACGGCGCTAAATTCATCACGTGTTCGTACATCTCTTGTGCACTTTCTACATCGATACGTTTAACACAAGCGGGTGTCGGTAATGTGACAGGACCTGCAATCAGCGTGACATCAGCACCACGAAGTGCCGCTGCTTGTGCAATAGCAAAGCCCATTTTCCCTGAGCTGTGATTGCTAATAAATCTAACAGGGTCAAGTGCTTCACGAGTTGGTCCGGCGGTTATCGTTATTTTTTTACCAACAAAGTCTTGCGGCTGAGGTGCTAATTGTTTTTCTGCTAAAGCGACTAAATCAAGTGGATCAAGCATTCTACCTGGTCCTACATCACCACAGGCTTGGCTACCAGAATCAGGTCCCCAAATTAAGCAGCCTCTTTGAGCTAATGCAGATAAATTTTCTTGTGTTATCTGTGCCCTATACATTTGTTGATTCATTGCAGGTGCTATCGCAATAGGTGCTGTACTTGCTAAACAGAGTGTTGTTAACAAATCATTTGCTATACCAGCCCGTAAACGTGCAATTAAATCAGCAGTTGCTGGAGCAAGTAAAATAAGGTCAGCCCATTTACCTAACTCAATATGCCCCATTGCGGCTTCAGCTGCGGGATCAAGTAAGTTATCTGCCACTGGAAAGCCAGAAACCGCTTGCAAAGATAATGGTGTAACAAAGGCATGAGCCGCGGGTGTCATGACGACACGTACAATAGCGCCTTTATCGCGTAAACGGCGTACAAGTTCAGGTGCTTTATAGGCCGCGATACCGCCACTGATCCCAAGAATAATCTTTTTTTCGTGAAGTGTAGTCATGATTGAATGCCTAAGTACATAAATAAATACCCGTAATTTTACCACAAGGAACAAGTAAATTAGGAACTCTATGTAATGCGATGTTTTATAAAATTAATTCTTGCCGCTTATCTCTCATAATTTTTAAAAGTGGCTTTTTTATACAATCTGAGCAGTTTATAGTAATTCAACTGTATAAAACAACAGTTGTTTTATGACATACATTTTATGATATGCATTTTGTGATTATTTTTTACGTGATTATGGTTTCAGCAATATCATGTTTAAGGAGAACCAAGGATGGAAAACCTACCTATAAGCGCTCTTTTACCCAGAGAAAAACTCGCTCTTTATGGTGCTGAATCACTGACTGATACTGAATTACTTGCCATATTTTTACGAACAGGTACTTATGAAAAGTCAGTATTAGAGCTCGCTGATTTCTTACTTAAAGAGTGTGGCTCTTTATATCATGTTATCAGTGCGGATTATGAAATATTAGGTCGCTTTAAAGGTGTAGGTATTGGAAAATTTAGCCAACTACAAGCAATTAACGAGATGGCGCAACGTTTCTCCACTACACAATTTATGTATAAAAACGTGTTATCTTCTTCAGAAGAGACCAAATATTATTTACAGAAATTACTAAATTGGCGTGAAAGAGAAGTTTTTGTCGTACTTTTTCTGGATAATCAAAATCAAATGATTGGTTTTGAAGAGATGTTTAAAGGCACAATTAACCGTGTTGAAGTGCATCCTCGAGAAATTGTTCGACAATCCATCAAAAGAAATGCATCTTCTATTATTCTGGCTCATAATCATCCATCTGGTATTTCTGAGCCTAGTCTTGCAGACAAACAGATCACTGAAAAAATATTTGCTGCCTGTCAGTTAGTGGGTGTAAATGTGCTCGATCACCTCGTTATTGGGCATGATAACTGTGTTTCTTTTGCTGAACAGGGTTGGTTATAACAGATCTTTTTTGTAATTTTTGTCAATCTTTATTTGTACGGGTCTTGAGCGTTGACGCCATTGGGCGTATACTACGCCACCTTTGAGGATCTTGGGTTTGGCGAGAAGAGCCTATCTCAGCAAGTTTTTCCTGAGGTGATTACATAGTTTTTCGTTCGTTAAAAAGTTGCTGAGATGGGCTCCAAAGCCTGACGAGGCGGCCAAACCTGATACTAAAGCTCGAGCTGATTAGATTTTTGGAGAATAGACATGTCCCGAGTCTGCCAAGTTACCGGCAAGCGTCCTGTGAGTGGTAATAACCGCTCTCACGCATTAAACGCGACTAAACGCCGTTTTCTGCCAAACCTGCACTCTCACCGTTTCTGGGTTGAGTCTGAGAAACGTTTCGTAACTCTGCGTGTATCTGCTAAAGGTATGCGTGTTATTGATAAGAAAGGCATCGAGTCTGTGTTAGCAGATTTACGTGTCCGTGGTGAGAAGTTCTAGGAGCTGAAAAATGGCTAAAGGTATTCGCGAGAAAATTAAACTCGTTTCTTCTGCTGGTACAGGTCACTTCTATACCACTACGAAGAACAAACGCACTATGCCAGAAAAACTGGAAATGAAAAAATTCGATCCAGTTGTTCGCCAGCATGTGCTGTATAAAGAAGCTAAAATTAAATAATTTTGGTCTTCTTAAAAAACCCGACCTAGTGTCGGGTTTTTTGTTATCTGGGGTCTGATAAGTATAACTAGGTAAAGCCATTATGAACTTATCATACACTTTCGTTATACTGACTCTCCTTTTTGGGTCATTCGGTAATGGGTTGTAGATGGATAAGCCTGTGTTATCAATATTACATACAGAGTCTTCTTGTGGATGGGGTGGTCAGGAAATTCGCATATTGACTGAATCTCAAGGAATGATCCGCAGAGGGCATCGTGTATCTCTGATTTGCTGCCCTAACTCTAAAATTGCCAAAGTTGCCTCTGAGTATGGCATCCATGTTATTACCTTACCGATAGAGAAAAAACGCTGGTCTGCACTAAAAGCAATTTGCCAGTGGTTGAAAAAACATCACCAACAATTTGATGTAATTAACACGCATAGCTCTACAGATGCTTGGTTAGTTGCTGTCGCGTGTGCAACATTGCGTAAACCACCGGTTATTGTTCGTACCCGTCATGTATCAACGGATGTTTCTCGCTCGTTACCTACTCGCTGGCTCTATCTTTCATCAAGTGCGCACATTGCCACGACAGGCGAAAAATTACGTCAAACCCTACATCTGCATAACCGTTTTCCTTTAGAGCGTATGACATCAGTGCCAACAGGCATTGATTTACAACGTTTTTATCCGCAAGAGAAACAGCTCGCTAGAGAAAAAATTGGACTTCCCAATAAACAGACGCTCGGTATTGTGGCAACAATGCGTACTTGGAAAGGACATAAATATTTGGTTGAAGCATGGAAAACATTGCATCAACAGTTTCCTGATTGGCAGCTCATTTTTGTTGGAGATGGTCCTCAACGTAAAAATTTAGAACCTATGGTAAAAGCGGCAGGATTAGAGCAGAGTATTTTTTTCTTAGGCAATCGTGATGATGTGCCTGATTGCCTTAATGCGATGGATCTTTTTGCATTGCCTTCTTTTGGTAATGAAGGTGTGCCACAAGGTATTATGCAGGCAATGGCGTGTGGCTTGCCAGTTGTTTCAACGACTGTTGGTGCAATTAGTGAAGCTGTTATTGATGGAAAAACAGGATTTACTTTAGCGCCTCAAGTGCAAGAAACATTAACAAGTTATCTTGCTAAGTTAATGGCATCTGATGAACTGCGCCAGCAAATGGGGCAAGCCTCACTCGAGCATGCTATAGCACAGTTTGGTTTAGATAATATGTTGAATAAAATGGAAAATATATTTATTCAGGCAATCAATTCTAAAAATAAATAAGTATGATGGATGTGTTTGTAATAGCTATCAGGTGGTACTAAGTCGATGATAAGAAACTATCATCCTGATTAGTCACAGGTATATTCATAGTATTGATGAATATTTGTAATGCTTTTTAGTGTATAGTCTGAGAAGTAAATGTATCATTTAAGCCAAATAAAAAGTGTATGAATCCAGATAATATATTGATTATCGCAATCGCTCGTTTCGGTGATACGTTATTAATTACACCGACTATTCACGCATTAAAGCAGCGGTGGCCTAATGCTCGTATTCATGTGCTGGCACACAAGCGCAGTGCGTGTATTCTCAATGGTAATCCAGATTTATATAGCATTAAGATTTTTTCTAAAAAAAGAGCGCGTTGGTCTGGTTGGTTACCCAATAAACCTTATGACCTTGCATTTGTTTATGGTAATGAGAGTGAATTAGTCAGTTATGCTCGCAGACAATCACATCATACTTTTGCATTTGCAAATATTTCAAAAAAACAAACTGATATAACATGGGTCGCTCGTCCAACAGTACCTATGGTGGCACAAAAAGAACGTGCCTTATTAATTAATCCATTAGAGATTTATCCGAGTTGTTGGCAACTACGTTATACCATCAGTGATGAAGAAAAAGTATTTGCTCAACAATTTTTAATATCTAATTCATTAATTAATAAAAAGATTATTGGCTTTCAACTACAGAGTTTCCCAGCTAAAGCTTATCGAGACTGGCCAGTAGAAAATTTTCTCCAACTAGCAAAACAGATTATTACTGATGACGAACAGGTCTATTTTTTGTTATTAGGAGGGGAAGAGAGTAAGCCGCTAGCAAGAGATCTGGCTAAAAAAATAGGTACAGAGCGCTGCTTAGCTATAGCAGGATGTGTAACAATGCGCCAAAATGCAGCAATAATGGCAAATTTATCGCTATATGTTGGTGTCGATACAGGTCCTACACATTTGGCTGGTGCCTTAGATATTCCTATGGTGGCGCTATATCATAGCTATCACCCTGGGTGCTATTTAGCACCTTTACAGCATTCGTGTTGTCGTGTTATTCAACATCCAATACCGTTGGCATCGGCAAGTCGTGAAGATACGATGTCCGATATTTCGGTAGAAAATGTTTGGAACGCTGTTAGTGATATATTAAATGGAATGAAGGTGAAACAGTAACTCATGAAGATCGGATTAATTGATGTCACAATCACAATGTCTTATGGCGGGATCCAAACAGCAGTGTGGGAACTGGCAAAGCAATTGCATGATGCTGGACATGAAGTTCATCTTTATGGTGGAAACGGAGATGTTCGACAAAATTTAGCTGGACGCCAAATTCAGATCCACACCTATCCTTATACCCCAAGAGATAAAGTGATTGATTTGGGTGGACGTTTTCGCCGTATTGTTGAACGCTATACCTTTGCCAGACATGCCAAGAAAGATGTGATTAGCCAAAAGTTTGACTGGGTTATCTTAACTAAACCTTTTGACTTTTTTTGGCCTTCACTGATGCCTAAATCATCTTCTACCCGATTTTGTTATATGAGTGGTGGCACCAGTTTTTTTAAAGGTGACCGCCGCTTAGGTAAAAATATTTCAGCGTGGGTGGCTTGTAGCCACTTTAATGCTTGGCAGATACAGCATCACTTTAAACAGTTCCCAGAAGTTATCTACAATGGTGTGGATATTGAAAAATTTAAGCCAATGATGACACCTTTACGCCAAAAGTTAGGAATTAGTGATGATACCTTCTTATTGGTATTTGCAGGGCGATTAGTTGGCTGGAAAGGATTAAGTGTTGCGATAGATGCAATCAGTGCCTTACAAGATAAAGATGTAAAGCTGCTGATTGTGGGAGCAGGAGATGATCTTGATCGACTAAAGAAAAAAGCCAGTGCAAAAGGTGTTTCTGAGCAGGTTATTTTTCATCACCCTGTTGAGCATAGTGAGCTTCCTGAATTTTATGCCGCTTGTGATGCAGGTATTTTCCCAAGTGTTGGAGATGAAGCCTTTGGTATCACGATTGCTGAAGCCATGGCGTGTGGTAAACCAGTAATTGCTAGCCATATTGGTGGAATTCCAGAAGTTGTTGGTAATGAAGAAACCGCCGGATTATTAGTTACGCCAGGCGACGCACAATCTATTGTGGCTGCGATTACTTATCTTCGTGGACTACCCGATAAAGGTAAAAAAATGGGCGAAAATGCACGTTTACGTATTGAGTCTCGTTATACTTGGCAGCATTCGGCACAACGTCTTTTACGTGCTTTGACTTTGTAACTATGAAAATAGCTTATCTCGACCCTTATCCAGTGCCCGATTTACGTGTGGCTTCATTGCAGATTTTGCAAAATGTCGATGCTTTTGCCCGTGCTGGCGCACAAATAACACTGGTTACCCCAAAAGGACAATATCGAGATAGTGATATTTTAGGGCGTTCGATTCACTCTAATGCAAGCTTAGTTTCACTGAGAGATATCAGACGAAAATGGTATTTTCCATTTAATTCACAAAAGCTATTTTCATTACAAATCGCCCGTTGGTTAAAGCAAAATCCGGTTGATGCACTCTTTACTCGTAATTTAAAGCTCGCCTGTTACCTCTGTGAGAATCACCCTGATATTCCTCTCTTTTTTGAAAGCCATGAAATTTTCGCACAATCTTTTGCTGAGTCTCATTCATTTGAGAAGAAAAAAAATCGTGCCAAATACCATAAATTATTAAAAATGGAAAAGCAGGTTTATAGCCAAGCAACAGGAATTTTTGTGCTTACTTCATTGCTGCGAGATGATATTTTATCGCAATATCAAGTCACAACGCCTATTACTATCGTTGCAGATGGTGTTGATTTACATGCGGTGGCAGCTTGCCAACATAAAACCTCTTCGTCTGAATTAAATAATCAAACCGAAGTACTTTATTTAGGTAGTTTGCATAAGTGGAAAGGTATTCCTACCATGATGCGAGCGATGAAATACCTTGATAATGCAAGACTTAATATTGCTGGTGGAACACCAGAACAAATTGAAGGATTAACATTATTAGCCCAAGAGATGGACGTAAAAGATAACGTCAATTTTCTTGGTTTTATTGATCCCCAAAAACGGTTTGCAGCAATAGCACAGCATGATATTTGTGTTTTACCACTGACGTTAACCAGTATTGGTAGTCGTTACACATCGCCATTAAAACTCTTCGAGTATATGGCAATGAGAAAGCCTGTGGTGATATCAGACTTTCCTTCAATTCGCGATGTAGTTGATGAAAAAGCAGTAAGTTTTGCTGATAGTGGTGATGCTCAAAGTTTCGCTAAGCAAATTGTACTGTTAAGAGAAAACCCACAGCGAGCGGCTGAAAAAGTCGCTCATGCCCGCTCTTTAGTTGAAAACTATTACAACTGGGATAAACGGGCTGAGACGATATTAAAAACAATTGAAAAATTAATTAACTAATCTTCGCTGTGCGATTTTTCATTAGATGATGTCGCTGATGGGTTATTTAATAGTGAATAACGCAGTGCTAGCATTAACCCCACCAAAATACCTACCTGATTAATATAGGCATTCTCAAATAGACCTCGCAATAGATACATACCTAAAAATGACATTAGTAGCACGAGAGAAGCTTGTCTAATTACACCGTGGTTTTTTCTTATTAGCTGAACACCTTGAGCGATAATTGAGGTGCAAAAATAGAGAATACCCAATAAGCCAAATATTCCACCAGCAAACCAGAAAGCTAAAAAGCTATTATGGGGACCAATAGAGGTTTTGAATACCCAGTTTGGATAGTCTTTTACATGTTTATTATAAACATTATGGTAAAGCTGATTGCCATAGCCATAACCTTGGATGGGCTTTTCTAAAATAAGATCTAAAGCGGAACCTTGGGTGCCATTATCAAAACGTAGCCCACTATTGGTTTGGGTTAATTTATATTGAAGTTTTTTACCAATAAATTGGTTAGCGGGTAGTTGAGTTGCACCAATAAAGAAAAGAGAGCAAACAACTAAACCAATTATCATTAGCAACCATTGGCGATTAATAATTAACATAAGAAATGCACTTAATGCTAATGCAACCCATGCACCTCTGGCTAATGTTCCTAACATTAAAAATAAAAATAAAACGCCTGATGATGCTAATAAAAACCAATTAATTAAGTTATGGTGTTTTTTTAGTGCCCAACAGCTAAGAATAATTGGAAAGAAAAATAGTAATCCATAGGAAATCTCTCTATGAGCTAACTGGCTTTTTACTGTAAAAGGCCAAATACCTTTCTGATACTCCAAATAATACTGCACCAACTCTTTTACCATAATCACCAACAACCCTATAGCAAAAGCCACCATCACCATTTTTGCAATATCAGCAGGTTTTTCTTTATACAGTACAATAGGAAAGGTGATGGCAAAGAGCAGTAAGCCATTTAAAATAGGTTTGTTAATCTCTTTTATACTGATACTTGGCTCAACTGAAATGACGATTGACCAACCAATTGCCAGTAATAAAAAGAGCAAAGAGAGCGACAGATTATTTTTAAAAACTTTGCAGATGGCACGAAAATCGCGTACTAGATACCACAGTGCGGTTGCGCCAATTAAGCCCATCACTATATTTTTATAGCGAGTGATATCGGGTAAGTAGATCAATATAATATAAAGCCCAATAATGGATAAATTCCAAAGGGATTTTTTATTATAGTCTTTAAACCACATCATCATAATCTGCTGTCTTCCTGAATTCCTATATTGGGTTGCGATCATACAATAAAAATGATGTTATCGCTGTATTTCTCTACTGACAATAATGGAGTGACCTGTGCCCGAATTACCCGAAGTTGAAACCAGTCGCCGAGGTATTGAGCCTCATTTGGTTGGTAATGTATTGCATTACGCGGTGGTACGTAACAGTAAATTACGCTGGCCTGTATCAGAAAAAATAAAAACATTGCTTGATGAGCCGATTTTAAGTGTAAAACGTCGTGCTAAGTATCTATTAATTGAACTCAATAAAGGCTGGATTATTATTCACTTAGGTATGTCTGGTAGTGTAAGGATTTTACTAGAAGAGCAACCAGAAGAAAAACATGACCATGTCGATTTGATTTTCCGTGATGGTAAGGTATTGCGTTATACCGATCCTCGGCGTTTTGGTGCTTGGTTATGGTGTGAAGATTTGGCAACCAGTTCAGTATTGGCTCATTTAGGTCCTGAACCACTCTCTGATGCATTTAATGCAGATTATCTGTATCAACAATCACGTAATAAAAAAACAGCAATAAAGCCGTGGTTAATGGATAACAAGCTCGTTGTGGGTGTGGGAAATATCTACGCTAATGAAGCATTATTTTCTTCAGGAATCATGCCCGACAGAAAATCGAGCAGCTTAACCGAAAAAGAGTCTGAAGTTTTAGTCACGGCAATTAAACGAGTATTAACGCGTTCGATAGAACAAGGTGGGACAACACTAAAGGATTTTCTGCAATCTGATGGTAAACCGGGCTATTTTGCTCAAGAACTGTTTGTCTATGGGCGAAAAGATAAACCATGTTTAATTTGTGGGAATACCATTGAAAGTATTAAGCAAGGGCAGCGTAGTACATTTTTTTGTCGCCACTGCCAGCACGGTGAAGATGACGCTTAAATTTTTCCTAATTTTTGTAACATTGCGGTTGTTACAACTTCAGGTAAGAATGTAGATACATCGCCATCATGCAGCGCAACGTCTTTAATTAAAGAAGAAGAGACAAACGAAAGATTTTGAGATGGCAGTAAAAATACACTCTCAAGATCGGGTGCAAAGTGGCGGTTCATATTGGCAAGTTGCCATTCGTATTCAAAATCTGAAACGCTGCGGACACCCCGAATAAGAATAGTCGCTTGCTGCTCACGAGCAAAGTTTGCCATAAGCTCGCTAAAACCAACAATTTCTACGTTGGGTAAGTGGCTGGTTACTTCTTTAGCTAATGCAACGCGCTCTTCAAGTGTAAACATTGGGTTTTTGCGTGCACTTGAGGCAATGGCTAATAAAACAGAGTCAAACATACCTGCAGCGCGGGTCAAAATATCAAGATGACCATAAGTAATGGGGTCAAATGTTCCTGGGTAGATAGCTTTATTTTTCATTTTCAGGTTTCTTTTGGCTAAGTTCCCACAAAGAGGCATATTTATTAAAGGTATACTGTGCATTAACCAATGCCAGTGCTAGGCCCTGCTTTCCATCTAAAAATCCCATACGCAGTAACCATGTTTTAAAAAAAGCACCTAAGGTATGCGTTAATATAGCACTATAATGCGTTGTTTTACCTTTTTGAGCACGCTCTTGTGCCCAAGCCGCGGCATATTTTAGCTGTTTTTGCTGAAACTCGATTAAATCACGACAAGTAAGGTGAAGTAGGTCACCTTGCAGTGTTTTAACTATAGCATCTTTAGTTTCTAATGATTCATGAACTAAATTATCATTATATTGATAATGTTCACGGGCATATAGGCGAGTGACTTTATCAGGATACCAACCGCTGTGTTTCATAAAACGCCCCATAAATAAATTACGTCGAGCACAGTTATAAACACAGTTATTGTCAGGTTGTTGTAACGTTGCTTGAATACTATTTTTTAGCTCTGGCGTTACGCGTTCATCACTATCAACCATAAAAATATAATCACCAGTCGCATATTGCTGAGCCAACTGACGTTGTTTGCCAAAACCGCGCCACTCACTATTTACAAAAACTTTTGCGCCTTTCTCTGTTGCTATGTGACAGGTTGCATCTTGGCTGCCAGAATCTAGTACGATAATTTCATCAGCCCATTGTACTGAATCTAGGCATTCGCCAATCACATCAGCCACATTTTTACTGATAATCACAACGGAAAGACGCTTGCTTTGGCTCATCAATGGCTCCGAGGAGGAAGATAAGGAGAAAGTAAAGTGAGTAAGCGTAATAGTGCGCCCTGATTTTCATGCAACACTTCAACAGCATGGCGACCATAGTAACGACGATAATCTTCGTCGTTCAACAGTGAAGCGATAGCGGTTGCCATTGATTCGCTATCAGTAACCGTAATAAGACCTTCTGCTTGATCAAGCTTGGCACAAATATTTTTAAAATTAAAAGTATAAGGTCCCATTAAAACAGGGATTGCATGAGCCGCAGCTTCTAAAGGATTATGACCACCGCGCTCAACTAAGCTACCACCAACAAAGGCTAAATCAGCAATGCCATAGAGCAGCATCAATTCACCCATGGTATCGCCAATCACAACCTGAGTTTGCGCATCAGGTACGGCATCTGTGCTACGTAATATATATTTTAATCCCGCTTCGCGAGTGAGTTGCTCCGCTTTAGAGAAGCGTTCTGGATGACGAGGGACTAAAATTAGTAACAGTTGTGGAAATTGGGTAAGTAGTTTTTTGTGGGTATCTAAAATAATAGTCTCTTCGCCTTCGTGAGTACTGGTTGCAATCCACACAGGACGATGAGCAGCCCACTGACGACGCAAAGCAACGGCTCTTGCGGCTAACTCTGGTGTTACTGAAATATCAAATTTCAGGCTACCAGTGACATGCAAATGAGAGCGCTTTAGACCTAACTCAATAAAGCGCTCGCCATCTTCCTGATTTTGCGCCGCTATTAAGGTGATTTTTCTCAGCATATGTTTAACAAAATTACCTAATTTTTGGTAGCCCGCAGCAGAACGCTCTGATAAGCGTGCATTAGCGATAATTAAAGGTATTTTGCGTTGATGAAGCTGAGAAATAAGATTTGGCCAGAGTTCGGTTTCCATAATAATGACTAATTTAGGATCAACGGTACAAAGAAAACGATTAACTGAGCCGGGTAAATCATAAGGAAGGTAGACATGATAAACGTCATCACCAAAAGCAGAACGAACACGCTCTGAACCCGTTGGTGTCATGGTGGTGACAGTGATGGGTAAATCTGGGTAATGGTGACGTAAAGCACGTACAAGTGGTACTGCGGCGAGTGTTTCACCGACAGAAACAGAGTGCAGTAATATACCATGCGCGGCGACTTTGCCTTTGCAAAAGCCATAGCGCTCTGCCCACCGTTTGCGGTAGGCTGGTGCTTTTCGGCTACGTAACAAAAGACGCAACCAAATCAGAGGTTGAATAAGGTAAAGAAGTACCTGATATAAACGCAACAACATGCTATCAAATTCACTTATCTGGACGAAGACCTATAGTACCACACTGTGTAGCGGAAAGTGTGTAAAAACAACCAGGCTCGGATTAAGGAATTAAAGCGATATACTGCTTTAATATATGGTTTAACTCAAATTTTGCATATGATGATGGCAATATTTGAGGTGGTGAATAATAAGCTAGTCTAAGTTTCTCTGCGAGTGAGTCGGCATTCATATCAGAAAGGTAATTGGCAAGCTCATCTGTCATAATTTCACTAACACCACCAGGGCAACGTGTACTGACAATGGGAGTGCCACAGATAAGAGACTCAATTAGTACAGTAGGTAACCCTTCACTATCTGAACTTAATGCAACAACTTTCGCGCCTTGAATTGCGGGTAATGGGTTAGAGATAAAGCCTGCTAATACCACTTTTTCAGTAAGATTTAGTTGCTTAATTTGGTGCTCTAGTTGCTGCTTAATAGCTGGGGTACCTTCGCCTAATAGGATAAGCTGACAAGGTAAATTAGCTTTAGCGAAAGCGTTGATTAATCTATCCTGCCTTTTTACTTCATGTAAACGTCCAACATGTAAAATGTAATCTTGTTGATTAAAAAGGTTATTTTGCTTAGCTTTTTGTTGAATTTCTTCGATATTGAAAGGGTTATAAATCGTTTTTAATTGGTGAGTTTGAATGCCAATTTGATTAACTAAATCCTCTTTCACTGCATTAGAGACACAAATCAGGTTTTTATCTTTATATACTTGCTGAATTTTAGTTCTCTTTAACCAATATGAAAAACCTGATTTGTTGCCAAGATATGATTGGGAATAAATACCGTGAATACAGTACCAAACATTACATGTCGCCAGCTGTTTTGAACGTGAAACAATGCGGTCAGTTTTATGTAAATTAGATAAGACGAGCGCAGGTCGCCCTTTTTTTGTAAATAGCTGTGTTAGTACATTATCAAGAGATTTAGATCTACGTGATATTTCAGTTAATTTTCTAAAAATACCACGATAGCTATCGTGATCAACAATATAATTAATAAAATCAGGTAATTGATAAGCTAATTTTTCATGTAATGATAATAGTGTGACCTGATATCCGGCTTGATGAAAACCATCAGCAAGGCGCAATGTGACGTTTTCAGCACCGCCGCCAGGTAATCCATCAATGATAAAAAGTATATGCTGTTGATTCACAAGGTCAATATCCGTTTATAAAGTGAAATGAGCTCATTTGACAAATGTTGTGGTGTGTAAGGAAGAATCGTCTCTCTTGCTGCAGTGGACATTTCATGCCACGTTACTTGCTTAGAAATTATTATAATTGCATCGGTTAATGCCGAAATGTCTAAGGCATCGCAAACAAAGCCATTTATACCATTTTCAATAAATTCAGCACCACCACAACTAGTTGATGTGATGACGGGTAAACCACACGATAATGCCTCAAGAACAACGTTAGGAAAAGGGTCATAAAGTGTGGGAAGCAGTAAAGCATCTGCCATTTGATAAAAAGGCAGAGTCTCTTTTTGCATCCCTAAAAAGAAAATTCTGTCACGACAACCTAATTGTTCAGCGAGATCTTCATATCTTTTTTGATTTTTATCTGTTCCTACTACTAACAATATAGCTGATGTACTCGCTATTGCCGAAATAGCGGCTGCTAATCCTTTTCGTTCAAAGCCAGAACCAACATAGATAAAGCAAGACGATTTTTTAGGGATCTTAAATTGTATTTTTAATGCTGTTTTTTGTGTGTCTGTTGCAGGAGTAAAGGCATTATGGTCAATTGCATTATAAATAACAGATATTTTATCGGCAGAAAGCCCAAAATCCTCAATGATTTCCTGTTTAACCATATGTGAATTGCAGATAACTTGTTTTAATGCTGGATCTGCATACATCTGTTTTTCTGCATTCATAACATAACGGTGGTATCTGTCATAGAACAACCAATAGCCTTTCCAGCGTGGAAGTATTCTTTGGCGTTGCAATAACCAGCGTCGATGTACACCATCACCCGCTCTAAAAATATCACATCCTGCAATGCGTTCATGGCTTTGCACAATATCAAAATGGTTTTCTTGCCAACAAGCTCTTGCTGCTTTAGCGAAGCCTGATTCTCTGCTAATTCGTCCATATTTTTTAGGATTACACAAATGAATATGCCAATCTTGGTTTACATCACCTTGCCATTCACGAGTAATCACATTTAACTCAAGCTCATCAGTTGATAGCGCATCTAAGGCGCGAGCAATAAAACGTTCAGCACCACCATCAGGTCGATATTTTTGTCTAACAATTGCTAATCGTAATGGATGGCTCATTGAGTTAAATACCTTTTAGCTGCGTGAAAAACGACATCAACAGGAATAGCAGAAAGATAGCGCTGTTGTGTATCTGTTTTAATATGGTCAGGGTGTGGGATATCTGCATAATTTCCTGCCCATATTGTCTCTCCAATTGCTTGCCATGGATGCCAGTGTTTTAGTTTTGAAGGCCCAAAAAGTGCGATAAGTGGTGTTTTTAATGCAGCAGCCATATGCATAGCAACGGAATCTACCCCGATAAAGAGCTTGGCATGATCAATTAACGCGGCTAATTGAGGTAACGATGTTTTACCAGCTAGCACAGTAATATTCTCTTTATTAGGGCATTGAGCTAAAATATTATCGACCATTTTAAGTTCTTTTTCTTCAGGTCCAGAAGTTAAAATAACCGAATAAGAATTTTGTTGAAATAAGGAGATTAATGATGCCATTTTATCTTCATCCCAACATTTAAAAAACCAACGAGAGGTTGGTTGAATAACAATATAGCCGTTACTTATGTTCTGTTCTTTTATTAACTCTTCAACCCATAGTTTGTCTAAATCGCTATAAGACATTGTAACAGTAGAGTGAATGGGAATATTAAGTGGCGTTAAGATGCTGAGGTTTTGCTCTACTGTGTGTAGTTGTCCATGATCAGCTGTTGGCACAATCACATTATGGCATTTAGCCCAAAATTTACTCTCTTTGCGTTTTTCAAACTCAAGCCCCAAGCGCATTGGTGCTTGAGTAACAAGTGCAAAAATTGCTGCTTTCCATTGATCAGCGAGGTCGATAACTAAATCATAATGTTGTTTTTGTAGCAAACGCCCTAGTTGCCACTCTTTTTTAATACGAGTGAATTTTCCTTGCTGTTTCCAATTTCTATCAAGATAAAAAATATTATTTATTAATGGATTATCTTGAAGCATAGGGAGTGTTTCTTTATACAATAAAACATCAATCGTTGCATTGGGATAAGCTGATTTTAACGAATGTATAACAGGCGTTGTCAGTAATATATCCCCATGATGTTGGAGCTTGATAACAAGTATTTTGTTAAATGATTGATTTGATTTATTCATAATTACTTTAGCTTCAGTAAGATGTCTTATTGTAAACAAATCGGTGAAATGCATCTACTAAACCCGATTTATATTGATTGAATTGCGGTTTTCTACTGCGTACCATAGTGTTAAATACAAATAGAACAGCCTATTATCCATTAATTGGCGGGGTATGCATGAAAAAACCAGCATTTATTATCACATTAGATACCGAAGGCGATAATCTTTGGGAAAATGATAGCGAAATTACTACCAAAAATACGCATTTTCTACCCCGTTTTCAGCAACTTTGTGAAAGCTTTAATTTTAAGCCTGTTTGGCTTACAAATTATGAGATGGTAATGGATGACGCTTATATCGAATTTGCTAAAGATGTGGTAGCTCGTAACACGGGTGAAATTGGTATGCATTTGCATGCATGGAATAGTCCTCCTTTAGCTGCTTTAACTGAGGATGATCTGCGTTATCAGCCTTATTTAATTGAATATCCAGAAAACCAAATGCGAGAAAAAATCGCATTAATGACGCACTTACTTGAAGATAAACTACAAACTAAAATGTTAAGTCATCGTGCTGGTCGCTGGGCTTTTAATGAAATTTATGCGCGTCTTTTAGTTGAATTTGGTTATCAAGTTGATTGTTCTGTTACACCTAAAGTTAATTGGCAATTTACCAAAGGTGATCCTGCACAATCTGGTGGCACAAATTATACTCATTTTCCAAGTCATGCTTATTTTATGGATTTACAAGATATCAGCAAAGAAGGAAGTTCGTCTTTGTTAGAAGTGCCGATGAGTATTCAATATAAGCACTCGCCTTTAATGAATAGCATTAAGCAAGGTTATGATAAAATTAGAGGTAAGCAGCGAGCACCTTCAGTAAATTGGTTACGTCCTAAAGGTGGAAATGCGCAGCAAATGATTGAGGTAACAAAGCAATCATTAGCACAAGGTAATGACCATATTGAATTTATGCTGCATTCATCAGAGTTTATGCCAGGTGGTAGCCCAACATTTAGAACAGAAAAAGAGATTGAAGGGCTATATGCTGATTTAGAAACACTATTTAGTTTCTTAAAAGATAAAGTACAAGGAATGACATTGGCTGAGTATTATCAAAGTAAGGTGCAGGTAAAATAAGATGAAGTTGAAAAAACTTAAGTGGGTACATAATTTTTTAAATATCTATAATCCTCTTTTTGGCAAGATGAAAAAAACGGATACTTTTTCATCAGATATTAAATTTAACAGTATCCTTATTTTTTCAACTACAGCACTGGGGGATTTTATGTTTAATACTCCAGCAATAAGAGCGATTCGAGCACATTATCCTGACGCGCATATTACTTTGATTTCTAGTGTAAAAAACAAATTGTTAGTCGAAAATTATGATCAAATAGATAGTGTTATTTATTGGGATAATAAAATTAGGAATTTATTGCCTGTTGCACTACAAGCTAAAAAATATAAACCAGAGGTAGCTGTTATTTTACACTCTCATCTACCTTATGATGTCTTATTAGCAGTGATGTCTAGTTGCCAATATATTTTGCGTAATACTTTCCATGTTATTCCTGAGTGGTTTAAAAAATGGATTGTTGCTGAACACCAGCCACCTAAATGCCATGTTATTCAAAGTAAACTTAATATTATTCGTTACTTAGGAATCAACAGCACAGATACAAGGATGGAAATTCCTGGTGAAATAAAGCAATTAGAAAAGAACCAAAACAGTATTGTTGGTTTTCAAATGGGGGCTTCAACGCAAGAACGTAGATGGCCGGTTAAGTATTTTGCTGAATTAGCACAAAAGCTTATTGATGGCGATAATTTATTACAAATTAAGCTAATTGGTTCATCGAGAGAGTTAGAGTTACCTGAAGCGTTTTTTGTATTATTGCCAGAAAAATATCATAACAATATTGAAAATCTGGTGGGTAAAACATCATTGCCTGACTTATTAAGTCATATCAATATTATGGATGTACTGGTAACAGGTGATACAGGGCCTCTGCATTTAGCAATTACATTACAGCGCCCAACCGTGAGTTTATTTGCAACAGCAGATCCTAAATGGACCGGACCTTATCAAGATCTTCATTTACATACCATTATTAATAAGAAGCCTAGCCCGAATGAGGGAATACAGGCGTCAATGGATCTTATTACAGTGGATGAAGTTTTTAATGCCGTCAATAAAACCCTAAAAGACTAATTATTTTTAGGGTTTTATTAGACTAACTATCGATAATATTGATAATTTGTTCTGCACTAATCTCCCCAATATCCCCACCTTCAGCTTTCACTGCTGTTTGTGCCTTACCATATCCGCCGATTAATCCGGGGTCGGTAGGGCCAAATAGGGTGATATTGGGTTTATCTAATGCCGCAGTAAGATGACTCAACCCAGTATCGACAGAAACCACACTTTTAGCACCTGCAATCACTTGGGCAACTTCTGCTAATGACATTTTAGGTAGCACATCTACATACTCAAATCCCTGAGCTAATCGTATTGCACGTTGATGCTCATGCTCTGCACCCCAAGGTAATTTAATGCGTAATCCAGAATCTGCAAGTAGGGCAATTAATTCTCGCCAATGGGATTCTGGCCAATGTTTTTCATCACGCGTCGTTGCATGCAAAAATACTAAATAAGGGCGTTCATCAAATGCAGGAAGTGCGAGAAAATGTGGTGCAATACCATAATCACCCTGAGATTGAGGGATTGGATAATCCAAACTCAATGCAAACAGTTGGCGTATACGCTCAACGGCATGCATTTTTTTGCTGACATCGTGGCGAATATCGTAGAAAAAACTGGCTAAAGGTTCACGGGCACTTTGTCGTGAATAGCCATGTTTAATACCGTTGGCATAACGAGTCACAAAAAATGCGCTTTTAAGTAAGCCTTGCGCATCGATTACAGCATCATAATGATGAGTTTGGATTGTTTGGCGAAATTTAGCACGTTCAGCGCGAATAGAGGCACTAAACCAATTTTTACGCCAACGACGAATTGCGACTGGAATAACGCTATCTACTGCGCTATGCCAGCTAGGAATTTGTGCAAAGCCTTCTTCAACAGCCCAATCAAAACGAATATCAGGATAAGCGTTTATTGCATCTGTTAATGCAGGCAATGTATGTAATACATCGCCCATAGAAGATGTTTTTACGATTAATACCCGCTTCACGCTGATGGCTCCGTCGAAAGTAAGTTTTTTAGCTCTGTAAATACTTGCTCTGGCTGAATATCAATAAGGCTTTGATGATAGCCTTGTTCGGCATCGCCTTTACGCACCTTGTGATAACCGGTAATTAAACGGATAACTCGCGCTTTATCTGATAATGGCGGTGTAAAATCAGGGCTACTAGGACCATAAAGTGCCACTAATGGGCGATCTAATGCGGCTGCTACATGCATTAAGCCAGAATCATTGCTGACGACAGCTTTACAGGATGCAAGTAAGTTAACCGCTTGCTCAAGTGAGGTTTCACCAGCAAGGTTAAAACACGCCTCGCACGCCTCTGGCGTTAGCGACTGTTTTATCTCTTCACCGGCGTCTCTGTCTTTTTGCGAGCCAAATAGGAAAATTTGATAACCTTGCTCAGTAATCAGCTTTTGAGCTAATGCAGCATAATGATAATGGGGCCAACGCTTAGCGGGACCAAACTCAGCGCCAGGACAAAAGCCTATTGCAGGGCGCTGCGTTGGCAATGAAAATGCACTTAATGTGGTGGTGATATCATCATTGCTAACAGACAATTTAGGCGACAACAGCGGTTGAGGAATATCTGCTGCTTTTTGCATTTTTTGCTTGTCATAAGCTAATGCAATATAGCGCTCAACCATTAGCGGGAATGCCTCTTTATTGAGAGGGCGTAAATCGTTTAATAACCCATAACGCATTTCACCACGCCAACCTGTACGTTTAGGAATATCTGCAAAGAAAGGGACTAAAGCAGATTTAAAAGAGTTAGGTAATATATACGCGTGTGTATAACCGCTCTCTTTTAACTGTTTACCTAAACGCCTACGTTCACCTATCGCTAAAGCACCATGTCCTAATGGCATAGGAATGGCTTGATTTACCTCTGGCATCTTCTCTAATAATGGACGGCACCAAGCTGGTGCCATCACATCAATAGTTGCTGCTGGATGTAATGCTTTTAGTGTTCGATATAGGCTTTGGGACATCATCATATCCCCAACCCATGAAGGACCAACCACAAAGATTTTCATAGACGACGATTATTTATCCTGATTTAGCCATTGCATATAGAGTGCAACACCTTCAGCGACGGTTTTAAACGGTGCGGTATAACCTGCTTTACGTAAATTAGTTAAATCGGCTTGCGTAAAGGCTTGATAGCGACCTTTTAATTTTTCAGGAAATTCAATATGTTCGATAGAAAGGTCTTTATCGGTATGATGCGCAATAACCGCGTTAGCGACAGCTTGGAATGATTCAGCACGACCCGTACCACAGTTAAAAATACCCGATACATTATTACGCCAGAACCATAAATTAACCGCAGCAACATCACCAACATAAATAAAGTCACGTTGGAAGGTTTCGCTACCTTCAAATAATTTTGGATTTTGTCCCGCATTGACTTGGTTATTTAAATGGAATGCAACACTTGCCATGCCACCTTTATGTCCTTCACGCGGACCATAAACATTAAAATAACGGAAGCCGCAAATCATCGACTCTGCTTCAGGCAAAATTTGGCGAACATATTCATCAAATAAGAATTTTGAATAACCATAAACATTTAATGGTGCTTCAAATTTTCTTTCTTCAATAAAGTTATCAGTACGACCACCATAAGTTGCTGCAGAAGAGGCATATAAAAACGGAATTTGGCGTTCAAGACAAAAATGGAGTAGCTCTTTTGAATATTGATAGTTGTTGTCCATCATATATTTGCCATCCCACTCAGTGGTAGAAGAGCAAGCACCTTCATGGAAAATGGCATCGATATCGCCGAAATCATCACCTGCAACGACGCTGGCAATAAAGTCTTCTTTATCCATGTAATCGGTGATATTGAGATCGACTAAATTAACAAACTTAGTACCATCTTTAAGGTTATCAACAACTAAAATATCAGTATAACCTTCATCATTTAATGCTTTAACAATATTGCTGCCGATAAAACCTGCACCGCCAGTGACGATAATCATATGGCTACCCCTTCCTATAAAATCTAAAAATTAGCTCTAGGTCTATAATAACACTGAACAGTCTTAACGGTAGTATTCATCATGGAAGAACAGACTGAAATTTACGAAAAACGTAGTGCATATTAGTGATCTTAATTACATAAATAACATTATTTATTTACATTTGTCGTTTTTAATAGAACAAAGGCATAAAATAAGAAACAAAACTGACTAGATTATAGTCAATCCTTATATGTTACCTCTTTTCGCCAGCAGTCTTAGGAGAAAATATGTCTACCCACTCTTTCTATCAGCAGATTGATCAACAACTAGAACAAACTCGTCAAGATGGTCTGTTTAAACATGAGCGCATTATTACCTCTTCACAAAGTGCAGATATTGCCGTCGCTGATGGCAGTCATGTTATTAATTTTTGCGCCAATAACTATTTAGGTTTAGCTAATCATGCCAAATTAATTGAAGCGGCAAAAGCAGGCATGGATAGTCATGGCTTTGGTATGGCTTCTGTGCGTTTTATTTGTGGTACTCAAGATTCACATAAAACATTAGAAAATAAAATCGCTGAGTTCTTAGGTATGGAAGATGCCATTTTATACTCTTCTTGTTTTGATGCTAATGGCGGATTGTTTGAAACCCTAATGGGACCCGAAGATGCCATTATTTCTGATGCACTAAACCATGCTTCTATTATCGATGGTGTTCGTTTATGTAAAGCAAAACGCTACCGCTACGCTAACAATGATATGGCTGAGTTAAAAGCACAATTAGAAAAAGCGAAAGCTGATAATGCCCGCCATATTATGATTGCAACAGATGGCGTATTTTCGATGGATGGTGTCATTGCTGACCTTAAAAGTATTTGTGATTTAGCTGATGAATATGGCGCATTAGTCATGGTTGATGACTCTCATGCTGTGGGGTTTGTTGGTGCACAAGGTCGCGGTACTCATGAATATTGTGATGTGATGGGTAGAGTAGACATTATCACTGGTACTTTAGGTAAAGCATTAGGTGGCGCTTCAGGTGGATATACCGCAGCACGTAAAGAAGTGGTGGAATGGTTACGTCAACGTTCTCGCCCTTATTTATTCTCAAATTCATTAGCTCCAGCAATAGTTTCAGCTTCTATTGCCGTATTAGAGATGCTGAAGTCTGGTGACGAAATCCGTTCTCGCTTATGGCGCAATGCAGCGCTTTTTCGTGAAAAAATGAGTGCTGCGGGTTTTACATTGGCGGGAGCTGATCACGCGATTATTCCAGTAATGCTAGGCGATGCGAAATTAGCGCAAGAGTTTGCCACACGTTTACTTGATGAAGGTATTTACGTCACTGGATTCTTTTATCCTGTTGTACCACAAGGGCAAGCACGTATTCGTACACAAATGTCAGCAGCACATAGCACTGAGCAAATTGAACGTGCTGTTACAGCGTTTATTAAAATCGGCAAACAACTGAATGTGATTGCATAAGGTTCTCATTATGAAAGCATTGTCAAAATTAAAGGCGCAAGAAGGCATCTGGATGACAGATGTGCCAGTACCTGAACTTGGTCATAACGATGTGATGATCAAAATTCGCAAAACGGCAATTTGTGGTACTGATGTTCATATTTATAATTGGGATGAATGGTCTCAAAAAACAATTCCTGTGCCTATGGTTGTGGGTCACGAATATATTGGTGAAATAGTCGCAATAGGACAAGAAGTTAAAGGCTTTAGTATTGGTGACCGAGTGTCTGGTGAAGGGCATATCACTTGTGGTCATTGCCGAAACTGTCGTGGTGGTCGTACACACTTATGCCGTAATACCATTGGGGTTGGTGTTAATCGCCCAGGTTGTTTTGCTGAATATTTAGTTATTCCTGCTTTTAATGCGTTTAAAATTCCAGATAACATTCCTGATGAATTAGCGGCTATTTTTGATCCCTTTGGTAATGCGGTACACACAGCGCTCTCATTCGATTTAGTGGGAGAAGATGTATTAGTTTCAGGTGCGGGTCCTATTGGTATTATGGCTGCCGCAATTTGTAAACATGTGGGTGCTCGTCATGTCGTTATTACTGATGTAAATGAATATCGCCTTGATCTAGCGAAAAAAATGGGCGTAACCAGAGCCGTGAATGTCGGTAAAGAAAACCTTACTGATGTAATGAAAGAACTGGGAATGACCGAAGGTTTTGATGTGGGATTAGAGATGTCTGGAGCACCTCCAGCATTTCGTACTATGTTGAGTACTATGAATCATGGTGGTCGTATTGCATTACTGGGTATTCCACCTTCAGATATGGCGATAGATTGGGGGCAAGTTATCTTTAAAGGCTTATTTATTAAAGGTATCTATGGTCGAGAGATGTTTGAAACCTGGTATAAAATGGCTGCACTTATCCAGTCTGGTCTCGATCTTACTCCTATTATTACACATCAATTTCCAATCGGTGAGTTCCAAAAAGGTTTTGATATCATGCGTTCAGGTCAATCGGGCAAAGTAATTTTAGATTGGCAGTAAGTTGTGGTGCAAAATAGAGCTATTAAGAGCCCAATATGGGCTCTTTTCTATTGAGTCATTTCTGCAGGTTTATCATTTTGCAGCGGCTTGGATTCAGGTACTACTTGTTGTAATTGTTGCTTAGGTGACGTAATACCTGAAAATGTTTTCACCACTGTACTCTTTTTTATCGAGATAATTGCCTGTTGTGCTGGCTTTAACCATGACGCGGGTTTTGGTGCTTGAGGTTGTTCTGTTGGCTCTTTTTCAGGTGTTTTGGGTTGTTCTGGTACTTTGGGTTGCGTTGGTTTAATCGATTGAGGTTTTAATAGTACGCTTGGCGCCACCAGTTGAATATCAGCTGGTAATAACGGCAGTTGTTGCTGCAATGCTCTGACTGTTGAAGGATGAGGATGACCAATCGCAATCGCTGAGCCATTTTTACGCGCTAAAGCAATAGCCCGTGCTAATTGTTGGCGAGTTTCAGCTTCAGTTTGTACATTGTCTAAAAATACATGGCGACGTAAAGAGGGCACCCCTGCAGCTTTTGCTGCAATAGCTGCCTGAGTATTACCAATAGTCACACTATCTAGGAAATAGAGATTAGAGTGGTTGAGCGCCTTAATCACTCGATCCATTGCTTGCCTGTCAGATGTCATTGCACTACCCATATGATTATTCATACCCACAGCATAAGGCACATTATTAATAGCATGCTGAATAATACGATTGACTTCGTCTTGCCCCATATCGGTTTTTAATGTGTCGCGCTCTAGCGGTTGTTTACTGATAGGTGCCATTGGCATATGAATTAGAATTTCTCTACCTTGAGCATGCGCTTTGTTGGCAACCTCTTTTCCATGAGGTGAGTCGGGTAAAATCGCAACGGAAACCGCGATTGGAAGCTGTAATATTTGATTGTCTTCTTTAGTGCGATAACCAAAATCATCAATCACAATTGCCAACTGTGCAGCAATTGTGGGTGTCGTTAATACTAAACTCAGTAATATTAAACGCGTTGTCCAAGATGTTACGTGTTGCAATGCACTAAAAAATAGCAAAACTACCTCCCAAGCCAAGGTACTGGGTTAACGGCTTTCCCTTGACGTCTGATTTCAAAATAGAGTGCTGAACGTTCTTGTCCACCACTGTTACCCACTAATGCGATAGGTTGTCCTGCTTTAACTTGTTGTCCTACATTAACTAATGCACTTTGGTTATAACCATAAAGGCTCATATCCCCTTTACCGTGTTCTACAACTACCACTAAACCATAGCCTTGTAGCCAGTCGGCAAGTAAAACGCGACCATCAGCAATGGCTTTAACTTCAGTGCCTTGTGCCGCAGGTATAACAATACCTTTCCAACGTAACTCCCCAGAACCCGAGATAGATTCACCAAAGCGATGTAATAATGAACCTCGAATTGGCCAAATTGCTTGTCCTGCGGGTTTGCCTAAGCCGCCAGTTCGAGACATCAACGACTGTTCTTCTGCGGTTGGCTTGTAAGTTGAACCACGTTGTTGGGCGTCACGCTGTTTTGCCGCAATTCGTGCCGCTTCTCTTGCCTCTCGTTCAGCACGAGCTTTTGCTTCACGCTCAGCTTGCGCGATTTTATTTCTTAATTGTGCTTCGTTAGCGCGCATTGTGGCTAAATTGCGCTGGTCTTCTTTTAATGTTGATTCAAGTTGAGTGAGTGTTTTTTGGCGAGCAGCTAGCGCATTATCCAGTTTTTGCTTTTCTTGCTGCTGTTTTGTGAGCGCTTGTTTTTGCTCATTTTGCTTGGCTTGCTGAGCATTTTTCTCAGCTTCAAGTTCTTTTGATGTTTGTGCTAACTGCGCCATGGTTTCTTTACGCGCATCGTTGATATAGCTGTAATACGCTAAAATGCGCTCTTCGCGCTGCCCCTCTTCCCCACGAAATAGCAGCTCAATACCTTGGTGTTTTCCTTGGCGATAAGCTGCATCCATTTGGCGAGATAATAGCTGTTGCTGAGAATTATATTGGGTTTGCAAACGTGCAATATTCGCCGTAATTGTTTTTATCTCTTTTCCCAATGTCTGTAAGCGATTTTGCGTTTCATGAACAGAACGCCCCGCATGAGAGATTTGTGTTTCTTGCGTTTTTAATTGTGTAAGTAAAGATGTGCGTTGCTTTTGCTGCTCTTGAACTTGCTTTTCTTTTTCGGCAATGGTGGTTTGGAGATCTTTAAGCTGATTACGGTTATCCGTTAATGTATTGGCAAAAACGCTGGTCGCAGAGAATAAAGAGGTGCTAATAAGCAACGTGATTAACGGTAAAGAGAATACACGAGAAGGCTGATACATTTTTTTTTGAAGAACCTTTTTCTCTGCCATCTGACCAAAGTACCTTTAAATAACAGTTTGTAAGATTATTTCATGTCATTCAGCAACTAACCAGTTAACAGGAAATAAAGACGTAATTTCAGATAATACTTAATAAGTAATCTATTTAATTAATTCGAGATTATAAAGCAATAATAGTCGGTGAGAGGAAAAAGAGACAATCAGTGTGACAGCGCAATAGAATATCGCGCTGTCGATTAAATATATTACTCGACGATAGTACCCCAAAGGTCATACTCATCGGCATGTTCAATCAGAACGCGTACTATTTGTCCTGGTTCAACATCAAATTGTTCATTTAGATAAACAGCACCATCAATTTCTGGTGCATCAGCCATACTACGACCAATTGCGCCTTCTTCGTCTACTTCGTCAATCATCACCAGTAATGTTTTACCAATTTTTTCCTGCAAACGTTCTGTTGAGATTTGCTGCTGTAACTGCATAAAACGGTGATAACGCTCTTCTTTCACTTCTTCTGGTATTTGGTCTGGTAATACGTTGGCTTTTGCGCCATCTACTGGGCTGTATTTAAAGCAACCCACTCTGTCTAAACGTGCTTCAGTTAAGAAATCCAATAACATTTGGAAATCTTCTTCTGTTTCGCCAGGAAAGCCGACAATAAAAGTCGAACGCAGTGTCAGTTCAGGACAAATTTCACGCCAACGTTTTACACGCTCTAAAGTACGTTCAACAGAACCTGGACGTTTCATTAATTTTAATACTTTAGGGCTTGCATGCTGTAAAGGAATATCTAAATAAGGCAGGATCTTCCCTTCAGCCATTAATGGAATAACATCATCAACATGAGGATAAGGATAAACGTAGTGCAATCGCACCCAAATGCCTAATTTTGCTAGCTGTTCACATAAGCTTGTCATGCTGGTTTTTACCGGCATTCCATCCCAAAAACCAGTTTGGTGTTTGGTATCAACACCATAAGCAGAGGTATCTTGAGAGATAACCAGTAACTCTTTAACACCTGCATTAACTAATCTTTTCGCTTCATTTAATACATCGCCAATGGGACGACTATCTAAATCGCCACGCATAGAAGGAATAATGCAGAACGTACAACGGTGATTACAGCCTTCAGAGATTTTTAAATAAGCATAATGACGCGGTGTTAATTTAACCCCTTGTTCAGGCACAAGGCTAACAAAAGGATTGTGATCAGGTTTTGGTACGTAATGATGAATATGTGATAAAACTTGTTCGTAACTGTGAGGACCGGTGATTTCTAGCACTTTAGGGTGCACTTCACGAATTTGGTTCTCTTTTGCACCTAAACAGCCAGTAACAATGACTTTACCGTTTTCATCGAGTGCTTCACCAATTGCCTCAAGAGATTCTTGTACTGCACTGTCAATAAACCCACAGGTGTTGACGATGACTAAATCAGCATCATTATAGGTGGGAACAACTTGATAACCTTCTGTACGCAGTTCGGTTAGGATACGTTCGGAGTCCACTAAATTTTTAGGACAACCTAATGAAACGAATCCAATTTTAGGCACTTGATTTGTTTGCGACATGCTCGTGTTCTCAATACTTTTAAATAAATAACAGATAGTTGTTTTATCTCAGACAGGTGCGAAATCTGACAGAGAGCGTGATTTTCTCTCGTAGAATAGCCATTATTGTGGATGCTGGTTTTTTAATAGCTTGCCTGAAGAGGGATCCTGTGGAGGGAAAGAAGTGAACCTTCCGAATCTTCTTCATAGGATTTTCCAATGCTAATGGTACAGAAATCCGTCAATAAAAAAAATGATTGTTGAGAAATTTTCCGCAAAAACTGCAAGAGAAAAGAAGTAATAGGCTGTAATTGCGCCATTACAAAGGTATACTTTGACCCTTTGATACTATTTTTAACCAACGAGAGTGATTGCATCCTATGCTGCAAGAAGTAATGCAATTTTTCAACCGGCACACCCTGTTAAGTTTTGCTTGGGTTGCGCTGCTGGTGGCGGTCATTGTGCTGACCTTTAAAGGGCTATTTTCAAAAACGAAAAATATCTCCCGTACAGAAGCTATTTCTTTGATAAATAAAGAGGGTGCGGTGTGTGTTGATATCCGTAGCCGTGATGAGTTCCGTAAAGGGCACATTATTGATTCTATCAATTTAACACCTTCTGAAATCAAAGATAACAATATTGCTGAGCTGGAGAAGTATAAATCACAGCCAGTTATCGTTGTTTCTCCATCCGGTATGGAAGGTGCAAAACCAGCCGAAAGCCTAATTAAACTCGGTTTTGAAAAGGTCTTTATTTTAAAAGATGGCCTTTCAGGCTGGAGTGGTGAGAATTTACCACTTGCTAAGGGCAAAAAATAACGAGCGGGCAGATTGAGTTCTATACTTACTGCTATTCAATTAATAAGGATATAAAAAGGTAAGATTATTATGTCAGAACAGCAAAACCAAGAGATGACTTTTCAAATTCAACGTATCTATACAAAAGATATCTCTTTTGAAGCGCCTAATGCCCCACAAGTTTTCCAAAAAGAGTGGCAACCAGAAGTTAAATTAGACCTTGATACTTCTTCTAATACTTTGGCTGAAAATGTGTATGAAGTTGTCCTGCGTGTAACGGTTACTGCAACAATGGATAACGAAACTGCATTCCTGTGTGAAGTTCAACAAGCAGGTATTTTCACTGTTGAAGGTATTGAAGGAACGCAGCTGGCTCATTGCTTAGGTGCATATTGCCCAAATGTTCTGTTCCCTTATGCTCGTGAATGTATCACTAACTTAGTTAGCCGTGGTACTTTCCCACAACTGAATTTAGCACCTGTTAACTTTGATGCGCTGTTTATGAACTATTTACAGCAACAGGATGCTCCAAATGCAGGAGCTGAAGAAGCTTAATGAACAATGCTTCTATGACAGTTATCGGTGCCGGTTCATACGGCACCGCTTTAGCGATTACACTGGCACGTAATGGTCATGATGTTGTTCTGTGGGGTCATGAATCTGCACACGTTGCCGCATTAGAGCAGGCACGCTGTAATCAGGCTTTTCTGCCGGATGTTTCCTTTCCTGATAGTTTACATATGGAAGCTTCTTTGCAAAAAGCGATAGAAGCGAGCCGTAATATTCTGATTGTGATCCCAAGCCATGTCTTTGGAGATGTATTACAACAGATCAAACCCTTTTTACGTCAGGATGCGCGTGTAGTTTGGGCGACGAAAGGACTTGAAGCACATACTGGGCGCTTGTTGCAAGATGTGGCGCGTGAAGTATTAGGTAATGAAATCCCATTAGCAGTAATATCGGGTCCTACTTTTGCTAAAGAACTTGCTGCGGGTTTACCTACTGCTATTTCTGTTGCTTCAACGGACAATGCATTTTCTGATGAACTACAGCAACTTTTCCATTGTGGTAAAAGTTTCCGTGTTTATAAAAATCCTGATTTTATCGGTGTGCAATTAGGTGGTGCAGTTAAAAACGTTATCGCCATTGGTGCGGGTATGTCTGATGGTATGGGGTTTGGTGCCAATGCGCGTACTGCATTAATTACTCGTGGCCTTGCTGAAATGAGTCGTTTAGGTAAAGCATTAGGTGCAGATGCGGCGACTTTTATGGGTATGGCAGGTTTAGGTGATTTAGTTTTAACCTGTACCGATAACCAATCACGTAACCGCCGTTTTGGTATGATGCTGGGTCAAGGTGTTGATGTAGATGCAGCACAAGAAGCCATTGGTCAGGTAGTTGAAGGTTATCGCAATACCAAAGAAGTGCGTGCACTCGCAGAGCAAGTTGGTGTTGAAATGCCTATAACTGAGCAGATCTACCAGATTTTATATCAGCATAAAGATGTGAAAGAGGCTGCATTAGCTTTATTAGGACGGGCAACCAAAGATGAAGTAGACAGCTCGTTATTCTAAGCTTATTTTAAAGCACGGGTTGTTCTAAGGTATCAAGGTATATCCATACTAAATGTAAGCCTATAAATACTCATTAAAGCCTAAGTCCAGACTTGGGCTTTAATGTAAAAATAATGAGAGTGAGTATGTCGCTAGAAGAACTAAAACGAGTCTGGGATCATATTAAATGTGAAGCAAGAGCGTTAGCGGATTGCGAGCCTATTTTGGCGAGTTTTTTTCATGCAACACTGCTTAAACATGAGAATCTTGGTAGTGCGTTAAGCTATATGTTAGCCAATAAATTGGCAACGCCAACCATGCCAGCGATTGCTGTGCGTGAGATTGTTGAAGATGCTTATCGTAGCGATGCTTCCATGATTGAGTCTGCTGCTTATGATATTTCAGCCGTTCGTTTACGCGACCCTGCCGTTGATAAATACTCCACTCCACTACTTTATTTAAAAGGTTTTCACGCCTTACAGGCTTATCGCATTGCTCATTGGTTATGGCAACAAGAGCGCAAAGCACTTGCGATTTACCTACAAAACCAGATTTCAGTCTCTTTTGGGGTAGATATTCATCCTGCAGCGCGTATTGGGCATGGCATTATGCTCGATCATGCAACAGGCATTGTGATTGGCGAAACCGCTGTTGTTGAGAATGATGTCTCTATTTTGCAGTCCGTTACATTAGGCGGTACAGGTAAAACGGGCGGTGATCGTCACCCTAAAGTACGCGAAGGTGTAATGATTGGTGCCGGTGCTAAAATTCTTGGCAATATTGAGATTGGACGAGGCGCTAAAATTGGCGCTGGATCTGTGGTTTTACATGAAGTTCCTGCACATACTACCGTTGCTGGTGTACCCGCCCGTATTGTTGGACGTCCAACAAGTGACAAACCTTCACTAGATATGGATCAACACTTTAATGGTTCTGTGTCTGGTTTTGAGTGTGGTGATGGGATTTAATGGCTGTATAAAAAACAAGAAAACAATTATTTAGTATGAGTCATAGAACATAAAAAAGGCGCAATATCGATGATATCGCGCCTTTTTGTTACTCTTGTTTTATAAAGATAAAATTAAATAAGAGAAGTAAACCTGTAATAAAAATAAGTTTTATTTAAACACTGCTTACACCACTGATTAGATTTAATCTCTAAGTAATGCACCGGGATAACCCAACTGCCGCCATGCCTCAAAAACTACCACCGCAACAGTATTTGATAAATTCATACTGCGGCTATCTGCAAGCATTGGTACTCGGATTTTTTGCTGCATTGGCATATTATCCAATACATAAGGCGGTAAACCGCGAGTTTCAGGACCAAATAATAAGTAATCACCATCTTTATAACTCACATTACTATGCGCAGGTTTACCTTTTGTGGTTAAAGCAAATAATCGAGCACCAGTAGGCGACTGTGCATTATCAGGGCTTAGTCCTTCACTTTCTAAAAAAGCATAATAATCATGATGCTGTTTAATATCAGCAAACTCACGATAATCAAGCCCTGCACGACGTAAGCGTTTATCATCCCAAGTAAAACCCAGTGGCTGGATTAAATGAAGATGAAAGCCTGTGTTTGCACACAGGCGGATGATATTACCCGTATTTGGTGGAATTTCGGGTTCAAATAAGACGATATTGAGCATGGTTTATTTAACTTGATAGTAATTTTTATACCAATCAACAAATTGCTTTACACCATCATTCACACTGGTTTGAGGTTTATAGTTTGTTGCCTTAAATAAATCCTCAGTATCTGCCCATGTGGTATAAACATCGCCAGGTTGCATTGGTAACATATTTTTAATCGCTGTTTTACCTAACTGTGTTTCTAATGCACTAATATAATCCATCAGTTTCACAGGTGAACCATTGCCAATATTATAAATTTTATAAGGTGCAGAGCTATTAGCTGGTGTTCCTGTACTTACTTTCCACTCTTTTTCAGGCGAAGGAATAACATCAGCAATACGAACTACTCCTTCAACAATATCTTCAACATAAGTGAAATCACGTTGCATTTCGCCGTTGTTATAAATATCAATAGGCTCATCATTAATAATAGCTTTGGTAAACTTAAACAAAGCCATATCAGGACGCCCCCAAGGACCATAAACAGTAAAAAAGCGTAACCCTGTTGTTGGAATACCATAGAGATGAGAATAGCTATGCGCCATTAATTCATTAGCTTTTTTAGTTGCCGCATATAATGAAACAGGATGATTAGCCTGATCATGAGGTGAAAATGGCAACTCGTCATTTAAGCCATAAACAGAACTTGATGAAGCATAAATAAGATGTTTTACATTATTATGACGACAACCTTCTAAGATGGTTAGAAAACCAGTTAAATTACTGTCAGCATAAGAAAATGGGTTAACTAATGAATATCTTACGCCAGCTTGTGCTGCAAGATGTATGACTTTATCAAATTTTTCAGTTTCAAATAGCTGTGCTATTTTTTCTCTATCAGCAACATCAATTAGAGAAAAGAAAAAATTATCTAATTTATTTAATAGGTTAAGTCTAGATTCTTTTAAAGAAACATCGTAGTAATCATTTAGGTTATCGATGCCTACAACAGTTTCACCTTGTTGAATTAGCTTTTGTATTAAATGAAAGCCAATAAATCCGGCTGCGCCAGTGACTAAGTATTTCATGATTTAATTAACCCACACTTTAATAATTAATCGTTACCAAAAAGGTCACGAGTATAAACTTTTTCTTCTACGTCGTTTAATGCAGAAGCCATTCTATTGGTAATAATAACATCAGAAATAGTTTTAAACTCATTTAAATCATTGACTAATTTTGAGTTAAAGAAGGTATCTTCTTTCATCTCTGGTTCATAAATCACGACTTCAATACCTTTGGCTTTTATGCGTTTCATAATGCCTTGGATTGATGATGAGCGGAAGTTATCAGAGCCCGATTTCATAATTAAGCGATAAACACCAACTACTTTTGGTGATTTAGCAATAATTGAGTCTGCAATAAAATCTTTACGGGTACGGTTAGCTTCAACGATAGCACTAATAATATTATTAGGAACAGAGTCGTAGTTTGCTAATAGTTGTTTAGTATCTTTTGGTAAGCAGTAGCCACCATAACCGAATGATGGGTTATTATAGTGATTACCAATGCGAGGATCTAAGCAGACACCTTCAATAATTTGCTTGGCATTTAGATTGTAAGCTTGTGCATAGCTATCCAATTCATTGAAATAAGCAACACGCAATGCAAGGTAGGTATTAGCAAATAGTTTAATTGCTTCTGCTTCAGTTGAGTCTGTGAAAAGCACATCAATATCTTTCTTTAACGCACCTTGCTGTAAAAGTTCAGCAAATTTTTGTGCTCTTTCTGATTGCTCACCAATAACGATACGGGAAGGGTAAAGATTATCGTAAAGCGCACGACCTTCGCGTAAGAACTCAGGAGAAAAGATAATATTATCCGTATTATATTTCTCTCTCATTTCTTTAGTAAAACCAACAGGAATTGTTGATTTAATAATCATAGTGGTATGTGGATTATATTCTAAAACATCACGGATAACAGACTCGACTGATGAGGTGTTAAAGTAGTTAGTTTTAGGATCATAATCGGTTGGTGTTGCGATAATAACAAAGTCAGCATCTTGATAAGCAGTTGTTTTATCTAAAGTTGCTGTGAAGTCGAGTTCTTTAGTTGCTAAAAACTCTTCAATTTCCTTATCTGAGATTGGCGAGATTTTTTTATTTAAGAGTTCGACTTTTTCTTTATTAATATCTAACGCAATAACTTTGTTATTTTGGGAAAGAAGTATTCCGTTAGATAGACCGACATAGCCGGTTCCAGAGATGGTGATTTTCATTTTTTCCTCAATATTTCATTCACATAATATTCAAATGCATTATTTCGTTTTTCAGTAAGAATATCTTTTTTATAACAAGTAGAATTAGATAAATTTAATTTAGATTGTTCTATATATAATTCGGTGTCATTAATTAAAGTGACAATCAATGTCCTTAACCTAGTATAATCATTGTGACTATGAATACATTTTTTATCAATAAGTTCAGGAAGCCCACCCACGGAACTAACAATACATGGGATTGCTTGACTCATGGCCTCAATCGTAGCTCTTGGTAAACCTTCTTGTGAACTAGGTTGTAGGTATATATCTGTTATTTTTAGTATATCTGTTACTTTATCTTTTGATAAAGCACCAGTATAAATTACATTTATATTCTTTAATGAAATGTGTTTTTTATAAAGCTCACCAGCACCAATGAGATAAATATTAAATATATAATCAAGATTTTCTCTTTCAAGAAGATCGAGGGCTTTATATAAAATAGAATATCCTTTATGATGACTATCTAAGTTTCCAATTAACGTTAAATTTATTTCTTTTTTATATTTTAAACCTGTAGATTTAAAGTTTAATATTATATTATTTAACTCTACATTAGATGCAGATATGCTAAAGCCTTTTGTCGGATATCTATTTTGTAGAAAATTACTTGTAACATAAATAACCGTTGATGCATTTAGAATGCATTTTTTCATTTGTTTTTTTATAATGGGAGTATAACATATTGACTTAAAGCTCTTTAATGCATTCATTGCATCAACAGGACATGCTACAGCTTCTACTAAATATGGTTTTTTTGTAATAAGACAACATTCAGCAACTAAAAAACCAATCTCACTGGGGAGTCTAACTACGATTCCATCGTAATTCTTTATAAGATTCATTACCTTTTTTCTATATTTTTCACGTCGAATAAATCTATTTTTTAATGAAGATAAATTATCAAAAGGAATGAAGTTTATTCTTTCATTATCAATTTTATTAAAAGAATAATTATTTGTATATTTTTTCTCTCTAGACAGAATTGTTATTCTGCTAAAGAAAGAAAAATATCTATTAAATGAGTTGTTAGTAAATTTCCCAGGGGAGTAAAAATCTTCATTTTTAGTATAAAAATAATGGTCATGACAAAATAATAGTTTCATCATAATTCCTTAATTTTTTTTATTGGGACGCCTGCATATATACCTGGACCAATATTTTTATTGACAACACTATTTGCCCCAACAATAGTACAATTATTTATTTCTATACCCATCAATATTCTTACACCACACCCGATCCAAACATTTTCATTAATGACTATTGAATTAGTACTTATCTTTTGGTATTTGATTGGTACTTTGTTGTTCTCATAGGTATGTGTAAAAGTAAGCAGACTACAATTGTGAGCTATGGATGTATTATTACGAACAATCAAACCACCTATTGCATCAATATAACAATATTCATGGATACTTACATTATTTTCAATAATTATATTCTGTGGGTTTTTAATTGTGCACCACCGCCCAATATAAACGTTTCTTCCGATTTTTTTACAAAGAGCCCTTAGTAAAATATATCTTATTCCCGTTCCTATAAATGTAGGTATTCCACTACTGATTTGGAATAAAAACATATTTATTTTTCTAGGAAACATTTTTAGTAAGAAAGATATCCCAATTATTATTGGATATACTAGATTAAAGATTCTTCGGCCTGTCATTATTATAGATCCGTATTATTTTTTTATAGTTTTCTTCAATTGAAAATTTGTTTTGGGTATGAATATCTTTTATATCTAAATTAGTATTAAGAGAATGATTTTCTATTTTATCGCACCATTTTTTAATATCACATTCAGAATCAATAGGTAGATATTCGATTAAATTTGATATTTTTGTATCTGTAGGAACATGGTTAGAGACAAGAGTATATTTCTTTGCCATCTGCGATTCTATAGCTACAAGACCTAGCCCCTCATATTTTGAAGGCAAAATATGAATATCAACTATGTTTATCAAAATATCCATTACATCATTTCGTAAACCTAAAAATATAATCTGATCTGATATATCATATGTATTCGCTAATGTTAATATCTTATTTTTATTTTCACCATCACCTATAAGTAATAGTTTGTATTTCTTATTGTGTAGTTTTTTCATTATTTTTAATGAAAATTCATGATTTTTTTGATCTGTGAAACGTCCAATATGACAAATAACAATATCAGTCTTATTTAGATTTAAGTTTTTTCGTTCAATATTACTGTTATTAATTTTAAAACTTAAACCACAGGGAATTATTTTATAACAAGTATTAGAGTAAAACATAGATGGAGCGCAGGTCTTACTAACGGATATTTTTGTTGTGGAAAATATATTGACAAATAGCTTCATAGTAAAAAAATATATTTTTTTTATTAGACTTCTCTGTTTATAGTCTTTCCTTTTATCATTATGACAATGAGCTATTCTTTTTTTTACTCCTGCAAGAAATGCAATAAATAATATCCACCCAGAAGATAAATTAACATGAGCATGTATAATATCAATTTTATTTCTTCTTAAAAATTTAAATAAATTTAAACTATATTTTAAGATGCCTTCTTCTAGATTAATTTTTTCTATTATCCCTTTATTTCTAACTATTTCATCTTCATAAAAAGATTTGTCAGTAGATTGTAATAAAAAAAATAATTTATAGACTTCATGATTATTAATATAGGATAAATCTTTTAACCAAGTCTCTACACCACCTGGATCTAATGATTTTATTATATGTGCAATTTTTTTCATTACTTATAATACCTTAGGTTTTAATCCTTTTTTTACTAATATATATAAAAAGAATATTTGTTGAATTCCACCTAGTATCACTGTTAGATATACTGAATTTATCGGTGTAAGGATATTTTTAAATAGAAAATATAAGATTACCATAGATATAATATTAATTATATAAATAGTTGGTTGTTTTTTTAGTTGTCTTAAGGCACTTGCCATATATCCTAAATATGATGAAATATATGTTGTTATAAACATAAGTATTAGAAAGCTATATTCTAAAGATGTTAGTTTAATGCTTTTTCCATAAAGTAGATTGAATATTATATCACCTAAAAGAATAATAGCTAAAGAGGATATAACGATATTGATAATTATTAAGAAAAAACCTGTATAAATATATTTTATTTTTATTTTGAGGTTATCGTTTTGAGCAACTTTTGGAATAATAATTTGCGATATTGCAGTTATTAGTAAACCTCCAGCACTAACTAAGTATGTTATTGATGCAAAAATACCTAATGACTCTAATGATGCGTCATTTTCAATCAAAAACCTAGGAAGCATATTTTTGAATGATAGTAATAAACCGGCAATAGCAAGAGGGAATCCTATAATGTATATTTTACTTTTTTCTAAGTGAAATATATTTTTATTTTCTAAAGGTAGGTAGTCAAAAAAGATATTACATATATATAATGAAAGGCATTGTGCTAGTATAGCAAAGTATAAATTTTTAGTAGTTGAAATTAAAGTAATAAAGAAAATTATACTGATAATTGATCTGGCTATTTTGGAATATGCAATTCTATCAAACTTTTCAACTCGTTGATTTAATCCATAAGCAATTTCAGTTATAGTTTCTGATATTTTGATTAAATATATAAGGATGCAAAGATGTAAATAATCAATATAAAAAAAGTAGCAAATAACTGTAATAAGAAATAATCCTAATAACTGAAAGCTAATAATGGGAATGAAATAAGAGTGGAAATTAATAACTTTTTTTTCAGAACAAATAATTTGTCTAACACCAAAGTTGAAAAAAATATTAACTGGAATTACTAGGCTTAATCCGAAGGCATAAAACCCTATTTTTTCTATACCAAGAAAATGACCAATTAGTGATATTATTAACCATTGTGTTATGGCAAAAACCATTGATGATATGAATGTATAACTAAAAGATTTAATTAATCGCATTTTTATAATGTTTAATATGTGATTTTAACAAACTATATGACAGATAGAGTATGTAGATATAAAATATTGATAAGAACCAATTCATATTAGTCATTGTATATAATGTTAAAATAGAAAATGGAAATGCTTGACCTATGATTGTTTGGCTGTTATCAAAGTTTTTTAAGAAGAATATGAGGATTATAATAGATAAGATAAAACCAAAAATACCAAAATTAGCAATAGCTTCGTCATAAAAACTTGATGTTATAGTCCAGGTATTTAATGCTGGAGCAGTTTTATTCCTTATTACTTTACTCGTCAAATATTGAGAATATGGATAAGGCTTATTTTTCCAGTATGTTCTCGGGATCCATGCTAGTGCAATGCTTACATATGATTGTCCAGTATACTCTACAATTTTTTCGTCATTTATAATTACCTTATTAATTGCAAATTTTGTAACATCATCTCTTCCCAATTCATGCCTTAAAGAAGCGTATACATTTTCATTGTTTACTTCATAACTATATTTGTGGTTGAATGAATAATTTATATATGCGGAGGAGAATATTATAATGCAGAGTGTTATTTTAATAAAGTTTAATATAGTTGATTTGCTATAAAAGAAACTAATAAGTGTATATATAATAATTGTTCCATATATAAGTCTCTTGTTATTGAAATAGATATCAAGAGTAAGAATTAATATTAATACTATGGATTTCATAAATGATATATTTTCACCATGGCATAGTCTTATTATTAAGATGGTAAAGCTAGATGTAATTGTTAATAGCCAAACGATTGAATATTCGTCATATATAGGTGTGCCAATATAGTTTCTTATATTTCCATAGTGTATATATACATCGGGTGTTGATGTTAAAAGTATACTAATTGGTCCAAATAAGCTTAATGTTAATAAAATAGTATTTATTGTTTTTATATTTTTATTGAGTTTTATTTTCCTATACTTTATATTTTTTTTACTTTTATTTAAATGGTATAATAAAACTAAATTGATAGTTATTATAAAAAAGTAATATATTATATTTGTTGTATCATCTTGCATAGGAAATGTTAATCGTTGTATGTCTTTCTTATAATTTGGATAGCTGACTAAATAATCCAATATAGTATGGGCGGGAAAGAAGAAAAAAAATATTGGATAATATAATATGGCAGCATTGTATCTTTTTTTTAATATAAACGATATGGACTTTATAAAAATATAAATAGATTGAAATGATAAGAATAAAGCGATGAAATGTACCATCATTTTTCACTTATATTTAGTAGGCTGTTAATGGCAGTAACGTATTTATTTATTACAATACTTTCATTAAACTCATTTTCAATTTTTTTTCTACCATTCATTCCCATTAAGATTTTTTCTTTATAATCTAATTTTATAAAACTATCAATGCAATAAACTAGATCTTCTAAGGATTTTGCTTGACATAGAAACCCATTGTAACCATTTTCAACTACTTCTTTGCAACCAACACTATTAGTTGTAATTATAGGTTTTCCCATTGCTGCTGCTTCTAATAACGAACGAGGAACTCCTTCTCTGTAAAATGATGGTAATACTACGCAATCAGCTTTCTTTAAATATTCACTCACATTACTTGTAAAACCTAAATATTTTATAATTCCTTGCTTCTCTAAAGAAGTAAATTTCTCTAAAGAAATATCTTTCTGTTTATTATCGATTATTGGACCTAATAAATGAAAAGATACGTTATTACCGTGTTTTTCTTTTATGATTTTAGCTGCATCAATATAATAAGTAACTCCTTTTTCGTATAACATTCTTGCTATAAGTATAAATATAATCTCATTTTCTTCTTTTTTATATATTGGCGTGAAGTTTTTTATGTCAACACCAGAACCGGGTAAAATATCATATTGAGTGTTTTTTTCATTTATTAGATTGTTTTTTTTAAAGAGGGAGTAGTCGTCTTTATTTTGAAAAAATACAAAATCAGCCGTGCTTTTTTTATATAAATAAGTAACAAATTTATTTAATAGGTTCTTTTTGCTAAAGATAATTCCTAATCCAGCTATATTATTTATAACTTTTATTTTATGAAATTTTCCCATCAGGGAACTGTAAATATTATTTTTAGGGGTGAAGTTTAGGATTATATCTATTTTATTCTCTTTATAAATGACATGAAAATGATATAAGGTTATAAGCTCTTTTAGGGGATTAATTCCTCTAGAACTAATTTTTAAATTAATATGTTTAGTACCTAAGTTGACAAGTTTTTCAGTATAATCATCATACGGTGCAATAGTTATAATTTTAAATCCCATTTTTATGAGATGTGTGATGGTGTTTTTTCTAAAATTATATAGATACCAACTTGTATTTGAAGTAATCGCAATTGTTTTTTGTAGCATAGATTTATTCATAATTATTTTAAAAACTTATTTTTGTTATTCCTTGAAAAGAATAAATATAATTTTTGTATTAGTAACATTACTAATGTTTAGAAAAAACTAAACGTCTAAGATTATTTCAATAATATAAGTGTCATTGATAGTTAATTATCCAAAGCTACCGCACTAGGTTTACGGCCCCCAGAGCGCCAAAATTCATCTCGAAAAACCCTTATCTATGTGTATTATAAGGATTTTATTATATAAGCATACTTTAACAATATGCCAAAACCGCACTGAGAGTAGACTCTACGAACCAGTGGGTCAAGTAATAGCACGCTATTTTAGCATTGATTGTAGATATATAAATATCGGAATAAGGGGCGATTCAGCCAGATCATTCTGAATTACATCAGAAGATGCTAGTGAAAAGAATATGCCACCTATTCTTCAATAGATGGCAGGATATATGGATAGAGTAATTTCGCTACTCAATTTACGTGTTTGTTGGCTTATTAACAGCCCCACTAGCCCTTGGCAACCAAATCTCGACTCTTAACCCACCTAGTGGGCTGTCATCTGCTTTTACATTGCCTCGATGTTGAGTCACAGCCGTTTCTACAATGGCTAAACCAAGCCCTGTACCACCAGATTCACGATCTCTTGCTTCATCAGTACGATAAAAAGGTCGGAAAATGTGTTCTCTATCTTCAGGGCTAACACCAGGACCATCATCATCAACAATAATGGTGATACCTTGGTTCTGTTCTTTAAATGCCACTTCAATACGTGAATTTGAGTAGCGCAGTGCATTGCGCACTATATTTTCAAAAGCACTGGCAAGAGAGTAAGGATTACAATAAACCGCCCACGGTCCTGGAGGTGCAGTGACTTGTAATGTTTTATTGCTTTGCTCTGCCTCGAATTTGGCATTATCTAAAATATCGTCCCATAGCTCATTAGCTTTTACGTTTTCGCGTAATAACTCGTTTTTATGTTGATTACGTGAAAGAACCAGTAAGTCATTAATCATACCGTCAAGGCGCTGCGTTTCAGTTTCAATGCGCTCTAACTCTTTACTTTCTCCACTACGACGACGTAATAATGCACTTGCTAATTGTAAGCGTGTTAATGGTGTGCGTAACTCATGAGAGATATCAGAAATCAGCCGTTGTTGTGCCTCAACCATGCGCTCAAGTGCACTTATCATCTGATTAAAACTGGTGCCTGCCGCTAAAAACTCTTGGGGACCCGTTTCAAGCTCAGGGTGAGGGCGCAAGTTACCTTTAGCAACGTCATCTGCTGCATTTTTAAGTTGTCTTGCCGGTTTTGCTAAGCTCCAAGATAACCATACTAATAGTGGTGTACTAATAAGCATAGTAAATATAAGAAGCAGTAAAGGTTTATCAAATAATAAGTTGATAAAGTCAGATTGAGGGCTACTTGATGGGCGTACTAAATAAAGTTGGTAGTGATCTTCACCATCTCGCACAGAAAATGGTCCTAACATCTCAGAACGACCATACTTTTTCTTTTTGGGATGATCTGCGTTATCAGATTGACCAATAAAGTTTCTGACAACCTGCATCTCATTGCGTTGTGCACCAATAATTCGACCTTCACTGGTGACAATAATAAGGCGCTGACCCGGTGGTGCCCACTTATCGATAGCGCGAATTAAACGACGCCACCAAAGCAAGTCATTAGCAGGATCTTGCGCTAATTCAGCTTCTATATGTTGTTCTAGCATAACACCTTGACGGTATTCACTCTCTAATAGAGTGGTAAGCTGGCGCGAGTCCAGCTTAGGTACCATCATAACTAGCACAAGAACTAATGCTAGCGTCAGCCAGAAGATTGCAAAAATACGTGCTGACAGACTATTTATCATAGAAATTATTTATCACGTTATGGAAACCATTAGATAACCGCGGCCACGTAATGTTTTAAACCAAGGTTGTCCATCTGTTCTCTCTGGTAATTTACGGCGTAAATTAGATATATGCATATCAATTGCTCTATCAAATGGCGTTAAACGCTTGCCAAGGACTTCTTGACTTAAGTGTTCACGAGACACCACTTGTCCTAAATGTTGAGCAAGTAAATAGAGCAATGTAAATTCAGTACCCGTTAATTCTAAAGGTTCGTTGTCGAAACTTGCCTCTTGTCTACCCGGATTTAGCTGTAACTTATCAACTTGTAACGTTGGTGATGTGTTGCTATCCGTCTGTTTTTGTTCACTCCAGTTAGAGCGACGTAAAATAGCTCGGATACGAGCAACGAGTTCTCTATCATTAAAAGGTTTAGGTAAATAGTCATCAGCACCCAACTCTAGACCAAGCACTCGGTCAAGATCACTTCCTCGCGCTGTTAACATAATGACAGGGGTCTGGAAATTTTGGCGTAACTCTTTTAGCGTCTCGATTCCGTTTTTACGTGGCATCATAATATCCAGTAATAACAAGTCGATAGAAGCATCAATAAGTTTTAGTGCTTGTTCGCCATCAGAGGCGATTACAACATTAAAGCCTTCCATTTCAAGTAGTTCTTTCAATAGCGATGTTAATTCGCGATCGTCATCCACTAATAAGATTTTATGCATTCGTCAATTCCTCCAAGAGAAAAATACGATAATAAATGGCGCGGATCCATGACTTTACGTTCTTTTACACGCTCTGACGCTAGTTTGCAGGTGTAGCTGTATAGTAATCCACATAGCAACAAATTACACATATTTAGGTAAGCGTTATTAGGTCGGTATGAAATAACCGAATTAGGAGTGAAGGCAATGCGTAAAGTAGCAATGGTTGCATTAGCATCAATATTTTTGGTAGCTCCGACGGCAGTATTAGCTGAAACAGCAAATACTAATCCGCCTGCTGAACAACAATACTACGGAAATTATCATTGCGGTTATAACGGCAACGGTATGCACGATGGTCGCGACTATAGAGGTCATGGCGGACAACGTGGTCATATGATGAACCGTAATTATGATGAATCCCATATGTTTTATGGTATTACATTAACTGAACAACAACGTACTCAAATGCGCGATTTAATGCGTCAGCATCATCAAGACAGATATAACGGTAGTTACCGTCAAAATCATGAGAGCATGCATAAATTAGTTACTGCATCTCAGTTTGATGAAGCCGCAGTAAGAGCACAAGTGCAAAATATGGATCAACAAGCTATCGAGCGTCATGTCGAGATGGCAAAAGTTCATAACCAAATGTATCAGTTGCTGACTCCTGAGCAAAAAGCACAGTTGGAGAAAAATTATCAGCAACGTATGTCGTCTTTTGATGGCAGTACAAATAAGTAATTGAGTTAGAGTGTAGTAGAGCAGTACCTAGTTAGAGAGTAAGTAGCAACAACGAAGTTTTTTCCTTGCCATAGACACCATCCCTGTCTTTTGCAGCCCCTCTGGAGAGGGGCTTTTTTTTTATTTTTTTACTACTCTGGCTGGCACACCAACTGCTGTTACATTATCGGGAATATTGTGTATAACAACGGCCCCAGCCCCTATCTTTATGTTATTTCCAATAATTACATTTTCTACAATGCAAACATGTGGGGCAATATAAACATTGTCACCAATAGTTGCAGGATGTTTTTTATTGGAACCGATAGTAACTTGATGACTTAATGTAAAATTTTTTCCTATAATTGTATTAGGATTTATACAAATTCCACCAACAGAAATATGTCCAATGTATAAACCTCCTTCAATTTTTGTTTCAACGGGAAGGTAGATGTTATATTGTTTACACTTTTTCTTGTATATTTTTTTCGCTAACCTTCTTATCCATTTATTTTCATATGAACATAATCTAAACCAGAATGAAAAATTAAATGATTCATTTTTTCTGAACGTTTTCAATAGAGATTTAAAGTTACTTGCTGATGTATAACGGAGCAAATCTTCAGTAATTATATTTATTATTTCAGTTTTGTTTTTTGTTTTCATAAGGATATAAATTAATAACTTTATATGATAATGTATTTTCTTTTATAATATATATTTTTTATGGTATCCACAATTTTATAATTACTTATTCTATGATTAAATGATTTTTAATAGATTATTTTAGACTATAATAATCACCCTTTGGTGTAAATAAAAATGAATATTTTTGTTATTAACCTGAAAAATGATCAGGAAAGAAAGGCTACAATACGGAAACAGGATGATTCTTTAGGGTTATAAGTCGAATTCATAGAGGCGATAAATGGCAAATTATTGTCAGAAGAGAAGATAAATGAACTTAGTCACGATTTTTATCTCAATGGAATGACTCATGGTGTTTTGGGATGTTCTTTAAGTCATTTAAAAGTGTATGAAAAAATAGTTTCTGAAAAAATCGCTCTGGCTTTAATTTTAGAGGATAATGCTAAATTAAGCGAAAACATAAAAATAATTCATTGGTTTATTTATTGAGTCAGGTCAATGAATATATAGATACCTTTAAAAAGAATTTATATAAAAACTATTTTTTGGTTAATGTTATTGATGCTGATTATGCATATGGTTATATCATTAATAATGAGGGAGCAAAGAGTTTACTCCAATATCTTTATCCTGTTAGATTTGAAGCTGATGCATGGCGTTTTATGCAGCAAAGAAATATTGTAAAATTGAAAGCAGTGATACCACCAGTGATAACATTAACAACTCATGCTGAACAATCAACATTAGAAGAAGAAAGAGCTATTTTGTTACAAAAAAGAATTTCTTTTTATAATGAGCAATATAAGAAAAGAAATTTATTTATAAAAGTTCGAATGACATTGTGGCGTATTTTTGTTCGCACATGGGTCAAAAGAGTAAGGCATTAACACTAAGTTTATTTAAATAGTGGGTATATTCCCACTATTTGGTTTGTGATGGTAATTTATTTAAGCAGTTTTCGAATTCATACACAAATAATTTATAGTCTGTAGCTTTTTTAGACCAATTTATTGCATTGTTACTATATGACTCATAATTATTCATGATTTCTATGATGTTATTTACACATTCATGAGGTGAAATAAATTTTGGTTCTGTTAATTTATCTAATATAGGATCATATACATCATATGAAAAATCTATATTTAATCCTGTTAATCGGTGATATTCATCAATTGATAATGTAGGTGTAATGCCTACACCACAATAACCATCTTTTACTGCTTCAGGTTGCCCATTTAATATAGGAAATATAACAGGTACTCCATTAGATAATGCTTCTATGCAAGATAATCCAAATGCTTCTAATATAGGAGTGCTTAAATAAATATCTATCTTAGAATAAAAAGATGTCATATCAGACTGATAGCCTAAAAACTCAATACTGTCTTGAATACCTAAGTTTTTAGATAGTCGCTCTAAGTTTTCTTTTTGTTCACCATCACCAGCAATAATAAGCTTTGCTTTGATATTTTTATTTTGTAGTTCTTTTAAAGTAATAATTGCAATTCCAATACCTTTTAATCCAACAAGCCGAGCAGCTACACCTAATGTAATGATACCATCTTTCAAATAATGTATTTTTTTGTTGAGAATATATGGTAATCTGTTAACTACTACATTGATGTTAAATTTGGGATTAAATCTTAACTCCATTACTCTTTTTGATGCATTAGAAACAGCTATGGCAGAGTCTAAAATACTAAAGAAATATTGAGTTTTATTGTTATTTTGAAATTGCCAAGAACAACCATGGTCATAATAAACTAAAGTTGTATTTTTAGGTTTGTAAGATATTCTAGGAACAAAGTCCCAAACAATTGTAATGTCAGATTTACTTTTTTCTATTTTCTTTTTAAGAATGAATTTTCTTAAAAAAGAAGGATATTTTATAGATGTAAAAGCAAATTTGTTTACAAAGTTAATTTTAAATCTAGCTAACTCTGGTTCTATGTTTTTATTTATGTTGTTACTAACACATAATATTTCATTATTAAATGAACTGTTTTTTAAATATTCAATAAACAAACGTTCTGCACCACCAAACCCTTGTAAATTAATTAAATGTAGTATTCTCATGATGCTAAACCTATATATCTTCTTATATAAGAAAATTCTATCACACTAGTAATTAGTGATAAATCAAAGAATCTAATACAATTTATTCTCAGTTAATAAGGATAGAATTAAGCATACTATCCTTAGATAACCTACAACAGCGCCTCTGGCGATTCAGGTAAAATCTGTCCACCATCAACGATAATGGTTTGTCCGGTAATATATTTTGCTTCATTTGAGGCGAAAAATGCGGCGGCGTAGCCGATATCTTCTGGTTCACCTAAGGTGTGAGTAGGAATTGAAGCTTTCATTTGATTTAAATACGCTTCGCCTTGGGCTTGTAAGCCTTCAGTTAAAATATTTCCCGGCATTACAGCGTTAATCGTAATACCATGACGTGCATATTCAAGAGCCGCACTGCGCATAAAGCCCAATTGTCCTGCCTTACTTGCACCATAGTGGCTCCAACCTGGATAACCTGTAATTGCCCCTGTAATCGAAGAGGTGATAATTACACGACCTTGTTTCTGTTTTTCCATCACGCGAAGTGCAGCTTTAACTAAGAAAAACATACCTTTTAGGTTAACGGTGTGCATTTTATCCCAATCAGCTTCCGTCATCTCTTTAATGGTTGCTTGAGGGAAAATACCGGTATTGGAGCACAGAATATCGAGTCTTCCATACTGTTTAACTACATTATCAATAACTTGCTCACAGGCTGATTGATTCGTGACATCAAGGTGCATAAACTCAACATCCAATTCTTGTTTTGTTTTGTTGCCTGCAACATCATCAATATCCGCAATGATAACCTTGGCACCACTATTTTTTAATGCAGTGACAATACCTTTACCAATACCTTTTGCGCCACCTGAAACTAGAGCGATTTTACCTGTTAAATCAAACATAAAACCTCCTATGATTGTGTTAGTTATACTGTAACAGTCTAGAAGTAAAATCGGTAAAACAAAGCGCAAATGTTGCTATTAGTCACAAATGAGAAGGAAATAAGCGTTATTTTATAAGGCTATCTTAGTTTAGATGGTTGAACGCCAAAATATAAAAAATAGAGTGAAAACGGTGTTTAAAAGAGTAAATTCAATTTTTATTGAAAACTGCCGATGATGATTTTTAGCATAATTAGCGTTTTTTTGAGATGAATGCAAAAAGGCAGTAAAGTATCTGTATAAAAAGTGTTAACGTAGCCAGTGGTCTATTTTTAATCCGCATAATTGTTATACAGGCTGTCTGATTTGTTTAATGCGCGTCAAGTTTATGAAAAAAAATGTACGATAATGATGAACTGATGGAAAATATCCGTACAATGGTGGTGTTGAATCAATTCAGCATTTGCAATATTGGCGAATTACACCAGATAAGCCAGTATTGATATAAAAAGTTATTCCGACAATTTTGCAATAATTACATCGAATAAGAATCAGAGGTAATCATGGTCAATGGGATCAAAAGAATTGGGGTTTTAACAAGTGGTGGTGATGCTCCGGGTATGAATGCCGCGATCCGTGGTGTTGTTCGTGCTGCACTAAGTGAAGGTTTAGAAGTTTATGGGATTATGGATGGCTATATGGGGCTATACGAAAATCGCATGAAAAAACTTGACCGTTTTAGCGTGTCAGACATGATCAACCGTGGTGGTACATTCCTTGGTTCTGCTCGTTTCCCTGAATTCCGTGAAGACAATGTGCGTGCTGTTGCCATCGAAAATATGAAACAAAATGAGCTTGATGCACTTGTGGTTATTGGTGGTGATGGTTCTTATCTTGGTGCAAAAAAATTAACGGAAGCGGGTTTCCCATGTATTGGTCTACCGGGCACAATCGATAATGACGTTGCTGGTACTGACTACACCATCGGTTATTTCACTGCATTAGAAACGGCTGTTGAAGCAATTGACCGCTTACGCGATACATCAACTTCTCATAAACGTATCTCTATCGTAGAAGTGATGGGACGTTACTGTGGTGATTTAACACTGTCTGCGGCAATTGCTGGCGGTTGTGAATTTGTTGTTCTGCCTGAAGCTGAATTACCCTTTAACCGTGATGAACTGCTGGCAGAAATTAAAGCGGGTATTGAACGCGGTAAGCGTCACGCTATCGTGGCAATCACGGAACATGTGTGTGATGTCCATGAATTGGCTCGTTTTATTGAAGCTGAAACTAAACATGAAACGCGTGCAACGGTATTAGGTCATATTCAACGTGGTGGCTCTCCAGTGGCTTACGACAGAATTTTGGCTTCTCGTATGGGGGCTTATTCAGTGCAGCTGCTGTTAGAAGGTTTTGGTGGTCGTTGTGTTGGGATCCAAAACGAAAAATTAGTTCATCACGATATTATTGATGCGGTGATGAATATGAAGCGTGTCTTTAAAGCTGATTGGTATGAAACAGCGAAAAAACTGTATTAAGGCATAAGCCTTTTTCAGCTGATATCCTTATTCGTGAACTGCTCTGATATATGTGATGTGCATCAGAGCAGCTTCTCGATGAAAACATTTCATTTGGTTTTCTAATTTCACACGGATTTTTCGCTAGTAACTCTCTTACTCCCTTATATTTGCTCTTATATGCTTGTTTTATCTAACGAGTTATTTTTTATTATTTCATCGTTATAACGCTTTCTGTCAGCCTGTTATGAAACTCAATAATAGGGGATGGTCATGTTTAAACATTGGAGCACCTTATCAACAATTTTATTTACACTGATTTTTTCTCACTCACTATGGGCAAAAGAGATCCAATTACTGAATGTCTCTTATGATCCCACTCGTGAACTGTATCAACAATATAACCAAGCCTTTAGCCAACAGTGGGAACAGAAAACGGGTGATAAAGTTACTGTTCGTCAATCTCATGGTGGCTCAGGAAAACAAGCAACTTCAGTGATTAATGGTATTGAGGCGGATGTTGTCACATTAGCACTTGCCTATGATATTGATGCGATTGCACAAAGAGGGCGTATAGATAAACAGTGGTTAACACGTTTACCTGATAACTCGGCACCTTACACATCCACCATCGTATTTTTAGTTAGAAAAGGAAATCCCAAACAAATTCAAGATTGGGACTCATTGATTCAACCGGGTGTTTCTATCATTACGCCAAACCCTAAAACTTCCGGTGGCGCAAGATGGAACTATCTTGCTGCATGGGGATATGGCTTAAAAGCCAATCAGCAAGATCAAGAAAAAGCCAAACAGTTTGTGAAAGCACTTTATCAACATGTTGAGGTACTCGATTCTGGCGCGAGAGGAGCAACAAATACTTTTGTTGAGCGAGGAATTGGTGATGTATTGATTGCTTGGGAAAATGAAGCGCTGCTGGCTATTAATGAATTAGGGGCTGATAAGTTTGAGATAGTAACACCCTCGATTTCTATTTTAGCTGAGCCTACCGTTGCAGTCGTTGATAAAGTGGTTGATAAACGAGGTACTCGTGAAATCGCAACCGCTTATTTAGAATATCTTTACTCACCTCAAGGGCAGGAAATAGCCGCTCGAAATTATTATCGCCCAAGAGAGGGTGCGATAGCTGAAAAATACCAACAATATTTTCCTAAATTGACGTTATTTACGGTTGATGAGGTTTTTGGTGGTTGGCAATCCGCGCAGAAAACGCATTTTGCTACGGGTGGTGTGTTTGATGAAATTAGCCGTCGCTAATAAAAAATGGCAACACAAGAGACAAAAAAATCACCTTCTGTTTAATTCAGTAAGGTGATTTTCTCTATTTTTTATCTATTAACAACATAAGCCATTAAGATAAAAATTATTTTTTCGCTTTTGCTTGTGCTGCAGCTTTAACGATAACGGCAAATGCGTCCGCTTTTAGGGAAGCTCCGCCAACTAATGCACCATCGATATCGGGTTGACCAAACAGTTCGGCAGCATTTTTATCGTTAACAGAACCACCATATTGGATGATAACTTGTTCAGCGATAGCCGCATCTTTTTTCGCGATATGGTCACGAATAAATTTATGAATAGCTTGAGCTTGTGCTGGCGTTGCTGATTTACCAGTACCAATAGCCCAAATTGGTTCATAGGCGATAACGGCACCTTTAAATGCTTGCGCGCCATGTGCATTTAAAACAGCATCGATTTGGCGAGCACACACTTCTTGTGTTTTACCTGCTTCGTTTTCAGCTTCAGTTTCACCAATACATAATACTGGTGTTAAACCTAACTCTTTTAATACACCGAATTTTTGAGCGATAAACTCATCAGATTCTTTATGGTAAGTACGACGCTCTGAGTGACCGATGATAACGTATTTAACATCGACATTTTTCAGCATTTCTGCAGAAGTTTCACCAGTGAAAGCACCAGATAGGTTAACACCAGTATCTTGAGCACCTAGTGCAATACGGCTGCCACCAACTTCATGGCGAGCTTGGCATAGGTAAACTGTTGGTGGTGCAATCGCAACGTCACAACCTGCAACACCACTGACTTCTTTACGTAACGCAGCGATTAATTCGTGTACCATTTTAATGCTGCCGTTGAGCTTCCAGTTACCCATGACTAATGGATGGCGCATAACTTTTCCTCCAACCGAGTGGTTTAAATTAAATTTGCTGATAAATACATACAATTATGTTGATACACAACAGTATAGAGAACATTGAATAGAATAGCTTTGTTTTTTATCACGGAATAGCTGAATCGATATTGCTATTTAGTGAGAGCTTAATGGGTTCAATTGCAAAGGTGGTTAATTGGGTTCCTTCATTAGTAATAATATAACGAATAGCACCCACATTATGGCTAATATAAACAGGAATATTATCTTTGAAAGCGAATAAATCTAGTACCTCTTGAATTTGAGCAGAGGTAATAGAAACATCAAATTGTGCCACGAATGACATAATATATTTTATAGCCATTTCACGATTCTGTTTTTCTATTTCTGGTGATTCAGGCGTATGGATAAGCGTAAGTTGTAGGCTTTTTATTTTTTCGCTACCACGTTCTAAAACCGCAGATGAATACAAATAGGGTGTTATTCGCGTTGCGGCTCTAACCAGTGGAACGGTAATGTCGTTATTAGTAATAATTTTGTATTCATTTAAAAATAGTAACGGGTTCTGCTGGTTAAACTTTGCGCGCAATATAGGAATAGTGACTTCAAAAATAGGCGCATCTTGTTTAAGGTAAGAGATATCATCTTTACTTGGTTGTTTTTGTGCGACAGATACCACCACTGTTGCGAAAACTGAAGTTGGCAAACAAAGAGCAATGCTGATAATGATCGGGATTAACGTGAGATAAGTGCTTTTTTTTATCATCTGTTCTCCATTTGTCTGTTCTGCTATAGGCGAAAATAAACTCAGTCTGTATTATTCGATGCTAAATGGACAGTGTAAACTCACTAAATAAGTACATTATTGAGAAAATATTAATGACATTACAACATTGGGCGTTTTCATTCAAAGGTCGAATTGGGCGTCGTGATTTTTGGTCTGGTTTTGGGGTCTGTTTGATGCTCTTTTTAGGGCTCTCACTTTTTAATGAATATTATAGGTTACCCGCCATTGTAATGTGGGTGGTCTTGCTTGCTATTCTTTATCCGACATGCGCTATTTTTACGAAAAGATTACATGATAGAAATAAACGGGGTATTTGGATTTTACTCTTAATCTTCGCCATGATATTGGGATTAGCAGACACCAGTGGTTTAGACTCTTTTTGGCAATGGGCAATAGGGCGGTTTCTTCCTCTATTTATTACCATGGTGATATTGCTTGATTGTGGTGTATTTGTTGGTACTGATGGCGAAAATTATTTTGGGCAACAGACTGAAAACGTTGACTATAAACGCTTACGCTAATTTTATACTAAGTAAATTTATAGATTAATAAGATAAGGGCTGCACTTTAATAAAGTCAGCCCTTATTGTTTATCTTTTTGACGATAAATTTTACCGTTACCAATATTGTTCACTGGTGATATGTCCCGGTTTGCGTCGTAAATGTTTACGCATTTCCCGTTGTTCTTTAAGAAGTTGCTGGGTATCTCTCACCATTTGTGGATTACCACACAACATAATATGGCTATCTTCTGGGGTGATGGTTAATCCTACCGTTTTTTCTAATGCACCACTTTCAATCAGTGCAGGAATGCGACCTGTTAATGATCCAATGTGATTTTCTCGACTAACAATAGTCTGTATGCGTAACTTACCTTGATAACGCTCAACCAGTTTTTCCATTAATGGTAGGTAACTTAAATCATTGGCATAGCGAACGGCGTGAACTAAGACAATATTTTCAAACCGTTCTAGATCTTCACCTAGTTGTAAAATAGATAAAAAAGGACCAATAGCCGTGCCTGTTGAGAGCATCCACAATGTCGTTGTATCGGGGATTTCTTCTAATACAAAAAAACCGCTGGCTTGTTGTGTCACCAGTACTTCATCACCCTTTGTCAGTGCGGATAAGTTGGGGCTTAGTTTTCCTTCAGGAACAGTAACAAGATAAAATTCTAAATTAGGATCTTCAGGAGAATTTACATAAGAGTAGGCTCGTTGTACTCGTTCACCTTCGATATCTAATGCCAATTTTGCAAATTGTCCTGCTGTAAACTTATCAACAGGTGCCTGTACAACCAGACTCATTAATGCATCTGTCCAATGATGAACTTGGATAACTTTTCCACTGACCCAGTTTGCCATATTATGTTATCTCCTTTCTTGTAAACGCGCTTATATCGCCTGTTTATTCTAAAGAGGAAGGCGATTTTTAGTTATCGAGAAGATGTGGTGATGTTATTAATCTGAAATTTTGTTAATTGTTGACATAAAATGTACATTTATATTGACAATTATGGTGTATTTCTCTGACATTAGCATCAATACAAAAATTGCTGACTATCTCGCAAATTTTTCTAAATTTGTTACCTTAGTCTCATTCTTAGCAGAGACACATTTGCGGAGTTTATTTAAATAAATTCTCTGAAGTGTTTTCCTGTCCGTTAATCTGTTAATTGTTAATTCTTGAGCAAAGAAATGAGAAAGTTAGAACATGCAAATCTGTTGTTATTGATTATTGCACTAGTCGCTGTAGGTCAAATGACCCAAACTATTTATGTTCCCGTTATTGCTGATATGGCAGTTTACTTTGGTGAACCAACGGGTGCTGTACAACAAGTAATGGGTGCTTATCTTTTTTCTTACGGATTTTCACAACTTATTTATGGTCCTATTTCCGATAGAATAGGGCGTCGCCCGGTTATTTTGATCGGAATGACAATTTTCTGTTTAGCAACGCTAGTGGCGATTTTTTCAAAAAATCTAACGACATTAGTTATCGCAAGTACACTGCAAGGCATGGGAACAGGTGTTGCCGGTGTAATGACTCGTACCCAGCCTCGTGATTTATATACCGGAACCGCACTTCGTTATGCCAATAGTTTGCTAAATATGGGGGTTCTTGTTAGTCCATTATTAGCACCAATGATTGGTGGCGTGGTGGCGCACTTCTTTGGCTGGCATGCCTGTTATATCTTCCTATTATTATTAGGCACGAGTGTTCTATTTTGCATGTATCGTTGGATGCCAGAAACACGTCCTGTACAAGCTGAAAAACGCAAAATGTTATCTTCTTTTTACTTACTGTTATCTAACAGTACATTTAGTGCATTTTTGATTATGTTGATTTGTGCATTATCGGGGATCGCGGTTTTCGAGGCTTGTAGTGGTGTGTTAATGGGGGGAGTATTAGGATTAAATAGTATTACGATTAGTATCCTATTTATTCTGCCTATTCCTGCTGCTTTTTTTGGTGCTTGGTATGCAGGGCGTGAAGGTAAAACCTTTGTTCAATTGATGTGGCACTCTGTATTTTGTTGTTTAACTGCGGGTATTTTAATGTGGATCCCCGGTTGGCTAAATATTATTAATATCTGGACACTGTTAGTGCCAGCCTCTCTGTTTTTCTTTGGCGCAGGAATGCTATTCCCATTGGCAACGACAGGGGCGATGGAGCCTTTTCCTTACTTAGCTGGTTCTGCAGGGGCATTAGTTGGTGGCTTACAAAATGTAGGTTCAGGTATAGCAACATGGTTTTCGGCATTATTGCCACAACATAACCAATTTAGCTTAGGGATGATTATGTTTGTTATGTCTGTCGCGATTGTGCTCTGTTGGTTACCGTTGGCGCATCGTTTTAGTCATGAAGAGCATACTGTTTAGCGAAATAGATCTTTATTAAGATAATCTTGGTGGCTGATTTATTGCCTTAATATTTATCTTAGAAAAATGCCGATAGTGCTTATTTGAACTATCGGCATTTTAGTTTTGTAGCCTAAGCTACTTCTCTCTCTAACTCTTTTAAAGAATATTTAGTCGTAATTAACCGCGGTCTTCCCACTCTTGAGCACGTGCAACGGCTTTTTTCCAACCGTTATAACGATAGTTACGTTCAGTGGTTTCAATACCAGGGCGGAACTCTTTATCAATCGCCGCCTTGTTTTTCACTTCATCTAAGTCATTCCAGAAACCAATAGCAAGACCGGCAAGGAATGCCGCGCCTAACGCAGTACTTTCACGTACCACAGGACGCTCTACACGAGTACCTAAAATGTCAGATTGGAATTGCATCAAGAAGTTATTAGCAACCGCACCACCATCAACACGCAGTGATTGTAGACGAGCACCAGAGTCAGCTTGCATTGCATCAAGAACATCACGCGTTTGATAAGCAATAGATTCTAAGGTTGCACGAATAATGTGATTACGATTAGCACCACGGGTTAAGCCAAAAATTGCACCGCGAGCATATGGGTCCCAATACGGTGCACCTAAACCAGTAAATGCAGGAACAACATAGACACCGTTGGTGTCATTAACTTTAGTTGCGAAATATTCTGAATCCGTTGCTTCATCAATAAGTTTTAATTCATCGCGTAACCATTGAATAGATGCCCCACCAACGAATACCGCACCTTCTAATGCGTAGTTCACTTCACCACGAGGACCACAGCAAATAGTGGTTAACAAGCCGTGATTAGAACGCACGGCTTCTTTACCTGTGTTCATCAGCAAGAAACAGCCTGTACCATAGGTATTTTTTGCCATGCCACTTTGTACACATAATTGACCATACAGAGCCGCTTGTTGGTCACCCGCCATACCAGCGATAGGAATACGAGTACCCCCTTTACCACCAATGTTGGTTTGACCATAAACTTCAGAAGACGCCACCACTTTTGGTAACATATTGCGTGGGATCTCGAGTAAATCGAGGATTTTTTGATCCCACTCTAAAGAGTGGATATTAAACAGCATAGTACGAGAAGCATTTGTGAAATCAGTGACGTGAACACGGCCTTGTGTCATTTTCCACACTAACCAAGTATCGACAGTACCAAAGAGTAGTTCACCTTTTTCTGCTCTTTCACGCGCTCCTTCAACATTGTCGAGGATCCATTTGAGTTTTGTGCCTGAAAAATACGGGTCAACCATTAATCCAGTATTTTGGCGAATATACTCTTCTACGCCTTCTTTATCTTTTAAACGGGTACAGAAATCCGCAGTACGGCGACATTGCCATACAATGGCATTATAAACAGGCTTGCCGGTCTCTTTGTCCCAAACAATGGTAGTTTCACGTTGGTTTGTAATACCAATACCGGCAACGTGATCGGATGGAATATCTGCTTTTGCTAAAACTTCAACTAAGGTTGCACTCTGTGTTGCCCAGATTTCCATTGGGTCGTGTTCAACCCAACCTGGTTTAGGATAAATTTGCGTAAACTCGCGTTGTGAAATACTGACAATATTGGCGTCATGGTCAATCACCACGGCGCGTGAACTGGTTGTTCCCTGATCAAGGGCGACAATATATTTTTTCTCAGTATTCAATTGGTTTGTTTCAGTTGTCATAATAATAATCCGTTCTGATAATCAACAATATTGATGTAGTTGTTATTTGTCGTCTTCGATTTTGCAGGTATCACAAGGTAAGTGGCGGCCAATTAATTTACGATAAGCAAGCGCACCGATAATACCGCCAATAAATGGCGCAATCAGAGGTACTAAAAAGTAAGGAATATCACGTCCACCAGTGAGTGCTATATCGCCCCAGCCAGCAAAGTAAGCGACTAATTTTGGACCAAAGTCACGAGCAGGGTTTAAGGCGAAACCAGTTAATGGACCAAATGCACCGCCAATAACTGCGATTAAGATACCAATCAGTAAAGGGGCTAATGGACCTTTAGGAACACCGTTACCATCATCAGTAAGTGCTAAGATAAGACCAACCAGAATGATGGCGATAATAACTTCGATAAAAAATGCGTGTACAACAGAGATTTGTGCTGCTGGGTATGTAGAGAAAACACCGGCGGTAAAGAGACTTTCTTGAGAGCCTCGTATAATTGAGTTTACTTGTTCATAGTCGGTAAATAAATTGTAATACATAAAGTATACAATAAGTGCAGCAAAGAAGCCGCCTAACATTTGTGCAATGATATAAGGTAATACTTTTCTGCGCTCAAAACAGGCAAATAACCAAAATGCAACAGTCACTGCCGGGTTCAGGTGAGCACCGGAGGTACCAGCGGTAAGATAAACGGCTAAGGCAACACCTAGCCCCCAGATAATGCTTATCTCCCAAAGACCTAGCTGAGCACCAGCAATACGTGCTGCTGCTACACAACCAAGACCGAAGAAGACTAGCAATGCGGTTCCGATAAACTCGGAAATACATTGACCCGTAAGAGAGGTTTTCGTCTGGCTCATATATTCTATCCTGAAAGAGGGTTATTTATTGTTAGTATTCTTTTCGATTTGAAAAGATAACTGTGAATTTATCGTTAATGAGCGTAAACGAGAATAAGCGAAATTGAATTTTGTGTGTCTCATCAAGAAAATGAGTGAAAACGCTCTTAAATAGTGACTTGTTCGACATTTGTAATGTGATCAGACCAGTGTTTTTGATAAAATGAAAAAAAAATGTAATTCCACGGAAGATGCTAGACAGTTGTTGATAGGCTACTTACAATCGGAAGTATCGATTATATGGGGGATTACAGTATGTCATTTGAAGTTTTCGAGAAGTTAGAATCAAAAGTACAACAAGCTATCGATACCATCACGTTATTACAGATGGAAATTGAAGAGTTAAAAGAGAAGAATGACGCGCTGAGCCAAGAAGTTGAAGGTGCTAAAGAGTCAAGAGAAGCGCTAGTTCGTGAAAATGATGAACTAAAACAAGAGCAATCAAGTTGGCAAGAGCGTTTACGCGCACTGTTAGGCAAAATGGAAGACGTACAGTAATTGCTTAACCTTGTTGTTAGTTAAAATAAAAGCCACTTTAGGGTGGCTTTTATATCTCTTGAAAAGAGCAATAGAGGTGTAGAAGTAAAGATGCAGCGCAGTAAAGGATTATAAAACTTCTAGTGATCCGTCATCGGCATCTAAGCCAAGGGGCTCTTCTGATAAAACAATTCCAGTATTATCTGCATAAAGATAATCACCAGAGAAGAACGTTACACCACCAAAGTTAACGCGAATATCACTTTCGCCAATTCCTTCACTAGGACAACCTGCTGGTATCGCCGCCATTGCCTGAATACCTAAATCAAGCTCAGATAGCGCATCCACTTGGCGTACAGCGCCATAAATAACCATACCTTCCCATTCGTTGAGAACAGCAAGTTGTGCTAGCTCAGCATCAACTAAGGCTTTACGCACAGAGCCACCGCCATCGACCAAAAGAACGCGACCTTTGCCGTTTTCTTCTAGTAAGTCATAAAGCAGGCCATTGTCTTCGAAACATTTTACGGTGATGATTTGTCCGCTAAAGGCGCTACGACCACCAAAGTTCGAAAAGAGCGGTTCTACGACATTGATATCTTCTTGATAGATATCACAGAGTTCAGAAGTATCATAATTCATAGGATTTACGTCAGGTTGCCACAGGAAAAGCCAGTATATCTCTTAACAGGGGCTGTTGGCAAAAGACTCACTGGTAATTCAGTGAGTCAAATCAACAATCCGCTAAAATTATTCTAAAACTAAACCTAAAGAGAATAATACATTGGTAAGTAGTGCGGCTTTGACCATATGTTCAAGTAGTGGGCGCATTGCTTCACCAGTATGGTTCGCATTAACACGTTTAATATGCAGTAGTAACATGGGTACGGCTAATAAAAATAGCCATGCAGTCCAACGGTGCATATAAAGTAGTGTGAAGAAAATAAGGCAGGCAATAGAGAGAAAAATAACGCAGGTATGATAAGTACGAGAGCCCGCAGCACCTAAACGAACAGCTAAGGTATTTTTGCCCGCTTGAATATCACTTTCTAAATCGCGCATATTATTGATATTAAGAACAGCGACAGAAAGTAATCCGCATGCAGTTGCAGGAAGCAGTGTCACAATAGCCAAGGTGTTTGCTTGTAAGTAATAAGTGCCAATTACACTTAGCCAACCAAAGAAGATTAATACTGAAATATCGCCTAGTCCCATATAACCATAAGGGCGTTTTCCAACGGTATAAGTAATTGCTGCAACAATTGCCAGCAAACCCATCATTAGAAATCCAATGGCGTCTTCAGGTTTTTTACAGGCGACGATAATAAGCGCAATACCTGCAATACAGGAAATAATGACATTTAAAATGAGCGCTTTTTTCATTTGCGCGGGTGTTATTACACCTTTTTGCATTCCACGTAGTGGACCTAAACGCTCTTCTGTGTCAGTTCCTTTTACGGCATCACCATAGTCATTGGCGAGGTTTGATAGGATTTGTAAAGTCCCTGCCGTTAAAATTGCCAGCAGTGCTATAGGTAGCTCAAAGTGACCCATCCAGTAAGCCAGTGCAGAACCAGTCACTATCGCGATTAACCCTAAAGGCAATGTTTTGGGTCGTAAACTTTCAAGCCAGGCCTGAGTCCGGCTGGTGGAATTTAGAGAGCTCATGCTGAAATTCAATACTCGTCTTCGTTGTTATTATAAAAATAAGAATGGGAGGCAAGCCTCCCACGTAAATATTGCTGATAATGATCGCATAAGTTGATTATAAAATAAATCGACTCAGATCTTCATCTGCTACAAGCTCATCAAGATGCTCTTTTACATATTCCGCATCAATTAACACGGATTGCCCTTGGCGTTCACTCGCATCGTAGGAAATTTCTTCCATCAAACGTTCTAATACAGTGTGAAGACGACGAGCACCAATGTTTTCAGTGGTTTCGTTTACACGCCATGCTGATTCAGCAATTTTGCGAATACCGTCTTGTGTAAAGCTGATAGAAACGCCTTCTGTTGCCATTAATGCTTCATACTGTTTAGTCAGTGATGCATTTGGTTCGGTCAGGATACGCTCAAAATCTTCTGCTGTCAGTGCTTGAAGTTCGACACGAATTGGCAGACGCCCTTGTAATTCAGGAATTAAATCTGATGGGCTAGAGACTTGGAATGCACCTGATGCAATAAACAGAATATGGTCGGTTTTTACCATACCGTGTTTTGTTGAAACTGTACAACCTTCAACCAGTGGTAAGAGGTCACGCTGCACACCTTCACGAGAAACATCAGGACCTGAACTTTGTCCACCACGTTTACAGATTTTATCAACTTCATCGATAAATACGATACCGTGTTGTTCAACGGCATCAATCGCTTGCTGTTTTAGCTCTTCAGGATTGACTAATTTAGCGGCTTCTTCTTCAACAATTAGCTTAAACGCATCTTTGATCTTCATTTTGCGAGCTTTTTGTTTTTGACCCGCTAAATTTTGGAACATCGATTGCAATTGGTTAGTCATCTCTTCCATTCCTGGAGGAGCCATGATTTCAACACCCATAGGTGTTGCTGATAACTCAATTTCAATCTCTTTATCGTCTAATTGTCCTTCGCGTAATTTTTTACGGAAAGATTGGCGTGCTGCTGAAGGCTCAGAAGCTTGTTCTGCCACACCCCAGTTATTTTTTGCTGGTGGAATTAAGGTATCAAGGATACGTTCTTCTGCCATTTCTTCAGCACGGAAACGATTTTTTTCAATCGCTTGGCTACGAACCATTTTAACTGCCGAGTCGGTTAAATCGCGGATAATTGAATCAACTTCTTTACCCACATAACCCACTTCGGTGAATTTAGTTGCTTCAACCTTAATAAAAGGCGCGTTAGCTAATTTTGCTAAACGACGAGCAATTTCGGTTTTACCTACCCCTGTAGGTCCAATCATGAGAATATTTTTAGGGGTAACTTCGTGACGCAGCGCCTCATCAAGCTGCATACGACGCCAGCGGTTACGTAGGGCTATCGCCACAGCACGTTTTGCTTTATCTTGACCGATAATAAATCTATCGAGTTCGCTGGCAATTTCGCGAGGAGTCATTTCGGACATGCGCTCAGATCCTTACTCTTTTGAAGAGAGTTCTTCAAAGTTGACATTATGGTTGGTGTAAATACAGATATCTCCAGCAATATTAAGTGCTCTTTCAGCAATTTCGCGTGCGCTGAGATCTGTTGTTTCTAGCATTGCTCGTGCAGCTGCTTGTGCATAAGGACCACCAGAACCTATCGCAATAAGATCGTTTTCTGGCTGAACAACATCACCATTACCCGTAATAATCAATGATGTGTTTTCATCTGCAACAGCAAGTAATGCTTCAAGTTTGCGCAGCATTCTATCTGTGCGCCAATCTTTGGCGAGTTCAACGGCTGCTTTAGTTAAATGCCCTTGATGGAGTTCTAATTTACGTTCAAATAGTTCAAAAAGAGTAAATGCATCAGCAGTGCCGCCGGCGAATCCCGCAATGACTTTATCGTTATAAAGACGGCGTACTTTGCGGACATTGCCTTTCATGACGGTGTTACCCATCGTCGCTTGTCCATCACCACCGATTACGACTTGGCCCTTACGGCGAACACTTACGATTGTAGTCATGAGTCAGCCCCTGGTTTAATCAATAAAAAGAATACGGAGAGTGCATTTAATGACCCAGCACTACCCGTAATGTGAATTAGAATTATAGGTGGGGGATAAATTTTATTTTTCAACCCCCAGAAGAGCGAAGAATACAACCTGATACGCCAGCGCCTGCTGCTTGTCTGCTAACTGTGTTGGCTTGTTCTTTATTGTAAGGACCTGATAATACGCGGATCCAACCATCACTTCCTTTTGTTACTCTGCTTTCAACCCCTGAAAATGCCAATGTCGCTCTTACAGACTCTGCTTGTTCTGTATTTTTAAATGAGCCGCACTGAACTAAAAAACGGCTTTCAGTGATTGGTTTCGCGGGGGTAACTATCGCAGGTGCTTGCTCTTGAATGACAGGAGCAGGTTGTGGTGGTATTGATGATGGTATTGTTACAGGTGGTGTTACCGCAACCTGAGAACGAGGAACTTCACCGTTATAAGGTACTTCAGGAAGTTGTACAGCAGGTTGACGCTTATCTGCTTCAATTTGCTGTAGAAATTTCAATTGCTCAGGTGATAGCGTAGATTTCGGATTAATCTGGCTACCAGCAGAGGGTAAATTTGGCTGTAAAGGGGTACCGACCTGACGATTTTCTAGCTCTTTAATATATTGCCAGCGCTCTTCAGGTTTTGGTGGAAGGGTGTTTGCTGGATGTTGTCCAGTTGCTGGTGACGTTGTTTGCACTGACTCTTTTTTATTTTGTGTAATAAAATAGAGGCCGCCGATAAACAGCGCCACAATCGCAATTGCCGCAATAAGTGTTGTCAAAGGCAACCCTTTAGCGGCCTTTTTACCTTTACTTTTCGTTGTCTTTTTACGACGAGCAGATGTCTGCCCTCGTCCCACATAGTCTCGTTGTGCCACAGTTCGATTCGCTGATAATTAAAGGAATGGGTATCACAAACGATATGTTACTTAACATAGTGAGTTTTGCCTAGCTTTTAAGCCGACAGACACTCTCTCTTACAATCAGCTCACAATCTAATAAGCGTGAACCCGGCGGTACTGGTCGCCCTTGTAATTGATCAAGCAATAACAACATAGATTGACGACCAATTTGATAACGAGGCTGCTCCATCGTGGTGAGTGCTGGCTCGCTATAACGTGTGATATCAAGGTTATCGAAACCAATAACAGAGAGATCATCTGGTAGCTGCAATCCTAGTTTTTTCGCTTGCCACATCACACCAATTGCCATGATATCACTATGACAAAAAACAGCCGTCGGTGGCTCAGGTAAAGAAATTAATTTTTTCAGACTTTCTGCACCACTTTCATGCGTAAAATCACCCCTGATAATATAGTCTTCGCGCAGGGGTACACCTGTTCTACGCATTGCTTGAATATAACCTTGTAGGCGATAGCGACATAAAGGCATATCTTCAGGACCAGTAATACATGCAATCCGTTTATGCCCCATTTGTTGTAAATAATGGGTCGCTCTAAAAGAAGCCGTTAAATTATCAATATGTACTGTTGGCAACTCAAGTTCAGGAGCAAACTCATTCGCCATAATCATTGGCGGTAGATTTTTCTGTTCTTCTTTGGATACATCAAAAGGGATATGAGAACCCAGAAGCAACATGCCATCAATTTGTTTAGTAATAATTAAATTGATAAAGGCATTTTCGTGTTTTTGCTGATGCTTGCAGTCGCCAATAAGGACTAAATAGCCATGTTGAGCGGCAGTTTCTTCAATACCACAAACAACATCAGTGAAAAAAGGATCACTGATATTTGGGACAATCACTAAGATAGTCTTTGACTCATTACGTTTAAGGTTCTTAGATAGGTTATGAGGATAATAACCAACATCTAGAACAGCTTGCTCAACTTTCTGACGCGTCTGTGAGGATACTTTTTCCGGATTCATTAATGTACGTGAAACGGTTGCTGTTGACACGCCAGCTGCAAGTGCAACATCTTTCATTGTTGCTTGCGTATTATCTTTATTATTCTGTTGCAAACCCCATACCTCCCTTCTGATGGTTTGGTTAAACGATTGCTTTTTTATTGCAAAAAAACCGTCGCTGTTCAAAAAAAGAAAATATCGACGGTTTTCATTCAAGAAATATTCTAAATTGTTATTCTACCCGCTTTTTAAATAGATACTGTTACCTAGTTTGCATAAAAAGTGTGATACCAATCGTTTTTATGAGTTAGTTCGCAAAATTGATAAATAGTCTTACTACGTAACTAGTCATTGCGAGCCATTTTATTATCGAGATGGTTTTAATTAAAAAATATTCAATTTCTAAATATAAATATGATCAACAATCTATTGGGTCAACATCGATATTCCATTTCACTTTTTTACTTTCTGGCAGTGCAACCATTTGTGGGTAAGTCACTGACATTAGCTTTTGTAAATAACCTCGCGATGGATGCTGAAGTAATAATTGCCAGCGGTAATTACCACCGCGTTTTGCTTGAATTGCCGGAAGTGGTCCCATTACCCATAAATTAGCATCACGCATTGGGTGTTGTTCAAAAAACTGTTTTAGTTGGCGTAAAAATTGTGGTGCACGTTGATTATTATTATCTTCAGAGCGAACCATGATATGGCTGGAATAAGGCGGCAAAAAAGTCGCTTGTCGCTCTTGTAATGCTTCTTTAGTAAAAGCGTCATAGCCTTTTTCGAGCAGTGTTAATAAAAGAGGGTGCTCAGGCTGGTGTGTTTGTAGATACACCGCACCTTGTTTACCTGCTCTGCCTGCACGACCAGAAACTTGCGTATAAAGCTGAGCAAAGCGCTCTGCTGCACGAAAATCACTTGAAAATAGTGCGCCATCAACATCAAGTAACGCGACCAGCGTAACATCAGGAAAATGGTGCCCTTTTGCAAGCATCTGTGTACCAATCAAAATGCGTGACCCCCCTTGATAGATATCTTCTAGTTGCTGTTCTAATGCGCCTTTTCGACTAGTGGTATCTTTATCAATGCGGGTTATTGGGGTATCTGGGAATAGCGTTCCAATGCTCTGTTCTAGCTGCTCTGTTCCTAATCCTACCGGAATTAAGTTTGTTGAACCACATTGTGGGCATTGTGATGGAATGCGACGTTGGCTATCACATTGGTGGCAACGCAACATACCGTGTTTTTGGTGAAGTGTATAATAGTGATCACAACGAGGGCATTCGGCTATCCAACCACATTCATGACAGAGTAAGGTAGGTGAAAATCCTCTTCTGTTTAAAAACAGCATCACCTGATTACCTGCATTAAGATGCTGTTTAATTGCGCCAATTAAAATAGGTGATAGACCTGTAACTAAAGGTTGCCCTTTTAAATCGATTAAATGCTCTGTCGCAGGTTTTGCATTTCCTGCTCGTTGGGATAGTGTGAGTTGCTGATATTTTTTCTGCTCAACGTTATAGCTCGTTTCTATTGAAGGCGTTGCTGTTCCCATAACGATAGGAATATCTTCCTGTTTCGCCCGAACAACAGCTAAATCGCGAGCATGATAGCGCCAACCATCTTGCTGTTTATAAGAGCCGTCATGCTCTTCATCAATAATAATAATGCCCAAATTTTGAAATGGTGTGAGCAATGCAGAGCGAGTGCCAATCACTATCGCATTGTCACCTCGTTTAGCACGTAACCATACTGCTAATCGTTCAGTATCATTTAACCCGGAATGTAAAACATCGACAGGGGCATTAAAGCGGGCTTTAAAACGGCGAATAGTTTGGGGTGTTAAACCAATTTCAGGCACAAGCACCAGTGCTTGCTTACCTTGCTCAAGAATTTTTTCTAATACGCTAAGATAAACTTCTGTTTTGCCTGAGCCTGTAATGCCCAGTAATAGCCAAGGTGAAAATTGATCCGATTGTGCAGTAATTGCACCCACAGCAATAGCTTGTTCACTATTTAGCTTAAAGCGCTCACCTTGAACCGCGTACTCGTTTTGCCAGCGAATAGGGGCGGGTTGAATAGGACGTAAATCGGCGAACTGTTTCTTTTTAAGGCTGTTAAGTATGGCAGTGGTGATGTCATGCTCTTCTAGCTGATGGCGATATAATGGGGTGCGACGAAGTGCGGCTAAGGCTTGTTGCTGTTTTTTAGCACTCTTTAAACTATTTAGATCGACATTTAACCCCTCTTCAGTTGCATACCATTGCCATAGTGGTGTGAACTCAGCGGGTTTTCCTTGGCGGAGTAAAATAGGCATAGCATGAAAAAGCACTTCACCTAACGGGTAGTGGTAATAAGCTGATGCCCAATTAAGTAAATCCCACAGGACACCGGGAAATAGGGTCTCATTATCGAGAACTTCGTCTATGGGTTTAAGTTTTTCTATCGGAAATTCGCTCTGTGAGCTTAATCCTTTGACTATACCAATAGAGCGGCGTTTATTGCCAAAAGGGACAATCACTCGACTACCTATTACTGGCGTGTCCATTCCTTCTGGTAACAGATAATCAAAGGAGGAAAACAGTGGTACAGGTAATATTACCTGAACTATAGTCATATCAGGGTTTCCGAAGGTTTTAGCAAAAAGATGTCTTTAAGAATATCACAAAAAGTGTTCAGATTTCATTGCGCGTTTAGTGGATATTCTGTATGATCCGCCCCCTTTGGTAGTTAAATTACCAAACAATTAATTTCAATCAACACGACGTGTGGTGTTCGGCTGTGGGCTGAATGGCGACACGGCCTTAGTAGAGGTTTTCCATGAGAAAAGATATCCACCCTAAATACGAAGAAATTACTGCATCTTGCTCTTGCGGTAACGTTATGAAAATCAACTCCACTGCAGGTCACAACCTGAATCTGGACGTTTGTGATAAATGCCACCCATTCTATACTGGTAAACAACGTGATGTTGCAACCGGTGGTCGTGTTGATCTGTTCAACAAACGTTTCAAAATTCCAGGCAGCAAATAAGATATTTGTTGTCACAGGTTTTCAGCTTAGCCTGAATGCTTGTAGACAGTTCGGAATTGAAAAAATGCCCAAAGTGAAAGCTTTGGGCATTTTTGTTTATGGGTAACGTCTTCTCTTTTTAGATAGTGACAAGCCTGATTGCAACTGATAAGTTATCTATTCATTTATCTATTCATTTACCTATTCATAAGTAATTAATGTCATGACAATACGCTCTGAGATGATACGAAAAATACTACGTAATGGACCTGAGTCAGCAAGGCAACTTACTAATATTATGAATATTAGTCAGCCAACGTTGTCACGGGCATTAAACACGTTGGGTGATGATATTGTTCGAATTGGTTCGGGGCGTTCTATTCAATATGCTTTGCGTGATGGCTTCCGTGGGTTCAATTCTGTTCCTATTTATCGCATAAATGAAGAAGGTAAAGTTAAGGCACTAGGTAAATTGACGCCAGTTTATCCAGAAGGCTTTGTTATGGAGCAGGCTGATAATGTGAGCTTGCATAGTGAAGGTTTACCGTGGTGGTTATTTGATATGCGCCCCCAAGGATATCTTGGGCGCGCTTATGCTTGTGCCTATTCAGCTGAGCTTGGTTTATCTCATAATCCAGAACGTTGGTCTGATACCGATATAATCAGAGCGTTACTTGCTTACGGGCATGATGCAGTGGGAAATCTGCTAATAGGCGAGCAGGCAAGAAACCGATTTTTGGATATGGAAACACCGAAACCTGTTGATCGCACTAAAGCTTACCCTGTATTAGCTCAAGCCGTTAGTTCAGGGGGGGATCCTGGCTCATCCGCTGGTGGGGAGCAACCAAAGTTTTGCACCTATACAGAGCGAGGTCATGTTATCGTTAAATTCACGGTTTCTGACGATAACGCGGTCAGTGAGCGTTGGCGTGATCTACTTCAAGCTGAGCATCTTGCATTAAAAGTGCTTGGCGTTGAAACAGAGGTGTTTGATTTTGAAGGGCAACGCTTTCTTGAAATTCCACGATTTGACCGTGTGGGTTTACTCGGTCGTATAGGACTTTTTTCTTTACAAGCACTAGACGCTGAGTTTATAGGACGGGCAACCGAGCCTTGTTGGTCCGTGTTAGTTAATGAGTTAATTAAGCAAAAACATGTTCATCCTGATGCCGCAACTAGCACAGCACGCCGATGGGCATTTGGTACGTTGATTGGAAATACTGATATGCATCATGGCAACTTATCGTTTATTAGTCGTTATGGTCGCCCATATGAACTCGCACCTGCCTACGATATTTTACCAATGGGGTTTGCGCCTAAGTCTGGTGGTGAAATAGTAAATACACTTCGTCCAGTGATATTACTCGATGGGATTAGCGGCAAAATTTGGCAGGAAATGTTAGCGTTAGCCGAACAGTTTTATACTCTAGCTAATGACTGTAATTATTTTTCCGACAACTTTTCTCCATGCCTTAAAGCATTACGTAGTCATCTTGATGAAGCAAGTTCGCGTATATCTCGCCTAGGATAATGACAAATAGACTCATTAGCCTGATTGTCTCATCTCAAACTAGATGAAGTATCGCGGGTTCTTGCGCATGTGATTGATGGAAAAATATTCGATGTGTCTAAAGAACTCCCCCCGTTAAAATCAAGGGGGCATGATTCTAAAGCCCAAAGTTTTTGCTTTGGGCTTTTTTGTTTCGTATTAATCAAAAATCAAGTGAGATTTTGTGTTTGATTAATATTCCCACGTATCGGGATCAACACCCCGCTGACGCATGATTTCTTTTGCCTCTTCAGGGATTTCATCGTTACGTTCTTTACGTAAGTCTTCATCATTTGGCAGAGGCTGTCCGGTAAATGCGTGCAAAAAGGCTTCACACAATAATTCACTATTGGTTGCATGTCTTAGGTTATTAACCTGACGGCGAGTGCGTTCATCAGTCAAAATTTTCAACACTTTCAATGGGATTGAAACTGTTATTTTTTTGACTTGCTCACTCTTTTTACCATGCTCAGCGTAAGGGCTGATATATTCACCATTCCATTCAGCCATGGATTACCTTAATTAAAAATATTTAGTTGAAGTCAGAATAGAGCTGAATCTATATTCTGATGAGCCATGCCAGTTTATCATGACTTTTCTAAAACCACCGACTCTTCTGGCTGAAGGTGTGAGAAAAAGCAATAGGTCACTGGCGATACTGTTAAGTACAATATTATTCCATTACTTAATCTATCCGTAAAGGAGTTTAGATGTCTAGATGTATTGACGTCTTAGTGTCTAATTAGATATGCTGTCGGTGACTTATCCTTTTATCGTAGTCACAAGGTGTCCTGTATGACAAAGAAAACCGCCACAATTGCCATCCATAATGGGCTGAATGATGATACTCAATTCGGTTGTGTTGTACCGCCTATCTATCTCTCCAGCACCTATAATTTTCCAGAATTTAATCAACCACGCGAACATGATTACTCGCGCCGAGGCAATCCCACGCGAGATATGGTACAAAAAGCGTTAGCTGAGTTAGAAGGTGGCATTGGTGCGGTCGTCACAAGTAGTGGAATGTCTGCAATCCATTTAATTTGTACGGTTTTTCTTCAGCCTGGGGATGTTATTGTTGCCCCTCACGATTGCTACGGTGGAAGTTATCGCTTATTTAATAGTCAACAGGAGCGCGGTGCTTATCGGGTTATTTTTGTTGATCAAAATGATGAGACTGCATTACAGAAGGCATTAGCGCAAAATCCCAAAATTGTTTTTATTGAAACACCCAGTAATCCATTATTGCGGATCACTGATATTCAAAAAATAACTCAACTTGCTCATCAAGTTGGGGCGCTGGTTGTCGCTGATAACACTTTTATGAGCCCTGTATTACAAAAACCGCTGACATTAGGTGCTGATATTGTTGTGCATTCATGTACAAAATATCTCAATGGGCACTCTGATATTGTTGCGGGTGTTGTTATCTGTCAGTGCAGGAAACAACTTGAGGATTTAAGCTGGTGGGCAAATAATATTGGCGTCACATCTGGTGCATTTGACAGTTATTTATTACTGAGAGGAATAAGAACACTGGTTCCTCGCATTCGACTTCAGCAAGAAAATGCGCAAGCGCTGGTGGATTATTTACAAACCCAATCTTTAGTCGAAAAAATTTATTATCCTGCACTGGAAAATCATGCTGGTCATAACATAGCGAAAAAACAGCAGCAAGGTTTCGGTGCAATGTTAAGTTTTGAGTTAAAAGGTGCAGAGTCCGTCATAAAAACCTTTTTATCTCACTTAACCCTTTTTACGCTGGCTGAATCTTTAGGTGGGGTGGAAACGTTGATTTGTCATCCTGCAACCATGACTCATGCAGGAATGTCACAAGAGGCAAGAAAAACAGCTGGGATCAGCGCCTCATTGCTTCGCATCTCTGTCGGTATTGAAGATAGCCAGGATTTAATTAACGATTTGCAAATTGCGTTTGATGCAGCAACCAAAAGGTAACCGTAGATCATGAGTGTAGTAGCGATTAAACAACAGGCGGAACCAATTTGCCGTCAGTTACATAAGTTCGGTGGTAGCAGTCTTGCAGACATAAAATGTTATCAACGAGTCGTGAATATCATGACAAATTATAGTCAGCCAAATGATTTAATGGTGGTTTCTGCGGCAGGTTCAACAACCAATCAGCTAATTAGTTGGCTTAAACTGAGTCAAAGTGATCGTATCTCTGCACATCAAGTTCAGCAAACGTTACGACGTTATCAGTTGTCTTTAATTGAAGGCTTGTTATCAAAAGAGAATGCAGAACAACTTTCTCAAGCTTTTGTGGCTGATCTCGAAAGACTAAGTTACTTGCTAGATAAGCCAATTACTGATGCGACTTATGCAGAGGTTGTTGGGCATGGTGAAATTTGGTCTGCACGCTTAATGGCAAATTTATTAACAGAACAAGGTTTACCAAGTGTTTGGCTTGATGCTCGAGAGTTTTTATGTGCAGAACGAGCGGCGCAACCGCAGGTAAGTGAAGCTTTATCTCGCCCTTTATTACAAATATTATTAGCCAAACATCCTGAAAGCCGCTTTGTGGTAACGGGTTTTATTAGCCGTAATCAGCAAGGTGAAACGGTATTATTAGGGCGCAATGGTAGTGACTATTCTGCAACGCAAGTAGGGGCGTTAGCTGATGTCGGTAAAGTCACTATTTGGAGTGATGTTGCTGGGGTTTACAGTGCCGACCCTCGTAAAGTAAAAGATGCGTGTTTATTGCCACTATTGCGGTTAGATGAAGCCAGTGAATTAGCGCGATTAGCGGCACCTGTTTTACATACACGTACATTACAGCCCGTATCTGGTAGTAATATTGATTTGCAGCTTCGTTGTAGTTATCAGCCAGAACAAGGTTCTACACGAATAGAACGCGTTTTAGCATCAGGAACGGGCGCTAAAATAGTCACTAGTCATGATGATGTTTGCCTAATTGAGCTTCAGTTAGCGACGCATGAAAATTTTGAACACCGAGCTAAAGAAGTCGATGAACTCCTAAAACGTGCACAGATCCGCCCATTAGCAACAGGTGTTGATCGCGATAGCCATCTTTTACAACTTTGCTATACCAGTGAAGTGGCTAATAGTGCATTAGATGTTCTACAAGATGCAGGATTACCGGGTAAGTTACACTTACGTGAAGGTTTTTCATTAGTGGCATTAGTGGGTGCTGGTGTATGTAAAAATCCACTGCATTGCCACCGTTTTTATCAGCAATTAAAAGATCAACCCGTAGAATTTATTTGGCATGCAGAAGATAACATCAGCTTAGTGGCAGTATTGCGTAATTATACCGAGCACTTGCTGCAAGGTTTACATCAAACCTTATTTAGAGCAGAAAAACAGATTGGTTTAGTGCTATTTGGTAAAGGAAATATTGGTTCTCGGTGGTTAGAGTTATTTGCTCGTGAGCAAGAGCCATTATCAGCGCGTAGCGATTTTGAATTTATTCTTGCGGGTGTTGTGGATAGTCGCCGTAGTTTATTAGATTACCAAGGCATTAATCCTAGTCGTGCTCTCGCTTTTTTTGATGAAGAAGCAATGGAGCTTGATGAAGAAGCGCTTTATCTTTGGATGAGAGCTCACCCTTTTGATGATTTAGTGGTCGTTGATATTACGGCTAATGAGTCACTTGCCGCATCTTATGAAGATTTTGCGGGTTATGGTTTCCATGTTATTAGCGCCAATAAAATAGCCGGTTCAGCGTCGAGTTTACGTTATCGTGCAACACGAGATGCTTTTTCAAAAACGGGTCGTCATTGGTTATATAATGCAACGGTGGGCGCAGGGTTACCGATTAATCATACTGTGCGAGATCTACGTGAAAGTGGCGATACGATTTTATCCATTAGCGGTATATTCTCCGGTACATTATCTTGGTTATTTTTACAATTTGATGGCTCTGTACCTTTTAGCGAACTTGTTGAACAAGCATGGCAGCAAGGATTAACAGAACCCGATCCCCGCATCGATTTATCTGGGCAAGATGTGATGCGCAAATTGATTATTCTGGCGCGAGAAGCGGGTTACGATATTGAACCAGAGCAAGTGCGAGTTGAATCTTTAGTACCCACTCAAGCTCAAACAGGTTCATTAGAGCAATTTTTTGATAATAGTGCCGTTATCAATGAACAGATGGCGCAACGATTGGCAGCAGCAAATGAAATGGACATGGTTTTACGTTATATCGCTCGTTTTGATGCAAATGGAAAAGCAAAAGTAGGTGTTGAAGCGGTTAGAAAAGACCATCCTCTTGCTTCATTGTTACCGGGCGATAATTTATTTGCGATAGAGAGCCGTTGGTATCGTGACAATCCACTGGTTATTAGAGGTCCTGGTGCAGGGCGAGATGTGACCGCAGGCGCAATTCAGTCAGATTTAAATCGCCTTTCTCAACTTCTTTAATTTCTCTTTTTTATTGATTAACTATCAGTGGTTTTTACTGCTGATAGTTTCTATAGATTTTATTTCTATCTTTTAGCCATTATATAAGTGAAAAGGCGGATTTGACGTTAATGTCACTTCAATAAACGTCGGTTTATTTTGCTGTATTATTTATTTGTTGGTCTATACTCAAAGTATCTCTAGTCACAAAGGAGCGATTGATGTCAAAGGTTGCAAGACAGATTGTCCCACTAAGAAATGAAATGACGGAGGTGAACCATCAAACTAACGAGTGCTATTGTCAGTTGCTCATGATGTGAAACTCGGCGTCTTGAGTTGAAGTACAGTTATAAACGTTATAGATAGAAACCGTTATAAAAAGTACGATTCGATTTACAACAGACAACTTATTTACCGATTTACCGAAAAAATCAATTGATTACTAATTTAAAGCGCTGATCTTCAGCGCTTTATTCATTTTATAAAGACAAATGTGATTAAGGCAAAATAGCAAAAGAGCGTACAGGAAAACCACTCGCGTTGTGCGGTTTGGCAACAATATTAAAAATAATCGCGCCACGAGTAGGTAATTTATCAAGGTTTGTCATTAATTCAATTTGATAAGTATCTTGTTCTAGAACGTAATACTCACCTAATAATGCACTGTTTTTATGAAAATCTTGTGCTGAGTCGGTATCAAAAGTTTCATGACCTATTGCTTTTACTTTTCGCTCTTCAAACAAGAATTTCAGTGCATCAATTCCCCAACCTGGGATCTGATTTTTACCTTCAGCGTCTTTATTATCCATGGCTTCTTGTGATGGCCAGCGTTTACTCCAATCTGTACGTAATGCGACAAAAGTGCCGGCTTCAATTTCGCCATGCTGTTTTTCAAACTCAAGAATATCTGCTGTTGAAAAGGCAAAATTAGCATCAACCTTAGCTCGCTCTGATTGGTCGATAACAATAAGTGGTAAGACTAACTCTTTCAGTTCTAACTCATGCAAATAGCGCGTATTAGGAACAAAGTGGCAAGGGGCATCAATATGTGTACCGTATTGCCCTGCAAAGGTAAATTGTTGTGCAAAAAAACCATCTTGATAATCAAATAGTGTTTTGAATTCAGCTGGTTCAAACATAAAAAAGCGTGGTGAGTCTTTGCCAAAACTGTGTGTTAAATCTACCCACTCTTTTGATTTAATGAGTGTGAGTGCATTAAGTAATTCGTTAGCCATTGGTTTCCCCTGTTTAATTATAAATATATTTAAATCTACTAATGTGAGGTTATTTCTTGATTAATAATGAATAGTTGCTATTAATCGATATTTTTATTTTGGTTTGTCGTTATTTTCTGTAGGAAATAATAAACATAAAAATCGGATAAAATAAAGAATAAGGTTATTTAGCTATTATTGAGTTATTAATCTGACAGAGAAATCTGAAAAAGATAAGACAAATAAGGTATTAGATAGAGGAATGGGTTATAACTAAAATAATAAATGACCAAAATGTAGGGATTAAATTTCAAGTTTTAACGTCTTATACTGCATATATTGTACATGGCTTTCACATGCTACTTTTATAATAAAGATAATAAAACACGAACATTAAAAAAATTCATCATTATTCTCAACCGAACAAATTTTCATATATCACATTATTTCTAGTAAAAAACACTTCAACTCTCATCATAAACAAAAAAATGTCCTTATTCTTGGCAATGTTGAGCTAAAACAATAAGGATATTAGCCATTCTTATAACACTAAAGCCGTAATTAAATTTCAGAAAAATCCCCCAAAACGTTTATTTTCTGATATGAATAGTAGGCTATGAAAAAAAGCAGTGTGGCTTATCACAAAAATCAAAACAAAGTCACATCAGAAATGAAAGTTAATTACACAACTGGGAGGACATGACTTTTCTATTAGGAAGATGCATGTTGTTACCGACACAAAGCCAAGGTCAGGAGTCTTATGAATCAACAATATTCTGCTATGCGTAGCAATGTCAGTATGCTTGGCAAGCTACTCGGAGACACAATTAAAGAAGCGTTAGGTGAAGAAATTTTAGATAAAGTGGAATCAATCCGTAAATTATCTAAATCATCTCGTGCAGGGAATGAAGCTCAGCGTCAAAAGCTGTTGTCGACGTTGCAAAATCTTTCTAACGACGAATTATTACCTGTCGCCAGAGCATTTAACCAATTTTTGAATCTGACGAATGTGGCAGAACAATACCATAGCATTTCGCCTCATGGCGAAGCGGCAAGTAACCCTGTGGCATTGGCAAAACTTATCACACGACTGAAAGATAAAAATTTTACAGATGAGCAATTAAAAGAAGCGGTTGGACAAATTTCCATTGAGCTTGTGTTAACCGCACACCCAACAGAAATTGCACGTCGCACACTGATCCATAAACTCGTTGAAGTAAATACCTGTCTTTCTCAACTTGACCACGATGATCTAGCCGATTACGAACGCACTAATATTATGCGTCGTTTACGTCAATTGGTTGCACAATCATGGCATACCGATGAAATTAGAAAAATTCGTCCAACGCCAATAGATGAAGCAAAATGGGGTTTTGCCGTTGTTGAGAATAGCTTATGGGAAGGTGTACCTGCTTTTTTACGTGAGTTTAATGAACAGCTTAAAGAATCTATCGACTACAACTTACCAGTAGAAGCTTCACCTATTCGCTTTACATCATGGATGGGGGGTGACCGCGATGGTAACCCAAATGTAACGGCTGAAATTACCCGTCATGCGCTATTATTAAGCCGTTGGAAAGCAGCAGATCTCTTTTTGAATGATATTCAAGTGCTGGTTTCTGAGCTTTCAATGACAGAAAGTACACCAGAGCTACGTGATTTAGCCGGTGGTGCGGATGTTGCAGAGCCTTATCGCGAAATTGCAAAACAGTTACGTACTCGCTTGCAAGTCACCCGTGATTATCTTGAGCAACGCATTAAAGGCAAACAGTCATTGGCACCAGAAGGTCTGTTACTGGACAACGCTGAGCTTTGGGATCCCCTTTATGCGTGTTATCAATCATTAACGCAGTGTGGAATGCGTATTATTGCTAATGGTCAACTGCTCGATACATTACGTCGTATTCGCTGTTTTGGTTTACAACTGGTGAAACTCGATATTCGCCAAGAAAGCACTAATCACACTGAAGCGTTATCTGAATTAACGCAATATTTAGAGTTAGGGGATTACGCAAGTTGGTCTGAAGAGCAGAAACAGACATTCTTATTAGAAGAGTTAAATTCTAAACGTCCACTTATTCCAACACATTGGCAACCAAGTGCAGCGACCCAAGAAGTATTTGAGACTTGCCGTGTTATTGCAAAATCACCAAAAGATTCTATCGCCTCTTATGTCATTTCAATGGCGAAAGTGCCTTCTGATGTATTAGCTGTAAAACTATTACTCAAAGAAGCGGGTGCGAATATTCGTTTACCCGTAGCGCCATTATTTGAAACGCTTGATGACTTAAATAATGCTGAAAGCGTAATGACCCGTTTGTTTGATATCCCTTGGTATCGTGACTTAATTGATGACAAACAGATGGTAATGATTGGTTATTCTGACTCCGCAAAAGATGCGGGCGTAATGGCAGCTTCATGGGCGCAATATCGAGCTCAAGATTCACTAATTAAGCTGTGTGAAAAATCAGGTGTTACGCTAACACTATTCCATGGTCGTGGCGGTACAATTGGTCGTGGTGGTGCGCCTGCACATGCTGCACTGCTTTCTCAACCACCAGGAAGCCTGAAAGGTGGATTACGTGTCACTGAACAAGGTGAGATGATCCGCTTTAAGTTTGGTTTACCACAAGTGACTATTAGCAGCTTAGCGCACTATGCGGGGGCTATTTTAGAAGCAAACTTATTACCACCACCAGAGCCAAAAGCGCCTTGGATTGAGGTAATGGATTCTCTGTCTGATGTCTCTTGTGCTATGTATCGTGATTATGTAAGAGGACAAGAAGACTTTGTTCCTTACTTTAGAGCGGCAACGCCAGAAGGTGAACTAGGCAAATTGCCACTGGGGTCTCGTCCAGCTAAGCGTCGTCCGACGGGTGGCGTTGAAACTTTACGCGCTATTCCATGGATTTTTGCATGGACACAAAATCGCTTAATGTTGCCTGCGTGGCTTGGTGCTGGTGCGGCATTACAACATGAGATTGATAATGGCAAGCAAGCGGTATTAGATGATATGTGCCAAAACTGGCCATTCTTTAATACCCGTATTGCGATGTTAGAGATGGTTTACGCCAAAGCAGACCTTTGGTTGGCTGAATATTACGATCAACGTTTAGTTGAAAAACGTTTGTGGCAATTAGGCGCTAAATTACGTCAGCAACTTTCTGATGATATTAAAAGCGTATTAGCTATCTCTAAAGATGAACATCTAATGGCGGGTTTACCTTGGGTGGCTGAATCTATCGCATTGCGTAATGTGTATACAGATCCGTTAAACGTACTTCAGGCAGAGTTATTACAACGTTCACGTACACATAGCGAGTCTGATCCACGCATTGAACAAGCACTGATGGTGACAATTGCCGGTATTGCAGCAGGTATGCGTAATACAGGTTAGTTTCTAATATCATGATTAATAAAAAAACAGCTCTTTTAAGAGCTGTTTTTTTTATGTTTTATTCTTTGCTTGTTCATAAGCTTCTATCGCCCTGACTCGAGCTTTTGCGTGGTCAACAATAGGTAAAGGATAGTCGATATGATTATCTATTTTTGCAGCCCATTCGTGAGGCGTATGAATATAACGCTTTGGCACATTAGCAAGTTCAGGTAACCAGTGGCGAATAAACTCACCATCAGCATCAAACTTACGTCCTTGTGTGGTGGGGTTAAAAATACGAAAGTAAGGCACAGCATCTGTACCTGTTGATGCCGCCCACTGCCAACCACCATTATTTGCGGCAAAATCACCATCAATTAATTGCGACATAAAATAGCGTTCACCCCAACGCCAATCAATCAGCAAATCTTTAACCAAAAAGCTAGCCGTTAGCATACGTAAACGATTATGCATCCATCCTGTTTGATTAAGCTGTCGCATTGCGGCATCGATAATGGGAAATCCCGTTAAGCCTTGAGCCCATGCGTTAAAATTATCGTTATCATTGTGCCAGTTAATTTTTTCAGTCCATATTTGAAAAGCGATGTGCTTACATAAATTAGGATTGGCAATAATTAGATGTTGATAGAATTCGCGCCAAATGAGTTCGTTAAACCACATAAAGGCACCAGAATGACTATTTTCGACAAAATCAGGTTCAGTTTGATAAAGGCGATTAAAACATTGGCGGATAGATAATAATCCGACACCAAGATAAGGCGATAATTGGCTGGTTCCATCAACGCTAGGAATATCTCGCCATTTTGCATAATAAGAGACCGTTTCATAACAGAACTGTTTTAGCCGTTTACGTGCCTCTTCTTCAGTAGGGATAAAAGAGAGCGAGCTTGTATTCTCAAGTGAAAATAGTGGCGTTTTTAAAGGTGATACTGCATTTTGATGGGTTCTTATTTCAGGAGTAGGTAATGAGGCATTTTCTTGAGAGAGAAATAAACGCAAAAAAGCATTACGAAAGGGCGTAAAGACTTTATACATTTCCCCTTGCTGTGTAACTACATTGCCAGGGGGAATAAAAACGCTATCGTGATAAGTATAAATTGAAATTTTATTCTCAAGTAATTTAGCAACTTGATTATCGCGACGTTGCTCATTTAATTCATATTGATGATTAAAAAAAAGCGCAGTGACTTGATGTTGTTGGCAATATTGAGCAATAGAGGTCGCTGCATCAGAATAGGTATCACTTATCAGTAAAGTGAGCGGAATATTCAATTTAGCCAGCGATAGTGAAAGCTCAAGTAAAGCGTTATGGATAAGCGCCAAACGAATTGGCGCTATATCGTGAGATTTCCATTGCTCAGGTGTAATAGTGAAAATTGCATGCACCTGCGCTTGTTTATCTTGGCTAGCATAAAAAAGTGCTTTGTTATCTGTCACTCTTAAATCATTGCGAAACCAAACCAGATGAACAGGTGCAGGGTGCATAGAGACCTCTTTTAATCTAATTTAGGATGTTGATCGATAAGCGTTTGGCGTTTTTTCTGTAGCTCTTCAATTTCAGTATCTAAATCTTCAACACGCTGTTCGATATTATCATAGTGCTCAGAAAGAATTTCTTTCGCCTCTGATTTATCGGATGCAGCGGGTGTTGCGCCTCGTAATGGTTTATTTGCTGTTTCTGTCATTTTAATACCCGTGATTAAGCCAACAATTGCCACAACCATCAGATAATATGCAGGCATATATAAATCACCCGTTGCTTCAACTAACCACGCAGCGGCAGTTGGTGTCGCACCAGCAATTAATACCGAAATATTAAATGCGATTGCTAATGCACTATAACGAATATGCGTTGGGAATATCGCAGGTAAAATAGATGCCATAACCCCAGTAAAACAGTTGAGTAAAACGGCAATAATTAATAATCCTAAGAAGATAAAGCCTATTTCATCACTGTTAATCATCATAAATGCCGGATAAGCCAATACAAATAATCCGATACTACCAATAATAACAAAAGGTTTACGACCAACTTTATCGCTTAATAAACCAATCACTGGTTGAACAAATAACATCCCTATCATAATAGCGATAATAATCAGTACACCGTGATCTGCCGAGTAATTAAGATTATGAGATAAGTAACTCGGCATATACGTTAATAACATATAGTAAGTGACGTTAGTTGCGATAACTAAACCGACACAAACAGATAAGCTTTTCCAATATTTTGATGCGATTTCACGTAAAGAGACACGAGGTGGATTCTCGATAGATTTACGGTCGTCTTTATTCATTTCCTCGACATGTTGTTGGAATGCAGGGGTTTCTTCTAATGCATGACGCAGATATAAGCCAATAAGACCTAAAGGTAATGCTAAGAAGAACGGAATACGCCATCCCCATTCATGAAATGCCGCTTCACCCAGCGTTGTTGAGATTAAAACAACGACACCTGCACCCAAAACAAAACCCGCGATAGAACCAAAATCTAACCAGCTTCCCATAAATCCGCGTTTACGGTCTGGTGAGTATTCTGCTACGAAAATTGCCGCACCTGAATATTCGCCACCAATTGAGAAACCTTGCGCCAATTTTGCCAGTAACAGTAAAACGGGTGCCCAAATACCAATGGTGTCATAAGCCGGAATAAGTCCGATAGCAAAGGTACTTAGCGCCATAATAATAATCGTGACGGATAATACTTTTTGACGACCAAATTTATCACCCAGCATACCAAAAACAATACCGCCTAATGGCCTGACAAGGAACGGTACTGAGAATGTGGCAAGCGCAGCAATCATCTGAACGCCTGGTGATGCGCCGGGGAAAAAGACTTGTCCTAATACATAAGCAAGGAAGCCATACACACCAAAGTCAAACCACTCCATGGCATTACCCAATGCTGCGGCAGTAATTGCTTTTTTAAGCTTACTATCATCGATGATGGTTATATCATTGATTTGCAGCGGTTTATTTCTTTTTTTCTTCATTTTCATATTAAGTGACCTTTATTAAGGTATTAGTAAATTCTTGTTATGCAATTAATTAAAAGAAATGAAGTTACTATTTGATAGCGAGAAGAGTGAGTGATAAAAATTCACTAAAAAACAGCCTACTTCTACATAATTTAAATAGTGATTTAACGCTAATGGATAAGAAGATATTTATTGAGTATAGATGAGATTGAATGAAAGATTAGGAAGTTTTTTTTGTTGTTTTGATATAACAAAACGTAGCCTCTAAATTAAAAATGTGACCCATATCATAACGGAATTTGGCTTTTCTGTAAAATCGCAGAGGTTAATCCATGTTGATTTTGCTTAATGTAGTGTTTAATCTCGAGGTTTTTTTGTATGTAATAGTCTGTTTTTACTTGTGTTTTATGGTGAGTGGTTATTTAAGTAAATTTTTTGACGCAGGATAACGCATTTGTATGAGTATTATGCATAATAAAAAGGGTGATATATCTAGCAAGTAATATACTGCCAAGGGGCATGATATAGCGCTTATGAGCAAAATTAAAATAGCAATAATTTATTTTTATTTATTATTCTATCGAATGATAAAAATAGAAAAGTGGATAATAGATTAAATATCGCTATTCTTATTAATAAAGCGATATAAAGAATAAGAATTACTGGATATAAAAACAGATATACAGCTACGCTTTATCAACCAAAGATATTAACAATAATCATTTTATAAAATTAATAATTAACCGCATATTTGTGCAGATTAACCCAGGTACCCTAATGAATATTAATCAACTGAAAAGCTTTGTTGAAGTCGTAAAGAATAACTTCAATATTACCAATGCTGCGGAGAAGTTATATACCTCTCAGCCGACAATCAGTAAACAGCTAAAAATATTAGAAGATGAACTGAGTGTTTCTCTCTTTGTCCGTAAAAATAATAACTTACTTGCACTGAGTCCCATGGGAAAAGAGGTACATAAAATTGCCTGTGATATTCTTGGGCAAGTAGATAAAATAAAAAGTATTGTTGCAGAAGAAGATCGTAATAAAAAAGTCGATTTACATATCGCGACAACGCATACCCAAATACGCTATTCGTTGCCCAATGTGATAGACCATTTTCGCCGTTATTACCCTAATATTTCACTGCATTTTCATCAAGGTGCACCTGCGCAACTAGCTGAAATGGTAAAGAATGGTGATGTGGATTTTGCTATCGCTACTGAATCTATGCATCTGTATGAAGATTTGGTCACGCTCCCTTGTTATCGTTGGACTCGTAGTCTATTAGTCCCTTATGATCATCCTTTAGCTCAACTTGCTGATAATGAGTTAGTGACTATTGAACAACTTGCTCAATATCCGCTGATCACTTATGTATTTGGTTTCACTCGAGGTTCTAAGTTAGATAAAGTATTTTATAAAAATAATCTGAAGCCTAAAGTGGCGCTAACAGCGACAGATACAGAAATTATTAAGTACTATGTAAAACGCCATCTTGGTATCGGTGTAATCGCTACAGCTTCTTATGATGAGAAAGAAGATAGTGAGGCGTTAAAATGCATTAATATCGACCATTTAGTTCAGCCTAGTTATACGCATATTTGCCTAAGTAAGCATACGCATATGAAAGATTATATGCATGAGTTTATTTCGTTATACGCACCTCATATTGATAGAAATATTATTCAGATGCCAGAACAGTGGGAAACACAATGGCATAGCAAAGAGGTGTATCAAGAACTTCCTGATTTAAATTCTGTTAGTTTGACCGATGAAGTCACACAATAGTTTATCTTAGAAATAAGAAAGCCCGTTTTGCGGGGGCAAAAACGGGCTTAAGGCAGAATAGAGTGTGATTAGCGAGTCAGAATATTAACAAATATCTGAGCACCAACTAATAAGCAATCATCATCAACAAAATAAGGATTAGCGTGAAGGTAGTTATTAATACCTTTCGCTTGATTACCGCTACCTAAAAAGAACATGGCACCTACTTTGTCTTTTGTCGCGTTAACCATATAGCTGAAATCTTCGCTACCTGTCATTGGTTTACCCTTCGACTCAATATTCTCTTCAGGTAAGAATTTACGAGTCGCTTCCAGTAGACGCTGATAAGCAGTAGGGTGGTTTATTACCGCAGGATAACCTGTTGCCGTTAAAGTCGTTTTAAATCCACCAGCTGTACTACGAGCAACAATTTCATTGAAACTTTCTTTCAGTATTTGATCGGTATTTTCATCCATAGAACGAATAGTACCGCGAGCTTGCACGTGATCAGCTAATGCATTAGGGATCGTTCCACCGTTGATCATGCCGCAGCCAAATACCGCAGGGCTAAATGGATCGGTTTTTTTCGCTACAACGTAATCCATGTAATCAATAAGACGTGTTGCTTCACGAATGGCATCTAAACCTTTATGAGGTGTTGAACCATGAGCTGAAATACCGTAAACATCTAATGTCCACGCTGAACCATAAGAAGACATCACACCATCATTAAAACGCACACAACCCGTTTCAATTGCCGCATCATTATGAAGTGCATAAGTCTCGTCTACGCCTTCCATGCAACCCAGTTCAACCATTTTATTGGCACCAGGAACACGCATATCTTCTTCTGCCATTTGGAAAATAAAACGCACGTTTGCGCTCATCTCTTCACGGTTTTCGGCTAGATATTTCGCACTGGTTAACGCCATCGTCATGTGGGTATCGTGACCACAGTTATGCGCACAACCTTGGTGAACAGAACTATGTTCATTGTTGGTTAAGTCTGGCATTTCTAATCCGTCCATATCAGCACGGATTGCAATTAATGGAAATTCTGAATTAACAATTAAATCTGCAGTAAATCCAGTATATCCATCAAACGTTTTAATTTGATAACCAAAACTTTCCATTAATTCACGACAGTATTTAGATGTCTTATATTCTTCACCAGATAGTTCAGGTATTTTATGAAGATCTTGTCGTGTTTTTTTACTAAAGTCATTTAATTGAAATAGTTTTTCGCTGACGTTATATAAATTATTCACTAAATTACTCCCTGGATACTAAACCCGATTTGAGCGACGATAGATGCCCCAAAGAAACAGCAGGTTGAAACAATCATGAAAATAAGAATAACTTTCCATGACATTTTTTTAAGTTCTTCTAATTGTCCGCCAACAGATAAACCCGCAAATGCTAATAACGGCACACAGCAAGATAAAAAAGAAACTTTACCAATCGAACTAATAAAGAAATCTCTTACCGGAGTTTCGGGTAAACAAATAAGGATCCCGATAATTGTTGCATAAGCAAATGTTGGTAAAGATGACGGTAAATAATGTTTTGCAATGAGTGAAATAAATACCACTAATGACATAGCAATAAAGCTATCCCACATTGCATAAAGCGCGATCCCTGATGTTAACGTCTGAGTAAACATTGCCAGTAAAATAGCAACGAATACAAATTTCATATCAATAATTATATTTTTCATGCAGTTTTGCCTCTGGTGAAAATTTTATAAATTTTTTCTGAAAGAGGTAAACCTAAATAGGTTAATGACAGTGCGCCAAGTGCTGAAGATAATAAGTTAGATGCCGCGGCAACACTGAGAACTTGTTGTGCTAATGCTTCATCTAATCCGTTAATTAATGCACCAGATGCTGCGCTTAACATTGATCCTGAACCAACACCAGAGCCTGCGGCAAGCGCAAGTGGATGTAATCCGGTTAATGGCGCGATACTACCTAATACACTAAACCACAAAGTACCGATAACAGAACCACATAAATAAATGGCTAATACACCAATATATTCTTGTGAGCCAGTACCGAATTTACCTTGAATAACGGCAATAGAGGGTTCACGGCTAATAGATGAACAAGCACCAATTGCACGACGACCAAATCCAAATTTAATCGCTAATGGAACAGCAATTAATACTGGTAATAAGTTGCCGATTTCCTGAACAAATAAAGGAACACCAACACTTAAAATCATTTTAATATTAGGAACAATCATTCCTGCATATTGCGTACCTAAAATAAGTAGGCTGAAACCTACCATTTTACCGCAGAAGCCTTCTTCTTTTTCTGTAAATAATTTACCCCATACTTTTATTTTTTTACGGGTAAATCCAGCAGATATAAACATACCAATAATGACAGCAAACAACATTGGTAGAATAGGTATTACTGCAATGCCAATCTTAATTTCTTTTTTACCAATCACATATTGTGAAATAAATATTAAGAAAAGGACTGCCAGAATACTAATAAAGAAAACCTTTATTGGACTTCTACTTTTGTCCATCCGTTAATCTCCGTGGAAAAATAATCAGGCTCTATTTTAAAAGAGAAAAAGCCAAAGGTAGCGTGACCAATGTCATGTTTATTTCATACCTCTTTTTCATGGGGCATGAAATAATATAATGGTGATAATTTTATTAACAAATTGGGTTAAGTTAAATTATTGAGTAAAGACAAGTAGTAAGGCTGAAATGAGTCAGCTTAATTGTTAATAAAAGAGTGAGAAGAGAAAACGTTAATTAAAAAATATTTTAAATATTAAAATAAACCTATAAGGTCATATTGTCTAGCGTTGGATTATATTAATACGTTATGAATGCGATATATTCTTATTTGGTGCGATAATTTACTATTCTATCATAATTTTAATGAATGGATTTATTTATTAGATTTCCTTTATAAACATTTACTGTCCTAATATTCACTCTACAGTGACATTATTGCGATAGGTGTTATTCTTTATATTTGAGTTAGTGACGAAATTTTCTCTGTAAGCTGTCCCAAGAAAGTGGTGTATTTATCTTGAGCGAATAAGAGAGTAGGCAGTAAGCAGAGGAGTAAACTTAGCGCCAAAATAAAGGAAAACGACCTCTATGAGTAAGCAAACAGTTGCAACCTATATTGCTAAAGTGCTCCATAATGCGGGTGTAAAACGTATTTGGGGTGTAACCGGTGATTCACTAAATGGACTAAGTGATAGCTTGCGAAAAATGGGAACTATTGAATGGATGGGGACGCGCCATGAAGAGGTTGCTGCTTTTGCTGCTGGTGCGCAAGCTGCAATAGATGGTCAACTTGCAGTGTGTGCAGGCTCTTGTGGACCTGGCAATTTACATCTTATTAATGGGCTTTTTGATTGTCACCGTAACCATGTTCCAGTGTTGGCTATTGCTGCACATATTCCTTCTGCTGAAATTGGTAGTAATTATTTTCAAGAAACACACCCCCAAGAGCTATTTCGCGAGTGTAGCCACTATTGTGAACTCGTTTCTAATCCTGAACAAATCCCCCAAGTCTTGGCTATCGCAATGCGTACCGCGATTTTAAAAAAGGGTGTTGCGGTTGTAGTATTACCGGGTGATGTAGCGTTAAAACCTGCCCCAGAAGATGCGAGAGAGGATTGGTATCCGTTACAACAGCCCCTTATCATGCCAAATCGCTTTGAAATTGAAAAATTATCAGATGCGTTAAATAGTGCCAAAAATATTACTCTATTGTGTGGTGCCGGTTGTGAACAAGCTCATGATGAAGTGGTGAAGCTTGCTCAAACATTAAAAGCACCCGTAGTACATGCATTACGTGGTAAAGAATATATTGAATGGAAAAACCCTTATAGCGTAGGTATGACAGGGCTGATTGGCTTTTCATCAGGCTATCACGCGATGGAAAATGCCGATACTTTAGTGTTATTAGGAACTCAGTTTCCTTATCGACCATTCTACCCTTCAAAAGCTAAAATTATTCAGGTTGATATTAATCCAAGTAGTATTGGTTCACATTGTCATGTGGATATGGCGATGGTGGGCGATATTAAAGCCACACTTAACGCATTGCAGCCCCGTTTAAAAGAGAGAAGTGACACGACACATCTTGATGCTTCGTTAAAACATTATGCTAAAGCGCGCCAAGATTTAGATACACTTGCGCAGCCAAGTGAGCGTGAGCTTATTCATCCACAATACCTTGCTCGTCGATTAAGTGAACTTGCTGATGATAATGCCATTTTTACTTGTGATGTGGGTACGCCAACCGTGTGGGCGGCACGCTATGTCGCCATGAACGGAAAACGTCGTTTACTCGGTTCGTTTAATCATGGCTCTATGGCAAATGCCATGGCTCAAGCGATAGGGGCTCAGGCATTAGATAGAAAACGCCAAGTGGTCGCAATGTGTGGTGATGGTGGATTTACCATGTTAATGGGTGATTTTATCTCACTCGCGCAAATGAATTTACCGGTGAAAGTGATTATTTTTAATAACAGTGTATTGGGCTTTGTGGCAATGGAAATGAAAGCCGGTGGCTATTTAACCGATGGCACTGATCTACATAATCCTGATTTTGCCGCTATTGCTAATGCATCAGGAATTAAAGGTATTCGTGTTGAACAAGGTGAAGATCTCGATAGTGCACTGAAAGAGGCATTTGCACATGATGGTCCTGTAATCGTCGATGTAGTAACAGCAAAACAAGAGCTTTCAATGCCGCCAGAAATCAAATTTGAGCAAGCTAAAGGTTTTAGTCTCTATATGATGAAAGCCATTATTAATGGTCGAGGCGACGAGATTGTTCAACTTGCAAAAACTAATTGGTTACGATAATTAATCGCCATAGAACGGTATAATAACGAATAAAGCCAGCAACTACGCTATTTGTGCCGCAGTTGCTGGCTACTCATTGCTTAATCGTAATTTATTTCACATCATCATTTTGAATTTAAGCAGAAATTCTCAATTAGTTGCCCCATTAATTCACGAGTTGGCTCAATAAACGCCATATCAATAAATTCATCAGGTTGATGTGCTTGTTCAATAGAGCCAGGACCTAAAACTAAAGTAGGGCACAGATCCTGAATAAAGGGTGCTTCAGTGCAGTAGTTTACAGTCTGTGCTTTTTCGCCTAATAGTTTTTCGATCACCGCCACCATTTTATGATCCGTTGGGCATTCATAACCGGGGATCGGATCATGTAAAGCGTCAACCGAGAGGCGACCAGGCCAACGTGCTTTAACGGGCGCTAAGGTTTCATGCAGTAAATCATCTAAGTCTTGCAGCGTTAATCCCGGTAAAGGGCGAATATCCATATGTAATTCACAGCAAGCACAAATTCGGTTTGCTGCATCACCGCCATTAATATAACCAAAGTTCATTGTGGGATAAGGAATAACAAATGCAGGATTGTTATAGCGCGTTTTTAAGGTATCGCGCAGTGTACTAAGGTGTGTGATCGATTCATGCATTAGCTCTATCGCGTTTACGCCTTTTTCAGGATCGCTAGAGTGCCCAGATTGCCCTGTAATACGTATCGCATTCGATAAATGCCCTTTATGAGCCCGTATTGGTTTTAACGATGTGGGTTCGCCAATAATGGCAAAATCAGGGCGGATCGTCGTGTGTGCAGCGAAATAACGAGCGCCAGCCATTGAGGTTTCTTCATCTGCGGTGGCTAAAATATAGAGTGGATGAGTGAGTTTTTCAGTATCAATATCTCGTAACGCATCAATAATAAAGGCAAAAAAGCCTTTCATATCCGCTGTTCCTAAACCATATAATTTGCCTGCTTTTTCAGTCAGAGTGAAGGGATCTTGTGTCCAACGACCTTCATCAAAAGGTACGGTGTCGGTATGACCACAAAGTAACAATCCTCCATTTCCCTTTCCTAATGTTGCTAAAAGGTTAAATTTACCTCTTGTTTCAGGTACTGGTTGAATTTCAATTGAAAAACCTAATGTTTCCAACCAATTAGCAAGTAAGTTGATCAGCGATTCATTGCTTTGGTCTGTTTTCGCATCGGTTGCACTGATCGACGGTGTTGCAATTAATTGACGATAAAGCTCAATAAATGTAGGTAATTTAATATTCACTGTTGACAGCCTTTCTTCATAATAGTATCAATATTCATGCACTTTTTTTGAATAAAAATACATTAATCGGTTTGTGTTCATAGTACAAGGTAAGAATGACATGTTAAATACCCTGATTGTAGGAGCAAGTGGTTACACTGGCGCTGAGTTAGCGGCATATCTTCAGCGTCATCCTCATGTGAATCTGAGCAGACTTATGGTTTCTGCACAGAGTGCAGATGCTGGTAAATGTTTTTCTCAACTTCATCCTCAGTATCGAGGTTTAGTTGATCTACCTTTAGAGCCAATGGTGGATGTTGCAAAGGCAGCCGAAGGTATTGATATCGTTTTTTTAGCAACAGCACATGAAGTTAGCCATGACATCGCCCCCATTTTTTTAGAGCAAGGTTGTGTGGTGTTCGATTTGTCAGGTGCTTACAGAGTACAAAATAAGCATTTTTATCAACAATACTATGGATTTGAGCATAAGAATACTGATTGGTTATCTCAGGCAGTTTATGGGCTTGCTGAATGGAATGCAGACATTATCAGCCAAGCGCAATTAATTGCTGTGCCGGGGTGTTATCCAACAGTCTCTCAATTGTCACTAAAACCTTTAGTAGAAGCAGGATTATTAGATACCACACAGTGGCCAGTCATTAATGCCACCAGCGGTGTCAGTGGTGCTGGCAGAAAAGCATCCTTAACCAGCAGTTTTTGTGAGGTGAGTTTGCAGCCTTATGGTGTGTTTACGCATCGCCATCAGCCTGAAATTGCTACTCATCTTGGTATTGATGTCATTTTCATACCGCATCTTGGTAATTTTGCTAGAGGCATTTTGGCAACCATCACTTGTAAATTAAAAACAGGTGTAACAGAAGATGATGTGAGACAAGCCTTTGAGGAAGCTTATTTAGATAAACCGTTGGTGCGTGTTTATGAATCAGGTTTGCCTGCATTAAAAGCCGTTGTGGGTACCGCATTTTGTGATATTGGCTTTGCTCAACAAGGTGAACATCTGATTGTCGTCGGAGTTGAAGATAACTTGTTGAAAGGGGCAGCCGCTCAGGCTGTTCAATGTATGAATATTCGGTTTGGTTTCGCACAAACCGAATCACTTATTTAAATAATGAGTAGGAACGTTTCATGGAACCATTAATTGTCAAACTGGGTGGTGTGTTACTAGATAGTGAAGAAGCTTTAACGCGTTTTTTCGGTGCTTTGCAACAATATCGTTCAACACATTCTCGCCCTTTAGTCATTGTTCACGGTGGCGGTTGTTTAGTGGATGAATTGATGAGTAAGTTGCAGTTACCCGTAGTTAAAAAGCAAGGATTACGCGTTACACCTGCTGATCAGATAGACATTATCACAGGGGCTTTAGCGGGAAGTGCAAATAAGACACTACTGTCATGGGCTACGCGGTTTGGTCTTAATGGTGTGGGACTTTCTCTTGGTGATGGACAATCAGCAACGGTTACTCAAATAAATGAAGAATTAGGACACGTAGGGTGTGCACAACCGGGTTCTCCTGCGCTGCTTACCTTACTACTCAATGCAGGGTATCTGCCAATTATCAGCTCTATTGGTATGACAGAACAGGGTGAGTTGATGAATGTGAATGCTGACCAAGCGGCAACAGCAATTGCGCAAACATTAGGTGCGGATTTAGTCCTGTTGTCTGATGTAAGCGGTATTTTAGATGGCAAAGGACAAAAAATTGCTGATATGTCTGCTGAAAAAGCACAGGCATTAATCGACCAAGGCATTATCACTGACGGCATGATTGTAAAAGTTAATGCAGCACTAGAGGCAGCAAAAACACTAGGTAGACCTGTTGATATTGCAAGCTGGCGTCATGCTGAAAAATTAACAGCGCTGTTTAATGGTATTGCAGTAGGCACCCGCATTTTAGCTTAATCATTATTACGTTAATCACTTATCAATATATTGATAGTTGGCAGAATTAAAACAAATCAGGAATGAAGGTTATCACTATGACTAAAGGTATTAAAAAAATCGTATTGGCATACTCCGGCGGGCTTGATACTTCGGCGATTATTCCTTGGCTAAAAGAGCATTATGATAACTGTGAAGTTATCGCTTTTGTTGCTGATGTAGGACAAAGTCGTGATGATTTAGTGGGCGTAGAGCAAAAAGCACTAAGTTCTGGTGCAAGTGAATGCCATATCGTTGATTTACGTGAAGAGTTTATCAAAGATTACGTTTATCCAGTGCTAAAAACTGGTGCGTTATATGAAGGCAGCTATTTATTAGGTACTTCAATGGCTCGTCCTGTTATTGCTAAAGCGCAAGTTGAACTTGCATTAAAACTAGGTGCTGATGCGGTTGCTCATGGAGCAACAGGTAAAGGTAACGATCAGGTACGTTTTGAAAGTACTTATGCTGCCTTAGCACCACAATTAAAAGTCGTTGCACCTTGGAGAGAGTGGGATTTACGTTCTCGTGAAGCGCTGTTAGATTATTTAAAAGTGCGTAATATTCCAACGACTGCAACACTAGAGAAAATTTATAGCCGTGATGAAAACGCATGGCATATCTCAACGGAAGGTGGTGTTTTAGAAAGCCCATGGAACGCATCAAACGAAGATTGTTGGGCATGGACCGTTGATCCTAAAAAAGCACCGGATACACCAGAGTTAGTCACTGTGACGGTAAAAGCAGGAGAAGTGGTTGCGGTTAATGGTAAAACGCAATCACCTTTTGAATGTTTAGATACCTTGAATGCGTTAGGTGTAAAACATGGCATTGGACGTATTGATATAGTTGAAAACCGTTTAGTGGGTATGAAATCCCGTGGCTGCTATGAAACCCCAGGGGGCACTATCATGATGGCAGCGCTGCGTGGTGTTGAGCAACTCGTACTTGATAGAGATGCATTTAAATGGCGTCAACAATTAGGCTTAGAGATGTCTTATGTGGCTTATGACGGACGTTGGTTTACACCAATTCGTGCATCACTTCAGGCAGCAGCTGAATCATTGGCTCATGATGTTAATGGCGAAGTGGTATTAGAGCTTTATAAAGGTCATGTAAATGCAATTCAGAAAAAATCAGATAACAGTCTGTATTCTGAGGCGTTCGCAACTTTTGGTGAAGATGAAGTTTATGACCATAGCCATGCTGAAGGTTTTATCCGTTTATATTCACTGCCATCACGTATTCGGGCATTAAGTAAGAAATAAGGTTAAGTAATAGAGTGATGCTTTCGGGTGTCACTCTGCACTCTTTTTTATCATACAGAATAAATACAGGAATCGATTATGGCACTCTGGGGCGGACGTTTTAGTCAGGAAGCTGATCAACGGTTTAAACAATTCAATGATTCACTGCGGTTTGATTTCCGATTAGCGCAACAGGATATTTTCGGTTCTGTAGCGTGGTCTAAAGCGTTGGTTACCGTGGGCGTATTATCACAAGATGAACAAGCTCAGCTTGAACAAGCATTAAATGAGTTATCTGAAGAAGTTGTCGCTAATCCACAGTCTATTTTACAAAGTGATGCTGAAGATATTCATAGTTGGGTTGAAAGTAAACTTATCGCTAAAGTAGGCGACTTAGGTAAAAAACTACATACTGGGCGTAGCCGTAACGATCAGGTCGCTACAGATTTAAAGCTATGGTGCAAAGAAGAAGTTGCCCATCTTCGTGAAGCAATCGTTGAATTACAAAAAGCGTTAGTTATTACCGCTGAACAGAATCAAGATGCGGTAATGCCAGGTTATACCCATTTACAACGTGCTCAGCCAGTCACTTTTGCTCATTGGTGTTTAGCTTACAATGAAATGCTGGTAAGAGATGAAAGCCGTTTAGCGGATGCGCTTAAGCGTTTAGATGTTAGTCCTCTTGGTTGTGGTGCATTAGCAGGTACTGCCTATGATATTGATCGTGAGCAACTTGCTGATTGGTTAGGTTTTGCCAGTGCAACCAATAATAGCTTAGATAGCGTATCAGATAGAGATCACGTATTAGAAATCTTATCTGCCGCCGCAATTGGCATGGTGCATTTATCTCGTTTTGCCGAAGATTTAATTTTCTTTAATAGTGGTGAAGCGGGTTTTATTGAGCTTTCAGATAAAGTGACGTCTGGCTCTTCATTAATGCCACAAAAGAAAAATCCTGATGCACTGGAATTAATTCGTGGCAAGTGTGGACGAGTTCAAGGTGCATTAACTGGCATGATGATGACCTTAAAAGGTTTACCTCTTGCTTATAATAAAGATATGCAAGAAGACAAAGAAGGTCTGTTTGATGCTGTTGATAGCTGGTCTGATTGCTTACATATGGCAGCATTAGTGTTAGATGGTATTCAAATTCGTCGTCCTCGTTGTACTGAGGCAGCAAAACAAGGTTATGCCAATGCAACTGAGCTTGCAGATTATTTAGTTGCTAAGGGTGTGCCATTTCGTGAAGCCCACCATATTGTTGGTGAAGCAGTGGTGAGTGCCATTGAACAGGGTAAAGCGCTTGAAGAGTTAGCATTATCTGAGCTTCAAATGTTTAGTGAAAAAATTACTATCGATGTTTACGATATTCTATCGTTACAATCTTGTTTAGATAAACGACTCGCAAAAGGTGGCGTCTCTCAAAAGCAAGTCACTTATGCGCTGGCGATAGCAAAAGAACATTTAGGGATGAACAAGTAACTTATGCTTTTTTCATAACAAGATATTGTCCTTATTGAAGAACAGGGTGTAATACACCCTGTTTTTTTATAGGAAATTGCCGATATTAATAAACGTGATTAATTGATTTGCTCTTATTAATTAATAAGAAATAGTAAAAATAAGCGCAGAATAATGCTCAATTGATAGAAAAATTTATCAGTTGTTATATTATCTATAGATATTAACTATCAGCAATAACTGTGGGATCTGCAATGAATATCCGAGATTTGGAATATCTGGTGGCTCTGGCTGAGCATAAACATTTTCGCCGTGCGGCAGATTCTTGCCATGTAAGTCAACCAACGTTGAGTGGGCAAATTCGTAAACTTGAAGACGAATTAGGTGTGATGTTACTTGAAAGAACAAGTCGTAAGGTTCTTTTTACTCAACAGGGCTTATTGCTGGTGGATCAAGCCAAAACCGTTTTACGTGAAGTGAAAGTGCTACAAGAAATGGCTTCATTACAAGGCGAAAGTATGGCTGGGCCTTTACATATTGGGCTTATTCCTACTGTTGGACCTTATTTATTGCCTCATATAATTCCTCAGTTGCATCAAAGTTATCCTAAATTGGAGATGTATCTCCATGAAGCTCAAACACAAAGCTTATTAGCGCAGCTAGATAGCGGAAAACTTGATTGTGCTATTTTGGCAATGGTAAAAGAGAGTGCACCTTTTATCGAGGTTCCTTTATTTGAAGAGCCAATGAAATTAGCTATTTATGAAGGACATCCTTGGCATGATCGTAGTTCGGTCCCAATGGGGGATCTTGCTGGTCAGCGTTTATTGATGTTAGAAGATGGGCACTGCTTGCGTGATCAAGCTTTAGGTTTCTGTTTTCAAGCGGGTGCTAAAGAAGATACCCATTTCAGAGCAACCAGTTTAGAAACATTGCGTAATATGGTTGCAGCAGGCAGCGGAATTACATTGTTGCCAGATTTGGCGGTGCCTTCCGAGCAAAAACGAGATGGTGTCTGTTATTTAGATTGCACGGATCCATTCCCATCACGTTCTGTTATTTTGGTTTATCGTCCCGGATCGCCTTTGCGTAATCGCTATGAGCAATTAGCTGAGACAATCCGAGAACATATGACCGCGTACTATGCGTCTAAATAAGGCGCATTAAAATAGGCGATTTAAACCATTTAATGCCGCAACACGATAAGCTTCTGCCATTGTTGGATAGTTGAAGGTCGTATTAACGAAATATTCGATAGTATTACCTTCACCTTTTTGTTCCATAATAGCTTGCCCAATATGAATAATTTCAGCAGCACGCTCGCCAAAACAGTGAATTCCTAATATCTGTTTTGTCTCACGGTGAAATAGAATTTTTAAACTTCCTACATTCATACCTGCAATTTGAGCTCGTGCAAGATGTTTAAACTGAGAACGACCCACCTCGTAAGGGATTTTCATTGCAGTGAGCTGTTGCTCTGTTTTTCCAACAGAACTAATTTCAGGAATAGTATAAATACCTGTTGGAATATCTTCAATTAGATGTGTTTCAGTTTTTCCTGTCGTAATGGCTTGTGCTGCAATGCGACCTTGATCGTATGCCGCAGATGCCAAACTTGGGTAACCAATAACATCACCTACTGCGTAGATATGTTCACAGCTGGTTTGATAATGTGTGTTGATAGCAACTAATCCTCGGCTATCCGTTTTAATGCCCACATTTTCTAAACCGAGGGTATCGGTATTACCTGTTCGACCATTTGCATAAAGTAGGCAGTCTGCTTTTACTTTTTTGCCTGATTTAAGATGAACAATAACGCCATCTTCAACACCTTCAATGGTTTCGTACTCTTCGTTGTGGCGAATAACAATGCCGTTATTCCAAAAGTGGTATGAAAGTGCATCTGACATCTCTTGATCCAGAAAAGATAGCAGGTGGTCGCGAGTATTGATTAAATCAACTTTTACTCTAAGTCCTCTAAATATAGAGGCGTATTCACAACCAATCACACCAGCACCATAAATGATCACATGACGAGGCTCATGTTCAAGATCGAGTATAGTATCGCTGTTATAAATACGAGAATGAGAGAAATCGACATCAGGTGGACAATAAGGACGAGAGCCTGTTGCAATAATAAAGTTATCTGCTGAAAGAATATCACAAGTCCCATCAGGGTAACGGACACTTACTCTATGTTCGTCAATAAAAGCCGCTTCGCCAGAATACATTGTGCAACTATTACGCTCATAAAAGCCTTGGCGCATTTTAGTTTGTTGGCGAATAACTGTACCCGCTTGGCTGAGTATTTGAGAAAAAGAGGAGTTAATAAGATGGGATTGGTCACTATAAAGTGGGTTTTGATTAAATTCGATAATTCGGCTAACAGCATGACGTAACGCTTTTGATGGGATAGTTCCCCAGTGGGTACAACCGCCACCAACTTTATTGTAGCGTTCAATAACAGCAACGCGTTTTCCTTGTTTCACAAGTCCCATGGCCGCGCCTTCACCACCAGGACCTGAACCGATTACAATTGCATCGAAATGAGAATGTTGCATAGGAAGAGACCTGTTTTATACAAACCGACAACGACATATTAACATTAGAATGATTAATAGCCCAATTGACATTAAGGGCATTAGTCACACTTTATTTAACTTTTTATGAGAATGTGTCTTTTGGGATGATTGGACGCACTGATTTTTTTACAAAGTTTGATATATTGATAATAAACCAATTAGGATTATCAGGATTTCTGTGAGTAATAATATTGGCATCAGAGCTAAACAAAAAGAGAAGACCCGTCGTTCTTTAATCGAAGCGGCATTTAGTCAACTTAGTGCAGAACGTAGTTTCACTAGCCTAAGTTTACGAGAAGTGGCTCGAGAAGCTGGTATTGCACCGACTTCATTTTATCGTCATTTCAAAGACGTTGATGAATTAGGGCTTACAATGGTCGATGAAAGTGGACTGATGCTACGCCAATTAATGCGACAAGCACGGCAACGCATTGCAAAAGGTGGCAGTGTTATCAGAACCTCGGTTGCTACCTTTATGGAGTTTATTGGTAATAATCCCAATGCGTTTCGATTGTTATTGCGCGAACGCTCAGGAACTTCTGCTGAATTTCGTGCTGCTGTCGCACGAGAGATCCAACATTTTATTGCAGAACTGGCAGACTATCTTGAGCAAGAAAGTAGCATGCCACGCTACTTTACAGAGATGCAGTCTGAAGCAATGGTCACTATTGTATTTAGTGCAGGCGCAGAAGCGCTAGATATTGATATTGAAAAACGGCAAAAACTAGAAGAAAGATTAGTATTACAACTGCGTATGATTGCCAAAGGCGCTTATTATTGGTATCGACGCGACCAAGAAACACAAACGCCTTTACAAAATAACCTCGATACAAAGAAAAAAACGCATCTGAAAGGAGACAAATGATGGAACAAAATCGCTGTGAAAAAAGCACGCTATTACTTGCCGCAGTCATTGGTGTCGCTTTACATGGTACTTATTCAACACTATTTAATTCACTGGTTGAATGGTCAATTTTCCCGATATTAAGCTTAGTATTAGCAGTCTATTGTTTACACCAACGTTACCTACATCAGCCAATGACTGATGGAATGCCAAAATTAATATTCTCATTCTTTTTGTTAGGATTTTTTGGTTACAACGCTTATATAAGAATGGGTAATCCTGAAATGGGATCAAACTTCTTCTCTTCTGTTGCAATTGTTGTGATGGCATTGTGGATTTATCGTCAAATCAAGCAACGTCAACGCTTACGTGTGCAAGCTGAAGAAGCTGAAAGAGCTTCACAAGCAGAGCAGTACTAGTCTGTACTTAGCTCTTTATTATAAATAAACACAGCGAAATTTTGACACCAGCAAGTTATCTTGCTGGTGTTTTTGTTTAAATCGGTATTATAAGAGGATTTTTTGCTATAACAGAAGAAATAAGCAGTTATCGTTTCTCTAATAAAACACCGCATTCCATATGATGGGTATATGGGAATTGATCGAATAATGCTAACTTGCTGATTTTATGTGTTTTAATCAGTATTTCTAAATTCTGACAAAGCGTTTCTGGGTTACAAGAGATGTATAAAATGCTAGGATAATTTTTAACCAACTCAACAGTTTTCTCATCTAATCCACTACGAGGTGGATCCACAAAAATGGTTTCACACTGATAATCTGTTAAATCAACACCTTCTAAACGCTTAAATGCTCTAACACCGTTCATTGCTTGAGTAAAATCCTCAGCAGACATACGAATAATTTTTACATTATCGATATGGTTCATCGCAATATTGTATTGAGCGGCATTAACAGATGGTTTTGCAATTTCTGTCGCTAAAACACGATCAAAATTACGCGCAAGCGCTAATGAGAAATTACCATTACCACAATAGAGTTCAAGTAAATCACCTTTTGCACCTTCAGTGACACTTAATGCCCACTCCAACATTTTAATATTGACCTGTGCATTAGGTTGCGTGAAGCTATTTTCTACTTGGCGGTAAATCATCTCTTTGCCTGCAACGTGCAAAACTTCATCTATAAAATCGTTATCAAGCATAATTTTGGTTTTAGACGCGCGACCAATTAACTGCACATCAAAACCTTGGGAAATTAATGTTTGGCGTAATTCGTTCGCGGCATGCTGCCAAGCTTCATCAAGCTTTTTGTGATAAAGCATTGAGACAATAATTTTATTACTTAAGGTAGAAAGATAATCGACCTGAAATAACTTATGTCTTAGTAATGGTTTATCTTCTATTTCTGCTAACAGCGCGACCATCATTTTATTAATCAGTTGGCTTGCAACAGGAAATTGATCAACACGAATACGCTGCTTAGTCTCTTGATCAAACATTATATGATAAAGGCAATCCTGCTCATGCCAGATACGGAACTCAGCACGCATACGATAATGCTGTTCTGGTGATGAAAAAACGTCAGGTTCTGGTGCATTAAATGGCACCATCATCGTTTTTAATCGTTGTGTTTTTTCATTCAGTTGAGACTGATAGGTTTCCGTCGGTAATAAATTCTGCATGATAATCAGGCCTTGTCTTTGGCAGTAATAAAGTTAAGCGAGCGAAATTGTAGAGATCATTATGGAGATGTCCAGTTTTCTTCATGTTCAATTTCTGGACTCAATAGATTTGAAATCGTAGCATGTTAGCTTGGTCTCCTAATAGGAGTAAAAAGGGAATCTGGTGCAAAGCCAGAACTGACGCGCAGCGGTAATAGGATTAAGGGTAATAAAAGACACTGCAATAATGCATTTATTTCTTATATAGACAATAAATGTTGTGGGAAGTCATTGCCTGAAATAGAGAACAAATCTATTTAGCCTAAAGTCCGAATACCTGCCAAAGACCTGTCGCATCTTAAATTAAGTACGCGTCTTACTTAATTTTTGCGGCATCCTGCTCTTTATTTTTCTGTTGGATGCAGATTTTCATGAATAATAAAAAAGTGTGTTTTATTTCGAGTGTTGCTTTAGCGGTGATGGCGAGTAGTTCAAGTGTATTAGCGGATGATAAAGATAAGCTCAGTGTTACAGCGAATCGCTTTCAAGAACCTATTTCTTCTATTTTAGCTCCCGTAACTGTAGTTGACCGTGAGCAAATTGAACGCTGGCAAAGTAATAGTGTACTTGATGTATTACGTAGAATGCCGGGTATTGATGTTGTCCAAAGTGGTGGAATAGGGCAAATGAGCTCTGTTTTTGTGCGTGGTAGTGAATCAAGACATGTGTTGATATTAATTGATGGTGTGCGTACTAACCAAGCTGGGATTTCTGGTTCTTATGATATGAGCCAACTTCCTTTGGCTTTAGTGCAACGAATTGAGTATATCCGAGGTCCTCGTTCTGCGGTTTATGGTTCTGATGCTATTGGTGGAGTCATTAACTTTATTACTAAACGCCAAAATGATGGAACAACACTTAATGCGGGCATTGGTAGTAATGGTTATCAAAACTACAATGGTTCGACACAGCAAAAAATAGGTGATAACACGACAATATCTGCTGCTGGTGGATATAGTTATACCAAAGGTATCTATGCAGTTGATGATACTGTACCTGTTGCCGCACCTTTTCATAATAAACATGGTTTTATGAATAAGTCTTACTGGCTTGGCGTTGATCATATTTTTAATAATAATTTCCAAGGATATGTGAAAGGTTACGGCTATGATAATCGTACAACTTATGTTGCATCTTATGCTGGTAACACAGACCAAAGTAAAGCTTATAATCGTAACTATGAGGCTGGAATTAAATTTAATAGGGATATCTATTTTAGCCAATTGATCACAGCTTACAGTCAAACTAAAGACTACAACTATATTTCTACTAATGGTCGTGATGGTGAAGGTTCATCAGTAGACAACGCCAAGCAATATAATGTGCAATGGGGGAATACACTGTTAATCCCTACTGGCATGATTAGTGCGGGCGTTGATTGGCAAAGACAAACTATCGAAGCTAATTCGGCATCGGTACCTAATCAACGAACTGTTGATAATTCAGGTTTATATCTCACCACTCAAAAACAGTTAAATTCATTAACCGTTGAGGGTGCCGTTCGCTCTGATCATCACGATGAATTTAATTGGCATACAACATGGCAAACAAGTGCAGGCTGGGAGTTTATTGATGATTATCGATTAATTGCTTCTTATGGTACGGCATTTAAAGCACCAACACTTGGTCAACTTTATGCAGATAACCCAGCATGGAACACAAAAGGTAATCCCAATTTAAAACCAGAAGAGAGTAAACAGTGGGAAGCTGGTCTTGAAGGTATTACTCAAGGAGTTGACTGGCGTTTATCTATATATAAGAACGATATTGATAATTTGATAGCGTTTAGCAACAACACTTACATTAATTATAGTAAAGCTAAAATTAAAGGTGCTGAATGGGTTGGTGAAGTTGATACTGGATTATTACACCATCAGCTTACATTACAGTATCTCGATGCAAGAGATAGCAATAATCACTTATTAAGCCGCAGAGCAAAGCAACAACTTAAGTATCAAGTAGATTGGACGGTTGCAGATATTGATGTTGGAATTAACTATCAATATATAGGAAAACGTTATGACACGGACTTTAATCAATTTCCAACGAAAAGAGTGAAGCTAGGCGGTATTAGTATTTGGGATTTAACTGCGTCATATCCTATTACATCTCAATTATCAATTCGTGGTAGAATAGCCAACCTGTTTGATAAAGATTATGAGACAGCTTATGGCTATCGCACGCCAGGACGTGAATACTTCCTCACAGGAAGCTACAACTTCTGATGCACTACTTGCCGCTAACCCGACTGTGTTGGTTTTTGACTCAGGGGTTGGCGGTTTATCCGTTTATCGTGAGATCCGTGAAAAACTACCGGAGGCTCATTATATCTATGTTTTCGATAATGAAGCGTTTCCTTATGGTGAAAAATCTGAGGCGTTCATTATTGAACGTGTCGTTAATATAATAAGTGCTGTCGCACAACAGCATGACCTCGCGGCTATTGTTATTGCTTGCAATACAGCCAGTACGGTTAGTCTTCCTGCTTTACGAGAGAGATTTACTGACATTCCAATCGTTGGTGTTGTTCCTGCAATTAAGCCTGCGGCGAAATTAACCTGTAATGGTGTTGTTGGATTACTTGCTACCAGAGCAACAGTGAAACGACCTTATACTCACGAGTTAATTGAAAGATTTGCCACAGACTGCAAAGTTCACTCTTTAGGGTCTGCTGAGCTGGTAGAGTTGGCTGAAAAGAAACTTCATGGTGAAGATATCTCTTTAGAAGAGCTACGCAAGATATTAGCACCATGGCTAAAGATGAAAGAGCCACCAGATACTGTTGTATTAGGTTGTACTCATTTCCCTTTATTAGCAGATGAACTACTTGCAGTATTACCTGATGGCACGCGAATTATTGATTCTGGTGCTGCAATTGCACGAAGAACTGCGTGGTTGGTCGTAAATCAAGCAAAAATAAAAGGTTCAAATGAAATTAGTTTCGCCTATTGCTTAAAAGAAGATGAGAATAGCGAATTACTAAAACCTGTTTTAGCGAGTTTTGGCTTTAAATCACTCAAAAAATTGGTGCTTTAAGTGCAATTTGGTGGAAAATTCAACGGTCAGTAAAAAAACTCAAAAAAAGTGTTGCCAGCTTCATAAAACTCCCTATAATGCGCCCTCGTTGTCACGGCAAACCACGCTAAGTGAGTTAGCCGAGAGAACAGAAAAATAAAGTGGAAAGCCTTATAAAATAACGCTTGACACTGAATGAGGAAGATGTAGAATGCACCTCCTCGCAACAACGCAGAAGACCGGAAACGGCAGCAATTGTTGCACTGCTCTTTAACAAATTATCAGACAATCTGTGTGGGCACTCGCAGAGACGATATCTTCTAAAAT
>NZ_JBEEUB010000010.1:0-175048 GCF_040139125.1 Proteus hauseri
TTCTTTATCGAAACGGTAGCTAAAGTTTTCTTGGCGCGGAGCAACCACTAAAATGGTGCTGATCGTGGCAGATGTGGTGGCGGTTGCTGATTTTTTATTTTGGGTTGATCCGTCTTCAGTCACCGGATCGTCACGCCACACTAAGCGGTAATAACGCTCTTGATTATCAGCTGGACCTTTATAGAAGATCTTAAAACTCTCTTTAGTCTTTCCGGGCAAAATTAAATTGGCTGGAGAAGAGAGCACTTCGTTATTGCTCATCGGAATAACTTGACCATTTTCTAATGGCGAAGAGACTCGCTCAATGGACAAGCCAACCAGTCGAGCTTGATCGACATTATTTTCAATTTCTTTTGCGAGAATAGTTTGGTCTGAGGTCATCATTTCAGTGATGGGACCGACATGAATAGCTGCTGCGAAATGACTATAAAAAAACAAAGGACTCAAACAGGCTAATATTATTTTTTTCATCACGAATCCTTTAGGGAGAGCGAATGATCCGCTCATCCCTTAATTACATTAATAAATTACGTATATTGCTTTATAACTTATGGCGCTTTGGTGAAGTCGCCTTCCCAAGTTGCAGTGAATTGCACTTTTACATCACCGTCCCAGTAACCATCGGCTAAATCAGCAAATTTAGCATCAACACCCGCAATTTTTGCAGAAGCGATATTGAAAGCGAATTGACCTTGTCCACTTACACGATCTTTACCGTTATAAGCACCTTCTTGTGCTAAGAAATCTAGACCAGCAGTGATACCTTGTTTTACATCAACCATAGTGGTGTCAGTAGTTTTGTTTACTTCTGCGCCATTCCACTTAACGCCAACCGTTAATTCACTGTCATCAGCAGTACGAGTTAAGGTGTCGGTGATAACTTTTGAAGTCAATTTAAAGTCAGTGGCTTTTTCTTGACCTTGGATTGTGATGTCGAACGCACCATCTTGAGTATTAAAACCTTTAATACCTTCAGCGTAGTTGAAAGTTAATGATTTTAATGGGGTAACAACTAACATACTTTGAGTATCTTTAATTGCTTTCGCATCCCATGAAGCTACAGCTTGTGCTTTACGAGTGTCTGCTTGAGCAAGGGTAGTCGCACCCATAATAGCAACAGCAAGAACGGCTAATGTCAGCTTTTTCATACTTATATCCTTTAATGATTGTCTATAATAGAGTGGGTTTCTTTCAAGCTACAGGCAGAAAGAACTTTGTATCTATGCTTAATTAATAATAAAAAACACGTCTTTAAAATGAACTTGTAGTCAAATTCATTTTAAAAATAATGTCTAAAAAATTAGACTCTTTAATTTAGAGATAAACTAAATTTTATTTCTTTTATATTTAACTTGATCTTATTTATAAGGATGTAATGAATTTAAATTATCTTCATCTTTAAAATAATCTTTTTAAGACTGGTTTTTCTTTGATATTTGTTACTATTTCTAGCTGATTTCAATCTTTCTTTACTCTTAAATTGAGTACGGAGATCAATTTAACGAATAAAAATAAGATTTTGCATAAGAATAATCTTATAGGCTTTTCTGCTGATAAAATAAAATATAAGGAAGATTTATCTTTCTTGTCGTATTTTGTTATTCTAAATGGGGCTTTACGCCTAATTCGATGAGTAATACTTATGTTTTTCTGAATGTGCTTTAGTGTAAATAAACATATATTTTGTTATATGTAATTTTATATATCAATAATATCGGATTTATATATATTAAACGCTATTTACTGTCCTTTAATGATCTGGTTGTGAATAATTAAGTAGATTTGCCATAGCAAAAAGCATCAAATCTTATTATGATAATCCTGATTGGATTATAATTAGGTGTTTATTCTTAGTGGTATTTATATATTAACAATTGAAATGGTAATTGTTATTATCTAAATAATCTTATTGCTTTTTTAAATGTATTTTAAAAAGTTAAAATTGTATTTTATTTATTTTTTTTGATCTAGATTAACATTGTTATTAAAATGTAATAAAAAAGTAAACTTATATGAATTGGTATTGTTACGGTATATTAACGTTAATTTTTCATTTTACTTAATAATATTCTAATTATTATTGGATGTTAATTTTAAAATTTAGTGATTCTATTTTTAATTTTTTTTAACTCTATTTTTATTATTTATTATGATTAGTGTCTATTTTTTAATGTAGAAAGTTTTACTTCCAGATAGGTAGTGGGTTTATAATTATTGATATTATCTAAATTATGATTTATTTTAATGTAATTAAATTATTTTTTCCTTTAATCATAATAAAGAATGAAACCATCAGTGGTTTATCACTGCGTTAAAATTAATATTTTTTAAATAAACTTTATTTTGAATATATTAATATGAATTTTTCACTTATATTCTCTTTTTTTGTTAAATTAAAGTTAATGGTGAATAAGGTTGAATGGTTGTAATTTATTGATTTTAAATTTTTTTGTGTTTGTTTTGCTCTAGCTCTTTATTGTTAATGATAATCGATATGAATAAAATCTAAATAAAAAGTCATTTAATCGATACCGATAAAAAATAAAATAAAGTATGATTTAATTTAAATTTAATATTTAATTTTTTATTTGAGTTCTTATGGCAACTGAAATAAGTTAAATATTATTTTTATAAATAAAATGCGACTTTTAGTGCTGTTAAATTTTTTCACTATAAAATTATAATAAATAATAAAAATGAACTTAAAATATTTTATTTTAAAACGCCTTGCTCAGGTTATTCCGATGCTGATTATTGTCAGTATATTGGCATTTATCTTAAGTCATATTTCTGCTGGTGATATTGCTGAAATTACATTGCGTAGTAAAGGGATGATCCCTACACCAGACAGTATTGCCGCAGTAAGAGTCGAGTTGGGGCTAGATAAACCGCTTTACATGCAATATCTCAGTTGGTTGGGTAACACGTTACAGGGGGATTTTGGTACCTCAATTCAATCAGGTTTGCCTGTTAGCCAAGAAATTATTGATAGATTTCCTGCCACATTGAAGCTGGCATTAGTCTCCACGCTATTTGCTGTCTTGCTTTGTGTGCCTATCGCATTACTTTCGGTTCGCTTTAAAGATAGTGCCATCGACCATGGTATTCGTTTTGTAACGACAATTGCCGCCACACTTCCTGATTTTTGCCTCGGATTATTATTGCTTTATATTTTTGCAATTAAGCTTCATATCGCTCCTGTTATCGCTGGCGATAGCATGCAAAATATTTTATTACCCGCACTCACATTAAGTGCTGGATATGCGGCAATGTATACCCGCATTTTGCGTAACAACCTGATTGAAGTGAGTTATACCGATTATATTCGAGCAGCAAGAGCAAGAGGGCTTGGAAAAACCGCCGCACTGTTTCGTCATGGATTAAAAAATGCCGCACTTCCTTGTGTCACTTTAATTGGTGTTAACTTCGGTAAATTATTAGGTGGTCAGTTTGCCTGTGAAACGATTTTTTCTTGGAATGGTATTGGTAAATTCGCTGTAGATAGCATTCGGCTAAAAGATTTACCCGTTATTCAAGGTTATATCGTTGTCGTTGCGGTGACTTATATCGGTATCAATCTATTGATCGATCTGTTGTATGCCTTTATCGATCCTAAAATCATGATGGAGTGATAAAGCATGCAACTGAATTTCTTACAGCGATTCTTACAACAGCGTTTAGCAATGACAGGCGTTGTGATTATCTTATTTTTGGTGATATTAGGTATTTTTGCCCCTTATTTGACACCGCATGATCCTTATATCACCAATGTAAAATTGAAATTGATGGATGCGAGTGTGGAATATCCGCTAGGAACAGATCAACTAGGTCGTTGTGTATTTTCTCGCTTGATTTATGGAATCAGAACCAGTTTATCAACAGCGGTGCTAGCGACATTCTTAATGTTAAGTATTGGCATTCCATTGGGAATTCTAGCGGGTTATGTCGGTGGAAAAACCGATAATTTAATTATGCGATTAGTTGATATTGCCTCTACTTTCCCATCAAGCCTATTAGCATTAGCTGCAATAGGGATCACCGGTCCTAGTTTAATGACGATTTTACTCGTTTTTATTACACTTTGGTGGGCGCCTTTTGCCCGTATTATCCGCGGTTCTGTGATTGCATTAAAAGAGAAAGACTTCATTCAAGCCGCAGTTTCTGTTGGTGATCCTCATCGGCGCATTATATTTCATCATATTATTCCCAATGCACTCTCTTCTATCATTGTGTTAGCAACACTGCGTATTGCTGCTGTTATTACGCATGTCGCGGCATTTTCATTTATTGGATTGGGCTCACAACCCCCTATTGCTGACTGGGGCGTAATGCTAAGTGATAGCCGGCAATTTATGACCCAATATCCGATGATGATTATCTATCCTGCTCTCGCCATTATGCTCTCGGTTTGGGCGCTAAATATGATTGGTGAAGGATTAAATGATGTATTGCAGAACAACACTAAGGCATTAAATTTAAAAAAACAGGAGGAGATTTAATATGTCTTCTATTCCTGTGTTATCGGTTAGAAAATTAACCACTTGTTTTTATTCGCAAAAAAATAGATTTATTGCAGTAAATAATATCGATATCGATTTATATGCTGGAAAAATTACCGCACTTATTGGTGGTTCTGGTAGTGGGAAATCAGCTACCGCTCTCTCTTTAATAAATTTAATTGATAATCCCGGAAAAGTGGTCTCAGGAGAGATCACGCTCTTTGGTGAAATGATTTCTAATAATAGTGAACGACAGTGGCGAAAAATTCGTGGCAGCAAAATTGCGATGATCTTTCAAGAACCAAGAAGCGCTTTAAATCCCACGATCAAAATTGAAAAACATTTTGCAGAAGCGTTATCCCCTGAACTGCACAAAAAATCCAAAACAGAAAAACGTCAACTTTATAAAGAGATCTTATCGCGTCTAGGTTTAAGTCACGGCGATGAACTACTTAATAAATACCCCTTTGAATTAAGTGGCGGTATGTGTCAGCGCATTATGGTGGGAATGGGGCTGTTATCAGGCGCTAAAGTTTTGATTGCAGATGAGCCTACTGCATCACTTGATCTGACTACTCAGGCTGCGATTTTGTATGAGATTGATCGTTTGAAAGCATTAGGGATCGCGATTTTACTGATCACGCATGATCTGGGAGTGGTTGCTCAAATGGCAGATGATGTTTATGTGATGTATCAAGGGAATATTGTCGAGTCAGACAGTGTAACGGCGTTATTTGATAATCCGCAACATGAATATACTCAGCGCTTATTAGCGACGGTTATCGCAGGAGAAAATAATGCCATTGGTTGAAGTGAATAATCTCTCTAAATATTACCGTAAAAATGGGATTACAACGTGTGCTGTTGCTGATATTTCGTTTTGTATTCATCGTGGTGAAACATTAGGTGTGGTGGGTGAATCTGGTTGTGGAAAAACAACGTTAGGTAAATTATTACTTAAACTTGAGCAAAGTGATAACGGGAATATTTTATTTGCGCACAAAGAGATAACTCATTTTAGTTTTAATCAGATGCGTCAAATTCGCCAAAATATGCAGATGATATTCCAAGCCAGCGCAGATGCATTTAATCCCTACTTCACGGTAGAGCAAATTATTGCTGAACCACTGATCAATTACCAAGAGATAACGCGCCAAGAACGTCAGCAGGCGATTTGCCACATGCTTGAACTTGTGGGGTTAGATAGCACTTTCTTATCAAGACGCTCTGATGCACTTTCAGGTGGGCAAAAACAACGAGTTGGCATAGCAAGAGCACTTATCTTACAGCCTGAATTTGTTGTCTGTGATGAGATTGTCTCTAGTGTCGATTTTGCTTTAAAACAGCAAATACTCACATTAATTAATCGATTAAAAAAGACGTTAAAACTTACCTATCTGTTTATTTCTCATGATATTTCAGCGGTTAACTTTGTTAGTGACCGTATTATTGTGATGTATCTTGGGCATATTGTTGAAGTGATCCCTAAGATGGATAACCATGTTCAGCATCCATATAGCCAAACACTTCTTTGCGCGGTATTGCCAATTCATCCCGCACAAAAAATTCCCTTTAAGCAACTCATGCATCATGAAACGCCAAAAGCGCATTCAGGATGTATTTACTATCATCGTTGCTTAAAAAGAGCAGAAATATGTAAAAAACAGGCACCACCCATGGTTCAGATTTCTCAATATCATTGGATTGCATGCCACAAAATAACTGATTGATAAATAGAATATAAAAAAATAAAAGGATACATTTTCTATGTTTAAACGATTGATACACCATACCTTACTCATTAGTTTTCTCTCACTTACGGTACTTTCTGGCTGTAAAGATGAGAAAGCGCAAGATACCACTTCAAATGTAGAAGCAAAAAAAGAAGTTGTGGTCGCCATTTATCGTGATGGCGCGATGAATATGTTAGATGCTGCAAGTTATAACGGTCCTCATTTTGTATTTAAAATGATCTATGACGGTTTAACGGAGGATGGTGGTGAAGGCAAAATTATTCCAGCATTGGCAACAAGTTGGGATATCTCTGCTGATGGTAAAACTTACCTCTTTAAGTTGCGTGAAAATGTGAAGTTTTCTGATGGTACGCCATTTGATGCCGATGCCGTTATTTTTAACTTAAAACGTTGGGTGAATAACCCACGCTATGGTCAAATCACAGCGACATTAGTCGATTCTATGGAAGCTGTTGATAAGAACACGGTACGTATTACTTATAAAAATGCGTCTTACCCTATTTTGATGGAAATGACGTATCCTCGTCCTGTGCGCTTTTTAAGCCCAGCCTCATTAAGTGATGATGGCAAAACATTTACCAAGCCAGTAGGTACAGGTCCTTGGATGCTAGAGAGCTACGATAAAGACAAAAGTTTTACGTTAGTGCCAAATCCTTACTACTGGGGTGAAAAACCAAAGTTAGACCGTATTATTTTTAAAGTCGTAGCAGATGGTCAAGCGCGTGTTTTTGCACTGCAAAGTGGTGAAGTAGATATTATTGGTGGTGACCTAATTGGTAAAATTCCAATGGGAAACATTCAAGAATTAGAACAAGATAGCAAATTTGATACCTTTACTGCTGACACATTAAGTTCACATTTTATTGCCTTTAATCAGCGTACTCCTGAATTTCAAGATAAGCGCATTCGCCAAGCTATTAACTATGCAATAGATAAAAAGAGCATTGCTGAAGACCTTTTCAACCATATTGGTAAAGAGGCGACAGGGATGTATCAATCAGGTGTACCTTACGCTAATGCAGAAAATAACTACACGTTAGCGGGAGATAAAGCGAAAGCTCACGCATTGTTAAGTGATGCGGGTTATGTGAAAAATGCACAAGGTATTTTTGTGAAAGAGGGCAAACCTCTGGCGTTTTCTTTGTTGTTAACAACGGATGAATTTCCTGAGTGGAAAACCTTAGCTGAATTTATACAAGCTGAACTGGCTCAAACGGGCATTCAAGTTAACCTGAAGATACTTGATCGCAATGGTTATACCCAATCAACGTTAGAAGCTAAAGATTTTGATATGGCGTTAATGCGTACCGCTTCTGATTCATGGATGCCACATAGTTCAATGTTAGAGATCTACGATTTACAGGCAAACAATCAACAAGCCAAAGCATGGTATGACGAAAAGCTATCAGCCATGATTTATAAAACCTTATCAACGCTAAATGAAGACGATCGTCAAAAAGGCTATAACGATATTATGGGTTTTATTAGTGAAGAGGCAATTACGGCTCCGATTTATCATCCCGTCACTAATTTTGCAGTAAATCCTAAAAAAGTGGCTAACTTTGAAGTTGGTGTTAATAACTATGCACCTGTTGCGTGGGAAAAATTAACAGTACCGAGTTCGTCAGAAAAATAATCAATAACGTGCAGCTTATCTTAGGTTGCACGTTATTTGGATCTTATCTTTTTTATAGGTTGTGGTTATGCAAGGTTCACAAAATAAACTATTAAAAAATTGGACTGATGGTGCTGAAAATTACAGTAACCTTATCCAATTAGAATTAAATGGGTTTCAGCGAGAAGCGTGGCTCAATATTATTCATGAATATTGTGGTCAACATGGCAAATTAAGGGTGCTTGATATAGGTACTGGTCCCGGCTTTTTCTCTATTATTATGGCAAAAGCAGGGCATCAAGTTACGGCTATCGATTGCACTCAAGCTATGGTGGATGTGGCTAAAAAGAATTTTGAGACTCATCAAGTGGATGTTGAAGTAATGCAAGGCGATAGTCATGCACTGCCTTTCCCTGATAATTATTTTGATTTAGTGATTAGCCGCAATGTGGCATGGACGTTATTAGATGCAGAAACGGGTTATAAAGAGTGGTTAAGAGTATTAAAGCCCGGTGCCAGAACCCTTATTTTTGATGCTAATTGGAATAGATATCTGTTTGATGAAAAATTAAATCAGAAAAACAGTGAAGATATTGCTGCTTATGCAATGACGTTTAATGAGCAACCTGCTGGTTATAGTGCAGATATGCTGGATTATCGCAAAAGTATGCCAATGTGTCAGAAAGTTAGACCTCAGTGGGATTTATCAACCTTGGTGACACTTGGCTATGATGAATTAACTTGTTTAACCAATATTAATGACCGTGTATATGATGATAAACGCAAAGTACTTTACCGCTCTACACCCATGTTTATGATTGCCGCGACTAAGCCTTGGGTAAAAGTAACTTATTAAATTTATTGCGTTATTTAGGGCTGATTAGTTGTCCTTGTATATCTGCAATACCAATGCTTGCAATACAGCCAGCATTAAATTGCAGGTAGTCATCTTCAATGCCATCAGAGAAAATAACGCCGTTTTCTGGCATTAAAGACTCTAGTTCTAAAGGAGAATTAGCATCAATAGTGCCAAAAGTAAGCGCTATTCCTGTTGTTTTACTTGGAAAGGGCTCTCTGACACTAAATTGTAGTTTTTTATCTCCCCAACTAAATCCTTGTAAAAAAGGGTGTGATGTATTGCCTGTAATTGCCATTGCACCCGCTAAAATAGATTGAAACCAACCTGTTGAACCTAACCCTGTTGAGACAATAATACCGGAAGAAGATTGCGCTTCTTTAGCGCCTTCCCACTGTAAAATATAACGGGCTGAAGTATGACTTTTTGGACCAATAAAGAGATCATTTACCGCCAATAGAGACTGACCATCATTCGTTGTCGCTTGGGCAAACGTGACTGCTTTAAAAGGCATTTTTTTATTCAATGTATTAATAACAGTCTGTTTTAATTGCCCAATTTCAAATGGCAGTAATTTGCCATCCCACCTTGAGGGATCTGGGTTTATCGCAATAACCGGCTGTCCAGTAAGGTATTTTAGAGTGTTAGCCACAAGCCCATCTTGACCAATCACAACCACAATATCATGAGCCGCAAATTGATAACTCGGGAGTAAATTTCTTTCTAATAGCTGAAATCGCCCAAACGATTTTAGAATTAATTCGGCCTCCGTTAACTGTTTTTGATACAGGTTATGCTCGTTGAGGTAATCCTTTACCTCAACATTATTATGTTCTAAATAGAATTTAGCTTGCGACCAAGTATTAAAACGTTCAATTAACTCTTGCAAACGGCTTTTTCGCATCACCAATACAAATCTAACCTCTCTGTTATTTTCCATTATTTGCTTCCTTTTTTCATAAATTGGCTAAAAAGGTCAGGTGTAATATTTAGTTCACCAATTTTTCCTGAATTGAGTGCTAAGGTTTCAAATGCCATCGCCATTAATTGCTGAGAGTCCATTTTTGCCAATGCCATTGCTTTTAGGTTTTCAACCGGTAATTCACGATAGGCTCGCATGGTTGCTTCAATGGCATAAGCGTCGGCTTCTGATTGTGTCCGTTGGTTTTCCGCACTTAACGCTACCAGTTCTTTACGTTTTGCTTCTGCATTAACTTTGGCTTCTAATCGCTCTTTTTCGATTTCAGCTTGTTCTCTTAATAGCGCACGTTCGTTTTCTAGTCGTGCTTCTTCTATTTCTTGTCTTTTACGTTGTATGGATAAATCAGTTTCTAATTCAGCTTCTTTAATGGTGCGCTCTTGTTCTACTGAGAACTTACGGCGCGCATAAATTGCGTCATCTGCTTCTTTAAGTAGCGATTCTCTAGCTTGTGCTTCCAGTGCTTTTAAGGTTTCTGGTGAGGGGGTAATTGCTGCAATAGAGACATCAAGAATAGCGATACCTAATGCATCTAATGATGGGTGTTGCACCAGCTGTGACATGACAAAAGAGACTAAAGATTGGCTGAGTAATAGCGCCTCTCGCAGTGGTGTACTTTGAATTTTTGCCTGAATTAACGTTTGAGCAATACGCACCACACGATCACTTAATTTCAGTGGATCTTCTGAGGCGTAAGCTTTGCCATTTTTACTTAAGTTAAAGTTGAGTACTTCGGCGGCTTTTTCAGGCTCTTTAACTTGGAATGAAATCTGTCCTTGAATGCGTAAACCTTGATAATCCGCAGTTTGAAAGTTAAAGATAAAAGGCGCTTCTTGGGCATTTAAAGGTAATGCAGCAATTGAAGTTGTTGCCGCGTTATACCAAAAACTAAGTCCTTTACCTTGTTGGCGAATTTTGCCATTCACTGATTTTATAATGAAGGTTGATGAATCTGCTTTGAAATAATTTAAGTTAAACATAATAGTTCTCCAGTTAGTGTCCTTATGACAATAACTAGATTGTGTCTTATCGACACTATGCTTGTCAACTGATTTAGTGTCTTTATGACAAAATTTGATTTTCCTGCTGTTATGTTTAAAATAGCGCTATCTTTTTTCAATAAAGCCGATGCCATGAATGAACAGGATTTTTTAGCTGGTTATAACCGCTGTGATTTCTTATCACCACTGTTAACCGTTGATGCGGTACTGTTTACATACCACGAAGAGACACTAAAAGTGTTGGTCGTTAAAAGGGGAAATCATCCCGAAAAAGGAAAGTGGGGATTACCGGGTGGGTTTGTGGATGAAGCGCAAGATAATAGTCTTGAAGATACCGTATTGCGTAAGCTAAAAGAGAAAACAGGTGTTACGCCACCCTATATAGAACAACTCTGTTCTGTCGGTAATAGTCAGCGCGATGCAAGAGGCTGGTCGGTTACGGTGTGTTATACCGCATTAATTGCGCATCAAGCTTGCGAAGCCCATATTGAATCTGTAGATAGCGTTATGTGGTTACCTATTGAAGAAGTTGCTCAAAAAGTATTGGCATTTGATCATAATGAATTAGTCCACCAAGCAAGAGAGCGGTTAAAGCAAAAATCACTCTACTCAATCGTGCCCGGTTTTGCATTACCTGAAGTATTTACCTTGCCTGAATTACAGCATGTGCATGAAATTTTAATTGGTAAAGAGATCCAGAAAAAATCATTTCGTAGGCGTATTGAACAAGCTGATTTATTAATTGATACTGGCGAGAAACGTGCCGAAAGAGGACGCCCCGCAAGTCTTTATCGGCTAAAAGAGGCGTCGGCAGATTATCGCTTTATTCGTAATCTGGAATTTTAATCAGCAAGTTGTTTTACAAAATAGTTAGCGCCATCGCGTATGGCGTCATCTGCCACTTTCATCATGCGAGAGTAGTGTAAAAAGGCATGTAATGTGCCTGAATACATTTTGTATTCGCAAGGTTGTTGATGCGCTTCTAAGGTTTTAAACAGTGTAATGCTGTCATCAATAAGTGGATCATATTGCGCACCTGCGATAAAACAGGGTGGAATATTTTTAGTTAAGTCATTATTAAATAAACAGTAATAAGGCGCATCTCGATTGCCTAATACGGTTAAATAAGCATTATCATACTCTTCTAAATCTTGCTGGCGTAATCCATCCCACTCACCACCATAAAGACGACGGCTGGTGGAATCACGTAATCCATATAATCCATACCAAAGTAAAACCGCACCAATATTGCCGCAATTTATTTGGTTATCCCGTAGCCAAAGAACAGTTGCTAACGACAACATTGCGCCAGCAGAATCACCAGCAAAGCCAATGTTTGATGTGTTTAAGTTATATTTTTGAGCCATTTGGTGATAGTGCTGACAAACTTGTGCTGATTCTTCAATGGCTTGTGGGTAACGTGCTTCTGGTGATAATGAATAATCGATACCAATAACAGCGCATCCGGAATAGCGCGCTAATAGGCGCATAATACGATCATGGGTATCTAAATTTCCTAAAATAAAACCACCACCATGAAGATAAAACAGTGTTGCTGGTGTCTTGTCTACGGGTTTATAAATACGCGTTAAAACTTGCCCGTAAGAGGTCGAGACTGAAATATCTTGAATGCTAAACATTTCAGGGGCGTCTTCATTCCAATAACGTCTATCTTGGTTATAAGCAAGGCGCATTGCTGGGTAATCGTTACTTTTAGGCGCTGGTTGCGGATTATCTGCATAAAATTGCATGACTTGCTGCATTTCTGGCGAAATAAGTTCTAGCACATTGATTTTATTTTTAGTTTTCATTAATGCCTCCAATTATCACTGTACGGTATTGTAAGTAATGGGGCTTAATAAACTGGGATCTTGGTATCCAATATTGAATGTTAGTGAGCTGGTGAGTGGGTAAGAGTAGGAAGTGTGATTTATCTTTTAGTTAAAAATAATGGTGAAAATATGATGAATTGCACAATTTTTCTTAACTAAATTAATATTTGAAAATAAAAATGATTATCAGAAGTGTTAAGATATAAGAGTGATAAAACGATTATTGAAGAAGAATAATGAAAAAAATATTGCTGATATTAGGTTTATTTCTAACTGTTTTTTTATTAAATGGGTGTGCGACTAAATCAACGCTGGCTTACATTGATAAAGGAGAAACAAGCTCGGCGCAAATAAGACCAAAAATTTTATCTCAGCCATTACCTTATTATCCAGTAAAAGCGCGAGCTAATAATATTGATGAGAGTTTAAAGGTTAAATTTGATGTAGATGAAAAAGGCATAGTCCAAAATATCAGAATATTGGATTCACCCTTCGTGGATGTATTTGGTTTATCACTTATTCATGCGATAGAACAGTGGCGTTATGAACCTGGAAATCCAGTAAAAGATTTAATTATGGTTGTTGATTTTAAATCGACAGTATCTAACTAAATTATTACCTAATAAAAAGAGAATAACCCTTTATGAATTAATGAGGTTATTCTCTGATCATGTTTAATTTGAGACTAACTGTACAACGACTAATCGCCCGCCTTCTTCTGTTGATAATACAAATTGCAGCCCATCGGTTAGGGCAATTTTATCGCCAATCGCTATCTGTTTTTTCTCCGGTAATACCATTAATCCATCAATACGTTCGTTAACTAGCCACCATGTTGAATTGTGATAAACAAAATAACCAACCCGTTTTTTCTGTTCATCGGTGGTGCGTTCATTCGGGGCAATAAGGCGATTAACATGCCAAGGGAAAAGCGATTGATTACTCCAAACCATTAAGCGGTGATCGTCTGGTCTAAAACTCCCTGCTTTACGTGAAGAATAGAGGTTTAAAATCGGCAATTGACCTTTATAAGGGGTGTGGCAATAAGGGCAAACAGGGTGTGTTTTACCTGAAAAAACATACCATTGCTGTTCACAATCACTATTTTGACAAGGCTGAACCAAATCTACTGTTTTTACTAATGCGGTTTCCCATTCATCTGCGGTAGGACGTTGAGCCGGATCGTGTAATCCCGTGATAAACGCCCTTTCAAATAACGGTGTTAAATAAGGACCCATAATGGTGTAAGGGATCTTTTGTGGATCAGCCCAAGGCAGAGAAGAGGGTTTCACCTGATTTAATTTTACCGCATTACTGCTATCGGTTGGGTGTTCAATAAAAAGGGCTTTTTCACCCATAGAGAGAGTTTCATCACGCATTTCATCGTCAAGATCGTGAATTTTACCGCCACGTAGAGGATGACGATAAAATAGATATATATAAATAAGTACGGCAAGAGCGTGTCTGTCAGTGGTGATATTAGGCAATATGCGATTAGGATCATCTTTCGCTAAATGGCTGGTTTTTACCACTTCAGGTGCAATAAAATCGGGTGTTCCTACTACATCGGGTGGGTATTTACCGGGAACGACTAAGCCATCAATATCAATGACACAAGCGTGACCTTGTTCAGGATCGATAAGCACATTTTTATAGCTAAGATCACTGTGACATAAACCCGCCGCATGCATTCGGCGTACAGCGCGAGCAAGCAATAAACAGACTTTGAGGTAATTTAACATATTGCCACGTTCACGAGGATCGAGAAATTTGTTCTGGTTATTTGCACTCGCAAACCATTTTCCTTCTTTCTCTCGACCTTTTATCGCCAAAAAGTCATTATTTTTAGAACCATATTTAAAGAAGAAATGCGATTGATAAGTCGGAACGACAATACCAATTTTTCCTTGATGCTCTACAACATCGGTTGGCCAGCAAAAGAGGTTTTTCCAGTAGTCACCACCGCTCTGTTCAAAGATATTATGACGATATGAGCTGGTTATCATATCAATACGATCTTTCGCTTGTGCATTTTGTTGCGTTTTATAAAAGGCGACAACATAGGATTTATCAGGGGAAAAATAGACATCTTTCATGGAACCAGAGCCAATTATCTCATTAACATACTGGATTGTTTTTCCACTTTGCGTTGTACAGGTAATGATATCTGCCATAAAAAATCACCAATTCTTTTGTTCTAAAGATCACCAAGCCACAATAATAGTGCGGTCATCGTGATTACCTGCGGAAAAGAAATTCAACCACTCAGCAAGTGCTTTATCTGCATTTTCAGGTGTCGCTAAACAAGGCGATATCTCATTAACTAATGCAGCCCATTTATCTGCGGCTTGTAAGCCGTTGTCCGTTTCAAACCAAGGATCAGAAACACCATCAGTCATTAAAATAAGATGAGAAACATCATTCCATTTACCAATAATAATACGGCGATTAAAGTCGTTATCATGGATCGCGTTATCATCTAAAAAGCGTGTTTGTCCTGCATATTCGCCGCTATCAGGAGAACCTAATAAGCGTACTTTTCCAGTAGGACTAAATGCAGCAATAGCGCCATCACCCAGCCAAAATGAGGCAGCAAAAATGGCATTATCAAGTTGTAAAGAGACGGTGGCTAATAGCGTAGTAGAAAAGGATTTCACGGGTTCATTAACGCGTATTGCTTCATTTTTTAAATTATTAACAGCAAGTTGTGCTGCGTTATGAAATAGCTTGGCAAAGAAAGCACCGATTTGTTTAATTGCTTCTTCATCCCATTGATGAATCGCCTTGAGATAAGGTGCTAATACTTGGTTATTATCAGCGCTTAATTGCGTTTTTAAATATTCACTAACGGTATTAACGGTAATGCGCGAGCCTTCACGAGAGTAGCGTGCACTACCCGCACCATCTGCGGCAATGAGGACACTCCATTGGCTTTGATTATCATGATGAATTTGGAAATCATCATCACGAAATGTACCAGCATGTTCATGAGAACGACCACGACGACTGGCTGCGGCAATTCGGATACCGTCTTCAAGGATCACTTTGCTATCAATGTGTTCTTTAGGATAAGGGCTATCAGTGGCTGGTTCGTTAATTTTCCATAAACTACGAGGATCCGGATTAATAATCAGTAAAACCTCGTTGCTGTAGTTGTTGTTATCGTCTTCTTCAGTACGCCAATGCACGGTGAGCGTAAAATTACCGCTTTTAATCGGCATACCTGTTAGCGATAACGTTTCTGCATCAAAACGAATACCGAGATCTTCAGGAATTAAAATTGACTCTATTTTTGCACTTTGATGGGTATCTAACGTTATCTCAACCGCGGAATTAAATTCAGTACCGACTTTGGCATTTAAAAGCGTAATTTGCGCAATAGGTTTACGAACAAAGGGCTTTTTGGTCAGTAGTGGCGATGTATTTTGTGGAATTTGCCCTGGTTTTAATGCGTCATTTTCTACTATGGTTATTTCGGTTATTTCAGTTGTTTCAGTTGTTTCAGTTTCAACTTCTGCCGTTATCTCGTTTTCTATTTTAGCGACAGCGTCTTGTATCGGTGTTAAAAGCTGAAGTAACAGCTGTTCTTCATTTTTTAGCGTACTATTTTGTTGTTGTGCTTGTTTGGTTTTTGCTTTTATTTTCATCGCAATAGCATCAATAGCTTGAGCTATTTCAGTATCTTCATAAAGTGCTATCACTATTTCTTCTGATAATGGCAGACGATATTGTGTCATAACACTATCAATAAAAAGCTTGGTAAGCGTGGCTGTTTTATCCATTAACCTTTACCTCGTGTTACATCGAAATCAGACTGATTACTGTTGTCGTTAAAGGTAATTGTGTTATCACACCAAGGGCAAATTACCGTTTCTGGACCGTTAACACAAAGTAGTTTTCCACATTGGCAAACGGCAAATGCGGTGGCATTACCACAATAAGGGCAGCCCGGAGTGCCATGTAATTCACTGGTATTTACTTGATATGTGGTTGCGCTGTTATCACTCCAAGTAAAATAATCTTCATTGAGTGGGTAGCAACCTGTTAAGTTAAAGCCATTTAAATTCAGTTTGAAATCAAGACCGGAAGAGGTCATCGGTGGACGTTCATATTTCATCAAATAAGCTGAACGTGTTTGATTACAACGACCAACAAAAGTGACACAAGATTCATCATAAGCGCGAGCAATATCATCTTTTGCTAGACGAACAATATGTTCTGTTTTACTTAAAAGCACAGGTGCTTCTTCACCTACACTGCGGCTATGAGAAACCACAGACATCGTTATCCATTTGATAAAACGGGTAAAATCACCTTCTTGTGTTTCAGTAAATAGCAGTACGTTTTCGGTTAATTGTGATAGCACATGTAAATCAGCGCTAAGCCCTAAACCAATGGCAATAAGATTGACTTTATTGGCGTACTTCTCTTTCCAACGAGTAATTTCTGGTGCGTAATCATCAGTAGGGCGACCATCAGTGAGAAGATAAACAACGGGTTTCCAGTCGCCTTTCTGTTCTGTTGTGGTCTTTTTAACTTGGGTATCAATTTGGTGTGATAGCTCTCTTAATGCACTACCTAAAGAGGTTCCTCCACCAAGTGGTAATTGCGGTGGATAAAAAGAGACAACTTCAGTGAGTGGTACAATGGTTTTTGCAACGCCAGCAAAGGCGATAACAGAAACCCAAGCGGTTTCAAGTGCGTGAGGATCTCTTCTAAGATCGCGAATAATAGTGGTTAGACCATCATTCATCTTTTTTAGGTTTTCACCTATCATCGATTCTGAGCAATCTAAAACAAAGAAAATAGGTAGCCTTCTCATCGTTATACCTTATTACTTTATGGTGGCTGTCGTTAAATTTTAACTTATAAATCAAGGCTTTAATGAAATAAAAGCAAAGCCTTTATTAGCGCTTTGCTTTATTGATTACAGTACCAATTGGATTTCAGGAGGTGGCGGCGGTAGTGTATCTTTATCTGTATTAACACCCGCACTTGAGCTACCTGAGGCGACACTGGCTGATACCCATTTAAAAAAGCCTGAGAAAGCATTGGAATCTAAGGTTTCTAATGCCACGACTTGAGACGTTAACGCTTTTAAATGGTCATGCTTCGCTTTAGGTCCTACTGCACAAGCAATAATAGAACCAAACGAGCGTTTTTTAACTTCTTTAATGGCTTCGCCATAAGCATAAGAGTCTGATGGTGTGCCGTCGGTCATTAAAAAGACCAGCGGACGCCAATCTCCTTTTTGATCACCATCAGAGCGTTTAATATCACGATCAACGCATTTGATTAAGCACTCTAATGCTGCGCCTGTAAAGGTACCACCTGAACTTGGAACCGTGATATCAGTGAATTGAAAATCCTCTAACGCTGTCATTGGAATAAATTCACGGGCTTCATTATCGTAAGTAATAATAGAGATATGTACGCTCTCTAATGCATAAGGATCTTGCCTTAGTGCATTAAGCATGGTTTGTATCCCTACGTTAACCGCATGAATAGATTCGCCTCTCATTGAACCTGAAGTATCAATAAGAAGGTAAACCGGTAATCTTCTCATTTAGGTGAAATCCTTTAAGTAAGAGACAAAGCTATCTGAATTTGAAGGTTCACCAATTGCATTAAGTTTCCAACCACTCTCTTCTCTGACTAATTCAGCAAAAAGCATTGAACGTTGATTATTAAAAGCTTCTCCGCCTGATAGATCAAAACGAGCCATCTCTATATTTTTGGCATCGACAGCACGAATAAAGGCATTTTGTACTTTACCAAAGTGTTGTTGTAGCTCTTTGCCATTATAAATCTGAACAATAAAGACGATTTTAGTGAATTGAGCATCAAGGGTATTGAGCTTAACAATGATCTGTTCGTCATCACCATCGCCAGCACCGGTGCGGTTATCACCCGTTAACCAAATTTGTCCTGATTTATGCTTTAAGCTATTAAAGAAAATAATATCGCCATTGACGAGAGAAGGTTGACCACCTTCTATCTGACCCAGATCGTTAATTTTGCCATTAGAACCACATAAAAAGGCAACAACGTCTAAATCATACTCTTCACTTTTTTTACCAAAGAGCCCACCTAGGAAACCCCGTTTTTCTTCGTTGATATCCCAACCTAAGCCAATGGTGACAGATGAAAGGTCATATTCATTTTTCTTTAAACTAACACCTTGTCCTTTTTTTAAACTGATTGACATATTCATTCCTTTTTAAAGTACAACGTTAACCTCTGGAGGTGGTGGCGGTAAGTCATCAAGATTGCTGATATCTTTTTTGCTGAGATCAACTTTTTGACTACCTACGGAAATACTGGCAGAAACCCACTTAAAGAATGACTTTATGGTGGTGGAATCTGCGGTATCTAACTGCAATACAATTTCGGTAATATTTTTAAGAATATCAGTTTGAGCAGCTTGCCCGGCAGCGCAGGCAATCACAACACCTGTTCGTGCGGTTTTGAATTTTTCGACGCCTTTTTTCCACTCATCTGTGGGGGCGCCATCGGTCATCATAAAGACGATAGGTCGCCAATCACCTTTGGTTTCAGCTGTTGTTTTCTGCACTTCTCGTTCAATACAACTCGTTACTAACGTTAATGCTTCACCAAGCGCGGTGGTGCCACTTGCGGTTAACTCCGGTAATTTAAAGTTGATGATATCCGTAAGTGGCACAACTTGTTGTGCAGATGAATTAAAGGTAATGATTGAAACATAAGCGGTTTCTAATGCGTAAGGGTCTTGGCGTAATGTTGATAAGAGCATTTCAACGCCATTTTTGACTGCTTCAATGGGCTCGCCATACATCGAACCTGAAGTATCAAGCAAAAGGTAAACTGGCAATCTTCTCATGCATTTATCCTGTTATTTAGATAGGAATACGCATTAATATACTAATTGATTCACGTACCCTTTTAATTGAGATTATGCTTAGTTTAATTTAAATAAGGCAAAAAGGCAGTGATGATCATCCAATATTATTAACCTGAAATTGGATTTTATAAAAAGAGAGATTAAAACAATATTAAACAAAAACCTTCTTTTCTCGCTCTTGCTAATACTCGTTTTATGAGTGCTGAGGACTCTAATAAATTAATTTAATCGAAATTAGAATATAAAAAAGCAAAATGACAGAATAGACCGTAAAAACGAGATGGTTAAGTTAAATTTCTTGTTTTTCAGCTGTTTGGCGTAATTTTAATTAGGCTGGTAATATTTAATTATATGAGTTAATTTTTATTAAAATTTTTTCTTATATTTAATAAGTAAATTTAATTTAAATAATAATCAAATGATAAATATAAAACTATTAAGATTTAATGAATGATTAATTAATGCTTATCATAGGGAAACTTGATATTTAGAGGTAAATAAAATATCAAGTTTTTAAAGTTATTTAGTAGTTAAATATTATTTTTCTTTTTTCGATGCAGCAAGAATTAAATGTTCAATATAGTTATCAACTAATAATTCAACGGCTTCGCTTCGTGTTGAATCATTTAAATGAGACAACCTATCTATTTTTCGTAATGCTGACATCTTTAATGATAATGAAACGGATTTTTTCTTGTCTTTATCGAGAAAAACACGGCTCGCCATTTCATGGTGGCGCAGTTCTTCATGTGCAGATAATGCTTCTCGCATACGACGCAATGCTTTGTTATCAAGCTGCCCGCGCTCTGTCATTTGATAAGCACGAGATGACTTACTGTATTTTATTTCAGCACCATAGGAGTCTCTTATCTCTTTTAATACACGAGTAAGCGTTGGCTCTGAACACTCAAGAGCTGAAATGATTTTAATTGTTGGAACCTTTTTCCCTGGGCTTAAAAGCGTTGCCAGTGTAAAGACTCTGACCTGACGAGTGCTTAGTTGCATGCTTAGTTACCACTTATCTGTAATTCGTATGTTAAAACATTCAGACATTATTATCGGATATTCTTACACGCGCTATTTAAGAATAAATTGAAATAAGTCATATGTTAAATATAGTATAAAATAATAAGTAAAGTGAAAAAATATATAATTTTTAAAATAACAAAATAAAAGATTATTGCTCTTTTATTGAGCTATAACTAAAGAATGAAAATTTAGTTATAGCGATGTAAGTGAAATATATTTAAACGTAAATATCAATAACAAAATACATTTCTAATATTAAGCATAATACTAGTAGTGATAAAGAATTAATATCACGTTACATTAAAACGCTGATTATTATTTTGTTGGTTAGGTATAATGCCATAAACTTTAGCTCTTGTTAAAATACTTAGCGCCCAACGTCGATGTGTTGCAGGTTCGCACATTGCACCTTGAGATTTAAATACGGCTTGTGTTGAGTTTAATATACGCAATGCATCGGAGTGATCAGATTGAGAAACCATTAATGCTTGCTCAATTTTGTGGATCTGTTTTGGATGAATGGCTGTTTTACCCACTAGACCATTCGCGATATCAAGTGCGAGTTCTTTATCCATAATTTGATGGTCATCAATATGCTCACAAACGGGTGCTGTTAGTGCAAATTGACGCGCACCAAATACCGCAACAAGCATTTTTATGACATATCCCATAGGACCATCGTACAGGGTTAAATGACGATTTCTTCTTAAAGAAATGACATTCATTAAGTCATTTCCACCAATACGCAATGCAATAATCCGGTTATGACAAGGATGAGTGAGCAGTAAATTGGCAAGTTCAGTCATTTGAATAACATCAAATACTTCTTCTGTTTCAAGCGTTGGCATCATACACAAATGTGTGTTTTCGATGATGTTCCACCAAACAGGTAGTGAAGCTTGAGTAAACTTAGGCAGCACAAAACCATCGATGGCACTGAGATCTAAGTTTTCAGTGATCCATTGCCCCATTTCTGTATGACGAGGGCGGATAAAAAGCAGTGGCCAATGGCTGCAATCACTGTTTTTTTTATGCTCTGATAATGTGTTTAATAATGTCGCTAAGTTTTCTAATGCAACAGGGATATCGGCATCACTTACCGCATCTTCTAAACAGATGATCAGCGAGCGTAATCCTTCAATTTTCTGATTAATAACAGTCTGTGCAATGTCAGTACGGGTTGCTGGCATATAGAGTGTTGCCCCTAGATTCCAAGGGGATAATCGTTCAATCATTATTTCACCTTTTTAATGATAGTCACTGCACGATATTGTCCGAGAGCATCTCCTGCCTCGATAACGGCGATGTTTTTTTCCTGAGCAAGATAAACCAACAGGGCAACATCAGGATCCGTTATTTTTCTCACTAAAACATGATCAGGTACACGGCGTAATACCGCGCGTGTGGCTTCAGCAATACCGGGTTTTATACGATTGATATTTGAAATATCATATTTTTTTGCAAGTGAACTAACGACGTTTTCGCTAAGTTTTTTTAAATCTGATTGTTGTGGTTTAAACGTGGCAATATCAATATTTGAAACATCAAGCTTATCAATGGATTTTGCAACAGTATCAACTAAATAACGGCTACATTCATACTGTTTGAGATGCTGGCAGTTTACAAAACCATGGAAGCCTTGTTGAGTCCAAATTGAGCGTGAAATTAAGCCCGAAACAGGTGCGCCCATGATCCCAAAAGGGATCAACCAATCTTCATCACTGGCACTTAACCATGCGCAACCACAAGGATCGGCTAATACTACTAGGCGAGGTTGAGCAGGGTAGCCTTCTCTTCCTGAAAGGGAACGAATTAATTCACCTGTGATTGCCCCTTTGCCAGTCCAACCATCGACAAAAACAGTACCTTCAGTGCCATGGCGTTGTTCTATCCATGAAAGCGCTTGGATATCAATGCCCCTATCTCTAATAATACTTATTCCATAGTGATAAGAGGTTTTTCCCATTTTGCGCAGTGTCTGTTGCAGCATTACGCCTAAAGGTACGCCAGCACGCACCAAGCTGGTTAGAACAATCGGTGTATCACCAAAGCGTTCAATTAACGCCTTAGCTAACATAACCACTTCAATGGCTAAACGGGATGCACCGGTTTCAAGGGCTTTTTCAAAAAGATCTAAATGCCACGTCGTCGGCTCTGGCTCTTGGCTTAACATATCGGAATAGTGAAGTTTGCCAGATTGAATCAGCGCTTCTTTTAATTCAACGGGCGTCATTTCAATATTGACAGGCTGAAGTAAAAAATCGACATCACCTGATAAATAAGATCCTGAAAAAGGTTTATGATCCATCATGCTAATTCTCCAAAAATTTTTGTACTAATGGCATCTGCAAACTGACTTTGACGAGGCATACCAAACCAACTACACAATTTCATAAAGCGACTATCACTTAAGCTATCACCTAAACCAATAACAGGAAAAATACCACGCTCAGCTTTTAATTTATTGAGCAAATAAGTCACCGCTTTCCCTTTTTCTATTGGTTCCGGTAGCCATGCGATGTTGTTACTGTTGCGATGAATATAAAAACCTTCAGTAGAAAATGCTTGTTCTAACTCATCACCAATGGCGTTCAGTTCATCTAATTTTGTGCTGTCGTTATGTTTCATCACTAAATAAATGGGTAAATCACCATATTCATAGTTAATACGAGCCCAACCGTCTATTTGGCGTTTTGCCATCAGTTCAGTGATAAATTTTTGTAAGGTCAACAAGCGGTCAGTATAAGTTGAAAGGCTTTGAGTTATAGCCTCTTGCCACTGCTTATCTGCTTTACCCTCAGGCGTTAAGATAACCGCACCATGAGTGGTAATTGCCCAAGAATGAAAAGGGATAGAGACACGGCTAATCTCTTCAGTACCGCGAGCAGTAACCGGAATGAGATCAGCATGTTCAAGTAGCCAATCAACTAACATGGCTTGCTCTTGCGTCATAAAACTACGTGGCTGTAAGCTTCTATCAAGAGCGCCTGTTCGATATGGTGCTAAATCTAGTTCATCAACCATTTTGCGACGTGTTTGAAATAATGTGTCGTCTAAGTCAGTGAAAACAACGGGTTTAGTCATAACTTAGCACCTCAACAATAGGGGCTACTTTTTGCAGTGCATCGATAAGTTGAGGATCAACGCTTTCAGCCGGCGTTTCACAGCAAAGGATGATGCGATCAAACTGTTGATGAGCAACGTTATAAACAAAATTAGCAATGCCTAAGCCATAGTTATCTGTAAACGTAATTGCAGATTGAATGGCAAAGTTTGTTGCAATTGGCGAGCGTGTTGTTGAGCTATATTTTACTAATGCCCCTTGTTTTTCAAGGCGCTCTGCAAGTAAGAAGGGTTCCCATACAAATTCGCCCGATCCTAAAACCAGAATTTTTTCACCTTTCGATGCCGTTAGGTTTATCCCAAGATCATTAGCAGGAACGGTCATTCCTAAACGTCCCCAGCGCTGTTTCCCTGTAATAGCAACGTGACCTGATGCGGTAACATTAACATTAGGCATAATCGGTAATGGTGCATCGGGATTAGCTTCCCAATGCCATTTTCCTTGTACTAATGAGATGGTCTTTACAGGTAATGGCGAACGCTGTGCGATGGAATCGCCGCTCCAGTCTGTGAGTGTGACGGTAATAACCTGTTTTATCTGGCTTAAGCCACCTTCTTCACGTAGTGCACCTAGCAGATTAATAAAGGTATTGCCTGTTGTGGCTTCATCATCAATTAACACAACCGTTTGTGCTTGCTGCACCCATCGACGTTGTTCTGCATCTTGCGGTAAATAGAGCAGATGATCAGTGGCATGGCTGTGGTTTTCTTTAAACTCGCATAATAAATCAGCTTGCTCAATGGGATGGCGGGTTGATGTTAAATAAACAGCACTGTTATAACGCGCTCTTACTTCATCAAAAATACCAGCGCCAAGACCAACAGCGGTTTCTGCCATGCCAATAAATAAAACCGGACCTTCAAGGACGTCAGGAAATTGTGTTGCAACTTTTTGGTAAACAGCGCGCATGGTTTTAGGTGAAACCGGAATATGACGACCTAATACTTTGCTTACAAAGAGAAAAGCACGTTTAGGATTGCGTCTTTCAGCAATATCAAATAACTCATCAAGTAACTCTATTGGACAGTTTGGCGTTACGCTTAATGTGCCACAGGTAAGATGACGACGGTAAACTAAAGGGTCAGTCATACTATTCATTATTAATTATTATCCGTACTTATTAAATTTGTCAGTGTTGAATTAAAAACAACAGAATCGGTGATTGAACGTATTTTTGTTGGTGAAAAATGGCTATTTTCAGCTTTTGCAGCTGCAACGCTGATTAAATCTAGTTGGCGTAGGGCGAAAATCCCAGCAAGGTTTATCCCACAATGTTGGGTATAACCAATACCACCAGAAGGGCGCATATTAATTTCAAGTAAGAGAGGGCGACCTTGGTGATTATTTCGGGTTTGTACATTCACAATGCCGTCAGCTTTCATTGCTGTGGCACAAGCTTTGCCTAATTCATAAGCCTCGCCTGAGATTTCAAGATGCTGGATTGCCCCCTCTTTACGACGAGCAACTGCCGCAATAACCTCGCCTTGTTCAACAACCATATCAACGGAATATTCAGGACCGGGTAAATATGGCATTAACACCATTGGCTCGAAGTGTTCAACTTGTTTTAGCGCATCAAGATATTGTTGTGGATTGACTCGACGATTTTCTGGATGACTAAAAATAGCCATAGGTGAAACGGTGTTATCAAAACACCAAAATCCCATACCATAAATGCCTTTTACAGGCTTGATACATAAAGGCAGATCACCAAATGGTGGGTTTTTTAGCTGCGTTTCTAACTCATCAATAGAGGTGATGCAAATAGAGGGTACAGCCGGTAAACCATATTGTTCCATGGCTTGTGCAAATGCCACTTTATCATCAGCAAGTTGTAACTGTGTAAGACTTGTCGCGCCAGTTGTTAACTTAACGCCTAATGATTCAATATCATTTCGGTGAGTTTCAAACCAAGCACAATTTCGACCTGTATGTATGGCATTAACATGATGCTTTTTAACTGTCTCTACGATAAACGCAAGGCGTTGAGTCTCATCTTGAGGTTCATAAAAAGCATTATCAGCGAGCGACAAAATCTCATTTCGTGAATGACGATGAGAAGCCAACAGCGTAATTTTTTGGTTTTGTTGGTTTGCAAAGTGTTTAACACCTTGAATTATATCGCGTTGGGAAGATAACCCTTCCATTAACCAAATCGTATTGTTCATTAATCTTTATACCGTGAGATAGATTGGTAGAGAACGTATTCTGTAATCATGATGTTTCCTTTGATTAGTGTCAATCATAATATGATTTATTCCATATAAGTTTAAAAGCTAATAATTTATCTGGTTAATGTTGAGAATATTCTTAAGTAATAAGTGATTTTAATAATAAAAATATTATATTTATCATTAAGTTGACAAAACTTTAAGTTAAGGATGTGAAAATAGTCTTGCTCAACTACTTCATCATGATATGATGATTTTCATTGTAAGAATTTAAGTGCAAAAGGCTTTGTTATTTCACTCTACCTCTGAAGGAAGTTAATTATGGTTTCATTAAGCAAGAATCAAACAGTTTCTCTCAGTAAACAGGCACCTACGCTGAGTCATTTAATGTTTGGTTTAGGCTGGGATCCGATTAAGAAAAAAGGATTTCTAGGTGGTCTTTTTGGTGGGGGTGGTTCTATTGATTTAGATGCCAGCTGTGTTTTGCTTGATGCTTCTGGTCATCAAATTGATACCATTTGGTTTCGTAAACTAAAATCAAGTTGTCAGTCAGTTGTTCACTCTGGTGATAACTTAACCGGCGATGGTGATGGTGATGATGAAACAATTTTTGTCGATTTAAATCGTTTACCAAGCAATGTTGAATACTTGGTTTTTACTGTCAATAGTTTCCGTGGACAGACATTTAATGAAGTCGAGAATGCCTTTTGTCGTGTCGTAGATAAAACCACGAATAAAGAACTCGCTCATTATAAGTTAACGGAACAAGGCTCTCATACAGGTATTGTGATTGCAGCATTACAACGCAATAGCGGACAATGGGATTTCACGGCTTATGGTGAGCCTTGTCGAGGTCGCGTAATTAACGACATGATGCCTGATATTTTGACTACGGTGGTGCGATAAATGAACCTGACACCCGGTGGGAATCTTCCGGTACCGACTCAAACATTAATTGTACGTATTCAATCTGGTGCACCTGTTGATGCCTCTGCGTTTAGACTTTTTGCTTCAGGTAAAGTCAATGGCGATGCTGATATGGTGTTTTATGGTCAAACCGCAAATGATGATCGCACCATTATTTACGCTACTTCCGGTAATAGCACTTCGTTTACGGTTGATTTAACGCGTTTACGTCCTGATGTTGATAAAATTGCGTTTACAGCAACTTGTGATGGACAGCAGACTATTGCGAATTTGCAACGACTCTCTATTCAAGTTGATGCCAACAATGAAGTTGTTGCCAACGGTAATGTTGAAATTAATGGACGCCAAGAAGCTGCATTAATTTTAGGTGAGTTATATCGACGTAATGATAGTTGGAAATTTCGATTTATTGCACAAGGTTTTAATGGCGGGTTAAAACCATTAGCAGAGCATTTTGGTGTCGATATTGCAGATCCGGCACCAGCACCAACTCAAGTACCAACACCAGTACCAACATCAGTACCAACTCCCGTTCCGCCAGCAGCACCAAGTACGGTGAATTTAAGTAAGGTCTCTTTAACCAAAGAGAAACCGGCAATCAGCCTCACAAAACGAGATGATTTCGGCAAAATTCGCATCAACTTGGATTGGCATCGTGAAAAAAGCAGTAGCTCAGGATTACTCGGCGGTTTATTTGGTGGCAATAAAGGTATCGATTTAGATATCGGTGCATTTGTTGAATTACAACAAGGTCATAAGTCAGTTATTCAAGCATTAGGTAATGGCTTTGGTGATTTTCAACGCTCACCTTATGTCGAGTTACAAGGTGATGATCGTACTGGTGATGTCTCTGGTGGAGAGTGGATCTTTGTTAATGGACGCGAGTGGAAAAATATTAAGCAAGTGCTGATTTTTGCTTTTATTTATGAAGGCGTACCCAATTGGAGTAAAACAGATGGTGTTGTCACCATTCATGTACCAGAGCAACCCCCTATCGAAACACGCTTAACTGATGGTAATAATGGCAGAGGTATGTGTGCCATTGCACGATTAGTTAATGAAAATGGTTCGATAAAAGTTGAACGTCTTAATGAGTTTTTTAAAGGCCACCGTGATATGGATAATGCCTACGGGTGGGGATTTCGCTGGACAGCGGGTTCTAAGTGATCTAGTCGATAAAAGGAAAATAAACATGAGTTTTTTCAATAAATTAAAAGAAGGTTTTAATTCAGGTCGTTCTGAGTTAGTTAAACAAGTTGGTCGTTTTAAAAACAAAAAATTTATGCAAGGTACAGTTGCGGTATGTGCGCGAATTGCTATCGCAAGTGACGGTGTAAGTTCAGAAGAAAAACAGAAGATGTTAGGTTTTTTAAAAGCATCGGATGAACTTAAGGTGTTTGATACTTCAGAAGTTATCGAATTCTTTAATAAGCTAATTACAAGTTTTGAGTTTGATACTGAAATCGGTAAAGGCGAAACGATGAAGTATATTTTGGCGATGAAAGATCAGCCAGAAGCTGCGCAATTAGCTATTCGTGTCGGTATCGCTGTTGCGAAAAGTGATGGTGATTTCGACAATGATGAAAAAGAGGCTGTGCGCGCTATTGCCATTGCATTAGGCTTTGAGCCTGCAGAGTTTGGTTTGTAATTAATTTAATATAGGGAACCGTTCAGGAATTATTATGGTATCCACACATATTGGTTTTCCGACAGAAACTGTCATTGTTTTTATCGTACTTGCGGTTGGCGCTATTTTTATCGACTTATTTATGCACCGTGCAGATAAGCCGATTTCACTGAAGAATGCCATATTTTGGTCGTTATTCTGGGTTGCCATTGCAATGGTATTCGCAGGATTTCTTTACATTCACCATGGCTCAGAAGTTGCCAGCTTATTTGTAACGGGTTATGCGTTAGAAAAAGTACTTTCTGTTGATAACTTGTTTGTCATGATGGCTATTTTCTCATGGTTTGCCGTGCCAGATCGTTTCCGCCACCGCGTGCTTTATTGGGGAATTATCGGGGCTATCGTTTTCCGTGGGATCTTCGTTGCTATCGGTACAGGACTACTAAGTTTAGGACCGTATGTTGAAGTTGTGTTTGCGCTAATTGTTGCTTGGACGGCAGTGATGATGCTGAGAAGTGGTGGTGAGAGTGAAGAAATTGAAGACTATTCTCAACATCTTGCTTATCGCTTAGTAAAACGATTTTTCCCTATATGGCCAAAAATCAGTGGTCACGCTTTCTTATTAACACAAAAAGAAGTTGATGTTGAACTGGCTAAGCCAGAAAACAAAGATGTTACGATAGGACGCGGTACAAAAGCGGCATTGTATGCAACACCATTAATGCTGTGTGTTGCAGTTGTAGAGCTTTCAGATGTGATGTTTGCTTTCGACTCTGTTCCCGCTATTATCGCAGTAAGCCGTGAACCACTTATTGTTTATAGTGCAATGATGTTTGCAATCTTAGGCTTACGTACGCTCTACTTTGTGTTAGAAGCGTTAAAACAGTACCTTGTTTACCTTGAAAAAGCGGTTATTGTGCTGCTGTTCTTTATTGCTGCAAAACTTGGTTTGAATGCAACCGACCATATCTGGCAGCATGGATATAGCATCTCCGCGACAACTAGCCTCTTTGTAGTGCTTGGTGTCTTAGCTCTAGGAATTATTGCAAGTTTTGTATTCCCAGAGAAAAAGGAAGATGAAGGTAAAAAAGAATAATCAATATTCTCGAGAAATCGGAATATAAAAATCTAAACTAAAGAGGTTAAGAAATGAGCGTTTCTCTTTCTAAAGGTGGTAATGTCTCTCTGAGCAAAGCAGCCCCAACGATGAAAAACGTCCTTGTCGGACTAGGTTGGGATGCCCGTTCTACAGATGGTCAAGATTTTGACTTAGATGCGTCTGTATTTTTGTTAGCCGCAAATGGAAAAGTGCGTAGTGATGCCGATTTCATTTTTTATAATAACTTAAGATCAGCTGATGGTTCAGTTGTTCACACTGGCGATAACCGTACTGGTGAAGGCGACGGTGATGATGAAGCACTGAAAATCAAATTAGATATGATCCCAACTGATGTCGATAAGATTATCTTTGTTGTCACTATCCATGATGCTCAAGCGCGTCGCCAAAGTTTTGGTCAAGTATCAGGTGCATTTATTCGTTTAGTTAATGATGATGACCAAATTGAAGTGGCTCGTTATGACTTAACTGAAGATGCATCAACAGAAACCGCGATGTTATTTGGTGAACTGTATCGCCATAATGCAGAGTGGAAATTCCGTGCTGTTGGTCAAGGTTATGCTGGTGGCTTGGGTTCTGTATGTGCGCAATACGGCATTAACGCCTCTTGATAGATTGTTATGAGATATTAATTACTGACAGCCATTAAAATATGGCTGCAAGTTTACTCAATAAAGTAGGAGCTTTGATATGGCAGTTTCCCTCGTTAAAGGTGGTAATGTTTCACTAACTAAAGAAGCACCAGCAATGACTGTTGCTATGGTTGGTTTAGGATGGGATGCCCGCGTGACTGATGGCGCTGAGTTCGATTTAGATGCGTCAGTATTCATGGTCGGTGAAGATGGAAAAGTACTTTCAGACGCTAGTTTTATCTTCTTCAACAACAAAGTAAGCCCATGTGGCAGTGTTGAACACCAAGGAGATAACCGTACTGGGGAAGGCGATGGCGACGATGAACAAGTCAAAATCAGCTTGTCAAAAATCCCTGCTGAAGTGAAAAAACTGGTATTCGCAGTCACTATTTATGATGCAGAAAACCGTAAACAAAACTTTGGTATGGTAAGCAACAGTTTTATGCGCGTTTATAATAACGACAACAATACTGAAATTGCTCGTTTTGATCTTTCTGAAGACGCATCGACAGAAACTGCAATGATCTTTGGTGAGTTATATCGCCATGGTGCAGAGTGGAAATTCAAAGCGGTAGGTCAAGGTTTTGCTGGTGGTTTAGGTGCTTTAGCTGCACAACACGGTGTTAATATCTAAGTTAATGCTTTAGTCCGTATTTAAGCATCAACATAAAATAGCCCTCGTTTAAAACGGGGGCTATTTATTTTTAACGAATTGATTGCTCAAATCTATTTTTTTATTGTCACTTTGATTGGGGAGTTTTTAGATTGTGCATTTCCCGAATGAAAATAACGCCAATGAGGATCTTGCGCTGCTAACAGTAACTCATGGTCACCACGAGAATCGCCCCAAGCTCTTAAATGGTATTGTGTTAAATCACCATAGACACCTTCTAAGCGCTGAATTTTCTCTCCACAACGACAGTTATTACCAATAATTTTACCTGTTAGTTTACCGTCTATGACTTCGAGCTGAGTGCCAATCAGTTTGATGCCTAATTTATCAGCAAAAGGCTGTAATACCATTGCTGGTGATGCAGAGCAAATAGTGACTTCAGCACCAATGTTCACCTCTTCAGCAACCGCAATAAGCCCTTTAGGGCGCATTAATTTAGCCCAGTAAAGTTGGCAAAATGCTTCTGCTTTCTCTTTTAGCCATTTTTCATCAATATTGGTTAAAAAGGTTTTTATTAACACTTCTTTTAATTCATCACGCGTTAGTTTGCGTCTAAAGCAGCGTAATGTTGGTAGCACCATTTTGATTAAACGACGAGAGAATTTGCGCTTACCAAAGGCAAACTTTAAAAAAGGAATAAAGCTATCGTGATAGGTTAAAGTGCCATCAAAATCAAACACTGATAACGTTTTTACGGTGTTTTTTGAGTTTTCAAACTGGGGTTGCATAGGGCATTAAGCTCCGTAAATCATCAGGGTTCGGGGAGTAATTTTGTTTATTATATCATTGTTGAAAAAATCAGGTAGTAGCAGGGAATTTACGGGTAATGCTCCTCTTTTTAAACAAGTAAAAAGAGTTTGATAAGTAAAAACAAAGTGCTATATAAAATAAAAACCATCAAAAATGTTAATTTAATAAATTATTGATTAATTATTAATAATAATGTTTATCGGTTTATTTTAGAGTTTAAATATATTTGAGTTGTTATTTGTAATAATATGATTGTTTTTCTATATAAAGATAATAACACTATAAAAAATATAATATTATTGATTTTTTGTTTGATTTAAATAAAAGGTATTTAGTGCCGATAAGAAAATATAATTTATTGATATTAACATGAGTACATAGGTGTTTCTTATTATGAATATTAAAAATTCGGCTAAGCTTGGCTCGATAATATTGTTATTTATATTTTTTCTCTCATCTGCAATATCATTATTCTTTATTTATAAAATGCAAAATAATTTCTCACTGGCGGAAGCATTATCAACGCGCTTTACCGATGTTCAAGAAGCGAGATATAAACTAGCAACAATGCGTTCTAATGTGAATTTTATTATGCAAAACAGTGAGGAGAGTAACGCAGTAGATGATAAAATTATTGAACAAACTAAAGCGCTTGCAGTGAGTGCTAAGAAAATTATTACTAGCTGGGTAACAGAGAAAAAAAGCACAACTCAAGCTCAGGAAAGTGCAATAGCAGTCTCTAAGTTATTTAATAACCTTATTGATAGACTACTTCTATCTATCAATAATATAAACTCGATAGATTTTAAAGATGAAGCCTTTGCTTCAGATTTTAATCATCTCTCTCAGCTATTTGATAACTATTTTCTTATAACAAAAGCCAATGACGATACTATTAGTCATCAACAGTTATCAATGGTTCATTTCTCTCTCTATTCAACGCTTATATCATTAATAATTTTATTAACCATGTTGTATGTGGTTATTCGCTGGGTAAATGAAAAATTTATTTTTAACCTTAATTTACTTTCTGATATTTTAAAAAAAGTGGGTGAGGGAAATTTGGTTTTTACATTACCCAAAGAGAGTAAAGATGAATTTGGCAAGCTATTTTCTCATGTCAGTGATATGCAAAAGTCATTAACGTCCACAATATTAACCGTTAAAAAAGAGACATCAGAGATGAAAAAAGAAGCCACTGAAATTGCATCAGGCAATCAAGAGCTCTCATCTCGTACTGAAGAGCAAGCAAGTGCACTGCAACAAACCGCGGCAAGTATGGAAGAGATAAAAACAGCAGTGGCAAATAATACAGAAAATACCGTATTAGCAAATGATATTACTACTGAAGCGCATAATGTTGCTATGGATGGTTCAATCATTATGAAAGACGCCATTAGCTCGATGAAAAAAATAGAAAATGGTGCGGTAAAAGTGGGAGAAATCAACGACGTGATTAATGGCATTGCAAGCCAAACCAATATTTTGGCATTGAATGCTGCCGTAGAAGCCGCAAGAGCGGGTGATCAAGGTCGTGGTTTTAGAGTTGTTGCAGCAGAGGTAAGAAATTTAGCGGCTAAAAGTGCAGAAGCGGCAAAAGAGATTAACCATATCATTAAAGAATCCATGGCAGATGTTTCTCATGGTACTCAGTTGGTGAATAAAACCGGTGAGCATATGGAAGAGATGGTCTCTTCAATTTCTAAACTAAATAAGATTATGCAGGGAATAAGCCTTGCTTCTGAAGAGCAAAGTTTAGGCATTGAGCAAATTGCGGTAGCGATAAATCAGATGGACACTGTTGTGCAGCAAAATGCATCACTCGTTGATCAAAGTGCAACATCCACCATGATGCTAGACGAAAAAGCACAACTCTTAATGGATAATGTCGCTGTTTTTCAAATTGAGGAACAAGCATAGTTATGAGTAGTTATGATTAAAAAACTCACTCTGATTTAGGTTATCAGAGTGAGTTTCATATTGTTGGCAAACAGAATACAGATTAATAATATTCAATCATAAAGGTTGCAGCGCCATTGGCGGAACCTGCTGATAATCGGTCATCTACACGAATATAACGTGCACGTAATGGAATGCTGACTGTACCTGCTTTTTCCGTGATTGGCTGTGCAAAGGCGGTTGGGATATTAAATTTAACAAAATCTTCGCCAGTAGTACCAAACGCGAGCTGTATACCGACACCTTGAGCAGCACCTGGTACATCATTGACTTCAAAAGTGCCTGGGTACTCAATAATTGGTGGATTTACAGGCTTAATGGTCACTTTTAGTTCGTTAGGATCGCGATCTGGGAATGTTTGTCCTTTTTCACTGGTATATACATCTCCTTTGCCACCAGAATAGTAACCTCGAAATGCAGGACAATTGTATAAATTAATATCAGAATTTATCCATTTGGTTGAACTACCTTTTGCAGGTAAGGTAGATGTTTCATGTTTGCCTAATTCCACGGTGTAGTCTTGTGTTTTACAACTTGAAGCGGTAACACTAACCGAACCTGTAATATTCATATATGCGGCTATAAAAGGGAATCCTTCTGTTATAACCTTATCTTTTTCTGGGTAATTTACATCAAGTTGCATTCTTGCAATATTGCTTAAATCAAAAGTACCCGGCTGAATAGGACCTAATTTAATTAAAGAATAGTTTAATACTGGGTGTGCCCAATAGGTTATATTTTCTCTATCTTTTTCAATAAGTTCACGATTCCCTTCCCAAGAGAGTTTAGCAATATTAGGTGTTAGTGAATTATTTCTATCTCTACTTGTATAAAACACAATACCAAGACCTGGGTTATTGGTTTTATAAACATTAGGAGGAATACCTGCGCCAACAGCGGGTGTTCCTCCCATACTTAATAATTTTATCTCTTGCCTTTCTAAAAAGTAATAGTTTCCTAATCCTGTTGAAGGTACATTAAATCCACAGCCATAGTTGTATGTATAACTAGCAATATCGATTTTACCTTGGTAAACAACAGAACCTACTGGCATATCAGCACCAACATGAATTGCGCCACCAATCGTCATAGTATGATTCACTGGAGGAGAAATAACATGACATTTGACTGTTTGTTGTGCCATGACCTCCGCAGCTGGAAAAAGTAGAAGCATTAAGGCTAAGGTTTTTTTGATTGTAAGCTTCATACTTTATTCTCCACAGACACTTGTTAATTGAACGAAACTACTTGAGCTATCTTTATCTTGTGCTGGTGCACTATAATTGATAGTACATTGCTGTATTTCACCCGGTCCCCACTTAACAGTTAACTTACCTGCGTTATTATTAACACGCGCGTAGAGAAGTCCTCCTTGACCTATACTACCCACTTCATTGTTCTGTTCATCATAAGCAACACTACCGAATGGAATTGCACCGTTATTACGTTGAATAGTAATTAACAATGGAACACCTGCATTGGTTTTAAATTCTACTTTAGCAATTGCACCATCAAATGGGGCGATACGGGCTTGCGTATTTTGTAACTCAACGTTATTCGACATCCCTTTCGGGTTGATTGTGACGTCATTCATTTCATAAGGTGTTAAATAAGGCACAGCTGCATGACCAAAACCATCGATTTCAATGCCCGGATAGCCACTGACTTTCGCACCTTTAGCGCCATCTGCTTCAACTACAGCAAAAGTATTGCCTTGATAAGGGGTTGCTACCACACCACCAGACCAGCCGATTAATGAACCGCTAGCACCAATCGAACCATTTTGATAATGCTCACCTAAACCATAGTTAGCCGTTAAGTTGGTATAGTTAGTTTTTGCACTACCATTTAATGTCATACTGGAACCCACACCGTGGTTGGTATTCATTGCGGTTATACCGTAGTTATAACGATTATCTTCACCAGCAGAACCTGAGATACCGACACGCTCACCGACGTCTCCTCGACCATTACGAGTTAATGCCGCCGTTAAGGTTGGCATATGATCAACACTTAAATCGTAGAGTGGTAAAATAAAGTTCAACTCAAATGAAGTCTCTTTCTTACCATCCGCATTACGCGCTTGACCGACGTTTAAGCCATAAGAGAGGCGTTTCCAACGGTTGTTATAACCCATTTGGTATTGCAAATCGGTGGTGTCGTTATTCCAGTAGTTTTGTGTAAATCCACTCAGATAGAAAGAACCCCAGCCCTCAGGTAATCCTTGGTCGACAGTGACATTAAAACGACTTTTTGGACGCCAAATATTGTTGATGTTTCTGCCATATCTTTCTTCATTAATCGCTTGCACCGCAGAGCTATAATCGTAGAATTTTTCAGTATTAAATTTATAAGCAGCAATAGTCAGGTTACTGTTAGTATCTTGAATAAATTTACTGTAACTAATCTGATAACTTTGCCCACTGTTAACTTTTGTTGGTGCTGTCTGTAAGTGTAAACGCGCTTGAGTAATGTCAGCAGAGAATGCACCTAATGGGGTACTTAATGCAAAACCTGCTTGAATAGCATAATAGTCAGCACCTGTTCCCTGCACACCGGCATAACCCGTAATAAGGTTAGTTAAACCACGACGATAAGTCGCTTGGTATAAAGTGGGATCATAATCGACAGCTGATGAATTTAGGTGACCCGCAGCAACGGTATAGTTATGTTGTCCAGGGCGTAATAGTTGAACCACTGAAGCGTAGTACACTTTAAAGTTTTGCTCTGAACCATCCGCTTCTTGAATGGTAATATCCAAATTACCACCATATCCAGATGGATAAATATCATCAATCTCAAAGGGACCTGGTGGAACAGCAATTTCATGGATCACTCGTCCGTCTTGGCGAATAATGACCCTTGCGTTTGATTTTGCTACACCACGAATCGTTGGTGCGAAACCCCGTTGTGATTCAGGTAACATTTTTTCATCACTAAAGAGTTGAATACCTCTTAGTGGTTGAGAGTCGAAAAGTTGTCCAGTTGTTAGTACGTCACCAACTTGAACCACCCCTTTTATTGTTGTGATAATACGTTGTAGGTAATTATAAGTTGATGTGTAGTCATGACCATTCTGTTCATTCCACGAATAGTTACCGGTGTGATGGAAACTCCAAGTTCCTAAATTGAGGTTACTATTTATACCAACGAAAGCAGATTTGTAATTAGTGCCATTACTGCGGGACATAAAATAGTTTGCATTATAGCCAACTAATAATGCATTTATGCCTCGTTCCCATAATGAGGGGCTTACGTAGCCTCGAGGTCTATAACCAACGAGAGCTTGAGGGGTGTTAATGGTTAAACGTTGAATAGAGTGGTCATAGACAACTTCTGTTGAGGGGACAAACTCTGTTAACGCAATACATTCGTGGAGTTCTAATGCACTTTTTAGCAGCGGTGTGATTTTATCACTTTTAAACCCCACCAGACTGATAATATCTTTAGTTAAGCAAGGTGATACTTGCCCGTTAGCCATATCTTTAAAGGTAATCGCCGTTCTTGCCGCGAACTGGCTATTAACATAGATTTCAACATTCCATGTACCGGGCAGTATGGCATTCTCTTTATCAAAGCGACTAATATCAATATCGCCTTGGGATGTATTCATAAATATAGGGTTAAACGATAATGACGGATTACTCGTTTGAGGAATATTACTATTTGGTAATGCGTTATTTTGATTAATAGTAGGAGCAGTATTAGATGCTGATACATTACCATTAGGCAGCCACTTATTATTTTCGATCTCTGTTATATTTTCTGCATAGGTATAAGGTGCTACCAAGAAAAAAGTGACACCAGCAGATATTATAATAGTTTTTAAAATATAACTGCTCATTTGAATATTCCCATATATTTTATGAAGTATTGAGAGAATTAAAGTTTTGTTTCAACTATCTTCATTGCACCCCAGTCATTTACGTAACGATAAACGACATTGCTACCTAAATTAGCCGATACACCATTTGGGATCGTAAATTCATGCTGACCTAATGGCGGAACAATATCGCCATCAATTGGGTTTTTTTCATTATTTGAAAGAGTGATAGAGACTAATGAAACAAAATAAGGTGAATTGTTAATAACTTTCAAGTTATTACCTGAAACTGCAAATTTAAGACCTTCAGCGGCATTGATCGCACCAATTTTATCTTTTAGTACATCAGGGCGATAAAATAGTTTTATTCTAGAGCGATAAGCAATTTGTAATTTATTATCTACTTCGGTGTTCGCATTTGGTGGTATCTCTAGTACATTTAGCCAATAAACAGATTCTTTATCTTTGGGTAGTGCTACTGCACCAGTAAAACTAATTCTTAATGACTGTGATTTTTGTGGTTCAATACGAAATACAGGGGGAGTTAATACAAAAGGAACTTGAATGTTTTCTGGTTTAGCATCTACATCACCAGTATCAATCCAGTTTTGAATTAATACTGGTACTTTTCCTTCATTACTAACTTTAATTGTAACTTCTTTCTCGCCTTCATTATAAATAACGCGAGTGCCACTAATAACAACACCAGCATTTACCCATGTTGGAATAACTAATAATAAACTTATAAAAAAGCTTTTAATTAATTTTGCGGTTTTCATCTTTATCTTTATTCCATTAATAAAAAGCAAACAGAGAGGAAAACTCCCCTCTGTTTATTTCGATTATTTATACTGCAGAGTATAAACAACACTACTTGTTACTTTACCAGCTTCAGTTTTACCAATTGCATAGTATTCAACTGCATATGGCAGAGTCGCTTTTTCATTAGTGATTTGATAATAAGTGGTATCATTTACTTGTGAAGTGTTACCCACTTTGATAGGACTAAAGTTAGCACCATCTAACAGTTGTAATTGAACAAATTTTGCACCTGTAGCAGCTACGTCCATATTTTTCAGACGACCATTAGCTTGGTCTACTGTTGCGCCAGTTTCAAAGAATGCAGAAACTGTGCTATGACCAGCCACGCCAACTTTACAATCAGACAGGTTCATATTGAATGCAGTACGACCAGTTACTTCACCAGAATTTTGTAACACATTGGTACTTACTGTTGGCAGAGTAATAGTTGCATCAGGACCTTGACCTTCGATATCAACTTTACAAGTTGTATCAGTTAATTCACCGTTAAAAGTAATGGTACCAGTATTATCTGCAGCAATTGCATTGCCAGCCATCAGACCAAATGCCATCGCTAAAGATGCACCAATGATAGATTTTTTCATTCTAAATTCCTTTGTTTTATATTAGATAACTACACTTTAATAAATTACTAAATACAGATTTTAATATTTAGAAATTTATTTTAATGACTGGCTATTAGTGTAAAAATAGGCACAAGCCATCCGTGGCAAATAAATACCCAAATACAGGTAGTTATTTTCCTGATTATTTATTTTTACGAAATAATAGCTTTATCATTTATTGACACCCTTACCTTCATAAAGCTAATAGCTCATGAAAATAAAACATAATTAAATATTTTATTTTCATGGTTTATTGTTATAAAAGTGAAAACTTAGTTTATGTTATATTTTTGTTTATAAATTTGGTTGTCTAATAGCATTGTTACTAAATTTATAATCTCTTTTTTTTAGACTATAATCTGACATTTTCTCATTATAATTGCTGATAACCTCGCGGTTTAAATCATCCCATGTTTTATCAAAAATAATAAGTAACTTATTTATTAAACTAAGAGACATACTATTTTTACCATTTTCATAGCGAGAAATTTGTTGCTGGCTTACAGAGATTATTTTCGCCAGTTCACGACCAGATAATTTCTTCTCTTTTCTTGCTCTTTTAAAAAAAGAGCCCACTTTAATGTCTAGATCGTTCATAGAATTAATTCCAATAACATGAGGTCTAATATAGAGAAGCTATCACATATTAAAATTAGCTAATTCATTGCGAATAACTATATTACACATATTTTGAGACGTAAAAGTGTTTTCCTCTATGTGATATCATCTTGTAATAGGTAAAAGCTATCAAAGGAGTATTTATTATAAGGTGAAAGTTAATAGTTAATAAGTGACCTAGATATCAATATGTTAAGCAAATTAATGTAATGTTTGGTCAATAATGATACTCCTTTTATGAGTTTTTTGGTGGGGGTAAATATTGTTTCATAAGTTATATGTTAATTTATATTTCAAAATGTATCTTTATAAGATGAATAACATCCTATGTATATAAATCTAAGGAAGTGAAAATTACTCTCTTTGAGTGTATGCATGGTGAATTGAGAATATAAGATTCCTCTGAATAAATCCTAATTTTGTACTATATGATAAAAATGAATTATTGAAATTTTATAATTAGTCGTTTTCTGTCATTTTTCATTGAAATTAATAATTATAAAAATTGATCTAGCGTAATAATTTTTATAAGGAATATCTTTTCTTGATTTTTTTTCTCCCTTTTTGGTTATAAATTTGTGTTTTTATATGTTAATAAAAGTTACTATTCTTATTTTTATTATCGTAAAAAGATGACCATTCTTTATTTTAATTATTTTTTATCACCGCAATATTCCATCTGAAATTTTCATGATTATTTTATTATTTTACCTAAACAGTATCCTAGGTGTTTTTACTTATTTTTTCTAGGGGGAATAATCTATTTATTTATCTTAAGAAGCATAAAATAAAACTTATATGAGTGATTTTTATTGGTTTTAATTTTCTAATTAATTGTTAAGTAAAACTTTTAAGGAAGAGGATATGAAAATAGAGCGAGATATTCAGTCAATAGAGAATGCTGAGCAAATAAAGAAAAAATTATTTTATTGAGATATATAAAAATGAAGAGTGCTTTTGATGGTAGCGTAAAACTCTAAATCTAATCATTGATGGAGAACTTAAATGGAAAAATATACCGATTATTCTGATTAATAAGTAAATAAAATCTATTTAGTGCCGATATAAGAGTGGGTTTTATTAATTGATTACTGAGGTAGATAGTTTCATGAGTATAGAGAAATCGGCTAAAGTTGGTTCATTTATTTTATTACTAATTTTCTTAATGTCGTCAGCATTGTCATCATTTTTTATTTATAAAATGCAAAATAACTTTGAGTCACTTAACTCATTGAACACACGACTAACTAATGTTCAAGAGGCAAGGTATGAGTTAGCAACGATTCGTTCCCATGTTAACTACCTTATGTTAATGCAGAGTATGGATAATAAAGAAAAGACGACAGCTTCTATTGTTGCAGAAGCCAAAAAATTGGCAGTTGAATCCAAGGCAACGATTTCACACTGGGTGCAAGTAAAAAAAATTAGCCCTGATGCTCAACGAAACTCGGAAGAGTTATCGGTATTATTCTTTGAGCTACTTGATGAGTTAATCGCGCCTATAGATACAATGAGTTATAAAGAGAAAAATCTCTCTGGTGATTTTAACCGGCTTTCAGCGCTGTTTGATGAGTACTTTGTTATCACCAAAGGTGTAAATGACAGTATTGCGGCACAGCAAGCGTGGATGGTACAACTTTCTATCTACTCAACAATAATTGCCTTACTTGTGATGTTAACGCTGCTTTATAGTGTTGTACGTTGGATAAACAAAACCTTTATTTTCAACCTTAAGACTTTGTCTGACATTTTAGCAAAAGTCGGCGAGGGCGATTTAAGTTTCACTTTACCGAAAAAGAGAAAAGATGAGTTTGGTGTTTTGTTTTCTAATGTAGGTGATATGCAACAAGCATTAACTTCAACAATAAAAGTCGTTAAAGACGACGCGTTAGAAATTAAAAAAGGTTCTGCAGAAATTGCTTCTGGCAACCAAGATCTCTCATCAAGAACAGAAGAACAAGCGAGCGCTTTGCAGCAAACTGCGGCTAGTATGGAAGAGATAAAAACAGCTGTCGTGAATAATAGCGATAATGCGATGCTTGCCAATAGCATTACTTCAGAGGCACGTGAACTTGCCGTTGATGGTTCTAATATTATGAATGATGCCATTGACTCAATGAAGAAAATTGAAATTGGTACATTAAGAGTTGCAGAAATTAATGATGTAGTTAATAACATTGCAAGCCAGACCAATATTTTGGCATTGAATGCGGCTGTAGAAGCGGCTCGTGCGGGTGAACAAGGGCGTGGATTTACGGTTGTTGCAACTGAAGTAAGAAACTTAGCGGCAAGAAGTGCAGATGCGGCTAGAGAGATTAATCAAATTATTAAAGCGTCAGTCACTGATGTTGCTCGCGGTACAGAGCTTGTCAATAAAACGGGCTCTCATATGCAAGAAATTGTCTCTTCAATTACTCAAGTGAGTAATCTTATGCAAGGAATTAGTATTGCATCTGAAGAGCAAAAAGTCGGTATTGAACAGATAGCTGTCGCTATTAATCAAATGGACTCTGTCGTACAACAAAATGCTGCTTTAGTGGAACAAGCTGCAACTTCAACCATGATCTTAGATGAAAAAGCACAAAATCTAACTGATAACGTGTCGGTGTTTCAAATTAAAGAACAATATTAATCCGTTAAGTTAGTCAGTTAATATTGTATTTAAAATAAGCTCACTTTGAGTGTAAAACTCAAGTGAGCTTTATTGTTATTTATTAATCATAGTGTTTCAGCTACCTCCATAACTGTACTTAGTACAGAACCCCAGGTGAATGAAGATGAAGGTGCACTGCAGATGCTTCTGCTAGTTCATTGTTTATATTAGTCATTGATAATCCCATTACAAGATGAGGTAAATTATCTATCTTTAATGGGTTGTAACCTTTATATGGTTCATCAGATAAAGTCGTTTCCTCTGGTGAATAATGAGGGTTTGGAATTGTTTCTTCAATAATATCACTACCTATTTTGGTGTAGATAGTAACAAGCTCTATTAATTGATTTGGAATGTTTATATATGCAGAGTACTCTTGCTCTTCAGTTAATACGGTTCTGAGTATGTCACTGACACGTTCTTTAATTTGATCATGATAATAATAGACGGTATCAAGTGCAGAATGAAAATTATTTGTTGGCCTTATCTTATAAATATAAGATTTATTTTCGCTTGAGACATTGAGTAAATCTTTTGCGAATTTTTCACTTGATTTAAAACTTGATATTGTCGGAATAAATGCAGAGTCTTTACTTCCTCTTCTCCCTGAAACACCGTTTACATGAGCATGGAAATTGAGATTATTTCCCCAAGCGACAAATCCTTTTTTAAATACCTCCTCTGGTGGTCTTGAATCTGCTCGGTACACTTTACTGACGGGTCTTGCATATGATAGTTGTATATTAAATAAAATAAGTAATATAATTAAAATTATTTTTTTATTATAACCTCTTATTATTCTATAAATTCTTTAGAGTGCTATGTTATTTTCCTTTTTTATTTAGTCATGATTTCTTTTATTTTTGGATGATTAATGTTTTGATAATCCAATCATATATAAGGCATCTTTACCAGGAAAAGTATTTTCATTTCCAACGCATATGGCTATATTTATTTGTGTCAGAAATGAAACCTTAGCGATATCGTAAAGTGCAGTTGCATTGTACATAATACCATAATGATAGGCGCCACCAGTTGTAGGATTAAATTTTATATTGGCAGTTAAAACTGGATTTTTACCATTATTATAACTATTAGTTACAACCGTGAGACTGACAATTTTGCCATTTTTTACAGTTCCATTTAGGGTTTTGCAATAACCATCAAAATCAACGCCTGCATATGACAATGCTGAAAAAGAAAGAAGACTGATAATAAATACATTTTTCATTTATAACTCCTGTATTCATTTGCGATATTTATATGTGCTTGTTGCTTATTCCATTAATTTAATAATAGATGTTTATTATCGAGCGTGGTACGTACATCAATATAATGGAAACGATTTAAATATACAGAGATGGGTTGTTTTTAAAATATGTATTTTTAATATGTTGCAGTGAGAAAATAATAATAATAATAATAATTATAATTATAATGAGAATGAATTTTTTTAAATTTTATCTGGTGTGAATGAATATAAAAATAATATGTTTTGTTTTTTCTAAGGATAATATTTTTTATGGATAAAAAATTTTAATATTCTATTAATGAAAAGATAAAGATTGAGAGGTAGAAAAGGGAATATGATAAAAGACTGACGAATTAATAGTAAAAGAAATTTTGTATTTACGTGAGGTTGATTATCTACATTTTACGCGAGAGCATTTTAGAGAATATTTATTTTTCAGTGGTTTATAGATTTTTGAAACTGAAATTTATTGTATTTTTATATATTAAATATTTTTTACTTAAACTATGGGAAATATTTTTATTAAAAAAACTCTGTCGCCATTTTGTCGCCACTGACCTATAAAAACAAAAAAGCCACTTACTAGGAAGTGGCTTAATGCGCTGATTTAACAGCTAAAATTTGGTGGCCCCTACTGGACTTGAACCAGTGACCAAGCGATTATGAGTCGCGTGCTCTAACCAACTGAGCTAAGGGGCCTTAATGGAGTGTGATTATACGTGTCATTTGGCACGAGGTCTAGCCTTTGAATGACTGTATGCGCAAATTCTGTTCAATCTAAACAATAAAAAAATAAAACAGAGAATAATTGTGATATCAATAACATAGCGTAACAATTTATGGATAAGCTTACGCACAGGTACAATAATATAAATAGTAAGGCTATTTTTTATAAATATGTGTAGGTGAAATTTATCGTAGATTAGATAGATTGTAGATACCGTATCGAAATTCCATAAAAAAACGCCTGTGATATCACAGGCGTTCATTATAACTTTTATTGAAAAGTAAGTTGATTACTCATCAAGGAAGCTACGTAACACTTCAGAACGGCTTGGGTGGCGTAATTTACGCAGTGCCTTCGCTTCAATCTGACGAATACGTTCACGGGTAACATCAAATTGTTTACCCACTTCTTCCAAGGTATGGTCGGTATTCATATCGATACCAAAACGCATACGCAGGACTTTTGCTTCACGCAGTGTTAAGCCAGCTAACACTTCATGTGTTGCTGAACGTAAACTTTCTGATGTTGCTGAATCCAGTGGTAATTCGAGAGTAGTATCCTCGATAAAATCACCTAAATGTGAATCTTCATCATCACCGATTGGGGTTTCCATGGAGATTGGCTCTTTAGCGATTTTCAGCACCTTACGGATCTTGTCTTCAGGCATCAGCATGCGTTCTGCAAGCTCTTCTGGTGAAGGCTCACGTCCCATCTCTTGCAACATTTGACGAGAGATACGGTTCAGTTTATTAATCGTTTCAATCATATGTACCGGAATACGAATGGTACGCGCCTGATCGGCGATTGAACGAGTAATAGCCTGACGGATCCACCATGTTGCATAAGTTGAGAACTTATAACCACGACGGTATTCAAACTTATCAACCGCTTTCATCAGACCGATATTCCCTTCCTGAATCAGGTCAAGGAACTGTAAGCCACGGTTGGTATATTTTTTCGCGATAGAGATAACGAGACGTAAGTTTGCTTCAACCATCTCTTTTTTCGCACGACGTGCTTTCGCTTCACCGATAGACATACGACGGTTAATATCTTTAACCTGTTCGATAGTCAGTCCAGTTTCAACTTCAATTTGTTGTAGCTTTTGTAAACTACGTTGTACTTCTTCTTCAATACCTGCCAGTTTTTCAGACCAAGGTTTATTCATTGCACGAGCTGCGGTAAACCATGTGTTATTGGTTTCGTTACCAGTAAACAGGGTAATGAAGTTTTTCTTAGGCATTTTTACTTGGTCAACACAAAGACGCATAATGTGTCTTTCTTGTGCACGAACACGATCCATCATGTCACGCATGTTGTTAACCAGATAATCAAACTGTTTTGGCACTAAGCGAAACTGTTTGAAGATCTCAGACAACAGTAAAATTTCGATTTCTGTGTCTTTATGGTTACGACCTTTAGCTTTGATTGTTTGACGAGTTTTTTCGTATTGCTCACGAAGTTCTGAGAATTTTTGACGCGCTAATTCAGGATCGATGCTGTTATCATCATCGCTATCGTCGCTATCGCTCTCTTCGTCCTCGTCCTCTTCCTCTTCCTCAGCATTTTCTGCGAGTTCTTCGTCTTCTTTACCTAAATTAACATCTTCGCTTTCTGCCATTTCTTCGGCATTAGGATCGATGAAAGCAGTAATTAAATCAGAAAGACGAGCTTCACCTGCTTCAACACGGTCGTATTGATCTAGTAAATAGGTAATAGCTTCAGGATATTCAGCAACAGAGCATTGAACTTGGTTAATACCATCTTCAATACGTTTTGCTATATCAATTTCACCTTCCCGGGTGAGCAGTTCAACAGTACCCATTTCACGCATATACATACGTACTGGGTCGGTTGTACGGCCAATCTCAGATTCTACGCTAGAAAGTACCTGAGCAGCGGCTTCTGCCGCATCATCATCAGTGTCATTTGAATTTTCTGCCAGCATCAGATCATCGGCGTCAGGTGCTTCTTCCATAACCTGAATGCCCATGTCGTTAATCATCTGGATGATGTCTTCGATTTGATCTGAATCGACGATATCTTCCGGCAGATGGTCATTGACCTCAGCATAGGTCAGGTAGCCTTGCTCCTTACCTTTAGTGACAAGTAGCTTCAGCTGTGACTGCGGGTTTTGCTCCATAAGACGGTATCCACACTTCAAAGTAATTTGGGTTGGTGTCGGTCGGCGATAACTGTTCAGCCAACAATAACTACGGAGGGGCATTTTCATGTCGATTGCTACGGTCCCCTCAGCGTAGCAAATGTAGGTTTATTTCCTACCGATAGCGGCAATTAAGCCGTGTTTTTAATCTTAATTCTGGTTTTACTTTCTGACACGCGCCTGTATTATCAATCGGACTTCTTCGCGCTCATCTTGTGTCAGACCTTCAGTTCTTTCTTTGGCAATAAGAGAGTTTAGTCGCTCATCCATTGCTGTTAAAAATAGATGGTCTAATGTATCTGTAAAGGTTTTTTCTGCAATTTCATCTATATCTATATCGTTCCACATTGCCAATTTTTCAAGTTGTTTACCGAATTTATTCTCTCTATAGAGTTCGATAATCTGCCCAGTATTAAGACCAGGCTGTGCTTGGCAAATAGAAACTAACTCAATAAACAGTGATAAACCTGCAATTTTTTCAGCATTTAGCCCTTCAAGCGGGGGAACTAATTTAGAGAATTCCGGGTTCTGTATCAACAGTGCAATTAGAATGCGCATTGGTGTTGTGCGTAATTTAGTTGCTTGATAAACATTCTCATGATTTACCGGATTTCTACCAAATAAACGATCCATTTGCTCAATATCAGGGTTGCCCGTTAAGCTTCCCAATTCCCTTAATAAATAAAGACGTAGTGTCTCACTTGGGATTTGGTCTATTAATGGTCGAGCTAAGCTATATAACTTACCATTGCCTTCTTGGGTGCTAAGATCCACCTGTGGAACCAGTGAATCAAATAAAAATGTTGATAATGAATGTGCTTGCTCCATACGTTGTTCAAAAGCGTCTTTACCTTCTCGGCGAACCAGTGAGTCAGGATCATCGCCTTCAGGTAAAAACATAAAACGTAATGAGCGTCCATCGTTTAAAAAAGGAAGTGCTGTTTCTAATGCTCGCCATGCGGCATCACGTCCAGCCCTATCTCCATCATAGCAGCAAATAACGTTATCTGTTGTCCTAAAGAGCAACTGGATGTGTTCTGCTGTTGTTGATGTGCCTAATGAAGCAACGGCATAATCAATACCAAACTGCGCTAATGCCACAACATCCATATAACCTTCAACAACTAATAGCTTTGTGACGTTATTAGTAGATTGTTGTGCTTCATAAAGTCCGTAAAGTTGACGCCCTTTATGGAAAATCTCTGTTTCTGGTGAGTTCAAATATTTTGGTAAATCATCACCTAATACTCGCCCACCAAAAGCAATCACTCGTCCACGACGATCGCGAATAGGGAACATAACTCGTTGTCGAAAACGGTCATAAGTACGACCATTATCGTTTGTTATTACCATGCCTGCTTCAAGAAGCAGTGCTTTATTATCGGCATTTTGTCCAAAACGTTTTAGGGTATTATCCCAACCAGCAGGAACAAATCCGATAGAGAAACGAGTAATAACATCTTCACTGAGTCCACGATTAGCAAGATAACTCCTTGCTTCTTGTGCTTGTGGCGTATTCAGCGTACTGCTGTAATAGTGATTGAGTTTCTCCATCAATTGATAGAGATTTTGTCTCATATGTCGTTCAATAGGGCTACTGCCAGTTCCTGATTCATAAGGAACTTCTAACCCATGCATTGCTGCTAACTCTTCAATCGTTTCGACAAAGTCGAGCCTGTCGTAATTCATTAAAAAATCAATAGCATTGCCATGCGCGCCGCAACCAAAACAGTGATAAAACTGTTTGTCGCTATTTACTGTGAAAGAGGGCGTTTTTTCATTATGAAACGGACAACACGCTGAATGATTCTTGCCTTGTTTTTTTAACGGCACTCTAGCGTCGATAAGATCGATGATATCTGTTCGAGCTAATAAATCATTGATAAATGAACGTGGAATTCGTCCAGCCATAAGCCCTTTTTACGCCTGTTGTTGAACGAGAATAAGCCGCGCTTTCATGAGAAAGCACGGCCTTTTAACTGCGACTACAGTGTCTGCATATGTTGCGGGATAAGCCGCAAAATACTAGTACAGACGAGTACGACGTGCGTTTTCGCGAGCTAATTTTTTAGCGTGACGTTTTACTGCTGATGCTTTAGCGCGTTTACGCTCAGTCGTTGGTTTTTCATAAAATTCACGACGACGAACTTCTGCTAATACGCCTGCTTTTTCGCAAGAGCGTTTGAAACGACGAAGAGCAACGTCAAATGGCTCGTTTTCACGTACTTTGATTACCGGCATGTGCCTCTCACCTCAATAGAAATCGGTTTGCGCTGGCATTATTTAAGCCAGCCGACATTTAAAATGGTGCGGAATTTTACTTCAAAGCAGGGCACTTTGTAAAGAGATGCACAAAATTGAAACGCAAACTCTCACTTTAGTCTCTTTTTTTACAAGAACACAAAGTGATAGTCGCTAACCACACATTTAAATTACATAAAATAGGTGGATAATTATAGACCAGAAAAAGAAAGTTGTCACATGTTGCTGTGTAAAAGATATCGCGAAGGCGTATAAAATCACCGAAATAATGATATAATTGACACATTACGCGATTACGCGAGGAAGAATTTGGAAAGCGTCATGCGAGTTTTAGGTATTGAAACATCTTGCGATGAAACCGGTATCGCAATATACGATGATAAAGCCGGTCTATTAGCAAATCAACTTTATAGCCAGATAAAACTTCACGCTGATTATGGTGGTGTTGTACCTGAGCTTGCATCACGGGATCACATCCGTAAAACGGTTCCTTTGATTCAAGCTGCGCTAAAAGAAGCTAATTTAAGCGCAAAAGATATTGATGCAGTTGCCTATACCGCAGGTCCTGGTTTGGTTGGCGCACTGCTGGTTGGTGCTACTATTGGTCGTTCTTTAGCTTTTGCGTGGGATGTCCCTGCTATTCCTGTTCATCATATGGAAGGACATTTACTGGCACCAATGCTTGAAGAGAGAACCCCAGAGTTTCCTTTTGTGGCGCTGCTGGTTTCTGGTGGTCATACCCAATTAATTAGCGTAACTGGGATCGGTGAATACACATTATTAGGTGAATCTATCGATGATGCGGCGGGCGAAGCTTTTGATAAAACGGCTAAATTACTTGGATTAGATTATCCTGGTGGTCCCGTGTTATCAAAAATGGCACAACAAGGTATTGCTGGACGATTTGTATTTCCTCGTCCAATGACAGATAGACCAGGGTTAGATTTTAGTTTTTCTGGTTTAAAAACCTTTGCGGCTAATACGATTCGTCAAAATGATACTTCAGACCAAACTCGTGCTGATATTGCGCGTGCTTTTGAAGATGCAGTCGTTGATACACTTGCAATAAAATGTCGTCGTGCATTAGAGCAAACGGGCTTTAAACGTTTAGTTATGGCGGGTGGTGTAAGTGCTAATCGTTCATTACGCGCGAAAATGGAAGCCGTAATGAAGCAAATTGGTGGCGAGGTATTTTATGCTCGTCCTGAGCTTTGTACGGATAACGGTGCCATGATTGCGCTTGCAGGAATGATCCGCTTTAAAGGTGGCACAGAAGGGCCTCTTAGCGTAACAGTAAGACCTCGTTGGCCATTAGCTGAATTGCCAGCGTTAAAAAGCTAATTAAATAGCCCTATTTTTAGCTTTAAAAATACAGAAAAAGCCACTTAATAAGTGGCTTTTTTACCAGTATTAAGAAAATAGATTTAACCAAAAGAGCGCTAATCTTCTTTTTCTTGATCTTTCGCTTCTTGAATAATCTCTTTCTCTGTTTTTTCTGTCTTTTTCTTTAACTTATGCCAAATACGACTCTCTTGACCACGCCATAAACGTTGAATATTGTCGTGATGACGGTAAAGTACCAGACAGGATAGTAAAGCAACGGGATAGGTGAATTCGGGTTTAAACCACCAAACGTAGAACGGTGCTAATAATGCACTGACTATTGCACCCAGTGATGAGTAACCACTGAGCAGTACAGTGAGAAGCCATGTTCCTGCGATAAGGCCACTTAAATCCCAACCTATAGCGGCAATTGCACCAAATGCGGTGGCAACGCCTTTTCCGCCTTTAAAGTGGAAAAAAACAGGGTAGATATGCCCAAGACATGCAGCTATTGCGACTATCCCAAGATAAAATGGAGGCACATTTAAATAGTAGGCGATCCAAACAGGGATCATCCCTTTTAAGACGTCACAGATAAGTACCGCTGCAGCAGCAGCTTTACCGCCGATACGTAAAACGTTAGTGGCACCAGGGTTGCCGGAGCCAAATTTTCTTGGATCAGGAAGCCTCGCCAGTCGGCAAATCAAAATCGCGCTGGAGATTGAGCCGCACAAGTAGGCGAAGATGATCATTCCAAGTGCGTTAGCACTCATTTGTATTCTCCAATGTTTATGTAAGTTCGTTAGACATGTATGGATAATACTCATATTTCATCAGAAGTGGTATCTGATGGGCAGAAAAAATAAGAGATGACGTGATGGATATCGTATTTATTGAGCAATTATCCGTAATAACCACAATCGGCGTTTATGATTGGGAAAAAACCATTAAGCAAAAATTAGTGTTCGATATCGAAATGGAATGGGATAACAAACGCGCATCCCAAACTGATGATGTAACTTATTGCTTAGATTATGCCAGTGTGAGTAATGCAATTATTGATTATGTTGAAAACGGACGTTTTGAATTAGTCGAGCGAGTTGCAGAAGAAGTTGCACAGCTGTTGATAACACAGTTTGCTGTACCTAGAGTGAAAATTAAATTAGCTAAACCCGGCGCTGTTGCACAAGCAACGAATGTGGGTGTGATCATTGAACGTCGGGCTTAATAATTAGCTATTTAACATGTTGAGTAAGTCGCGATTTCCATTGGATAATCGCGATTTCTCGCTGTTTAGTGAGTGCATCTCTGATTGCACTGCCTTTTAATCCACTGTCAATAATCGGTTTTATATCAACGCTGTTGGCTATAGTAAACGCTTGGCAAAAAAATGCGCTTTGTGGATAGGCGAGGTTTTCTAACCCTTTTCGTCCCCTTGCATCGGCTTCACTGACCATCGCTAATTGTTCAACGCGTTCAGGTTTTCGCCATGCATCAATGGCATCAAATAAGCGGATAATTTTAGAAGGTCGCATTCTGTCAATACGATGAATATGATCGTGAAATCTTGCGGTTAACCTTGCCAGATCCCGAATATGATTAGGGATGCGATAGCGTTGACACAGCGCTTCAACTAAAGGTACGCCAGCAGGACCATGTCCATGATGATGCGGCCATTTTTCTGGCGGTGTTAATCCTTTACCTAAGTCATGGCAAAGCGCACTGAATCGCACCGCAATATCTTCAGTCAGTTGACTCGCAATGGTTAATGCCATCATGGCGTGAATACCTGAGTCGATTTCAGGATGCCATTTTTCAGGTGAAGGAACACCGAACAGCGCATCAATTTCAGGAAAAAGTACCTTTAATGCCCCACATTGGCGTAAAACGTCAAAATAGACTTGAGGCGCTTTGCTCTCTAACGCTTTTTCGGTCTCTTTCCAAACGCGCTCAGCGGTTAATGCGTTAAGTTCTCCACTTTGGGTCATCGTCTGCATTAATAACAACGTTTCTGGTGCGACTTGAAAGCCTAAAGGGGCAAAACGCGCTGCAAATCGTGCAACTCGTAATACCCTTAGTGGATCTTCAGAAAATGCGATAGAAACATGACGAAGTAATCTGGCATTAATATCGTCCTGACCATGGTAAGGGTCAACATATTCACCATCAGCAGAGTAAGCAATGGCGTTGATGGTTAAGTCACGCCGCTGTAAATCATCTTCTAAAGTGACATCGGGTGCCGCATAACAAGTAAATCCAGTGTAACCTGAACCTGATTTTCGTTCTGTTCGCGCTAAAGCATATTCTTCATGCGTATCAGGATGAAGAAATACTGGGAAATCTTTGCCAACTTGTTGATAGCCTAAAGCTAACAGTTGCTCTGGTGTTGCACCCACCACAACCCAATCTTTATCTTTAACGGGCATATTCAACAATTGATCGCGTACAGCACCACCCACAAGGTATGTTTTCACTGGATTATTATCCTTTATTCTGCGTCTTTAATTCATCCAACGATCATTACGTTTGCGACGACGTGGAATGATATGAGGAAGGATCAGACCCAAAATAAGCCCAGCACCCGCAACACCGCCACCATACATAAACCACTGTAAGATAATATCGCGTTGTCTGTCATCTAACTGTTGATTGGCAAAGTCGAGTTTTTTCTCAGCAACTGCCAATTTGGTTCTCATTTGTTCATTCTCTTTTTTCAAGCCATTGATGATATCATCACTGCCTGAAACTTTACTTTGCATATCAATGGTACGCTGATTCCAGCTTTGATCGATATTAGCGAGTTTATCGCGTAAGGTTTGGATCTCTTTTTCCATTGCTGGAATACGAGTACGCATACTTGGTTGTGTACTTAATTGGTTTTCAGGTAGCCAAACAATGCGATCTTTATCGTCTTTGATTTGCACATAGCCCGTTGCTGCATTACGAGAAAGAACAGTTACTGTCGAACCTGAATTTAAAGAGCCTAAAATTCGATACTGATTTCCTGGACCACTATGGACATAAGTGGATAATTCATCGGAAACATAACGAGTTTCATTTGCGTGTGAGCTTAGTGAAAAGCCTAAGCCAAGTAAGGAAATAAAAAGTAAGGGTAGTTTTCGCATTATGTTTTCAACTTTTTTATCTATACAAGAGAATATTTTTACTGATACTAAAGAGTAAAGTTTGCGTAAGCAAATAGTAAACCAGAATGAGAACACTCTTAACTGGTAGAATATAGGGGAAATCTGCCTTTTATTCATTTGAGTAATAAGGCTATCACTTGCAAAGCGAAAAATCGCCAAATATTTTACTAATCAATTGATTTACTTAAGGGAAATAGAATGAGCCAAATAGAAACAGAATTAAAACTCAGTGCGATATCCGCCGCTATTCCTCATATTATTCAGCGAATTTCAACGCTCCCTCATCAGCATACTGTGGCTAAAAAGCTGACTAATCTTTACTTTGAAACCTCAGATAATCAAATGCGTAGTCGGGATATGGGATTACGTATTCGTGGTGTTGATAATCACTATGAAATGACGATTAAAACCGCAGGCAAAGTGATTGCTGGGTTGCATCAACGTCCAGAATATAATGTGATATTAGAACAGCCAAAATTAGATTTATCCCGTTTTCCAGCTGAAATTTGGCAACAAGATTGCGATCTAACGCAATTAGAGGCGAATTTACGCGTACTGTTTAATACTGATTTTTATCGTGAAATTTGGCTGGTTAATTACCAAAATAGCCAAATCGAAGTGGTACTGGATAAAGGTGCTATTCGTTCTGGCGAGAATGAACTGCCTATTGAAGAGTTTGAGTTAGAGCTAAAAACAGGCAATGTCTCTGATTTAATCGCTTTAGCAACATTTTTAGGTGAAAAAGGCGGATTGCGTCTGGCTTCTCGCAGTAAAGCGGCAAGAGGATATTATTTAGCTAAAAATAAACCTGCACTAACGTTGAGTGTTGTTAATCTTTCTCCTAGTGATACAACGGCTCAACAACTGACTAAATGGTTGTCATCAATTCAATCTTTAGAAGAAGCCATTTTTGCTAATCCAACGCCGCCTACAATTACTATGCCTGCTATGTTGGCACTGTTTTCTGATTGGTGTAAAAAACAAGTTGAATTGCCTGCCGTTATTAGCCAATCATTAAGTGAGATTTCGCCGTTATCACTTACAACAGCGACCGATTATTATCATGTGTTGTGGTTAAGATTTAAATTAGCGTCAATGGCGTGGTTGTTATCTATTGCTTAATTTACTGATAATTTGAGAGCCTATTTATGTCTGCTATCGATGCGTTTCAACAATTGTGGGATAAAACACAATGCAGTTTATCTTCTCCGCTTAATGCGCTAGCGCCTTTTAGTGAGCAAGAGCAGCAGTTTTTAACTTTTAGCCCATTTGCTGCTGAGCATTTACGCGTGAATCCTCAATGGTTAATTGATATTCGACAAGCAGCGCCGATAGGTTCTGAATGGCAATTATATGAGACACAATTATCAGAAAAACTAGCAAATATTGATAATGAAGACGATTTAATGCGTGTTTTACGTCAATTCCGTCATCAGCAACTGGTTCGTATTGCATGGCTTCAGTTTTTCCAATTATGTGACACAGTTTGTAGCCTAAAACAGTTAAGTGTATTAGCCGAAACCTTAATTTGTGCTGCGAGAGATACGCTTTATCAGCAGTGTTGTCAGCAATGGGGCACACCTTGTGATAGCGAAGGTAAGCCTCAACCATTACTGATTTTAGGTATGGGAAAACTGGGGGGCTTTGAGCTTAATTTTTCTTCTGATATTGACCTGATTTTTGCTTATCCAGAAAATGGCGTTACTCAAGGAGGGCGTCGTGAACTTGATAATGCGCAATTTTTCACTCGATTAGGGCAAAAATTAATAAAAGCGTTAGATCAACACACGATTGATGGTTTTGTTTATCGTGTTGATATGCGACTACGCCCTTTTGGCGAAAGTGGTCCTTTGGTCATGAGCTTTGCGGCACTAGAAGATTACTATCAAGAGCAAGGGCGTGATTGGGAACGTTACGCAATGATAAAGGCTCGAGTTTTAGGCGCTGAAAAGAGAGACTATTGTCAGGTATTACGCCAAATGCTACGCCCTTTTGTATATCGCCGCTATATTGATTTTAGTGTTATTCAATCGCTTCGTAATATGAAATCAATGATAAGCCGTGAAGTGCGTCGTCGTGGTATGATTGATAACATTAAATTAGGTGCTGGTGGTATTCGTGAAATTGAGTTTATTACGCAGGTTTTTCAATTAATTCGTGGTGGTAGAGAGCCAGATTTACAAAGTAACTCGCTATTATCTGTGCTTAAAGTTATCTCAAAACTTGAGCTGTTAACAGAAAAAGAGACAACGCAGCTAACCGATAGCTATCTTTTTTTACGTCGACTAGAAAACTTATTGCAATCAATGGGTGATAAGCAAACGCAGACTTTACCTGATGATGAAAATGATAAAATCCGCCTAACTGTAGCGATGGGATATAAAAACTGGGTAACGCTTTATCAGGATATTAATAATAAGATGAGTGTTGTTGCTGCTATTTTTACTCAACTGATTGGTGATGATGACGAAAATGAAGATGAAAAAGATCTCTCTGCGTTTAAAACGCTCTGGTTATTAGGACATTTCCCCGAAGAATCAACGCTATTTCACCCATCTCTTACCCAAGATGATATTGATGCTATTTGTCAGCAATTACATCTCTTTCGTCAAGACATCAGTAAACGAACCATTGGCCCAAGAGGGCGTGATGTTCTTGATTTATTAATGCCTAAATTGTTGGCAAAGATTTGCCAGCAGCCACAATCAGCGATGATATTGCAGCGAGTAACACCTTTGCTGTTGAGTATTGTTAGCCGCACAACCTATTTAGAACTAATACAAGAGTCTGATGAAGTATTGACTCACGTTATTCGCTTATGTGCGGCATCACCAATGATTGCAGAACAATTAGCGTTACATCCTCTGTTATTAGATGAACTTCTTGATCCTAACTCACTCTATCAACCACTTCCTTTAGATGCTTATCGTGATGAACTACGCCAATACTTATTACGCGTACCAGAAGACGATGAAGAACAGCGCCTAGAAGCATTGCGACAATTTAAGCAAGCACAACTGTTACGTATTGCGGCTGAAGATATAACGGGTGTATTGCCGGTTATGAAAGTTAGCGACCATCTCACTTATCTAGCCGAAGCTATTATTCATGCTGTGGTTCATCAAGCTTGGTCATATATGGTGAAACGCTATGGCGAACCAGAACATTTAGCACATAGAGAGGGGTTAGGATTTGCTGTTATTGGTTACGGTAAATTAGGTGGTTGGGAGTTAGGCTATAGCTCTGATTTAGACTTGGTGTTTTTATTAGATTGCCCGATAAATACCGTAACCACTGGCGCAAGACAGATTGATGCTCGCCAATTTTATCTACGTTTAGCTCAACGTATTATCCACTTGTTTAGTACCAGAACGTCTTCAGGTGTGCTGTATGACGTGGATGCGCGTTTACGTCCTTCTGGCGAATCAGGTATGTTAGTGAGTACCATTCAAGCTTTTGATGAATACCAAAAAAGTGAAGCGTGGACATGGGAACATCAGGCATTAATTCGCGCTAGAGTCATTTATGGTGATGAGCAATTACAACAGATGTTCTCTCGTATTCGTCATGAAACCCTGTGTCTTTCTCGTGATGTTGAAGTGTTAAAAAATGAAGTGCGAGAAATGCGCCAAAAAATGGTACAGCATCTAGCACCAACACAAGCTGATAAATTTAATTTAAAAAGCTCATCTGGTGGTATTACCGATATTGAATTTATTGCCCAATATTTGGTGTTGCGTTTCTCTTATCAATATCCAGCATTAACTCGTTGGTCTGATAATGTGCGTATTTTCGAGTTAATGGCAAAACATCAAGTGATGACAGAGGAAGAAGCACAGGCTTTAACTCATGCTTATGTCACACTGCGCAATGAATTGCATCACCTTGCTTTGCAAGCAGTACCCGCGGTTGTAGATAACAGCTGCTTTATGTCAGAACGGCAAAGTGTATTACAAAGTAAAATAAAATGGCTTGATGAATGATATGGATAATATGAAACCTATAATCTGATGTGTTTCTCTATTTGGTTATCGAATTATGGTATTATTTGGGCTTATTTTGGAAAATAAATGTGGAGTATGGGATGAAAGTAACGCTGCCGGATTTTAATAAAGCCAATGTGCTGGTTGTCGGTGACGTCATGTTAGACCGCTATTGGTATGGCCCAACAAGCCGAATTTCACCTGAAGCCCCAGTTCCTGTGGTTAAAGTGGATACCACCGAAGAGCGTCCCGGAGGCGCGGCTAACGTTGCTATGAATATTGCTTCTTTGGGTGCTAATTCACGCTTAGTGGGATTAACGGGCATTGACGAAGCAGCAAAAGCATTGAGTAACACATTAAGTCAGGTCAATGTGCGTTGCGACTTTGTCTCTGTCGCTACACATCCAACGATTACTAAATTGCGAGTGCTTTCTCGTAATCAACAGTTGATCCGCCTCGATTTTGAGGAAGGATTTAGCAACGTTGATCCACAGCCAATTTATGAACGTATTCAGCAAGCCTTACCTTCTATTGGTGCGTTAATTTTGTCTGATTACGCTAAAGGGGCGCTTTCTCATGTTCAAGAGATGATTCAGCTTGCCAGAAAAGCGGATGTCCCTGTTTTAATCGACCCAAAAGGTAGCGATTTTGAGCGTTATCGTGGTGCCACACTATTAACACCAAATATGTCTGAGTTTGAACAAGTGGTTGGTGTTTGTCATAGTGATGAAGAATTAGTTGAAAAAGGGGCTAAGCTCGTTCGTGAGTTAGAACTCGAAGCACTTTTAATTACCCGCTCAGAGCGTGGCATGAGTTTAATTCGTGCTAATGAAGCGCCGTTACATTTACCAACCCAAGCGCAAGAAGTTTATGATGTGACGGGTGCTGGCGATACTGTTATTGGTGTTTTAGCAACCTCGTTAGCTGCGGGTAAATCACTGGCTGAAGCTTGTTTCCTAGCTAATGCTGCCGCAGGTGTTGTGGTTGGTAAACTGGGTACATCTACCGTTTCGCCTATCGAACTTGAAAATGCTATCCGTGGTCGTTCTGATAATGGTTTTGGCATGATGGCAGAAGAGCAATTAAAACAAGCTGTTGAGTTAGCGCGTCAACGTGGCGAACGTATTGTGATGACCAATGGCTGTTTTGATATTCTTCATGCGGGACATGTAAGCTATTTGGCTAACGCACGTAAATTAGGGGATCGTCTAATTGTTGCTGTCAATAGTGATGCTTCTACTAAGCGCTTAAAAGGTGAAACTCGCCCTGTGAATCCATTAGAACAGCGCATGACAGTGCTTGGCGCTTTAGGTGCTGTCGATTGGGTTGTTGCTTTTGAAGAAGATACACCACAGCGTCTAATTGCTTCTGTATTGCCTGATATTTTGGTAAAAGGTGGCGATTACAAACCTGAAGATATCGCAGGTAGCAAAGAAGTTTGGGCTGCTGGTGGTGAAGTTAAAGTGCTAAATTTTGAAGATGGCATTTCTACAACAAACATCATTAATGCGATTAAAAAGAAATAAGCACAGCTTAAATGCGACACAAAAAAGTACTCTTCGGAGTGCTTTTTTATTGCATAAAATAGGTGTGTTTTAGGTTGCTAAATAATCTGATTGATTGGTTTTAATTATTATTTTTCTGGGGTAATTAATGTTCTTTTAGTTGGTTAGAAAAATACGTGAAGCATTAACCTATTTACCTATGGTTTATTTTAATTTAAATAGTGATACCTAGGGTGTTAATTTTCCTTTTCTAATAAACCACCCTGTACCTTTTTGTGGTGATACAGGGGATTGCAAATAGCATTATGATAATGCGATAGCTTATGCTTTATCTTCAGTTGTATCTTCTACAACAACTTCAGTTACTTCGATTTGAGCCACTTCAGTTTGTTGTCCCGCTTCTAACTCATTTAAACGTTGTTCTAAACGTGACAGTTTTTCACGGGTACGTAATAGCACCTGAGTTTGTACGTCAAACTCTTCACGATTAACTAAATCTAATTTGTTTAATTGAGATTGTAGAACAGTACGAATTTTCTTATCAATATCATCACCAAAATCTTTTAGTCCTTGTGGCAGAATATTCTGGATTTGGCGTGCGACCTGTTCAATTTTTTTTGGGTCCAACATGGGAAGTCCTCATCAATAAAATAGAAAGCTAGGCTAAGTGTAATATGTAGCCATTGGGAATAAAACCAGATATGAGGATTATTGTTACTTTTTTATTATAAAGAGTTAAATAACACGTATATCGTAAACTGAATATGTGACTCGACAAAGATTGTTACTGATTGATGATTGCCTCTTATTATTTTAAAGCGTATAGTTTTGCCGTTAATCTCAGGGCGGGGTGTAAGTCCCCACCGGCGGTAAATACCTAATTATTCAGGTAAAGCCCGCGAGCGCTTTGTATTGCCATTGCAATTCAAAGGTCAGCAGACTCAGTGTAATTCTGGGGCCGACAGTTAAAGTCTGGATGGGAGAGAGTAAAATAGCATCAGTAGGATCACTGTATCCATTTCTGTTGTTTCTACTTATTTATTAAGTAGAGATCCACTCCTAAGACTGCCCTGATTCTGGTAACTTTCATTAATTATTGAGGTTTTTTTACCATGAATCAGACGCTACTTTCCGAATTTGGTAATTCATTTGAACGTGTAGAACGTGCTCTCGAAGCGCTTCGTGCTGGCAACGGTGTGATGGTGCTTGATGACGAAAACCGTGAAAATGAAGGCGATATGGTTTTCGCCGCACAAACAATGACAACTGAGCAAATGGCTCTGTCTATTCGCCATGGCAGTGGTATTGTTTGTTTATGTATTACAGAAGAACGTCGTCAACAACTTGATTTGCCTATGATGGTTGAAAATAATACCAGCCATTTTCATACTGCATTTACAGTAACCATTGAGGCTGCTCAAGGTGTAACAACCGGAGTTTCTGCTTCAGACCGTTTAACGACAGTTCGTGCAGCAATGGCTGATGACGCTAAGCCAGGCGATTTAAATCGCCCAGGTCACGTATTTCCATTACGTGCACAACCTGGCGGCGTGTTAACCCGTGGTGGACATACAGAAGCTTCTATCGATTTAGCCACCTTAGCAGGGTTTAGACCTGTTGCGGTGTTATGTGAGCTCACTAATGACGATGGCACAATGGCAAGGGCACCAGAGGTGATTACTTTTGCTAAAAAGCACAATATGCCAGTACTAACGATTGAAGATCTGGTTGCTTATCGTCTTCGTGAGGAGAAAAAAGTCGGCTGAAAATAATACGTTGTAAACGACACTGAAACACACACACACTTATATCAAGCCGTCTGAGGAAACTCAGGCGGCTTTTTTCATATTTTTTGAATAACTATTTCATACTTCTTTGACTATATTTCAAGTAAGAAGGCAGTATTCTATCGTCATATTATAACAAAGCCATAAGAGGTGATTATGGACACAACAATGATGCCGGCTCTGTTTATTGGACATGGTAGCCCAATGAATGTATTAGAAAATAATGCATATACTCGCCTCTGGACGCAGTTAGGGGAAGCGCTTCCACAGCCTAAAGCGATTTTAGTTGTTTCAGCACACTGGTATACCGAAGGCACCTATGTAACAGCAATGTCTCAGCCAAAAACTATCCATGATTTTTATGGATTCCCGCCAGAGTTATATCAAATCGAGTATCCAGCAAAAGGTTCGATCAGTTTGGCTGCATTAATTGAAGATCTTATTGATCCGATTAAATTAAAGCTCGATATGGATCAATGGGGATTAGATCATGGTAGTTGGGGGATACTCGAAAAAATGTACCCTAATGCGAATATTCCTGTTGTTCAATTAAGCATCGATGCATGTCAATCGGCTCAATGGCACTATGAATTAGGTCAAAAATTAGTTGAGTTACGTAAAGAAGGCGTCTTGATTATTGGTAGTGGAAATATCGTTCATAATTTAAGAATGATGGATTGGAAAAATAGTGATACAACGCCTTATCCATGGGCATTAGCGTTTAATGACATGATAGAAAGCAGCTTAGAAAGCGATAAAACACCAGAAGCACTTTTTCATATTCTTTCTACTGAAGAAGGTAAGCTTTCTCATCCAACACCAGAGCATTTTTTACCTGTACTGTATATTTTAGGTTTAAAACAGAAAGGTGAAAAGGTAACACTTTTAAATAATGATATTGTTAATAAATCACTCAGTATGATGACATTTCAGATTGGATAAAACTTCAATACTCCCATCCTGTAAAGTGAATTAATAAAATAAAAAGCTAAATTCCATTAACTGAATTTAGCTTTTTTTATGTCATAAATAATATGTATTACTAATTAAAATCATATAACCATATTCTATTCCAATTTTTTATTTAGATATGATAAACACATTTAACTATTTGTTTGTATTGGTTTTATTTATTATCAAAAAAGAGTCTGATAAGATTAGCCTTAATTAAATGAATATTTTTACTTCTTTAGTTAATAAAATCGTTCAGATTGTTTTTTGAGCCTACTCTAAGTTTGATGTCGATAATTATTTATTCTACTATGTGCATAAACATGATCATAAAATATGCGTATAAATGGAGTGCATAATGAAAACATTAGTAATGAGTAAAAAGGATAAACGAGGAGTTAATGTGTATCTAACAGCAAAATTGGTGGACGAAGCGAGAGAGCTTGGAATTAATTTGTCAGCAACACTCGATCAAATGTTATCTGACGCCATTCGTGAAAAAAAACGGGAACAGTGGAAAGCAGAAAATAAAGAGCGTATCCAAGCCCTTAATGAGTTTGAGCATGAAATGGGTCTGTTTACGGATGATGATGAATATGGGGTTATTTAATGTCCCAGTACACGGTGTATCGCAATAAATCGCTTAAATCGAGAGAAAGATACCCTTATATTATTGATATTCAAAATGATTTATTGGGGGATTTTGATTCGCGGATTATTATGCCAATAGCGCTGCTATCAGATAAAAATTCTCAATTAAAAATATTAACGCCAGTGATTGAGATAGATAATCAGAAATGTGTGATCATTACAAAATCAGTAACAACAATGGCAAAAAGCCAATTAAAAATAGCTGATATTGTGTGTGTTATACCTGACGTTCATACTGAAATTGTAGCTGCTATGGATATGATTATTTCTGGGATTTAGGAAATAAAAAAACACCCCACTACTTAATAAGCAAGTGAGGTGCTTGAATAGTGACACAACAGGTTTTAGATCAATCTAAAATAATATGTGGATAGAAGCGAGAGAGATCTTGTGTGATTAACTCTCTATCTTCTCTGATACAGATACCTGCAGATTGATCATTTACTAACCAGCTACCAATTAAGGTGTAGCTATCGCCAAATTGTGGCAATGGATGGAAGTCTTGAACAATAAAGCCTTCTTCACCATAAGGACCATCAGCAACTGCAATATCTTTGCCATTATCTACGATACGAATATTTGCACCTTCACGTGAAAATAGCGGTTTAATAACATAGCGAGATAATGATTCTGGTGCTTTACCATTATAAAAGTAAGCAGGTAGCAGATTTGGGTGATTAGGAAACATTTCCCACAGCATTGGTAACAGTGCTTTATTAGAGATAATGCTTTTCCAAGAAGGTTCTAACCAACGGATCCCAGCATCTGCCAGTTTGGTTGAAAAGTCTTCACGGAACATAAATTCCCATGGATAAAGCTTAAACATATTACTAATTATCTGATCTTGAGTATCCGTTAATTCACCACGTTCACCCAAGCCAATATCTTCAATAAATACAAAGTCAGTCGCTACTTCCGCTTCAACTGCACAATCTTGCAGATATTGCACAGTACCGCGATCTTCTTCAGTATCTTGACAACATGCCATGTGCAAATAGCCCATGCCATATTGATCACGCAACTGTGCAAAGCGATCAATCAGCTTTTCTTGAATGCTATTAAATTGATCGGCATTTTGCGGTAATCGACCTGCACTTACTTGATCTTCAAGCCAGATCCACTGAAAAAATGCAGATTCATACAGTGAAGTAGGAGTATCTGCGTTATTTTCTAATAATTTAGCTGGACTTTTTCCATCATAAGCTAAATCAAGACGTGAATAGAGTGAAGGTTGTGATGATTTCCATGAATCACGCACAAAATCCCAGCAATGACGAGGAATTTGAAAACGCGTTAGCAACTCTTCACTGTTAGCGACCTTGTCGGCAACTTGCAAACACATCTGGTGTAGCTCTTCAGTGGTCTCTTCTAGCTCTTCAACTTCTTGCATTGAAAATTGATAGTAAGCATCTTCAGACCAGTAGGGTTCGCCATACATAGTATGAAAATTGAAGCCAAATTCCGTGGCTTTTTCGCGCCAGTCAGGGCGCTCAATAATTAATTCGCGTTTCATGGTTATTAGCCACCTGAACGATAGGAGGATGAACCGGTTGAGCTGCGGTTATTATTAGTAGCTGCTTGTCTTGAAACCGTATTACCGAAACCACCACGAGTTACTGTAGAGGTTGTAGAAGGTTTTGGTGTCATTGCTGTTTTTGGTACGTCCATTTGGCGACCACCAACAGCAGGACCATAGTTACGACCTGTTGCATCAACAAATTTACCATTCGCTGGGCTTGTTGGGTTACGCGAGCTAAACAGTGGTTGTGAAGCACCACCACCCATCATTCGACCCATCATATAACCCGCCATTAATGGCATAAAGAAACTACCACCTGAGTTAGCTTGTGCCATTTGAGTGTTATCTGGGTTTAGATTATTGGCATTTTCAGTGCTAACAGGTTGACCATCAATTGATGCAGTTTGTGTACATTGTGCGTCACCAAATTCAGCAACACAGTCTTCAAGAGTGGCGTATTTAGGCGCTGTACGCTGTGCTTCTTGTAACGCTGTGCGATAAGAATCTTCACATTGAGCAGCTTGTGATGGGTTAGCTTGCGCACATTCTTGTGCATTCATATACAGTGAAACTGTTTCATCGCTCTCTTCACATCCTGAAAGCGCGAATACAGCCGTGATAGCAATAGCGACGGGCGCAAGACGATAAGGGCGGAATGCTTTACGAAAAGCATCACGATTAATCGATTTGGTACGTTTCATTGGCATATTGGTAAGATCCATTAAAAGTAAAACGTTCAAAATAAAAGCTAGGATAGGTTAAATAGACTAGAAAATAAATAAGAAACACCTTATCACAAGGGATAACCAGAAAATTGTGATCTTTATAAGGTTGAGGCAGATGAAATTAACAGAGTTCTCTATTTTTAAAACTATTGTCGTTAATATTTCTAGCGACTTAGTTTAATACAACGGGCAAAATTGTATCGATAAACATTAACGTAAAAAAAACCGCTTATCAGCATATGACTGAAAGCGGTTTATTATTTTCGACCCATTAAAAGGGCGTTAACTTAAGGCACTGGATTAATTGCAGGGCTAGTTAAGTTACGAATAATGCTATCTGGAGAAGTTGAAACTTCTTGACCTAATGCATTATTTAATTGGATCACATCATTTTCGTTTAGTGTACCGCGAGCATATTGAATATTTAATTGGTTAATTAAATAATCGTAACGAGCGTTTGATAATTTCTGTTTTGCATCATAAAGCGTAGTGGTTGCATTCAGTACATCAACAATTGTGCGAGTACCGACTTGGTAACCTGCTTCGGTTGCATCTAAAGAGCTTTGCGCTGAAACAACAACTTGTTGATACGCTTTAATGCTACTGATTGATGCCGAAATATTGTTGTAAGAAGAACGCGCAATTTGCACAACAGAGCGGTAAACAGATTCTAACTGCTCACTTGCACTGGTAAAGCCATATTGAGCTTGTTCAACCTGTGAGCTTGTTCTGCCACCTGTGTATAACGGAATGCTTAGAGATAGACCAATACTGTTTTGTCCAGTGTAGCTATTACGACCGCTGCTTTGACTCGTTATAGATGGTAAAGCACTACCATGGCTATGAGAGTTAGAAACACCTGTTGAGGCATTTAAATCGACAGTAGGTAAGTGACCTGATTGTGCTAAACGAATATTCTCACGCGCTAAATCTTGACCTAAACGTGCACTTAATAAACTTAAGTTACGTTCTTCAGCTTCTTTTAACAGTTTTTCAATTGAATCAGGCGCTGTGGTTGTAAAGCGGTTAATGTTTAGTGATGCAAGATTGATATAGTAAATACCACTGACTTGGCGCAGTCTTTCTAATGCATTATCAACTTCGTTACGACCCGCAACTTCTTGTGCCAGTACGCTATCATAATTTGCACGTGCATTTTGTACGTCAGTAATTGCAACTAAACCCACGTTAAAACGTTGAGTTGTTTGATCTAATTGACGATAAACTTGCTCTTTTTGTGCTTCAATAAATGATAAAGAATCAATTGCACGTAAAACATTAAAGTACGCTGTTGATGTGTCTAAAATCAGCTGTTGTTGGCTGGTTTGATAAGTTACATCACTCATACCGGCTGTTTTTTCTTGTATGTTAAGCTGACGCCATTTAGACATATCAAAGACAGTCTGAGTTAGCGTTAAATTCGCACCAAGAGAATTGGATTCAGTATCTCTAGCATCACGATAACCACTTTTATAGTCAACAGAAGCGCCTAAACCCAGTTGTGGTAATAATGGGCTACGAGCTTCATTGATCTTTTCAAAAGCTTGATTACGTTCAGCAAATGATTTGCGTAACTCAGGGTTACTGTCCTTTGCTTTTTGATAAACTTGAAGCAGATCCTCAGCCTGACTTGCAGTGCTGAATCCTGCCAAACTCATCGCGACCAAAAGAGAGAGCAGTTTTTTCATTTTAATTCCTTGTTGCAACAGTTTCGCTGAGTTGCCTCTGTTAATCTTAATTGAGGATAATTCTAACAGATAGTTTCCCTAACTAGGGGTAGCCATTTGTGCCATATCCTTTTATTTTAGATTAACCTTACATGATTTGTCGGTAAATTTCTTTAAATCTGTATTAAACGTAAGCAATAAAAAAAGTCTTAAAGATAACTTAAGGAATATTGTATGAAGAAAAAGGAAAATATACCATTTTTATACTCTCGTGATGATGTGGAGTTTTTAAGTAAACGAGACTTGTATAAAGGTTTTTTTCGACTAACTGAATATCGTTTTAAGCATCGTCTTTTTGAAGGCGGATGGAGCGAAGAAGTTAAACGGGAAGTGTTTGAACGTGGTCATGCTGGCGTATTGTTGCCTTATGATCCACAACGTGACGACGTCGTATTAATTGAACAAATTCGTATCCCCGCTTATGAAACCAGTGAAACACCGTGGCTATTAGAAGTGGTTGCAGGCATGGTAGAAAAAGGCGAAAGCCCTGAAGAAGTCGTAAGACGAGAAGCGCAAGAAGAAGCAGGCATAAATGTTGCGCGTTGTGAACCGATTATTAGCTATCTCTCCAGTCCTGGCGGTACAAGTGAAAGAATGCATGTGTATGTCGGTGAAGTGGATGCAACAACCGCAAAAGGTATCCATGGGTTAGCGTGTGAGAACGAAGATATTCGAGTTCATGTTGTAAGTAGAGAACAAGCATATCAGTGGGTCGAAGATGGCGTTATTGATAATGCAGCATCAGTTATTGCAATTCAGTGGCTACAACTTCACCATCTTGTATTAAGAAAACGTTGGGCTACGTGTTAATTTTATTGTTAGCATATTTATGTATTCCAAAAGATGTATTAAATATGACAATTATCGTTAAGTATACGATATAAAATGAATTAAATGATAAAATGAAATGCAAAAAGAGTGACTGAGAGCGAGAATATTTCCCAGTAATCTTTTGAAATGTGTATTGGTTGGCAGATTTTTAATACAAAAACGCGTTAAAATAACCGTTATTGAGAGTGAAACAAGGAAACCTTTTGGAAAGCCTGCTTGAATTGTCGGTGACTCAAAGAAACACCGTAAGAATCTTACAAATTACAGATACCCACCTCTTTGCTAATGTGGAAGATACACTGCTGGGTATTAATACCTATCGCAGTTATCACGCGGTGTTAAACGCGGTTAAAGAGCAAGGATTAGAGGTTGATCTGATTGTCGCTACGGGTGATTTAGTTCAAGATCAAACCTTCGAAGCTTATCAGCATTTTGCCGACGGCATTGCAACCTTAACACCACCGTGTGTTTGGTTGCCGGGTAATCATGACTATCAGCCAGCGATGATCGACGCTTTAAATCAGGCGGGTATTTTGTCGGCAAAACAAGTGTTTATGGGCGAAAATTGGCAAATGCTGTTATTAGATAGCCAAATCCAAGGTGTTCCTCATGGTGAGTTATCCGATTGCCAGCTAGATTGGTTAACACGTTGCCTTGAAAGTAATAAAGAAAAAGATACGGTTATTTTACTGCATCATCATCCAATGGCATCAGGTTGTACATGGCTAGATCAACACAGCTTAAGAAATTCTCAAGCATTTTCTGAACGCTTAGCCGGGCACTCTCAGGTGAAAATGATGCTTTGTGGTCATATTCATCAGGAAATGGATGAAATGTGGAATGGCATTCGAGTGTTGGCAGCGCCGTCAACGTGTATTCAGTTTCGTCCACATTGCACTAATTTTACGTTAGATACCGTGTCTCCGGGTTGGCGTTATCTCGAACTATCCCTTTCACCCGATGAGAAAGGAAAAATAGAGACACAAGTTTATCGCCTAAAAGGGACTGAGTTTTGTCCTGATCTTGATGCGGATGGCTATTGAGTTATGCCTCGAATTCTGTATTTACATGGCTTTAATAGCTCGCCTAAATCTGCCAAGGCGCAAGCATTTCAACAGTGGCTAACAACAACTTACCCCGACATTGAGTTATTAGTTCCCCAATTACCTCCTTATCCTCAACAAGCGGCTGAATTGATAGAGACATTAGTAAAAGAAAATGCCGATGATAAATTAGGATTGGTTGGTTCATCGCTGGGGGGTTATCTTGCTATTTGGTTATCTCAACGATTTCATTTACCTGCTGTTGTTGTTAATCCCGCTATTCGTCCCTTTGATTTACTGCAAAATTTTCTCGGTGATAACGAAAATCCATATACAAATCAAAAATACAGATTAGAACCTCATCATATGGATGAATTGCTCGCATTACGTCTCTCCTCAATTACCTCGCCTGAACTTATTTGGTTGCTTCAACAAACTGGAGATGAAATACTTGATTATCGTCAAGCGGTTTCATATCTTGGCGCATGTCGGCAAACCATAGAATCGGAAGGAAACCACGCCTTTGTTGGTTTTGAGCGTTTTTTTCCACAAATTATTCAGTTTTTAAAGATAATTTAGCCTTTCGGTCAATTAACCTGTAAAAGATAGGTTGATATATCTACCCGAAAATTAATATCATATTGCCGCTAACACCTGTTATTATAAACAGTATTTTAAAACAGCGAACCGCAGACTAATACAATGACTCAATCAAGTTATAATGCAAAGGATATTGAGGTTCTAAATGGTCTAGAGCCAGTACGTCGCCGTCCTGGTATGTACACCGATACATCTAGACCGAACCATTTGGCACAGGAAGTGATAGACAATAGCGTGGACGAGGCGCTTGCGGGACACGCAACTAAGGTCGATGTCATTTTATATGACGACCAATCAATCGAGGTTATTGATAACGGGCGAGGAATGCCTGTCGATATCCATCCCGAACTTAAGGTCTCTGCTATTGAGCTTATTCTTGCTCACCTTCATGCTGGTGGAAAATTCTCTAATAAAAATTATCAATTTTCTGGCGGGTTACATGGAGTAGGGATATCAGTTGTCAACGCATTATCTAAACGAATAGAAGTTACTGTTCGTCGAGATGGCAAAATATATCAAATTGCTTTTGAAAACGGCGATAAAGTCGAAGAACTTCATGAAATAGGCACTTGTGCTAAACGTGATACCGGAACCAGCGTTCACTTTTGGCCTGATGTGTCTTATTTCGATATTCCTCGTTTTTCTACCAAAAGCTTAGCTCACGTATTAAAAGCTAAAGCAGTACTTTGTCCCGGTGTTAGTGTCTCTTTTGTTGATAAAGTTAACAACACGCAAGAGAACTGGTGCTATGCAGATGGACTTACAGATTATTTAACGGAAGCTGTCGCTGAATTTATTCGTCTACCAGAAGAGCCTTTTACTGGCAAATTTGAAGGTGATAACGAAGCGGTTGAGTGGTCAATGCTTTGGCTACCAGAAGGCGGTGATTTACTCACGGAAAGTTATGTTAACTTAATACCAACAGTACAAGGTGGTACTCACGTTAATGGCTTACGCCAAGGCGTGTTGGATGCAATGCGTGAATTTTGTGAATTCCGTAGCCTGCTACCAAGAGGCGTTAAACTAACAGCAGATGACACATGGGAACGTTGTGCTTATGTGTTGTCCGTGAAAATGCAAGATCCTCAATTTGCGGGTCAAACTAAAGAGCGTTTATCTTCACGCCAAACCAGTGCTTTTGTCGCTAATGCAGTAAAAAATGCGTTTATTTTATGGCTTAATCAGAACGTTCAAGTCGGTGAATTACTGGCTGAAATGGCGATTAGTAGTGCGCAACGTCGTATGCGTGCGGCAAAAAAAGTCGTCAGAAAAAAATTAACGTCAGGTCCTGCTTTACCCGGCAAATTGGCAGATTGTACTTCCCAAGATCTCCGTTACACCGAACTCTTTTTAGTCGAAGGGGACTCTGCGGGTGGTTCTGCTAAACAAGCACGAGATCGCGAATATCAAGCAATTATGCCATTACGCGGTAAAATTCTAAATACGTGGGAAGTCTCTTCTGATGAAGTTTTAGCATCACAAGAGGTGCACGATATTTCAGTTGCTATTGGTATGGATCCGGATAGTGATGACTTAAGCCAATTACGTTACGGTAAAGTCTGTATTCTTGCGGATGCTGACTCTGATGGCTTGCATATTGCTACACTGTTATGTGCTTTGTTTGTTCGCCACTTCCCTGCACTTGTGAAACAAGGGCATGTTTATATGGCAATGCCTCCACTTTATCGTATTGATTTGGGTAAAGAAGTTCATTATGCCCTCGATGAATCAGAGAAAAACGCCATTTTACAACGCCTTAGTCGTAAAAAAGGGAAACCAAACGTACAGCGCTTTAAAGGGTTAGGTGAGATGAACCCAATTCAACTGCGTGAAACAACACTTGATCCGAATACGCGCCGATTGGTGCAATTGATTATTGATGATGAAAATTATCAAGAAACTCTTAGCATGATGGATATGTTGTTGGCGAAAAAACGCTCTGAAGATCGTCGCAATTGGCTGCAAGAAAAAGGCGATGAAGTTGATATTGAAGTGTAAATGGATACCACAAGAGTCTGAGGAAAATATTGAATGAGCGAATTGACTCATGATGGTGTAGAGCGCCAAGCGCTCCACTTGTTTACGGAAAATGCCTATCTCAATTACTCCATGTACGTCATTATGGATCGTGCATTGCCTTTTATTGGTGATGGGTTAAAGCCTGTTCAGCGTCGTATTGTTTATGCAATGTCTGAATTAGGGTTAAGCAACAATGCAAAATTTAAAAAGTCAGCGCGTACAGTTGGTGATGTTTTAGGTAAATATCATCCTCATGGTGATAGCGCTTGCTATGAAGCCATGGTGCTAATGGCTCAACCCTTTTCTTATCGCTATCCATTAATTGATGGACAGGGAAACTGGGGGGCACCTGATGATCCGAAATCATTTGCTGCAATGCGTTATACCGAGTCTCGCCTATCAAAATATTCACAAACACTATTAAGTGAATTAGGGCATGGCACTGTAGATTGGGTACCTAACTTTGATGGCACGATGCAAGAGCCAAAAATGTTACCCGCTCGCCTACCTAATATTGTGTTAAATGGTACAACAGGTATTGCTGTAGGGATGGCAACAGACATTCCGCCACATAATACCCGAGAAATAGGGCAAGCATTAGTTATGCTATTGGATAATCCAGACGCAGGATTATCTGATGTAATGCAATATGTTCAAGGACCTGATTACCCAACTGAAGCTGAAATAATCACTGCACCCGACGATATTAAGAAAATTTATAAAACAGGTCGTGGTTCAGTAAGAATGAGAGCCGTTTGGCAGAAAGAAGATGGTAGTGCTGTTATCACGGCACTGCCTCATCAAGTTTCTGGCGCAAAAGTACTTGAGCAAATTGCCGCATTAATGCGAGCGAAGAAACTGCCTTTAATTGAAGATTTACGTGATGAATCTGATCATGAAAATCCAACAAGGTTAGTGATTGTTCCTCGTAGTAATCGTGTCGATTTAGAACAGGTGATGTTCTATCTATTCGTTAATACTGATTTGGAAAGAAGTTATCGTGTAAACCTGAATATGATTGGGTTAGATAACCGCCCGGCAGTAAAAGGCTTACTGACTATTTTAAATGAATGGTTGGTTTATCGCCGTCAGACAGTAACAAATCGCTTAAATCACCGCTTAGAGAAAGTTCTACGTAGATTAGAAATCCTTAAAGGATTACTTATTGCTTATCTAAATATTGATGAAATTATCGAAATTATTCGTCATGAAGATGAGCCAAAAGCAGAGTTAATGCGTCGTTTCGAGCTTTCAGATATACAAGCTGAAGCTATTTTGGAATTGCGTTTACGCCACTTAGCAAAACTTGAAGAGATGAAGCTTAGAGGTGAGAGCGATGAGCTTGAAAAAGAGAGAGAGAGTATTGAAAAATTACTTAACTCACCTCGTCGTTTAAATACCTTGTTGAAAAAAGAGATAGAAGCGGATGTAAAAGAGTTTGGTGATGACAGACGTTCACCTATTCACCCTCAAGAAGAGGCGAAAGTCGTTAATGAACAGGATATGTTGCCATCAGAACCGATTACTATTGTGCTTTCTGAAATGGGCTGGGTTCGTAATGCTAAAGGACATGATATAGATCCTAGTGCGATGAGTTATCGCGCTGGCGATAACTATCATAGTGCTGTACGCGGTATGAGTAATCAACCTGTGCTATTTCTTGATTCAACAGGGCGTAGCTATTCATTAAGCCCAGCAGATATGCCATCAGGAAGAAGTCAGGGAGAACCGTTAACGGGTAAATTGACATTCCCACCTGATGCCAGCGTAAAATATATGTTGGCAGGTAATGCAGGGCAAGAGTACTTACTTGCTACCAAAGAGGGTTATGGCTCAGTTTTCTCTTATGAAGAGATGGAAACGAAAAATAAAACAGGTAAAGGGTTACTGGCAGTTTCTGAAGATACTGAGTTATTAGAGCCATTCTTAGTTGATGCACAAAAGAAAAATGATCAGCATTGGTTAATTATCATCACAGACAAAACACGTATTTTAGCCGTTTCAGCAGAACAACTGAGTGAAATGAATAAAAAAGGGCGTGGCACTCGCTTAGTTACTTTAGGCAAAGATCAAGGTGATGTTATTGATCAAATTATATTGGCACCGAAAAATGAAGCATTAATCTTTATGGTTGATGGTCAACATGAAGTGCTAAAAGCTGAAGAAATTAACTATTTCAGCGGTAATGCCGGGGATGAGCCAATCCCACTTAAGCATCTTCATCCTGAGGCAGTGACGGTTATTATGTCTGAAAACGGCTTAATCCGTTGTCAGAAAGGTCATAATATTGATGCTGAATCTGCAGGTTTTAAAGCAGGCGATAGCTACTTTAACGCCATTGAAGGTATGAGTAATCAGTCTGTCCATTTAATTGATACCACAGGTCAAAGTTATACCGTTGATATTGATGCATTACCTTCTGGTAGAAGTAAAGGCGATACGCTTGCTGATAGACTTAAAATTCAAAAAGGTGCGCAATTACGCCATGTCATTATGGGTGAAAGCACAGATAAAGTCCTTATGGCATCCGATGCAGGTTATGGCTTTATTTGTCAGGTCGAAGATTTAACTTCTAAAAATAGAGCGGGTAAATCGTTACTAACACTACCTGAAAATGCGCTACCATTACCGCCACAACGTTTGAATAATGAATCAAGTGATCTGATTATGATCATTACTCAAGGTGGTAGGATGCTAATTTTTGAAGCCTCAGAATTGCCAACAATGGTAAAAGGAAAAGGAAATCAAATGGTTTCTATTCCAGCCGCTCAGGCAGCAAGTGGTGAAGATAAAGTTGCTTGGTTACGCATATTGCCAGAAAATGCATCTGTCACATTGCATTTTGGTAAGCGTAAATTAACGATGTCGATGAACGAGTTATTGAGCTTTAAAGCCAAACGTGGACGCCGAGGAACCTCTTTACCTCGTGGTGCTCAAACCATTGATCATATTGATATCGAAACAAATTAATTACTATATTTTAATTAATAATTAGTGGGTCATTTGACCCACTTATATTAGGACGCTAAAACCTATGTTAGCTATTATTCGTGGCATTATCGTCATTCTTTACACGATTATTGTGGTGACGTTTGGCATTATCTGTTGCATGTTTTCACCAAGAAATCCTAAGCATGTTATGACCTATGGCCGTTTATTTGGCAGATTATCTCATGTTTTCGGCATTAAACTGGTAGAGCGTTTTCCAAGAAATGCACAAAGTTATGGTCCAAGTATTTATATAGGTAACCATCAGAATAATTTTGATATGGTGACTATGTCGAATGCTGTTCAGCCAAACACGGTGACTGTAGGTAAAAAAAGCTTAATTTTCATTCCATTTTTCGGGTTGCTTTATTGGATCACTGGCAATATTTTAATTGATCGTGCTAATCGTTCTAAAGCGCATGGCACAATTTCTCAAGTTGCTGACCAGATAAAATCAAAGAAAATTTCTGTTTGGATGTTTCCTGAAGGAACCCGTAGCCGTGGTCGTGGTTTATTGCCGTTTAAAACAGGCGCTTTTCATGCGGCGATTCAAGCTGGTGTGCCTATTATTCCGGTGTGTGTCTCTACTACGCAAGATAAAATAAAGCTAAATCGTTGGAATAACGGTTATGTTATTGTGGAAATGTTGCCACCGATAGATGTATCCAAATACAATAAAGATCAGGTGCGCGAACTGGCTGAAGATTGCCGCCAAATAATGAAAGCAAAAATTGAAGAACTAGACAAAGAAGTTGAAGAAATGAATCAACGAGATTTTGCTGGTAAATTGAATTAATAGAGACAAAAATTACTCAACTTTCATAATATAAGCCTGTTTTTCAGGCTTATATTGTTTTTAATGTATGAAAACACACTATGCTATCAACTATTTTTAGGATTTACGTCACATCCGCGCTATTATGCTCCCGTAATTTCATTTAAGTCCCCTGTATTTAGAAATCACAGCAGCTTTTTTTTCCTAACACAGCACTTTTTATTGTGAACAAGGAATATTGGTATTTTGTTGCGGAGAAAGTATGTCATTTAGTCGTCGCCAGTTTATTCAGGCTTCAGGCTTTGCGGTATGTCTGGGCTCATTATCTTCTACTGTTCGTGCCGAATCAGCCATTGATAAACAATTACCGATCCCCCCATTGTTAGAATCTCGCAATGGTCAGCCTCTTTTTTTAACGTTACAAAATGTTCATTGGGCATTTAACGGCACACAAAAAGTCGAAGCGTGGGGTGTTAATGGCTCAATGCCAGGACCTACCATTAAGGTAAAAAGTGGCGATGATATAAAACTGATTTATAGCAACCGTCTTAGTGAAGCCGTATCAATGACGATAAGCGGGCTATTAGTTCCAGGAACTCAAGTTGGTGGCGCTGCAAGGCTTATGTCGCCGGGCGCTTATTGGTCTCCTGTATTGCCTATTCGTCAAAAAGCAGCCACCTGTTGGTATCATGCTAATACACCTTTCAAAATGGCACCCCATGTTTATAACGGTCTTATGGGAATGTGGATTATTGAAGACGATGAAAGCAAATCACTGTCACTACCAAAACATTACGGTGTGAATGATTTCCCTATCATAATTCAAGATAAACGCATTGATAACTTTGGTGCTCCTCAGTATGACTCTGATGCGGCAACAAACGGTTTTTACGGCGATACACTGTTGGTTAATGGTCGTGAAGATCCCTATATTGAAGTCTCAAGAGGCTGGATCCGCTTACGTTTAGTCAATGCCTCTAATGCCCGGCGTTATGAATTAAAAGCAAATGATGGGCGTTCACTCTATCTAATTGCTTCTGATCAAGGTTTATTAACAGCGCCTGTAGAGTTGAAATCTATTCCTATGGCACCGGGTGAAAGACGAGAAATCTTAGTCGATATGTCTGAGGGAAACGAAGTCACTATTACTGCGGGTGAAAGCGCAGGCTTTATGGATAAATTGCGAGGTATTTTTGAGCCTTCGAATTTATTGCGTAATGCCAATATTCTCACCATTAGACCTACGGGATTAATGTCATTAATGACAGATAAAGTCCCTCAACAGTTGGCAATAGATGACACCCAAATTACGACGGCTATTCAACCAAGAAGCATTCAATTACATGATAGTCCTCCGGGAATTAATAATGCTCGATGGGAGCTATCCAGAATAGATTTGGTCGGTAAACAAAATAATTGGGAACGTTGGATGGTAACCGTGCCTAGCCCTCAACCTTTTCATATTGAAGGGGTTCGTTTTAAAGTCATTAGCCATAATGGACAAAAACCTGCACCTGCTGATTTTGGCTGGAAAGACACCATATGGATTGAAAACCAAAGTGAATTATTGGTGGAATTAAAACAGCCTTCTTATGGTCACTTTCCTTTTTTGTATTACAGTCAATTATTAGAGAATGCAGATAAAGGTATAGTTGGGCAAATGGAAATAACGCCTACAGAATAATACGAATCGAATTAAAATAAAGACAGTACTTTTAGCCTAAAAGTCTGTCTTTTTTTTGCGTAAAAAGAGTACATTTTGTTTTTATTCAACTAAAGTTAAATAAGCTGAAAATATTTATTTTTTATAGTTGTTAACTAATTTAACAGTATTGTTTATTTATGTATTATTTTTTATTTAATCTATTTAAATATTTAATTAAACCATCATAAATTTATTAATCGTTAATATATCGAGTTTGTAAAATCATCTTTATTGATCAAATATTGTTTCATCTATCTGTATATTTGTGATTAACCAGTCATTCTATCTATTTTTATTGTTGTTTTTCATATTTTTGCGATGTTCTTCAAATAATTATTTCTATATAAAACGCAGAATCCTAACGCCTTTATTTTTGATTTCTAATTGATGTCATTAATTTAAATTTAACTAAGGTATTAGAATGAACAAAGAAATAGCTTTAAGTCATCATCACAGTTCAAAGAAAAAAATTATAATAAATAAAAATATATTTCAGCTTTCACTTGTTGCATCAGCGCTTCTCTTTTCTGGATATTCTGTTGCTTACTCTGAAACAGGACAACTTGGCGATAAGCAGAGTTGGGAAAGTCAGGAGTATCAAAAAGATTGGGGGCTTGCAGCAATGAATGCATCTAGTGCTTATGCACTAGGCTATTATGGGCAAGGCGCTAAAATAGGTGTAATGGATTCAGGGGCTTTATTGTCTCATCAAGAGCTAAGTGGTTCACGTTTTCATGCTGTAAAAGCGAAAGGCGAATATGGCACAACGGGAATGCGTTATCCTCAAGAAATGGGCGGCAATTATAAGAAAGGCGAAGCATTTGATGTCGATGGTGGCTGGATCAAAGGTGTAAATGATACACATGGTACGCACGTAACAGGCACTGTAGGTGCTAACCGTGATGGTAATGGCATGCATGGTGTTGCATGGGGTGCTGATGTTTATCTTGGTAATACAGGCGCAACAGATAGCAATAACTATGGTCCTTATCAAGACTACCAGTATTTTTATACTGGCTGGAAAGCCATGGTAGATGCGGGTGCTCAGGTGATTAATAATAGCTGGGGGACTAACCCACGTATTGTTAATACTATTCCAACCAAAGGTCCTGATGGTGGTAATACCACAGTACATATGCCGGTTGATACCACAGCGCAAACAGAATATGAATATTTCTATTTCAAAAAAGTCTACGGAGATAAACCTTCTTTTGTTGATGCCGCCTATGATGCAGTAAAAGGCACCAATACCGTACAAGTATTTACAACGGGTAACCGTGACTTTGCTCAGCCTTATTATCGTCCTCTTTATCCTTATTTTAATCCAGAAGCTGAAAAACATTGGATTGCGGTTGCAGGTCTTGAACAAACTGCAGATAAATCGGGCTATCAACTTATTAAAGTCTTTAATGAAGCTGGTAATGCGAAATGGTGGACCGTTGTTGCACCAGGACGCGCAATTTACTCTTCTGTTGTAGATGAAGAAGGAAATGCGGGTTGGGATACCTTTAGTGGAACATCAATGGCTGCACCGCACGTAACGGGGGCAATGGGTGTTTTGATGTCACGTTACCAATCTATGAATGCAATGCAAGTACGTGATGTGATGTTCACAACGGCTAATCATCATAATCCAGATGGCTCTTTATATGATAGCTGGACTGCTGCTGAAGGCACTCCTGATGTACGTTATGGTTGGGGAACTCCTGACTTAGATAAAGGTATGTATGGTCCTGGTCAATTCTTAGGTAAATTTGAATATAACTTAAGCATGACCCCACTGGATGTTTGGACTAATGATATTTCTCAAACAGCATTAGATTTACGTGAACAAGAAGATCTTGCTTGGCTTAAAGATTACCAAGAAAAAGGTATTGAAGCGGGTGGTGATTATAATTTAGGTACTGATTTTGTTATCAATGATGGCAACCCAGACCCAACCTCTCACATTGTAACGAAAGAAGATGCTGAGAAATGGCGTAAAGAGTATTACCAAAAACGTGCTGATGCTATCCAAGCTAAAATAGATGCTGGCTTATACGATGGCGCTTTAGTGAAAAAAGGTGAAGGTACTTTAGTTATGACTGGTGACAACACATATCGTGGTGGTACAACAGTCGAACAAGGTACGTTATATGGCTTTACTGAATCTTTTGGTACTGAAGTGGTAAATGTGAATGGCGGTAAATTAAGTGTTATTGATCGCTATAACGACACATTCACTCAACAAGGTCAGTTAGCTTCAAATGAAAGTCATAAAGCGAATATTAATATCAACGACAAAGGGACTTATTTAGTCACTGTTGGGCACGATGTTAATGTTGGTGATATGTCACTCAATAAAGGCGCTACCTTAGATATTGGTGCTGATAATGTGGGGCAATTACGTGATGTTTATCTTAACGATAATCTCGCAACAGGAACCGTTAACGCTGATAATTTAGTTGATAATAGAACTAAAACTAAGATGTTAGCCGCTAACAGTAATGTAGCAACTAACAATGATTATGCGTTATTTGATAAGAATCTTACCGTAAAAGATAACACCATTACAGGTACCTTAAGTAAGAAAGAAAATACTTCTTTAGCCACTTTTGCAAACAATGAAAATGGTCGTTCTATTGCCAATGCTTTAGATAATAATGGCAGTGGTGAGTTATTTAATGCTGTGTTACCAATGAATGAGAGAGATTTAAGTAAAACCTATCAATCATTAGGTAGCGATATGTATTTAAATGCGAATAACGCCAGTGTTGTTAACGTATTAGGATTAACAAGAACCGTTAAAGATCAAGCAATCGGTATTGGTAATGGTCGTTATGCAAAACTTGATAATAGTAATGCGCGTATTTGGATGACGGGTATTGGTCAATGGGGTAGCGCTGACTATGGTCAAAGCAATATGGATGTTGATTTCTATGTTGGTTTATTAGGCGCAGAAATTGATATTACTGAAAATACAAAAGCGGGGCTATTCTTTGGTGCGGGTTCAACCAAATATAAAGGTAATGAACAAGGTAAAATAGAAAGTAACGATATTCATATTGGTGCTTATGGGGTATCAAACCTCTATGATGTTGCCTCTTTAAATTACGGTATTACTCATACCAATCAAGATAGAGATGCAAAAAGAACACTTTGGGTAGGACAAAATGCAGGTTATAACTCTACTAGTTATGATGCAAAAATTACTCAAATTTTCTTAGAAGGTGCTTATACCCAATTTAATACTGATAAGTATTCTATTGAACCTTATGCCGGATTTAACTGGTTACGTGTATCAACTGATGATATCAATGAAAATGTCGGTAATATGAAATTTACCACTAAGACTGATTCACAAGATATTCAAGTGGGTACAGTCGGTTTACGTGGTGGTTATCCATTTATGGCGGGTAATGTCAATATGGCATTAAAAGGTGATATTTCTGCAAGCCATCTATTTGGTGATAACCGTCCTGAATCACGCCTATTCTTATCAAATTCTGGTGATGCAACATTACGTGGTGGTAAATTAGATAACTTATTTGGTGTTGGCTTAGGTGTTGATGCACAATTAAGTAAATCAACCACATTTGGTATCTCTTACCAAGGTCAATATAACAGTGATGTAAGTTCAAGTGGTGTTAATGCAACCTTGAAAATTAATTTCTAATTTATATTGATTATTTTCATAGATTAAAGCCCTTAGCGATAAGGGCTTTTTTTGGTATTAAAAATTGTTTTTTTTAATTATAAATATTCTTATTTAAGAAAGAGTATGAGTCATGATTTCAAAAACAAATAATAACAACTTGTCTAGTTATGTAAATAATGAAAGTAAAGTTACTATTGAATTAAATGAGGTTAGGAATAGACTTAGTAAAATAGAAAACATACACTTCGCTCTCTTTTTACCAACTGAAAGTAAAAGCTTTATTTATAAAATAGTGGAAAAAATAAAATCTATTTTAAATGTAGAGAAAAAAATAGGTTTTATTAAGGGGAGTAACCTATTTAAATCTTCTGTTTTTTTAACTGATGATATATGTGAAAAAAAAGTAAAAGACCTTAATAAAATAACCATTAGTAAAAAACAATTTCATAATTTTATTATTGACTATAATAATAACAATAAATCAAACTCATTTAATTGGTTTGTTAATCAATATGTTAAAACCAAAGGTGATTTATTGTTAGCAACAAAAGTAGCGCATTTTTTAGAAGCTAATGGGAGGGGAATTAACCCATTGAGTTTAATAAGTGAATCTACATGTGTATCAAATTTTTTACCTTTATTTAATTTAATAATCACTGAAACGAATAAAGAAATTAAAAAGGAAATTTTCTTCAATATTATTGATGGCTATTTTAATAAAAGCAAGGATATTTTTGATTCAAATAAAAATGTAAATAAGTTAGATTTTCTTTTAGAGAGTAATTATATCATCGAATGGTCAGATAAATTAAAAGATGCATTTAAAAATATAATGAAAAATATGATCGATAAAAATATCGATCTTAACTACTTTCTTAAGGGGGTTATTAGCTTTGACCTTATCGACATAAAGAAATGTTTTAATGATTTTGGAACAGCAGAACATTATGTTGAAGTTTTAAATAAAATAATAAATAAGCATATATCTGATTATCCAAATCAGAAAGTATGCCGTAACAATATTAGCTATATGATTAATAGTGAAAAAAATATTGATAACTTTATTTGTCAATATCTAAATAAAATAGAGGGTGATTTATATATAGGAATAGATAAAGAGCAATATTTAGTTAGAACAGGGCAAGTTTTAGATGTTTTTAGAAATTTTATAGAGTTAAGTGAAAAATAAAGCACCCATTTAGGTGCTATATTTTTTTGTATTTAGCTCAATGCCACTTTAATACCTAATCCAATAAGCACCACACCCAGTACTTTATCAATACTTTTTTGGATTTTATTGAGCACATTTCTAACGGGGGCACTTTGAATTAATAGCACCAACAATGGCCAGTAAACAATCGCTAATCCCCAAATAATAAACGCATACCACAATTTTTCACTAATAGTAGAGTCCACACTTAAGACTTGTGTGAAAACAGCCAAAAAGAACAGCGTTGCTTTAGGATTAAGCAAATTACACAAGAAGCCTTGCATAAATGCTTTTTTAAAACTGATTTGTAAGTGAGTAGCTGTAGTTTCATCAATCGTATGATTAGATTTTGACAGCAAACTTTGAAAACCGATCCAGAGTAAGTAAGCCGCACCTGCATATTTTAGAGCGGAAAATAGCCATGGAGTGGTAGTAATTAATACCGCGATACCAGCAACACAATAAGACATATGAACCAGCAAAGCGGCAACAATGCCCATTGCAGTCATCATTGCCGCAGAACGTTGATAACGAGCCGCATTTTTCACAACAAGAAAAAAGTCTGGTCCTGGTGAGATCATTCCAAGTAAGGCAATTGTAAAAACGACTAAAGAAGTTTCAAGCATAATAGCGCCTTCTATATAACAATATTATAATGACTGAATCTTATATGATTAAGTTAACACTTCGAGTATAAAGCAATTAATTATTATCATGGAAGCATAAATTGTATCGACTCGGGTTTTAGCTTTACGTATAGTGTGAACAGTTTTTTTCCCCATCTTTACCCGTAGGTGTGTAAATGAATATTAGTTTAATCGCAGCATTAGCGATGGATCGTATTATTGGTATGGAAAAGGCAATGCCTTGGACATTACCTGGTGATCTCGCATGGTTTAAAAAGAATACGTTAAATAAACCCGTTATTATGGGCAGGGTTACTTATGAATCTATCGGTCGTCCTTTGCCGAATCGCCTTAATATAGTATTGAGTAGCCAACCTGGAACTGATGACAATGTTGTTTGGGTTAAGTCGGTAGAGGAAGCATTGCAAGCTGCTGAAAATCATGAAGAAATCATGGTTATTGGTGGCGGTAAAGTGTATGAACAATTCTTGCCAATGGCGAGCTCACTATATTTGACTCATATTGATGCAGAAGTTATTGGTGATACAACTTTCCCTGATTACGAGCCTGATGAATGGGATTCTATCTTTATGGAATATCATGAGGCAGACGAAAATAACTCACATAATTACTGTTTTGAAATACTAAAAAGAAGAAAATAACATTAATTAATTGAAAAGGGAGATTAAATATCTCCCTTTTTATTATTCTAGTTTTATTAATACATTTATATTTATAATGTAAACTTTATGTTCTAATAAAAATATAAGAAAAATAAAAATAGTTTTATGATTAAATAATCATTATTTATATTTTAATAAACTGGCTTTAAAAGAATAAAGTATGAGATATTTTTAATTATATAGAGGTTTTATTCTAAAACCACTAAAAAGTGGTACTTATTTCACAACGATAAAAAATAACTTATTGAATTTTAAGGGTTAATTTAATGAAGAATAGGCTAAGACCTTTTGCACTATATAATAGTCATTATTAGAGTGAAAATAGGTTTATTAATTAGAATAAAAGCTAAATATTAGCTATAAAACAGTATGGTAAATAAGCAATTTATCCAATACAGTGTAAAACCCGTCCTTTAGGGCGGGAAGATGTAAACTTGTATTCTCTACTTAGAAAAAGCTAGCGTTGAGATTGCGATACTTATTCTGCTGCAGATAGGCTTGCTTGAGTAAAATAACATTTATCTTCCCAGCGTAAGCAAGTGAGATCACCTCCCCAGCAGCAACCTGTATCTAATGCATAAACATTAGCAGGTGTACCTTTTCCCTCAAGAGATGCCCAGTGACCAAAGATAATACTATACTCTTCTGGTAGCTGACGTGGTAAATCGAACCATGGCTTTAACGGTGCAGGAGCTTCTAATGGCTTATCTTTGCAAATCATATCGAGTTGACCATTAGGAAAGCAATAACGCATTCGTGTTAACGCATTGGTGCTAAAACGCAAACGAGCAAGTCCTGAAAGTTCAGGAGACCAGTTATTAGGCATATCACCATACATCGAGTTAATGAATAGCGGGTAGCTATCACTGCTTAATATGGCTTCAACTTCACGAGCACAGATTTTAGCCGTTTCTAAATCCCATTGCGGTGTAATACCGGCATGTGCCATCACTAGTTTTTTTTCTTCATCAACTTGTAATACTGGCTGGCGTCTTAACCAATTAATTAGTTCGTCGATATCCGGTGCATTTAATAATTCATTTAATTTATCTTTTGGTTTGTTGCGACTGATTTTTGCAAAAACGCCAAGTAGATGAAGATCGTGATTACCCAATACGAGTTTAAGACAAGAGCCTAAGCTTTTTACAAAGCGCAATACATCGAGTGAATCAGGGCCTCGTGCAACAAGGTCCCCCGTTAACCAAAGTGTATCCTGAGTAGGATCAAAATTTACTTTATCAAGCAGATGGCGTAATTCCTGGTAACAACCATGAATATCACCAATTAAATAAGTAGCCATAATTAGTTTATCAATGTCGGAAGTGCAAGACGGAAAACAGGGATCTCAATTTGAAAAATGCGACCATTAGCATCTATCATTTCATAATGCCCTTCCATGGTGCCCATTGGTGTTTCAATAATGGCACCACTGGTATAGCGATATAGTGTTCCTGGTTCAATGAGAGGCTGTTCACCAACAACCCCTTCACCTTGAACTTCAGTGGTATGTCCTTGTGCATTGGTAATTAACCAATATCTACGCAGGAGGCGAATCGCACACTTATTCAAATTGTGTATGGAGACCGTGTAAGCAAAAACATAACGCTGATTATCGGGTAAAGATTGACTCTCAATGTAAACGCTTTGTACTTGTATCGCCACTTTTGATGAGGTGAACATAGTGCCTCCTGTTCTGGTATTTTCTTATGCTTCTTGTTTTTGCGATAACCAGTTTGCCACTTTACAGTACTGCTCAACAGAGATATTCTCTGCGCGAGCGGTTGGATCGATATCAAGCGATATCATATCTTCTGCTGTCAATAATCCACCTAAGCTGTTACGCAGTGTTTTACGACGCTGGTTAAATGCTTGTGCAGTAATACGGCTTAACATTGTTAAGTCACTCACTGGATAAGGCTTTTCTTTGTAAGGGATCAATCGAACTACCGCTGAATCTACTTTTGGTGCTGGTCTAAATGAAGTTGGTGGAACTTCAAGAACAGGGATGATTTGGCAATGATATTGCGCCATTACACTTAATCGGCCATAAGTTTTACTTCCATGACCCGCAACTAGACGATTAACGACTTCTTTTTGCAGCATAAAAGTCATGTCTGAAATCGCATCAGCAAAACTAAATAGGTGAAACATTAACGGGGTCGAAATGTTATAAGGCAAGTTACCAAAGACACGTAGAGGTTGCTGACGTTCTTTTGCTAATGCAGCAAAATCAATGGTCATCGCATCTTGCTGAATAATGGTCAGCTTGTCTTTTAATGTTGGATGAATTGCCAAACGAGCGGCTAAATCGCGGTCGATTTCAACCACGGTCATTTTATCCATTCTTGCAGCAACGGGTTCCGTTAGTGCACCTAATCCGGGACCGATTTCGACAACGGCTTCACCTGGTTTTGGATAAATGGATTCAACAATACTTTCGATAATATAGCTGTCTGTTAAAAAGTTCTGCCCGAAGCGTTTGCGGGCAAAGTGACCCTGATGGACTCTATTATTCATTACAATTTTGTATCATATTAATGGCTAAATTTAATGCGGTGCGAAAACTGCCAGCATCTGCACTTTTAGTACCTGCAAGCTCAAGGGCTGTCCCATGATCAACAGATGTACGGATAAAAGGAAGACCGAGGGTAATATTCACTGCACGACCGAAACCTTCGTATTTTAGCACAGGTAATCCTTGATCGTGATACATTGCCAGCACAGCATCTGCATGAGACAGATATTTAGGCTGGAAAAGGGTATCCGCAGGATAAGGACCATGAAGGTGAATACCTTGGTCGCGTAACTGTGCTAATGCAGGTTCTATAATATCAATCTCCTCACGACCCATATGACCACTTTCACCGGCATGAGGATTAAGACCACAAACATAAATTTGGGGAGAAGTTATGCCAAATTTTGTTTTTAAATCATGGTTTAGTATAGTAATTATTTCGTTGAGAAGCTCACCAGTTATTGCATCGGCAACATCTCTTAAAGGGAGATGAGTGGTTGCTAAAGCGACTCTTAGCGTGTCTGTTGCCAGCATCATCACAACACGTTCGCAGTGACTACGATCCGCAAAAAACTCGGTATGCCCTGTAAAGGGTACGCCAGCATCATTAATAATGCCTTTATGTACAGGTCCTGTCACTAATGCAGAGAATTCTCCATTAAGACAACCATCACAAGCTCTTGCTAATGTTTCAACAACATATTGCCCATTACGTGCATCAAGAGAGCCTGCAATAACATCTGCATGAATAAGTGGCACTGGCAGTATATAGATTTGGTTAGGAATATGGACTAACGGTGGCGTATTTGGGGAGTATTCGACTAAGGTAAGCGGAATATCTAATAGCTGAGCCCTAGCTTTAAGTAATTGAGGATCTGCGCAGACAACCCAAGGCAGATCCCAATTCATTTGAGCTAATGAGATGATGAGGTCAGGACCAACCCCGGCTGGTTCGCCGGGGGTGATAACAAGGGGTTTATTTAGCTTAGTTTGCATTATTCTCGTTCATAATTTGTACATAAGCCCCTGCACGCAACTCTTGCATCCAGTTTTGAACCTCTTCACTAAACTTACGGTTAAACAGTAAACGGTAAGCTTGTTCTTTATTTGCTGCATCTGTTTTATCAACACTGCGAGTGTCTTCTAGTTCAATTAGATGCCAGCCAAAGTTTGAGCGAACAGGTTGGCTTATTTCATTTTTATTTAAACGCATTAAGGCGTCGCGGAATGCTGGATCATACACATCTGGCATTGACCATCCTAAATCACCACCACGTAATGCGGAACCTGGATCTTCAGAATACTCTTTAGCGGCATCAGCAAAGCTGATTTTTCCACTGCGAATATCGGCTGCGATTTGTTGTAATTTCGCATAAGCCTGCTCATCATTCATAATTGGTGAGCTTTTTAGCAGAATGTGGCGACCTTTTACTTCAGTGACAGAGATAGTTTTTGAACCACCGCGGACATCATTAACCTTGATGATATGTAAACCCACACCAGAGTGAAGCGGTCCTACAATTTGACCTTTTTGAGAATTAGCGAGCTCTTTTGCGAACAGCGTTGGTAATTCATCAATAGATGCCCATCCCATATTACCGCCATTTAGTGCTTGAGGATCAGCGGAATAGGTTGCTGCTAATTTACCAAAATCAGCGCCACTTTTAATTTGATTCATAATACGAGCCACTACTTGCTTTGCTTTTTCCATTTCAGCGGGTGCTGGATTTTCTGATAATGGAATCAAAATATGGCTAAGATTAAGATCGACACTTTGGCTGCTTTGGCTCTCAATTTGTTTGGCTAATGAGTCAACTTCTTGAGGCAAAATAGTAATACGACGACGTACTTCATTATTACGCACTTCTGCTAGCATCATCTCTTTACGAATATCTTGGCGGTAATCGTTGTAAGAAATACCATCTGCTGCAAGACGTTTTTTCAGATTTTCAAATGAGACATTATTTTCAGCCGCAATACCTTTAATGGTTGATTCAACCGCGGCTTCTGGAATATCAATTTGCATCTGCTGTGCCATTTGCAAAATGATGTTATCCATCACTAAACGCTCTAAAATTTGTTGGCGAAGAACTTGCTCATCAGGCATCTCTTGCCCTGCATTTTTTGCGTTCATTTTCACGGTTTGTAGCATTCTATTGACGTCACTTTCTAGAACGACACCGTTATTCACTACTGCAGATACGCGGTTTAATTCTTGTGCAGCAAATGCTGTTGAGCTGGTGGCTGCACCGACTGTGATCATAAAGCCGATAAACAGCGTTTTCCAATTTTTCATAAGTTTCCCATTATGTGTTTTCCGCTTCTATTTGCGGGGTGACATATTTATTCAGCCAATTCCGTAGTCTGATAAAATCAGAATGCTCTTTGATAAGGTAAGATACCGCGTTCAAGCATTTTCTGGCTACCCAAACTATGATTGTTACTTAGGCCTCTGAGTTCCACATTGACAGACCATTTATTATCAATATCGCTGTGGTCAACTTTCCAGCCAACAATTTTGCGTTCATAACCGACGTTTACTGCCCAACAACAGGTATTATATTGTACGCCAACCATTTGGCTAACTGACTCTGATTCTTTGGTATCAAAGTAATAGGAGCCTACAAGTCCCCAACGCTCAGCTAATGGCCAACTTCCCACAATACCAATTTGAGAAATTCCTTTTTGGTATTCAGGGAGTTCATTCATTTTACCGTCATAAGGACGAATACGAGTTGCTTGAATATAATCACGGTCAACATAACGATAGTTTAACTGTAGAAGGTGGTCGCTATCTTTACGATATTCCATAATCGCATCACCCATAGAAACACTGCCTAAGCGACGGTCATATTGTAATCCACCTCGCATACCCCACTCATCAGAGATACGCCAGTAAGTATCACCTGCCCAAACCATTGAGCCAGTTTCATCTTTACTATTAATAATTTCGTTGCTTGAGCCCGTTTTTGGACGCTCAAAGAAATAGATTTGACCTACAGAAACGTTAAAACGTTCAACCAGTTCGCTATCATAAAAACGCGATGTTACACCTGCGGTTAATTGGTTCGCAGACGCAATTCTGTCTAAGCCACCATACATTCTGTCACGGAATAGACCACTGTAGTTTGATTGTAGTAAAGCAGAGTCAAAGTTATTGATATTTGATTGATTTTTATAAGGAACATAAAGATATTGAACGCGAGGCTCTAAGGTTTGAGTAATATCCCCTTGAGTATATTGGCGTTCGAAAACCACTTTTGCATCAGATTTAAATTGAGGTAATACCCGATTTACGCTGTCATCAAGTTGATCAGGATGCTGTTTCTTATAAGCATCCGGAATATCCTGATCGTAATGCGTTGCCATCACCTTAAATTCATTATTAAAACTTGCCCAGCCATTTGAAAGTGGTAGTGAAACAGTTGGTTCGATATGGAATCGATTTGCTTCAGGTATATTGTCACCTACGCTAGTAAAGCGGACAAATTGAGCATAGGTACGAAAATCAAATGGACCAATATCATTTTTGTAATAATTGAGATCAAGCTGTGGCTCTGCACGATAAGCTTTGGCATTTTTATCTTCAGAGAAAATCTGGAACTGTTTGGTGGTGAGTGTGGCATTCCAGTTTTGTTGTGCATAACCCGTGCTGAATTTTTGTGTTGCGTAACCGTCAGTGGTATTACCGTATTGCGAAGTGAAATCGGTAAAGTATTTATTATCACTGACTTTGGTGTAATCAACGTTAAAACGCCAGACGTTGTTCATTACACCATTATGACCCCAGTAAAATAACCAACGATTTGCGTTATCACGCGGTAGATAACCCGAATTTGTTTCGTTTTTGTCTTTATTATATTGCGAGTCGTGATTTATCCAGTCAACGGCGATAGTACCGCGCCCTGGCGTGGTTAAATAACGGAATTCATTATCTAATTTTAAGCCACGACGACTAATATAATTAGTGGTGATAGTGGCATCATAATTTGGGGCAATATTCCAGTAGTAAGGCAGTGAAAATTCTAAGCCTGAGCTACGTGAATAGCTTCCGTTTGGAATAAGAAAACCAGAACGGCGTTTATCACCAATAGGAAGTTGCAGATAAGGGCTGTAAAAAATAGGCACATTGGCAACGCGAAAACGTGCGTTCCAGATTTCAGCCACTTGCTCTTCTTGGTCTAGGATCACTTCTGAACCTAAGACACTCCAGCTATCATCACCGGGTAAACAAGAGGTGAACATCCCTTTATCCATAATGGTATAGCGGTTTTCTCCACGCATTTGCATTTTATTTGCGTAGCCGCGACCTTGACGGCCAACCATTTGGTAATCACCTTCTTCAATATCTGTGTCTTTATTATTTAAATTAGACCAAGCACGAGGGCCTTTTAAGATGATTTGTGGATCATCATAAGACACATTACCTGTAGCTGTTACCATTCTTAATGGTGTTTCACCCTCAGTTTGTGTCAATTCAACACTATCTGCACTGAGTGTCTGGTTGCCTTGTTTAATATCCACATCACCTTTATATCTAACCATACGCGGGTATTCCCCTTGCATATCATTAGCGGTAATTTTGACAGGTAATTTATTAGGATCACCTTCAACGAGTGGTTTGTTATAAACAGGAACTCCCAGCAGGCATTGAGAGGCAAGATCAGCATAAGCAGGCTGACCATATATTGTGGCCCAAACCAAGGTGGCCAGCAGTGTGGGATAACTTTTTTTCATAAGTATTTATGTGCTTCCGTCATCAGTGGCTTCTTACTGCTAAATAGCCAGAAACTAACGCAGGGAGTTACGTGACATCAGCCCGACGTCCTGAACATTGTTCTAACGGTAACCGAAAAAATGGCGTTAACCTCATTTTTTCGATGTTTCTGTGTTGAAATAGGTTAATAGCTTTATTTAAAACAAAAAAACACCGCGCTCGTGCGGTATTTCATGCTACATAACAACGCTAAAGTTATTTGTTTGGTCACTCATTTTACTTTAACACAATTTAAACGAAAACAGCATTATCTCTGTATAAAGAGAAGGGGTGATTTTATCCATTTTAAGAAAAATTCTATTTGATGTTGGCTTGGTGGTAGGTGTGAAAGCAAATGAATAGTATGATAATGCAAATTTGCGAGCAGGGCATTGAAGATTTGAGGAGTGTATGCGCTATTGGGGAAAATTATTAGGCCTTATCATCGGCAGCTTTGCTGGTGTGGGCTTTTGGGGAATTGTCATTGGTGTTTTTCTTGGCCATCTGTATGACGTGCAAAGAAGTAAATTGGGCAATGGCGGACGTTTTACTCGTGATAGACAAGCATTTTTCTTTGCTGCAACTTTTCAGGTGCTTGGACATCTTACAAAATCAAAAGGGCGAGTTACACAAACAGATATCACACTTGCTAGCCGTTTAATGGATAGAATGAATTTGCATGGGGCTGCTCGTCAAGCTGCGCAACAAGCTTTTCGTGAGGGTAAAGCATCTGATTTCCCATTACGAGCTACATTACAGCGTGTTAAACAAAATTGCGTTGGTCGCAGTGACTTACTTCAGATGTTTCTGGAAATTCAGTTACAAGCGGCATTTGCTGATGGAGAGCTTCATCCTAACGAGAAAAAAATGTTGTTTATCATTATTGATGAGCTCGGTTTCTCTCGCGCGCATTTTGAACATATATTAGCAATGATGCATGCTGGTCAACATTTTCATTATCAAAAAGGCAATGCTTATCAGCAAGCATCTCAAGGTCCAACGCTATCTGATGCTTGTAAAGTGCTCGGCGTTAATGAGAGTGATGATGTTAAAACGATAAAGAGATCTTATAGAAAATTAATGGGCGAACATCATCCAGATAAGTTAGTGGCAAAAGGTTTGCCACCTGAAATGATGGAGATTGCAAAACAAAAAGCACAATCTATACAAGTAGCTTACGATTTGATTAAAAAAGAAAAAGGATTTCGTTAATATCTTGTAAATGAAGATGATAAAAGAGAGAATTGTTCCGTGATGGAGATAACTTAGACGTAGTTGAGTTAATTATTTATCACGGTAAAATATAAGTGAAATTTAATTATTTCATTCACTCTTCTCTTAAAAAAGGAACTGTATCAATGTCAAACGTCCGTGTTCTTGTTGGGGTTATGGGATTAGCGCTTTGCCTGCTCCTTGCTTCACTAAGTTCGGTGACCGTTTTAGTTTCGTAACAGAAACTAAAAATCTGCAAGGCATTCAAAATGTATCGGCGAATGAAATGCTGGATGCGTAATGAATAATTCTTGTGCGTGTAACTGCAGGCGAGGTGCCATCGCTCTTGCCTGCTGGTGTGCATAAAAACGATCACCTAAAATAGGATGACCTAACGCCAGCATATGTACTCGCAATTGATGAGATCGACCCGTTATTGGTGATAATTTTACACGAGTTGCATTCTCTTCATATTCCAACACTTCATAAAAAGTTTGCGCTGCTTTCCCTGTCTCATGGCACACTTTCTGTTTTGGTCTATTTGGCCAATCACAAATCAGTGGTAAATCAACTAATCCTTCTTCTTTTTCAAGAAGTCCCCATACGCGGGCGATATAGGTCTTTTTCGGCTCACGCTCACGGAATTGACGTTTTAGCTCTCGTTCTGCTGCTTTGTTTAATGCTACAACCATTACGCCACTTGTTGCCATATCAAGGCGATGCACACACTCTGCATTAGGAAACTCGGCTTTAACACGAGACATAATACTATCGTGATGTTCTGGTGCCTTACCCGGAACAGAAAGCAATCCACTTGGCTTATTAACAGCAATAATATGTTCATCTTGATAAAGAACATGTAACCAAGGATCTGTTGGCGGGTTATAAACTTCCATCATGGTGGATATCTCACAAAATAACGGGGAGTGTAGACTCCCCGTTGTCAATATAACTACTGGTGGGTAACAACAATAAGGCGAATTGCATCTAAACGCCATGTTGCTTCATCTAAGTGATTGAGAATATGAGTGCGCTCATTTTCAATCGCTTCAACTTCATCATCACGAATATTTGGGTTAACTGCGCGCAGTGCTTCTAAGCGAGAAAGCTCATGTGTTAATACACGGTCTGCTTCAGTTTTCGCTTTGCTAATTAACGCAGTCGCTTCAGTTTCCATTAATGGCTCTGAGGCTTTAAGTACATGGTGAACTTCGCTTTGTACAGCATTAACCAATTTACTCGATGTATGACGATTAACGGCATTAAGTTGGCGATTAAAGCTTTCAAATTCAACTTGAGATGCAAGATTATTACCTTTTAAATCCAGTAATAAGCGCACGGGTGTTGCTGGTAAGAAGCGACTTAAATGTAGATTCTTAGGTGCTTGAGCTTCTACAACATAAATCAACTCAATTAATAGTGTACCTACTGGCAGTGCTTTATTTTTCAGTAAAGAAACGGCACAGCTACCCGTGTCGCCAGAAAGTACTAAGTCTAAGCCATTGCGGATAATTGGGTGTTCCCAACTGATAAATTGGGTATCTTCGCGAGATAGCGCTTGCTCTCTATCAAAAGTAATTGTGCAGCCATCTTGTGGTAGACCAGGGAAATCAGGCACTAACATATGATCAGATGGCGTTAAGATGATTAAGCTATCACTGCGATCTTCTTGATTGATACCCACAATATCAAAGAGATTAAGTGCAAAGTTAACCAGTTCAGGATCGTTATCTTGTGCTGCAATTTTACCCGCTAACTCAACACCTTCGTTTCCACCATTAGAGTGCATCTCTAATAGACGGTCACGACCTTGTTCTAGTTTGAGTTTCATGTTGTCGTGCTGTTTACGGCAAGAGGCAATAAATTCATCAAAATCACCGAGTTCATTAGGTTGAGCAAGGTAATTAACTAGTGCATTGTATTCATTATCGTAAATAGTACGACCAGTTGGGCAAGTATGCTCAAAAGCATCTAAACCTTCATGATACCAACGCAGTAAAACAGATTGTGCTGTACCTTCAAGATAAGGAATGCTGATATCGATATCACGGTTTTGACCAATACGGTCAAGACGACCAATACGTTGCTCTAATAAATCAGGATTGAAAGGAAGGTCAAACATAACCAGTTGATTAGCAAACTGGAAGTTACGACCTTCAGAGCCGATTTCAGAGCATAACAGAACTTGAGCACCTTCTTCTTCAGATGCAAAATAAGCCGCAGCGCGGTCACGTTCAAGTAGTGACATGCCTTCATGGAAAACGGCGGCACGAATCGCTTCGCGCTCACGTAGCACTTGCTCTAATTGCAGTGCTGTAGCCGCTTGAGCACAAATGACGAGTACTTTTTCATGACGATTAGCCGTTAAGAAACCTAATAACCACTCAACGCGAGGATCAAAGTTCCACCAAGTCGCATTTTCACCTTCAAACTCTTGGTAAATACGCTCAGGATAAAGCATCTCTTTTGCGCGTACTTCAAGGCTCTTTTTTGCTGCCATAATTTCAGCAACTTTAATGGCTGTTTGATATTGTGTTGGCAGTGGCATTTTAATCGCATGAAGTAAACGATTAGGAAAGCCTTTAACACCCGAACGGGTATTACGGAACAATAAACGACCAGTACCGTGTCTATCCATTAACATATGGATAAGTTCTTGGCGAGATTGAGTACGATCTTCACCTTTGGTATTTGCGGCTTTAAGCAGTGGCTCAACGTCTTGTTCGCTGATCATTTCGCTAATGATATTTTGTTGTTCGACACTTAAATCGTCTTCAGACAGTAAAATAGTCACTGCATCAGCAACAGGGCGATATTTTTGTTGTTCGTTAATAAATTCGTTGTAGTCGTGAAAGCGGCTAGGATCAAGTAAACGTAAGCGCGCAAAGTGACTCTCTTGCCCTAATTGTTCAGGTGTTGCGGTTAATAACAGCACGGATGGAACTGAATCGGCTAACGCTTCAATAACTTGATATTCACGGCTTGGTGCATCTTCACTCCAAACAAGGTGATGGGCTTCATCGACAACTAACATATCCCATGTTGCTTCAACCAGATGCTCAAAGCGCTGTTTGTTTTTACGCACAAAATCTAATGAACAGATGATCATCTGTTCTGTTTCAAAAGGGTTATCGCTATCAAGTAAAGATTCGCTATAGCGGCTATCATCAAACAGTGAAAAACGTAGGTTGAAACGGCGTAACATTTCAACTAACCACTGATGTTGTAAGCTCTCAGGTACAACAATAAGAACGCGTTCAGCACGACCATCCATTAATTGCTGGTGGATTATCATACCGGCTTCAATGGTTTTACCTAAACCAACTTCATCTGCTAATAACACTCGAGGGTTATGGCGTTTACCGACTTCATTGGCAATATAAAGCTGATGAGGAATTAGGCTTGCGCGAATACCACGTAAACCACTTTGTGCTTGTTTAAACTGTTCACTCATAAACTTACGAGCACGATAGCGTAATGCAAAGCGATCCATACGATCTATTTGACCAGCAAATAGACGATCTTGAGGCTTATTAAAAGTAAGTTTGTTGTCGAGGAACACTTCGCGTAATTGTGTTGGCTCTTCGGTATCGAGACGAACACCTTGGTAGATGAGTAGACCGTTATCCTCTTCAACGTTATCGATCATCAGCTTCCAGCCTTCGTGACTGGTGACGGTATCTCCTGCATTAAACATCACCCGCGTAATGGGGGCATCGTGACGAGAGTAAAGGCGATTCTCTCCACATGCAGGAAAAAGTACGGTAACCATACGGGCATCAATTGCCACTACAGTACCGAGCCCAAGTTCGCTTTCTGTATCGCTAATCCAACGTTGACCAAGAGTAAAAGGCATATATATAAACTCAGCTCTCAAATATATAATTTAGAAGTTAATTATTAATGAATGCAGTATTGCGGTGTTGTCATTAAAATCTGGGGGATAAAAAATGTCGATTCTTTAAGTAAAGAAAAGATAATTATCACCAAAGGGGCGTTATGTTAATAGATGCAAGGCAAGCCGTCACCTGCAAAATGACACATCTTAAAATGAGAGCGTCATTTGTCCGTTTAACAAGGTAGAAAAATCATCTTGTATAAAGGGGAGAATAGCATCTGCAATAGGCATTAACTGCTTATTGATATAGTGTTCGTAATCAGGTGCTGCGGTAACATGCTCTAACGGTTCTGGTCCCAAGAGAGTGATTATATAACTAATCCAGCCACCTTGCTGATATTGTTGTGGTCTATTTTGTGATTGATTATACGTATCTGCTAAACGGGCTGCTTTTACATGAGGTGGAACATGGTGCTGATATTCTGATAATTTGCGACGTAAGCGCTTACGATAAACGAGGCGATCATCGTATTTTCCAGCAAGGGTATCTGCGACGTAATCACGAATAAATTGTTGATAAGGTTGCTGGTGAAAGATGCGGATATACAGTTCCTGCTGAAATTGCTGAGCAAGTGGAGTCCAGTCTGTTCTAACGGTTTCTAATCCTTTAAATACCATTTTATCGCCACTTAATCCGGCGTAACGTTTTTTACTGCCAGTATCCATATTGCGTATGGTTGGCATTAAAAAACGACGATAATGTGTTTCATACTCTAGCTCTAGCTTGCTATCGAGTTGGTAAGTTTCTGATAAATAATCTTTCCACCATTGACTCACTTCTTTTGCCAGTTGGTGACCAATATCTTCGGCTTGTTGTTCAGTATGGGGCTCTTTTAACCAAACAAAGGTGGAATCAGTATCGCCATAAATCACTTGATAACCTTTGTCTTCAATTAACTTTCGGGTTGTTTTCATAATTTCATGTCCACGTAACGTAATTGAAGAGGCGAGGCGAGGGTCGAAAAAGCGACATCCTACAGAGCCTAAAACACCATAAAACGCATTCATAATAATTTTTAACGCTTGAGATAGTGGCGCATTTTTGTGTCGTTTGGCATTATCTCGCTCATGCCAAATATGTGAAACAATTGCAGGTAAACAGTGCTGCTCACGAGAAAACCATGCATTACGAAAACCGGGGATAGCAAGATCTTGCTCTGGCTTATGAACACCCTCAATCATTCCTACAGGGTCAATTAAGAAAGTTCGAATAATAGAGGGATAAAGACTTTTGTAATCTAATACGACGACAGAGTCATATAAACCGGGTGTTGAATCCATAACAAAACCACCGGGACTATGCTCCTCAGGTTTTTCACCTTGATTGGGTGCGACATAACCAATGCGATGCATTGAAGGTAAATAGAGGTGAGTAAATGCGGCAACAGAACCACCGCTTCTATCAACAGAAAGCCCTGTAACACAGGATCTTTCTAACAGGAAATCCATTAGCTCTGTTTTATCAAAAACACGATTAACCAGCACACAATCTTGCCAGTTATAATAAGCTAATGCAGGTTTATCCTCTTTAAAACGTCGATTGATTTCATCCATTCTGGCATAAGGTGTATCTATCGCTTTGCCTTCACCTAGTAATGTTTGTGCAACAGACTCGAGACTAAAAGAGGGAAAGTTCCATGTCGCCATTTTTAGTGCTTCAATGCCATCGATGATTAAACGACCTTGCGCAGAGGCAAAAAAGTGTCCTTTTTTAAAACCATGTTCTCGCCACTCTAACGGGCTATTTTGGCGACCTAATAATAGCTTTACGCCATAACGCTGTGCATGAGTATGTAAAATACGCAAATCGAACTGAATTAAATTCCAGCCAATAATGGCATCAGGATCGTAATGCTGTATCCATTCATTGAGCTTTTCAATTAAACGCAAACGGCTAGTGACATAATGCAGGCGATAACCTTCGGGCTGCTGGCTTTCTTGAATATCTGGTAAGTTATCTGCCAGCATAAACACCACATTATCACCACAACCAGCAATACCAATAGAGTAGAGCTCACCAAACTCACTGGTTTCAATATCTAAAGAGGCTGTGCGTAATACGGGACGATAGTCAGGTGCTGGTTTTAAGGTAACGGTATTATTTTCTTGATAACGAAACCAAACAGGGGCGGTGATAAAACGCTCCATCATATAACGTTCATGTGGGCGAATATCTCCTTCATAAAGACGAATGTTACACTCTTTTAGTTGTTGCTCAAGTTGAGTTAATAACTTGTATTGTTTGCAATATATACCAAAAACGGGCTCACGATTAAAATCTTTTAAATCAAGAGGACGAATTTCAATATCACGATTTTGACCGATTAAGGAACGCAACACCGTTTCGTGTTGTTGAGAGACAAAACCGATGGCATGTTGTATTGGCACGGTGATTTTACGAGCGCCATTATCGGTTGCTAACCAATAGGAAACCACAATACCTTTTGGTGTATCGCTCCAGTGGCGAGTGAGAATAAAACCTTGCTCAGTATGACCAATCATTGAATTCCTAATAAATACACCAAGAAAATAAAGAAACAGCCTTCAAGATGTATTTATTATAGTCAGATTCATGGTTATTTATACAGTTAATTTAACGTGTAAATCTTACTGCATAGGAAGTTATTTAAAAGGGATCCCTAAAATAATGGATTGATCCACTTCACCATTGATTAACGCTTGGGTATTACCATCGTAAACAATAGTGCCATTATCAATCACGATAGATCTTGAGGCGATTTTAGCGGCATCTTCAAGGCTATGAGAAACCATTAATAACGTCAGATTTTTTTCATCACATAGCTGCGCTAATAGCGCTAACATCTCTAAGCGCAAGGCGGGATCTAACGCAGAAAAAGGCTCATCAAGTAAAAGGATTGGTTGTTCGCGTACCAGACAACGAGCAATTGCTACTCGTTGACGTTGTCCACCCGATAATTGAGTCGGTAATCGTTCTAGGTAGTCAGTGAGTGAAACTTGTTTGGCACGACTCTCTAACACTGTTTTTTGTGTCGGTGTTAGTTTTAATCCGGGGTGTAATCCTAAGCCAATATTCTGCCTGACAGTTAAATGTGGGAAGAGATTATTATCTTGAAATAACATGGAAATAGGTCGTTTTGCGGGAACTGTCTTGGTGTTGTCTTTACCATTAAGCAAAAGCAAACCTTTTTCTGAAGGCAAAAATCCAGCAATTAAGCTGAGTAATGTACTTTTTCCAGCACCACTAGGGCCCAAAATGGCAATACGCTCACCAGCATTAACCGTTAAATTAAATGTAAGATGCTGATGTTCATAGGTGTAAGAAAGCTGCTCTAACTTAATCATGAGATTTTCCCGGTATTCGTTCTAGCAAACTAAAGAGAGAAAAACACAGTAGCAAAAGGATCATCGCTGTAATTGCACCATCTTGTGTGTGATAGGCACCAATTTGTTGATAAAGATAAAAAGGCAAGGTACGGAATGTTTCATTGCCAAATAAAGCGACAATACCAAAATCACCAATAGAGATAACACAGGCAAAAGCAAGGGCTTGTGAAAGCGGCTTTTTTAATGCGCGTAATTCAATCCAACGTAATCTATTCATACCATGTAAATTTAAGGATTGGCATAAAAGGCTATAACGAGAAGCGATATCATTCATTGGGTTTTCTAGCACTTTTAATGCGTAAGGAATAGCCATTAATGCGTTGGTTAGAATAACCAGAATATAAGGAGATTCAGGTAGCCCAATTGTATTATTTAATAAGAGGAAAAAACCCGTCGCTAGCACAATACCTGGCATTGCGAGAATAATTAGCCCACTCATTTCCATTGCTTGCCCAGCACGAGAGAAATGGCGTAAACGTAGTTCACGGCTACTCCACAATAGCATCATGGTAAGCACAACACAGACAACGCCTGCCCCAAGCGCAATCACTAATGAAGTTCTAAAAGCTTGCCAAAGTACAGGTTGTTGTATCACTCGAATAAATTGGCTATTCATGCCATCGGTTATTACCGCTAAAATGGGGGGGACTAAGAAAAGAATCGCCATGGTGATAATAAAAACATCAGCAATTTTGGCAAATAAAGGGTCGCTTGGATCACGCCATTGCATTTGCTGACTATGCCCAACAAAAAGGGTGCCATTAAGTTTTTGGCTAATTAACACTAACCCTAAACAGCAAGAGAGCTGTATCAAGGCTAAAAGGGCAGCACGATGCAAATCGTAGTCATAACTTAAAGCTTGATAAATGGCGAGTTCAACCGTTGTAGCTGCAGGTCCACCACCAAGAGCAAGTACCGTGGCAAAACTGGCAAAGCAGAGCATAAAAATCAGAGCGGTAGTAGGTAGAATTTGACGCCATAAATAAGGCAATTCGAGAAAACGAAAACGTTGCCAGCCGTTCATACCTAATTGTGATGCTAATTGGCGCTGTTCCGGTGAGATGCTTTCTAGCGCTTGTAGCAACATTCTGGTGGCTAATGGCATATTAAAAAAGATATGGGCTAATAAAATTCCCTGTAAGCCATAAGGTGTAAATTGGTAATCAATACCAATCCACTCACAAAGCTGAGCAATCCAGCCTGCTCTACCATAAACCGTTAGAATACCAAAAAGTGCTACTAAAACGGGCAAAACAAGGCTCATGGCACATAAGCGTAAAAAAAGTGTTTTACCCCAAAATTGCCGACGAAACAGCGCCTTGGCAAGCCAAATGGCGGGCAATATAGAAAAGAGTGCAGATAAAAAAGCTTGCCAAAAGGTGAAGCGAACCACATGCCATAAATAATCATCAGCAAAAATGGAGGCAAGTTCTCCACTTGGTGCATTAAACCACAGTGCACCAAATGAAAGTAATGCAACAATAAGAAGTAAACCCGAGGCAAATAGCCCCGGGAAAAGCCAGCTTCTCATTAGCGACTAACCGCAGATTGCCAGCTACGTATCCATTGTTGGCGCTCTTTGGCAACCGTTTGTGCATCAAATTGCAGTGATTTTTCTGGTTTAGGCATCACAGAGTAGACATCAGGCAGTGGCATATCGATAACGGGATACATCCAATTCGTTGTCGGTATCGTTTCTTGGAAAGCAGGCGTTAACATAAATTGCATAAACTGTTGTGCTAATTCAGGTTGCTGGCTTGACTTCAATTTTGCAGCAACCTCAATTTGTAAATAGTGACCCTCTGAGAAAATCGCCGCCGCATAGTTATCTTTTTTATCCGCTAAAATGTGATAACCCGGAGAGGAGGTATAGCTCAGCACAAAATCACCTTCGCCTTTTAAGAATAAACCATAAGATTCACTCCAGCCTTTAGTGACGGTAAGCGTTTTATCGGCAAGTTTTTTCCACTCAATTGCCGTATCTTCAGGATACAGTGACTGCATCCAAAGCATTAAACCTAAGCCTGGTGTGCTGGTGCGAGGATCTTGATACAAAATCTTCCATTTTTCTTTGCTATTTAGCAGTTCAGCCATACTTTTAGGTGGATTAGCAATACGATTTTTATCATAAATAAAGGCAAAATAGCCGTAGTCATAAGGGACAAAAGTATCATCTGTCCACTTTTCAGGTAAGGCGAGTTTTGAGGTATCAATGTTACTTGGGGCGAAAAGTCCGGTCTCTTTTGCGGCATGAATCAGGTTGTTATCCAATCCTAAGATAATATCTGCTTTACTTTTATCGCCCTCCATACGTAAGCGATTAAGAAGAGAAACGCCATCAGAAAGGGCAACAAGCTTTAATTCACAATTACACTGCTGCTCAAACGTTTTTTTAATTGTAGGACCGGGTCCCCAATCTGCGATAAAAGAGTCATAGGTATAAACCGTCAGAGTGGGTTTTTGTTGGTCTGCATGGGCTGAAAAAACAGCCATCATGCCAAATATACCAATAACGAGAGTATGACCAATAGATTTTGTTAACACGTTACGTTCCTCAGTGAAAAGTCAGGTAGGATCTGAGGGAGTAAGGAGGGCAAATTAAGAAGATATTGCGACATCCAGACTCAAATCCCTACGCCAGTATTAGCTGGATCAGGTTCCGCGGGTTTTTCTCAGCCAAAAATGATGGCACCCCGTTGAGACATTCCCATTGTAGATAAATCCACGCGTTGTGCAAAGTCTGTTGATAGAGGTTTACCGCCTGTGAGTAGTATGAAACAATGAGTTATCTTTCAAATTTTGTTATTGAGGTAGTCTGGTGATCGATGATGATGGCTACCGCCCGAATGTAGGTATTGTAATTTGTAATCGGCAAGGGCAAGTCCTTTGGGCTCGTCGCTATGGGCAACATTCATGGCAATTTCCTCAAGGAGGAATTAATCCTGGAGAATCGCCAGAGCAGGCTATGTATCGCGAGTTGTTCGAGGAAGTTGGGTTAAGTCGCAAGGATGTCAAAATTCTTGCCTCCACACGTAACTGGTTACGTTACAAATTGCCTAAGCGTTTGGTGCGTTGGGACACAAAACCTGTTTGTATTGGTCAAAAACAGCGTTGGTTCCTTTTGCAGTTAACAAGTAATGACAAGGACATTAATGTTCAGCAAAGCAAAACGCCTGAGTTTGATGGTTGGCGTTGGGTGAGCTATTGGTATCCGGTGCGTCAAGTCGTCTCTTTTAAACGAGATGTTTATCGACGGGTAATGAAAGAGTTCGCTCCGGTTGTTATGCCGTTGCAAGAACAAGTGTCTGTATTGCGTCAATCTTATGGATATCGTCGTAAAAAATATTAGATAACACTATGCTGACACGCTTACGGGAAATTGTAGAAAAAGTTGCGATGGCAGCTGGGCTGCCGGAAGCACTTGAACTGTTGGTTAAGGAAACGTGTCAAGCTATGCACACGGATGTGTGTTCTATTTATCTTGCAGATATGCAACGTCGCTGTTTTTATTTAATGGCGACTAAAGGCTTGAAAAAGCCAAGAGGACGCGCTGTCAGTCTCTCCTTTGATGAAGGCGTAGTTGGCGAAGTTGGTCGCCTTTCAGAGCTGATTAATCTTGCTGATATTCGCGAACATCCTAATTTCAAATACCTTCCTCAAGTCAACGAAGAGAGCCTAAGAGCCTTTATTGGTGTGCCGATTGTTTATCGCCGCCAGCTTCTTGGGGTGCTTGTTGTTCAACAAAAAGAGCGTCGCTTATTTAATGAAAGCGAAGAGTCTTTTATGGTGACGCTAGCAACTCAACTTGGCGCCATTTTGGCACAAGCTCAAACCAAAGGGCTTTTTGGACAATATCGACAAAGTCGCATTAAAGCCTTGTCAGTTTCTACTGGTGTGGTGATGGCTTATGGCTGGCAAGAGGTTTCACAACCTATTCTTGAACATGTCTATAAGGCGAGTGCGATAGATACCAAAGCTGAGCTAAATCGTCTGACTATTGCGTTAGAAGATGCAACCGCAGAGTGTCGGCGCTTTAGTAAACGCTTTATGGCGAATGCCCAAAAAGAGAGTGCGGCAATTTTCGATCTTTACTCTCATCTTCTAAATGATCCGCAATTAAAACAGAAAATGACGGCAGTAATTACCCAAGGCTATGTGGCTGAATGGGCAGTTAAAGTGGTGATTGAAAAATTCTCAGCACAGTTTTCAAGTCTTAAAGACGGTTATATGCGTGAAAGAGCGTCTGATTTAAAGGCGTTAGGGCAACGTCTACTCTTTCATCTCGATGATGATTTAAGTTTCACTAATACATGGCCTGAACGCTTTATCTTGGTTGCTGATGAACTTAGTGCAAGCTTATTAGCCGAATTACCAGAGCAACAATTAGCGGGTGTTATTGTGCGAGATGGCGCAACGCATTCGCACTCGGCTATTCTAGTTCGAGCGATGGGAATACCTGCGATTATGGGCGCAGATATTCAGCCTGATCTGTTACATAATCGAATGCTTATTCTTGATGGATATCGTGGTGAGGTCTTTATTGAACCAGAACCCTTTATTATGCAGGAATATCGGCAAATTATTGATGAAGAACGCGTTTTAAGTCAATTAGCCGAAGACCAATTAGAACAACAAGCGGTATTAAAAAATGGTGAATCGGTAAGTGTTCAGCTTAATGCGGGATTAAGTATTAAATATGAACAGCGTATTAGTGTTGGAATTGATGGCGTTGGTTTATATCGAACAGAAATTCCTTTTATGCTACAAAGCGGTTTTCCATCAGAAGATGAACAAAAAAATCGTTATCGTGAAATTCTCTCTTTTTTCCCGGATAAACCGGTTGTATTACGCGCTCTTGATATTGGTGCTGATAAACAGTTGCCATATATGCCAATTAATGAGGAAAATCCCTGTTTAGGTTGGCGAGGAATAAGAATATTACTGGATCAACCCGAAATTTTTCTTATTCAGCTGCGTGCAATGTTAAAAGCGAACCTCGAATTTAAAAATTTGAAAATATTGTTGCCGATGGTGACAAGTATTGATGAAATTGATGAAGCTAAAACATTGCTGCTGCGAGCATGTGATGAAGTGAGTCGAGAAATGAAGTGTGAATGTGCGCCTCCAGCATTGGGAATTATGTTAGAAGTGCCTTCCTTAATTTTTATGTTGCCGCAATTAGCGCATCGTGTGGACTTTATTTCTGTTGGTACTAACGATTTAACACAATACTTGCTTGCAGTAGATCGTAATAATACCCATGTTGCATCGCTCTATGATAATTTGCATCCTGCGTTATTACGTTCTCTTAATTTAATTGTAATGGAGTGCCAGCGTTACCAATTGCCCGTAAGTATTTGTGGTGAAATGGCAGGTACACCAATAGGCGCATTGCTGTTAATAGGGCTAGGTTTTAGGCAGTTAAGTATGAGTGGACGTAGTTTACCTAGGGTAAAATACTTATTGCGCCATCTTGATCCTGTTGTATTGCAACCTTTTATGCTGCGTATATTGCAAGCGCAGACCGCAACAGAGATCAAAGCGTTGTCTTCTGAATTTATGGAAAGGCAAGGGTTAGGTGGATTAATTCGCGGAGGTATTTAATAGACCTTCGTATAAGTCTTTTTCTGTGCTGTGCTATTATTCATAGGCAGAAAAATCATTGATTAAATGAAGTAGGGAATAATGAGCATAAGCTACCTTAAATTTCCAGAAATCGATCCTATCATGTTCTCTATCGGTCCCGTGTCTCTACATTGGTACGGTATGATGTATTTAGTTGGATTTGTATTTGCATTATGGTTGGCAAATCGTAGAGCAGCAAAACCAAACAGTGGTTGGAATAAAAATGAAGTAGAAACATTACTTTATGTGGGTTTTGTCGGCGTGTTTATTGGTGGTCGTTTAGGATATGTTCTATTCTATAACCTGCCTGTCTTCTTAAATGATCCTCTTTACCTATTTAAAGTGTGGGATGGCGGTATGTCTTTCCATGGTGGGTTAATTGGGGTTATTTGCGCCATGATCTGGTTTGCTAAACGCACTAAACGTCATTTCTTCCAAGTTGCCGATTTTGTTGCACCATTAATTCCATTTGGCTTAGGTTTGGGTCGTATTGGTAACTTTATTAATGGTGAATTATGGGGCCGTGTTACTTTAGATACCCCTTGGGCTTTCTTATTCCCAAGCTCGCGTTCTGCGGATCTCCAACTTGTTGCTCAAGATCCAACCACATTACTACCCATTATTCAGCAATATGGTGTGTTACCTCGACACCCTTCACAGCTTTATGAAATGCTGTTAGAGGGCGTGGTACTGTTTATTATTCTGAATATTTTTGTGCGCAAAAATCGCCCTATGGGCAGTGTTTCTGGTTTATTCTTAATTGGTTATGGCGCATTTCGTATTATTGTCGAATTCTTCCGTCAACCAGATGCACAATTGGGGCTATTTAGTGGTGTAAGTATGGGGCAGTTGTTATCTATCCCAATGATTATTTTAGGCATTTTATTTATGGTTTGGGCTTATCGCCGAGATAAAAATAGACCTCAAAATACGACACCATCGCACTAATCAAACTTATATAGATTTATTACTAGCTAACAACAGAAGAGAGTCAACATGAAGCAGTATCTGGCATTGTGTCAACGCATTATCGATAAAGGGGAATGGATTGATAATAAACGGACAGGAACCCGTTGTTTAACGGTAATTAATGCCGATCTGGAATACGATGTTGCTAATAACCAATTTCCGATGATAACAACGCGTAAGAGTTTTTATAAAGCAGCGATTGCCGAGTTATTAGGTTATTTACGTGGTTACGATAATGCCGCGCAATTTCGTGAAATTGGTTGTAATACATGGAATGCCAATGCGAATGAAAACAGTGCATGGTTAAATAATCCTCATCGTAAAGGTGAAGATGATATGGGGCGCGTTTATGGTGTTCAAGGACGCCAATGGCAACGACCGGATGGCACTCACGTTGATCAGCTACGCAAAGTGATTAATAACCTCTCTAAAGGTATTGACGATCGTGGTGAAATTATTACGTTCTTTAATCCGGGTGAAATGGAGTTAGGTTGTTTACGTCCTTGTATGCACACACACACCTTTTCATTAGTGGGTGATAAACTCTATTTGACCTCTTATCAGCGTAGTTGTGATGTTCCGCTTGGGTTGAATTTCAACCAAGTTCAATGTTTTGTATTATTAGCGCTGGTGGCTCAAATTACAGGGCATAAACCAGGAAAAGCCTTTCATAAGATTGTTAATGCACATATTTATGAAAATCAATTACCGCTGATGCGAGATGTACAGCTAAAACGAGCGCCATTACCTTTGCCTAAACTTCATATCAATCCAGAAATTAAAACACTAGAAGATATTGAAACGTGGGTAACAACGGATGACTTTACCGTTGAAGGTTATCAATGCCATGAAGCGATAAAATATCCGTTTACTGTTTAACTTAACCTACTGAATTAAAAGCCCCTGTTGAGTGATAAACCGGGGCTTTTTTGTGTTTAGTCTGAAAAGTGAGTTATTGCGTGATTGCTCTGAAATGCGGTTTTTCTCTATTTACCCCTTTGATATTTATTGGCATTGTCATAACAGGGAATAAAGGGAAAAACAGATGGAACATGATAAATATAAACGATATCAAAACAGTCAATATCAAGTAGAAAATGAAATAGGCGTCAGTCTGTTTGAAGTTTTAATAGTCATGACAATAATTTCTATATTAAGTCATCTTTCATTATCTGCTTATCAACATAATGTAAAAAAACAGCAATTAATTCATAGCGTAAGAGAGACGATAGCCTTTCTATCTTCTCAGCGTCAGCAGGCAATTTTATTTAATCATAAAATACAAATTATATTGTCGTTATCTCCGCATAATGACATTACAGCAAATATTCAATCTTCTTTACCTCCTGCTCAAAAGCAGAAACGTTTTCGATTTGTTTCTGGAGTTCAATTAATTAAAGCAACAACAATGCAATTCTCTTTCGGTGGATTACGTCAAACATTAAGACCGATGAGTTTTGTTATTGCTGATAGCCGTATTAGTGCAGAAGTTAAAATCATTATCTCTTCATTAGGTCGAATTCGAGCATGCAGTCAGCAAATTAAGGCTTTTTCATCATGCTAAAACGTTCTGTATTTGCTTTTTCATCAGGTGTGATGCTGATGGAATGTCTCTTTACTATCACTATTAGCGGCATTTTATTTATTTGTATTAGTCGTGTTTATCCTCAACTAATCAATGGGCTGACACACTCTTATCACCAATATCGATTAGATATCTATTTAAGAGAAAGATTGGTGGTATTAGAAACAGAATTAAGACGTATTGGTTATTGCAAAAGTGGTTGTATTGATAAAAAACAAGCATCATTAATACAACCATCGGCATTAAAAATAGGTGCTTATCCTCATCAGCCTAATGGTTCGTGTATCACTTTTATTTATGACATAAACAATAATGGGCGCTGGGATCTCTCTTCTGCTAAAGAGAGTGACTATTTTGGTTATCGTTTAAGAAACGAGCAATTAGAGCAACAGCGAGGTGTAAAAGATTGTTCTTCAGTAGGGTGGCAACGTTTTTTTGAAAGCAATGAAGTTCGGGTTACTGAATTTTTGTTGAAACCCTATTCACGACTCCATTCCATAACAGGAGAACAGCTTTTTTACTTATCTGTATCGTTAAAATTCGAATTAACTGAAGTACCCGAAGTGAAATCTGATTATCAGACCATTATCTTCTTACGCAATGTATCTTATTTATGACTGATATTTTATACCAAGAAAGAGAACCAGCAGGTTTTATCAGTTTGCTGGCAATAATTAGTTTTATAGTAATGAGTTTATCAGCACTTTTTAGTTTTACTTATCATTATCGGCAAGCACAACAGATGGTGATGCAAGAATTACAAGCAAAACAGGCATTTTTGCTGGCTGAATCTGCACTATTATGGGGAGAAACGCTTAATTGGAATATTTCAGCAACCTCTGCTAATAAATGGCAGTGTCGTACATTTAGTGCAGAAACGAATATAAAGAGCTGTTTTCTTTTTATGGATAAAAACGTCTCTTTACTTCAAGGACAATCAGAAAGTAAGAATGGATATAAAATATACCATTACCAATGGGTTAGTATTTTGGATAATAGTCGTGGCGTAATAACGGCTTATCGCAATGGTTGGCTTGATTATTGTCCATTAAAAAACAAGGAGTGTGCACTATAACTATTAATCACCACAGGAGTGAGCATGGGACAATTTTACTAAATATGATGTTTGCTCTACTGTTTTTTAATATCAGCTTTATCGCTATTATGAACTATAGTCAGTCATTACAAGTTGATTTTCATAAACTAATAAAAATTCAGCAGACAGGACAGGCAATTTTTGTCTTATTTGAGCAAGCTTCTCATCCGCCGCCATTTCACTCTGTCTATAATCAGCAAATAATGACACAATCACTTTTACACGCTGCGGGTTGTCAGAAGATTACTGGGTATTTAACTCGCCATCAATTACCAACAATAAGTTTATATCGCTGGTCATGCTATTAATAAAAATGAGGGTCTGATGTTTCATATTTATCATTCAAATCAGTTGTCACTATTAAAATCACTGATGGTGCATTTTATGCAGACAAGACCTCTATCATCCCCTTTTGAACAAGAGGTTATCTTAGTTCAGAGCCCCGGTATGTCTCAGTGGTTACAAATTCAATTAGCTGAAAGCTTAGGTATTGCGGCAAATATTCACTATCCACTACCAGCGACTTTTATTTGGAATATGTTCACTCAAGTTTTAAAGGGAATACCGAAAGAGAGTGCATTTTCCAAAGATGCGATGACATGGAAATTAATGACGTTGCTACCTGATTTTCTGGATAAAGAAGAGTTTAAACCGCTGTTACAGTATCTTGAAGATGATGAAGATAAACGTAAGCTTCACCAACTCGCAGGAAGAGTTGCTGACTTATTTGACCAATACTTAGTTTATCGTTCTGATTGGTTAGCAACGTGGGAAAAAGGCGAACTCGTTGACGGATTAAGCGAAAACCAATATTGGCAAAAAACATTGTGGTTAGCACTACAACAATATACGGCAACATTAGATCAACCGTTATGGCACCGTTCTAATCTTTATCAGCAATTTATTTCAGAGCTAAATAATGCACCTGAAGGGGCGTTTCAACATAAGTTCCCACCACGTATTTTTATTTGTGGAATTTCAGCATTACCTCAAGTCTATTTACAAGCGTTGCAAGCTATTGGGCGGCATACTGAGATTTTTTTACTATTTACTAACCCTTGCAGGAAATATTGGGGTGATATTCAAGATCCTAAATTTCTAGCTCGCCTTAATAGCCGAAAACCTCGACACTATCAGCAGCTTAACGAATTACCTTGGTTTAAAGATGAGGAGAATGCGGCTTCTCTTTTTAACGATGAAGGTGAACAAAATATTGGTAACCCACTATTGGCTTCATGGGGAAAATTAGGCAAAGATAACCTTTATTTTCTTGTTGAACTTGAATATACGGATCCTCTTTTTGCCTTTGTGGATATTCCTCGCGATAACCTATTACATCAGTTACAAGCCGATATTTTAGAGTTAGAAGATCATTCTCAACTGGGTAAAACCTTTGAAAGCTATAAAACCAGTGAAAATAAACGCATCATTTCTAGTGATGATAATTCACTGACTTTTCATGCTAGCCATAGCCCACAACGTGAAGTTGAAGTATTACAAGATCAACTATTGCACTTATTAGAGCAAGATCCTGAGTTATTACCTAGAGATATCATTGTGATGGTGGCTGATATCGATAGTTATACTCCTTATATTCAAGCCGTTTTTGGTAATGCCCCTTCTGAGCGTTACATCCCTTTTGCTATTTCAGACCGAAAAGCTCGCCAAGCACATCCTGTTTTACAAGCGTTTATTACATTACTCGATCTTCCTCAAAGTCGTTTTACCGCAGAGCAAGTGCTGGCATTACTTGAAGTTCCTGCTTTAGCGGGGCATTTTTCTATTTTTGAAAATGAGCTAAAACTACTACGTCGCTGGGTTGAAGATGCAGGGATCCGTTGGGGACTAGATGATGAAAATGTGGCTTCATTTTCATTACCCACCACAGGGCAAAATACATGGCATTTTGGCTTAATCAGAATGTTATTAGGCTATGCCATGGAAAGCGAAACGGGACCATGGAAAGGGGTGCTTCCTTATGATGAATCCAGTGGTTTAGCCGCTGAGCTTGCGGGGCACTTAGCCGATTTTCTCTATACATTAAGCGAATGGCGCACGCGTTTAAGTGAAACTCGAACACTCGAATCATGGTTAGATCTTGGTCAGCAATTAGTTGATGCTTTCTTTGAGTCTGATGACGAAACAGAACTTGTATTAGCGCTAATTACACAGCAGTGGCAAAAAGTAATAGAGAATGGATTAACAGCACAATACCAAAACGAAATTCCACTGGTGCTTATTCGCGATGAATTAACGGTTCGCTTTGATGATGAAAAAATTAGTCAGCGTTTCTTAGCGGGTAGCCTTAATTTTTGTACATTAATGCCAATGCGCTCAATACCCTTTAAAGCGGTTTGTTTATTGGGAATGAACGATGGTGTTTATCCTCGTAATATTCAGCCATTAGGTTTTGACTTAATGGCTGAAAAGCGTCGTCGTGGTGATAGAAAACGTCGTGATGATGATAGATACCTTTTTCTTGAGGCATTAAGTTCAGCAGAAAAATACTTATATATTAGTTATATAGGGAAATCAATTCGAGATGATAGAGAATGTAATCCTTCAGTCTTAATTAAAGAGTTACAAGATTACATTGGGCAAAACTTTCGCTTAGAGCAAGATGGCGAACTAAATGTTGATGAAAGTGCGATGCGTGTTAATGCACATTTGCTAACTCAGCACAGTCGAGTGCCTTTTGCTCAAGAGAATTTCCAAGCTAACGCTTTACAACGTTCTTATGCTGCAGAGTGGCTTCCCGCAGCAAGTGGTCAAGGTGAAGCTCATCAGATATTTACAACAACACTAAATAAAACAATAGAAAAAGTATCACTTGATGAGTTGACCCGTTTTTATCGCCATCCTATTCGTGCGTTTTTTCAACAAAGCTTAAAAACCAACTTTGTAATAGAAGAGACTGAATTGCCAGAAGAAGAGCCTTTTGTTATTAATTCATTGCAGCGCTATTTGCTTAACCAGTGGCTATTAAAGGCATTAATTGAACAGACATCAACCGATATACTCTTTGAACGTATAAAAGCCGCTGGGCAATTGCCTGCAAATGCGTTTGGTCAAATTTATTGGGAACAGCAAATAGAAGAATTAGTTCCTTTAGCTGAAAAAATTAGAAGTGAACGATCAGAAACGCATTCTGTCACAATAGAGCATCACTTCAGTACAATACCGTTGTTAGGTCGTTTAAATGAAATACAATCTGATGGTTTACTGCGCTGGCGACCAGCGAGTTTAACCGCAAATGATTTATTGCAGCTTTGGATTGAGCATCTTGTTTATTGTTTAAATGAGGGAACTGGTGAAAGCCGTTATTATGGAAGAAAAGAGACACAGTGGCATTTACTACCAGTAGATCCAGCGATTGCCTCCGCAACGTTAGATAACTTAATTCGTGACTATCAAGCGGGATTAAATACACCGCTAGCGCTGTTCTCTAAGAGTGGTTGGGCATGGCTACAAGCTTGCTATGATAAAAAAGCGGATCAATTTCTGTTGGATGACGAAGAAACACTCGAAAAAGCAGAATTAGTCCTGATCCAGTATCTTACTGATAGTTATAATCGAGATGGTGAAATGAGTGATATTTATATTCAGCGCGTTTTTCATCAAATAGATGAGCCTTTTTTGCATGCAGTAAAACAGACAGCATTGACCATATTTAAACCAATAATTCCATTTTTAAAAAAATAAGGGAGCTCATATCAGATGAGAAAGTACTTATCGCAACTTTGGATCATGTTGCTATTGATGTTTGTGAGTATCAACAGCTTTGCTGCTGATCCACTATGGCAAGTACTGCCTGATAGCATTGAAAAGAGTGAAAGTGATCCTCGGCAATATCAAGCTATTAAATTGCCAAATGAGATGACTGTATTACTTGTTTCTGATGAAAAAGCGGTGAAGTCGCTAACCGCCGTTTCTCTCCCTGTCGGAGCATTAGAAGATCCTGATAGTCAACAAGGTTTGGCTCACTACCTTGAACATATGGTATTGATGGGTTCGGCAAAATATCCTCAATCTGGCAGCATGTCGGAGTTTTTGCAAAAAAATGGTGGTTCTCATAATGCAAGTACTACAACTTATCGAACTGCATTTTATTTAGAAGTTGAAAATAGTGCGATTAATGAAGCCGTAGATCGCCTCGCTGATGCGTTAGCAAGCCCGTTACTTGATCCTAAAAATGCAGATCGTGAACGTAATGCGGTAAATGCCGAACTGACTATGGCGCGTTCTCGTGATGGTATGCGTTTTTGGCAAGTAAGATCTGAAACACTCAATCCAGCGCATCCAAGCTCGCGTTTTATGGGCGGAAATTTAGAAACGCTAAGTGATAAACCCAATAGTAAGTTACAAGATGAATTACAAAAATTCTATCAAACTCACTATTCTGGCAATCTGATGAATGGTGTTATCTATAGTAAAAAACCACTTAATGAATTAGCTCAGTTAGCATCAGACACATTTGCACGTATTCCTAATAAACAAGCTAAAACACCCGTCACAACAGTACCTGCAATGACAGAAAAAGAGAAAGGGCTAATGATCCACCTAGTTCCTGCTCAACCACAAAAGACCTTACAAATTGAGTTTGGTATTGATAATAATGTTGCTGATTTTCGTAGTAAAACAGATCAATACATCGGTTATTTAATTGGTAATCGTAGCCCAGGTACATTGGCTGATTGGTTACAAAAACAGGGTTTGGCGGAAAATATTAGCGCATTTTCAGAGCCTTATATTGATCGTAATCAGGGCTCATTTACGTTGTCTGTTTCATTAACAGACAAAGGGTTAGCGCAAAAAGATAGAGTGATTGCGGCGATATTCTCTTATTTACGGTTAATGCAAAATGAAGGTATTAGTCAGCGTTACTTTGATGAAATTGCAAATGTTTTAAATCTCTCATTTCGTTATGGTTCGATAGTCAGAGATATGAATTACATTGAAGATCTCTCAGATATGATGCTGCGCTATCCAATTAAAAATATTCTTAATGCAGATTATCTTGCCGATAATTATGAACCATCGGCTATTCAGTCTCGACTAGAAGCTATGACGCCAGAAAATGCACGTATTTGGGTTATTAGTCCAAATGAGCCTTCAAATAAACAAGCCTATTTTGTTAATGCCCCTTATCAAGTTGATAAATTAACGGAAAAACAGTTCAAAACATGGCAAACATTAGCTGACGATATCAAGTTATCAATGCCAGTATTGAATCCGTATATTCCTGATAATCTTTCTCTTATTGATGCAGATAGCAAAATAACTAAACCACAGCTTTTGTGGCAAGATAACAGCGCTCGTCTATTTTATATGCCATCACACTATTTCTCTGATGAACCTAAAGCGAGTGTGACATTAAGCCTTGTTAATAAAAAATCAGATATCACAGTAAAACAACAGGTTATACAGACACTAACTGATTATCTTGCTGGATTATCGTTAAGTGAGCTCTCTTATCAGGCTTCTGTTGCAGGAATGAATATCTCAGCATCGTCTGGTCAAGGTATTGATTTTTCAATGAATGGCTATACTCAGCATCTACCTGAGTTAGTCAATGCCACGTTGAAAAGCTATATGACATTTACATCAACACAAGAAGAGTTGGATCAAGCTAAATCTTGGTATCGCGAACAACTCGAAATTACGCATAACTTAAAAGCATTTGAAGCTGCAATGCTTCCTGCTCGTCGTTTAAACACCATTCCTTATTATGAAGAAGCTGACAAACTTAAAGCACTAGAGTCTATTACATTAAAAGATATTAGTGATAATCGACGCGAAGTAATTGAAAGTGCAGCACTACAAGCATTAGTTATTGGTAACTTAACACCAGAACAGAGTAGTGAGATTGTTAAATCAGCCCATGCATTGCTAGGAAATAAAGGCACCGAGTATTGGATTGGTGAAACGCTAGTGTTTAAGCAATTAAATGCAGTAGAGTTCCAAAATAAATCTAATAGTACCGATAATGCGTTAGGTGAACTGTTTATCCCCGTTGGTTATGATCGCCTTGAAGGTCATGCTATCTCTTCTGTTTTAGCCTCAGTGATTAAGCCTTGGTTTTATGATCAACTCAGAACTGAAGAGCAACTAGGCTATGCGGTTTTTGCTTACCAAGCCGCAATGGGGCAGCAATCAGGATTAGGTTTCTTACTGCAAAGTAATGCTAAAGCGCCAGTTTATTTAAATGAACGTTATCAAGCATTTTATCAGCAAGCCTATGAACGCTTGAAAAAAATGAGTGATGCAGAGTTTAACCAATATAAACAAGCGCTCATTACGGAGCTTAAGCAACCACCTCAAACCTTCTATGAAGAAGTATCTCTTTATCGTAATGATTTTTATCGTAACAACATTAAATTCAATGAGCGCGAAAAAGTATTGGCTGAATTTAATAAAGTGACCTTAAAACAAGCTATTGAGTTTTATGAAAAAGCAGTAATAAAACCCACTGGATTTGTATTTGTTTCACAAGTTATTGGTAAAGATGGCAATAATGCAGATTATGCACAAAATAAACAGTGGAAACGTTATTCGACAGTCAGTGAGTTACAAAAAACGTTACCTGTTGAGGAAATTAAAGAGTGAGTGAAGTGATACAGGCTCAGCCGTTAAATCCATTTACACTTCCTTTGTATCAGCGACGCCTTATTGAGGCGTCGGCTGGAACAGGTAAAACCTATACAATAGGATTGTTGTATTTACGATTACTGCTTGGACTTGGTGGCGATAGCGCTTTCCATAGACCCTTGAGTGTTGAAGAGATTTTAGTGGTGACATTTACGGAGGCAGCAACGGATGAATTACGTGCTCGTATTCGTAGTAATATTCATGAATTAAGGCTTGCCTGTATCCGCAATGATATTAAAAGCAATAACGATGCTTATAATGAGCTGTTAAAACAGATCAATAATAAAGAGTTAGCAGCACAATGGCTGTTAGAAGCCGAGCGGCAAATGGATGAAGCCGCTATTTACACTATTCACGGTTTTTGTCAGCGTATGCTGGCAAATAATGCATTTGAATCTGGAGTACTGTTTGAACAAGTACTGATTCAAGATGAGTATGAGCTGAAAAAGCGTGTTTGTGCTGACTTTTGGCGGCGTCATTGTTACCCGCTCTCTTATGATGTTGCAAGTGCAGTTAATGAGATTTGGACGGGACCTGAACAGCTACTTTATGAAATTCAGCCCTATTTACAAGGTGAGATGCCTGAAATACAAGGTGTTGGGTTAGATGCAGAAAAAGAGTCAGTTGAGCAGCGCCATCAAACTGTTATCAATGCAATCAATAAAGTAAAACAGCGTTGGTGTGAACATCATAATGAGGTTGAAGCATGGATAACCGCTTCTGGTGTTGATAAACGCAGCTATAGCAGTCGTAATCTTCCTAAATGGATTGAAGAGATAACGCTATGGGCATCGACAGCTGAAACTAAAAGCTACTTATTGCCTGATTGTTTAGTGCGTTTTTCTCAAGAAATGCTAAATGAAAAAGCATCAAAAGGTCCTGCGCCAGAGCATATTCTTTTTACTGAAATTGAAGCGCTTTGCAAACAGAGTTTAACCTTACGTGATGTGATTTTAGCGAATGCAATTCCTGAAATTCGCCAAGGTATTGAAAGTGAAAAACTACGCCGTGGGGAAATGGGATTTGATGATTTACTCACTCGTTTAGATCAAGCATTAAGGCGAGATGGCGGTGATGCTCTTGCTCAAGCCATTCGCCAACGTTATCCCGTCGCCATGATTGATGAATTCCAAGATACCGATCCTCAACAATATCGAATTTTTAACGCTATTTATCGTGATCATGAAGATAGCGGTTTATTGTTTATTGGTGATCCTAAACAGGCAATCTATGCATTTCGTGGCGCGGATATTTTTACTTATATTCAAGCCAGACAACAAACTTCACATCACTATACGCTTAATACTAACTGGCGTTCAGCACCCGGTATGGTAAATGCCGTTAATAACCTGTTTTCGCGTTCAAAAGCCCCTTTTTTATTTACTCATATCCCTTTTATCCAAGTCAGTTCTGCTGAAAAAAACCAAAATATGGCGTTTGTTTATCACGATAAACCCGTCGCTCCTTTTAATTTTTGGCTTGTTGATGGCGATAGCATTTCAACAGGAAACTATGAGCAAATAATGGCAACACAGTGTGCTGCACAAATTCGTGATTGGTTATCAGCAGGTGCACAAGAGCAAGCTTGTTTAGTTCGTAATGGTAAAAAAACAGCCGTTACTTCTTCTGACATTATGGTGTTAGTGCGTAGCCGTAGAGAAGCACTATTAATTCGTGATGCACTTAATCTTTTGTCTATTCAATCTGTTTTCTTATCCAATCGTGAAAGTGTATTTGAGACCAATGAAGCCAAAGATTTACTTTGGTTATTACAAGCAGTTGTAACGCCTGAAAAAGAGCGTGTATTAAGAGCTTCTCTTGCGAGTGCTTTGTTTGGATTCAGTGCAAAACAGATTGATGAGCTTAATCTTGATGAACAACGTTGGAACCGTTATGTAGAGCAATTTGCAGACTATTTTTTATTATGGCAAAAACGGGGCGTTCTTCCTATGTTGCGTAAAGTCATGATAGATAATCATATTGCAGAGAACTTACTGGCAAGTGTTGATGGTGAGCGGCGTTTAACTGATATCATGCATATTGGTGAGTTATTACAAGAAACGGCATTGTTGCTTGATAGCGAACATGGGCTTATTCGCTGGTTGGCACAACAAATATCTCATCCCGATGCTCAATCAGAAAGCCAACAGATGAGATTGGAAAGCGACCGCAATCTTGTTCGAATTTGTACTATTCATAAATCTAAAGGGCTTGAATATCCTATTGTTTGCCTTCCTTTCGCTTGTAATTATCAGGAACAAAAGGGTGCGCTTTACCACGATAGAGAAAAGTTTCACGCTAAATTAGATATTTTTAATCGACCAGAAAGCTTACGTTTGGCAGATGAAGAGCGGCTTGCTGAAGATTTACGACTACTCTATGTTGCATTAACTCGTTCTGAATTCTGCTGTTATGTTGGTATTGCACCTTTAGTAAAAGGTAATCGGCGTAAATCAGGGCTGACAGATCTGCATAAAAATGCGCTGGGCTATCTGCTACAACATGGCAAAGAGGGCGATAGCGAATTATTGCATCAATCTATTAATGAACTACTCGATGACAATATTAGTGTGATAACACTTGAAGATGTTCCTATGCATCGCTACCAGCCACTACTCACACCTGAAATAAAATTAGAAGCCGCTCTATTTAACCGAAAAATACAAGATAACTGGCGTATAACCAGTTATTCAGGTTTAACCTATCAACACTCAAGCCGTGGTTTTCAGTATGAAAATGGTGATATTGAGGCGCTAGTTCAATCTATAGCACCAGGATTAGATACCGATGCTAAAGGCGAAAAAGCGGTGGTGGAGACACAAACCACATCCATTCACCATTTTCCAAGAGGTGCGGTTGCAGGTACGTTTTTGCATGAGTTACTTGAAGTGCTCGATTTCTCTCAGCCTATCGATGAAATATGGATGCAAGCGCAATTAACCACTCAAGGGTTTGATGAAAAATGGGCTGTGCTCTTAGTCGAGTGGATGGAAACGCTATTCCATACACCATTAAATTCACAAGGGCTATGTCTTGCTAATATCCCTCAAAATCAGCAGCTTGATGAGTTACAATTTTATATTCCGATAGAAAAAGAGATGTCATCGGCAACATTAACGACCTTAATTAACCAATACGATCCGTTATCAGTTCAGTGTTCAGCACTTCAGTTTCAACAAGTGCAAGGCATGTTAAAAGGATTTATCGATTTGGTCTTTTTATGGGAAGGTAAATATTATGTGGTTGACTATAAATCGAATTGGTTAGGTGAATCGAGTGAAGATTACACTCAAGAAGCAATGGCAAATGCGATGATGGACCACCGCTATGACTTACAATATCAGCTTTACACCTTAGCGTTGCACCGTTTCTTGCAGCAACGTATTCCTGACTACGACTATAAGCAACATTTTGGTGGTATTTACTATCTCTTTTTACGTGGTATTGATGCACAACATCCCGGAAATGGGGTCTATGCTTTCTTACCAGAAGAAGACTTTGTATTGGCGCTTGATGCTTTATTTAAAGGTGAAGATATTACAAGTAGTAGTGAAATAACGAGTGAGAAAGACGCATGATTAAATTATTAGAACAAGCCATCACTCAAAATCTATTACGTCCGTTAGATGTGCGTTTTGCTCAAATGTTGGTGGACGATAACAACCCTATTTTACTGTTTGTTTTTGCCTACTTAAGTGGACAAACTGGTGCTGGACATGTCTGTTTACCTTTAAATATTTTACAGCAAGAAAAATTATTCGATGGTAGACAACCCGAATTATCACAGGCTATTTGGCACAAGATGGCGTTATCTTCGCCACAACAGTTAGTTGATGAGTTAACAAATAGTAGCTGTGTTAGTGATGGCAAAAATAGCTCAGCGCCTATTATTCTAGATAATGGGCTGCTTTATCTACAAAGAATGTGGAGTTATGAAGAACGCGTTGCTAATTTTTTTAGCGCTGATAACCCCAAAGTTGATATTGATAACCAAGCGTTAATTGATGTTTTAAATAAATTATTTCCAGCATCTGATACAACTACAGAGACGGATTGGCAAAAAATAGCCGCAGCGGTTGCCATTACTAGCCCAATCTCGGTGATATCAGGTGGTCCAGGAACAGGTAAAACAACGACGGTTGCAAAAATTCTAGCCGCTTTTGTCATGTTAACAGCGCAAGAAAAACCGATTATTCAACTGGCAGCACCAACAGGGAAAGCCGCAGCTCGACTGACGGAGTCATTAGGTAAAGCACTGGCACAAATCTCTTTAAGCGATGAAGAGAAAAAATGGATGCCAGAGCAAGCTCAGACTATTCATCGTTTACTTGGTGCACAGCCTGAAAGTCAGCAAGTGCGTTATCATCATGATAATCCCTTACAGTTAGATATTTTAGTGGTCGATGAAGCCTCTATGGTGGATTTGCCGATGATGGCAAAGTTAATTGATGCACTGCCAGCTCGGTGCCATGTGATTTTTTTAGGTGATAAAGATCAGCTCGCATCTGTAGAAGCTGGAGCAGTGCTTGGTGATATCTGCCGTTTTGCAGATGACGGTTTTAGTCAGCATCGATTTAATCAAATAAATGCGTTAACGCAAGGTGAGCTAAATAAATCAATACCTTCCATTCCCGTTTCACAAACACCCGTTGCAGTAGTGAGTGATTCTCTTTGTTTATTACGTAAAAGTTATCGCTTCGGCGCTAATTCGGGTATTGGTCAGTTAGCTTTTGCCGTAAACAAAGGGCAAACCAAGGTTGCTATAAATCTACTTAATGATGCAAAAGTAGCAGCAGTACAAAATGAATCACATATAGCCATTGAGCCTAAAGATGTTGATTTTATCCCCTTAGATTCTGACGATAATTATGGAAAAATGCTGCAAGATGCCGCCACTGCTTATCATCACTATTTATCATTAGTATCAAAAGGTGCATCACCAGATATTATCCTTAATGCCTTTAACCAATTTCGCCTATTGTGTGCATTAAGAGAAGGGCCTTTTGGTGTGACTGGATTAAATGAACGTATTGAAATGTTATTGCATCGTCAGCGTTTTATCCGTCGCCCTGCAAGTAGTTATCAACGAGAATATATTGGTCGACCTGTTATGATCCAGCGAAATGACAGTACGTTAGGACTATTTAATGGTGATATTGGAATTATGCTTAATAACGATGAAGGCGAGATGAAAGCATTTTTTCAGTTACCTGATGGAAAACTAAAAGCCATTCAACCAAGTCGATTACCGCAACATGAAACGGCTTATGTAATGACCGTGCATAAATCACAGGGGTCTGAATTTACGCATACAGCATTAGTATTACCCAATCAGTTCTCACCGGTTGTGAGTCGTGAACTACTCTATACCGCATTGACTCGTGCAAAACAAAAACTCTCTCTTTATGCCTCTGAATATATGGTAAAAATGGCAATTCAAACGCGGATCCAACGTCGAAGTGGTTTAGTAGAAAAATTACGATATTAGGCACAATAAAATAATGGATACAAAAAAGACAGGTACTGAGAGGAATACCTGTCTTTTTTTGTTTTATTCTAGCTAAAAAGCATCGTTACTCTTTATGCAGATCTAAGATCAAAATTTTAGAGCGTCGTTGATAGTTGTATAACGCCTGTTTTTCTATAGGTAGCTTATCTATTTCAGCGGGTTCAAATCCTTTTTCTTGAAACCAATGAATGCTACGTGTGGTTAAAACAAAGAGTTTCTCTAAACCTATCTGTTTAGCGTGTGCTGAAATACGTTGTAGCAATACCTCGCCACGACAAGAGCTACGATAGTCAGGATGAACCGCAACACATGCCATTTCACCAATTTTTTCGGATTGATAAGGATAGAGTGCAGCGCAAGCTATCGTAAGGTTATCGCGCTCAATAATGGTAAATTGGTCAATCTCCATTTCAAGTTGTTCTCTTGAACGACGAACCAGAATGCCTTGTTGCTCTAAAGGTCGAATAAGTTCGAGAATACCGCCAATGTCATTAATATTGGCTCTACGCACTTTCTCAGCGCTTTCCATTACAATTTGGGTACCAATACCATCACGAGAGAATAGCTCTTGAATTAATGCACCGTTAGATTGATAACTTAAAAGGTGACTACGTTCTACACCTCGACGACAGGCTTTTACTGCACCGCGTAAAAACCTAACTGTACCAGAGTGATAATCGCCTTCTGTTTGTAACTCTCGAATTTTATCTTCGGCTTGATTAGGTAAAAGCTCAGAAAGAATATAACCATTTTCATCAACAACACCTTGAAAAGAACAAAAACCAATAAGCTTTTGTGCTTTCAGTTTTATGGCTAATTGAGTGGCAACCTCTTCTGAGGTTAAATTAAAGCTTTCACCTGTGACAGAAACGGCGACAGGACCAATTAACACGATGGCATTACTATCTAATTGACGATGAATGGCCTCTTCATCGATACGACGGATCTTACCGCTATGACAATAATCAACGCCATCATCAACCCCTAAAGGTTGCGCGATGACAAAATTACCACTAACAACATTAATATGCGCACCTTGTAATGGTGTATTGCTTAAACTCATTGATAAGCGTGCCGTGATATCAAGTTGTAATGTTCCTGCTGCTTGTTTTACGATTTCGAGTGTTTTGCTATCCGTTATTCGAGTGTATTTATGGTAAAGCGGCGTATATTTGTGCACTTCAAGTGCTGAGTCAATTTGTGGTCTTGCACCGTAAACAACCACAAGGCGGATACCTAAACTATGTAATAACCCAATATCATTGATGATAGATGGAAAATTTTCGTGAGCGATTGCTTCGCCACCCAACATAATGACAAAGGTTTTGCCTCTATGTGCATTAATATACGGAACCGAGTGGCGGAATCCATCGACCAATTCGGTGCTGCGCTCTTTCATAAAACCCTCTCAACTGAATTTTTATTCGCATTTATTGTATTTTTATTCTTTTTGGAGAGGAATGGCAAGTAAAATCCTATCTTATTGTTTTAGCTAAAGGCAGAATATTTGTGTAAATGTGTGTATTTGTGCTGTTTTTAAGTGACAGTGATGAGTGGATTGGGTAAAGTTTTTCGTTCGCAGTCTGTTTTATATCTCTTTTATAGTATTTATTGGCGTTAATTGTTTTCTTGGAATATTTTCATGAGTCATTCAGAGCATAATCAAACACGTCGTCGCCTTGTTAAAGGGATTGGCGCGTTACTGTTATTAAGTGTCAGTCCTGTTGGTTTAGCCGCATCTGCATCTGTTGTTGCAGTAAGGGTTTGGCCTGCCTCGACTTATACTCGTGTGACAATAGAATCGGGTACTCCATTAAAATATCGCCAGTTTGCACTGTCAAATCCTGAGCGAGTTGTCGTGGATTTAGAAGGCATTCAGCTTAATAGTGTTTTAAAAGGAGTGGCTAACCAAGTTCAAACTAGCGACCCTTATTTAAAACTTATTCGTGTTGGTCAAAATACGCCAAAAACGGTTCGGCTTGTATTTGAAGTAAAAACACCAGTTCAACCTCAAATGTTTACGCTAAAGCCCGTCGCTGAATTTAAAAACCGCTTGGTATTAGATTTCTACCCAAGCAATGGGGCTTCAGATATAGAAGACGATCCGTTATTAGCACTGTTACGTGAATATAACGATGGCGATTTGCAACAAGCAGTTCCTGCACAAACGGATACTCGTAAACCCGGTAGAGCAGGGCGAGATAGACCTATTATTATCATGATCGATCCAGGGCATGGTGGTGAAGATCCAGGTGCTATCGGTAAATATAAAACTCGCGAAAAAGATGTTGTTTTACAAATTGCTCGCCGGTTAAGAACACTTATCGATAAAGATGCGAAAATGAAAGCGTATATGACTCGTAATGAAGATGTGTTTATTCCATTAACAGTTCGAGTTGCTAAAGCGAGAAAAATGCAGGCCGATCTTTTTGTTTCTATTCATGCGGATGCTTTCACTGATCGTTCAGCAAGAGGCTCATCCGTTTTTGCATTATCAAAAAATGGTGCAACAAGTAATACGGCGCGTTATCTTGCACAAACACAGAATGAGTCTGACTTAATCGGTGGGGTTAGTAAAAGTGGCGACCGTTATGTTGATCATGCGATGCTTGATTTGGTACAAACAGCGACTATTAATGACAGTTTGAAATTTGGCAGCGAAGTACTCAAATTATTAGGTGGAATTAATAAACTCCATAAAAATAAAGTAGATCAAGCCGGATTTGCTGTACTAAAAGCGCCAGAGATCCCCTCTATTCTCGTTGAAACCGCATTTATTAGTAATATTGAAGAAGAGAAAAAGCTAAAAACAGCTAAATTCCAACAGCAAATGGCTGAATCTATCTTTAAAGGGATCAAAGCTTATTTTGCTAATGGTGGTGAGTTAACTTTAGCTGAGCGTTAATTCATATTTCTATTACCAATACAAATCTAACAGTAGGGAGTATAACCAATGCTTTCTACTGGCTATTATATTGATAATCTTAAATATTATTTATTCTGGCTTTAAATGGAATTGGCAGATTAGAAAACTTGAAGGTTAAAATCTTTCTTTAATTTAATGAAGATATTTGATGGTAATAAAAGAGATTGGCTATTGAGAAATGAGTGAGGATTTATAAAAAAAATTGGTTGCGGGAGCTGGATTTGAACCAACGACCTTCGGGTTATGAGCCCGACGAGCTACCATACTGCTCCATCCCGCGACTGAATTGTTATCTATAGAATTGGTTGCGGGAGCTGGATTTGAACCAACGACCTTCGGGTTATGAGCCCGACGAGCTACCATGCTGCTCCATCCCGCGACTGATTACTATAAACTTTTACTGCCTTTACTGCTTTGTGAATTGGTTGCGGGGGCCAGATTTGAACTGACGACCTTCGGGTTATGAGCCCGACGAGCTACCATGCTGCTCCACCCCGCGTCTCCACAGAGGGGCACTATACTCAGGATCTGCTGAGTTGCAAGTTTTTTATGAAATTTTTATGTTTTTCTTTTAAAAACGGTCAGAAATAATACATCAAGATGTAATTTTAGTCAGTTGTACTTGTAGGTTGAATTTTAATTTCATTAATAATAAGAAAAATATCTCAAGTGTTTGTCTATCCATATCTTTATTGATTTGGCTTTGGTATCTTTCTAGCTTCAAATACAATATTTAGTAATAAGCAGGCAATATAAAATGTTTACTTGGCGAAAATCATTAATCTTAGGCATGTTGATGTTTGCCCTGACAGGATGTCATCGTCCAACAGATTTAGGGCAACAATATAAAGATGGAAAACTTAAACAAGATCTTATTGAAGTAAATACGCCAAATACGCAAGGTACGCCTATCAATGGACCTGATTATCTTCAGCAAGTGAATCAGATAAATCAAACCTCATCTCGTTTATACAACAGTAATAAAGAAACTTTCCAAGCAATAGAAAATTGGTTACGTGCTGGGGCAGATACTCGTCAATTACGTCAATTTAATTTGTCTGCTTTTCAAATGGAAGGGGTTGATAACTACGGTAACGTCCAATTCACTGGCTATTACACTCCTGTACTTGAAGCTCGTTTAACTCAGCAAGGTGATTTCCAATATCCACTTTATCGAATGCCTACAAATAGCCGCTCAAAATTACCGTCTCGTGCTGCTATCTATAATGGCGCACTAAACCAATCACTTATCGCGGCTTATAGTAATTCCATTATGGATAACTTTATGATGGAAGTTCAAGGAAGCGGTTATGTTGATTTTGGTGATGGTAAACCATTAACGTTCTTTGGTTATGCAGGCAAAAATGGGCATCCTTATCGCAGTATTGGTAAAGTATTAATCGATAACGGTGAAGTCGATAGAAAAGATATGTCGATGTTAGCTATTCGCGAATGGGCAGATAAACACAATGATGTTGAAGTAAGAAAACTGCTAGAAGAAAACCCCTCTTTTGTTTTTTTCAAACCAGAACCTTTTACGCCAGTACGTGGTGCAAGTGCAATTCCTTTAATTGCAAAAGCCTCTGTGGCATCAGATAGAAGCATTATTCCACCAGGAACAGTATTACTTGCAGAAATTCCGGTGTTAGATAATACAGGGAAATTTACAGGCGAATACCAAATGCGTTTAATGGTGGCATTAGATGTGGGTGGTGCGATAAAAGGGCATCACTTTGATATTTACCACGGAATTGGTAAAGAAGCCGGACAAATGGCTGGTTTCTATAATCATTATGGTCGTGTATGGGTGTTAAAAAAGTCACAACTTAACTTACTGAATCCTGCGCAATAAAACGATTTACTATCCAACTCACCACGATTAACGGTAAAATTACTGAAACGACATGGCTATTGATAACAATAGCCATGATTACTTCTGTTATTTAGGTTGTTATACCATTATGCAAAATTTATTATCAGACTCTTATTTACAACGTTTTTCTGGCATAGGGCGCCTTTATGGACAACAAGCGCTCTCTTACTTTGCTCAAGCGCATATCTGTGTTGTCGGTATTGGCGGGGTAGGTAGTTGGGCAGCAGAAGCGTTAGCGCGTAGTGGTATTGGCGCAATTACATTGATTGATATGGATGATGTATGTGTGACGAACACCAATAGGCAGATCCACGCTTTAAAAGAGAGTGTAGGGCAGCCTAAATGTGAAGTAATGAAACAGCGTATTCTTGAGATCAATCCAGAATGTAAAGTCACAAGTGTCGATGATTTTGTTTCAGTTGATAATGTATCTGAAATGATGAGTAAAGAGTTTGATTATGTGATTGATGCTATTGACAGTGTTCGTCCTAAAGCAGCGCTATTAGCCTATTGCCGCCGTTATAAAATCCCAGTAATTACGACAGGTGGTGCCGGTGGACAAATCGATCCTACACAAATTCAAGTGGTTGATTTAGCAAAAACAATCCAAGATCCATTAGCCGCAAAATTACGTGAACGCCTGAAATCAGATTTTAATGTAGTTAAAAATAGCAAAGGTAAGCTGGGAATAGATTGTGTATTTTCAACGGAACAACTTGTTTATCCACAAGCAGATGGCACAGTGTGTGCGGCTAAAAGTACTGCAGATGGTGTAAAACGAATGGATTGTTCGGCAGGATTTGGTGCGGTAACAATGGTAACCGCATCGTTTGGTTTTATTGCGGTGTCTCATGCATTGAAGAAGATGTTAGCAAAGGCTCAACGTACTCGCCATACTTCAAGTTGTAGCGTTGTTGACGGCGTTCATTCACACTAGTCACATACTATTGTATGCTCCTAGCGACTCATTCACTTGTCGCCTAGCTACATCTTGAATTATTTAGAGTATTTACTCGTCATACTTCAAGTTGTAGCGTTGTTGACGGCGCTCATTCGCACAAGTCACATACTATTGTATGCTCCTAGTGACTCATTCACTTGTCGCCTAGCTACACCTTGAATTATTTAGAGTATTTACTCGTCATCCTTCAAATTGTAGCGTTATTGGCTGCGCTCATTCTAGCTACATCTTGAATTATTTAGAGTATATATTTGGAGTGTGAATTAAGGTTAGGATTGAGAGGTGAGTAATTTCAATCGTGTGATAATCGCATTCACTCCGTCAGTACGAGATTGGCTAATTTGATTTGCTAATCCAAGTTGCTCAAAAATAGCTAACATATCAATGTCAGCTATTTCTTGTGCGGTTTTATTTTCTACAGCGGTCAGAATAACGGCAAGTAAGCCTTTCACAATGCGTCCATCACTATCACCATAAATGTGATAATTACCTTCTTGGTTTAATTCAACACCTAACCAAACACGGTTTTCACAACCTTTAATTTCTCTTTCTGCTGTTTTTAATGAATCAGGTAGCGCGGGTAGTTTACGAGCAAGTTGAATTAACTGGCGATATTTATCTTCCCATGCGCGAGATTTTTGAAACTCAATCAGAAGTGAATCTAAGGTAATTTCATCGCCAAAAGGGTGAGTTGTTATTGGGTTTTGTGTGTTGTCACTCATTTTATCATTATTCATCTTTTAATAGTGTTAGTGCAAAATCGACAGCATTAATAAATGCATCAATATCTGCTGGCTGATTATAAGGCATAAAAGAGATGCGTAAACAGCCCGTGATATTTAAGGCATCGATAAGCGGTTGTGCGCAGTGTTGACCTGTTCGTAGGGCAATACCTTTTTCAGCAATTAACATAGCTAAATCGCTATGGTGAACATCTTTAAAATTAAAAGACACAACGGGTGAATCAGGCGCTCGATAACTCATAAATCCATTAAATTCGTTAAGCCGTTTTTCAGCTTTAATAGCAAGCTCAAGAGCATATTGGTTGGCTTGATACATATTTTGTGTTTTTAGCCATGCTAAGGTTGCTGAAAAAGCGAGTACACCGGCAACATTCGGTGTTCCTGCTTCAAAACGATGCGGAATAGGTGCTGGTGTAAAGCCATCGAACGTTGCATTAGTCAGCATTTTACCGCCACCGTGCCAAGGCGACATGGCTTCTAAGTATTCACGCTTTCCATAGCAAACACCTAAACCATTAGGACCATAAAGTTTATGTGCGGAGAAAGCATAAAAATCAATATCCAATGCAGTGACATCTGTAGCATGGTGTGCAATACCTTGTGCACCATCAACAACCAATAAACAGTTGTATTGATGCACACATTGAGAAACTTTATCTAATGCAATTTGAGCCCCTGTTACGTTCGACATTTGGCTGATAGCAACAACGCGAGTGCGCTCATTAAGTAAGTTTGACAATGTTTCAATCGAAGGTAAGAAATTATCTTCAATCTGCCAGCGAATAATATTAGCTCCCGTTTGTTGGGCTAATATTAACCAAGGAATAAGGTTAGCGTGATGCTCTTGCTCACTCACGATGATTTCATCACCAGCTTTTAAACGAGGGCGAAAATAACCCTGAGCAATCAGATTCAAGGATTCGGTTGTTCCTTTTGTCCAGATTATTGTGTCGCTATCAGGGGCATTGATTAATTCACTAACCCGTTGACGTGCAGACTCAAATCGTTGAGTTGTCTCTTGGGCTTGTTGATATTGGCTGCGATGAACAGTTGCGGGGCTATGGCGATAAAAAATATCTGAAGCTTCGGTCATAGCTAAAGGTTTTAAAGCGGTGGCTGCGCTATCAAGATAAATTGTATTTTTCTCAATCGCCGGAAATTGTTGTCGAAATAAATCAGCAGAAAATGTGTTCATAATTATGTTGTGTTAGTTATCAGATAATTTTTATTGATCTGTAGTAAAAGTCTAGTGTGATAGTTCTATAGTTAATTATATTTTTTTATAACGGAAAGCGGTATTTTTTTGCGTGTGGTGCCTGATTGCACAAATGGTAACATGATATAGAAGATGAAAGATCAGGCAATTTGAAATTATGGTGAGCAGTTTTATATCACGTTTTGGTGATTTTTTTATTTATTCAAATTGTTTCAATACTTTTTTTAGCACAATGATAAGAGAATCAGGCTAGATTTTGGATGAAAACGTTGAAATGAAGAGAGTCAAAGGAAAGAAACAGGTAAGAAATAGTGAATAAAAAAAGCACCGCCTTGGCGGTGCACTATAAAATCACTATGGACAGACAGGGTAAATGTACAGGAAGTGAAAAAAAACAGTAGCATCAGCTACCAAGTCTGGAATTTCCAGACAACTTGCAAACACAACATCACAACCACAAAGCCAAAAGTTTTGAAGTATTACTACTCATAACTTTTCGTTCCGGCTTAGGAAGTGCGCTTACTATAGGTATTTACTGGCTAATCATCAAGGGACAATTTATAATGCTTCGCATAAAAAAAACTAATGATGAATGTTAGGATCTACCAACAACCAAAATAAGGGTTTAAGAGCCGAATATGTCTAAACGTTTACCTCCGCTAAATGCGCTTAGGGTTTTTGATTCAGCGGCGCGTCATTTAAGTTTTACTAAAGCAGCAGAAGAATTATTTGTTACTCAGGCTGCGGTTAGCCATCAAATTAAAACGCTAGAAGAATTTCTTGGATTGAAATTATTTAGAAGACGTAATCGCTCCTTATTATTAACAGAAGAAGGGCAGAGTTATTACCTCGATATAAAAGAAATTTTTTCATCAATTAACGAAGCAACTCGCAAATTACTTGCCCGAAGTGCGAAAGGTGCATTAACGGTTAGCCTTTCACCCAGTTTTGCTATTCAATGGTTAGTACCAAGATTATCTGGATTTAATCAGGCATATCCCGGCATTGATGTGCGTATACAAGCAGTTGATAGAGAAGAAGACAAACTTGCTGATGATGTTGATGTTGCCATTTTTTATGGTCGAGGAAATTGGACAGGCTTGCGTACAGACCGACTTTATGCCGAATATTTGATCCCAGTTTGTGCGCCTACTTTGCTAACAGGTGAAAAACCACTAAAAACCCCATCCGATCTGATTTATCATACACTCTTGCATGATACATCTCGCCGAGATTGGCAAGCCTATGTTCGTCAATTAGAGATACAAAATCAGATAAACGTGCAGCAAGGACCTATTTTTAGCCATAGTTCAATGGTTATTCAGGCAGCTGTACATGGACAAGGCGTTGCATTAGTTAATAATGTAATGGCGCGTAGTGAAATTGAATCAGGTCGTTTAGTAAGACCTTTTCAGGATGTGTTAGTCAGCAAAAATGCATTTTATTTAGTTTGCCAAGATAGCCAAGCTGAACTAGGTAAAATTGCTGCTTTTCGCCAATGGATTTTATCACAAGCTGCTAATGAGCAAGAAAAGCTGGGCTTATTGACAACATCTTAATATTTGCTTTGGCAAACACGCTTCTATATAGGAAGGAATGAACTGTGAATAGTCGTACATTGCTTATGTTCTCTGCTATTAGTGGCTTCTTCTATGTCGCCTTTGGTGCATTTGCGACACATAAATTAGCACCACATTTATCACCCCAGCACTGGGATTATATTCAGCTGGCAATGCGTTACCAAATTGTTCACACGCTATTGCTTGTGGGTATTGCTGCCATGTTGATGCGTAAAACCATTTTATGGTTCTATTGGGCTGGTATTTTCTTTAGTGTGGGTATTTTACTTTTCAGCGGTAGCCTTTATTGTATGGCGCTGACACAAGTTAGATTATTATCTTATTTTACGCCAATTGGTGGATTTAGTTTTCTTATCGGTTGGGCATTAATTTTTATTGGCGCTTTGCGTCTAAGGGCACCGGCGTCTCGCCATGAATAAAGTTGCATTATATTGTCGCCAAGGTTTTGAAAAAGAGTGCGCGGCTGAGATAACCGACAAAGCAGGTCAAATTGGCGTTTATGGCTTTCCTCGTGTCAAAGAGGGAAGTGGTTATGTTATTTTTGAATGTTACCAAGAAGGTGATGCAGATAAAATTGCACGCCAAGTCAGTTTTCGCGAACTTATTTTTGCTCGCCAAATGTTTGTAACAGGTGAATTATTAAAAAATTTACCACCAGAAGATAGAATTACACCTATTGTTAGCATGTTACATGGTGGTGCTGAAAAAGCGGGTGAATTACGAGTTGAAGTTGCGGACACCAATGAAAGCAAAGAGCTATTAAAATTCTGCCGTAAATTTACGGTTCCATTACGTAATCGACTACGTAATGAGAAGCTTTTATTAAAAGTAGAGAATTTCAGTAGACCTGTTATTCATGTGTTTTTTATTGCATCAGGTTGTTGCTACGTAGGTTACTCCTATAGTTTTAATAACTCTCCGTTTTATATGGGGATCCCTCGCTTAAAATTCCCATCTGATGCGCCTAGTCGTTCTACGTTAAAACTTGAAGAAGCTTTTCATATCTTTATTCCTTATGAAGAGTGGGAAGAGCGTTTAGCGAGTGGAATGAGAGCGGTTGATTTAGGTGCTTGCCCTGGTGGTTGGACTTATCAGTTAGTAAAAAGAAGCATGATGGTTCACGCTGTTGATAATGGTCCTATGGCTCAGTCTTTAATGGATACAGGGCAAGTTCGTCATCATCAAACTGATGGTTTTAAATTTGAGCCAACTTCAAAGAATAACACATGGCTTGTTTGTGATATGGTTGAAAAACCAGCCAAAGTAGCGGCACTGATGACAACATGGGTAGCAAATGAATGGTGTCGTGAAGCTATTTTTAACTTAAAACTGCCAATGAAAAAACGTTATGAAGAGGTTTCTCATATTCTTGAGAAAATCAAAACAGAGCTGGCTGAAAAAGGCATTAATGCTAAAGTTCAGGCAAAGCACCTTTATCATGATCGCGAAGAGATAACTGTCCATATTCAAAATATTTGGGCTGCATATCGTCCTGAACGTGAGTTTTAGTAGGCAATTACTAATTCTATCTCAATAAGTGAATTAAGTGCTGCCTTTCTATGTAATGTATTTATATAGCACAAGGCAGCATAAAAGAGCGACCTAAGCCTATTGGTCGCTCTTTTATATAAGAAAAATACCCATACCAATCAACTATTAATGTGCGTTAAGCCTAATGCGCAGGATTTAGATCTCATTTGATCATTCAGAGAGAACAGATGCAAAACGAGGAAGCACACTTGATTGAACAAGACATCAAAGTATGCCTTGTCAATTCATTCACCCAGAATAATTCTGGTGGTAACCCTGCTGGCGTGGTTCTTAATCCACCCAATCTGAGTGTGGTACAAAAAATAGCTATTGCGAAGCAAGTGGGATTTTCGGAGACCGCATTTGTCTATGCAGGTGAAGAGACTGATTTTAAGGTGGAATTTTTTACACCTGAAGGCGAAGTCGATTTTTGCGGTCATGCCACATTAGCGGTGTTTTTTACGCTATCTTCACTCGATCTGCTTGCTGATGGTCATTACACACAAAAAACGAAAGCAGGCATCCTAAATGTCGCAATCACGCCCGATGGCGTTGTTATGGATCAAGCCTTACCTATTATGCGTCAAGGACCCGATATCGCAGATGTTGCGCTTGCGCTTGGGATAGGTAGCGAGGTTATTACAGAAACAGATTTGCCAATAGCGATAGTTTCAACAGGATTATCGGATATTCTTGTCCCAGTGCAATCGGGTTATTTAGATGCTCTTCAACCCGATTATAAGGCGATAACAGAACTGAGCCGTAAATTCGACACTATTGGCTTCCACGTTTTTGAACTAAGTAATAGTGGATCTATTACCGCTCACTGTAGAAACTTCGCACCGCTTTATGGCATAGAGGAAGAGTCTGCAACGGGTAGTTCTAGCGGTGCTTTGGGATGTTATTTGGTGGATCATCTTTTATCTAAAAAAAATGACTTTCTGTTAGAACAAGGGCGGGCTATGGGGTGCTCTTCTCTGATTAAAGTGACAATAGATACACAGGCACAGAAGATTAGTCGGGTTAGAGTCGGTGGACAAGCAACCATGATTGGTACAAAAATAATTAGACTTTAAAAAGATAAATTAAATATTCTGCATTCTACCTAACTAAGTCTGTAAGTCAGGAAAAAGGCTTTAAGAAGTAAGCTGGGTGTTTAACTATTTACATACCCAGCTTTTTTTATCTTTACGATTTCAATTTTTTACTATTTTAAGCGCAATTGCTGAAGATTACCGTTTAGATGAATATCTGTGCGTAATGTGGTTATTTCTCGGCTGATAAAAGCGGCTTCTTTATGAGTAATTAACTTGTTTTGCCATTTTTTAGGCACGCTATCAATATGTTGATAAAGCGACTCTAAATCAGGATAAGTTTGTAAAAGCTCTGTCGCACTTTTAGGACCAATACCTGCAACACCCGAAACTTTACTGCTACTAACTCCGGTTAGTCCCCAATAATTTGTTAGTTGAGATGGTTCAACACCAAATTCGGCACGAATAAAATCAAGATCTAGCCAGCGGCGTTGAAAATAGTCACGAATACGAATAGAAGGGGAGAGTAACTGGCAATAGCCTTTGTCAGTAGAAATAATAGTGACGCGATAGCCTGCTTTAGCCACCTTACTTGCAAGGGTCGCGGCAACATCATCGGCTTCATCTCCACCAGAATGCCAACTCTGTATACCAATATTTAGCAACATCGTCTTGATATCAGGTAACAGCTGACGTAAATCATCAGGCATTGGCGTGCGACCAGCTTTATATTCAGGAAGTAACTGATGCCGCCAACTACCATCTCTATCATCTTCATCAAATACAGCAACGGCATGAGTGGGTTGTGTGTGACCAATAAGTTGATTAACACTTTGCTCACACACCGTAAGGCAGGAAGGACCTGATGCCGCATGAATGCGGCGGATCAGGTTTAAAGCATCAATAATCAGCAAATGTATCATAATAAATTAGCTAATTATCTCATAACAAGGTTGGTAAGCTGTGCCACCCGGTAATTTCATACGGTGTTGCTCAACAAAGCCTGCTAATAAAATATCCATACGGCGCATAATATCGCTATCACCATGGATTTTATAAGGACCATGCGCTTCTATCGCTTTCATGCCAACTTCTTTAACGTTACCAGCAACAATACCTGAGAAAGCACGACGTAAATCAGCGGCCAATTTTTCAGGTGATTGATCAGTGCTTAAATTCAGTGATGCCATATTTTCATGCGTTGGTTCAAAAGGATGCTGTAAATCAGCATTAATCTTCATTGACCAGTTAAAACTATAAGCATCACCTGTACTACGGCGATTATCTTTTACCAATGGCATATATTTTTTCATGATGCGAGCAACTTCAGGAGCATCATCAATAATAATTTGATAATGACGTCTTGCTTCATCACCTAATGTATTGGCAATAAAATCATCGAGTACATGGAAGTAATCAGCACTCTCTTTAGGTCCTGTTAAAATCAGAGGTAATACTTGATCCTGATTTTCTGGAGACATCAAAATACCAAGAAGATATAACAACTCTTCAGCGGTACCAACACCACCAGGGAAAATAATAATACCATGTCCAATACGAACGAATGATTCCAGACGTTTTTCAATATCTGGCATAATAATCAGTTCGTTAACTAATGGATTTGGTGGCTCCGCTGCAATAATGGAAGGTTCTGTCATACCAATAAAACGACTATTTCTGTAACGTTGCTGTGCATGACCTACCGCGGCACCCTTCATTGGTGCTTCCATAGCACCTGGTCCGCAGCCAGTACAAATATTTAGCTCACGTAAACCTAATTCATTACCTACTTTTCTGCCATAAAGGTACTCTGTTTCATTAATAGAGTGACCACCCCAGCAAACAATCATATTGGGATCTTCATCAATATGGAGTGCTCTTGCGTTACGCAAAATAGAGAAAATGGTATTAGTGATATGGGTGCTATTTTCTAAGTTCAAGTGAAGATCACGTTTTGCGGTGGTGATTTGCCCGTGAACAAATAAAATATCGCGTAGCACTGCAAATAGGTTTGCTTGCAGTGAACGAATAATTTTTCCGTCAACAAAAGCGTCTTCAGGAGGGTTGACTAACTCTAGTTTAACGCCACGCTCGCGGCGCAATACGTTAATATCAAAATCTTGGTATTTAGATAACAGTTCTTTACTACTATCAGTAAGGCTACCAGAGTTGAGTACGGCAAGAGAACAGTTACGAAATAGCTGATAAAGATCGCTACTCGCTGTTCTTTTTAGCATATCAACTTCTAGCTGTGAAAGCAGATCCATGGAACCTAATGGGCTGACATGAGTTATCACGTAGGACTCCTTTTTCTCCCAAAATAACAAACTGAAGTGCAAACTGATCTTTGTATAACACAGATCATATCAACATACAGGCATTATTCCTGTTATTGTCTGGCTAATCGATGATTTTCTGGAACAAACTCACAATTACTACGCCAAGGATTGATATCTAATCCACCGCGGCGTGTATATCTTGCATATACAGTTAATGTTTTTGGTGAACATAACTGCATAATATCATTAAAAATTCTTTCAACACACTGTTCATGAAATTCGTTATGTTGTCTAAAAGAAACTAAGTAACGAAGTAGTTTTTCACGGTCAATTTTTTTGCCTTTATATTGGATCATAACGGATCCCCAATCAGGTTGATTGGTAATAAGACAATTTGATTTTAGCAGATGGCTGACTAACGTTTCTTCAACAAGAATATCTGTTGTTGATTGATTTAACCATTGGCTATCGAATTGATAATTATCGACTTCGATATTTTGGTTATCAATACACTCTCCCGCAAAATCAGCAATAGGTTGTGATGTAAAATGCGAAAGAGGATAAAGCGTCAGATTAACCTTACCTTTAGCACAGGTTGTTAAATCTTGAAGTAATGTTTTTTCAACCGTTTCCCAGCTATCAAATCGAGTTTGGTTAAAACTGTTGAGATAAAGTTTAAAACTTTTTGACTCAATAAGATTCTCGCTTGTTGCGGCTAACTCAACATACCCGATAGCAACTTGAGGCAACCCTTTGTTATTTAGCCAAGAGAGTTCGTAAAGCGTCCAAATATCACCACCATGAAAAGGTAAATTTTCTGCATTAAGCGATAAAGCATCACGATTAAGGCGACGAGGAACGCCCTGTAATAACTCTGCATTATACTGTTCGTGATATTGTGTCTCTTTGCCTAATGATAATGATGCGAGAGTTTTATCTCCCTGATATAAAGACATAATTGGCTTCCTAACTGGTCAAAATATGAAAGAGGGCTAATTATACTATTGAAAGCTCAATAGTATACGAATGCTTTTTTTTGATACTCTGAATTACCATCATTATCAGGTAACATAAGATCATTAATTTTATTTTATCAATATAAAGCAGATAACAATGACAGAAAATATCGCTTCTAAACTAAAAATACTGACTCAAGAATACGTCAATTTATGGCAACAAAAATCGGGTTTACCACCGGCAAGTCAGGATCTTTATGGTGTTCCATCCACTTGTATTACAAGAACAGGGGATGAAGTTATTTATTGGTTACCTCAGCCTTTTGTGGGGACTCATAAGTTAGAAAAAGTTGAAAAGGCAATGGGGATAACTATTCGCCCAGAGCTACATGACTATTTTAGTACTCAATATGCTGGTGATATGCAGGTTTGTTTTAGAAATATCAATTTTAGTTTGATTCAAATTTGGAGCGAAGAAGACTTTATTCGTTTGCAAGAGAACATGATAGGTCACCTTGTTACACAAAAGCGATTAAAGCTAACACCAACACTATTTATTGGCACAACAGATTCTGAGAAAGATATTATTTCTGTATGTAATGTTTCTGGTGAAGTTATTCTTGAAACCTTTGGTCAAAAGAAAAAAGAGACACTGGCAGAGGATCTCTTAGCGTTTCTATCAGAATTGACGCCAATTTTTGATGAATAATGTAATCTTTAACCTGTTTTTTATGTGAGATATATCTTACAAAATGAGTGTTATTTTTTGATTTAAGTATAACAATTTAAAAATAACATCTTATTTTTTCAGTAACAGCAATAAGTTAGTAATTAATTGCCGTTATTTATGAATTACAAAATTATATTGCTTTTGTGCTGTGGGTTGTTTGACTAACCAATTATTGGCATTCTACGTCTACCAACACAGGAACTGTTTGGTGACCGATATAACGTAAAGTAATCAAGGATGCAGGAAATAAGGATATTTCCATTAATGCAAGATAAGGACGAAGTATTAAGGATAGAATAAAACGGTCTTGCTAGGATGCATGTGTTGTACAGACAATCATATCTTCTTGTCTAAAAGGGGTTTCGACCCCTTTTATTTTTTTTGTTTTCTGCCAATCACTCACAATGTTATCCTTATTAATGTATTTTATATAAGGAATAACTGATGACACCTGAAGAACGCATTTTAGCCAAACTTTTACTCATCGAAGAAGAGATGAAAAAGATAACATTATGGCAATCAGAACCACCTTGTGATGGCGCTTTTGAAAGCAAAGAGCCTTTCTGTATTGATACCATGGCTGCTCATGAATGGTTGCAATGGATGTTAATCCCTCGTTTAGTCACCATGATTGAAAGTGAAATGCCATTACCTAATGCCTTCTCAATTTCACCTTATTATGAAGAAGCTTTTAAAGACGACAACACTCGTGATTACACTAATTTGTTAGTTCATTTACGTGAACTTGATACTCTTTTTGAATAATAAGGTAGATGATGCTGGATATTATTTATCAGGATGAATACCTTGTTGCGGTGAATAAACCCGCAGGATGGCTTGTTCACCGTAGTTGGCTTGATAGACATGAAACCGTATTTGTAATGCAAACATTGAGAGATCAAATAGGACAACATGTCTTCCCTGTACACCGGCTTGATAGACCAACTTCGGGCGTTTTACTTATGGCTCTCTCTTCTGATGTTGCAAGACAGCTTTCTCAATATTTTGAACAGCATAAAACAGAGAAGATTTATCATGCTGTAGTGAGAGGATATGTCGAAGAGCCATTATTGATAGATAGCCCATTGGTTGAAGAACTTGATAAAATTGCTGATAAATTTGCCACCCAGCCACCTCAAATTCAAGAGTGTGTAACACATTGCCAGCCTTTGGCCATCGTTGAAAAAGATGTCGCTATTGGTCGTTATCCGACATCACGTTTTAGTTTGCTTGAACTTCGCCCAGAAACAGGGCGTAAGCATCAGCTACGTCGACATATGACCCATATTCGTCACCCTATTATTGGTGATACTGCACATGGTGACTTACGACAAAATCGTGGTGTAGTAAATAATTTTCAATCTCATCGCTTGATGTTACACGCAAGCCATCTAAACTTAATTCATCCAATTACTGAGCAACCACTTAATTTAACAGCCAAATGGGATCTGCCATGGCAGCATCTGATCAACCAATTTGGCTGGCGTGGATTGAAACCAGAACTGGAACAATATGGCGATGATTTAGCCTGCCATTTTTAATTTGTTACGAACTGTAATTACTCCTTTCATACTGTGAGCATCAAGGTTTATTTATATAAACCTTGATATCTTGCGCAATTTATTTTCCTTCTTAATTATTTGTTAAATATATAGTTATTCGAATTGATAGAACTGCATGTTTTGAAACGTGACAGCTATCAACTATTCATACAATGATTTATTTTATCATGTGAAATAAATAGCGCTTATCATAAGATAAGTTAATGATATTTACCCACACTAGTACATCTAATTAAAAAATCAATAACACATACAAGCCACATTCCGGGAGTCTGCTCGATGTTCAAAAACCTATTTGTTGTTTTACAAAAAATCGGAAAATCCTTGATGTTACCGGTATCTGTACTGCCTATTGCCGGTATTTTATTAGGGGTTGGTTCTGCGGATCTTTCGTGGATCCCTACATCTGTTTCTCAAGTAATGGCTGAAGCTGGTGGCTCAGTGTTCTCTAATATGCCACTTATTTTTGCTATTGGTGTTGCGTTAGGTTTTACCAATAATGATGGTGTATCAGCACTTGCCTCGGTTGTTGCCTACGGGATTATGTCCAAAACCATGATTGTAGTTGCTCCATGGGTTCTTGGGCTTTCTGCTGCGGATATTGAAGCTCAACATTTAACTGATACTGGTGTTTTAGGTGGCATTATTGCGGGTGTTATTGCCGCGTCAATGTTTAACCGTTTTTACCGTATTAAATTACCTGAATATTTAGGATTCTTTGCAGGTAAGCGGTTTGTACCTATTATTTCAGGTTTAATTGCAATTTTTGTTGGTATTATTCTGGCTTTTATTTGGCCACCTATCGGCACCGCTATCCAACGTTTTTCTGAGTGGGCGGCGTATCAAAATCCTGCGGTAGCATTTGGTATCTATGGTGTTGTAGAACGTGCGTTAGTTCCATTTGGCTTACACCATATCTGGAATGTGCCGTTCCAAATGCAAGTGGGTGAATATGTGAATAGTGCAGGACAAGTCTTCCATGGTGATATTCCTCGCTATATGGCGGGTGACCCAACAGCAGGCATGTTATCAGGCGGTTTCTTATTTAAGATGTTTGGTTTACCTGCTGCAGCAATTGCTATTTGGCACTCAGCACGTCCTGAAAATCGTGTGAAAGTGGGGGGTATCATGATTTCGGCGGCATTAACTGCCTTTTTAACCGGTATCACTGAACCTATCGAATTCTCATTTATGTTTGTTGCACCAATTCTTTATGTGATCCACGCGATCCTTGCCGGACTTGCTTTTGTTATTTGTATCTTGCTTGGTATGCGTGATGGTACTAGCTTCTCTCATGGTTTAATTGATTTTATCGTTTTAAGTGGTAACAGTAGCAAACTTTATCTTTTCCCTATTATTGGTCTGCTTTATGCCGCAACTTATTACACTATTTTCCGTTTTCTTATTGTGAAGTTGAATCTGAAAACACCAGGACGTGAAGTTGAAGATAAAAATGAGAAACAAGCTGATAAAAGTGCAATGGGACAATCTTTAGTCGCTGCATTTGGTGGTAAAGATAATATCACTAACTTAGATGCTTGTATTACACGTTTACGTATCGGTGTAAAAGAGATTGATAAAGTTGATCGTGATGAACTGAAAAAACTCGGTGCCGCAGGGGTTGTGGTAGTGGGTTCTGGTATTCAAGCAATTTTTGGTCCTAAATCTGATAATTTAAAAACAGATATGGATGAATATATAAGGTCTTTGGATACTACTGAATAATAAATAGCACTCTTTTACTAAAAAAAACACGCTTAAATTTACTATTGAGCGTGTTTTTTTATATCATAATGCATGTGAATTAAACTCTTTTTTGAAATTATTAATCATTATTTTTATATATTCTTATCACAAATTATAATGATGAGGGTAAAAAAGATGAGAGTATTATTTGATGAATTAAAAAAAGTATCATCAATGAATGATAAAAAAGAAAATGTAAAATTTTTATTGTCGGATAGAATAATAAGTTCTTCTAATAAATTAGTTGAACATGATTTTTACATTCTAAAAGATAAGTATAACCGTATCTATATTGATAAAAATATTATTACTAATATAAAAAATGAACTAAAAATTGTTGTTGATTCTTACACTAAAAATAACCCTGAACATTTGAAAAAAATAGATAAAGCTAAAAGTAAGGAAAAAAAATCAAATAGTGATGGCTCGCCATTGGATAAAATAAAAGACACTATCAATTGTATGATTGATAAAACAAATTCTACGCCATTTAAAAATAAAATTTTTAATGCGGAAAATAGAAGTATTAATATTTTACTTGAGAAAAATAGATTTTCAGGAGTTAAGGTTAAATCTGCTAATAAACTGGTTGAAAAATTAAAAGATAAAACAATAGAATTAAATAAAGAATGTAATTTTCCTTTTGAATTAAATGATAATAATATGGTGTTAGTTAAGCTTGGTAATATGAAAATTGCTAGTAATAACGTTGAAGTTAAAAAGGAAATTGGAGATGAAAACATAATAAATAATAATTTTGGTATTAATAAAGAAAATAAATCAAATTGTTGTAAAGTGAATCTTCTGGAATTTGAAATGTTATTTAACTTCCTTGATGATAATATTAAGAAATTATATAAAACAGCAGTTAAATATAATAAATTTCTAGACCTTGAAAAAAATAATCATTTTTTAAATTTTGAAAGTGATAATAAAGAGTTATCCAAAAATATTAGAGAATTACTTCAAATAAAAAATGGTATTCTTTTTTCTGCTGAAAAGTCATGTGAAAAATATTCTTATTTTCATAATAATTACTCAAATTTGAATTTGTTTCATCAAAATTATGTTGATACTTCTAAGTCTGGTATTCTTGAGGGCGAAAATCAGCATGAATTGCTAGAAAATATAAAGAAAATAGAATCAAATAAAGAGTCTTTAGATTGGGAATTAAAACAAGTAAAACCTTTTTCTGATCTTTATGATGAATATGAAATTAAAATAAAAAAGGGACTTTCTAATTTAGTACCAAGCGACAAAAAAGTTAGTTGTGATTCAATCGGTGATGTTAGAGCTAAATTAAAAGAATGTGAAAATTTAATTGATACTTGTCTGAAAATAAAGAAAAAAAGTTTTTTATTTAAGGCGTATAGCTTCCTTTTTTTTTGGAAAAAGGATAACTCAACTAATCTTAAAGAAGGAATTATTAAATTATCATCTTATCTTGATTCATATGAGAAAATAAAACATAAATATTTTTCTATTAATGAAGTTTGTCTTATTGCAACTTCAAGGCTATCAAAAATGAATAATCCTAAAGGTTTTATTAGTTATTTATATGGTGAACGTAATATGTGGAAAAATTTCAAAGAGTCTCTTTTTAAAAAGGATGAGTAAATTTATTTTCTTGAGAATAAATTAAAAATCTTATATGTTTAAAGTTTAGTTTATTGGTTATCAAACAATATTAAGTGGACTAAATATTATGGCTAAAATCGGCATTTTTGTAGGTACTGTTTATGGCAATGCATTGGCGGTAGCTGAAGAAGCGCAGCGTATTTTGCTTGAGCATAAACATCAAGCCAATATTTATGAAGAAGGCACACTTGCTGATTGGCAAAAATATACCACCGTATTAATTATTACATCAACGACAGGGCAAGGGGATTTACCTGACACTATTGCGCCGTTATATCATGAGTTACGCGATAATGTTGGATATCAGCCCGCTTTAAATTATGGCTTAATTGCGTTGGGCGATAGTAGTTACGATAATTTTTGTGGTGGTGGTATGCAATTTGAAGCACTACTGCAAGAACATCAAGCTAAACGTATCGGTGAGATATTGAAAATTGATGGTATGGAAATCGCAGAACCTGAGATGTTTGCCATAGAGTGGTTAGAACACTGGGCTAAGCTATTAAATTAATATTTATTTTTTATCACTATGTTCAAAATAATATCTTATTAAAAATAACGCCGGATAATGATGCTCATTAGCGGCGTTATTTTTTGTATTAATCTAAAAAACTATTTTAGCTAAATTTTCAAAATGGCTTTTATCTCATCTATTAACGGCGAGTTAATTTTTCTAAATCTGATTCGATTTCAGCAATTTTATTGGCAACAACATGTTCTAGATGGCGAAGATCATCAAGAATTTTATGTTTCAAATCGACTTCAACTTGGTCGCGCTGGCAAATTTTATCTAATTCTTCAATTACATAACGTAAGTTAGTATTGATTTCATTAACTTCTTTAAAACCTTGACCTGATTGTCCATCAGAAATCGTTTTACGCTGACGTGGATATTTAAATTTTACGCTTTTAGCAAAAAACTCGCCTTTATCTTTGCGAAAATAGATTTTCAGAATATCGTTATTAGCTTCTTGGCGCAGAGAGTAGCGGTCAATATCTTCAGGATACGGGATCCCTAAATTTTTTAAATTATCGTACATATATTGGCACCTGACAGAGAGATGAATGAAAGAATAGCGAACAGAAATGATTCTATCCGCTGTTCTTATATTAGTCGATAGTTCTTAACAATTCATTAATGCCTACTTTTCCACGGGTTTTTGCATCTACTTTTTTTACAATAACCGCGCAGTAAAGGCTGTAGCTACCATCTTTAGACGGTAAATTGCCAGAAACAACAACAGAGCCAGCAGGAACACGACCATAATGCACTTCACCTGTCTCTCTGTCATAGATTTTGGTACTTTGACCGATATAAACACCCATCGAAATAACGGCACCTTCTTCGACTATCACCCCTTCAACAATTTCTGAACGAGCACCAATAAAGCAGTTATCTTCGATAATAGTTGGGTTTGCTTGTAGTGGCTCTAATACGCCACCAATACCTACACCACCGGATAAATGAACATTTTTACCTATTTGAGCACAAGAACCTACCGTTGCCCAAGTATCAACCATGCTTCCTTCATCAACATAAGCACCGATATTGACATAAGAAGGCATTAATACAGTATTTCGTGCGATATAAGCACCTTGTCTGACAGCCGCAGGAGGAACGACACGAAAACCCTCTTTTTCAAAGCGAGCTTGGTCATAATCTGCAAATTTCATTGGTACTTTATCGAAATAACGGCTTTCACTGCCATCAATCACTTGATTATGATTAATACGAAAAGAGAGCAGAACGGCTTTTTTTAACCATTGATGAGTCACCCACTGACCATTAATTTTTTCTGCAACGCGTAGTTTTCCGCTGTCTAAATGTGAAATAACAGTATTGATAGCTTCACGGATATGAGGCTCTACGTTATTTGGGGTGATATCAGCTCTGTGTTCAAATGCGTTATCGATAATAGATTGTAATGCTTGCATCAATAGTGTTTCCTATATGTATTGTCGTGGGTTCCTATATTTTATCCTTTGAAACTAGGGCTTTTGTCAACCTTTCTGCGACTTCATTCTTCATTTTTTGGTTTAATGCTTTATTTTCGCTATCAGTGAGAACAAATAAATCTTCAACGCGCTCACCAATGGTTGTTATTCTAGCGCCATGTAATGAAAGAGAAAGATCAGCAAAAACTTTACCTATAATGGCTAAAAGACCAGGGCGATCACGGGCAAAAAGTTCCATATAGGTGCGTTTATTATGATGTGAGGCAACAAAGTTAATTTTTGTTGGTACATCAAAATGACGTAATTTAGCGGGTAAAGTACGTGTTTTTGCATTGGAATTATAAGGTGCAGAGACAACTTGAATAAGGGCATTACGGATGGTGTTATATCGGTCAACAGCAAGTGGCTTGCCATTAGGTTCTAGCACCACAAAAGTATCCATTGCCATATTATCTCGGTTGGTAAATATTTGTGCATTATGAATATTTAGGTTTCGACGATCTAATTCACCTGCAACAGAGGCGAAAAGAGAAGGTCTATCAGCACACCAGATAAAGATCTCTGTACCACCATGAATCGTTTTTTGGCTAATAAGCACCATAGGGTCAGCACTATTATGTTCAACTAATGCCTGAGCATGCCAAGCTAGTTGTTCTGGTGTGTGACGTAAAAAATAGTCAGCGTGGCAACGACTCCATACTGTTTGAAGTTTTTCTTCATCAATCTGGTTTTCTTGCAAGATAGTTAGTGCTTGCAAACGGTGATGACGGATGCGTTCACGTAAATCAGGAATAGATTTCATCCCTTGGCGTAATTGATTTTCAGTGGAGAGAAAAAGCTCGCGTAATAAACTCTGTTTCCAACTATTCCATAAGCTGCTGTTAGTGGCACAGATATCTGCAACAGTTAAGCAAAGTAGATAGCGTAATCTACTCTCATTTTTAACTTCAGAGGCAAATTGAAAAATAACATCAGGATCTTGAATATCGCGTCGTTGAGCAGTTACAGACATAAGTAAGTGATGACTAACAAGCCATTCTACCAATGCAATTTCACGTTGATTAAAACCATGCTGTTGCGCAAAATCACCAATATCCTTCGCACCTAAAAGTGAGTGATCGCCTTGGCGACCTTTTGCTATATCATGAAACAGTGCTGCTAAGCGTAAAAGCTCAAGCTGCGGTAATTTAGGATAAATATCGACACAAAGTGGGTGTTTTGCACGATTTTCTGGGTTAGCAAAACTTTCTAGTTTTTGTAAAACTCGAATCGTATGTTCATCAACGGTATAAGCGTGAAAAAGGTCAAATTGCATCTGCCCAACGATATTATTCCATTGTGGAAAATAAGCACCTAATACACTATGTTTATGCATGGGAACAAAAGCGCCGGATACAGCACGAGGATGGCGTAGTATCTGCATAAACACTTGTCTTGCTAGTGGGTACTCACATAAGGGTTGTACAAGGTGTCTACGGGCATAACGTAAGTGACGTAACGTTGTAGAATAAATCCCCGTTATCTCTTCATGTTCAGCCATGCGTAAGAATAGCCGCATAATAACAATAGGGTCGTCAAGAAAGCAGCTTTCATCAATAACATCAATTAAAGAGCCTCTGAGTTGAAATTCACAATCTAGCGGGCGTGGTTTTACATTAGGTTGTAATGCTAAAATTGCTTCATCAAATAGCTGAAGTAGCATATCGTTTAATTCGCTGACTCGGCGAGTAACGCGATAATAATCCTTCATCATTTTTTCAACAGGTTGGTTGCCATCTCCAGTATAATCTAACAGTTGAGCAACACTTAATTGGCGGTCAAATAATAGGCGATTATCATAACGAGAAAGGACTAGATGAAGCGCAAACCGGATTCGCCATAGCGTATATTGGCACTCTAAAAGCTCTTGCCCTTCTGCTGGAGTTAAAAAACCAAAATTAACCATTTCAGCGACAGAAGTGGCACCAAAATGGCGGTGTGCAACCCAAATTAGTGTGTGTATATCTCGAAGCCCACCAGGGCTACTTTTTATATCTGGTTCGAGGTTATAGCTGGTGCTATGAAAACGTTGATGTCTCTGCTGTTGTTCTTCGACTTTTGCTGCAAAAAAGAGGGGGGATGACCAAAACCCTTGGCTAAAAATATGCTCAACCAATTGTTGATAGAGTGAGTGATTACCACAAATAAGGCGCGCTTCAAGGAGGTTTGTTGCAACAGTTAAGTCAGAAAGCCCTTCAAGTAGACACTCTTCCATCGTTCTGACACTCGCACCGACCTCAAGACGCACATCCCACAACAGCGTAATTAGCTTTCCAACAATATCTGCGGCTTCTGGTGATAATGGTTCATCACTTAAAAAAAGTAGGTCGATATCAGAAAGAGGATGTAATTCTTGTCTGCCGTAGCCACCAACAGCAACTATCGTGAGATCAGGATAATTTTCTAATTTACTATATCGCCAAAGTTGTGTCAGAAGTTCATCGATAAAATGACTACGAGCTTGAAGTAATAAAGCAACATCAGCATCATGATGAAAAGCATCAGCAAGCCATGACTGAAATTGTTCAATAGAGTGCTTAAGTTCAGTGCAATTTATTTCATTTTCAGTTAGCAAAAATGGGGAAGGTGGCGGTGTCTGAAATGCATTTTTGGTTATCATCATTAGTCTTCTTACTCAATGTTTGCATATGACATTAAGACTAATGTTAAAACGATAACCTGACTAGCAATTCTGTTATTCCATGGCGAAGAAAATAAAAAAAGCGACATATCTCGAAAAAATATGTCGCTATTACATTTTGAGTGAGCGTGTTTTATTCGTTAACTAAAACGGCAGAAATAAATGGCTCTTCTTCTTTGCGCAGTGTCATGATTTCACAGCCATTGTCTGTAACTACAAGGGTGTGCTCATATTGTGCAGACCAACCTCTATCTTTGGTTTTTACAGTCCAGCCATCTTTCATAGTACGAATACGGTAATCACCCGTATTTACCATTGGTTCAATGGTAAATGCCATACCTTTTTGTAGCACAACACCACTGTCATCAGCGTCGTAATGAAGAACTTGTGGCTCTTCGTGGAAACCTTCGCCAATGCCATGACCACAATATTCACGAACAACAGAAAAATCATGGCTTTCAACAAATTTTTGAATAGCTCGACCTAATTCACGTAAGCGAATTCCCGGTTTTACCATTTTAATTGCCAGATAAAGGCTTTCTTGTGTGATACGACATAAGCGTTCACCTTGAATTGTTGGTTTACCTACAATAAACATCTTGGAGGTGTCGCCATGAAAACCATCTTTAATCACAGTGACATCGATATTAACAATATCACCATCTTTAAGGACTTTATCTTCGCTAGGAATACCGTGGCAAATAACATCATTTACAGAAATACAAACCGATTTAGGAAAGCCATGATAGTTTAAGCAAGCTGGAATAGCTTGTTGTGCATTCACAATGTGTTCATGACAAATACGGTCTAATTCCCCGGTATTAACGCCAGGTTTTACATACGGTGCGATAATTTCAAGAACTTCTGCCGCAAGACGACCCGCGACGCGCATTTTTTGAATATCTTCTTCAGTCTTGATTACAATAGCCATTTGAGTTCTTCGTCTATATTAAAAGCCACAATACAGTGTATTGATAGATACGTTGTATTATAGGTAAATAAATTAAGGATGTGAGAAATAATTCTGATTACCATTTATGATATCAGCAGAAACTTTATGTGCCAATAAAGGGAATGAGTACAATCTGTATGATATCAGTCCAAATGACGAACATACGCCTTCTTGAGAGTGATGTCTTTTCATATTGCGCTTTTCTTGTTTAGTCTTATAGCTCTCTCTTTAACATTTTAATAGGGCTGTTTTCACTCTTTTTATTCATTTATGTAAATAGGCTTATTTTCATAAAGTAAGGAGTCTTATCTAACACGCTACCTAATTGATATCAGAATAATATTCCCCTCAATGCTGAGTCTAATGCGCTTTTTTATCGATATCTAAACCCCCCGTTTTACTTGAAATGTCCACTTATTAAAAGCAACTAATAGTGGTTTCCTAAGGTAATTTATGGTATAAAGCGCGCCGGAGTTCTGTTATTGCGTCACCATATTGGTGAGTGACAGAAAATCTGAAAAATTCAATTGTGTAAATTACACACACAAATCGACACATACGCCGGGGTGCTCTTATGTAAAGGTTAACCTTTACAGCCGATGAGTCGGTCGTATGGGGTTTGTGGACGAAATAACCCCAAACTTAATTTTATAGAGGTCTAAAATGGCAACTGTTTCAATGCGCGATATGCTGCAAGCCGGTGTTCACTTCGGTCACCAAACTCGTTACTGGAATCCAAAAATGAAACCTTTCATCTTTGGTTCGCGTAACAAAGTTCATATCATTAACTTGGAAAAAACTGTTCCAATGTTCAATGAAGCTCTGGTTGAACTGAACAAAATTGCTTCTCGTAAAGGCAAAATCCTGTTTGTTGGTACTAAGCGCTCTGCCGTTGAAGCTGTTAAAGAAGCAGCAGAAAGCTGTGACCAGTTTTTTGTAAACCACCGCTGGTTAGGCGGTATGCTGACTAACTGGAAAACTGTTCGTCAGTCAATCAAACGCCTGAAAGATTTAGAATCACAATCTCAGGACGGTACTTTCGACAAACTGACCAAGAAAGAAGCGTTAATGCGTTCTCGTGAACTTGGTAAGTTAGAAAACAGCCTGGGTGGTATCAAAGACATGGGCGGTTTACCTGACGCTCTGTTTGTTATCGATGCTGAACACGAACACATTGCTATCAAAGAAGCAAACAACCTGGGTATCCCAGTATTTGCTATCGTTGATACTAACTCTGATCCAGACGGTATCGACTTCATTATCCCTGGTAATGATGATGCAATCCGTGCGGTTAAATTATATCTGACCGCTGCAGCAACAGCTGTTCGTGAAGGTCGTTCTCAAGATCTGGCTGTTCAGGCTGAAGAAGGCTTAGTCGAAGCTGAATAATAAGGCACGCTCGTAAGAGCCCTTATTTAACCAGGTATTGCTATATATTGGTTAGGGGGCCTTCATAGGCCCCCTTTACACATCTGCTATGAGAACATCTATGGTTCACCATAGAAACGTCGAGGAATAAAACAAATGTCTGGAATTACCGCTGCTTTGGTAAAAGAACTGCGTGAACGTACTGGCGCAGGTATGATGGAATGTAAAAAAGCGCTGGTTGAAGCGAATGGTGATATCGAGTTAGCTATCGATAACATGCGTAAATCAGGTCAAGCAAAAGCGGCTAAAAAAGCAGGTCGCGTTGCAGCTGAAGGTATCATTCTTGCAGAAGTTGCTGCTGATGGTAAATTCGGTGCGCTGGTTGAACTGAACTGCGAAACAGACTTCGTAGCAAAAGATGCTGGCTTCATTGCTTTCGGTAAAGAAGTAATGGCTGCGGTATTAGCAGACAAAACTGACGATATCGAAGCACTGAAAGCAAAATTTGAAGAAGCACGTACTACTCTGGTTGCTAAAATCGGTGAAAACATCAACATTCGTCGTGTTGCTGTATTAGAAGCTGAAGAAATGGGTACTTACCTGCACGGTGCTCGTATTGGTGTTTTAGTTTCTGCTAAAGGCGCTAACGAAGAACTGATCAAACATATCGCTATGCACGTAGCTGCAAGCAAACCAGAATATGTTCGTCCTGAAGATGTTCCTGCTGATGTTGTTGAGCACGAACACCAAATTCAGATGGACATTGCAATGCAATCAGGTAAACCACGCGAAATCGCAGAAAAAATGGTTATCGGTCGCATGAACAAATTTACCGGTGAGATCTCTCTGACTGGTCAGCATTTCGTTATGGATCCAAGCAAAACTGTTGGCGAACTGCTGAAAGAAAACAATGCTGATGTTATCAACTTCGTTCGTTTTGAAGTGGGTGAAGGTATTGAGAAAGTTGAAGCTGACTTCGCAGCAGAAGTTGCTGCAATGAGCAAATAATAACGCTTTGCGTTTACAGAGCCGCCTGATGGCGGTTCTGTTTTGTTTAAATCTTCACTGGCTGTTTACTTCTTTTTGTTAAAAAGAAGGCTATCTAAAAACCTCCAATTAACTAATCTGCTTAGGACAGAACACCATGGCAACCAATGCAAAACCCGTATATCAGCGAATTTTATTAAAGCTGAGTGGCGAAGCCCTGCAAGGTGCAGAAGGCTTTGGTATTGATGCGAGCGTACTTGATCGCATGGCTCAGGAGATCAAAGAACTGGTTGAATTGGGTATACAAGTCGGTGTCGTAATTGGCGGTGGTAACTTGTTCCGTGGCGCAGGTCTTGCGGCGGCAGGTATGAACCGTGTTGTGGGTGACCACATGGGAATGCTCGCGACAGTAATGAATGGTTTAGCAATGCGTGACGCATTGCATCGTGCATATGTAAACGCACGCCTTATGTCAGCATTTCCACTAAATGGTGTCTGTGATAACTACAGTTGGGCAGAAGCAATTAGCTTATTACGCCATGGTCGAGTTGTAATTTTCTCGGCAGGTACTGGTAACCCGTTCTTTACCACCGATTCTGCTGCGTGTTTACGCGGTATCGAAATTGAAGCTGATGTCGTATTAAAAGCGACGAAAGTTGACGGTGTTTACTCAGCCGATCCAGCAAAAGAACCTGATGCAGTGCTTTATGAAAGCCTGACTTATCAGGAAGTGTTAGAACGTGAATTGAAAGTCATGGATCTTGCTGCATTCACATTAGCCCGAGACCATAATTTACCTATCCGTGTATTCAATATGAATAAAGCGGGTGCATTACGTCGGGTTGTAATGGGTGAAAGTGAAGGAACTTTGATTTCTCACGCTTAATACACAGAGACAACGGTATAATTTGGCGTTACCATCAAGAGTACGCCAATTCATTTATGTCGATATTTAAGATATCGACTGGAAGATAACCAGTTCCCAAGGGTTTATAACGTGATTAATGAAATCAAAAAAGATGCTCAAGAACGCATGGATAAAAGCGTTGAAGCACTAAAAAGTCAAATTAATAAAGTTCGTACTGGTCGCGCATCACCAAGCCTTTTAGATGGCATTGTTGTGGAATATTATGGCGCACCAACTCCATTAAACCAAGTTGCTAACGTTGTTGCAGAAGATGGCCGTACCCTGGCAATTACTGTATTCGACCGTAGCTTAGCACCGGCTGTAGAAAAAGCGATCATGGCATCAGATTTAGGTTTAAATCCTTCATCTGCTGGTACTATCATTCGTGTTCCACTGCCACCATTAACAGAAGAACGTCGTAAAGACTTAATTAAAGTTGTTCGTGGTGATGCTGAACAAGGTCGTGTTTCTGTTCGTAATATTCGTCGTGATGCGAATGATAAAATCAAAGCATTACTGAAAGATAAAGAAATCAGTGAAGATGACGAACGCCGTTCACAAGATGAAATTCAGAAATTAACTGATATGTTCATTAAAAAAATCGATGAATCATTAGCATTGAAAGAAGCTGAGTTAATGGAATTCTGATTTTTATTATCCTTTTTTGATAATGCCGCTTTTAAGCGGCATTATTTTTGGGATTTATCTGTGAGTTTGAGATTAATACCCTCGTTTTGTCACATTATTTATTAAAGTTATCATCTTTCATCCTCTTTTCTCTCACCATACTGATATAATTCTTTTTAATTAAAACGTTGTAGACATATAGACAGATTAATAAATGAAACAAATAACTATATTAGGCTCAACGGGGTCTATAGGTACAAGTACACTCTCCGTTATTGAAAATAATCCTGATGAATATCAGGTTCTTGCTTTAGCTGCAGGAAAAAACGCAAATATAATGGCGCAACAGTGTCTCTCCTTCAATCCTAAATTCGCAGTAATGGCAGATGAAAGCAGTGCTAAACAACTTAAGCAATTATTAGCCAATACACCATGCAAAACAGAAGTTTTATCCGGTAATAATGCAATTAATGAAATTGCTGCATTGGATGAAGCGGATCAAGTTATGTCAGCAATTACGGGCGTTGCAGGTTTAAAACCAACGCTTGCTGCAATAGAAAAAGGCAAGCGTATCTTATTAGCGAATAAAGAGTCGTTAATTACAAGTGGACGTCTTTTCTTTGATGCAGTTGCTAAATATGGTGCAAAAGTATTACCCATTGATAGTGAGCATAATGCTATCTATCAAAGCCTACCAAAAGCAATTCAAGAAAATCTAGGTCATGCCTCTTTAGATATTGAAGGTGTTACTAGTATTTTATTAACCGGTTCTGGCGGTCCTTTTCGTTATACGCCATTAGAAGCACTTGATGCGATGACGCCTGATCAAGCATGTGCGCATCCAAATTGGTCAATGGGGCGTAAGATTTCTGTCGATTCTGCAACCATGATGAATAAAGGGCTAGAATATATAGAGGCTCGTTATTTCTTTAATGCTTCAGAAAAAGAGATGGAAGTGATTATTCATCCTCAATCTGTAATTCATTCAATGGTTCGTTATCGTGATGGCAGTATTATCGCTCAAATTGGTGAGCCCGATATGAGAACGCCAATTGCTTATTCGATGGCTTATCCTCACCGCACGCAATCAGGTGCAAAAGCATTAGACTTTTTTGAGATTCAGTCTTTGGAGTTTATACGCCCAGACTATCAGCGTTACCCTTGTTTAGCTCTGGCAATAGAGGCATCGAAAAGAGGTCAAGCATCAACAACAGTATTAAATGCTGCTAATGAAGTTGTCGTTGATGCATTTTTACACGAAAAAGTGAAATTTACTGATATTGCTAAAATTAATCGCAAAGTCGTTGAACATTTTGACCTATTAGAGCCTCAAAGTATCGATGATGTTTTAGAAATTGATAGATTGGCAAGGTTAGAAACTAATCAGATCATCGCCCAATTTGTATAATGGTCATTATATTTAATATAGGGTGTTTGTTCGTCTTTCTGGCTAATGGTATAGTTGCCGAATCACTAAAGACAATAATGAAAATTAACAGTTCATTACTAAAGCAACCGCTTTAGCAACTTTGAGGCTTTGCCAAAAGCCGTGGATTACACGGTTTTTTTTGTGCATAGGGTATCCGAAGAGGACTGTCTGTATCAGTATCAGATTAGCAAAGGGTTAAATTGAGTGAACTTATCCAGTGACGATTCATCCGCATCAAAACCAAAGCACATAGCTATCATTATGGATGGCAATGGACGCTGGGCTAAAAAGCAAGGGAAACTCCGAGTAACGGGGCATCGCGCGGGAATTAAAGCAGTTAGAGATGCAGTCAGCTTTTCCGTAAAACATAAAATTGAATCACTCACGTTATATGCGTTTAGTAGTGAAAACTGGAACAGACCAGAACAGGAAGTTAGTTCTCTAATGGAATTATTTGTGTTTGCTTTAGACAATGAAGTAAAAAGCTTACATAAACACAATGTTAAACTCACGGTAATCGGCGATATCAGCCGTTTTAGCCGTCGCTTACAAGATAGAATTAAAAGCTCTGTTGCGTTGACGGCAAGCAATACAGGATTAAATTTAAATATTGCGGCTAATTATGGTGGGCGATGGGATATTACCCAAAGTGTACAGCATTTAGCGGCATCCCTCGCAAAAGGGGAAATTAGTCTTGAAGAAATTAACGAAAAAACGATATCTTCACACCTCTGTTTGCATAATCAGCCTGATGTTGACTTGGTTATTCGCACTGGTGGCGAACATCGTATAAGCAATTTTCTTATTTGGCAGATTGCTTATGCTGAGCTCTATTTTACGCAGGTTCTATGGCCTGATTTTGATGAACAAGTTTTTCAGAATGCACTTGATGCTTTTGCTAAACGGGAAAGACGTTTCGGTGGTACTACATCAGAAACAGATACTGTAAATCTGGGAGGATAACTTGCTTAAGTATCGTGTCATTACCGCATTAATTTTAATCCCTATTGTTATTGCAGCACTATTTCTTCTTCCTCCTGCAGGTTTTGGATTAGTGATTATTGCCATATCGGGCTTAGCTGGATGGGAATGGGCTCAATTTATAGGCTGGCATTCACAAGGTAAACGTGTAGCGACTGGGATTGGTTTTGCTGCATTATTGCTTGTTATGCAATTTACCTTACCTGATTTTAATCACCTACTTGACACTCCTATGATAAAAAATGGTTTGTGGGCAGGATTAATCTGGTGGGTTGCCGCAATATTATTAGTTGTAAGTTATCCGAATTCAGCCAATATGTGGAAAAATTCAGTTTTTATTAAGCTATTGTTCGGTATATTGACGATTGTTCCTTTTTATTGTGGCATGATGGCTTTGCGCATGTTTGGTTACAGTGCTAACTCTTATACAGGCGCTTGGTGGTTACTCTATGTCATGTTGTTAGTTTGGGCAGCAGATTCAGGCGCTTATGCCTTTGGTCGCTTAATGGGTAAACATAAAATGGCACCTAAAGTATCACCAGGTAAAACCTTAGAGGGATTAATTGGTGGTTTAATTACAGCGGGTGTTGCTTCTTGGTTATTTACTTATTTTGCACCAGTAACAGATGTACCTAACCATCTACTGTTAATCTCAGGTGTTGTTGTCATTGTTTCTGTATTTGGTGATCTTGCTGAAAGTATGTTTAAACGTGTATCAGGTATTAAAGACAGCAGCCAATTAATTCCAGGTCATGGTGGTGTTCTTGATCGAATTGATAGTTTAACGGCAGCTATTCCAGTATTTGCAGGATTAGTATTTCTGATTTCTTCTGGCTTTAAACTATAAAAGGTAAGTAATGGGTATCCTGTGGAATCTGGCCGCATTTATTATCGTTCTTGGCATTTTGATTACGGTACATGAGTTTGGGCATTTTTGGGTGGCAAGACGCTGTGGTATCTATGTAGAGCGTTTCTCTATTGGTTTTGGCAAAGCAATTTGGCGAAAAACAGATAAACACGGTACTGAATTTGTTGTCGCATGGATACCTTTAGGTGGCTATGTAAAAATGTTAGATGAGCGAGTGGGTGAAGTTACGCCAGAACGCCGCCATCTTGCATTTAATAATAAGACAGTAGGTCAAAGAGCTGCTGTTATTGCAGCAGGTCCAATTGCTAATTTCTTATTAGCGATTGTCGCTTATTGGATTGTATTTATGATAGGCGTTCCTGCTTTAAAACCGATTATTTCAGATATTCGTCCTGACTCTATCGCAGAACAAGCAAAATTAATGCCGGGAATGGAACTAAAGTCTGTTGCAGGTATCGAAACGCCTGATCAGAATGCAGTTCGTTTAGCGTTGGTAAGTAAAATCGGTGCAAAAGAGGTTTCTTTTGTTGTATTCGACCCTAACTCTCAAATGGAGAGTGAGAATATACTGAATTTACAGCGATGGAGCTTTGATCCTGAAAAACAAGATCCGATTGCAACGCTAGGCATAATGCCTGTTGGCGCGCGGTTAGACTCAAAGATTATTGAAGTAACGGTAGGCTCTGCTGCTGAAAAAGCAGGTTTACAAGCAGGGGATCGTATCGTTAAAGTCGATGGTCAGCTAATTGATAACTGGCATCCATTTACTTATTTTGTGCGTCAAAGCCCAAATAAAACGCTGGAACTTACAGTAGATCGTAATGGTTCTATGTTGGCATTAGCGATAACGCCTACAGCTATAGCGCTTAAAGATGGGACTCAAGTGGGGCAAGTTGGTGCTCAACTACAAATACTGCCACCCGATGAGCAGTATTTGATAATGCAGCAATACAATCCCTTCTCGGCGCTATACGAAGCATCTGATAAAACGTGGCAGTTAATGGGGTTAACTGTCAAAATGATTGGCAAGTTAGTGGTTGGTGATGTCAAATTGACTAACCTTAGTGGACCCGTTTCCATTGCGAAAGGTGCAGGAATGTCCGCTGACTCTGGTTTTGTTTACTATTTGATGTTTATAGCGCTTATCAGTGTCAATCTGGGGATCATTAACTTGTTTCCCCTGCCTGTCTTAGATGGCGGGCACCTGCTTTTCCTGGTTATCGAAAAGATAAAGGGAGGGCCGGTATCTGAGCGTGTACAAGATTTCTGTTATCGCATTGGTATTATGGCACTGATGCTGTTAATGGGACTTGCACTTTTCAATGATTTCTCTCGCTTATAATTGGTAAGCAGGGACCGGTTAGGAAAACACAAAACAACGATGGCGATGAAAAAGTTGCTTATAGCGTCGCTGCTGCTGGGCAGCGCCACTGCATACGGTTCAGACGGATTCGTAGTTCAGGACATTCAATTTGAAGGTCTTCAACGCGTCGCCGTTGGTGCAGCATTACTGAACATGCCTGTTCGAGTCGGAGATTCGGTCGGTGATGATGATATCAGTCGAACTATCCGCTCATTATTCGCAACGGGTAACTTTGATGATGTTCGGGTTCTGCGTGACGGAAATACCCTGATTGTTCAAGTTAAAGAGCGCCCAACTATTGCCAGTATTACCTTTTCTGGTAATAAAGCAGTTAAAGAAGAGATGCTCACACAAAACCTTGAAGCTTCCAATATTCGTATTGGTGAAACGCTTGACCGTACAATGTTGGCGAATATTGAAAAAGGGCTTGAAGATTTCTATTACAGTGTTGGTAAATATAATGCGACCGTAAAAGTTGTTGTTACGCCACTTCCGCGTAACCGTGTTGACTTAAAACTGGTGTTTGCTGAGGGTGTATCAGCAACAATTCAGCAAATCAACATTGTTGGTAATAAAGCGTTTACAACAGCAGAGCTCGTTAATCGTTTCCAATTACGTGATGATGTGCCTTGGTGGAACTTAGCGGCTGATGAAAAATATCAGAAGCAAAAATTAGCGGGTGACTTAGAAACCTTAAGAAGTTTTTATCTAGATCGCGGTTATGCACGTTTTGATATTGAATCAACTAATGTCAGCTTAACGCCAGATAAAAAAGGTATCTACATTACGATTAACCTGAAAGAAGGTGATAAATATACCGTCGAAAATACCGAAGTAAATGGTAGTACCGCGGGTTACACCAAACAAATTCAGGAACTTATCGAAATAGCACCGGGTTCACTTTATAACGGTGCACAAGTCACTAAAACAGAAAATGATATTAAAAATCTGTTAGGTCGCTATGGATACGCTTATCCACGAGTAATGACCAATCCTGAAATAAATGATGAAAATAAAACGGTTAAATTGCATGTTAATGTTGATGCTGGTAACCGTTTTTATGTACGTCAAATTCGCTTTGCAGGTAACGATGTCACTAAAGATGCAGTGTTACGTCGCGAAATGCGTCAAATGGAAGGTGCATGGTTAGGAAGCGATTTAGTTGAACAAGGTAAAGAGCGTTTAAACCGTTTGGGTTACTTTGAAAACGTTGAAACAGAAACTCAGCGTATTCCAGGTTCACCTGATCAGGTTGACCTTGTTTATCGCGTAAAAGAGCGTAATACAGGTTCATTAAACTTCGGTGTCGGTTTCGGTACTGAAAGTGGTATAAGTTTCCAAGTTGGTGTTACTCAAGATAACTGGTTAGGTACGGGTAATGCGGTTGCAATTAATGCTAGCCGTAATGATTACTCAACTTATGCGGAGTTATCAGTAACAGACCCTTACTTCACCGTAAATGGCGTGAGTTTAGGCGGACGTATTTTCTATAATGACTTCCGAGCTAACGATGCGGATTTATCAGGCTATACTAATAAATCTTATGGTGTTGATGGTACTTTAGGTTTCCCTATAAATGAGTATAACTCTGCACGTCTTGGTTTAGGGTATACACATAACGGCTTGTCACGAATGGAGCCTCAGGTTGCAATGTGGCGTTATCTTGAAAGCATGGGCGAAAACCCAGGCTTCGACGAGCGTGAATCATTTAATGCTGATGACTATACAGTCAGTGTGGGCTGGACATTTAACAATTTAAACCGTGGTTTCTTCCCAACTTCAGGTGCGAAGAGTAATCTAAGCGGTCGTATTACTGTTCCGGGCTCAGATAACAAATATTACAAAGTAACGTGGGATGGCTCAGCTTACTATCCAATCAACGAAAAAGAGACTTGGGTGACCTTAGTTCGTGGTCGCTTAGGTTACGGTGATGGATTAGGTGGTAAAGAATTACCATTCTATGAGAACTTCTATGCGGGTGGTTCAGGTACTGTTCGTGGTTTCCGCTCAAATAATATCGGTCCTAAAGCGATTTATTTGCAAAAAGATAAAGATGGTAATGTAGTACATAAGCCTGGACAACCATCTAGCGATGCTATCGGTGGTAACGCAATGGCAGTTGCAAGCTTCGAGCTAATTACGCCAACACCATTTATTGATGATAAATACTCTTCATCAGTGAGAACTTCACTGTTTGTTGATGCGGGTACCGTATGGGATACCAAGTGGAATAGCACCAACTCTAGTTGGACCGCAGGTATGCCAGACTACAGTAGAGCAAGTGATGTACGTGTATCAACCGGTGTTGCGTTACAATGGTTGTCGCCATTAGGTCCATTAGTTTTCTCTTATGCTAAGCCAATAAAAGATTACGAAGGCGATAAATCAGAGCAGTTCCAGTTTAATATTGGTAGAACGTGGTAGCGATGTAAGTAAAGTTGATGCCTTATTCATTTAAATGAAAAGGCATCCGAATTCTGACAAAATATTTGGTTTTTAAGGAGTATATCGTGAAAAAATTGTTATGTGCCGCAGCTCTAGGAATGGCATTGACGATGTCAGCAGGCGCTCAGGCTGCAGATAAAGTAGGTGTTGTAAACATCGGTCAAGTTCTCCAACAAATTCCTAACCGTGATGCGGTAGAGAAACAATTGGAAAATGAATTTAAATCACGTGACACTGAATTACAAAATTTAGGTAAAGCGCTGCAAACAGCCGTTGAAAAATATCAAAAAGATGCACCAACAATGAATGCGACACAACGTGCAAATACAGAGAAAGATCTGGTTGCTAAACGTGAAGCTTATGCACAAAAAGCGCAAGCTTTTGAGCAAGATTTTGGTCGTCGCCAAGCTGAAGAGCGTAACAAAATCATGAAACGCGTATTAGACGCCGTTGATGTTGTTGCGAAGAAAGAAGGCTATGATGTTATTTTAGATGCTAACACTGTTCCTTATTTTGCAGACGGTAAAGATATTACTGCTTTGGTTCAAAAACAGGTTAAATAATAGATGTCTTCAATTCGATTAGCTTCGCTTGCGCAGCAGTTGAATGCACAGTTACACGGCGATGGTGATATCACCATCGCCGGTCTTGCTTCAATGAGCCTAGCAAATAGTGAACAAATTACCTTTCTTTCCGATAGCCGTTATCGGGATAAATTAGCCGAATGTCACGCCGCTGCGGTTGTTTTAACTGAGGCTGATCTTCCTTTTTGCCCAGTAGCAGCACTTGTGGTAAAAAATCCTTATCTTGCCTATGCTCAAATGGCTCAGATTATGGATACGACACCAAGCCCAGCACAAGATATTCACTCAACCGCTGTTATTTCTCCTGATGCTAAATTAGGTCAGAATGTTTCAGTTGGTGCAAACGCAGTGATTGAATCGGGTGTTGAACTGGGCGATAACGTTGTTATTGGTGCAGGTTGTTTTGTTGGTAAAAAAGCGCGTATCGGTGATAATAGCCGGTTATGGGCAAATGTATCGATTTATCATGAAGTTATTATTGGTAAAGATTGCTTGGTTCAATCAGGTACAGTAATTGGTTCTGATGGTTTTGGTTATGCTAATGAACGCGGTAACTGGATTAAAATCCCACAGCTTGGTTCTGTTGTGATTGGTGATCGTGTTGAAATTGGTGCATGTACAACTATCGACCGTGGCGCATTAGATAACACAGTTATTGGTAATGGTGTTATCATTGATAACCAGTGCCAAATCGCACATAACGTCATTATTGGTGATAATACCGCAGTTGCGGGTGGTGTCATCATGGCGGGTAGCCTGAAAATAGGGCGTTATTGTATGATTGGTGGAGCAAGTGTTATCAATGGTCATATGGAAATCTGTGATAAAGTAACGGTAACAGGAATGGGTATGGTAATGCGTCCCATCACTGAACCGGGTGTTTATTCATCGGGGATCCCGTTACAACCTAACAAAGCATGGCGTAAAACCGCAGCACTTGTGTTGCGAATTGATGAAATGCAAAAAAGGATAAAGTCGCTAGAACGTCAAGTAGAAAGTAGCGATAAGTAACAGAACATGTCGTCAGACTATTGTTACCCATTTTGCGACCTGCGAGTTAACTCACTTTTTGAGTAACAGCAGGTCGTGTCATTATTAATTAGACTCAGTTTTATTAGACAGGAAGAGTATTGCAATGAGTGATAATCATACTCTGCAAATCGAAGAAATTTTAGATTTACTTCCACACCGTTACCCATTCTTACTGGTTGACCGTGTCCTTGATTTTGAAGAAGGGAAATTTCTAAGAGCAGTAAAAAATGTATCTTTTAATGAGCCTTTCTTTCAAGGTCACTTCCCGGGCAAGCCAATTTTCCCAGGTGTGTTGATTTTAGAAGCAATGGCACAGGCAACTGGTATTTTAGCATTTAAAAGCGTAGGTAAACTGGAACCTGGTGAACTCTACTATTTTGCTGCTATTGATGGTGCTCGCTTTAAACGTCCTGTCTTACCTGGTGATCAAATGATCCTAGAAGTTGAATTCATTAAAGAACGCCGTGGTGTTGCACGCTTTAAAGGCGTCGCTAAAGTTGATGGGGAAATTGCTTGCGAAGCTGAGATGATGTGTGCTCGCCGCCGTGAGGTTTAGCCTATGATAGATAAATCCGCAGTAATTCACCCTTCTTCAATTGTTGAAGAGGGTGCGGTAATTGGTGCTAATGTTCGCATTGGCCCTTTTTGCGTTATTGGTGGCAATGTTGAGATTGGTGAAGGTACTGATATTAAATCTCATGTTGTTATTAATGGGCATACCCGTATTGGTCGTGATAACCAAATTTATCAGTTTGCCTCGATAGGTGAAGCCAATCAGGATCTGAAATATCGCGGTGAGCCGACCGAAGTGATTATTGGTGATCGCAACCTGATTCGTGAAAGTGTGACAATTCATCGTGGCACGACTCAAGGTGGCAATTTAACTAAGATTGGCAATGACAATCTACTAATGATCAATACACACGTTGCTCATGACTGTATCATTGGTGATCGCTGTATCATTGCTAATAATGGCACCCTTGGTGGACACGTCACTTTAGGGGATTTCGTTATTATTGGTGGCATGAGTGCTGTTCATCAATTTTGCCAGATCGGTTCCCATGTTATGGTCGGTGGATGTTCTGGTGTTGCACAAGATGTTCCTCCTTTTGTGATTGCACAAGGAAATCATGCAACGCCTTATGGGCTAAATATCGAAGGATTAAAACGTCGAGGTTTTGCTAAAGAAGATCTTCACGCTATTCGTAATGCTTACAAAGTGCTTTATCGTAATGGTAAAACATTGGAAGAAGCTCGCGAAGAGATTGGACAGTTAGCTACGGATAATAATAATTCGTATGTCAAAATGTTCAGCGATTTTCTGGAACACTCTGCACAATCCAATCGTGGCATTATTCGCTAATTAGGATATGACCTTGTCAGGCCAATCATCTATTGATCAGCGTCCGTTAGTTATCGGCTTAGTTGCCGGTGAAACGTCCGGTGATATCTTGGGCGCGGGTTTAATCCGCGCTCTTAAACTCAGACATCCCAATATCCGCTTTGTTGGTGTCGCTGGACCGCTTATGCAAGCTGAAGGTTGTGAAGCTTGGTATGAGATGGAAGAGCTTGCAGTGATGGGGATCGTTGAAGTTTTAGAACGATTACCGAGATTACTCAAGATAAGAAAAGATCTTACTCAGCGATTCTCACAACTGAAACCTGATGTTTTTGTTGGTATTGATGCCCCAGACTTTAATATCACCCTTGAAGGGCGTTTAAAGCAAAAAGGGATTAAAACCATTCATTATGTCAGTCCTTCTGTCTGGGCTTGGCGCCAAAAACGGGTTTTCAAAATTGGTAAAGCAACGGATTTAGTGTTGGCTTTTCTTCCTTTTGAAAAAGCGTTTTATGATAAATATCAGGTTCCTTGTCGATTTATTGGTCATACAATGGCCGATGCTATTGCGCTTAATCCAGATAAAAAAGCGGCTAGAGAACATCTTGGTATTGCACAAAATGCTACATGTTTAGCACTATTACCGGGAAGTCGCCATGCAGAAGTTGAAATGTTGAGTGCCGATTTTATAAAAACGGCACAATTGCTAAAACAACATATTCCTACACTGCATATTTTAGTACCGTTGGTAAACGCAAAACGACGTGCTCAATTTGAACAGATACATCAAACCGTTGCTCCTGAGCTGGATATTCAGCTATTAGATGGTCAAGCGAGAGAAGTGATGACGGCCAGTGATGCGACTTTACTCGCATCAGGAACAGCGGCTTTAGAGTGTATGCTAACTAAATGCCCAATGGTTGTGGGTTATCGAATGAAGCCCTTCACTTTTTGGTTAGCAAAAAAATTAGTTAAAACGCCTTATGTCTCGTTGCCTAATTTATTAGCAGGGCGAGAAATTATAAAAGAGCTATTGCAAGAAGATTGCAAACCAGAGGCGTTAGCAGAACAACTGTTGCCTCTTTTAACTGACAACGAAAAAGTGCAGCAATTAAAAGAGATATTTTTACAGCTACATTCCGCCATTCGTTGTAATGCCGATGAGCAAGCAGCGAGCGCAGTATTAGAATTGGCAGGTCAATAATGGAATTTGTATATCCTAAAGCGAATTTTATCGCTGGTGTTGATGAAGTTGGTCGTGGACCTTTAGTTGGTGCCGTTGTCACCGCCGCAGTGATTTTAGATCCCGCTAATCCTATCGAGGGATTAAACGACTCTAAAAAGCTGACAGAAAAGAAACGTAATGCACTTTACGATGAAATAAAAGAGAAAGCATTGTGTTGGGCAATCGGACGAGCTGAACCTGAAGAGATTGATGAACTCAATATTCTTTGGGCGACAATGAAAGCGATGGAACGCGCGGTTGCAGGATTATCATTAGCACCTGATATGGTTTTAGTTGATGGTAACCGTTGTCCTACATTGCCAATGGCATCTCAAGCTGTGATAAAAGGTGACAGCCTCGTTCAAGAAATAAGTGCGGCTTCAATTCTAGCTAAAGTCACTCGTGATAGAGAGATGGAAGAGTTAGATAAGCTTTATCCTGAATATGGCTTTGCTAAACATAAAGGCTATCCAACGGCTTTTCATATGGAGAAATTAGCTTTATTAGGGGCAACGCCTTACCACCGAAAAAGCTTTGCTCCTGTAAAGCGCGCCTTAAACTTAGAGTAATCCACAGAGTAATTAAAGAAATATGGCAGATCCTCGTTTTATCCATCTTAGGGTTCACAGCGATTATTCAATGATCGATGGATTGGCAAAAACAGGGCCTCTTGTGAAGAAAGTGGCTTCGCTGGGTATGCCTGCTTTTGCGATTACTGATTTCACTAACTTATGTGGTTTAGTGAAATTCTATGGCGCAGCCCATAATGCGGGTGTTAAGCCCATCGTCGGTGCAGATGTTTATCTTGAAACTGAACTATTAGGTGATGAATACGCTCACCTAACTATCCTTGCTCGCAATAATGTCGGCTATCAAAACCTTACACTGCTTATTTCAGAAGCTTATAAACACGGTTATGGTGCTGCTGGTCCTGTTATCAAACAAGAGTGGCTAACAACTTATAAAGAAGGGTTGTTGCTAATCTCTGGCGGCAGAATGGGTGATGTTGGTAAATTTTTACTCCGCGGAAATCGCCCATTAGTTGACCAATGTCTTGAATATTATCAAACCCATTTCCCGGATAGTTATTATCTAGAACTCATTCGCACAGGTCGCCCTGATGAAGAGTCTTATCTTCATCAAGCGGTTGCTTTAGCTGCTGAAACTGGGATCCCCGTTGTTGCTACAAATGATGTCTGCTTTATTGATGCTGATGATTTTGATGCCCACGAAATTCGTGTCGCTATTCATGATGGTTTTACACTTTCAGATCCCAAACGACCTAAACATTACAGCCCACAACAGTATATGCGCACAGAAGAAGAGATGTGTGAGCTGTTTAGTGATATTCCCGAGGCATTAGAAAACAGTGTTGAAATTGCTAAGCGTTGTAATGTTACGATTCGTTTAGGTGAATACTTCCTTCCTCAATTTCCAACGGGAGATATGAGTACCGAAGATTTCTTAGTTAAGAAATCAAAGGAAGGACTAGAAGAGCGTTTGTCTTTTCTATTTCCCGATCCAGAAGAGCGTAAAAAGAAACGAGTAGAATATGATGAACGCCTCGATATTGAATTAAAAGTCATTAACCAGATGGGATTTCCCGGTTACTTCCTTATCGTGATGGAGTTTATCCAATGGTCTAAAGATAATGGCGTTCCTGTAGGTCCAGGGCGAGGTTCTGGTGCGGGTTCATTAGTTGCCTATTCGTTAAAAATTACCGATCTTGATCCATTAGAATTTGATTTACTCTTTGAGCGTTTTCTTAACCCAGAACGTGTTTCCATGCCCGACTTTGATGTCGATTTTTGCATGGAGAAACGCGACAGAGTTATTGATCATGTTGCTGAAATGTATGGTCGTGATGCGGTATCACAGATTATTACTTTCGGTACAATGGCAGCAAAAGCGGTTATTCGTGATGTAGGGCGAGTGTTAGGGCACCCTTACGGCTTTGTCGATAGGATCTCAAAGCTTGTTCCTCCTGATCCTGGTATGACGTTAGAAAAAGCGTTTGAAGCAGAGCCACAGTTACCTGAAATTTATGATGCTGATGAAGAGGTAAGAGCCCTTATCGACATGGCGCGTAAGTTAGAAGGGGTAACGCGCAATGCAGGAAAACACGCGGGTGGTGTCGTTATTGCACCAACGAAAATTACCGATTTTGCACCACTTTATTGTGATGCTGAAGGAAACAACCCTGTTACTCAATTTGATAAGAATGATGTCGAATATGCAGGGTTAGTGAAATTTGACTTTTTAGGCTTACGAACGCTAACCATTATTAACTGGGCATTAGAAATGATTAATGCTCGGCGAGCGAAAAAAGCGCTTGAGCCTATAGATATTGCGGCGATCTCCCTGACAGATCAGCGTAGTTTTGATATGTTACAGCGTTCTGAAACTACGGCGGTATTCCAGTTGGAATCCCGTGGTATGAAAGACTTAATTAAACGTCTACGTCCTGACTGTTTTGAAGATATGATAGCCCTCGTCGCATTGTTTAGACCGGGACCTTTACAATCAGGAATGGTTGATAACTTTATCGACCGTAAACATGGTGTTGAAGAGATCTCTTATCCTGATGTTAAGTGGCAGCATGAGAGTTTGCAACCTGTTCTAGAGCCTACTTATGGTGTTATTTTGTATCAAGAACAGGTTATGCAAATAGCCCAAGTATTGGCAGGATATACACTGGGTGGCGCAGATATGTTACGACGCGCCATGGGTAAGAAAAAACCAGAAGAGATGGCAAAACAGCGCTCTATTTTTGAAGAGGGTGCGATTAAAAATGGCGTTGATGGTGAGCTAGCAATGAGGATCTTTGACCTTGTGGAGAAATTCGCAGGTTATGGATTTAATAAATCTCACTCAGCCGCTTATGCATTGGTCTCTTATCAAACCTTATGGTTAAAAGCACACTATCCAGCAGAGTTTATGGCGGCAGTAATGACTGCTGATATGGATAACACTGAAAAAGTGGTTGGATTAGTGGATGAATGCTGGCGTATGGGATTAAAAGTTCTACCGCCAGATATCAATAGTGGTCTTTATCATTTTCACGTTAATGATGAAGGCGAAATCGTTTATGGTATTGGTGCAATAAAAGGTGTTGGTGAAGGACCCATTGAAGCGGTTGTTGAAGCTCGTCAACAAGGTGGTCATTTTAAAGATATCTTTGATTTAAGCGCTAGAACTGAAACGAAAAAATTGAATCGCCGAGTGATGGAAAAACTGATCATGGCAGGCGCATTCGATAAATTAGGTCCTCATCGCGCAGCATTAATGTCTGCATTAGAAGATGCGCTTAAAGCTGCGGACCAACATGCTAAAGCAGAAGCTATCGGGCAATCGGATATGTTTGGTGTGTTAGCTGAAGCACCAGAGCAAGTAGAACGCTCTTATGCTAATGTACCAAAATGGTCAGATCAGGTTGTTTTAGAAGGTGAAAGGGAAACACTTGGTTTATATTTAACCGGTCACCCGATAACACGTTATCTAAAAGAAATTGAACGATATGCGGCAGGGACACGTCTAAAGGATCTGACACCGACACCTCGTGGTCAAATGGTTAAAGTTGCAGGCTTAGTGCTGGCATCTAAAGTATTTACCACTAAACGAGGTAATAGAATTGGGGTATGTACCCTTGATGATCGTTCTGGTCGGCTTGAAATTATGTTATTTTCCGATGCGTTGGATAAATACCAACATTTATTGGAAAAAGATCGGATTTTAATTGCTACAGGGCAGGTCAGCTTTGATGATTTCAACGGTGGGCTTAAAATGACTGTCCGCGAGCTTATGGATATTAGCGAAGCCCGTGAAAAATATGCAAGAGGGCTTGCTATATCGTTGTCAGACAGGCAAATTAATGAGCAATTATTAAATCGTCTTCGCGGCGTTTTAGAGCCACATCGTTCAGGCACGATACCGGTTCATCTTTATTTTCAAAAACACGATGCCTGCGCCCGCCTACGATTCGGTGCGACATGGCGTATTACGCCAACTGATATGCTTTTGACCGATCTGCGAACTCTGCTGGGTAATGAGCAGGTGGAATTAGAATTTGACTAGAATAGGAATGTTATGAGTCTTAATTTTCTGGATTTTGAACAGCCAATTGCCGAGTTAGAAGCGAAAATTGATTCGCTGACCGCAGTTAGCCAACATGATGAAAAAATTGATATTAATATCGATGAAGAAGTCTCACGTCTAAGAGAAAAAAGCCTAGAGCTAACACGTAAGATTTTCTCTGATCTTGGATCATGGCAAGTTGCACAACTTGCTCGTCATCCATTAAGACCTTATACACTTGATTATATTCATCGTATCTTTACTGATTTTCAGGAATTAGCAGGCGATCGCGCTTATGCTGATGATAAAGCGATTGTTGGTGGTATTGCTCGTTTAGATGGTCGTCCTATTATGATTATTGGACATCAAAAAGGGCGTGAAACCAAAGAAAAAATACGTCGCAACTTTGGTATGCCAGCACCTGAAGGTTATCGTAAAGCGCTTCGTTTAATGGAAATGGCACAGCGTTTTAATCTGCCAATTATTACTTTTATTGATACACCGGGTGCTTATCCTGGGGTAGGCGCAGAAGAGCGCGGACAATCTGAAGCTATCGCTCGTAACTTAAGAGAGATGTCTCGCCTTGGTGTGCCAATTATCTGTACTGTTATTGGTGAAGGTGGTTCTGGTGGTGCATTAGCGATTGGTGTTGGTGATAAAGTTAATATGCTGCAATACAGTACTTATTCAGTGATTTCACCAGAAGGTTGTGCTTCTATTCTTTGGAAAAGTGCTGATAAAGCACCTTTAGCTGCAGAAGCAATGGGAATTACTGCTAATCGTTTAAAAGAGCTAAAGCTTATTGATAACGTTATTCCAGAACCTTTAGGTGGCGCACATCGTAATTACGATGAAATTGCAGTCTCTCTAAAAACGCAAATTAAAGCTGATTTAGAAGAATTAGATGCATTTGAATCAGAAGAACTAAAAAATCGTCGTTATCAGCGTTTAATGGAATACGGTTACTGCTAAGACTTATGCTAGCAAACCAAAATTAATAATATGAAAGCAGAATAATGATTATTCTGCTTTTTTTTGTGTTATCTCTTTGGTTTTAATTACAGCTGTTTTTGTATTGGTGCAAAATCGCGGCAAAAGACTTAACATAATCATCTGAATTCACTGATAAATGATAATGCTATGGAACTGAAATATTGCTCGCTCCTTAAAGAAATCAAGCAACAAGTTGATCCTCACACAAAAATTTTGGTGGGCTTTAGTGGAGGAGTAGATTCAACTGTTTTATTACATGGGCTTGTTCGTTTACGAGATGAATACCAATTACCTTTAGAGTTAACGGCAATCTATGTACATCATGGATTAAACACCAAAGCAGATGATTGGTTAGTCCATTGTGAGCAATTTTGCCAGCAGTGGAATGTCACGTTTATCAGTGAAAAAGTCAATGTGGATGTAAAAGACGGAGGTATTGAAAACGGTGCTAGAGCAGCACGCTATCAAGCTTATCGACAATATTTGCAGCCACAGCAAATTTTAGCCACAGCACAACATCAAGACGATCAAGCAGAAACATTTTTATTGGCATTAAAGCGAGGAAGTGGACCCGCCGGGCTTTCATCTATGCCTGCGAAGATGCCCTTTGAACACAGCTATCTACTTCGCCCACTCCTTAATATTACCCGCAAGCAAATTGAGACTTATGCAAATCAGCAAGGCTTATATTGGATAGAAGACGACAGCAATCAAGATGACCGCTATGACCGTAATTTTTTACGGTTACATGTAATGCCATTATTCACGCAACGTTGGGCTCACTTTTCTCAAGCGGTAACGCGTAGTGCTGCACTTTGTGGTGAGCAAGAGGCATTGTTAGATGAATTGCTTGATTCAGAACTTAATTTACTGGTAGATAAGAACAATAGCCTTGATATTGATGCGCTTTCAACGAGTAGCGTAATAAAACGTAATGCTTTATTAAGACGTTGGTTCTCCTGTCAAAATAGAGTTATGCCTTCAAGGGAACAAATTCTACGTTTATGGGAAGAGGTTGCTTTGGCTAAAGATGGTGCTGAACCTAAGTTACGTCTTTTTCAAGATGAAGTACGACGTTATAAGCAACGGCTTTATCTTGTTCCTGTTATTAATGAGCCAACAGATAAAATACTTACATGGTCATTATCTCAGCCACTGGTTTTACCTGAAGCGCTAGGGGTATTAATTGCGCATTCAACAAGAGAGCAAAACCAGAAAATGGCAATTCGAGAGCCTTATAGTAGTGAGACCGTGACGGTTCGTTTTGGTCTTACTCAGCCATCTTTGCGCATTGTTGGTAGAGAATTACCAAGACATAGCAAGAAAATTTGGCAAGAGCTGGGTATTGCACCTTGGCGCAGAACGCGTATTCCACTGATTTATTATAATGATACCTTAATTGCTGCGGTTAATACTTTTGTTACTCTTGAGGGAAAAGCAACATTAGAACAGAACTTAACTATCGAGTGGCAAGAGACTTATCAATAAACAACCGCCTTTTGGCGGTTGTTTACTATCGATTATTCCGATTTTATAACAACAGTCCCAATTTCGGGATTGGAAAAACTGGCGATAATATCCAGTCGTAAGTCTTTAGAACCGTCAGGGGTCTTTATTTTCAGATACTCGACCTTTTTACTTAAAAAAAGATCATCTGCAATACCATCAATAAGTTCACCACTATGTAATTCAATTTGGAGATGCATCCCATGCTGGCAAGCTAACTCTAAATTTTCATAGTCATCACAGTTAATTGGTTGATATTCTGTATTTGTTGACATATTCCCTCACCACTCGTTCGTGGCGGTATTGCCGCCAGTGAATAATTCAGAATAAAATCATTATGCTGTTATTCGATGTGAGCACAATAGTTATTGTAATAATTTTCTGAAATAGCTCTTAATGAGAGATGATTTGGGAAATAACTATCAAATAAGGGTGCATTTATCTTAAAGCGAGTTTTATTAGCCCTTTTCGTTATAAAAAATGCTAGAATCATAAAGAGAATGAGTAATTAGAAAGTACCCAGAATGAGGGAGTAGATGATGGGGAAAAAACTTTTATTTGCAGCCATTGCTGCTGGGTTGTTTGTGTTATCAGGTTGCCAAAATAATATTGGCTTATCACTTGATGGCAAAATTGTTGATCAAACATATAACAGTATTTTACCTTGTGCCGATTGTTCTGGTATCGACACAACAATTCTTGTTAATCAAGATGGCTCTTATGTTATGGAGCAGCGTTACCAAGGTTCGGCTGATGATAGAGGTAGTTTTTTTGAGTCAGGAACTTGGGCGTTAAGTAAAGATAAATTGGCTTTAACTAACAGCTATGGCGAAAAAAGCTATTATCTTCCTAAAGAAGATAAACTGGTGATGTTGGATATCGATGGTAATGTTATTAATTCAGAATTAAATTATTCACTTGTTAAAGTTCAGCCAAGAAAATTAGCCGGTGAGTTTACGTATTTAGCGGATGCTGGAACATTTAAAGATTGCCAATCTGGGCGTGTTTATGCAGCACAAGGGTTAACTTTAGAAACTGGTTATTTCTCGACGGGTGTTGAAGGTGGAACGCCAGTTTATCTTGAAGTTGAAGGTTATTATAGTATTCGCCCTTCAATGGAAGATGGCCGTTTTGATCCTGCATTAGTTGTTACTGGTGATACTCGCTTTAATCGTCACGGTTCTTGTGGTGGTCATCGAGGTAGAAGCTAATCTAACTATTCTGAACGAATAAAAAACCCGCTATTGCGGGTTTTTTATTATCTATTTTACTGCCTCAATTGAGGCAGTGTGCTGATTAAGCTAATTGCTCTTTGATAAAAGCAACAACGTCATCCACATTGATTAATGATTTATCATCGCTGCGACGTGCTTTATATTCGATTTGGTTGTTATCGAGGTTGCGATCACCAATCACGATGGTGTGAGGAATACCAATCAGTTCCATATCGGCAAACATGACACCAGGGCGCTCTTTACGATCATCGAACAGAACATCAACGCCTTGTGCGCGTAAGTCGTTGTAAAGTTTATCAGCAACTTCTTTTACACGATAAGAACGATGCATATTCATTGGTAAAATAGCAACTTGGAACGGTGCAATTGCATCTGGCCAAATAATACCGCGTTCATCATGGTTTTGTTCAATGGCTGCGGCAACAATACGAGTAACACCAATACCATAACAACCCATAGTGACAACTTGGTTGTGACCTTCTTCGTTTTGTACCGTTGCTTTTAATGCTTCTGAGTATTTTTTACCAAGTTGGAAAATATGACCAACTTCAATACCACGTTTGATAAGTAAAGTACCTTTGCCATCTGGGCTTGGATCACCCTCAACGACATTGCGGATATCTGCAATTTCAGCAACAGGTAAGTCACGTTCCCAGTTAATACCAAAGTAGTGTTTACCGTCAGTATTTGCACCAGCACCAAAGTCACTCATCACAGAAACCGCACGATCCATAATAACTGGCAGTGGCAAATTAACTGGACCTAATGAACCCGGACCTGCATTTACTGCTTGGCGAATTTCGGCTTCTGTTGCAAAAGTTAAAGGTGATGCAACGATGTCACATTTTTCAGCTTTAATTTCGTTAAGTTCATGATCACCGCGAACCAGCAATGCAACTAAGCTATGACCACTCTCTTTAGTTCCATGAACAATCAGTGTTTTCACTGTTTTTTCAATTGGTAGATTGAACTGCTCAACTAATTCAGCAATTGTTTTTGCATTTGGCGTATCAACGAGGCGCATTTCTTCAGTCGCTGCTGCACGAGGCGTTGCTGGCATTACCGCTTCTGCAAGTTCGATATTTGCCGCGTAGTCAGAACCAGTAGAGAATACGATATCATCTTCACCGCTATCAGCTAATACTTGGAATTCATGTGATGCATTACCACCAATAGAGCCTGTATCTGCAAGTACAGGGCGGAAATCAAGCCCAATACGTGTAAAGATTTTGCTATAGGCTTCATACATTCTGTCGTAGGTCTCTTGTAAAGACTCTTGAGAGATATGGAAAGAGTATGCATCTTTCATAATAAATTCACGAGAACGCATAACACCAAAGCGAGGGCGTACTTCATCGCGGAATTTAGTTTGAATTTGGTACAGATTTAGTGGAAGTTGTTTGTAAGAGGTGATTTCGTTACGAACGATATCTGTTACAACTTCTTCATGTGTTGGACCCAAAACAAAAGGGCGCTCGCCTCTATCAGCAAAACGCAGTAATTCCGGACCATATTGTTCCCAACGACCACTTTCTAGCCATAAATCTGCGGGTTGAACAACAGGCATTGAAATTTCAAGTGATCCCGCGTTATCCATCTCTTCACGAACAATTTTTTCAATTTTTCGTAGAACACGAACACCGGTCGGCATCCAATCATAAAGACCAGAAGCAAGTTTACGGATCATGCCTGCGCGAAGCATAAGTTGATGGCTGACAATTTCTGCATCAGCAGGCGTCTCTTTTAAAGTAGAGAGCAAATAGTGGCTAGTACGCATTATTAGGTTCCATTAGAACAAAAATACTTAGGCTGACTGTCACGCCAGTCTACATCAATATAAATAGGGAAAGACTTTAGTCTACCAGTGACTTTGGTCTGCCAAAAGGGGCAAAGCATTTTTTTAAATCTGATTTGTTCAAAGACAAGAAGAACCGTAGTCAGATTTTATAAAAATAAGCATTGATAATTCATCATAGCATTGTCTGCGGCTGTTAGAGCAAATTATCGCGGTTCAATGCTAAGTACAAGTGTCTGTTGCTCTTTAACTTGCCAGCGAATATTAAACTCAAGTAAATGCACGGCATAAACTCTATCACTTTGTTCTCCCTTTTTATAAGCAGGACGAGGATCTTGCTGTAATACTTGGGTAATAAAGCGAGAAAGATTAGGGTATTCACTAGCATAATGTTGCAGTTGTTCTGATGCTTGTTGTGAAAAGAAAACCGACATTTCATCATTTGGCGCATATTGAGCAAAACCCGCGGTTGCATCAGGACGAGATTCAGCAAAAGGGAGATAAGGTTTTATGTCAATAATAGGTGTACCGTCGATAAGGTCAAGGCTACCCAATTCTAAAATAACGGACTGATTATCTGTTTTCACTTGCTTAAGCTCAACCAGTGACATCCCTATGGGATTAGGTCTAAAGGTTGAGCGAGTAGCAAATACACCCATTTTAGCATTTCCACCTAATCTTGGTGGACGAACTAAAGGATGCCATCCTTGCTGTGCGGTTTGGTGAAAGATAAAAAGCAACCAAAGGTGACTAAATTGCTCTAATCCTCTTACTGCATCAGGGTGGTTATAAGGTGAATGAAAAATAAGCTGACCACCGCCATCCTGAATTAATCCAGGCTGGCGTGGTACGGCAAATTTCTCTTTATAAGGGCTAACAATATGCCCTATAGGTGTAATTTGAAGGGGATTCATTGGGTAATTAATAGTGCTGTGCCTTCGCAAATAGCCGATTGATAACAACCTAAACCAGTAACAATCTGGCATTCATGTAATAAAACGGCATTAGCATTTTTATAAGCGGCTTTGGTCGCCATTCTTTTTTTAGCAACAGGTAAACTTGCTGGTGGATCTTGTAATGTTTGTCGGCAAGATTCACCAGAAACAATACCAAGATCTTTAAAAGGTGCACCTAAAAGATCTTCTGTTTTTTCAACAACACGAACCGGAGATAATATTTTATCTTTTGGCTTTTGTGGTTGACCTGGTTTATTTAAACGCATATCCGTAAATTTAGACTGATCAACATCCGATGAATTTTTGACTGAACAGCCTGTCATAAACAGCGCTATGATGCCAATAAGTAGCAAGCGCATGTGCATGGGTTACATCCTCTTTATTATTGTCTATACAAAAATTAAACGACTCTAATTTAATGCAAATTATCCAAGTAAAAAAGAGAAAGGCGAACAAATGTCCGCCTTTTTTATGATTAAGTTAGATAATTAATAGTTACCAGCCTTTTACTGCACCACCGTTAAAGATTTTATTTGCTGCACTATCAACTTCATCTGATTGATATGCTTGAATAAATTTCTTCACGTTCTCTGAATCTTTATTATCTTCACGTGCAACAATGATATTTACGTAAGGAGAGTCTTTATCTTCAACAAAAATACCGTCTTTTGCTGGTGTTAAGTTCACTTGACTCGCGTAGGTTGTATTTATCACGGCTAAGTAGATTTTTTGGTCATCTAAAGAGCGTGGTAATTGTGGTGCTTCTAATTCAACTAATTTTAGATTTTTTGGGTTTTCAGTAATATCAAGTACTGATGGTAATAAGCCAACCCCATCTTTTAATTTAATTAAACCCACTTTTTCTAATAGCAGTAATGAACGGCCTAAGTTTGTTGGATCGTTAGGGATAGCCACTTGTGCGCCATCAGGTAAATCAGCTAAATCGGTAATTTTTTTAGAGTAACCTGCGATAGGGTAAATAAATGTATTTCCTACGGCAGTAATCTTATAATTACGATCTTTAATTTGTTGATCCAAATAAGGCTTATGTTGGAATGCGTTAATATCGATATCACCACGGCTTAGTGACTCATTTGGCATCACGAAGTCATTAAAAGTGACCAGCTCAACATTAAGACCATATTTATCTTTAGCGACTTGTTTAGCAACTTCGGCAACTTGTTGTTCTGAACCTGAAATAACGCCGACACGAATATGGTTCGGATCTTTGTCTTTTTCACCACAACCAGCTAATGCCAGTGCGCCAATTAATGCACTTACCACTGCAAGCGATTTGAATTTTAATGACATACATTCACCCTTATTTGATCCGTTTATATAAAAGGCTCTATAGATGATATAGAACCTTCAATGCTTTTATTTATGAGTTGTCAGTTTAACTAAATGATTACCAATAAACTGAATGATAAAAACTAGAATAACAAGCAGAACAATTACGGTATTCATTACTGTTGCATTATAACCAACATAACCATACTGATAACCAATCTGACCTAAACCGCCAGCACCAACAGCACCACCCATTGCAGAGTAACCCACTAATGTAATTAGTGTGATGGTTGCTGCGTTAATTAAGCCAGGCAGAGATTCTGGTAATAAAACCTTTTTAATAATCTGCATTGGTGTTGCACCCATAGAGCGTGATGCTTCAATCAGCCCATTTGGAATTTCGAGTAAAGTATTTTCTACCATACGAGCAATAAAAGGTGCAGCGCCTACCGTTAAAGGAACAATAGCGGCTTGTAAGCCAATTGATGTACCTACTACCATACGAGTAAATGGGATCATCCATACTAGTAAAATAATAAAAGGGATTGCCCTAAACACATTGACCAGTGCTGAAATTGTTCGGTATGTTGTGGTACTTACCATGATTTGATCAGGACGAGTGACATACAGCAATACGCCTAATGGTAATCCAATAACAAAACCGAAAAAGCCAGAGACGAAGGTCATGACCAAGGTTTCCCAGATACCACCAATTAATAAATAAATCATTCCTTCAGACATAACCAAGAACCTCTACTTTCACATGATGCTCTTCTAAAAACGCAATAGATTTTTCAGTGTTACCATTTTTACCATGTAATTCAGCTAACATAACGCCAAATTTAACACCACCGGCGTAATCCATTTGAGAACTTAAAATATTAATGTCGGCATCAAAACGACGCGCTACGATAGACATCAATGGTGCATCAACGGATTGACCATTAAATTCAAGTTTCAATAATGGGAATAAACCCTCTTCCCATTTTGGTTTCATTCGTTCTTGATAATCTTCAGGAATATCCAATTGTAATGTTGATTGAATAAATGCCTGAGAAACGGGTGTTTTAGGGTGAGAGAAAACTTCACTCACTGCATCACTTTCAACTAATTCACCACCACTAATAACTGCCACTTGATCACAAATGCGTTTTACAACATCCATTTCATGGGTGATAAGTAAAATAGTTAATCCTAAACGACGATTAATATCTTTCAGTAATTCTAAAATAGAACGTGTAGTTGCTGGATCTAGTGCGCTGGTGGCTTCATCACATAATAGAACATTCGGAGAATTGGCCAGTGCTCTAGCAATTGCAACACGCTGTTTTTGTCCGCCAGATAGATTTGCTGGGTAATAATCTTTTTTATCAGACAGACCAACTAATTCCAGTAGCTCGTTTACACGTTGTGTAATATTGGCGCGAGGCGTGTTATCTAACTCTAAAGGTAATGACACATTTTCAAATACTGTTCGTGAAGAGAGTAAATTGAAATGCTGAAAAATCATACCAATGCCACGACGTGCTTTTGTTAATTCTTTATCAGACAGCTTTGTTAGATCTCGTCCATCAACAAGAACTTCTCCTGATGTTGGTTTTTCTAACATATTCACACAGCGTATAAGTGTACTTTTACCCGCTCCTGACGATCCAATAACACCAAAAATCTGCCCTTGTGGCACATGCAGGTTAATATTTGATAGCGCTTGTATTGAACGCTCTCCCTGCTTAAACACTTTGTTTATATTCGTCAGTTTAATCATGTTGTTCTTTATATAAGTAGAATATGGACATAAAGACTATTCTGCCCTAGTTAAAATAGATGTTAAGGCGTCTAGATGGCTAAGTCAATAAAAAAGAGTACTCAACTAATAAAGAAAGAAAGGGATGGATTCCATTCTCTATATAAGAGAAAACATGCGATACTAATAACAAATATCTGAATGGAGTAATGCTGGTGAGTAATGGGATTTCTGCGATTTTTCTTGATCGCGACGGAACAATTAATATAGACCACGGTTATGTATCTGAAATTGATAACTTTGAGTTTATCGATGGTGTTATTGAAGCAATGGCTGAGCTAAAAGCAATGGGCTATGCCTTGGTTTTAGTGACTAACCAATCGGGTATTGGTCGTGGCTATTATAGTGAAGATCAATTTTTGCATCTTACTGAATGGATGGACTGGTCTTTAGCAGATAGAGGCGTTGATTTAGATGGTATCTATTATTGTCCTCATCACCCAGAAGCAAGTGTTGCTGAATATAAGCAACAGTGTGATTGTCGCAAACCAGCCGCTGGAATGTTTATGGATGCAAAAGCACAATTAAACATCGATATGGCTTCTTCTTATATGGTTGGCGATAAAAAAGAAGATATGTTGGCAGCAAAATCTGCGGGAGTGGGCAATAAAGTTCTCGTTCGTACCGGAAAAGAGATTACGCAAGAGGCTCAAATCTGTGCAGATTTTATCCTAGATAGCTTGGCTGACTTGCCAAAATGGATAAAAAGCCACAAAAAATAAGCACTTCGTTTAATTTACCAACAAACGAACGTTTTTTTAAAAAAAACTATTGCCAGCCTCAGAAAACTCCCTATAATGCGTCCTCGTTGTCACGGCAAACCACGCTAAGTGAGTTAGCCGAGAGAACAGAAAAATAAAGTGGAAAGCCTTATAAAATAACGCTTGACACTGAATGAGGAAGATGTAGAATGC
>NZ_JBEEUB010000011.1:0-155076 GCF_040139125.1 Proteus hauseri
TGTCTCCCCCAGCTGATACTGAGTGGGTTACCGTCGGGATTAAACTTCCAGCAGGCATTGAGGCGTTACCTTTAAATGTACTTTATCGTTCCGACATTTGCCAACGTGCTCGATATAATTCTGCGGGTGAGAAATATTATATTTCTGGTTTTAACCCTAATACCGTGGCACTTAAACAACAAGGTAATAGTGATATCTATCAAGTACAAATCGCCCTTAATGGGGGGGGGTCATGTCAATGGCAATTAAGTGAAGTTTGGATGTCAATCATTTACAAAAAAACACTGAATACTGATAGTGACTTTAAAACAATACCATCACATAAACTTATTTTAATCTTTAATAACCATAAATTTAACGAAGGAGAAATTATAAGAAATTTAATAAAAAATGAAAAAATAGAACTTAACTATTATCCGGTATTTATTAATAACAATATATCAAATGAAAAAAAATAATCCTGTTTAATAGTTGGGATAGGTCTCAATATATATTAGTCAATAATGAAAAAAACATATTATTTACCCCTATCTTTCATAAAGAAAATATAACGAAGATTGACATACCTAAAGAACGAGAAAAGGAGAATATCCTTTATTATTCAGATGGTACTATAGAAAAAATAAACTCTTCAAGACCCAATTATAATAAATTAAAAAGTCTTAACTAAATATAACTCTAATTAAAATCCAGGAGGTTATTTGAATTTGTTTCTTTTAAATATAAAGCAAGAGAAGAAATGGATCTTTTATCCGTTTTTTCTCTTACTTTCTATCATCATTGTTATTAAAATATTTAACTCAGCAGTGATATAAATAAAACCCCCTCTCCTATTTAATACCAAATAACTTACTGTTGGTATTCAACATCTAAAAGAGATTGAAGTATCACTTTTTAATATACATTAATGGAATAATTTATGAATAGAAAAATTATATTATTAGGCGATAAAACCAGTCATGGTGGTACAGTTATTACAGCCACCTCTGATTTTATTATCAATGGAAAAAAAGCGGCTAAAGTAGGAGATAAAGTTAATTGCCCAAAGAGAGGGCATGGAATTAATTATATTATTGAAGGTTCACCTTATTTTACTTGTCAAAGTACAGCTCTTGCGACTGAGGGATGCCATACAGAGTGTGGTTGTTATCTTATTGCTAGCATTACTAATTTTTCATTGGATTAATTATGGCATGGAATAAAGAATCAATTAAGTTAATATCAAAACCTACTCCTTTTCCTTATTTTAAATGGTGTTTAGCAATAGGTTTGTCGATTTTATTTCTAATCTATTCTTTAAGTTTTAAAAATAAAGATGAAGTTGCACAACAGAAAGAATTATTTAGTATTATTATTTCTACTCTACCTTTTTTAATAACAATAATTACATTTTTATATAAGCATATGATTTATATAAAAAACAAAAATATTTATTCTTTTTTATATAATGAAAAAAAATTTGCAGATAAAAAATGGGAGGATTGGGGAAGACGTAGTGTTTGTGTTATCGATAGCCTTGTTTTTCTTCCACAAAAGACAACGATTTCATATATAAAAAATAATTTATCAGAACATATATCATGTTATCACCTTCCTCTGGATATCGACTATTTAGATGATAAAAATCCATCAGTTTATTATTTGTTAAAAAACACACAACAAACCATAGAGAAATTACTTGATAAACTACCTATTAAAATAAAATATTTAACGACTAAAGATAAAAATAAAATAAGAAATGAATTTCAGCTTGTATGGAGAGAACTTTTTATTAATAAAGAAATACTAGATTTTGAAATAGTTGAAGACTTATCTTATCAGCATATAGAAAATACTATAGCAAATAATAATAATTATATTGAAATAATAATTATCGATCAGATTTTTACAGAAAAACAATCTTCAGTCTTGGCAATATTGATTATGGCATCAGATGAAATAATTAAAAAATATAATATTGACATAATGGTTAATATTCAACGTCCCATGTTAATTTCAGAAGATGAAAATTACCAAGAAGCACTAAGTATCTTTAGCGAAATTCAAATTGAATCGACTTTAGCCACACATGTTATTCTGGATAGTAAAGCAAATAGTAATATAACTTCAGCATTGTTCAATAATGATTGTCCATTAAATAAAATATCATTAGATAGCACCATGGATTTAGAATATTTTATTGGGCCTATTGGTGATTATTCTTCTTGGATAACAATGGGTTTATCTGTTAACTTTGCATATCAATATAAAAATAATGTTATTTCTTTATCTCATAAAGAAAATAACTTTTATATTAATACGATAACGACAAATAACGAGCGAATGGAATGAATGTGAAATTTTTATCATTATCTATAAAAACTACCTTCTCTTTTTTTATTATATTAATTCTTTGTATCGTCATCTGGCGTTATGGTGAATATTTTTTTATCGATACGATAAAAAAGAAAGAAATAGCTATTATTACTCTAGCATTGGTGTCTTTTTTTATTAGTACTTTATTTTTTTATTTTAATAAAATCAAAAAATATAAATATAGAAATAATGAGAAAAATTACAATAAATATCCTTCTGAAGAAAAAAGAATAAAAGGAGAAAGTAGTAGTAATAATCTTTTATTAGAAAGAATGAAAGAAAGTTATGGTTTATTTTGGCAGGGAAAAGTAAAAATTCACTTGTTAATAGGTACCTCGACTTCTATCGAAAAACTCGCCCCAAATCTAACCACTGAACTCTGGCAAGAAAATAACGGCACACTACTTATTTATGGTGGAGATATAAACCAAAATAGTAATGAGAATTTAATTCAAGACTTAAAACAACTTCGTCGTCGTCGTCCTTTAGATGCGGTGATTTGGGTATCTGAAAATAACTTGTCACAACAACTTTTAGGGCATTCACAATTAGCTCATCTTAATCAAACGAGTTCAGACACAGCAAGCCGCTATTTTCACCAGCTATTTCGCCAATTACGTTGGCAAGCACCAATATGGTTGTGGAATGTCAGTAATAATGGTGATATGACAATAGAAGATACGCCTGCTGTACTCTATTCCGCACCTTTAAAAGCTACTTCTGAAATACTTTCTGACGATCTGGGAAACCTATTATCCGCACTGATTGAACAAGGCACACAAGCCGTATTACATAACCAAACACACACTTATCTGTTAGCACTTGCTCGTTTTTTACAGCATGACGGTTGTGAAAAATTAGCCAATAACTTAGCGCCTCTTTTATCAGGTTATCGCTCGTTACCTTTTGCTGGCATATTATTTAGTACACCATCACCAGAGAATTTATCTTCAGCGCCCTCTTTGGATCATCAATGGCTAACTAATTCTCATTGGAAAGCATTACTGTTGGCAAATTCTCAACTCCCAGCTCAATTAAAAGCCTCCCCTTTAGGCATCAATGCAAAACGTGTCATGCAATATACTGCTGCCACCGCAATGGCACTTTGGGGCGTTGGTATGGTGGTCTCTTACTTTATGAACCGCCAATTAATGACGCAAAGCCAACAACAAGTTCAACTTGCGACTGATAACCATCAATCTGAATTAGCTCGCTTACAAGCCCAATATGGCTTACAGCAAACCCTCGGTATACTGAGCCACAGAGCCAATACGTCAGTTCCAATTTGGTTTCGTTTTGGCTTAAACCAAAATGCCCCATTACTTGACCAACTTTGGCCGATTTATAGTCAATCCATGTTGCCGTTATTACGGGATTCAACTCAGCATCATCTTGAAACTTATCTTCAAAGCTTTGTGCAGCTTCCACCTGAAAGTGCTGAACGCATAGAAGGCGCTCGTTCTGCTTATCAAGCACTGAAAGCCTATTTAATGATGAGTGATCCTTCTCATATAGAACCTGCGTTTTTTACTGAAAGTATACTCAATATTTGGTCCCAAAATAAAGGTCTAAAAGAAGGTGAATGGCAAACATTAGGCACCGAATTACTCACCTTTTATGCATCGCAATTACCTCAACATAATGATTGGGTAATTCAACCTAATCGCACATTAATTGCTGGTAGCAGAACAATTCTGATCCGCCAAATTGGTCAACGAAATGGAGAGTTAGCCCTTTACCAAAAAATATTACAGCAAGCACAATATAATTTCGCAGAGATGACATTAGATGATATGACCGGTGATACCGATGTCAGCTTCTTATTAACCTCAACCGAAACTGTTCCTGGTATTTTTACCCGAAAAGCATGGGAAGATTCTATTGAACCCGCAATTAAAAAAGCGGTAAATGAAAGACGTGAAGAGATAGATTGGGTGCTGAGTGATACGCAAAAAAATGCAGAAATTGATATCTCACCTGAAAAGTTACAGCAAAACCTGACTGAGCGCTATTTTAATGATTTTTCAGGTAGCTGGTTAAGCTTTCTCAACGGATTACAATGGCGAGAAACACAAAATTTATCCGATACCATTGACCAATTAACATTGATGAGTGATGTACGACAATCACCGATTATTGCGTTAATGAATACCCTTTCTTATCAAGGTAAAACAGGGCGTCAGCAAGAAAAATTAGCCGATTCTTTTGTTAACTCAGCGAAAGATTTACTTAATAAAGAGCAACAACCTGTCATTAACCAAAAAGCAGAATTTACAGGTCCTCTTGAACCTGTTTTTGCACCTATTCTTGCTTTTACTGATCCTCAATCTACCGCTCAAAATAGTGATGCGTTAAGTCTTCAAGCGTATTTAACCCGTGTCACTCGTGTTCGTCTTAAGCTTCAACAAGTGGTTAATGCGCCTGATCCACAAGCGATGTCACAAGCATTAGCAAGAAGTGTTTTTGAAGGAAAAACCGTCGATTTATCAGAAACACGAGATTATGGCAGCCTAATAGCCGCAAGTTTTGGTCAAGAGTGGAGTGGTTTTGGTCAGACTATTCTTGTACAACCGATGTCACAAGCATGGCAGCAACTGCTAGCGCCTACATCTCAAGGCATTAACAACCAGTGGCGCAATGCAGTCGTTAATGATTGGAATATGGCATTTGGTGGGCGTTATCCTTTAAAACAGACACAAAGTGAAATCTCACTCCCTCTTATGGCGCAATATTTACGGCCTGACAATGGGCGTATTCAGCGTTTTCTTGAGACTCACCTTAATGGTGTTTTACATAAAGAAGGAACACATTGGGTTCCTGATACCACCAATGCTCAGGGCTTAACATTTAATCCTGAATTTTTAAAAGCATTAGATAAACTGAGTTATTTAGGCGATGTTGTTTTTGCTAATGGTGAAGCAAGGCTCTATTTTGAATTACGCCCAGGAACCTCATCAGACATAATGCAAACGCATCTTATAATAGATAAACAATCGCTTATTTATGATAACCAACAGCCACAATGGCAGCGTTTTGTTTGGCCTGCAGATACGGTTGCATCAGGCGCTTCATTAAGTTGGATAACCACTAATACAGGCACACGTATATATGGTGATTATCGTGGTGTATGGGGAATTATTCGCTTATTCGAAGACGCTAAAATAACGCCTTATGCAGGAAGCAGCAGCAGTTATTCCATAAATTGGAAAACATTAAATGGCAAATCCTTAAATTACACGTTAAGAACTGAAATGGGTGAAGGTCCTATCGCTCTTTTACAACTACGTGATTTTGTTTTACCTGAAAAGATATTTTTGGATTAGATACATTATTTAATTTTCCGCTTTGCTTTATTCATTTCTATTTTAACGCTGAACGCTTATTCTCTTAAAAGGAAACATATTAACTATGTCCTTATTGGATACCTTAATTAAAGCCTGTTTTTCTGACGACCAAATAAAAATACAAAAACTTGCTCAGCAGCAAATTGTATTATGGGAACGTTGGTTATTACCTATTACTTCTGAGCAACCTGTCGGTAATGATCCCGCTTATGATGATAATTTTGAACGAATGAAAGAAGAAGTAAATAAATTATCGGGTGCTGATACCGATTTAATTTGTTCATTAGCTGAGAACTTATTACTTAATTCATGTAAAGATGTTCGTGTTATCACTTATTATATTTGGGCTCGATTACATAAAGAGGGCGAACATGGTTTTGCTGATTCATTAGGGCTTCTGGCTGGTTTACTTAACCGTTATCATGATGCTTTATTACCTATTCGAGCCACCAGCCGTAAAGCCGCTTTAGAATGGCTATCAGGACAACGTGTATTAGATAGCTTGTCGCTCTATCCTGAAGTCGACCATAATGAATTTTCTCGTATTGTTGCCTTATTAGCGACTATAGAAGCTGAATTAACAACATGGAATGATGCAGATAAACCTCAATTAATAGGTCTATTTAAAGCGCTAGAAAAACGACTTGCTCAATCAGGAGGAACGGACTCATTAGTGCCCCAAAATATAAGTCGTACTGAACCTAATTATGGTAATAAATCAGTTGCATCTCCCCCATCACAAAGCACAACAATAGAAACCATACAATCGGGGAGAGAGTTATTAGATCAATCCAAAGTACTTGCTAATTATCTGCGTAATCAACCTAATGGTTGGTTAGCAGGTCATCGCCTAATGAAAGTTGTAAGATGGGATACGCTTCATCAATTACCTCCTCAAAATCAACAAGGTTGTACGCGTCTTTCTTCACCTCGTTCAGATGCAAAAGCACAATTAAAACGCCTCTATTTACAGCAAAGCTGGGGAGAGTTAGCCGAACAAGCCGATAAACTATTTGCAGAAGGAGTTAACCATTTTTGGTTAGATTTACAGTGGTATCTCTATCAAGCATTAAGTAAGTCACCTACGCCTTGGAATGTCTGGTCTGATATTATAAAAAGTGATTTAAAACAATTTCTTATTCGCCTACCCGGCTTAGAAAACCTCTCATGGGAAGATGGTATTCCTTTTGCCGATGAGGTCACATTAAATTGGATAAAACAGCATGTCATGGAAGCCAGCTTTGATGTGATGCAAGACTTACCTAGCTCACCGATTAATCAAATTGGTGACGATGCCATTCTGACCTTAGAGATAGAAGCGATGACACAAGCTGATAACGAAGGTATAGAGATCGCACTAAAATGGCTTCAGCATCGTCCTGATATTAAAACACCCAGACAAAACTGGTTATTGCACCTTGTTATGGCGCGTATTGCAGAGCAGTTTGCTCGCCAAGATCTCGCACTTAATTTATTGCACGAATTAGATAAAAAAGCACAAATTATGCCTTTATCTGATTGGGAACCTGACTATATTTTTGAAATAAAAGCACGACAACTTCAATTATTAAGAACAAAGAATCAGCGTAATACCGTAGACAAAACAACCATCGAACAGCAAATGGAAACGCTATTAAGAGAATTAACCTCTCTTGATCCTGTTCGCTCTGCAATTCTTTATTCCTGATCTTCAATCATTATTTAAGGTATCAAATTAATGGATGATTTAACCCTGCGCTATTTTGATGCGGAAATGCGTTATCTACAAAAAGCCGCTAAAGAGTTTGCTCAAGCACACCCAGATAGAGCAGCAATGCTTGATTTAGATAAAGCAGGTACGCCCGATCCTTTTATTGAACGTTTATTTGAAGGCTTTGCTTTTTCAATGGGACAATTACGACAAAAAATTGATGATGATTTACCTGAATTAACCGAAGGATTAGTAAGTTTACTCTGGCCTCACTATTTACAAACTATTCCCTCTTTATCTATTGTTGAATTAACACCTGATATTCAAAAAATGAAAATGGCGGAAGATCTACCCGCTAAATTTGAAATACTTTCACGTCCAATAGGCGTAAAAAAAACAGTCTGTCATTATCGAACAACCCAAGACTTAACCCTTAATCCATTAAATTTGTCTTCTGTTTATTTAACAACAGAGCCTGATGGCAGATCAATTATTCGATTAAAATTTCAATGTAGTGAAATGATAAATTGGTCAGAAATAAATTTAACTAAGCTCTCATTCTATTTAGCTGGTGATATTCCGACAACCAATGCATTGCATTTAGCGCTGACAAAACAGGTCGCTAATACTTATTTAAAATTACCACAGTCAAAAGATAGGATTGCCCTACCTCTCTACTTTTCACCAGGTGGATTTGCCGATAACGATACACTTTGGCAAAAAAGCGATAGCACATTTAGTGGTTATCAATTATTACTCGAATACTTCTCTTTTCGTGAAAAATTTATGTTTGTGTTACTTAATGGACTCGAAAATATCACGTTTCCAGAAGAAACCCAGCAGTTTGAATTAGAGTTGGTACTCAATACATTATGGGATAATGATTTAGCACTTAGCGATGAAAATATTCGTTTACATTGCGTGCCCGTTATTAATCTATTTAATATTGAAGCAGATCCTCTTACTGTTAATGGGTTAGAGAGTGAATATTTATTACGACCTCGGCGAATTCAAGATGGACACACAGAGATTTACTCTGTTGATAGCGTACATGGCTCTCAGCGCTCTCAACAAGCGACTTACGTTCCTTTCACTAGCTTTCGCCATCGTGGTGGTATGTTGCGTCATAATGCACCAGAACATTACTTTCATACTCGTGTAAAACGAGGTGTCTCTGGATTACACGATACTTGGCTTATTCTCGGTGGTGATACACAAGATGTGAGTCAAGCCACACAACCTGAAACGCTTTCGTTGCAACTCACTGGCACTAATGGGCAACTACCTCGCAAAGCACTTCAAAGTACCTTGCTAGATAGAACAGAACAGACGCTACAAGTCCCATTAACTGTGCGTAATTTATGTAAACCCACCCTACCGCTTTATCCACCAGCAGAAGACCGTTTTCATTGGCGAGTATTAAGTCATCTTGGCTCAAGTTTTCTTAACATGATGGATAATGCCGACGTTTTACGTGGCACATTAGCGCTCTATGACTGGCGTGATGATGATATGAATCACCGTAAACTTGAAGCCATTATCCACGTTACACATCATCTGATAGAACGTTTTGAAAAAGGTTTTTTGCAGCGGGGAATTGATATAGAAATCACACTAGACGGCAATGGTTTTAATGGTGAAGGCGATATTCATCTCTTTGGTGAAATGCTTAATCGCTTTTTTGCCCTCTATGCTGATATTCATCTTTTTAATCAACTCAGTCTGATTATTTTACCTACCGGAAAACGAATTCAATGGAAAGAGAGCCACAAACCACAGCTACCCCGCTAATTAATGCACTTGGTGATAAACTGCCTTACACCAATTTCTATCGTTTTTGCCAATTACTGGAAAAATCTTGTATTGATAACCCCGCATTAGGTTGCTCTCAAGATCCAGAGCATGATCCGATTCGATTTCGCCCTCATCGCGGTATGGGGTTTCCTGTTACAGAAATTAGAGGCATTGATCCTGTTGATCGTTATCGCAATAGCTCAATTCCTAGTATAAGAACCACTTTTCTTGGTCTTTACGGTATAACTTCTCCTTTACCGACTTCTTATCTTGACGATATCGCTCAATATCGAGATGGCACCGATGCACTTACTGATTTTTTAGATATTTTTAATCATCGTCTTACTACACAGTTTTATCGGATTTGGCGTAAATACTCTTACCCTGCAACATTTGAATCTGGGGGAAAAGATAATACTTCACAATATCTTTATGGGTTAATTGGGTTAGGGATCCCGGGTTGTGAAAATCATATACAAGCGCCGCTATCACGCTTTTTAGCACTGCTCAGTATATTAAGATTGCCAACACGTACAGCTGAAGGGATCAGCGCTTTGGTAAAACTGCTAGCGCCATTGACTCAAGTAACAATCACGCCACATGACCCACGTAGGATAATCTTAGATTCGCCAACAAAAATATCTTGCCGACAACCTATTACCTTAAAAAATAAACCTGTATTAGGTTGCTATGCCACTGATGTAAATAGCCAAGTGTTAATACAGCTTCATACTGAAGATAAGATTGAAGCTCGTGGATGGCTGCCTGACGGTACTATTTATCAAGATCTAATGGCATTACTTCGCGTGTATTTAGGTGCAAGAGTTAATGCTCGTTTACGCTTAACACTTCCAAGGAAGCTATTACCTGACGCTAAATTGAATACGACAAAAAATCAGGGTGTTCAACTTGGTCGCACTGCGGTTATGCGCCCTTGTAGCGGTTCATCTAAACCTAAACAACCAGCTTCAATCTCCATTGGACTTGGTATATATCAACATCTATCACCTAACGTTCAACATAATAAAAGTGAAGAATATGGCAACTATCAATTCTAAATCTCAATCACATTTTTTATCTATTTGGCGATTTACACTGCTATTACTTATCTCATTAACTATTGCTGGATGTGGGTTAACACAAACTATTAGCGATGGCACAGTAGCTATCACTAAATCCATTTTCTATAAACAAATCAAAATATTGCATTTAGATTTCATAGCGCGTGAAGCACTTAATACCGATGATAATGGTGTATCACTTTCTGTGGTTGTACGTGTTTTTCAATTAAAAACTGTCGATACCTTTAATAATAGCGACTATGAATCGCTATTTAATCAAGACGAAGTGATTCTTAAAGATTCACTGCTAGCACAACAAGATTTACGTATTCGACCCGCTGAATCAATCGCATTAGATATGCCGATGGAAAAAGAGACTGAATTTGTTGCTATTGCGGCGATGTTTCATACTCCTGATGGCATTAAAAATAGCTGGCGAATTGTTATTCCTAAAAAAGATCTTGATCCAGATAATGCACGTAAAATTACTCTCGATGAAAACACCTTAACTTTACAACCGATGGATAAAAAATAGTTATGCCTCAACCTTCGCTTTATGAAATGTTAACGGGTTACTTTGCTGGAGGGTTACCTGTTAGTTCTTTAACAGAAGAAGAACAAGTCATTTTATCGGTAATGGATAATATTCGTCGAATTCTTAATTCTCGTGCGGGTACATTAAAACACTTACCTGATTATGGCTTACCTGATATGAGTAAGATAATTCAAAGCTTACCGGGTAGTGCACATAAAGTAATGGCAATTTTATCAACAACATTAATAAAATATGAGCCTAGAATAAAAACCGTATCACTAGGAATATTACCAGAAAATGAGTTTGGCAAATTGCGTTACTCGTTAGATATTGAATTACATGAGCAAGGTCTTATTCGTTATGGTACTGAGTTTTTACCTGATGGGCGGATCTTCCTTCATCACTTAAAAAACAATTCAACCTAGCTTAATACTTTTCATTGCTTCAGTTCTAACAACAAATTAACGCTTAAACCTATTTTTGAGGCAGTTATGAGTGCTTATTTAGATTCACTTCCTATTGGTCGTGACCCTCGTGTTTTTAATCAATTTTTATCCCTTAAAGAAGAGTTAGATAAACGCTTTCATCCAGCTCGTCCTGATATTAACTGGCAACAAGTTTATGATTTATGTCTCTCTTTATTTAATCAAAATGGAATTGACCTCCAAACTACAGCTTGGTTTGTTTTATGTCGCCAACAACAAGCTGGGTTAAATGGATTAAATGAAGGGCTATCTCTTATTCATAAAATACTCATTCAACACTGGCAAACCATATGGCCAACACAAACACACACTAGAGTAAGTATCCTTTCTTCACTTAGCCAACAACTCGTTACTGGAATTAGAGGAACTCATTTTGTTTATGCTGACTTACCTCTTTTATATCAAGTAGAAGAGTCATTAAAGAATATAAATGGTCATCTTCAACAATTAGAATTGAAGCACCTTATACAATTTGAGCATTTACAGAGTTTAATTATTACTCAGGCAAAACAACTAGAAAACGCAGATACGCTTGATAACGATTTTTATCCTCTTAATGTATCTAGCCCATCGACTATAGTAAATAAAGGGGGGAATAGTGTAACATCCTCAACTGAGCCATCTCTATCGAATATAAATACATTTCAAGAGAACCAAGCCGCGCCACAATCCTATACATCAACATCAATTCAATTAGATCTACCTATAAAGAAAAAAAATAGGCGCGACTTATGGCAAGGTATTTTTATTGGCGTATTACTGAGTAGTTTATGTTTTTTTGTGATTTTTTATTTTTGGCTATCTGAATTAAAAGATGAAAGATTAATTGATACACTTCCTTATATTCCAACCTTTAATTCACATACTAGTTCGATTATTGAACAACAATTAACTAATTATTCAGATATAGAAAAACCACTTAATCAAGAACAATTTTCTCTTGTTCAACAACGATTAGATGAGTTGCTATTACTTTCACCTATTTGGGCGCAAAGCTATGGAATAGTAGTAGTCAATTATTTAAAAACACAATATGAGAATAACGATGAAGTGTCTTTATTTATTCAGAGTTGGAAAGGCAACATTCAAGTCAATGCGATGGGAGATGATAAACTTACACAATGGTCTGAAGGAATGGCTCAACTAGATGCATTAAGTGAACGCCTAGATAGTTTTGATGGTAATCCTAAAAATTACATTACTGGTTCTGAATTAAAATCGATTATTTTTAAAGCTCGTCAACACTTTATCCAAGGAAAACCGCTCGAAGAAGAGTTACGTTTACTTGAACGACAACCTTCTAAAGAAGCAATTCCAGATTCAGAATATCAGCAAATAGATAACCATTTTAAGCAGTTATTAAATCGATATGCTTTATTACGTAATCAATAAGTTTATTTTTAAAATAAGACCAATAAAATTGGTCCTATTTTCATTTAGCTAGTATCTGATTTTCGTATAAAAAAGATCCCTCAAGAATAATCGCCAAGAGGGATGTTATCGAAACTTAATTAGAATGAATAACCGAGATTTATCCAACCGGTATAATCTGTTCTATCAGAATTAGCTTCTCCACTAATACGTACATCAGAAGTAAAACCGTTCTCACTCACTAACGACATACCCGCATCAAATGAACCTGACGTTGATTTATCTTTCGTTGTCACACGTACAGAATTAGCATTAGGCACTTGCTGATCTATTTTAATTTCATCGCCATATAATGTTTGATGTACACCTAAGCTTAAATAAGGTTTAAGGAGTGTTTCATTGGTTAATGGATAACGTCCATCAAAACGTAATTTAGCATTCGCAATAACGGCTTGCCCACTGTAGCTTTTATAATGGGTATCAATTAAATCATAATCGACATTATGAGAAGATACAGTATAACCTTCACGTTGCTGCCAAATATGAGTTAGTCCTAACATTGGTGTGATTTTATAGTTACGGTTGATATCCCAACTCTTACCTGCTGAAATATCCGTATAAAGCCCGTTACTAGTGTAATCGGTGCTCTGGTTTCCTATACCTGAATAATTATTGCTGTCTGTATAATCAGTTTTACTGCTAAACCATGTTGTTGTTGCAGTGGCAAACATATCATTTTCAAATGTCATCCCACCTTGCATACCCAGCATAAAGGTATTTACATCTTCTTTGCGTCCATCTGACGTGCCATTAAAACTAGTTTCTGCTTTTTCGTAACCACCATGCCAACCGAGGTTAAAATTATCAAACTGATGATCTTGTCCTAATAACACCCCATAGCGATGACCGCTATAACCAGATGAAACCTGATCACGGCGATAATCTCCGGCATAAGGCGTAATAAACATACAGTTGCTTGCATCTGTTTTTTCATTACATCCTTCACGGATAAATTGCTCATTTAACCGTGATGAAATGATATTAGATGCTTGAGTCATTGATGAACGCTGAACTAACGCAGATACACCGGCATGTGAAACATGGGGAGCATAAACTAACGCAGCAGAGCCTAAATCACCGCTACCAGTGTTTGTATGAATCACTTTAAAATCTTGATTAATACCAGAAAGAGAATCGATATTTCCAGTAACCGTTGCAGCCTGATTATTACTGGTATCGTAAGCTAAAGAATCAAGAGCATAATCTTTACCATATTCAAACCCATCCCCTTTTTGTCCTGGCATAAAGATAAGATCAGCACCTTTATCTCCATTACCAAGCACAATAGAACCACCATTACTCACTGACCATGGGGTTTCTGAACCTAATGTCATCATATAACTTTCAATATTAACGACAGAACCATCAGCCATGACTTCATAAGCTTGTTGAGAACCATTACCGGATGTTGAAACAAAAATACGTCCTTGCGACTGAATAACTGCATGACCATTTACAACATTAATACCATAAGCATTTGCGCTATCTTCAGCTTCAGCATCTACATTAATAGTGCCATTATTGCGAATAATAACGTTATCACCTTCGGTATATATACCACTGGCTGTTGCTGTTTTACCTGATGCAGTAATATTCATCTGACCATTATTGGTCATCACATGAGTTGGATTGCTCGGGTTGTTACTATCAGGTGTTACATTAGGATTACCTTTAATGGTATGTAAACCTGATGCTTTAGCGATACCACTTTCACTTTTTGCACTGACAGTAAGTTCGCCGTTGTTGGTTAAACCATTTGCCGAGTTGGTATAAATTCCTTGCGCTGTTGCACTATTTTTTGCATCAGCATTAACCGTTATTTTTCCATCATTAAACAGTGCCATATGGTCGCCATAGCGATCATAGGGGTTATCAGAAAATGATAAACCTGCATTAATGCCAGCAGCTTGAGCATCACCTTGATGACTTTGACTAGAGACATCAACACTTCCTTGATTACGTATTGTTGACCAATATGCATCGGAAGCTTGCAAACCATTTGCCGCAGATAGTCCATTTTGGCTTTCTGCCGAAATAACGACACTACCGCCATTTTTATTGGTAAAAGTACCTGATTTAACTAATACCCCACTGGCTCTTGCATCACCCGCCGTTGGTGCTAGGGTTAATGCCATTTTGCCACTATTGGTGGCATCGACAGGATGACCTTCAGTATTAGCCGTTAAATCAGATAATTGAAACTCGTTAATACGCTTATCTGCAATCACTTCAATAGTGCCGCTATTATTTGGCTTTTCAGCAAAATGATAAGTCTGATTTGCATAAGCGTTGCCACTAATAATAAGTGCGGTAGCGATAGCCGATAAACGCCACATTGTTTGGTTCTTCATCATTTACCTCTAAATCAAGATATCGTTTAATTTGAATTAATTAAAATGTCTTTACTTCATTAGAAATTAACAATGAAGCCAACTTTGGCGAAAATATCTTCTTTATCACCCCAAGACCACTCATTTCCTTTATGTGCTTTTTGATCTTTAAATTGTAAATCAGCCATTAAAGAGAATGTTGGATTAAATGGGATTTCAGTATATAAGGCGTAGTTATTATAGTTATAACCACTACCATCATGTGTACGAATACTTCCAACTTCCCAACGTAATTCAAGGTAAGTATTATTAGCAAATCGATATTGTACTAATGGACGAACTGCGGATTCACGCCATCTAAAATCATTATCTTCAGCATGATAATAAAACTTAGCACCCATATTAAAATTATCAGTTAAACGATAAAGATATAAAGGTTCGGTTTCAATATAAGCGCCTCGATCTGCACGATCAATCCAGCCTATTTCTGTATTTAAATGCAAAAAGTTACGACCAAAACCAAGGTTGATTTCAGGGCGAATGTGATACATCTGTTTTTCAGCAGAGTCTTTTGCATCACCAATATGTTCATAACCAAGTTCTACGCCATAACTAAAGTTTTCATTTACCCAATTTATATATTTAGGTAAAAGTTGAATCTCAGTAAAGGTGTCACGACGAATACGATTGCTTCCTGAGCCAACATATTTATTATTTTCAGCGGTATCATAAATAGTTGTTTCACGAATAACATAACCCATACTTAATTTATCAGTAATACGAGTAGAACCATCAGCAATTACGAAAGTACTTAATAATTGTCCTGGGTGTTTAGAGAATTTAATATTTTCATATTCATATCCTGTAAATACTCGTGTTCTTTTTGGTGCTGAATTTTGGCGTGTTGTATCATCATCAACAAAAATAATATCGCCAAAACTACGAGATACACCAAATAAATCTAAATTTGAATTTTTAATGCTTGTTGTATTTTCTTGATTATTTAAAAGCGGTTTTTCTATTTGCTGCTCTGCAAATGTTGCACTTGATGCCATCAGCAATGCAACAGGGAGAATGATCTTTTTCATGCTCGGGTTGATCCTTATTAATTCATCGCTAACCGCCCTAACGCTATCCAAAGAAGCGATAGAATTAGGAACAGAAATATGTTGTTTTACTGCATTGAAGAACTATTGATGACATTCATATTTTTATAGTTATTTGGTATAAAGCCTTGATATAGCGTTTCTAAATCCTTGAGATGTCCCTGACTTTCTAAATAGGTTTTAACATCAGCATTAATTTCTTTCGACATAATGGCAGTGACAAACATACCAACATCAAGTGATAAAATGTTTTGAGTCATATTGCCTTTATTATCAACAGCGTCATACCATCCATAAGGGGATTGAATATGAGGATAAACTTGCTTGAGTTTTTTCAGAGCACTAATGGCACCGTCAGGATCAACAATATAAGATAATGCAATAGCATGAGGAGTACCGGTATTACCATCCTCAATCACATTATTAAACCGCACTTTACTTTCTGAAAGCGCAGGAACACCAAAGGAGTGATAACCATTATCAATTCGAGCTGATGATGAAACCATTGGAATACCATGTTTAGCACCATAGATTTTTTGGATTAATGTATGGTCTTCAACAATCTTATAATCTGGCATTAGTTCTTTTTCATTTAGCCAAATTTGCGGCATCATCATTTGGAAATAAGCACCATCCCAAGTTAGCAATGGATTATAAATTTTATCGTTAATTTTATAATGCTGGGTATAGAGTTCCATTTTATGGAATGCACTTTCAGGAATAGAATTAGCACCTAAATCTTTGGTATCTAAAATAGCCCAAATAACAGCAGCGCGGCTTTCATTCCCTTTTCTATCAAGGTAATAACCTAAAAACGCATTATTTTTTGTTGACCAACCAGACGACATTAACCCTTTATTTTCATCATATAGCGCCACCCAACCTTCTCTTTGCCCATCAAGAATAGCTTGAACTCGTTTTACAATTTCTTGTTTATCAGGATCTGGCGAGTTTAAAAAAGCCCCTGCCACTGCCATCAATGCAAACGAAAAGTTACCATTATCAACGGCTGGCACAATTTCATCTGGATTTTTAACTAATTTATTATCACGAATATCATAAGGCCAATAAAACAAACCCTTCCATTTAGGGGCTTGTTCCATAGTGGTCAATGTCTCTTTGATTCTCTCTACCGCATCCTGATTTCCAGCTTTAGCCGACTGAGTTAACACATTGAGATATAAACCAACTTCTGTCGTATTAGTATAATATCCTGGTACAACACGATTACCTTCAATTCTTATGGTGTCGTAAGGTACTTTGACATATTTATCGACACCGACACCATCTCGGAAAAAGTTGAGATTATTTTGAAATTCTTCTTCAAAACCCGCTGGGTATAAATGTTCAGCAACTTTGATTTCATTAATAACAACATTATTGGCTAAAGATTGCGTGCTAAAAGCCAGCAATAGGGAAGCGAGAAGCATCGAACCATTCTTAGTCATATCATTTTGCCTTCTAAGCGAAAACTAATTATCAAATCGTAGAAACGTTTCTATAATCATCTCACTAATAACCCTTGGTCAAGTCAATTTATTATCATTTAGCTAAAATGTGACGAGTAGTGTATTTTTAAACTACTTTAGGCTGAAAAAATATACCACAAAAAATAAAACCAATAAAATCAATAAATTACACAAATTAAAACATCTTAATGTGATAAGGATCTCGAATTAAATTGATCAAATAAATTACTGTTGACAGGATTTATTAAGCATTCATAATCTATAGAAACGTTTCAATGAAATGCGGAGTGTAGTGATGGCAGGCGTCACATTAACCAACGTCAATAAAATCTATCCAAATGGTACACATGTGCTTCATGATATTAATTTGGATATCAAAGACGGTGAATTTATGGTCATCGTTGGTCCATCTGGTTGTGCTAAATCCACCATGCTGAGAATGATCGCAGGACTTGAAGCTATATCTTCAGGGGAGCTACGTATTGCAGATAATATCTGTAATGATATGCCGCCCAAAGATCGTGGTATTGCCATGGTTTTTCAAAACTATGCACTTTATCCGCATATGACAGCCTATGAAAATATGTCTTTTGGTTTGCGCGTTTCTAAAAAATCGAAAGAAGAGATAACCAAACGCGTTTCTGAAGCAGCCGAATTACTTGAAATAACCGAGCTTTTAAAGCGTAAACCTAAAGAGATGTCAGGCGGACAGTGCCAACGCGTCGCATTAGGCAGGGCAATGGTAAGAAAACCTGCGGTATTTCTTTTTGATGAACCACTATCAAACCTCGATGCTAAACTCAGGGTTTCTATGCGATTACGAATAAGTAAATTGCATCAACAACTTCGTGAAGCAGGCAAACCTGCAACCATGATTTATGTTACTCACGACCAAATAGAAGCGATGACAATGGGAGAACGCGTCTGCATTTTACGCAAAGGCCGTATTATGCAAGTCGATCATCCTTTAAACGTTTACCACCATCCCAAAAACAAATTTGTCGCGGAATTTATTGGCTCTCCACCAATGAATATTATTTCAGGGCAAGTTATTCAACATCATGATCAGCTAGCGATTCAATGTGATGGAAATATCTTCTCTTTACCAACAGATAAACAAGAAAAAGCGAAAGCGTATCTTAATAAAGAGATCTATTTAGGCATTAGACCTGAGGATATTAGAGTTATTGATAAACTTGATAATAACTGTTTATCAACATCTATTCTTCGTGTTGATGCGATGGGCTCAGATGAATTTATCTATTTTCACTTGGCTGATAATGAAGTTATTTGCAAACGCCCTAATCCAGAAATAGAAATAGATAAAACAAAAAACTGTAGTTTCCATTTTAATATGGATAAATGCCATCTCTTCGATAAAGAGAACGAACAGAATATTTTTTACACTTAGTATTTTTAGGATGAGTAACATGACAATTAAGCCAGTTAATAATGTGGTCTATAGTAAAAAAAACGCACAGCTCACATTTAATTTTATGCCAGGCCAAATGCTTAAAAATATTATGGCGGGTAATATCATGCTCAACCTATTTGAGACACCAAGATTAGATACTGCCATCAGTAATATCTATCTTCGTGAATTGAGCGACAACCATATTATTTCTACTACGCCTCTTTTAACGAGTCATGCTAAAACTCAATTAAGTAAAAGCGAACAAGGAAATATAACTTGGCATATTGAAACTGAGAATTTCCTTGCCTCGGTTACCCTCTCTTTGTCAGACGATCCTGCAAATATTTATTATTATTCTGTTAATGTAAAAAACATCAGTAATAAACCACTTAATTTTGATCTCATTTATGGGCAAGATCTCTCGTTATCCGATAGCGGTGCAACAAAAACCAATGAATCATATTGCAGCCAATATCTTGATCATAAAGTATTTAATATAGAAAATTACGGGTATATTACCTCTTCACGCCAAAACTTACCTCAAAGTAGTGGTAACCCACTCTTACAGTTAGGAAGTTTCTCTCCTGTTGTGGCTTATTCTACTGATGGCTATCAGTTTTTTGGTAAGCAGTCTAAATTTACTCATCAGCCAATCATAACAAAAGAGCTAGTATTAGCTAATGAGAACTATCAGTATGAAATGGCGTTTATTGCCTTACAACTAAAGCCTGTAACACTTGAACCACAAGAAGAGTCTGACCAAGTATTCTATGGTTATTATGTTGCTAATCAACCTGAAGCTAATATTGAACAACCTATTAGCATAAAAAAAATTACCGATAACTATGACAAACCAGACGTTGATAGCGCAGTAAAAATCAGTGAAAAAACAGAAGTTATATTCGATATTCAGCCATTATCAGGTTATAAGCTCACATCTCAAGAGTTAGATAGTTTATTTCCTGGAGAACGAAGCTTTGAAGAAAACGAACATGGTGAATTACTCTCTTTCTTCCAAAAAGAGGGGCGTCATTATATTACGCTAGCCGATAAAGAGCATTATCAAGAGCGAGCAACAGGGCATATTATCTCATCAGGTAATAACCTTAATTTTAACAATTCAATTATGAACTCAACTCACTATATTTATGGTGTTTTTAATTCACATCTCACACTAGGAAACACTTCATTTAATAAATTACTGGGTACTAATCGTAATTTTTTAAACTTCTTTAAAAGCAGTGGTCAACGCATTCAAGTTAAATTAAATAATCAATACCATTTACTTGCCATGCCTTCTGCATATGAAGTTGGATTTAACTTTTCTCGTTGGATTTATAAATTACCAGAAGGAATTATTGAAGTCTTAGCCTTTGCTAGCCATGATAATCCTATTATTCAACTTGATATTAAACTTCATAATTTTGCTCAAGCAATAGATGTTATTGTCAGTCATCCATTGATTATGGGTAATCAAGAAGAAGAGTCTATTATTCAGGTTTCACAGCCCAATAAAGAAAATAGTATACTGATTACAAGTGCAAATAATCCTAATGCGCCAATATTTAGCTTAACCTATAGCCCAGAATTTACTGATATTGAACAATATAGTGATGTTGAAACTGATTCTGTTCAATACCTGATGCTTAAAGGTAAAATTCATAACCAAGCCAGTATTGTTTTTGGTGGCAAAAATAACCAAGTTAATACATTAGGTAAGTGGTTAACTTTTGCATCTGAAGTGGTAAATTATGAAAATCAGCAAGATGAATTATTGAATAATTTTTCTATTGATTTTTCGCAGAAACCAAAGCATGCAAAAAAATTAAATCATACATTACATTGGTTTACACATAATGCACTGGTTCACTACAGTTCACCGCATGGGCTTGAACAGCCATCAGGTGCGGCTTGGGGAACACGTGATGTATCACAAGGTCCTATTGAATTCTTTATGTCATTAGGTCGCTATCAACATGTTGAACGTATTTTATGTGAAATGTATAGCCACCAATATTTAGAAACGGGTAATTGGCCACAATGGTTTATGTTTGATAACTATGCTCACGTTCAACAGCAAGAGTCTCATGGTGATGTTGTTATTTGGCCGTTAAAAGCATTAGCAGATTATCTATTAGCAACAAATAATACAGATATTCTTAATACCGAATTACCTTATACAAGCATTACCAACAAATTTGCTTTTACAACTGAAAAAGAGACACTGTTACAGCATATTTATCGTCAGCTTGAGCATGTTATTGAACATTTAGTTCCAGGTACTCATCTTTCTAGTTATGGTGATGGTGATTGGGATGATACCCTTCAGCCTGCAAACCATTCGTTACGTAAAAATATGGTGAGTGGCTGGACTATTCCGCTGACATTACAAACATTTAAGTTATTGATGAAGGCATTAGTGAATCAACCTTTATTTGCAGATTTGCTGACAAAAATTAATGATCTCTTTATTAAGATGGAAGCCGACTATCATAAATACCTAATTAAAGATGGTGTTATCAGCGGTTTTATTCATTTCAATCAAAATGATGTTGAGTATTTATTACATCCGTCAGATGTTAAAACAAATATAAAATATCGTTTATTACCTGCTAATCGTTCAATTATTTCTGAATCATTTGATAAAGAAATGGCAGAGAAACATATAAAGATTATTCTCGATAATCTGCTTTATCCTGATGGTGTTCGTCTTATGGATAAAACAGCACAATATAAAGCGGGTCGCCAAAGCTATTTTAAACGCGCAGAGCTAGCTGCAAATTTAGGTCGTGAAGTTGGATTACAATATTGTCATGCTCATATCCGCTTTATTGAAGCACTTTGTAAGATGGGAATGGCAAAAGAGTTATTTGAGAACCTCTTTAAAATCTCCCCGGTGGGTATAAAAGAGAGTGTACCTAATGCTGAACTGCGCCAAGCAAATAGCTATTTCTCTAGTTCTGATGCAAAATTTAACGACCGCTATCAAGCCTATGATAATTTTGAGCAATTAAAAACAGGTAAAGTTGCAGCAAAAGGTGGTTGGCGTATCTATTCGAGTGGACCAGGTATTTATATTAACCAAATTATCTCTAATGTTTTAGGTCTTCGTTATGAATTTGGTGATTTGCTGCTAGATCCGGTTATTAGTAAAGATTTTGGCGATATTAGCCTTAACTTTCAACTTTATGGAAAATCGATTGTGATTAATATTTATCCTAATGAGGGTGAATATACACCTAAGCGTGTCATGCTTAATAATCAAACACTGGATTTTACATTGCAAAATAACCCTTATCGTACAGGCGGCGTTTTAATCAAAAAGTCGGATGTAATGGCTTATTTATTGAATAACAATACACTCGATATTTATCTATAAATATCAACATAAAGCTTAGAATTTGGCTCTTGCTACTCATCGTAAGAGCCTACTAAATGGTATATTTACGTATTGTGTGTTTATTTTTTGAGGGATGAAGATGAGTGTTACCATAAAAGATGTGGCTAAAAGAGCAAATGTATCAATCTCTACCGTGTCTTACGCGATAAATGGTAGTCCGAAGATTACTGAAAAAACACGCCAATATGTACTCAAAATTGCAAAAGAGATGAATTACATTGCCAATAGCAATGCAAAAATGCTCAAAACTAAGCGTAGTGGTGCTATCGGTCTCTTTTTTAACTCTTGGTTTGGTCCTATATACAGCGAATTAGTACGTGGTATTCAAGAACAAACACACAGTGAGCAATATGATTTAGTCGCATGTAGCCTTTATGGTGGTGAACAATCAACCGCTCATAAATATTTACGAGAACGTATTGTTGATGGTGCGATTATTTTATCTAGCTCATTTGATGATGAGTTTATAAAATCTATCGCATCTGAAAACTTACCTGTAGTCGTATTAGATAGAGAATTAAAAAGTCCCCATATCTACAGCGTATTGATAGATAACTTTGGTGGTGCATTTAAAGCTGTTAATGCGTTAGTCAATTCTGGTGCTACCGATATTACCTTCTTTAGTGGTCCTGAAGGTTCTTACGATAATCAAAAACGCTTAGATGGCTTTATTGCAGCATTAGGCTATAACCGTATTCCTTTAAATCCCGATCTCATTATTCACTCAAACTTTACTGAAGTTGATGCTTACCAAAAAATGAGTGCATTAATTGAAGCCGGCAAAATGCCTTCTGCAATTTTTTCCGCCAATGATGAAATGGCTATTGGTATTTTGAGGGCGGCAAAAGAACATAATATTCAAATTCCTGAACAATTAAAGATTGTTGGTTTTGATAATATTTATGCATCAAGCATATTAACGCCAGCGCTAACAACAATAGATCACCATAAATATGAAATGGGTGTTATTTCAGCAAAGCTTTTATTAAAAGCAATTAAAGAAGAAACAGATATTGATGAAGTAACCTTTCTTCCTACTGAATTAATAGAACGTGAAACACTTTAATTTATTTTAATATCATCAGGATAATAGTTTATGAAACTAGTTTGTTTAATTACGGCTGCACTATTCTCTTTTTCGACTATTGCAGCGGAAAGATTAGAAATCATGGTTCCTAGTGGAAATTATGTTTCTTTTATTCGTAATACTGTTGTTCCTGAATTTAAAAAGCAACACCCTAATGTCGAACTTGTTGTATCTAACGATGAACAACTCGATACTCGTATGGCAGCTGGTGATAACCCAAACATTTATATTGGTGTTTATGGCTATCAACCTGCGCATTTAGCAAAATTAGGAAAGCTGGCTTATTTAGATAAATTTGATGACTTTAGTGCGTTAATAAATCGTATTGATAGTCATTTCCTACATCAAAATTTTGGTCGTACTTATTATATTCCTTGGAATGCGACCACTCAGATGATGATTTATAATAAAGCACTATTTATTGAAGCTGGGTTAGATCCCAATTCACCACCAGAGACTTGGGATGAGTTTCTTATTGCCGCAGAAAAAATTTCAGCGCTACCCGCCAGGAAAGATGGCAATAAAGTTTACGGTACCGTATTTTGGAATGATGTATTGTCATTTGGCAGTTGGTATTGGAACTTACTCGCCCCTATTTATTACAACGTAAATCAAGGTAATTACCAGTTACTCAATAAATATGGCACCGATGTTATTTTTGATAAACCGCAAGCACATATGACTGAATTTATTTCATTAATGCAACGCGCTCAAAAATATGCACCTCCAACAATGGAAAAAAGCTTTTTTTCACGCAATATTGGTATGTGGCTACAATTTGGTTTTGGTTGGAAAGCATCATTAACAACTGCTGCAGGAAAACCAATGGTTATTGGTGATGATGTTGGTATCGCACCTATCCCAGTAATGAAAAAAGGGGATACACATTATTCTATTCTTGATGGTAGAGCGATTATGATTTTTAAAAACACATCAGAGAAAGAAAACTTAAGTTGGGATCTAATTAACTTATTAATGCGTGATGATATTAATTTAAAAGCAAATATTGAATTAGGTCAGCTACCAACGTTAAAATCATTAAAAAATCATGAGTATTTTCAAAGCGATGAAGCAAAGCCTTTTGTTAAGCAACTAGACAGTGCATTATTAAGTGAACCGCATGCAAAAGTGACTGATATTGCAGATATTCTTTTATCAAACTATGCCAGAGCTGTATTAAAAAATGAATTAACGCCAGAACAGGCAGTTAGTGAATCTGCTCATGCTGCACGTAAAATATTAAACGAAAAATAGAAACTGCTATTTAAATAAATAGCAATATTCAAGCTAAAAAACGGCATGAATATTAAATAAACCAGCTTTATTTGTGTAACTTAAATAACACAATACTAATAACTTAATGTTTTTCTAAGGAATCGACATGAAAAACAAAAATATTTTAGTGGGATACCTATTTCTGTTTCCCTGGATAATCTATTTTGTTGTTTTTATTTTATATCCATTTTTCTTATCTTTCCAAAATAGCTTTCTTGATATCAATGTATTAACGCCAGAAAATACTCAGTTTGTTGGAATAAAAAACTGGGTGGATGTTTCAACAGATGGTCTATTTTTGAAATCGATATTCAACGTTATTTTCAATCAAGTTATTTTTGTTTTTCTAACGTTTGTTATTGCCATGGGAATGGCACTGCTACTTCATGAAGTTACTCATTTTGGTGGTGTTTTTCGAACTATTATGTTTATCCCTGTGATAACTTCCATCACAGTAGCAATGATAATTTTCAATTTTATTTCAAGTCCAACGGGTCCTGTACAAAGTTTAATGCTTGATTGGAATATTATTAATGCACCTATATTTTGGAAATTTGATGAATGGTTACCTATGCCAATGATTGCTGTTTTTAGCACATGGAAATGGTTTGGTATTCAAATGATTATTTTTCTTGGTGGTATAGCGAGTATTAATCGCTCTCTTTATGAAGCTGCAGATATTGATGGTGCATCATGGTTAAGAAAAATGTGGAGCATCACCTTACCCTTGTTAAAGCCACAAATTATTTTTGTTATGACCATTAATATTATTAACGGCATGCAGATGTTTGTGGAAGTCTTAATGAATTTTGATTTATCTGGTGGACCTTATAATTCAGCCTTAACACCAGTGCTGTATCTATATAAGACAGGGTTTTCTGATGTAAAAATGGGTATGGCATCAACAATAGGCTTATTACTAGCAACAATTATCTATATCTTCACCATGTTGCAGTTAAAATTAACTCAAGATAAGGAGCATAGATAATGCGTTTTAATAAAAGAAATCTTATTATTTATAGCTTACTTATTATAGCGAGCTTAGTGGTACTTTATCCTTTCTTCTTTATGATAATGAACTCATTTAAATCAGGAAGTGAGATAATTAACACCCCAAATGCATTACCAACAGAGTTCTCTTTTAATGGTTATATTGAAGCATTTAAAAGTTTAAATTTAGGACGTATATTTTTTAATACCTTATTTATTGCTCTTACCGTAACGGTTTCTAATACGCTTCTTTCATCAATGGTCGCTTATGCCATTATTAAAATGAACTTACCCGGTAAAGAGTTTTGGTTAAAGCTAATTTTAACCTCAATGATGGTGCCTGCGATTTTATTTACTATCCCAACTTATATGATGCTTTACTCTTGGGACTGGATTAATACATTTCAAGCTCTTATCGTGCCAGGAATGATAAGTGCCTATAATATATTCTTACTCGTTCAGTTTTTAAAACAAGTGGATAACGCTTATATAGAAGCTGCACGGATTGATGGTGCAGGTGAAATCACTATTTTCTTTAAAATTGTTTTACCAATGATCCGCCCTGCATTAGCAACCGTAGCGATATTAACATTTATGGGTGCATGGAATGATTTTATGGGACCACTGCTTTATGTTCGTGATGACTCATTAATGACATTACAACTTGCACTTTTTAAATTTGTTAATGATGTTCCGACTGAAAATCTTGAACAGTTATGGGCAATGACAACCATGATTGCAGTTCCTGTTGTTTTCATCTTTTTCTTTCTGCAACGTAATTTTATTAAAGCCTTTACAGGAATTGGAGTGAAATAATTATGAGTGGAAGAAATAGCTTTATCATATTAATTACTCTTGTTTTTATTGCCTATTTTACGGGCTGGTATAGTGTTTATCAAAAATCAAAACTTTATTATGATTTTGCAGAGCAACAATATGAACAAGGCAATTATATCTTGGCATTAAAAGGCATTAATAAAATCGAACTCTATCCTGAAGATGATTATTTTGGTGGTTATCAAAAAGTGATTGAAGCATGGCAAAATGGATTATTTGTCTTTTATCCTAGTTTTTATGATAAAGCCCTTGAAAGAAGTCAGTCTATATTAAAGAAATCAAGTAATAATGAATTAAAAGATTTTATTTACACCTATATAGAAATTGATATTCGCTATATTCCAGAAGCTGCGACATGTTTGTTATATCGTTATAAAAATAATAATGATAAAGAAGGTGAAAATGAAATGACACAACTTTTAAGTGAAGCATTTCCTGCTTATAAATGGCAAGGATCACCATTATTAATAAACGGTTGCCAATCAACTGAGTAATTTATATTTCTTTGACTATTAAATGGAGACGGCGATGAATAATCTTTACCGAGATCCCACACAGCCAATTTCTGCTCGTATTACTAATTTATTAACTCAGATGTCATTAACAGAAAAAGTTGGACAACTTTGCATGGATCCAATGCTAGAGTTTAAACAACACCAAGAAAAATATTATGACTTAATACGCCAAGGGAAATGTGGTTCACGTATATTAGCAGATACAGCATGGGCGGGTAATGCACCAGCCGAAATTATAGACCCAGTAGAATTAAACCAAATTCAACGAGTTGCGGTAGAAGAGAGTCGCTTAGGTATTCCGATTATTTTTGCTCGTGATGTTATTTATGGGCAAGCAACCGTATTGCCTATTCCTTTAGCACAAGCGGCATCATGGGATCCTAATTGTGTATCTGAAGCTTATCGTGATATTGCACGTGAAGCGTCGTCTCTTGGTATCCACTGGACTTTTGCCCCTATGCTTGATATTGCCCGTGATCCACGCTGGGGACGAGTCATTGAGACATTTGGTGAAGACCCTTATTTAACAAGTCAATTCGCTAAAGCAGTGGTTACCGGTTTTCAAGGCACTGATGTTAGTCAACCTGATTCACTATTAGCTTGTGCTAAGCATTTTGTGGGTTATGCCGCCGTTGAAGGTGGACGAGATTACGATACGACGGAGCTTTCTCAAAACACACTACATAATGTGCATTTGCCTCCTTTTGCCGCGGCAATTGAAGCTGGTGTCGGCTCTATCATGACAGGTTTTTGTGATCTTGGTGGTACGCCAGTAAGTGCATCAAAACCGCTTATTCGTCATTGGTTAAAATCACAGCAAAACTTCAATGGGCTCGTGGTGAGTGATTGGGGCTCAATTTCTGATTTAGCTTATTTTGGTATTGCAACAGATGCAACCGATGCCGCTAAACAAGCCCTTAATGCTGGCATTGATATGGCAATGACCAATGAAGCTTATGAAGGTCATCTTGAAAAATTAGTTGATAATCAAGAAATTGATATCTCATTAATTGATGATGCTGTTTATCGTATTTTATATGCAAAATTCAGCTGTGGATTATTTGAAAATCCTTACGTTGATGAGAGTAGACATTTAACAGCGTTGCGTCACCCTGAACATATTAAAAGAGCACAAACTCTCGCTGAAAAATGCATTGTGATGCTGAAAAACGGTAATAACATATTGCCGATAAACTCCGCGAACAAACAAACAATTGCCGTTATTGGTCCACATGCTCATTCTCAACGTCAACATTTAGGTTCATGGTGTTTAGATGGCAATGCAGATGATGTTACGTCTATTTATCAAGGCATAAAAAATAGTGCAAATAACTGCAATGTGATCACAGACAACAGCGAATTTAGTGATGAGATGGTTGAATGTGCTCATCGCGCTGATATTGTTGTGCTCTGTGTTGGTGAAAGTCATCGTCGTACTGGTGAAGCTCGTAATATCGCTCAATTACAATTACCACCAGGTCAAGAAGAGCTAATTAATGCCATTGGGGAAACTGGAAAACCGCTTATTATTGTACAATGTACTGGTCGCCCTATTCCATCAAAAGCGATAGAACACTATGGCGATGCGTTATTAATGAGTTGGCAATTAGGAACTGAGACAGGAAACAGTGTCGCCAATATTTTATTTGGTCATACTAATCCTAGTGGCAAACTTCCGATTACTGTACCTCGCACTACAGGACAGATCCCTATTTATTATGGACGTAAGCAATTGGGGAAAATGCGGGCATATCAAGAGTATCAGCCTTATAAAGACACGAGTGATACTCCGTTATATCCCTTTGGTTTTGGCTTAAGTTATACACAATTTTCTTATAGTCAGCCAAAATTAAAATATGCTGAGCTTACACAAGATAAACAGCAACAAGTTTCAGTGACGATTTCCAATATAGGAAAAAGCACTGGTATTGAAATTGTGCAGTGCTATATCCGCCAATGTACTGCATCTACATCTCGTCCACTACGTGAGTTGAAAGGTTTTCAACGTATAACATTAGCGCCGGGTGAAGCAAAGGACGTTACTTTTACGCTAACTTCAAAAGAGCTCTCTTTTTTCAATATAGAAGGAGTTATTACTACTGAGCCATCTGAAATTATTGTGTATATTGGTAACGATAGCAATACAGAGAACAAAGCTATATTTAGCTTAGTTTGATTATTAGACTTATTATTTATTATTAATTCAATAGTAATAAGTACCTAATCTATTTTATTTTTATAAAATAAAGAGTAAAAAAGATTTCATACATTTCCTTTTTACTCTTATTTAGATTAATAATAAGAGCAATAACCTTTCTAATTCCATTCCCTATAAATTTAACGATTAAATTCAATCTCTAATTTAAAAAATATTATTAAGACTACAAATAATATATTTTACATTTTGTTTCAACTCCCAACACTAATAAATATTATTTTCATTAGACTAATTACTATAAGAAATAATGATTAATCAAATTGAAGGGAAATCAAAATGTCTATAAGAAAAATTGTGCTTTCATTATTATTAATGTCTTTCAGCACACAAGCTTATGTTGTTAACGAAAATAATCCTCAAGAGTATCGTTCTTTTAAATCAAATTACTCGGATATGATTGAATTAGCTAACAAATCACGCTTACCACAACGTATTTTCTATGCTTCGCCAAGTACCGGAAGAAATGCATTATGGTTTGATGCCGTAAAACATGGTGATTTAGATGAAGTAAAAAGAATGATCGGAAATGGACAAGATATTGAAGTTAAAGACACCGGAAGCTTAGAACAAACTGCGCTAGGGTGGGCAGCATTTATTGGTGATGAAGAGATGGTGGATTATTTAATTTCACAAAAAGCGAATCTTTGGGCTAACGATAAAGATGATGTTTGTAATGTATTAAAGGCGGCAGTGTTGGGTAATAATGCACAAGTTGTTGAAAAAATTTATAACTTGATGAAAAATGATATTAATTTAAATGATCAAAATTTAGATAATGATGGCGAAACATTACTAATGGTTGCGGCTAGTTATAATCGTATTAATACGGTGAAATATCTTTTATCGCAAGGCGTAGATGTCAATCTTTCTACCACGATAAAAGATCCCTCTTTATTTTCTTATGACCAAAGTGCGTTAACTTATGCATGCGAAAATAATTTTAAAGAGATGCAAAATTTATTAATCAGAAATGGTGCCGTTAACCATAGAACGGGTAAACCATCTTGTAAGTAAATATTAAAAATATTTACTTTAAACGATTTACGTCCCCAAATTTAGTCTATAAATTTGGGGTTTTATTATTTATTTTCAGAAAAAAGTCTTTATTTTTTCTTTAGTTCAAATTCATATTCATAAAGTCTCATTTTTACTGGCTCGCTTTCAGTATCTTTAAATTCTAATCGTAACTTTGTGGCTGTTTTCGCCGGAATACTGATATCTTCATGAGGGGTTGCTAAATAAGCAACAAAGTCATCACCATCTAAAACATAGAGGTTCATTTTTTCATTAAGATTAGTTAAGCGAATAAGTGAATCAGAAGTATTTTTTACAGCGAGTGTTACTAAATGACGATTTTCGCCAACAGGTTCAATAGAGAGTGTTTTGATTGTTGTGTATTTACTAAGATTATCTTTATCATAAATAATAACTGCACCATCAACACTACTACCAGACTTACGACCTTCATCAACACCATCTTTTATCCCAGATAGCGCATCTTTACTTGCTGTAGTAATACTTGATGTAAATACTTTAACACCCTCTTTAATTGCGCTAGATTCCTGCTCTGCGGCTGCAAATGCACTCGATGCCATAATCAGCATCGTACTTGCTATCAATATCTTCTTCATTATATTTTCCATTCATCAAATTATGATTGAATATTAATTAATATGATTAAACTAAACAATCCCAAAATATGAATCAGATATAACTTAAATAAAGCAAGAAAAAAACAAGTTTTTTCTTAATTATCTATATGTTAAATAAAACTTAAAAATTAATCATCAAATAAAGAATATCTATAAATAAAATAAATTTAATTAACTATTAGTAAAAATAAACCTAATAACACTATGATTTATAACCAATTCTTAATGCTACTGTTTTTTATTAGCTAATAAAAAAGCCCTCTAATAAGAGGGCTCCCATATAAAAACGACGATTAGAATCTATACAGACTAAATGGTTTTGGATCTAAAATAGGCGTTTTGCCAAGTAATAGATCGGCGGTAAGTTCTGCAGATACTGGGCTTTCTGTCATTCCCCAGCCTGTTGCCGTATTAATTACTAAACCAGGATACTCTTTAACTTCTGAAATAATTGGGTTTTCATCTGGTGCGATAGCCATTGCACCACTCCACTGATCAATTAACGTCGATTCTTTAAATGCTGGGAATTCAGCTTTTAATTTTTCTAGCGACGCATTTAATTCAGGAAGATCAGGCAATGCCGTCATATTTCTATATTGCTCGAATGGAGATACTTCATTTAGCTTCCAATGAGTCGATTGCATAAATGAATTAATTAACTGTTCGTTAAGAGAAATATGTACTGGGAAATCAGGCAGAGCTAATAATGGCAGATATTTATAACCATAAGTAAAGGACTCTTTCACCACAGGAGCAACAATAACGCGAGGAGAGGTTGCATAGGTGCCGTCAGCTTGCTCACGGAAGAAAATCCCCCCCGGTAAAGCAACGTTTCCACCTGGGGCATTAGGAGCAGCGCTAATAAGTTGTTGCGACTGATAAGCAGGCAATGTTGGAACATCAACATTTAAATTTTGCATAAAGAGTCTAGACCATACACCGCCAGCAACAACAACTTGAGCGGTTTTAATAGCACCCTTTTCTGTTACCACATCAGAGATAACACCCGCTTGAGTTTCTAATCCTCTTGCTGCGCATTGGGTGTAGATTTTAACGCCTATTTTTTTAGCGTATTCCGCCATCACAAACGTTGCGACTTCAGGATCGAAGCTACCAGAATCTTCTTCAAAACCCGCAATTTTCCAATCGGTGGTCGCACCACGAAGACGTTGATTTAATTCAGCACCTTCAATAATTCTTGTTTTAAATGGAATATCGGAGCCAACATTTTTGCTTCTTGTATCAATCCATTTTCTTACGTTGACTAAATCTTCTTCATCAAGAGGAACTTCAACACGACCTTGTGTACGATAAGTTGTATCAATACCCACTTTGGCATTCATTTCACGCCAGCGATGTTTTCCGAGATGATGAAGCAAGAAGGTTTCATCAGGCATTTTGTAACTTATCGCTTGACCATAAAAGCGGGATGATTGTTCACCTGCAATATTACCTTTTTCGACGATAGTTACAGATAAACCACGCTCAACCAAATTAATTGCTGTCATTATTCCTAAAATACCAGCACCAATAACCACTACATCAGACTGTTTTGGTAATGCACCTTCCGTTCCTTCAACAAAACCATGTCTTGGTGTGCCGGGAACAAAGCGTCCTTCACGAGTTAACATTGGCGTTAAAATACCGGCGCCAGCAGCAACAGCAACAACTGTTCCACCAATAATAAATTTTCTTCTGGTTATTGCCATTTTAAAAAGGTTCCTTTCATGCGGTGAATAATTAACATTTTAACTATAACGTTATTTTATTCCCTTTGTGAACCATTTGTAAACCAATAGTAAATTACCGTTACCATTTTTCTTTAATGACTACACTCCTCTTTTAATGGCTTCAGATTTCATAAAAAAAATAAATAATAAGTTTCTACTGTCAAAAAACTGAGTTTATTGATATTTCTCACCAACAGATAAGTATAAAAACCTAATGATTAAATTAATAAATAATTTATATATCAAAATATTTCACTGTTATTATTCTTTAAGGGAGGAGAAAAGAGGATGTGTTAAAAAAATACAAGATTTGAATCATGACGGTGATTTTTGGATTCACGGACGGTTTTAATTCTGATAATAAAAAATATTAATTTCAATGGAAAATCTTAGAGCGACTTCTTATATCTTGAAGACTCATATGCAAAAATATATTTTCAGTGTTTTCTGTTTATAATAAAAACTATGTAATTCCTATTATTTAAAATAATAATCGCCAAAACTTAAGCTTTGGCGATACATTTAACAAAATAAATTTCTAATTAGCAAATGTATAAAATGGAGTTATAAATACTGCCAGGATTATTAAACATAACTCTAGTGTTCGAATCACTTTATCTTTTTTAGAAAAACTTTTACTATTTAATATGATAGTAACTAATATACCCACTCTATTTATTACAAATAAATAAGATAAAACGGCTACAATAATTAAAGAAAAGCCTTTGATACTTTGTACATCATCCCCACTTTGATTAGCCAACATAATGGCACAAAAAACAATTAGAGCATAAAAAACAGCTAACACCGCGATTTGACTAGCAAAATAGGGTGTGTATACATCTTTTTCTATAGTAGACCGCATATTTATTCCTTCTTTTTATAAAATACAAAAATTAATCGTAGTTTATTTTTTAGAATTTTCAATTTTGCTATCTGAGTATTTAATTAAAATAAGTATCCGAATATAAACTGTATTAGAATGGGATAATATCCTATTTATACCATTAGGATTTGCGGCCTTAAATAAACATTTAATAGTATGATAATTGTAGGTTTAAATTATAAAACACTTCATCTATTTTTTAAAAAACATCTAATTAAGTAATCGACAAATAAAGTGCCTTTAATGGTTACCTAAAAGCGAATAACAGAAATGTTATCTGAGTTAATATTTAAAATAATTACCATGAACAATATTAGCGCAATCTTCTAAAGCATCTGCATAGTTGTAGGTTTTAATAAATATAACTTGCTCTTGAGACACAATGAAAATTTATGCGGGTTGATTTTATAAATAGTGGCAAACTTAGAAATACTTAATAATGGTACGCCCTACAGGATTCGAACCTGTGACCTACGGCTTAGAAGGCCGTTGCTCTATCCAACTGAGCTAAGGGCGCCTAGAAAAGATAGGCGTCATCGTTTGTACTGATAACGGGTGTGAATTATACGTTCAACATTCTGAGAGTCAACGCTTTTTCAACAAAATCAATCTATGTGGTTAAAATATGGTAAGGAAGCGACTGACAGATTGCTCTTGATCTGACAAAATAGGGACATACCGTAATTAGATAATTTGGATGTACAGATGTCAGCAAGAATTATAGATGGGAAATCGATTGCGCAGACCATTAGAAGTGAAGTTGCAGAAAAAGTAAAACAGCGTCTTGATGCCGGCAAACGTGCTCCTGGTTTAGCTGTTGTTTTAGTGGGTGATAACCCTGCATCACAGATTTATGTGGCAAGTAAACGACGTGCTTGTGATGAAGTCGGTTTTGTCTCTCGTTCTTATGATTTACCCGATACCACCAGTGAAGCCGATTTATTAAACCTTATCGATCAACTTAATAACGATGACACGATTGATGGCATCTTAGTTCAGCTTCCTCTTCCTGCTGGTATCGATAACGTTAAAGTATTAGAACGCATCCACCCTGATAAAGACGTTGATGGTTTTCATCCTTATAATATTGGTCGTTTATGCCAACGCGCGCCTAAATTACGCCCTTGTACACCTCGTGGCATAGTCACGTTATTAGAACGTTGCAATATCAATTTATATGGTTTAAATGCTGTTATTGTTGGTGCATCAAATATTGTTGGTCGCCCAATGAGCTTAGAATTATTACTTTCAGGCTGCACAACAACGGTGACCCATCGATTTACCAAAGATTTGCGTTTTCATGTTGAACACGCCGATTTATTGATTGTTGCCGTAGGTAAACCTAATTTTATTCCTGGAGAATGGATAAAACCGGGTGCTATTGTTATTGATGTAGGTATTAATCGTCTTGAAAATGGTAAAGTAACGGGTGATGTCGATTTTGCACAAGCTTCAGCGCGCGCAGGCTGGATTTCACCTGTTCCTGGTGGCGTAGGCCCAATGACAGTAGCAACGCTTATTCAAAACACTTTGCAAGCATGCGAAGAGTATCATGATCCTGAAACAGGTAATTATTAATCAATGGAAAAATTTCAATTAGATGGGCACGACTACGTCGAGCTATGTGATTTATTAAAACTTCAAGGCTGGACTGAAAGCGGTGCTGCTGCAAAAAATCTTATTGCTGAAGGTCATGTCAGCGTAGATGGCGCAGTAGAAACACGTAAACGCTGTAAGATTGTCGCGGGCAAAACCGTCACATTCGGTGAATTTTCAGCCGTCGTCAGCAAATAATCAGCAATTTGGTTGTTTTCTCTCAAGCGTTACTTTTTAAGTGACGCTTTTTTTGTTTTTAACGCTTTTTTCCTCTCTATACTGCTTTTTTAGTGGTTTTACTGTTCTAGTTTTTTTTATTTAAAATAAAAAACAAGATAACAATTTGAATTTCAATGTTTTTATGAATTTAAAATTGAGATTATCTAATTTAAATCATCTTTTTAAACATCATTTATGGTTATAATCTATCATCTTTAAACGAATACATTTATTATTTCAACAATATAGTATGTTGATATAAAACATAACGTATTGTTTTATATATTAAATAAGAACTATTACAAATAATTTAAAACTTAATTAACAATATCTTGATGACTATTTTCACTTGTTTATTATTGATTTAAAGTGCTAAAACGTGATTTAGATCTAATTTTTTCTTACTTTAGATAGGCAAAAGAACATAGTTTGTACTAAATTGTATCTTATTATTTGAAACGATTCAGCCTAGTGGTATTATTTAACGTGTAATTTTACGCTATTTATGCATTATTTGATGGTTTATCTAACAGGAGATCTTATGCTTAACCAACCTATTCAAGGTGATTTTTTTTCTCTTATTACAGAGAAAAAAATGCCACCTGCACTATTGCTTAGGGTAAGAAATTAGCATGAGACGCAGAGTCGCAACGATTACCCTCAACCCTGCTTATGATTTAGTGGGATTAAGTACGCCTATCGAGCTGGGTGAAGTTAACCGCGTTAAAACAGCGGGTTTTCATGCTGCGGGTAAAGGTATCAATGTTGCTAAGGTTTTAAAAAGCTTAGGCGTTGATGTCACCGTAGGTGGTTTTTTGGGTAAAGAGAACCAAGATGGTTTTCAAAAAGCGTTTAGTGAATCTGGCATTGCAAATCGATTTCAAATGGTTGAAGGCCGTACACGTATAAATGTAAAACTGACTGAGCCAAGTGGCAAAGTGACAGATTTTAATTTTTCAGGTTTTGATATCACCAAACAAGATTGGAATAAATTCGTTAATGACTCACTGAGTTGGGCAGGTCAATTTGATATGATCTGTGTGAGTGGTAGTGTGCCACCCAGCATTGATTTAAACGATTTTACTGCATGGATGACAAAACTACGCAGTGAATGTATGTGTATCATTTTCGACAGTAGCCGAGATGCTTTTGTTGCAGGACTAAAAGCTTCACCTTGGTTAGTAAAACCTAATCACCATGAGTTAGAGATTTGGGCAGGGAAACCTTTACCTGAGCTTTCAGATATCGTACAAGCAGCACAAGCATTGCGCCAACAAGGTATTGCTCATGTCGTTATCTCATTGGGTGAGCAAGGAGCAATGTGGGTAAATGCGTCCGGTGCATGGATGGCAAAGCCACCTAAATGTGATGTCGTTAGTACAGTGGGTGCTGGTGATTCGATGGTCGGCGGGCTTATTTATGGCTTAATGATGCGTCAAACGAGTGAACATACATTACGTCTTGCCACTGCTGTTTCTGCGCTTGCTGTTAGTCAAACCAATGTTGGTATTAGTGACCGAGAGCAATTAGCAAAAATGATGACGGAAGTTGAATTAACCCCCCTTAAATTATAAATAATAACAATAAGTGGTACATCTAATAATATAAGTAGAGCTACCACTATTCCTAGTTAAATATACCAATATAATTTCAAAACAACGCTAAAATAGAGTCTCTTATATTGATTAATTAATGTTTGTTATTAATCAAATCTTTGTTTTTTCTATTTATTAGATAAGCTTCACTTTAAAAGAATTTAACAATGATATTCTAACGCTGATAAAAACTTGTTTTGTTTTTAGGAGAAAATATGGAAAGGCCCATAGTACTTTTATGGATCCAAGTTATTTCAGTATTATGTTTAGGTATAAGTTTAGTGGTATTAGTCGCAGGTGCACCTATCTATTTATTAGCAATGGCGATGGGTGGCGGTAATGTGATACTACTGGGTTTATTCATTATGCTCTGTCTAATTATTATAATGATAATGCAAGTGATAGCATGGATAAAACTCGCCAAAAATAGTAGAAATGCCTACTCTTTTTTAAAGATATCATGGGTCTGCCTATCTATTTATCTCTTTTTTATACTCAGCTTTTCGATGTCACTAAGTAATATGTCTGAGGTAAGCTTTGTTATTTTTTCCATTATTGTAATATTAACTCATCGGCTTTTTTTCTCTGAAAAAGTAATTAATTATTTTCAGGATAAACAAAAAGATAATGAAAAAGAAACCAGTATTATTAGTCATTGAGTTAAATAATGGACAAAAAATATCGGATAATTTATATCCGATATTTTTATTTAGTCTATTGCTATCAACGCTAACTTAGCGTTTAAGAATAATATTAGTTATTACGACGCCACGTTGTTCCTTGTGGACCATCTTCTAATACAATTCCCATCGCTGTTAATGCATCCCGTGCAACATCTGCTGCTGCCCACTCTTTATTTTTACGTGCATCATTACGTTGCTGAATTAACGCTTCAATTTTTTCCACTTCATCAGCGCTTTCTGCTTTAGCACCACTTTGCAGGAAGTGCTCAGGTTCTTGTTCTAATAAACCAAGCACTTTCGCAAGTTTACGTAATACAGCAGCTAATCCATTGGCAGCATTCATATCTACCGCTTTTAAGCGATTAAGCTCACGAGCGGTATCAAACAGTACAGAGTAAGCTTCTGGTGTATTGAAATCGTCATTCATAGCAGCAATAAATTGAGCTTCAAATGCTTCACCACCAGCAGGTTGTGCATTGCTATCGGTACCACGTAATGCGGTATATAAACGCTCTAATGCTGTACGTGCTTGCTTTAAGTTCTCTTCCGTGTAATTAAGCTGACTACGATAATGACCAGATAACAAGAAATAACGAACAGTTTCAGCATCGTAATAGGCTAATACATCACGAATAGTAAAAAAGTTATTGAGTGATTTAGACATTTTTTCTTTGTCTACCATCACCATGCCTGAGTGCATCCAGTAATTAACATAAGGACCATCATGAGCACAGGTTGATTGCGCTATTTCGTTCTCATGGTGTGGGAACATTAAATCAGAACCACCGCCATGAATATCAAAATGATGACCTAACTCTTTACCATTCATTGCTGAACACTCAATATGCCACCCCGGACGTCCTGCACCCCACGGAGATTCCCAACTTGGTTCTCCTGGTTTAGACATTTTCCATAATACGAAATCCATTGGATTACGCTTTGCATTGGCAACTTCTACCCGAGCCCCCGCTTGCAACTGCTCCAGATCTTGACGAGAAAGTAAGCCATAATCAACATCGGTATCGATAGCAAACATTACATCGCCATTATCAGCAACATAGGCATGATTACGTTCAATAAGTTTTTCAGTTAACGCAATAATTTCAGCAATATGATGCGTTGCACGTGGCTCAGAATCTGGGCGTGCAATATTCAGCGCATCAAAATCTTTGTGCATTTCAGCTAACATACGCGTTGTGAGTTGATCACAGGTTTCACTGTTTTCAATGGCACGTTTAATGATTTTGTCATCAACATCCGTAACGTTACGGACATAATTAACATCGTATCCTAAAAAGCGCAGATAACGGGTGATGGCATCAAACGCCACAAATGTACGTCCATGACCAATGTGACATAAGTCATAAATAGTGATGCCACACACGTACATACCTATTTTCCCTGCATGGATAGGTTTAAATTCTTCTTTTTGGCGAGTGAGAGTATTAAAAATCTTTAGCATCAGAGGACGTTCCCGTTTTCAACTGTACGTGTTTATTACATGTCTATTACGCATATTACGTATGTAATAATAAAAAGTAGTAATTACGACGATAAAATACAAATATAGCATTACCTTTATAAGGGTTTTAAACCTCAATTACAAAAGTAATTCAGACTAACAAACTGTTATATTACTCTGCTCTGCACTTATTTTCACTGCCCAATCGTTGACAGCGAACAATCTAATTTCGCTTTATTAGCCAAAAAATTGGCTAAAAGTGTTTTTTTCTTATTTTATGAACTGATTTAACCGAAAAATACCTACGAAAAAAAGATGAATACTGACTAAATAAGGTAACTGTGGTATAAAAAAAAGGACATTTGTTTCTGCCCAAATCTGGGTAAAGCTAAAATAATATTAGGATCTAAATATGGTTACTTTTCATACCAATTACGGCGATATCGTGATTAATACATTTGCAGATAAAGCACCTGCAACCGTAGAGAATTTTTTAGACTACTGTAAAGAAGGATTCTACGATAACACTATTTTCCACCGCGTTATCAATGGATTTATGATCCAAGGTGGTGGTTTTGAACCTGGTATGAACCAAAAAGCGACCAAAGCACCCGTTAAAAACGAAGCAAACAATGGCCTAGCAAATAACCGCGGTACATTGGCAATGGCTCGTACTAACGATCCACACTCTGCAACTGCACAATTTTTTATCAACGTCGCAGATAACGATTTCTTAAACTTCCGTGCTGAAAACGCAAATGGCTGGGGATACTGTGTATTCGCAGAAGTTGTTGAAGGTATGGATGTGGTTGATAAAATCAAAGCAGTATCTACAGGTCGCAGCGGTTCACACCAAGATGTTCCTCGTGAAGATATCGTAATTAACAGCGTTACTGTTAGCGAATAAGCAGTCACTTTTTATGTCTACGCTGTTTATCGCAGACCTACATTTAAGTGAACATGAACCGGCAATTACTGCCGGTTTTCTTCGCTTTTTACAACAGCAAGCAATTTATGCTGATGCACTGTATATTTTGGGTGATTTTTTTGATTTTTGGATAGGCGATGATGATCCGAATCCATTACATCAACAGATTACTCAGGCATTGATGAAGTTAAAACAAGCGGGTGTTCCCTGCTACTTTATTCATGGTAATCGTGATTTCCTCATTGGCTCACGCTTTGCTAAAGAGAGCGGTATAACAATATTACCACAAGAGAAAGTGCTTGAGATTTATCAGCATCGTATCTTAATTTTACATGGTGATACCCTTTGTACTGACGATGAAGCTTATCAACGTTATCGCAAAAAAGTCCATAATAAGCTTATTCAACGCCTATTTTTACTCCTACCTCTTTTTATTCGGCTTCGTATTGCAGATAAAATGCGATCACGCAGTCAACACGCTAATCGCTATAAATCTGAAGCGATTATGGATGTTAATCCGCAAGCCGTTATTGATACTTTTAATCATTTTGATGCTCAATGGATGATCCACGGTCATACCCATCGCCCCGCTATTCATACTGTCGAAGTTGATAGAAAAATACATTATCGCGGTGTATTAGGTGCATGGCACACCGAAGGCTCAATGTTTAAAGTGACAGCTGAAAATATCGAACTGATATCATTTCCTTTTTAAATTACAACGGTAATTTTCACGATAAAAAGCTATCTTTTTCTTTACGCAAACGTTTTCCTTGACGTATTAGCGTGATACTATCACTCTCTGTTTATCAGGCTATCTCTGTTTATGCTTACAGGAGCAGTTAAGTAATGTCTTCTCAAGTTGGTCTAAATACTCCTTCGCCACAAATTGCCATTGTTATGGGTTCTAAAAGTGACTGGGCAACAATGTCTCACGCCGCTGATGTATTAGATGCTCTGCAACTCCCTTATCATGTTGAAATTGTCTCTGCACATCGTACTCCTGATAAGCTATTTAGCTTTGCTGAAACGGCAAAAGCAAACGGCTTTGATGTGATTATTGCTGGTGCGGGCGGTGCCGCTCATTTACCGGGAATGCTAGCAGCAAAAACATTAGTGCCTGTTTTAGGTGTGCCGGTTCAAAGTGCTGCATTAAGTGGCGTTGATAGCCTCTACTCTATTGTACAAATGCCAAAAGGTATTCCTGTTGGTACGTTAGCTATCGGAAAAGCGGGCGCAGCCAATGCGGCGTTATTAGCAGCACAAATTTTGGCATTACATAACCCGGCTATTTTTGCCTCATTAACAGCATGGCGCACAGTGCAAACTGACGATGTACTCAATAATCCTGATCCAAGAGAGGCATTATGAAACCCGTTTGTGTCCTTGGAAATGGTCAACTAGGTAGAATGTTACGTCAAGCAGGAGAACCCCTAGGTATTGCCGTTTATCCTATTGGTCTTGATGCAGAACCAGAAGCCGTGCCTTATCAGCAAAGTGTTATCACTGCAGAGATAGAACGCTGGCCGCAAACGGCATTAACCAAAGAACTAGAACGTCATTCCAACTTTGTTAACCGCGATATTTTCCCTCTACTTGCCGATCGCTTACCACAAAAACAGCTACTTGATGAACTTGGTTTAGCCACTGCGCCTTGGCAACCTTTAACTTCACCAGACCAATGGCATGACATATTTGCTCAATTAGGTGATTTTATTATTGTGAAACGTCGTGTCGGTGGCTACGACGGTAGAGGTCAATGGCGTATTCATCCCGGTGAAGAACATCAACTTCCGGCAGAGATTTATGGCGAATGTATTGTTGAACAAGGCATTCCATTTTCTGGTGAAGTTTCATTAGTTGGTGCAAGAGATAGCAACGGTAACTGCGTTTTTTATCCTCTAACACATAACCTTCATCAAGACGGTATTTTAAGACTCAGTGTTGCATTTCCTACTCCGTCACCAACATTACAACAATCCGCTCAGCAAATGCTTGGTGCTATTCTCAACAAGCTTAATTATGTTGGTGTTATGGCGATGGAGTGCTTTATTGTTGGCGATAAACTGCTTATCAATGAATTAGCACCTCGCGTACACAACAGTGGTCATTGGACTCAAAATGGTGCATCAATTAGCCAGTTTGAATTACATTTACGTGCTATTTTAAACTTACCAATGCCAACACCTGAAGTATGCCAAACCTCAGTAATGGTTAATCTTATTGGTACGGATGTGCATCCTCAGTGGCTCTCTTTACCATTAGTACATCTTCATTGGTATGAGAAAGAAGTGCGCCCCGCGCGCAAAGTGGGACATTTAAATCTCTCACATAACGATAACCAATCTCTTCAAAACACATTAATCTCATTAAGCACAATGCTTGATGAAGCTTATCAGTACCCTATCAAATGGGCTTTAGAAAAATTAAGCTAGCAGTCCGACTCATAAAGTTAGAGAATAATAGCCCTTAACTAACAGGCCTTTAAAATAAAGGTCTGTTATTCGCTATTTTCTCCTGATTATTCAGGTTACTGCACCCGTTTGATGGAGTCAGGATGCAAGTCACACAACAGATTTTTGGCCCTGTATATCAATGGAGTATGTTGATATTACTAGGTTTAGTGTATTTTTTAGCCACAGCAACCACTTTTACCTCATTAGGTGTTGTTCTTCCTAGTATGATAAATGAACTGGAATGGAACTGGACACAAGCCGGTCTCGGTTTTACTTTATTGGGATTGACCTGTGGACTTGCCAGCTTTTTACCTACCCTATTAATCCGTAAGCTTAGTGTTCGCCTCACACTCTTAATCGGCTTAATGATTTTTGTTAGTGGTTTCTATTTTTTATATGAAACCTACACCATTGCTCGCTATTTTCTGGGTACCGCACTATTGGGTATCGGTTTTACTTTACTGGCAACCGTTCCCGGTACTTATGTAATCTCTCGGCTCTTTGAAAAGCAGTCTTTTGCTTTTGGTGTCTATTTTACTATTGGCGGTTTAGGCGGTGTTGCTGGTCCTTGGATCTACTTTTTAGCAACGCATTTATGGCACACATGGCGTATGCATTGGCTTATTTCAGCAATCACTCTCACAATTATTACCTTAATAACTATTCTATTTTTGCGTGAAGGTAAAAACGAACAACAACATGCAAAACAGATTAGCCAACTACAAAGCACTAAGCGCATTTATCAAACTAAAGAGATTTGGACGGCTCGCCACGCTTTAAAAACCTGGCAGTTTTACGTTATTGCCGCGACTTACACCGCATTTCTTTGGTGTGGTATTACAGTAAATAGCTTTGCTGTCGCTCATATTATTGAAAATGGTTTTAGTGAAACTATTGCCGCCACACTGTTAAGTACCATGGCATTTATCAATGCATTTTCACGTTTAGCAGGTGGTGCCATTGGTGAGTGGTTAGAACCGAAAAAACTGCTAATTGCAAGCCTGAGTATTATCATTGTCGGCTTATTGGCATTGAGTATGGCAAACTCATGGTTCTACTTAATTCTATTTACTATCTGTGTCGGTATTGGTTATGGCATGACCTTTTTGGCATCAAGCATATTACTTGCTAACTACTTTGGTCGCGCCCCCTATCTTGAGCTGTTCTCAGTGATGAATTTAATTTCGACACTCGCCTGTTTAGCACCGTTTTTTGCTGGCGCGATTAAAGATATATCAGGCAGTTTTACGCCGGCATTCTTAATTTTAGCTGTACCTGTTTTACTGATTTTAGCAGTAACGTTATTTATGCGTCCCCCCGCTTATCCAACGTATCAGCATGCCAGTAAAAAACAGCAATAAGCCGTTATTTTATTAAATCAGCAAGGTAGCTTAATAACTAACGTAGCATCATATAAAAGCAATTTTATAAGGAGACATTAGGCTGATGAATGAAGAACTAATAATGAAATACTCCATTGGTATCGGTGTTGTTTTAGCCTGCTTTATTGGATTTTTGGTTGTTTCTCTTTTTCAAAGTAAAAAGAAAAAGCGTCGCAGAAATATTATTATTCATATTAGCCAAGCTATCTTGCTGTGTAGTCTTGTGATTATCTTAGGGGAATATGTTGAAATGGCGATAGTGGATTTCAATCTCCACTTTATCTCTTTCAAATTGGTAAATTTCTTTACCTCTGCGGCAATTGCCCTAATCTTGATGCGAAAATTTTTCTTACTGATTAATCGGTTGGAACAAAAACAGATTAAGAAAGGGAGTGATCCTACATCAGCACGTATTATTTCCCGAGTATTTAAAATCACCCTATTCGTTATTATCATTTTATTATTTGGCGAGCATTTCGGTATGAGCTTGTCAGGATTAATGACCTTTGGTGGTTTAGGCGGCATTGCCATTGGTATGGCAAGTAAAGATGTAATGAGCAACCTCTTTTCAGGTGTGATGCTCTATTTTGATCGCCCTTTTAATATTGGCGATTGGGTGCGTTCTCCTGATCGTAATATTGAAGGAACTGTAGTAGAAATTGGTTGGCGTATTACTAAGATTATTACGTTTGACCATCGTCCTTTATATATTCCTAACTCTGTATTTTCATCTATTAGTGTTGAAAACCCAGGTAGAATGACCAATAGACGTATCGAAACAGAAATTGGCTTGCGTTATGAAGACTCAGATAAAATCGGGGCGATCGTCGAAGATATCCGCACGATGCTGATGCAAAATGAGAAAATAGATACTCAACAAACTATTTTGGTCTATTTTAATCAGTTTGCAGACTCTTCTCTTAATATTATGGTGTATTGCTTTACTAAAACCACAGTATGGGGAGAGTGGTTAGCAGCCCAACAAGAAGTCTATTTAAAGATGATAGATATTGTGCATAAACATGGCGCTGATTTCGCGTTTCCATCTCAAACTGTTTATATTGAAAAATCGTCCTCTGCAATAACATCACAATAGTAGATTAAGAGGTTTATTATATAATATAAACCTCTCAACCAATCTCTATTTTACCTATCTAACTCACCAGAAGAGTGGCTTTTTATGCAAAATTAATGCATAAAATAAGTGTCAATTTGCTTTTAATACATTCCATTCATATAAACAACCAAGTATATTGGCGGCATATCTGTTTACCCATAATTTAACCAAAATGTAATGAAAAAAATGAAATTGGCTTGCAGCCCAACGGTTTCACACTATTTTACGACTGAACGCCCTGTTATTGAGATTACAGAAGCTAATTTAACGCAAATATCCGTAGCGATATTGTCGTTAGCCGCTGTTAATGCTGGTGAGTTAACGCGTATTCAACAAACAGGATTTCAATTACCAGTATTTATTGCAGTTGGTCTTAGCGATACGCTTTCTGCTGACTTGCTTAGCCAAGTTGAAGGTATTGTTATTATGGATAACAGTGCCAATGAAAAAAATAGCGTATCAATTGAGAGAGCCGCACTTCAATATGAAGAGGATCTTTCCACGCCTTTCTTTTCACGTTTAATTAATTATGTCGCACAAAAAAATGTCGCCTTTGATTGTCCTGGTCATCAAGGTGGCGAATTTTTTCGTCGTCATCCTGCTGGAGAGCAGTTTTATCAATACTTTGGTGAGAACTTATTTCGTTCTGACCTCTGCAATGCTGATGTTGAAATGGGGGATCTGCTTATTCATGAAGGCGCGCCTTATGATGCTCAGGCTTTTGCTGCTCAGGTATTTAATGCCGATAAAACCTATTTCGTTCTAAATGGCACTTCCTCTTCAAATAAAGTCGCCTTAAATGCCCTATTAGCACCAAATGATTTAGTGTTGTTTGATAGAAATAACCATAAATCAAATCACCATGGTGCATTAATTCAAGCAGGAGCAACACCTATCTATTTAGAAACAGCCCGTAATCCCTTTGGTTTTATTGGTGGTATTGATGCACACTGTTTTGAAGAAGATTATTTACGTCAACAAATCGCTGAAATTACGCCTGAACGCCAATATGATAAACGCCCTTTCCGTTTAGCGGTTATCCAGTTAGGCACTTACGATGGCACTATTTATAATGCACGGCAAGTTGTTGATAAAATAGGACATCTTTGTGACTATATTCTCTTTGATTCAGCATGGGTAGGCTATGAGCAGTTTATTCCGATGATGAAACAGTGCTCTCCACTGTTACTGATTCTTAATGAAAATGATCCCGGAATATTAGTCACACAATCAGTGCATAAACAGTTAGCTGGCTTTTCACAAACATCTCAAATTCACAAAAAAGATGCTCATATTAAAGGGCAGCCACGTTATATCAATCATAAACGGATGAATAATGCTTTTATGATGCATGCATCCACCAGCCCTTTTTATCCTCTGTTTGCTGCATTAGATATCAATGCCAAAATGCATTCAGGTAAAAGTGGTGAAGCCATGTGGATGGATTGTGTAAAACAGGGAATAGAAGCACGCAAATCATTACTTAAACAGTGTCAGTTTATTAAACCGTTTATTCCTGAAGTTGTTGATGGTATTGCTTGGCAAGAGCATGACACCGATGAAATTGCTCACGATCAACGATTCTTTAATTTTATTCCTAACGATAATTGGCACGCTTTTGAAGGTTATGCCAATAACCAATATTTTGTTGATCCGTGCAAATTAATGCTCACTACTCCGGGAATTGATCCTCATACTGGTGAATATGATGCTTTTGGCGTGCCAGCAACCATATTGGCTAACTATTTACGTGAACATGGCGTTATTCCTGAAAAAAGTGATTTAAACTCTATTCTATTTTTATTAACACCCGCTGAGCATAGTGAAAAGTTTGATCGACTCATTTCATTGCTGGTTCGATTTGAGCAACTGTTAATTGAAGATGCGCCGTTAGAATTAGTATTACCTTCTGTTTATCGTCGTTATCAATCACGTTATCAAGGTTATACCTTGCGTCAGCTTTGTCAGGAAATGCATGATCTTTGTGTCACTTATAATATAAAGCTGTTACAAAAACAGATGTTTAGAAAAGCACATTTCCCTAAGCGAGCACTGAGTCCACAACAAGCGAATATCGAGTTTGTACGTGGAAATATTGAGCTTTTACCATTAAGTGAATTAAAAGGCAGAATTGCGGCAGAAGGGGCACTTCCTTATCCTCCGGGTGTTTTGTGTGCAGTGCCTGGCGAAATTTGGGATGGTGCAGTATTACGCTATTTTCAAGCGCTTGAAGTCACCATTAATCAACTTCCGGGCTTTTCAACAGAGCTTCAAGGTGTTTATACGCATAATGAAGAAGATGGTAGCAAACGTATTTATGCTTATGTTTTAAAAACGCATTAATTTATATTTTATTTAAACCAAAAAAATGCTGATATCGTTAAATATCAGCATTTTTATTTGATGACACTCTTTAACGCTTATTCCCCTTGAATGCGTCGATATTGCCCTTTATCTTGCAGCAATCTAACCCCTAAAACAGAGCCACAAACTGAAAGCAAAAATGCCGCTAATAAAGGCACCGAGATCCACATTAACCATTGCGGTTGCCAAGGGAAATTAAACACTGATTTTTGCAATAAGCTTAATGCGACTTCGGCACCAATAGCGGCGGCAAGACCTGCCATTAAGCCTAATAACGCAAACTCAGCCCATAAGGTACGACGCAATAACGATTTACTCGCACCTAATGTTCGATAAACCACCAGCTCAATACGACGTTGTGTCATACCCACTTGAATTTGAGCGATCAGCAGTAATCCACCACAGATAATCACCAACCCCACCATAATCTCTAATGCACGGCTCACTTGCTGTAAGATCTGCTGAACTTGCTGAATTAACGCCCCCGTATCTAACACGCTCACGGTTGGGAATTGTCGATTCAACGCGGTGATCAGTGAACCATCACCTTGATAATGGAAACTGCTCATCCATTTTTCAGGTTGATTACTTAATCCCGCTTCTGAGAAAATAAAGAAAAAGTTAGGGCGAAGATTTTCCCAATCGACATGGCGAATACTTGTTACAACTGATTTAAACTCACGGGTATCACCCACAAAGGTTAATTCATCACCCAACTTAATTTCTAATTTTTCGGCAACGCCTTGATCAAGTGAAACACCATTGCCAACAGGTGGCCATGTTCCTTCAATAATCAGATTATCTTTAGGTAATTCACTATGCCACGTTAAATTTAGTTCTCTGCGAACTGTATTGTTGCCGTTATCTCGTGCATCAGCCCACTCTTTCGCATTATTACCATTAATTTGTGTCAGTCTGGCTAATACCACAGGATAAGCATCCGTTGGTGTAACTTTATATTGTGCCATTAAGGTATTAATTTCTTGTACCTGAGGCTGTGACATATTAATTAAAAAGTAATTTGGACTATCTTCTGGTAACTGTTTTTGCCATTTTTCTAATAGATCGCCCTGAATAAGTACTAATAAAGTCAATAACATAAACGATAATGCAAATGCGGCAAGTTGTGTCATGGTTTGAAATGGTTGACGTAATAACCGAGTTACCGCTAAACGCGCACTAAGTTGGCGAAACTTAAACTGTTTTAAGATCCACAGCCCTAACCAACCAATCACACCTAATAAAAAGGCAATAACCACAACACCTAATAGAATTGACCAGAGCAACACACCCGTGCCAGCAAATAACGTTAAAGCGCCAACAACGATTAATGCCACTATTGGTAAATAGTATCGAAGCCGCCAAACAGGTGCCGTCACATCATTACGTAATACGCGTGAAGGTTGGGTAGACATCAATTGGTGATAAGGTCTTAAACCCGTTAATAACGCGATTAACAGTAGCGAACCCACCGACCACAGCCAAGGTAATAGACTCGCTTCAGGTAATGTTTTTGGTAAAACCGGAGCTAGGATCTGTAGCAAAATAGCTTCAAATGCCAAACCAACCAATGAACCAACAATTATTGCTGCAAAAATAATAACGCCCCATTGCCCAACAATCCATTTACGCAATGCGCGTTTATCTGCACCTAATGTTTTTAATACCGCAATTAAGGTATGACGGCTGCGACAATAGTGCGTCATAGAAACAGCCACCGCAGAGATTGCCAATAACAGCGTTAACAGAGCTGATAACAATAAGAAATTTTTTGCTCGTTCCATTGATTGAGAGAGCGCACCGCTATCTTGTTTTAAACTATTCCAGCGTTGATCCGGCTTTAATAATGGATCAAATCGTTGCTGATATGCATCAATTATAGATTCATTACCAGCAAACATATAGCGATAAGTTAATCGACTTCCCGGTTGAATCGCCCCTGTTGCTTCCACATCATCAAGACTAATTAAAATTCGAGGCGCGATTTGAAATGGGTTAAATCCGCTATCTGGCTCTTGAATTAAAACACCACTTATTGTGAATGTGGTATCACCAACATCAATTTTGCTGCCAACAGTAATATCTAATAGTGCTAATAATCGTGCATCTACCAGCACGTTACCTTTTTCGGGTTTTAAACCTACTGGTTGAGTTTCTAATTCACCATACAGCGGATATAAATTATCAGCGGCTTTAACTAACGCAAGCTGCGGTGTATCACCTTCAGGTGCGTAAGACATGGTGGTAAATTGCATTTGACGACTAATGATTAATCCCATCTTGTTAGCGTCATCTAACCAACTTTCATCAACGGGATAAGAGGTTCGTAAAACGAGATCACCCGCAATTAAATCACGACTTTGGGTATAAATACTTTTATCAATGCGATCACCAATACGACCCAATGCCAAAACACAAGCCACCGCTAAGGCTAGCGATAACCAAACAATCAATAAAGCAGGAGAGCGCCATTCACGCCAGAACCAACGCCAAATCATGACTCCTCCTTAAGTTGACCATCAACCAAGCGTAATCGACGCTGACATCGCGCAGCTAGCTCATTATCATGAGTAACTAAAATTAGAGTCGTTGCATAATCACGATTAAGCGAAAACAATAAATCAGCAATTTTATCGCCCGTTTTACGGTCAAGATTTCCTGTCGGCTCATCAGCAAAGAGGATTGCTGGTTGAGTACAAAAGGCTCTGGCGAGTGCAACACGCTGTTGTTCACCACCAGAAAGTTGTGCTGGCATATGATACAAACGGTCAGCAAGCCCCAATTGCTTTAGCAAATCGACGGCTCGTGTGTGGCTCTGTTTTTCTGAGCCACCTTTTAATAATGCGGGCAATTGCACGTTTTCTAATGCATTAAGCGTTGGAATTAACATAAAGGACTGAAAAACAAACCCCACATGCTGAGCACGTAACATAGCGCGTTGCTCTTCATTCATGGTGGTTAAGTCTTGTCCCATCAGTTTTACTGAGCCTGCACTACCATCATCTAACCCTGCAATGATGCCTAATAAAGTCGATTTTCCAGAACCTGATTCACCAATTAACGCAATTGTTTGTGCAGACTCGACAACAAGCTCAACACCCTGCAATATAGAGATCTGACTATCACCTTGTCCTACTTGTTTGGTTAACTGATGAACTTCAAGAACCTTTTCCTTCGACATACATTTTTCCTTATCGTTATGATGATGTTTAGCTTTAAGGCAATTGCTGCTGATACATTTTTAATCTTTGGTGACAGCTTAAGTGCCGGGTATCGCCTTCCTGTTGAAAATGCATGGGCACAGCGTCTTGCTGATAAATGGCAAAAGACCCACCCAAATATAAATGTAGTTAATGCCAGTATTAGTGGTGAAACGGCATTTCAAGGGCAAAATCGACTCCCTGACTTATTAAAACAACATCAACCTCGTTGGGTACTGATTGAATTAGGTGCAAATGATGGCTTACAGGGATATCCTGTTGCTCAAACCAAAGAAGCACTACAAAACATTATCACACAAGTGAAAAATGCCGGTGCAACACCGCTGTTTATGCAAATAATAATTTCACCTAATTACGGTAAACGTTATACACAATCATTTTCAACGATTTATCCCGCATTAGCAGATGATAACGCACTGCCATTGATCCCATTTTATATGATGCAAATCGCGGATAAACCAGAGTGGATGCAAAGTGATAGCATTCATCCTAATGAAGCGGCTCAACCTTTTATTGCTGAGTGGATGGATAAAACATTATCCCCTTACTTAACACACTAGACTATTCTGACAGTAGTTAACCTAGATTAAACGAGATTAATTGTAAAATTATGCAAAAAACGGTATTGATAACAGGAAGTTCCAGTGGAATTGGCCTTTGTGCCGCTAAAACCTTAAAAGAAAGAGGTTTTCGTGTGCTTGCCGCTTGCCGTAAAGGTGAAGACCTTGAACGTATGGAAACACTGGGATTAGAGCCTATTTACCTTGATCTTGATGATGCCGAAAGTGTCGAAAAAGCGGCATTAGACGTTATTCGTCTAACAAATGGTCGTTTATATGGCTTATTTAATAACGGCGGTTTTGGGGTTTATGGTCCATTAGATGCCATTAGCCGCCAACAGATGGAAAAACAATTTTCTACCAACTTTTTTGGTATGCACCAACTTACCATGTTATTACTTCCAGCCATGTTGCCTCATGGTGAAGGGCGTATTATCCAAACCAGCTCAGTAATGGGAATTATTTCGACTCCGGGGCGTGGTGCTTATGCGGCAAGTAAATACGCGGTAGAAGCGTGGTCTGATGCATTAAGAATGGAAGTTGCACACTCCGGTGTAAAAGTCTGTTTAATTGAACCAGGTCCAATACACTCCTGTTTTACTGAAAACGTAGCTCAAGCAGAAAAAGATAAACCCGTAAAAAATCCGGGGATTGCAAGTCGTTTCACACTAACACCTGATGACGTAGTGAAAAAACTTATTCATGCTTTAGAGAGCCCAAAACCTAAGTTACGTTATCCCGTAACCCTGTTAACTTACGCCGTCAGAATATTAAAACGACTTTTACCCGATGTATTAATGGATGCTATTTTAAGTCGTCAAAGTGGCAAGGCTTGATTTTTATGCTTTTCATCCTTACTTATTAATTAAATAGCTTAAAAATAGTGTTTATTTTCAAAACTCTCAAAAAGGGACAAGTTAATGTTAGCAACTGCACATATTGTTGATGTAAATGAATCAAATATTCAGCAAATTATAGAGCAATCCATGACAAAGCCCGTCATGATCTATTTCTATTCAGAACGCAGCCCACATTGTGCAGAGCTTGGTGCAACACTAGATAAACTTGCTGCTGAATATGCAGATCAATTTATTTTAGCCAAACTCGATTGCGATGTAGAACAGATGATTGCCTCTCAATTTGGCTTACGCGCAATCCCTACTACCTATATTTTACAAGAAGGTCGCCCTGTTGATGGATTTGAAGGTCCTCAACCTGAAGATGTTATTCGCAATATTCTTGCCAAGGTTTTACCAAAACCGGAAGAGTTAAAAGCAGCGCAAGCGGCTGGATTATTAGCGGAAGGCAAAACTGAAGAAGCACTACCATTGTTAAAAGAAGCACATCAACTTGCTCCTAAGAATAGTGAAATTACACTAGCGTTGTCGGGTGCTTTAATCTCATTAAATAAAAATGAAGAAGCACAAGAACTATTAGCAACCATTCCACTACAAGACCAAGATAGCTACTATCAAAGCTTGTTATCGCAAATTGAACTGCAAAAGCAAGCTGCTGACACACCTGAAATTCAACAGTTACAAAACGATTTTAATCAACAACCTGAAAATACCGCGCTTGCTACTCAACTTGCGCTAAAATTACATGAAGTGGCTCGCAATGAAGAAGCATTAGAGTTGCTCTATTGTTTCTTGAAAACAGACCTCAACGCAGGTGATGGGCAAGTTAAGAAAACACTGATGGATATTTTGTCTGCTTTAGGGGCTAATGACAGTTTGGCGTCTAAATATCGCCGTATGATGTACTCTTTACTTTATTAATTTTTACTCACTAAAACGAGTTTAGGACAGGTATATGGAAATAGTCATTGGTATTATCATTTTATTTGCTGTTATTGTTGTTTTAAGTGGTGTTAAAACCGTGCCACAGGGTTATCAGTGGACTGTCGAACGTTTTGGTCGTTATACACGCACACTTTCGCCAGGTCTTCAAATTTTGATCCCGTTTGTTGACCGCATTGGTCGTCGTATTAACATGATGGAACAAGTGCTGGATATTCCATCTCAAGAAGTTATTTCTCGTGATAATGCGAACGTGAGTATTGATGCAGTCTGTTTTATCCAAGTTATTGATCCTGTAAAAGCCGCTTATGAAGTTAATAACCTTGAACTGGCAATTATTAACTTAACACTCACCAATATTCGTACTGTATTAGGCTCAATGGAACTTGATGAGGTTTTATCTCAGCGTGACCAAATCAATAACCGTCTGTTACTGATTGTAGATGATGCAACAAACCCTTGGGGTATCAAAATTACCCGTATTGAAATCCGTGATGTTCGCCCACCTAAAGAACTGATTTCTGCGATGAACGCACAAATGAAGGCTGAACGGACTAAACGTGCCGATATTTTAGAAGCTGAAGGTATTCGTCAGGCTGCAATCTTAAAAGCCGAAGGTGAAAAGCAAGGTCAAATCCTTAAAGCAGAAGGTGAGCGTCAATCAGCATTCTTACAAGCTGAAGCCCGCGAACGTGCGGCAGAAGCGGAAGCAAAAGCGACACAAATGGTTTCTGAAGCTATCGCTAAAGGGGATATGCAGGCAATTAACTACTTTATTGCTCAAAAATATACTGATGCACTATCACAAATTGGCTCCGCTCAAAACAGCAAAGTCATTATGATGCCATTAGAAGCAAGTAATTTTATGGGTGCAATTGGTGGTATTTCTGAGTTAATTAGTAATACGAAAAAGACCGATTCTGGTAACAAGAGCAATTAATGATGATTGAACTGATTAGTGCTCAACCTGCGCTTTTTTGGCTTGGTCTTGGTGGCTTGCTGTTAATTGCAGAAATGCTAGGAACAGCGGGATACCTATTGTGGTCAGGTATTGCAGCGCTATGCGTCTCTTTGTTTGCATGGATATTGCCTATTGGTTGGCCTATTCAAGGTATTCTATTTGCCTTGCTTACTGTTATTAGCGCGATCCTTTGGCGGATCTGGCTTAAGCAAAGAAAACTGTCAAAAGAAGCTGAGAACTTGAACCAGAAAAGCCATCAGCTTATTGGTATTAAAGCGGTTTTATTGTCAGATACAGAAAGTGGTTTTAGTCGTGTGAAACTCGCGGATGGTAGCTGGCGTGTTTATTCAGACACGCCACTACAGGCAGGTGACAACGTTGAAGTCGTTGCCATTGATGGTATTACGTTACAAGTTGTCGCAATCACTTCTGCGAGTGGCAACAGCCAGAAAGGTGATTAATTATCGGGCAATCTGCACCATCATCACCCGGGCACTCACTAGCTAATGAGAGAAGACGATGACGAATTGCGTTTAATTCGTTAATCGTTTTCTCAATCTCTGCCACTTTTTTCAATGTTGCTTCTTTTACATCCGCACTATGCCGTGAAGGATTTCTTAGCAACATCAATAATGAACGACACTCTTCTAAATTAAAACCCACTTCTCTGGCTTGTCGTAACAGCGTCAACTCTTCAATATGTTGAGGTCGATAATAACGATAGCCATTTTCGCCTCTTCCTGGCGGTGTGATTAAATCTTTTTCTTCATAGAACCGGATTGCCTTAGTGGTTAATCCTGTTTTACTTGCGATTTCACTAATATTCAAAATTCCCCCTTGACCTTCCCCTTGCGGAAAGGTTTAGCCTTTATCTCAGATAAGAAAAACCTTTAAAGAAAGCAAGTTACCTAGTATTGCGCAATAATAGAGGAATTCGCTTTTTTATTTCGGAGATAAAAAATCATGGCAAAAAATACGCTTCTCGCGCTACAAGGGCTTTCATGTTCCCACTGTATAAACAGTGTAAAAAAATCACTTGATGCCCGCAATGACATAGAACAGTCCGTAGTGACTATTCAATACGCTAAAATTGATAGTGATGCAACTGCTGAAAGCTTAATCAAAACAATTGAAGATGCTGGATATGAAGCAACGGTTGCAACACAACCTGATGTTAAATTAAGCCTAAGTGGTCTTAATTGCATGAAATGTGTTGGTAAAACCGAAAAAGCACTGTTATCCATTGAAGGTGTTGTTGACGTTAATGTCACTAGAGAGTCTGCTAATATCTTTGGTGATGTAAACGCAGACACCCTAATTTCTGCCATTGAAGCTGAAGGTTTTCAAGCCCGCTTAGCGGATACCGATAACGCCATTAATTTAACCCTTTCTGGTTTAAATTGTGGTCATTGTATTGGTGCTGTAAAAAAAGCCCTTGAAGGAACTGACGGTGTAGAAAGTGCAGAAGTCGAATTAACTCACGCTAAAGTTACTGGCTCAGTTTCAGCAGAACATTTAATCACAGTCATTAAAGATGCAGGCTTTGAAGCCGAATTAGCGAGTACTGATTACCCAAAAACTGAGCCGCTGACGCAAACACATGCTCAACTGGAAGCATCGTCAGCGGCTGTTTGTGATATTCCAGTTGAACAAGCTGATATTCCTAATGACGATGCCCATATTGATGCCGATGATGACAATAGCGTTCAGCTTTTAATTGATGGTATGACTTGTGCTAGCTGCGTGAGTAAAGTGCATAAAGCGCTGCAATCCGTTGAAGGGGTTGAAAATGTTCGCGTTAACCTTGCTGAACGTAGTGCCTTAGTCACTGGTGATATCAATCATGATGCACTTGTTAGTGCTATTGAAAAAGCAGGTTATGGCGCTGAAATTATTCAAGATGACGTAAAACGTAGAGAACGCCAACAAGAAGTTGCTGTTGCCAATATGAAACGTTTTCGTTGGCAAGCCGCATTAGCATTAGTCGTTGGTATTCCTGTTATGGTTTGGGGAATGATTGGCGATAATATGATGCTCACCGAAGCTAATCACAGCATTTGGTTAGCGATTGGTATCGCCACACTGTTAGTCATGGTTGTTGCTGGTGGACATTTTTATCGTAGTGCATGGCAAAGCTTAAAAAATCGCAGTGCAACCATGGATACCTTAGTTGCATTAGGAACCGGGGCTGCTTGGCTTTACTCTATTACCGTAAACTTATGGCCAGATGTTTTTCCTGAGCAAGCACGACATCTCTATTACGAAGCCAGTGCGATGATCATCGGTTTAATTAACCTTGGTCATATGCTAGAACAGAGAGCTCGCCAGCGTTCATCTAAAGCTTTAGAACGTCTATTAGATTTAACCCCACCAACGGCAAGAGTGATAACTGATACAGGTGAAATTGAATTACCTCTCGCGGAAGTTAAACAAGGCATGGTGCTACGCTTAGCAACTGGCGATAAAGTTCCTGTTGATGGTGAAATCATCCAAGGTGAAGTATGGATGGATGAAGCTATGTTAACGGGTGAGCCAATTCCTCAGCAAAAATCAACAGGTGATACTATTCATGCTGGTACTACAGTGCAAGATGGTTCAGTGCTGTTTAAAGCCGCCGCTGTTGGTAGTAAAACAACGCTTGCTCGCATTATTAAACTAGTGCGTCAAGCACAAAGCAGTAAACCTGAAATTGGACAGCTAGCAGATAAAATCTCAAGTGTTTTCGTGCCAATTGTTGTGGCTATTGCGCTTACAGCTGGAGCCATTTGGTATTTCTTTGGTCCATCACCACAAATTACCTATGCACTGGTAATTATCACAACTGTATTGATTATCGCTTGTCCTTGTGCACTTGGTCTTGCAACCCCGATGTCTATTATTTCAGGTGTTGGTCGTGCCGCGGAATATGGTGTTTTAGTTCGTGATGCCGATGCACTGCAACAAGCCAGTAAACTGGATACGTTGGTATTTGATAAAACGGGTACATTAACAGAAGGTATGCCACAGGTAACTGAAATCCATACCTTTAACAAAGTGAGTGAAGCAGATGCATTAGCATTGGCTGGTTCACTTGAAAATGGCTCTAATCACCCATTAGCTAAAGCTATTTTAACGCGCGCTGAAGGTATTCATTTGCCTGAAATTAGCCAATTCCGTACCTTAGCTGGTATGGGCTTAAGTGGTGAAATTAATGGTAAAACAGTGCTGTTAGGTAATCCTAAACTGATGAGTGAATCAGGTGTTGATATAAGTGAAATCAATACATTAATTGAAACTCAAGCAGCAAAAGGTGTTACCCCCGTTTTACTTGCCCAAGAGGGTAAAATAGCAGCGCTATTATCCATTCGTGACCCATTAAGAGAAGATACGGTTAGCGCACTACAGCGCCTACATAATCAAGGTTATCGCTTAGTCATGTTAACGGGTGATAATCCAATTACTGCTAATGCTATCGCAAAAGAAGCAGGTATTGATCAAGTGATTGCGGGAGTAATGCCAGAAGGTAAAGCACAAGCCATTACTGAGCTTCAAGCACAAGGTCATCGTGTTGCTATGATTGGTGATGGTATTAACGATGCGCCAGCGTTAGCTAAAGCTGATGTCGGTATTGCCATGGGTGGTGGTAGTGATATTGCAATAGAAACAGCTGCAATTACCTTAATGCGTCACAGTTTACATGGTGTTGCTGATGCCGTTGAGATCGCAAAAGGAACGCTGCGCAATATGAAACAGAACTTGTTTGGTGCCTTTGTTTATAACACCCTAGGCATTCCAATTGCAGCAGGTATTTTGTACCCATTAACAGGCACACTACTCAACCCGGTTGTTGCTGGTGCAGCAATGGCATTATCCTCAATTACTGTTGTTAGCAACGCAAACCGTTTACTACGCTTTAAACCTAAGCAATAAATTAACTGGATTTTAATCAACATTGCACCCTCTTCTCTTTTGAGGAGGGTGTGAATGAGAACAAAAAACCGCTATCCCTAAAAAACTGAGTAATAAAAAAACAGCATTATCATCATGACAATCTAACTCGATCAGATGTCCATGATGTCAATAATTGTTCCCCTAGATAGAAAATATCTGCTCGTTAGAGTGATGTTTCCCACGTTTTAACCTTATTCTTCTGTGAAAAAATTTGCGGCGTAAAACCGAAAACCGAAAACCGAAAACCGAAAACCGAAAACCGAATAGTACTGTATGATGATATTTGGCAAACTCGCTGAAATTACTGGTCAATATCTGCGTAGAAGGTCGCAGATTTATATTGAAAGTCAGCTTCAGCCCTGTAAATAGCAGAATTAGAGCCGTCAGCAACGCTACACTACTGAAGTGCTGGTGAACCAACACAGTGCAATGTAAATTGCTGAGACACCAGAGCGAAACGTCAAATCCTTCAGCTCCACACCAAGGTAAACTGGGTACAATTGTGGTGACAGCTCGGTTAAGGATTTTCCCGATAATTTCGCTATCCCTTTTTAAGTCATAACAAGGAATAGTGTGTGACTAAAAATAGCCAAAAACCGGTTCATGATGCCTTGTTTAAGCAGTTTTTGACGCATCCTGATAATGCACGAGATTTTTTTTCGGTGCATTTACCAGCGGACATTCTGCCATTGTGCGATTTAAGTACGCTGCAACTAGAATCTAGTAGTTTTGTTGATAGACAATTACGTCAATTGCACTCCGATGTTTTATATTCTGTGCAGACAACAGAAGGAGAAGGCTATATTTACTGCCTAATAGAGCATCAGTCAAAACCTGATCCATTAATGGGATTTCGTCTGATCTATTACGCGATGTCAGCGATGGCTAATCATTTGAAAACGTCAGTGAATACGACGCTTCCATTAGTGGTGCCTTTACTATTTTATCACGGCAATACCATACCTTATCCTTACTCGACTAACTGGTTGGATGGATTTTCTGATCCGGCACTGGCTCAGCAGGTATATACTCGCGCATTTCCTTTAGTGGATTTAAGTGTGGTCAGTGATGACGAGATCCTGACGCACAAAGGGATCGCATTGCTGGAACTGATACAGAAACACATTCGCACTCGCGATGATTTGATGGAACTTGTTCCTAAAATCGCGCTCTTATTAAACATGCGGTATAATACTGACGATCAAGTAAGAAGTGTGATGGAATATATTGCCTATAATGGCTATATCATTGATGAATCACAATTTTTAAGTCAATTGATTGCTCAATCGCCGGGGTATAAAACGATGCTAACGACTATTGCAGAGCAACTTGAACAGAAAGGTATCGAAAAAGGTATCGATCTGGGGGTCGAAAAAGTGGCCCGCGCTTTATTACAACAAGAAGTCAGCCTGGACATTATTATGCAAAGTACTGGACTAACTCGTGAAAAGATTGAATCGTTGAAACATTGATCTTTTTATTCTCTATCTATGCCGACTTACTTTACTGTTGGCATTTTTTTGTACATAAAAATCTCCAACTTGGCTGAGAATTCCGCAAAGTGAGTTTATCTGAAGGGTGGATGTCACAAGCTAACCCCTTATTTATTTGTTTTCTATAAAAATACAATATAAAACACTTAAGAAAACTAAAGATAAATCTTATGTTTTATAAGGCTTATCTTTTTTATTTATAAAATAAATGTTTATTTATCAATAGATTAAAAAAAAGCCGATATTTCTATCGGCCAGTCAAAGAGGAATTTTTCATTATACAAGAGAGTCATCACTCCGCCCTCTTAGCGCTAGAATAGCAATATATAATAAAATTTTCATTAACTTTTATTACTCATAAAAATAATTAAACACTTATATAAAATAACCATAAAAATATTGCAAAACATATTATTATTGCCAATTTAAGTTTCTAATTTTAAACTTAAAAAGTTAATAAAGGAATTATATTAAAAGGAATTAAAAATGAAATTAAAAAATATTGTTACACTTAGCTTACCTTTAATTTACTCCGTAAATGCCTTTTCTATTACAGAAATAGAGGGTAATAAAACCCTATCTACTGCTCTTATATCATCAAATAAAAATAATATAGCCTCAGCCGTCCCATCCATCATCATACCAGAAATTTCTAATACAGAGTTACTTCTTGAAGGTGTCTATCCAGAAGATAGTAAGCCTCAAGATCCCCCATCAATTCTGGCACCTATAAATCTAAACTCCACAATATCTAATACTGAAAATAATATTAAAAAACCTATTTATGATGAATTTGCAAGTGATATTTACGTTTATCACACTATTGAAGATAGAGTTAATAATGAAGGGATAATAGAACCTGTTAAAATAATAAAAATAACAGATGAAATAATTCATAATCTGAATAAAAGAATAAATAAATTAATTCCTTCAGCAACCAAAATAGACATTGAAAATTATCTAATTACAAACAATAGAAATAGCAATAATATTTTAACCCTCGATAATAGCATTCCCGAAGTTCGAGATACAATATTAAGTTATCTTTCTAATTTATCAGAAGAAACCTCCATCCCCATCTCTTTTAATAAAGCTAAAACAGAGAGTATTACTAAATCTGACGCGGTAGGAATTAAAAGACATTACCAACCAAATTCAAAACTTAATAAATTTAATCAACATATAAGAGTAGGAAAAAAACAACCAGTAGGTTCAAATGAAATAATTTTCAAATTAGAAGATGCTTTTACAAACGAATTTAATAAAACTGATAAAAAGCAAGAAGAAAATGCCACTGGAATTAATCTTAACAGCAAAGAAATTATAGATAACAAAAACAATATTAATATAAACAGATTAAAGATATTAAGCAACAAAGATGTCTTTAATATAAACACACAAAATATTAATCAAAATAAAGAAAACAGCCAAGCCAATAAAGAAAACATCCAAACCAACAAAGAAAATATTAAAACTAACAAAGAAAACATTCAAGCCAATAAAGAGAATATAGATAAAGTTGAAGATAATATAGATGATATAAAAACTGAATATCTAACAAACTTACATATTAACGGATTTGGTGAGAAAAACATTAAAGATCATTTTGGTAGCCTATATAGTGAGAACTCAATCATTCGAAGCGATATAAATAGATTTGATAATGAATTTAAACAATTTAAATCTGATACCCATAATCGTTTTTATAAAGTAGAAAAAAAAGCTAACCAAGGGATCGCCTCTGTTGCAGCAATGAGTAATCTGCCATTTACCGATTCAGCGACATTCAGTACCGCTATCGGTATTGGTAATTACCGTAACGCCACCGCGTTAGCTTGGGGTATGCAATATCGTATTAATCAAAATGTAAAAGTCAGAGCCTCTACAGCGTGGAATGATTCCAATCATTGGGTATCAGCAGGTGGTATAGGTATTAGCTGGTAACTACTCTTATTTTTTTAATATAACGAGAACTAAGCATTTACTTAGTTTTCGTTGTTTCATTCATATCGAAATCCGTTATGCTGATACTTCATTAGATTGCACTTAAAGGGGCGTATCAAGTAATGGGTATTTTTCAACAAATAACGAAATGGGTAGGTATCAACACAGCCACTCACTATCCTTACCCAGCCATTGATATTACTTTACCCAATAATATTTATCTGCATTTGGTTGGTAGCATACATATGGGCACACCCACTATGTCGCCACTATCAGAAATACTAATTAATAAAATAAAACAAGCAGATGCAATTATTATTGAAGCCGATATTTCAACGGAGACTCAACCCTTTGATCCACATTCTTTTCTTAGAGAGCCTCTAAATACACGCATTAATGATATATTTCTTACCCAAATTATTGAGCAGTGCGAAAAATTACAAATTTCATTTTCCCAAATTGACGATAAACCACTTTGGCAAATTGCGCTTATTTTACAATCCACACAAGCAATTCAATTGGGTTTACAGCCACAGCATGGTATTGATTATCAAGTTATTCAATCTGCTAACGAATATCAAAAATCACTGATAGAGCTTGAAGGAATAGAAAACCAAGTCGCACTTTTATTAGACTTTGCTGATGATGGTCAACAATTATTGCAAGATACCTTAAAAAATTGGCACGAAAATGCACGCACATTGCAAATCATGATCAATTGGTGGTTAAATTATAATAGTAAAGAGAAGCCCCCCCATTTGCCAAATACCTTTAGTAAAGCAGTCTTTGATATCTTAATGGAGAGACGTAACCAGAATTGGGCAAAAATATTATCACAACTCCCGAGTGGTCGTTATGTTATTACTGTTGGGGCATTACATCTCTTTGGTGAAGAAAACTTAGTTGATTTATTAACTAAGCAAGCATAAAAAGAGAATTACTTACCATCGTTTAGTAGGAAAAATCATGACTCCCGCTGTAAATTTACTGGAAAAACAAAAAATAAAATTCACACTACATCCTTATGAACACGATGCTAATGTCCATAATTTTGGTGATGAAGCAGTAGAAAAGTTAGGCTTAGATAATCGCCAAGTTTTTAAAACCTTATTAGTGGCACTTAATGGTGATGCAAAAAATCTTGCCGTTGCCGTTACCCCTGTTTCGGGTCAACTAGATTTAAAATTGGTCGCTAAATGTTTTAAAGCTAAAAAAGCAGATATGGCAGATCCGCAAATTGCCCAAAAAGTAACAGGTTATTTAGTGGGTGGTATTAGCCCTTTAGGTCAGAAAAAGCGTTTACCTACTGTGATTGATGAGCAAGCATTAGAGTTTGATACGATGTTTGTTTCTGGTGGCAAGCGAGGTTTAGATATCGAATTAGCAGCTAAAGATTTAGCGCGTGTACTTGGTGCTCAATTTGCGCTTATTCGTAAAGCGTCTTAAAACTAAAAGATACCGCAAAAATAAAGGCGACTTACAATTAAGTCGCCTTTTGCATAATAAAACCATTATTCTATTGATTAGAATAACTATTTTTTATAAACGATTTCACCTTTAGGCTCAAAATCAGCGGCTTTTAACGGTGAATGTGCTTCGATATAACCTTTAAGCACTTCTGCATCCACAAAGCCCGTATTAACATAAGCTGGATGAGTATCTACTTTAGGATAACCATCACCACCAATAGCATTAAAGTTTAATGTTGCCATACGGTAAGACTTCGTTTTATCTAATGGTTTACCTGCAATTTTCACATCACTCACTTTGCAATCAGCATCTACTGTTAAACTCACATTGTAGAATTGCGCGTAAGCACCAGAGTCTACTTTCATGCAAGCAACAGCTGATAGGTATGGCTCAACTTCTTCGCCTTTGAAATCAACATAGACAAGTTCGTTAGCAAAAGGCTGAACTTTTAATACATCTTTATAAGTGATATCGCCAGATTCAATTGAATCACGAACACCACCACCACTCATGATAGCAAAGTCAGCATTAGCACGTTCAGCTTGTGCAGATAACAGTAAACGCGCCATATTGGTTTGAACAAAACGAACTTTGCTACGATCACCTTCTAGTTTACCAACAACCTCACCCACTTTAATATTTAGTTGCTCACCACCTTTTTCTTGATAAGGGGTTAACAATTTCATCATCTCTGGGTTATGTGCAATCTCTTTAGTGTAATAGACCAGCTCTGTCGTACCGTCGTCTTTTTTCACTTTTTGATTGAGGTTAATTGGAATTAACTGATAGTGTTTTAAGGTAAATTCGCCATTACGGAATTCAAAATCCGCACGACCTACATATTTACCCCACTCATGGGCTTGAACAATCCATGTACCATTCTGATTATCCGGTGCACAAGGTGTTCCTGGAACATAATCAGCTTGTTTATAGTTTTTGTTCTCTTGAGACATACAGACTGGATCTTGTGAGTGACCACCCACAATCATATCTAAATAGCCTTCAGGTAAAGCTCGTGCCATTTCAACATCACCAGGCGCATTAGAGCCATGGTTGCCGTCATCGTAGTGTCCCATATGAGTTGCTGCGATAATGATGTCTGGTTTTTCCGTTGTACGCAGCTCTTCAACCACTTTTTTAGCTTCATCCGTAGGTTTACGGAATTCCGTATCAGGGAAGTTAGCTGGGTTACCAATACGCACGGTATCGTCAGTGGTTAAACCTAAAACAGCAATTTTTACGCCTTGTTTATCAAAAATGGTATAAGGCTTAAATAAACGCTCCCCCGTACTTTTTTGATAAATATTTGCTGATAAGAAGGGGAATGTTGCCCATTTTTCTTGTTGGCGTAAAACATCGAGTGAATTATCGAACTCATGGTTACCCAATGCCATTGCATCATAACCAACAAGGTTCATACCTTTAAAATCGGGCTCTGCATCTTGTAAATCAGACTCTGGTACCCCGGTATTGATATCACCACCAGATAGCAGCAATACACTACCGCCTTTTTTAGCAACTTCGTTACGAATATCGTCAACAACCGTCTTTTGTGCAGCCAAGCCATATTCGCCACGATCGTTGTGCCAAAAGTGACCGTGATGATCATTAGTATGAAGAATAGTGATTTGGTAGGTTTTATCCTTTTCCCATGCCTGAGACATCACAGGCGTCATTGCCAAAGAAACCGTCAACGCGCATGCCGATAATTTAAAAGATAAGCTCATGGTATATCCCCATGTATATTATTTATTGAGAAGGTTCTGCCATGGTTCTACTGTAGAAAAAGAAGACAGAAGTTAAATACTTTTGCTGTATTTTATGACGTAGGTTATATAATTTTTTTATTATTTCATTGATCCAATAGTTTTTTTGAGACATCAATCAAACTCTATTTCTCACAAAACCACTCTATTCCAAATAGATGTAAACTAGATTAATAAAAATAGAAACAATTTGTTAACAAATTAACGTGACAGGGAACTAAAATGAGCAATACAGATTCAACGCTTCAATCTGAAGATCCACCCGTTTTGCAGCAAAAAGCCAATAAACGGAATACAGTATTTACTATCTTAACGGCGATTAGCTTTTCGCATCTTCTTAACGATATGATCCAATCATTGATTTTGGCGATTTATCCGATGTTGCAATCTGAGTTTTCTCTTAGCTTTGTGCAAATCGGGATGATAACACTTACCTACCAAATTACAGCTTCACTATTACAGCCTTTTATAGGTCTTTATACGGATAAACACCCAAAACCATATTCATTACCTATAGGTATGGGTTTTACGCTTACAGGGCTTATTCTACTGGCATTTGCTGATACCTTCCCCATGCTATTAGTTGCTGCGGGGTTAGTAGGTACTGGTTCTTCTGTTTTCCATCCTGAATCATCACGCGTTGCTAGAATGGCGTCAGGCGGCAGACACGGTCTTGCCCAATCACTATTTCAAGTTGGGGGCAACTTAGGGAGCTCGTTAGGACCACTACTTGCAGCACTTATTATTGCACCTTATGGTAAAGGCAATGTCGGTTGGTTCTCTTTTGCTGCACTTTTAGCTATCGTGGTGCTCTTACAAGTTAGTCGTTGGTATAAGATTCAACAGGAAGCTCAGAAAAAACAACCTCGTACAACACAAACTTTTTCTGTTTTACCTCGTAAAGCGTTACTAGGCTCATTGGCAATTCTTCTTGTTCTTATTTTTTCTAAATATTTTTATCTTGCCAGTATCAGCAGCTACTATACTTTTTACTTAATACACAAGTTTGGTGTTTCTGTTCAAAACGCTCAAATTCATCTGTTTGTTTTTCTTTTCGCCGTTGCGGCTGGCACCATGATTGGTGGACCGGTTGGCGATAAAATTGGCAGAAAATATGTTATTTGGGGCTCTATTCTTGGTGTTGCACCTTTTACCTTACTGTTGCCATATGCCAGCCTTTATTGGACTGGAATTTTAACCGTATTTATTGGCGTCATCTTAGCCTCAGCATTTTCTGCTATCTTAGTTTATGCTCAGGAGCTTATTCCGGGTAAAACAGGGATGGTTTCAGGGCTTTTCTTTGGTCTTGCATTTGGAATGGGCGGAATTGGTGCTGCGGTGTTAGGTTACATTGCTGATCAGAAAAGTATTGAATATGTTTATCATATTTGTGCTTATTTACCTCTGTTAGGCATTTTCACCATTTTTCTGCCTAATATTGAGGTAGATAAAACCAAATAGTCTGTAATTATCCCTGTTACTGTAACGATGTCGTAACAGGGATAAACCCGCTTTAAACGGGGTGACTAATTAAAATAACATAAAAACACGCATTTGCATCAATAAAATCAATCAACTTGCTATTTTTATAAATAATCAATAATTTTTAGCGAATTTATTGCATAAATACGTTAAACTATTCGCCTGCTAGACCACTGCCCCCCTAAATATAGTTTTATAAAAAGAAGGAGAATTGATGCCGCATTCAACACCCCTTATTACCACCATTGTTGGTGGATTAGCACTTGCTTATATTTTAGGCATGATTGCTCAACGGCTAAAAATCTCACCTTTAGTAGGATATCTTGCTGCCGGTGTACTCGCTGGTCCATTTACTCCGGGCTTTGTTGCTGATACCTCTCTCGCCCCTGAACTCGCTGAAATTGGCGTCATTCTCTTAATGTTTGGCGTTGGTTTACATTTTTCACTAAAAGATCTTATGGCAGTAAAAGCCATTGCTATTCCCGGTGCTATTGCACAAATTGCAGTCGCCACACTATTAGGGTTGGGATTATCAGCATTCTTTGGCTGGGGTCTATTTAGTGGCATTGTGTTTGGTTTATGTCTTTCAACGGCAAGTACCGTGGTACTTTTACGCGCACTTGAAGAGCGTGGATTAATTGATAGTCAGCGTGGGCAAATTGCAATAGGTTGGCTAATCGTTGAAGACTTAGCCATGGTTTTAGCACTTGTTTTACTTCCTGCTGCTGCCAATATGATGGAGAGCAACGATCAAACCAGCATTTCACAATTAATGATTAACTTAGGTATTACCATTGGTAAAGTGGTTGCCTTTATTTTAATCATGATGGTTGTAGGACGTAAGCTTATTCCTTGGATTTTAGCTAAAACAGCTGCAACTGGTTCTCGTGAGCTATTTACTCTTTGTGTGTTAGCACTGGCTTTAGGTATCGCTTATGCTGCGGTAACACTCTTTGATGCTTCTTTTGCATTAGGCGCATTCTTTGCTGGTATGGTACTCAATGAGTCAGATTTAAGCCACAGAGCCGCACAAGACACTTTGCCACTACGTGATGCTTTTGCTGTACTGTTCTTTGTCTCTGTTGGTATGCTTTTCGACCCAATGGTGTTAATTGAACATCCATTAGGTATTTTAGCAACACTCGCGATTATTATTATTGGTAAATCTGCTGCCGCATTAGTATTAGTACGAATGTTTGGGCACTCTCGGCGAACGGCATTAACCATTGCAGCAAGCCTTGCTCAAATTGGTGAGTTTGCCTTTATTCTTGCAGGACTTGGCGTTGCACTGAACGTATTAGAACCCGATGCGAGAAACTTGGTTCTTGCTGGTGCATTAGTCTCTATTATGCTCAACCCTATTCTCTTCACTTTACTCGATAAGTATTTAGCGAAAACCGAAACTAAAGAAGAGATGGAAAAACTGCAACAAGAAGAGTTGGAAGAAGAGATGCCAGTTCCTGTTGATATCTGTGGTCATGCCATTATTGTTGGCTATGGTCGAGCAGGCAGCATGTTATCGGAAAAACTGTTGGCGCAATCAATCCCATTGGTGATTATTGAAAATAGCCGTAATAAATTTGCTGAGTTAAAAGAGAAAGCATTCAATACCGTACTTGGTAATGCCTCAACCAAAGAGTCACTTGCATTAGCACGTATTGATTGTGCAAAATCACTGTTACTGACTATTCCTAATGGCTATGAAGCCGCTGATATTGCAGAAACAGCGAGAAGTATGAACCCTGATTTAACTATCATTGTTCGTGCGCATTTTGACGATATTATTGTTCGTGCTAACTACGATGAAGAAGCCTCTTTTATTCTTGAGAAAGGCGCAAATCACGTAGTAATTGATGAAGATCAGACCGCGACAGCAATGGCAGAAATGCTAATTAAAGAAGTTGAATTTGGTTGTGCCATTGATGATACACCTGAAGAAGGTCAACAAATTATCGCACCAAGTACTGCGCAGTAACGATTTCACTTAACTTATATAGTGAATAAAAAATAGATACAAAAAAACCTATCAATATAATGTTGATAGGTTTTTTATTACTTAAATTTTGCATCCATTCTTATTGAGAAAAACGGTAAAAATTAACGTTCCCAATAAGCTTCTTCTAAACTATCTTCTTTTTCAGGTAAACCTCGCGTTAAACGCGGTGAATGCTGGCTTAAGACTTGATAGCTAACTCTATTAGCATATTTACATACCTGCGCTAAAGAAGAGTAAGTTAGGTAAGCTCGTGGATGTTTACTTGAATTAGGCACATTTACACGATGATAGCTATTGGCGGTAATATCGTGCAATAACGCTGATAACGCAGCATCTCCAGCACCATTCGTGTTCATGATTTTTTCTGGACCACCCATATAAGGCTCGATATGAGAATAAACCTTCTCTGGTGCATCACAATCTTTACGACGCATAGCACGGCTAAATTCATAACGATTAAATTCAGCTATTGCACCCGGTAGCAAAGGATGGGTCGTTAAGCGTTTAAAATCATGCTCAGTATAACCGCCCATATAAAGTCCAGCAGGACCGGCAGTACAAAGCACTAAATCAACCCACTCTAATGCCACATCTGATGCTAATAACGGATCAGAATACCCCGTTAGCTCAAAAGCTTCATCTTCATTCATGGCGACAACAGAAACATGCTCTTTTAAGAAATCGCGCCACCATTGAGGATCGTCTGCGATGACATATTTAGTGCCTAATGTCAGTACGACTGGAACATCATATTTTTTCGCATATTCGATAGCCTTCATGGTTGCTAAAGGCATTGGTTCACCGTGTTTACAGCGAACTAAATAGGCAGTTAAAACCAGCGCAGAAGCCTCAGCAATAACATCTTCCGGAATACTTTCTGGCTCTAATTGATTCATTTGACCGGGGCTAATAGCAAAAGTACGCTCACCATTTTCAGTGATAAGGGTAAAGCAGCGCCCAATGGCACCATCAACACCTTGTAAATAATTAAGGTCTGTGCGGCTTGAAGTGTTACATAAGTAACGATAAGCATAGCTGCCAATTTGAATATTGTTACACATCGTACCCAACAACACAGAACGGTCATCAGCAAGTACAGAATAGTTATGTAACGTATTTCCTATCGTTCCACCTGCAAATTCGTGGGTGATTAAATTTTTGACAGTTAATTCACGATAAAGCGCTTCGGCAATATCGTCTTCAATAACTAGAGAGTGTCCCTGACTCAAGTTATAACGATTAATAAACTCTTCATCAACTTTGGCTTCAATATCAACCAAGGTTTGATCAATGCCGACAATATAAGCGCGTGACGATTCGCTATCAGCCATATTGATGATGGGGTGTAATAAAGGATCACGTAAACTAACGGGAAAATAGTGTTTGGATTTTCGTTTGCCAGGGAATTTCATTGTGAACGATGCTACAAAGCTAAAAAAGATGCGCAATGTTAACACAATATTATTACAGAGACAGTAGGTGTACGTCTGTACACCTACTTATTTAAAGATATTTTATGATGTTTTACGGCGACTTCTTGCCATATAGCCCAGTAAAACACCCATAACAGAAAGGATAAAACCAACAAATGCAGCACCTACTAAAATCAACGCACGTTTAGGTGCATCTTTTTTAGTCGGTTCATAAGGTTTCAGCATATATTTAAAAGGTACAAATTGAAGATCATTTAATTTCACCTTTTCTAACTGCTTAATATTATATAAGCGGTTTTTCAGTTCAGAACTCACTGTCGTTGGATCTACAATTGATTCAGTAATCGTTAATTTACTGCTCAGTGCATCAGAACCCATAGCAATAGAGTAATCTGGATCATCTTTAATTTGCGCACCTTCGCTTGAAATTGGTTTTTTAACACCAGCAGCGTTGGCAATTTCTAATGCATATTTTAAGCGTTGAACGGTAATATCACGCGCATTGGCAATACGCTCTAAATCCATCTCATACGCTTTTTGTGCAAAACTTAATTTACGCTCAATTTGGTCATCAATTTCATCTTTTACTTCTATACGAACTTGAGTAGAAATAAAGCGAATATAACCTGACAGTAAATCATAAGCTTCATCCGGTGTTGGCGCAGTAAAGCTTAAATTAATTTCACCACTAAATTCATCATCTTTATTTTTAGCATCAGACGTTTTTAATGTGATGTCTTCTGTTACGATGCTTTCGATTAAACGACGTTTATCCAGTGGTGTTGGATCCTCTATTTTAGCCAATAAATTCTTATAATAATCAGTACTTACTAAAAACTCTTCACGTAATACACGAGAATTATAGTTATTGATAAACTTCTGATAAACCGAAGCAGCATTTACGCCAGTATCCACATCAACCAAACTTAGCTCAGTCAGTGTGTTTCTTAACTGTTTCATCTCATTTAGCATTGGTTTGGTAATTGCGGCATTACTTGTCCACTTTTGTGGTAAAAAACTGGCAACCGTGAAACCAACAATAGCAAATAATAGTGTTACACCAATAATGACGAATTTTGATTTATACAAAACAGAAAATAGTTCAAAAAGATCGATTTCATCGCTTTGTTTTAAATAGAAATCGTCGAAATGCCCTTTATCAATTTCTGAAGATTGTGGTTTTGAAAGCTTACTATTCATTTTCCTGCCTAAATTTATGTAATGCAGCGTCCGTTTATCAGCAATTCTAGTGATTATATCTAAAATGCTTAAAAAATGAGAAAAGATAAGTTTATATATAACTGAGTTAGGATCAAATGAATATATCATTTAATCCTATAATTTTATTTACAGAACTCACCGACTATTTTTTGCGTGTCCCATCAATGATAGCCTCTAACAGGTCTATATGCTCTGAATTAGCATTAAGTGCAGCGATATATTCATACTGTTTTCCCCCACCCTTAATAAAGAACTCTCGGTTCTGTTCATTAATTTCCTCTAATGTTTCCAAACAATCAGATGAGAAACCAGGACAAACTACCTGAACATGTTCAACACCTTCGCTACCTAATTTTTCCATTGTTTTATCGGTATATGGTGATAACCAAGGTTCACGACCAAAACGAGATTGAAATGTCAGCATCACTTGATCTTTAGAGTAACCTAGCTGCGCTTCTAACTGCTCTTTTAATTTTTCGGTTGTGAGACAACATTCATCATAATAAATATCCCCAGTTTTAATAAAGCGCTCTGGAATGCCATGAAAAGAGAGCACTAAACGATCAGGTTTACCATGCTGTTTAAAACTTTCTTCAATTGAACTCACCAATGCTTTGATATAAAGCGGATGCTCAGCATAGCTGCGAATAAAATGTAACGATGGGATAGTTCGCATGGTTTTAAAAATGGCACTTACGCCATCAAATACGGCTGCCGATGTTGAACATGAATATTGAGGATAAAGTGGTAACAAAATAATGTTATCAACACCTTGTTGCAATAAACTCATCACCCCTTCATCAAGAGATGGATTGCCATAACACATGCTTAATTCAACGGGAATATCGGGAAACCTTTGGGCTAAAGCTCGTTGCTGAGCACGACTATAAACTAAAAGCGGTGACCCTTCGTCCATCCACACTTGTTGATATAGCTTTGCTACTTTAGGCGAACGGATAGGTAAAATCACACCATGTAATATTGGTTTCCAAATCCAAGGAGAAGTATCGACAACACGAGGATCGCTAAGAAATTGCGCTAAGTAACGTCGAACGGCAGCCGTTGTTGGCGCATCAGGTGTACCAAGGTTAACTAAAAGCACACCATATTTAGCATCATTCATATTATGACTCCTTAGAATTATTTTTTATCAGAAGAACCAAAGAGTAGAAGAATAAAGGAAAATACCCAACTCTGTTTGTCAATTAATCGGATCGAGCCCATTATTTATGGAAAAAGCTTATAGAAAAAAAATGTATAAAAAAAAATCCCGGATTAACCGGGATTAATAACGGCACTACAGAATTAACCGAGGATATTTTTCAGTTCAGCATTAATTTCACTGACTTTTTGGGTACCATCGATTTTGTAGTATTTTGCGTTGCTTGCTTTAGCTTCATGTTGATAATAAGAAACTAAAGGCGCAGTTTGACTATGATATTCAACCAAACGTTTACGAACCGTCTCTTCCTGATCATCTTTACGTGTAGTTAACTCTTCACCCGTAACATCATCACGGTTTTCTACTTTAGGTGGATTGAACGTAGTATGATAAACACGGCCTGAAGGCGCATGAACACGACGTCCAATAATACGATCAACGATAATTTCATCAGGAACAGCAAATTCCAGAACGAAATCAACATCAATACCCGCTTCTTTCATTGCATCAGCTTGTGGAATTGTTCTTGGGAACCCATCCAACAAGAAACCATTACGGCAATCGTCTTGTTTGATGCGCTCTTTAACTAACGCAATCACTAATTCGTCAGTCACTAATTGACCATTGTCCATCAATGATTTTGCTTTCAGTCCTAACTCCGTACCTGCGCTAACCGCAGCACGTAACATGTCACCAGTAGAAATCTGTGGGATACCATAGTTTTCTTTAATGAATTGAGCCTGAGTGCCTTTACCAGCGCCCGGAGCGCCTAGCAGAATGATACGCATCGCGTAAATCCCCTTGCATTTAATTTTTTATATTTAAACTCGAAAACGCATTACCATACCATTTTGTGAGGTCATCGCTCAAGAAATCACGGTAGCGATTGCATTTTATTTTTGGCGTAAAGGAAAAAAACCACGTTCTCTTTAAGAGAAACGTGGTTTAAATGTTTGAAAACGAAAACAGTTACCCTTTTTGCACTAAAAGTTGATTTACTAAGCGAATAAACTGGTTTGGATCTTCTAATGAGCCGCGTTCAGCAAACAGTGCCTGATCTAACAGTAGATTTACCCAATCAGAAAACAGCGCTTCATCAGCTAACTCAGCCGTTTGTTTCACTAATGGGTGATTTGGATTCAGCTCAAAGTTGTATTTCACTTCAGGCACTTCTTGCCCTGCAGCAGCAAAGAGTTTTGCCATCTGTGTGGTCATTTCATCCGCGCTTGTTGTCACAATTGCTGGCGTGTCCGTTAAGCGGTGAGTTAATTTCACCTCTTTTACTCTGTCACCCAGTAATGTTTTAATTCGCTCAACAAATGGGGCTAGTTGTTTATCCGTCTCTTCTTGTTCAGCCTGTTTTTCTTCGTCAGCCAGTTTATCTAAAGATTCATCTGCCTTACTAACAGACTGGAATGTTTTACCTTCAAACTCAGTAAGGTAGTTCATCATCCATTCATCAATACGTTCAGATAACAGCAGAACTTCAATACCTTTTTTACGGAATAGCTCTAAATGAGGGCTGTTTTTCGCTGCAGCGTAGCTATCTGCGGTGATGTAATAGATTTTATCTTGACCATCAACCATACGGCTAACGTACTCTTCTAATGAAACCGTTTGAGCATCGCTATCATTATGAGTTGAAGCAAAACGTAATAATTTAGCGATAGTTTCAATATTAGATGAATCTTCTGCCGGACCTTCTTTTAGCACTAAACCAAACTCTTTCCAGAATGCTTGGTACTCTTCAGGTTTACTTTCAGCTAATTTTTGCAACATTTGTAATGCACGTTTAGTTAATGCACTACGTAAATTACGGGTCACTGTGCTGTCTTGTAATATTTCACGAGAAACGTTTAGAGGTAAATCATTAGAATCCACTAACCCACGAATAAAACGCAGGTAATTAGGCATAAACTGCTCAGCTTCATCCATAATAAAGACACGCTGTACATACAGTTTTAAGCCATGACGCTGATCACGATTCCATAAGTCCCAAGGGGCTTTAGAAGGGACATATAACAGGCTGGTATACTCTTGTTTACCTTCAACACGGTTATGTACCCAACTTAATGGATCGGCAAAATCATGAGAGATATGTTTATAAAATTCTTTATATTCATCATCACTCACTTCGGCTTTATTACGCGTCCACAACGCTTGTGCTTTATTGATTTTTTCCCAAGTTACAGTGCCATCTTCTTCATTTTTAGTTTCAATTTCAACAGGCAGGGAAATATGATCGGAATATTTACTAATAATACTACGCAGACGCCAATCATCTAGGTATTCATCTTCACCTTCACGTAAATGAAGGGTAATTTCAGTACCACGATCCGCTTTTTCAATATCTGCAACCGTATAATCGCCTTCGCCTTCTGATTCCCAGAAAACGCCTTTATCTGCCGATTCGCCTGCTGCACGAGTACGCACGGTCACTTTATCAGCGACAATAAATGCAGAATAGAAACCCACACCAAACTGACCAATTAGCTGGCTATCTTTAGCTTGATCTTGACCGATTGATTCTAAGAATGACTTAGTACCTGATTTAGCAATAGTACCTAAATTATCAATGACTTCATCACGAGTCATACCGATACCATTATCACTGATAGTCAACGTGCGTTTTTCTTTATCTGTCGCGATACGAACATGCAGATCACCATTATTTTCATATAACGCTGCATCAGATAATGCACGAAAACGCAGTTTATCAGCGGCATCCGATGCGTTAGAAATCAGTTCGCGAAGGAAAATTTCTTTATTGGAGTAAAGAGAATGGATCATTAATTGAAGAAGTTGCTTAACTTCAGATTGAAATCCTCTTGTTTCTTGACCTTTCATACTCATTTTTACCTCAATTGTCCTAATTTGGCGAAAAAAATCAATATGACTAAAAGGTGGGGATACTTAAGTAAGTTTCAAGGGATAAATAAAAAATTAAGCTGATAAAAACGATTAATCTCGTTATCTAGACTAAAAATTGAGCTGAAATAATACTTGCTACATATTTTAGTTGTATATTTTACTACATAACGATATTAACTTAGGTTTATTATTATGAAGTCTCTATTACATCACTGTTTATTAGCGCTGGGTCTATTCTCTATTACCTCTCTATCTTACGCAAATAGGCAAATCGTGGACCAAATTGGTCGTACAGTAACAATCCCCGATAAAGTTGAAAGAACCGTTGTTTTACAGCATCAAACGCTTAATTTATTAATTCAGCTTGATGCTGGTGATAAAATTATCGGGGTAATGTCTAATTGGAAACAGCAGCTTGGCGATGGTTATATAAAATTAGCACCTTCTCTCGAAAACACACCTAAAGTGGGTGATCTCACCAGTTTTGATGCCGAAAGCTTAGTGAAATTACAACCTCAAGTCGTTTTTGTCACCAACTATGCCCCTAAAGAGATGATCGATAAAATCGATAACTTAGGTATTCCTGTTGTGGCAATCTCATTACGCAAAGAGACCAACGACGACAAATCAAACCTTAATCCAACACTGCTAAATGAAGAACAAGCCTATAACGAAGGTTTGAAAGAGGGAATTTTACTGATTGGTGATATCGTCAATAAATCAGACAATGCCAAAGCACTCGTCGCGACTACTTTTAAACAACGTGAACAAGTTAGTCAGCGCTTACAAGATATTCCTAAAGAGCAACGAGTGCGTGCTTATATGGCAAATCCTGATTTAACCACCTATGGTTCTGGCAAATATACTGGCTTAATGATGGAACACGCTGGCGCATTAAATGTCGCAGCATCAACAGTAAAAGGCTATAAACAAGTTGCTCTTGAGCAAGTCATTGCATGGGATCCTGAAGTTATCTTTATTCAAGACAGATATCCTCAAGTTGTTGATGAAATTAAACAAGATGCTCGTTGGCAAGTGATTAGTGCCGTCAAAAACAATCGTATTTATTTGATGCCAGAATATGCTAAAGCGTGGGGCTATCCAATGCCAGAAGCGATGGCAATTGGTGAATTATGGATGGCAAAAAAGCTTTATCCTGCAAAATTTAACGATATTGATATGCAAAAAGCTGCAAATGATTGGTATCAAAAATTCTATCGCACTCAATATCAAGGCGCGGAATAAGGTTTAGAATAATGGAACTTTCACTATATGCAGCAGGTAGCCTACGGGCTACTTTGCCTGCTTTTATCGAACAATATTATCAAAAAACAGGAGAAAAGTGGGCACTCACATTTGGACCTGCGGGCTTATTACGTCAGCGTATTGAGCAAGGTGAAACTTGTCATCTTTTTTTATCTGCTGATGAAAACAACACCCAACTATTAATTAAAAAAGGGATAGCACTGCAATATGCCCCTTTTATTGGCAATCAGCTCTGTATCACCGCACATCGAGACTGTGTTAATGAACATGACACTTGGCTCTCATTGCTGACTAATCCCGCACTTAAAATTGGTACATCAACACCAAAAGCAGATCCCTCTGGCGACTATTGCTGGCAATTTTTTGACAAAATAGAACACGATAATCCGAATTTGGGCAAGCAACTAAAACAACGCGCCATTCCATTAGTTGGAGGTGAGCATTCACTACCTATTCCAGCAGGAAGATTAGCCGCACACTATTTGATTACCACACATCAAGCCGATCTCTTTATTGGTTATCAGCACTATCAACAACGATTAAGCCAATTTCCTGAGTTAAAGGTATTTACTATTCCTAATCCTTTTAACGTAATGGCATATTATTGTGCAGCTCTGATTGATTCTCAAGCCTATGGGCTATATCAGGAGATACTCTCTCCTTATGCTCAAGATTATTTTATTAATGCAGGATTTTTACCGCTAGTTGAGCCTATATCCTCAATTAATAGCGGTAAAAATGAGAAAAAATAAATTAAAAACCACGACTAATGATTGGCGTCACTGACAAAAATAGCTTGAGCACCTGCTTTGGCTTCATCAAGCGCATGTTTAATGGTATCGGCATGTGCTAATACAACGCCTAATCGACGGCTACCAGCAATTTCCGGCTTGGCAAAAAGACGAATTTGTCGGTTAGCTTTCAATGCGTTTTCAATACCGGAATAAACCAGATTCGCACTGTGTAACGTAGGTAAAATAACCGCAGAAGCACAGCAACCTAATTGGCGAATACCACCAATGGGATAACCTAAAAAAGCTCGAACATGTAAGGCAAATTCTGAAATATCTTGTGAAATCAGTGTCACTAACCCAGTGTCATGAGGTCGTGGTGAGACTTCATTAAAAAAAACCTCATCACCTTGAACAAATAACTCAACACCAAATAAGCCATAACCACCTAAATTTTCAATCACTTGACTAGCAATATGATGTGCTTTTGCTAACGCAATATCACTCATTTTTTGCGGTTGCCATGATTCACGATAATCGCCTTTTTCTTGACGATGACCAATAGGAGAACAGAAGTGAATACCATCAACAGCGCGAATAGTTAATAGTGTGATTTCAAAATCAAATGGGATCATCTGTTCAACAATCACTCTACCTTTACCTGCGCGTCCACCTTCTTGCGAATAAGCCCACGCTGATGCTAAATCTCTTTCATTACGAATAACACTTTGTCCTTTTCCTGAAGAGCTCATTACGGGTTTGATAATACAAGGAAAACCAATCTCAATGGCAGCAGTTCTAAACGCGGCTTCATCATCAACAAATTGGTAGTTTGATGTAGGTAAATGCAGCGTTTCAGAGGCTAAACGACGAATGCCTTCTCTATCCATCGTTAATTTAACAGCACGAGCACAAGGTACCACTTTTTGCCCTTGCTGCTCTAATTCCACCAGCAAGGAAGTCGCAATCGCTTCAATTTCAGGCACAATAAAATCAGGTTTTTCTTGTTCAATAACTCGCTTTAAGGCGTCGCTATCCAGCATATTGACAACATAATAACGATGAGCAACATGCATTGCTGGCGCATTTGGATAACGATCTAGCGCAATCACCTCAATACCTAAACGTTGACACTCTATGGCGACTTCTTTACCTAATTCACCCGCACCTAATAGCATCACTTTTGTTGCATTTGCACAAAGAGCCGTACCCAGCACTGTCATTTTTTATCCCCAATTCAATAAGATTCTCATGTGGCGCAAACGTTTGCTATCGCATAGCATAACGGATTTTATTCGATAGAAAAATAGCCAAAGTGAAAAATAGCGATACCACAAAGAAAAGTCTTATGTTCTTTGGCTACGCTTTCCTTTTTGAATTCTTAAGGAATTAAGTCGCCGACGAATAAGGGCTAGAATACAACACAATAAACCAAGCCAAATCAGTGAAAAACTCACGCCCTTCACTTGATCAAAGGCTTCATGGAATAAGAATACGGCTAATAAAAATTGAATGGTTGGTTCGATATATTGCGCTAAACCGATAACAGTCAATGTCGTGCGTTTTACTGCGGCAGTGAAGAATAACAACGGCAATATAGTAACAGGCGCCGTTAAAATATAATAAAAACGAGTCAGATTATCAGCAGAAGAGAGCGCGCTTTCATCCCGAACAAATAGCCAAATGGTAGCACCAATGGCGAGTGGCATTAACCATAATGTTTCAATAAACAGCGATGTTATGACATCAAAACGAATAAACTTCCTGATTAATCCATAAACCGCAAAAGCCCCCCCCATCATAATAGCTAATACAGGTAATTCACCATACATCCACAGTTGATACCCCACACCAGTACAAATAAGAACCACAGCCCCTTTTTCTGCTGGATTCAGTTTTTCTTTAAGAAATACCACACCTAACAAAATAGAAAACAAAGGATTAATAAAATAGCCAAGACTGGCTTCTAATACTTGTTGATGAGTTAAAGCATAAGTGAATGTGCACCAAGATACAGCCATTGCAAGTGAACTAAATAAGCACATAAAAATGGAGCGTTTATCTTGGAATACCGCCTGCCAGCGGGTTCTATTTTTAATAAATAGGCGAACAAGCAGCAATAATGGGATCGACCAAATAAGACGTTGAGCGAGCATCTCTAATGGTTGAGCTCCGGGTAAAAGCCGATAAAAAAGTGGCGTAATTCCCCAAAGAATATAAGAAAAGATGGCTAATACCGCGCCCGACTGAGCCCACATTTAGCATTCCATAATAAAAAATAAATAGAATTGAATATCATACGCTCAAAACAGGCTAAACAATATGATCAAGTACGCTGATTAATGGTTTATAAAATCAATATCGGCTGAAAAAAGATAAAAAAAATCTCCATTAATAATTTTGCGAGAAAATATCATTAACGGAGATCAATCTAACTAAAAACCATAATTAGAAAACTACAGTAAAGAACAACAACCAGAAAACAGGTAAAAATATCGCTTAAAAAATATCGCGTACATGCAATGGGGGTTGCTTACTAATAAAGTCGCGTAATATTTTACGGCTAGGTGCCGCAGCAATCGCGCCTTTTTGCGTTGTCGCTAATGCGCCACAAGCCGCAGCTTGTGTCACTATTTTAGATAAATATTGTTCATCTTCAGCAAAACCATATTCGGCAACTGCGGCTAATAGACCAGACATAAAAGCATCACCAGCGCCTGTAGTATCAACACAATCAACCGTAAATGCGCTTAATGCCACTTGTGTATTTGGTGTTAGCACCAAACACCCTTTTGAACCTTGCGTGATCACTTTTAAACGCGCTGGATACGCTTCTAATTTTTTTAACGCATTATTCAGTGTAATTTCTTGCGTCATCCACGTTAGTTCATCTTCAGATAATTTCAGCACATCCGCTCTATGTGCATAGTCATCGATAATCTCGCGCATCTCTTCATGATCACGCCACATTTGAGGACGCAAATTAATATCAAAACTCAATAGTGAATCGCTCTGTTTTACTTGTTCTATTGCGCTATTCAGCGTGGCGCGACAGATAGGATTCACCAATGCCAATGAGCAAAAGTGCAAAATATCTTTTTCAAAAACGGGTAATGATTTATCTGTTAGAAATTGATCAGCAGATTCAGCGACCAGAAAAGTAAAATCGCGTTCACCATTATCTTGCAAAGAGACAAGAACCGTACTGGTTCGATGAAGTTCATCAAACTCCATTGCACTGGTATCAACACCAAGATCAAACAGCGTTTTTTGCATAAAGTGACCAAAAGCATCTTCACCGACACGCCCAATAAAGCCACTTTGTTGACCTAATTTTGCCACTCCAGCAGCCACATTCACGGGTGCTCCACCGGCGCATGCTTCATATTGCATGTTTTGTAATGGGATCAAGTCAACAACAGCGTCACCTAAAGACCAGACTTTCATAATCTCTCCTGAAGATAAGCAATTATTTTTATTCACTATATTCTGTTTTGATTGGTGTTGATAACTAAAAAATGAAGATATTACTCGTAAATCAATACTGATAACGTTAACATAATAATGTAAGATGATAAAGAAATTCTGGTGCCCTCATTTTTTAACATCAAATGTTATCGTTAACAAAATGAAATAAAAGCGATAATTTTTACTATAGCCTTCAAAAAATAACCTCTGATGCTTAGTAAGATAAGGATAATGATATGAAACAACGTTTAGAACAATCACATGCAGGCTTAAACACTTTAATAGAAAAAAGAGGAAATGACTTTTATCCCTCGTTTCATTTAGCAGCCCCTGCTGGTTGGTTAAATGATCCTAATGGCCTAATTTATCACGATGGTTTATATCATGCATTCTACCAACATCACCCTTTCTCTGAACATTGGGGCCCCATGCATTGGGGTCATGCAACAAGCAAAGATATGATCCACTGGCAACATCAACCTATCGCGCTTGCACCAGGTGATGATTATGACAAAAGTGGCTGTTTTTCTGGCTCAGCAATCAGCCATCAAGGAAAGCTTTATCTCTTTTATACGGGTCACAATTGGCTTGGTGAAGAAGGTGATGACAGTCAGATTTACGAGGCTCAATGTGTTGCGGTAAGTGAAGATGGTATTCACTTTGAGAAAAAAGGTGTTGTTTTACCACCACCTGAAGGCTACATGCATTTTCGTGATCCTAAAGTATGGTATCAAGCAGGAAAATGGTGGATGGTGGTTGGTGCTCGTGATGGAAAGGATCAAGGGCAAGTGCTTCTCTTTTCCAGCGAGACCTTATTTGAAGAAGGCAAACAGTGGAGTACGCAATACACTGTTTTAGGTAAAACTGACGATAAAAATGTTTATATGTGGGAATGCCCTGATTTTTTCCCCATCAGTAATGAAGATGATTTTGCATTGGTTTTTTCACCTCAAGGAAAACGTGCTGAAGGTTATCAATTTCGTAATCTATTTCAAACGGGCTCTTTAATCGGTAAATGGTCACCAGAAAAGCCATTTGATTTACGAGGTGGTTTTATTGAACTTGATAACGGGCATGACTATTACGCTCCACAATCTTTTAAAACACCGGATGGTCGTCGTGTCTCTATGGGCTGGATGGATATGTGGAACTCGCCAATGCCATCAAAAAATGAATTTTGGGCAGGCTGTTTTACTCTTCCTCGTGAAATCATTTTCGATAAGAGCCAAAATCGCTTACGTATGATCCCAGTAAAAGAGCTAGAAAGCTTACGTCGTGAAAAAAACACCATCTCGCCAGTAAAATTAACAGATCAATCGATTAAATTAATGGATGATACTCAGGCTGTTGAGTTGGATCTAACGTGGTCGTTAGATAGCCAAGCTGAAAAATTTGGCCTTTGGTTAGGCAAAGGGTTAGAAATTTTTATTGATAAGCAATCTAATCGATTAGTGATTAATCGCCATTATCCACAATATGATATTAGTGGTTATCGAAGTGCACCTTTACCTGCTGGTTGTAAGATTAACTTACGCATTTTTATTGACCGATCATCTATTGAACTCTTTGTAAATCAAGGTGATCTCACTTTTAGTAGCCGATATTATGCCGATCAAGATGATCGTCAACTACACCTGTTTACCACAAATGGAAGCGCACAACTTATTTCAGGCGAATATTGGTTATTAAATCGCATCAATAAATAGACTGCGTGCTCTTTTTATATGTTGGTTAACGATAAAACGTGAGCCCTATTAAAGGGACTCACGTTCTACTAGATGACAAGGTAACTGAATGGTATCGCGATGTTCTCGCGCTTGAATAATATGAAGAGTAGCTTCTTTACCCAGCTCATAATGCGGTAGTTGCACGGTCGTTAATGGTGGATAAAACAGTTCACCAGTACCAATCATATTATCGTACCCTAGTACTGCGACTTGCTCAGGAATTCGTAACCCCATAGAGAGCAGTACTTGGTAAGCCAAAAAGGCAATTCGGTCATTACCACAAATTAGAATATCAAAATCTGCTTTTTGATATGAGCAATGTTTTTTCAAGATTTCAATAATATCTCGATAGTGCTCATCACCATACAACATCGTGTATTGGCGTAATGACGACAAAGGTAATCCTGCATCTTGCCAAGCATCTTCAACCGCTTTACGACGGATAGGACCGGCAACAGATTCTTGCGGAATATAAAAGCACAATGGATTGCGATAACCTTTTTCGATCACCTTTTTGATTGCAAAGTACTGCCCATGATAATCATCAGGTATATAAGTAGGAAAAATATGTTTTTTATCCAAACAGTTTGCCAGTACTAAATTTTTATCTCGCAACTTTTCATGAACTGAGATTTCTCTTAATCCCATAGTTGTATAGATAATGCCATCAGGTCGTTGTGCTAATAATTGCCATATTGCCTGCTCATAACAATCTTGAGCCGTCAAATTGACCACAAACGAACTCCAACCAAATTCACGAGCGGTTTGTTCTATCGACAAAATCATTTCAACTGAAAATGGTGTTGTCGCGGTATCAATAGCAAGCACACCAATAGATGACGCTTTCGTGCCCTGACCTCGAATTTTTCGTGCAGAATAATCTGGAACATAGTTTAGTTCATCGATAGCTCGTTGAACTTGTTTTAGTGTTTCAGGCTTTAATAACTCAGGGTTATTAATTGCTCTAGAGACTGTCATCAATGAAACGGATGCTAGCCGAGCGACATCTTTCAGTGACGCCATAATATTGGCTCGATAGGTTTATGAATAGGGTTAGCTAAATAATTAGTCTATTTTACAATAAGTAAAGAGCAAGATCTACCAGCCCAATGATATTGTAACTAAATGTTTCAATTAATTTCATCGTAAAAAAACAAATAATCATATTATCCGTTACGCAGTAATTGAGTTTTATATAGTTAAAAACACTTACGAGAAAAAACTTAGTTACAATTAATAATAGTTATCTGTACTCTCTTTATAGAAATAAAATAATCTTATCTATAAAATAGAAATATTGAAACAAAACAAAGTTCTGATATTTTATCTATAATATAATACAGAAGTATTAATCATTTTTAATTTTAAATGTTCTAAATATGGCTCCGTTGCGTGAATGTCACCCTACACAAAAAACTTATAAATTAGTCAAATTTAGTTACTCATTCACTCTTAGTTAAGAGCAGAATAAAACCAGGAGCAACATATGGAATCAATAATCCACTTAATCACTTTTGAAGATGACAGTACAAAAGTTCAACTTAAAGCTGTACTTTCTTCATTAGCTGCTAATGTGAAAACTTATTCAACAGAACAGGCATTTTTAAAATATTATTTTTCATCAACTAAAGGAGCGCATAAAGAGTGCATCATTATTAACACTAAAAATAGTGCATCACCATCAATTGCACTGATTAAAGAACTCAACAAACTGAAAAACATCATCCCTGTTATTATTATTTCTGGGGATAATACCATTGAAAGTTGCCGTAGTGCATTTAAATCAGGTGCTTTTGAATATTTAACTAGACCATTGAATGTTAATGAACTTCTTAATATTGTCTCTGAAGCTTTCCTACATTATGAAAGTGAAGTTGAACAATTTAGAACATATATCTCTTTAAAAGATAAATTTAGTAAGTTATCAAATAGAGAAAAAGAAGTTATGGAGATGATCTTAGACGGAAATACCAGTAAAGAGGCGGCTGAAAAACTCTCTCTTTCTCCACGTACAGTAGAAGTTCACCGCTCAAATATGTACACAAAACTGAAAATAAGATCACTACCACAATTAGTCCAAGAGTATGATTTTTTTAGGAAATATGATTTGAGAGCTAATTGATTATTCAGGTTTTTCTATTTATCAGTGGATTTTAAATTATCCATTGAGATAACAATATGGCCTGTTAAAACTTCATTATTTTATATTAATGAGGATAACCTGTACTTATAAAAACATTCTATTTTTGATGATTAAAACCGAATATGGGAATAATTCATACACTAGGATCTATTCTAAGATAGAAGGGAAGGCAATCTTATTTTGATGCCTCCCTTTCATTAATGTTCGTTTAATTTCAAATTAAAACAATCGTATATTCTATTTTCATAATCGCTATTATTAATAACTAAGAAGATGTTTTTTCTTAATAATGGCGATATAAGATTAGATGAACTATTTCTTTTGATATAAATCATTTTTTTACTTTTAATAAACATAATTCCCCTCATTCTCAATTCTTTATTTATTATTCTTATTTCACGAAGAAAAATATTAGTGATTAAAAATGAACACAAATGAAATTGCAATCTCTTTTTTATGCTATAATCAAGCATGCTTATGTGTGTTTATTTCTATTAAATAGTACGTTATTATCAGAAAAATCTAATTTAGATTAATCCGTTTTTATTATTCGCATTATGTGAAAAGAAAAAATAATAACTATTTTTCTTTATATTTGTTTATATTTTAGAATTTCATTCTCTTTATAGTTTAATTTTTGTAATACAAAGCCTATCATTTATACTTAATGGGTAGCCCAAAAAAGATCATCACCATAAGATTATCATCAGTAAGTATAACACCCTAGGTCGAGATAAGTGATAACACCTAGAAAAGTAAACACTATTACTCAATATTTTTTTACTCTTAATTTGATGGTCACCATTAAATGGTTTTTAGTATAATAAAAATATTAGATAAACTTATACGTTTATTCTTATTTTATTATGCAGCTAATAGAATTATCCTAGTCCCCTCCATAAGGTCTTTTTACAGATAACAATGAATAATCAAGATAAAAATCGTCGTCCTATTAAAGCAAGAGAAACTCACTGGGCAACCACGTGTAGTCGCTGGCTACAAAAAAGAGGTGCAACACCAAATGGTATCTCTATGTTTAGTATTCTCTTCGCCGCATTCGCGGGTATTGCCCTCTTTTTTGCTTTCTCAGATACCCATTACTTAATTCGCTCAAGCTTATTTATTGTTGGCGCATTAATGATCCAATGTCGTCTAATTTGTAATCTATTAGATGGTATGGTTGCCGTTGAAGGGGGTATGAAAAGCCCAGTTGGTGCCGTTTATAATGAGTTACCCGATAGAATAGCCGATACACTGATTATTATTGGTGTAGGTTATGGTTTGTCATCCCACTTTCCCATTGCCATTACATTAGGTTGGGTTGGCGCATTTTTTGCGGTTATGACTGCTTATGTTCGAGTGCTAGGCGGAAGTTGCGGATTAGAGCAACGTTTTACAGGTCCTATGGCAAAGCAACATAGAATGGCGTTACTTACTTTTATTGCCATCATTGCCGCATTTACACCAGTTCTTTGGGGAGCATGGTTATTTCTTATCGCATTATGGATTATTATCGCTGGTGCAGCGTTAACCACTATTTTCAGAACCCGACAGATTTTACGGGATTTATCACAAGGTGTTTGATTAATGAAAAATGGAAAGCTCTCTTTAGATGCAAAAATTGTCTCATCTATTCTCGTTTCTATTTGCCGTTTTTTAACCGGGATCCGAGCTAAACAAACCTCACCTATTGCCGATAATACGCCTTGTATTTATTACGCCAATCACTCTAGCCATCTTGATGGTCTGGTTATTTGGTCTTGTCTTGCGCCAACGGTTCGCCCTTATGTTCATCCTGTTGCAGCCGATGATTACTGGAATAAAAACCGCCTGCGTCGTTATTTATCACGACGTATTTTTAGGGCAGTTTTAATCCCTCGTTATGCAACTAAAATGGCATTTCCTGAATCGGAATGTAGCACTGAAGATAATGGTCAAATTGAGTTAACAAAAGAGCAACCAATCAACGATGCCTCTACAGCAACTCAAAATAAGGTCAATGCGCTCGATTTAATGCAAGAAATATTAGACAAAGGAGAGTCTTTAATTATCTTCCCTGAAGGAACTCGTGGTAATGGTGAATCTATTCAAGATTTTAAAGCGGGACTTTGGCATCTTTCTCGTAAAAATCCGAATGTGCAGCTAGTCCCCATTTACCTAGAAAACTTAAATCGTGTATTACCTAAAGGCTCTCGTTTAGTTGTCCCTGTTATTTGTAGTGCCATCTTTGGTGCCCCTATTGAATCAACAACAGAAGAAGAGAGTAAGCAACAATTTTTAGTCAGAGCCAAAAGCGCACTAGAGGAGTTACACCATGGAACGTATTAGTAATGAGGTCTTGTGGATATTTATCGGACTCTTCTCTTTTCTAATTATTGCCAGCATTATTGGCGCTGTTCTTGCGGCGATTAAAGGAAAAACATCCACTATTGCCAATCTTAATTCACGTATAAATGCATGGTGGGTAATGTGTATTATTGCCGCTGTTGCTATTGGGATTGGGCAAATTGGTTCAGTTGTACTTTTCACTCTTATCTCTTGGCTTGCACTGCGTGAATTGATTACCTTAACGCCCACACATCGTGGCGATCACGAAGCCCTTTTCTGGTGTTTTTTCGTTATTCTTCCCATCCAGTACATTTTAGTGGGTGTGCAATGGTATAACCTGATGGCAATTTTTATTCCGGTTTATGCCTTTTTGCTTATTCCAACACGCATGGCACTTTCTGGAGACACCAACCACTTTTTAGAGCGTATGGCAAAAGTGCAATGGAGTGTAATGATTGCAATTTATTGCCTAAGTTATGCCCCTGCTCTATTAATGTTACCGATAGAAGGCTTTGAAGGTCGTAATATTAATTTATTACTCTTTTTGATGATCGTGGTTCAGGTTTCTGATGTGCTCCAATATGTGTTTGGTAAACTGTTTGGCAAACATCCTATCGTGCCAAAGTTAAGTCCAAATAAAACCGTAGAAGGCTTTTTGGGCGGAATTATTTCTGCAAGTTTAATTGGCATGATGCTCTGGTGGGCAACACCATTCTCATGGTGGGCGGCATTTTTACTGTCACTGGTTATTACACTTGCTGGTTTTGCCGGTGGATTATGTATGTCTGCAATAAAAAGAGACAGCGGTGTAAAAGACTTTGGCACCATGATAGAAGGTCATGGCGGAATGATGGATAGAATGGATTCGCTCTGCTTTGCAGCACCTATCTTCTTTCATGTTATTCGCTATTTCTACGTATAATTTACGCCATAAGCCCCCTATTTTTACTGAACAAAAACAGTGCTGGTTATCTTATTAATCGGCACTGTTTGATTGTTTGATTTATCGAAATATAAAAACAAAATATCAGAACCAAACAGGTCTTATTAAACGTTCTCATTGCCACATCAGTCATTATCACCAAAGCAATTAAACGCTTGTTTTAATTTTTGACAAAAAATCAAATTTAATATTTTTGTTTTTAAAAACAATATATTACTGCATTATTTCTTAATTTATTAATTCTCTTTATATTCATTGTGATAGCTTAAAACAGTGCTATCTTTTACTCTGCATTTCCTTTTTTATTACTAAACGCTACTTATTATGATTACTTGGCTACTTCTTGCTTTAGCTTTGCTTTTACTAGGGTTCAATCGCACACTTGCACTTATTACTTTATCTCTTACCGCTATCAGTGCTTTTTTAACGAGTGTAATAACTTGGCAAACGCTGCCAATTATTGCTGGCACTATTTTGTTAGTAATCACCTATTATCGTTACCAGCAACAAAAATTGATCCGCTGGATTATCACAATAGCATTGCTGCTTATCGCTATTGGCTTAGCCTTTCATTTGGTTCCTGGCTTTAATAACCTTCGTTATCTTTCACATACACCACTTGGGCTACATAGCGCTCCTTTCTCTTTTTATTTCAATGCAGATAAAGCCTTGTTACCCTTTATTTTGCTTATTTTAATACCAACGCTTTTTAGTCGTTCACCACTAAAGTCAGCATCAACACTTCAATGGGGAATGCTTATTCTTGCTATTCCTGCCTTGTTATTACTTGCCACAGCTCTTGGTGGTTTAGCCGTTGAACCTCACTTTCCAACGTGGTTACCTGCCTTTATGCTGGCGAATCTCTTTTTTGTTTCACTTGCTGAAGAAGCATTATTTAGAGGTACGATCCAACAGTTACTATCGCGCTATCTTCCCCCTTATATTGCCTTATTTAGTGCTGCGATTATTTTTGGCTTAGCGCATTTTGCTGGTGGATTACTGTTAGTCGTATTTGCTTCGCTGGCGGGGGTTATTTATGGATTAGCATGGATGTGGAGTGGAAAACTTTGGGTAGCAACAATATTTCATTTTGCACTAAATCTGACTCACCTACTCTTTTTTACCTACCCTTTTAAAGTTGCTTAATCACGCGATTATTTTCATCTCTTCTTTATATTGAACATGCTCTCTTTTTACTTACGTGTTTATTGCGTAAGTAAAAAGGAATAGCGATATGTGAAGATAATCACACTATTACAATACCGATTTTCTGATTTCCCCCATCATCAGATGAAATTTTTGTTAGTATGCTTTACTGCTTACCTTTAAATAATCAAAATTTCATACAACACACAATAAAAAGTAAAACATCATAAAATTCATTAACTCGATAAGAAGTTGCTTACATTGCTCAATAGTCAATAGAAAAAATAGGTAAGCTTTACTTTGTTTTTATTTTTTAAGTCAGAATAATTCGCTGATATTTGCCTCTTATACCATCAGGATAAAAAATATGTTAGATCAAGAGATGATCCGTACTTTTATACAGGTTGCAGATTGCCAAAGTTTTACTAAAGCCGCTGATATGCTTCATAAAACATCGGCAGCTATTAGTTATCGAATAAAAACTTTAGAAGAAAATATCGGTACTCAACTATTTAACCGCACCACAAGAACCGTGACATTAACACCGGCGGGCGAATATTTATTAGAAAAATGTCGTCAATGGATTGTATGGTTAGAATCGATGCCAATGGAGCTTCAGCAAATGAATGCGGGTGTTGAACATCAGGTTAATATTGTGATTAACAACCTGCTTTATGATCGTACTGCCGTTGCCAGTATGTTAGCTTGCCTTCATCAGCGTTTTCCATCGACTCAATTTCATATTACACGTCAAGTGTATATGGGCGTTTGGGATGCGTTAATTAATGAAGATTACCACTTCGCCATTGGCGTAACAGGTAATGAATCACTTAAGAATAATATTAATATTTGTGCCATGGGTGAAATTCAGTGGCAATTTGTTGTTGCACCTAACCACCCGTTAGCGAATGTGACTGGTGTATTGAGTGATGACCAAATGCGTATGTATTCAGCCGTTAACGTAGAAGATACGTCTCGCCATCTTTCTAAACGCACGGCATGGCGTTTATCGGGTCAGCATGAAATTAGAGTGCCTGATTTACACACCAAATTAGCTTGCCATTTAAAAGGTGTTGGCATCGGATTTTTGCCATTAAGTCTATGTAAACCACTCATTGATAGTGGGCAATTAATTGCAAAAGAAGTAAAAAACCGACGTCATAACTCGCCACTGTCACTGGCTTGGTGTGAAGATAAAAAAGGGGCTGTTGTTAGCTATTTGGTTGAGTTATTTCAACAAAATCATCCTAGTGTGCAATCTTTTTATGATCCACTCAATTAAAAGGGCAAACATAAGTTTGCCCTGATATAAATATTCAATTAACTACATTGTCTATTTTGCAGGCTCTGCTGTTGGGTTTTCTTTAATAAAGAGACTTGCAACGATACCTACACAGATAAGTATTGCGGCAAAATAGAAACCGGAATCCATGCTTCCTGTTTTATCAGATAAGAAACCTGTCAGTGTTGGTGCAAAAACAGAACCCAGCATACCAATACAGTTATAAACACCGAAGGATGTTCCTAACGCATGGCGCGGTGAGTTATCAGCAACAACAGCAACTAAAACAGGGTTAGTACTAATTTTACCCACAATACCGTAAAGAATCAGTGCGCCAATCAATACAGGCATTGATTGTGACATTGGTACTGCAAGAATAGCCACTAAAGAGAGCGGTAACATCACCAATAATACTGGCTTACGGCGACCAATTTTATCTGAAATCCAGCTAAATATCAGTGAACCAGGAATAGCAAACCAAGGCATTAATGATGCGATAGTTGAGATTTGTGTTCCTGTAATACCACGTTCTGTTTCAAGGTAGTAGGGTAACCATGTTACTAATACAAAGAAGCCATAGATTGAACAGAAAATAGTGATGTACGCTAAGTTAATGTTACGGTTACCAAATAAGTCTTTAAACGTCAGTTTGGTTTTCTGTTTTGGTGCATCAGGATCTGATGAGGCTTTATTTTTTGGCTTATCTTTGATTATCCATAACATCATTAAACCAATAATAATAATTGGCACACCAATGATATAGAACGGCGCACGCCAGCTCATTCCCATCTCACCAACAGAAATACTAGAGATGTAGTAACCAATAGAAAGACCAAATGCCATACCACTATTGATAATCGCACTACCTAATGTAATACGATGTTTTGGTATTGCTTCTGATGACAGACCATACTGAGGACCGTAGTAGAAACCTTGGAAAACCCCAACCATTACCCATGCAAACATAAAGGTAACATAAGTTGGCATCATACCCGCGATCATGGTGAATCCACCAAATAAGATCACGCCAGTAACTAATACTTTTTTCTTACCTAAATAGTCACCAATCATGCCTGATGGAATATTTAGTGCAGTATAACCGATAAAGAAAATACTCATGATAGAACCGAGCTGTGCTTTGCTTAAATCAAACTCAGCACCGATATTTACCATCAATGGTCCAACAATTGCGCGGCTACCATAAAGCGCAATCCAACCAAAGAAGAAGATAATAGTCAGCTTGACCCAATAAGGGACTTTGCCTTTATTCTCATTCACTTGTGCATCGTTCATAATGACGCTCCTGAAAGAATTTCTTATTAAGACTTATAAATTAAAGTGCCAGACTGACCTTCAATAACTTGTTGGATATTTTGTAATGCACCAATATGAGCTTGTTGCCCTGTAGCATTAACAAAATCACTGACAGCCATGATTTTTGGTCCCATTGCGCCATCAGCGACTGCCATTGGTGCAAGTTCTTCTGGTGTTGCTTCACGAATAGCCGCTTGTTCTGGTGTTCCCCAATTTTTATAAATAGCATCTGCTTCTGTTAAAATAACAAAATGCTCGGCATCTAATTCACGCGAAATTAAAGCGGCGGTTAAATCTTTATCAATAACAGCTTCACTACCAATAAATTCGTTATTCGTGTTATTAACGGGAATACCACCACCACCGCCACAAATAACAATATGACCTTTATCTAATAAAAGTTTTACTGCCTCAATATCAATAATCTTTTTCGGTGTTGGCGATGGCACTACGCGACGATAATGTTGACCATCTTTTTTAAATGTCCATTGATACTTCTCGATTAATTGCTCCATATTTTCTTTATCGTAAATAGGTCCGATAAATTTACTTGGATCATTAAATGCTTCATCATTAATATCAACTGAAACACGTGTCATTACTGTGGTAATAGCTTGTTGTGGATGATTTTGATTAATCTTTTGCATCATCATATAACCAATCATACCCTGGCTTTCTGCAACCAAAATATCTAATGGATATGCAGGAACTTCTTGATAAGCAAGGTTTTGCAATGCAAGCAAACCAACCTGAGGCCCATTACCGTGTACTAATACAACACGATACTCTTGTGCTAACTTATTAATTGTCTCTGACATCAATTCAATATTTTTATATTGATTCTCAGCAGACAAAACTTCTCCGCGTTGCAATAATGCATTTCCGCCTAAAGCAATAACAATTGTTTTCATAATTATCCGTATCCGAATGTTTATATAAATTATTTTAATAAAAAATATTAATCAATATACTGTTGTTGTTTTTTAGTTTGATACCCTATCCATAATCCCAGTAAAGTATCTGCACCAGAGTGATGACCAATAGAGAGTATTTCCAACATATCCTTAAAAATAATCTCTTTATTGTTTATTTTTTTACCTAACTGAATTAGATATGTGGAAAATATTCCCTGTGTGGCATATTCCAAATAATGTTTACTGACAATGGTGGTTAATGAAGATAAAGACGGTGTGTCATTAAAAAAATGATTAAGGCTTTTTTCTGGTTCAGCTAAATAGTGTGCAAATAACATTCCCACCAGCATATCATCTGAGCTTGGCGTCAATCCCGGACCTTTCCCTGTAAAAATTGCCCAATTAACGGCATTACCTGCCAGTTGATTATGAAACAGCTTAGTGAGTAACCTAATTTCACTAATTTGCGCGATTTGTCGATAATTTTTCAACGGACCATAAAGCCCTGTTGCTATCGCAGGTGATAACAAAGAAAAAAAACTCTCTAACCAACGTAAATCTAAATCCGCTTTATCTTGTAATTTTAAATACTCAAGTTGACCCGCAATCACACTAAGTTTGTTTGCTAATGTCACTCGGTTATCTTTTATATTCATCATCACCGAGGGATGGCACTGTTTTGCCAGATAATCAAAATCATCTTGCTTAAGTAACCATCCCATCGGGCTTAATCCTCTTCCTTCACGATGAAAAGTGATTAAGCGTTGCTGAGGGCAAATGAAATTCAGTGCATGGTCATAAATTCCCACACATTTAATGTCACCTTCAAAATCAGTGATATGCTGGCTGGTTTGAAGTGCTTGAATTTGCATAATGCCCCCTAATTGCTCTGTTTATAAACGCGTTATCACTTAGCTAATTAAGCGTCGATGCCTAATTCTTCGGCTAACGCGACTATCGCTTTTTCAAAGCAACCTAAAGGCGCACGTACTGTACCCGCACCAATTTGACCCACACCCGGATCTTTATGCGCAATTCCCGTATTTATCAGTGGAGTGATACCTGTTTCAACAACACGGCGAGCGTCTAATCCTAAACATGCCCCTTGGAAATCCCACGTTGGAATTTGCAACATCATATTACGAGCAAGGTAGATCTCTGCCATCTCTTCAGTCACTTCACGCGCTGCATCCATACCACCTGAAGCACCAACAAAGCGAGTAACACCCGGTGCGGCTACCATTGCCGCACCACCGATACCAAAGGTTTCAGTTATCGCACTGTCACCGATATCTGGGTTAGCATCTGCTTGACTAAAGCCAGAGAAGAACAGACCTTGTGGAGTATTAACTGGTGCAGTAAACCACTGATCACCCATTCCGCTGATTTTGATACCAAAGTTGCTACCGTTACGGGTCATAACAGTCACGATAGTACCTTGTTTGATTTGCGCACCCGCATCCATCGCTGCTTTACAGTAAGCCATTGCTAAATTCAGGAAGAATTGGTCAGTGATGCTCAGGAATTTAGTCACTTTAGTGATTTCAGCATCATCAATATCTAACGTAGTCAGAATTGGCGCTAATTCACGCAATAACAGTGCCGAAGCAGCGATATTACGTTGGTGGAATTCATCACCCATCGTAATGGCTTGCCCCATAATTGCCGTCAGGTCGATGCCGTTTTCAATCGTCGCTAATGCCGCTTTTAATACTGGTGCTAAGCTATTACGCATCCAGTGCAGACGCTCTTGCACATCTGGACCATAAGCACCAAAACGCATCACTTTACCGATACCTTCGTTCATGTTGCAGTAAGCATAGTTACCGTGAACGTGGTTTTTAATCACCAGCATTGGCATATGTGCAGAAGTAATACCGCCCATTGGACCGACTGCATTAACATTGTGGCAAGGGATAAATTCAATTTCGCCAGCCGCTAACATGGTTAGCGCTTGTTCTTCGTTTTGTGCCCAGCCTTCAAATAAAGAAGCACCGATACATGCACCACGTACAGGACCGCTCATCTCTTCCCAAGTAACAGGAGGACCTGCGTGCAGTAATTTCTTACCACTTTCTAATTGTGGAACCACTTCTTTAGCAAGACTAACATCACACCAGTGAGGACGGGCTTCACGGATACGCTCGATAACTGCTTCATTCGCTTGTTCGATAGTTGTGTACATATCTGCAATTCCTTATTTCAATTTCTTTAATATTTCAGCCAGTTTCTTATTACCGCCCGCTACAGGTGCCCACTGATAGTGAACAACGGGTGTACCGCTTGATTGCAGATCGTCTGCAAAGCTACGTAATCCCGCGTTGATCACGGAGATCCCGTTAAGTAATGGTGAAACTTCAGCATCTGCTTCTGCCGGATGTGGCTGGATTAATTCTTTGGCTAATAACACCGCTTCTGGCAAGGTATCCATCACGATAATGCCCGCATCTTTAAGCTGCTTTTGCTGCTCACTGCGGTTTTGAGGGTCGTCTTCAGTACCCGTGATAGTTGCGATAGTGATCAGTGGATTTGCTTCGCCACGTTTCTCATTCAGTTTTTTGATTTCCTGAATTAACGCGCCGGCTGGATCTTGTGTTGCGCCATAACCAATAACAAAATCAACCAGTAAGACGCCAGCTTGTGGTTTTTCACTTAGCTCACTAATAAATTTATTACGCGTAGAGGGGTCAATCATTGGGTGCGGTTTACCCTGAGTATAAAAATCATCACCCATATCGATGATTTTATGACCATCAGCATCAAGCATTGTGCCTTGCTTATGTTCGTTATCGACTTCAACATTGAGTTTTTCAGATAACAACATCGCGCACTCAGCCGCTAATGTGCCGCCAGCATAAAGGCCAATAATTTTCTTACCCGCAACTTTTGGTAACTCGGCGGCAATATCTTCAACGCGCGCTAACTCAGCGGCGATACGTGCTGTTTCATCTAAAGTACGAGTGAAATAGATATTATCGTCTTGACATTTTTCAGGAGTGGTTCCTAAAAACTGAGCCACAATAGGTTTATTGTGACGCTTCATTTCAGCGATGATTTTTTGACGTACAGCGGGTGCAGGTGGTTTTGAAACAAAAGCAATAACGCGAGTATTAGGATCTGCTGCTAACATATTAATTGCGGTTACCGCACTAATTCCGCCGATTTGTTCTGTTAAGTCACGACCACCTAAACCGATAGAGTGAGAAATACCTTGGCGTTGTAAAACGATTTGTGAGGTAATTTCTTGAATACCAGTGCCTGATGCACCAACAATACCGATAGAACCTTTTGGTGCAATGTTAGCAAAAGCTAATGGCGCACCGGCAATATTTGCCGTACCACAGTCTGGTCCCATAACAATCAGACCTTTAGCTGCCGCTTTTTCTTTCAGTGCTTTCTCATCTGCAATAGAGACGTTGTCTGAAAACAGCATCACGTTACAGCCGTCGTCTAACCCGGTATCTGCTAATTCTGCGGCATATTCACCCGCAATGGAGATAAGCAGCATATTGGCATTAGCATTTTTTTGCTTAGCGGTGCGCCAGCTACGTACTGTGGTTAATTTATTGCCACCCTTTTGACCATTTGCAATATCGGTTAATGCGTCTTCCAACGCTGTCGAAATCATATCGATAATTGCGGGATCATCCGACTCTGCTTTAATAGAAACACAGATGTCATTTGGTGTAGCTTCATTAAACATGTCATGCCAAAAACCGGTGACATCAAGAAGAGATTTATTCGCTGGTGTACCCATCATGACGGAAATTTCTTCCACCTCTGGGGCTTCACTTAATTTTCGGGAGATAATCATCAGGCTGACTGAATCCTGAAAGCTCCCTTTTTTAATAAAAGCATGGATCATTATGATATCCTTAACGCATTTAATATATGTAACGCCACATATCTATTTGCATTTCGTTTTTTTGATAATAAGAAGCCTATTTGCTTATGTACTTAAGCAATATTTAATAATATTTTTGAATCATCGTATTTGAATCTCTGTATATAAACATACTGAATAAATATCGAAATGTAGAGTGATTAAAGTCACACTTATTTATTGTAAAAAATTTTTATTTAATCGATGGGTATTTATTAAATAAATTATGATGAGTGATGATTCATTAATTTATAAATAAAAAAAGAAATAAATGATTGAGAAATTTAGCTTATGAGAAACAATTTGGTGAGAATAAAAACATTATAAAACAAGTGGTTTTACCAATGACGCAACATTTTTATAACATACAGTAATAAAATCTTATTATCAATAAATAAAATCAGGGTTTACATTCAATTAGCGTGATTTAGTGATTCTTATTATTCACATTTAGCTTTAATTTAGTAAAATAAAAAGCACCCTATATTTATTATAGAGCACTTTATCGAATTTAATTAACTTATTGTTTAATCGCTTCTACTTGTATTTTTAATGTCATGCTATCTGCCATTCCCTCTTTTACTAAGAAATTGACACCCCATTGTGATCGTTTAATTGTTGCTTCAAAATCACCACCACAAACAGGAGCATTAAATACAGGGCTTTCATAACAATTAAATTTAGTAGTTTTTAATTGTACTGGATGTATTTTTCCTTTTATGGTTAATAAACCGTCAACAGAAATAGGTTTATTATTCTCAAAATTCCATTTTGTCGATGTAAATTCAATTGTTGGAAATTTCTCTGCATCTAAAATATCAGCACTTTTGATATGATTATCAAATGCGGTTAAACCCGTATTTAATGTTTTAACAGGAATAGAAACTTTAATTGAACCCATTTTATTTTCTGGTGAATAAGAAAAGTCACCATTAATTTCATAAAATCCACCACTATTTGTCGATGTACCAAAGTGATCGATATAAAACATAGCTTTGGTATGTGTTGGTTCTAACTTATATTCTTCTGCTTGTGCAACAGGAATAAATAATAATGTAGTCAATACAGCAGATAAAATAGTTTTCATTTTATTAATCCTAACTCATTTTAGTAAAAACAAATATTAATAATATAACAATGCCTATAAAACATATTCTTTATAGGCATTCTACAGATACATTAAATAGAAAAAGATAAATGAGAGTTGATAATGATATTAACGTTGAGAATCTAATATTTCACTGTTTTTTAATACATCTTGTGCTTTGCTATAGCTTTCAATTAATAGCTGATAAGCAGGAAAAATTTGCGTATAAGCTTGTGCCCATTCTGCGGCATCTTCTCGGTTCCATGTTTTTTGAATTTCAGAGGCAACAGCCGCTGTATCCATTGGTACGACACCCGCTTGAACAATACGCGCTAAGGTAATTTCTTCTGCCATTTTACTGTAAGTACCTGACGCATCAATAACTGCAAACACTTGATAACCTTCAGCAACTGCGCTAATTGCTGGGAAAGCCATACAAACGCTAGTAATAGTACCTGCAATAATTAACTGCTTTTTACCCGTTGCTTTTACCGCTTCAACAAACTCGGGATTATCCCATGCATTAATTTCACCTTTACGTGCAATATATTTTGCATGAGGTGCATTTTGATGAATTTCAGGAATTAATGGACCATTAGGACCTTGTGGAACAGAGGCTGTTGTAATAACAGGTATCTTAGCAAGTGTTGCCATTTTAGCTAAAACAGCAGCACGAGCGCGTAATTCTGTCATTGGCATATCACCAACAGTTTGAAATAAACCACTTTGGTGATCAATTAATAACATCACAGCATCGTCTGAATTAATTACAGGACGTTGACCATTAAAGTTAGCTGGAGTACTCATTTGTTTTTTCCTTTTAATTAATAGATATTGATTATTAACAGTGATGGAAAGAAACCTTGTCTATTTCCTCTCACTCACTCTGCATTAAACAATAATAAATTAATTAAAAGCTCGGTAGTGCCAATTATGATAAACACTATCCTAAAAATAGAACAATTACTAAATATTTCACTGTTCTATTTTTAGAATAATGAAATCTATTTTCGCTACTACTTAAACATTTTTATTTGCTTAAAATAGAACCTATAGCAATCTTATAGGAATATCACCATGAAAAAAGTAATTGGTATTTATAAAGCACCTCGTCAACATTGGGTTGGTGATGGCTTCCATGTAAGCTCACTGTTTAGTTATGGCAATCACGGCAAATATTTAAACCCTTTTTTATTATTAGATAGAGCAGGACCTACTGATTTCCCTGCATCAACCGATCATAATAGAGGAGTTGGTGAACATCCTCATCGTGGTTTTGAAACTGTTACTATCGTTTATAAAGGCGAAGTGGCACACCATGATTCAACAGGTGAAGGCGGAGTAATTGGTCCTGGTGACGTACAGTGGATGACCGCTGCATCAGGTATTTTGCACCAAGAATATCACTCTGATGCCTTCACCAAACAAGGTGGCATTTTAGATATGGTGCAATTATGGGTTAATTTACCTTCCGAAGCTAAATCGGCACCAGCAGGTTACCAGTTATTAAAACAGAGCCATATTCCCGTTATTTCACTGCCAGATAATGCAGGAAATTTACGGATTATTGCGGGTGAATATCAAGATACAAACGGTGCCGCCAAAACATTTTCACCTGTCGATGTTTGGGATCTGCAATTAAAGGCAACCAAATCTGTCAGTTTGCCAAGCAAGAAAAATCGCCATGTGGGTTTAGTGGTATTACACGGTAGTATTTATCTTGATAACCAAACGCAATTACAAACCGGTGATCTGGTTATTTTAGATAACCAAGGTGGCTTAATAAATATTGAAGCCATTGAAGATGCATTAGTGCTGTTTTTAAGTGGCGAACCAATTAACGAACCCGTTGTAGGATATGGTCCATTTGTTATGAATAGTGAAGCTGAAATAAGACAAGCTGTTGATGATTTTAACCAAGGTAAATTTGGACGTATTCCCAACGAATAATAGCATTAACATTTAGAATATTATTTAAATAGAACGGCTCCCTTTTATTATTGGAGCCGTTTTTCTTCATTTAGCCTTTCTTGTCGCCTTATCTATTACTCTTTGAATCGCGCCATATTTTCAGATAAGTAATCAAGCAATGCTTGAATAGCGGGTAACAACCCTTTTCGAGATGGGTAAACGGCATGAATGACATCTTTGGGAAAACGCCACTGTGGTAACACTTCAATTAATGAGCCATTTTGTAGCTCATTTTCAACCACACTTAACGGTAATCGCGTTATTCCTAATCCTTTAAGCGCTGCTTTATACAGCGTCAGTACATCTGTTGTCGCCAGTTTAGGTATTACATGTTGTGTTAATACGGAGCCATCGGTATGCGTTAATGTCAGGGTATATTGTTGTGAGTGTTCGCTATTCGCAAGAATAGGATAATCTGCAAGTTGTTCTGGTGATCCAGGAACACTCGTTGATTTAAAAAGTAGAGGACTCGCAACCAATACACGTCGAGAATAACCTAATATCTTCATGGTTAAACCAGAATCATCTAAAGGTAATGCTCTAACACGTAATGCTAAATCTAACCCTTCACTAATCACATCGACAGGTCGGTTAATGGCTAAGATTTGAATATTGATATCAGGATAGAGTGTCATAAAATCGACCAAGATATCTTGAATATATATTTGTAATAACGCCACTGGGCAAGAGAGCTTAATAGTGCCATGAGGATGCTCTTGCGCCGAACAAATAACTTCTTCTGCAATCTCTGCCTCAGCAACCACATTTTTACACTGCTGATAAAAAACTTGCCCTATTTTGGTGACATGAAATTGACGAGTAGAACGATAAATCAAAGAGACATTAAGTTTTTTTTCTAAATCAGCGATACGACGACTCAGTTTAGATTTAGGGATACCTAATGTTTCAGCCGCTTGAGAAAAACCACCAAACTCAACGACTTTAACAAAATAATATAGGTCATTTAAATCATACTTCATGGCGTATCACCTATTTAGTTATTTTCGATATTATTGCTGAATTGTTTCAGGCTTATGTATTATAACAATAATAGCTATTGTTTTAATACTTTTGTATTTTTAATATTGTTAATAACAGTATAGTTAATTATAAGAATAACTTTAAAACGGATCGAATACTTTAACATAAATATATTAACACATTAGGAATGGATTTATAAATATGTGATATTCATAGCTCTTCACATATCACAATAAAAATAAAACACCACCTATCATTGAAATAATAACCTCGTTCCTCCTTACCTCTCTATATTTAAAAACACAATAAAACAATGACATAGGTAAACCATATAAACTTGAAAATAGTTAGTTACATAAAAAGAAAAATTAACACATTAAGTTAATATTTATTTTTATTTTCACGATCACCATCAATTAATATTTAAAAATATGTTAATAAGATTATACTTAATAAAAATATTTATTAGTTTTATGTTTTTACAATTATCTCTTTCACCTGCATTTTAATGGAATAACCTAATGAATAAATTAACTCCATTACGACCTATCCCCACATTAATCGCGGTTTCTATCACCTTAATTATTTGGTTTTTTATCCCTGTCCCTCAAGGTGTTGATCCTAACGCTTGGCATTTATTAGCGCTTTTTGTCGGCACAATTGCCGCAATTATTGGCAAAGCATTGCCTATTGGTGCCGTTTCTATTATTGCTATTGCATTAGTCGCCGTTACGGGTGTTACTAATCCTAACTCAACCAAAGCGGCAATTAACGATGCACTAAGCGGATTTTCTAACGATCTTATTTGGCTAATTGGGATATCGATTATGGTTTCCATGAGCTTAAATAAAACCGGATTAGGCGCCAGAATTGGTTACTATTTTATTTCCCTTTTTGGTAAAAAAACGATAGGTATCGCCTATTCACTTGCGATTGCTGAGACAATTTTGGCACCCGTAACGCCAAGTAATACAGCGCGAGGCGGTGGTATTATTCACCCTATTATGCGTTCTATCTCTGATAGTTTTAATTCTAAAGCGGAAGATGGCACTAGTGGAAAAATTGGGCGTTATCTTTCTTTAGTAAACTACAATATTAACCCGATAACCTCGGCGATGTTTATTACCGCAACAGCGCCCAACCCGTTAATTGTTAGTTTAATTATTAGTGAAACCAGCCCTGAATATGAACTAAGTTGGTCAATGTGGGCAATCGCAGCTTTTGTTCCTGCGATTATTTCATTAATTTTAATGCCAATAGTTATCTACTTTTTATATAAACCAGAAATAACAAGCACACCTAATGCACCCCATTTTGCTAAAGAGCGTTTAGCTCAATTAGGGCCCATTTCATTACCTGAAAAGATCACCTTAGCTGTTTTCGCCTTATTACTAATTATGTGGGCTGGTGTACCTGCTCTTCTATTTGGTGATGCATTTAGTATTAATGCTACAACAGCTGCATTTATTGGTTTATCTATTTTGTTATGCAGTGGTGTATTAAATTGGGATGATATTTTAAAGAATAAAGGTGCATGGGATACCGTGGTGTGGTTCTCAGCATTAGTGATGATGGCATCCTTCTTAGGAAAATTAGGATTAATTAAGTGGTTATCAGTCAGCGTGGGTACAAGTATTGATAATATGGGCATCAGTTGGGTCAGTGGCATGATATTGCTGGTGTTAATTTATGTTTATTCTCACTATTTCTTTGCCAGTACCACAGCCCATATTACCGCTATGTTTGCGGCATTTTATGCCGCTGGTTTAACCCTAGGCGCACCACCCATGTTATTAGGGTTAATTTTAGCGTTTTCATCTTCTTTAATGATGTCGCTAACTCATTACGGCACAGGCACAGCCCCCATTATTTTCGGCTCCGGCTACGCCACATTAGGCGAATGGTGGAAAACTGGCTTTGTGATGAGCGTGGTTAACTTAATTGTGTGGATTGTCATTGGTAGCCTATGGTGGAAAGTGTTGGGCTATTGGTGAGTTAATTATGCTGTTTTAATTATTAAAGAAGACCTACGGCTTAGAAGGTCGTTGGTCTTCTTCACTATTGAGCATCGAGTACTCGAATGCGGGAAACAACTTATAATTCATTGAAAATAAAGATAATAAGCAAAAAAAGAGCAAGATTTCCCCTGCTCTGATGTTATATCGGAGTAACTTGTTTAAAATAAATATATTTAAAACAGTATGATTAAATTGAAAACCACTTCTTATTAATCAGCAACGTTTCTATCTGGAATATGAGAACCAATATTATAACCTTCAAGTTTAGGCGCTTTATTAGATTCAAAATCAAAATTGAATATAGTAATTGTGCCCGGTGTTGCAGGTAATAAAAATTCAGGTGATAGATTTAAAAAGACTTTGCAAGCGGCTCTAATAACACCACTATGTACAACTGCTAATAAATCACTGTCTTCTTTATGTACCCACTGTTGTAATGCAGAGCCAATACGATCACAGAAATCAAACCAGTTTTCACCTTTTGGTGGCGTATAAGTTCCTGCTCGCCAGTTTTTATATTTATCTGCATGGTGTCTTATTAGTTCTGGCTTACGCTGCCCTGTCCATTCGCCCATATTTAACTCACGTAATAAAGGCTCTTTTATCGCTTCAGGATGACCAACAATTTCAGCCGTTTGTACGGTTCTACCTAAATCTGACGTAATAATCCGAGTTGGCGATAGCAATTTAATACTCTCTTTTATCGCCATTGCTTGATTAATACCCTTTGGTGATAAACAAGAGTTTGCGTGTCCTTGCAAACGAGATTCCATATTCCATAATGTTTCACCATGTCTAAGTAAAATAAGTCTCATTATTATTCCTTAATTTAATGTTTAAAGACCATATCCAAGAATTTGGAACCAAGTAAAGATGGCAATAGAGATAACTGTTGCACCAACAAAACAGGTTATTAATCCATATTTCATTTGATCTAATACGCTAAAGTAACCACTTGAGAAATATATCGTATTTACTTTAGAGTGAGGCGGTAAAGTAATGGTGTATGTCAGCGTAAATGATGCGGCTAAAGCGAGCGTAACCGGATCCATACCCAATGTTTTAGCAAGTGCAATAATCGCTGGAATTAATATGGTTGTTTTAACCGTTTTACTGGTAAAAATTAAATGGCTATACATACAAATAAAGACAACGACAACATAAACCATCGTGGTACTCATATTTTCTAAGCCAAGACCATAAACCATTTTACCAATTAACCACTGTGCGCCTTGGGTTGACTCTAAAGTATTACCTGCCGCATAAGCCCCTGCTGCAAATATCATTAGATCCCATTTAATATTAGCTTCATTCCACGTTAATAGACCGATACGAGGCATTAAACAGAGAATGGCAGCAATAACAGCGGTCATATAAACACTAATTTTGAAGCCGAACATATCTTGATGATAGCTCTCTGTTGCCCACAGAAAGACTGCCATTAAAAAGATATACATGGCTTTTTTCTCATTCTTAGTTAACGCGCCAAGCTGTGAACGCTCTTTCTTTAATTTTTCTAAAGAGCCTTCAAAATCAACTTCGCCTTTAAAAGAGAACAGTTTTAATCCAATAAAAAATGAGATGGTCATTCCAACTATTGCCAATGGAAAAGAAGCAATTAACCAATCCATATAACCAATCGAGCCGCCAGCTTGTGAATTAATAAATCCAACAGCGATAATATTGGCAGCCGTTCCTGTCATCACACCTGATGTTGCTAATGCGTCAGCTTGCACGCCTTGCAGCATCATTAACTTACCGTAATTGCTCTTTCCTGGTATCGCCTTATGTATCTCTAATAAGATCATACAAATAGGCACCATTAATGTTGCACGTGCTGTAGTTGATGGAACAAAAAACACTAAACTAAAATTGATTAAGATAAGCACAAACAACGCTTTTTTCGGTGTTTGACCAAATTTAGTGATCATCCATAAAGCAAAGCGTCTGGCTATATTCGATTTGATCATTGCCGAGGTTAAAACAAAGGCTGATACCATCAACCAAATTACGTCATAACCTAAAGTACCGAAAACCACTTTCTCTTTTGCGACGGTGCCTGTTAGTGGCAGCAATACAATGACAAGCATTGACGTTAAATAAATAGGTAAAGAACCACATACCCATAAAATTAACGCAGCACAAAAGATGGCAATCGCTTTTTGCCCTTCAATACTTAAACCTTCTGGTGTTGGCATAAAAAATAGAGCAAGTAGTACGAATAAAGCTAAAGGTATTCCTATTGTTTTTAACGTTATTTTCTTACCATTTGGTGTTGGTGATGATGGCGCTGGTTTAGCGATATCATCTCGCTTCGCAGTCTTTTCCATACTGATTCCTCTTAATATGTAGGGTAGGAAGCTCAGTATAGGAATATTGAGGTATAAAGATAATTGTATTAATATATTATTATTATAAAAATAATTTATGGTCTTTGTATGAACTTAAGCCAACTTGATGCTTTTCTACTACTTGCTAATGGTTTTAACGTCACTGAAACGGCAGAACGTCTATTTTGCACCCAACCCAGTGTGAGTATTAAAATCAAAAAATTAGAAGAAGAGTTACAGACGACTTTATTTGAAAGAATAAATAATCGGCTCTATTTGACGCCTCAAGGAAAGGTTTATCAGCAATATGCCACTCAAATCATCAATCTTGTTCAATCCTCTTCTGAGCATATGCGTCAATTTGATGATCCTTCAAAAGGTGAGATTAAATTTGGTGCTAGCCATTTTGTTGGCGTATATCTTTTACCCCAAATAATGGCACAATTTAGAAAACAGTCACCTTTAGTTAAATTGAGTATGGATATTTCAAACTCAACACAGCTTATTCATAAACTTGATACTCAAGAACTTGAGTTTTTGATAATGTCTGATCATATCTATTTAGATCCGACTGAATATCACCTTGATACCTTTTTAATCGATCCCTTAGTGCTTATTTGTTCGCCAGATCATTGGTTAGCAAAAGAAAAACATTGCTGTTTTTCTGATATAGAATCTGAGGTTTTTTTAATTAAACCTGAACATTCAGCAACCCGTGATTTTCTGTTAGATAGGATCAAAGAACATAACAAAAAGCTGAACAATATAATGGAAATAAATAGCTTAGAAGGGATCAAACAAGGTGTTATCCATGGATTAGGAATTTCTATTTTATCTCGGCTATCAATTACTCAAGAGCTAAAAGCTGGGCTACTCTGTGAAGTTGCTTTTGACGATATTAATTTCAGTCGTGGTATCCGCTATTTTTACCATAAAGAGAAATATATCTCACCGGCGACTAAGAATTTCTTGTCAGTATTACAATCACAAGCGCAAATTCTTACAAAAGATCTGAATTTCTAAGTTTATGCCGATACTTTTTTAGCTAATTATACTTTACGCTTAAGAGAGATACATATAATTTTCCAAATTAAATCGCTATGATAGCAGTCGATTTTTATGGAATTATCAATATCGATTAAAAGGATTTTTATGCGAAAAACACTCTCTTCTTATCACCCTATTCTTTATCGCTTAAGAGTGGTACAACGTCGTTTTTTTCGCACTTGTAGCTGGCTATTTTCAGGACGAAAATACAGCAAAAAAATAGAGCCGGAATTACGTCTTTCTCATCGTTATCTTAAACACACCTCTAAGTTAATTAGCCGACGAGGCGAAAGTGATATTCAACTACAATATAATAAAATTACTAACCTTAAATTAGTTGAAAAAGCACTTGATGGCGTTGTTATTCGTTCTGGTGAGTATTTTTCTTTCTGTTATTTAGTCGGAAACCCAAGCTATAAAAGAGGCTTTATTGATGGTATGCAACTCTCTTATGGTGAAGCTAAAACTGGTGTTGGTGGCGGTATTTGTCAGGCGAGTAACTTAATTCACTGGCTGGCATTACATAGCGAATTAAAAGTAATAGAAAAAGCGAATCATAGCTTTGATCCTTTTCCTGATGAAGGTCGTGTACTGCCGTTTGGCTCAGGTGCCGCCATTTTCTATAACTATATCGACTTAGTGCTATACAACCCAACACCTCATGATTATCAAATTCGATTGCATGTTGCAAAGCATCAATTAGAAGGTGAGCTATTGTGTAGTGAAGCGAGAGAATATCGCTATCATATTTACGAAAAAAACGCTTCTTTTATCAAAAAAGGTGAGCATATATATCGTTGCAATGAGATTTGGCGTGATATTTACACTAAAAATAATGTCGGTGCTTTTCCTCGATTATTGAAATCTGAATTACTTTATAAAAATAGTGTTGTTGTAAAATATGATATCCCCACTGAATTAATAGACAAATAAATAATTTAATTTTAATAATATTACAATTATTGAATTATTCATTGCGAACATTAAGAGTTTATTAATACTTAGTATTATTTAGCCTTTTATTTTTTAATAAGATTGAATTGTTTATTTTGAACTCCATATTTTAATAATGGTCGAAGTGTTATTGAGTCAACATCTTATAATTTAATAATATTATATTTAATGGGTCATATAATGATGAATAAAGTTGATTATCTACATAAATTAGAAATTGGTGATATTGTATTTACCTGTATTGGAACTTCACTCTTTCGTCAAATCTCTTCGGCATCTTTATGCTGGAGTAATCATGTCGGCATTATTATCGGTCATAATGGTGAAGATTACTTAGTCGCAGAGAGTCGCGTTCCTCTTTCAACAACCACAACATTAACTCGTTTTATCAATCGCTCTGCTGAAAAACGCTATGGTATACGCCGATTAAAAACGCAGTTATCTGACGAACAAAAAAATGCATTAATTGCTGAAGTTCCTTCAAGATTACATAAGCTTTATCATACTGGTTTTAAATATGAGTCTTCTAGGCAGTTCTGCTCTAAGTTTGTTTTTGATATTTATAAATCAGCACTTTCTATTCGAGTGGGAGAAATTGAAACTTTCAAAGAGTTACTAACTAAAAATCCAGAAGCAAAATTACAATTTTGGAAATTATGGTTTATTGGTCAAATACCATGGGAGAGAACAACAGTTACTCCTGCTAGTTTGTGGCAACATCCTCAACTCTCTTTAATTTTTCGCAGTCATAATGATATAAATTAATACCTTTATTTAACTCAATAAAATAGAAGATAAATTTAATCAAACTAATTTCTCTTTCTTATATTTAATAAAATATCGCATTACGCTTTGTAAAAGCAGACAGTTAGGTGTACAACTAAAATTATATTTTATAAAAGTAGTATATTTTATTTACTCTTCGTCATTTAGGAATCGCTATGAAATACCAAGATGTTACGAAATCACCCAGTGAGAATGCTTATTTTTTAGTTTTTAACTTAGTCGAATTACCTGAAACTCGCGCTACACTTATTGATTTTTGTAATAATTTTTCTGGTCTTATCCGTAGTATAAGAAATCGTTTTCCAGAATTAGAAGCCAGCTGTGTAATGGGATTTGGTGCAAATGCATGGTCAAATTTATTTCCTAATCAACCAAAGCCGAAAGAGCTCTCTACCTTTAAAGAGATAAAAGGTAATAGCTATACCGCTGTTTCTACACCGGGCGATCTCTTTTTCCATATTAGGGCGTTAAAAGTATCTGCTTGTTATGAACTCGCTTCTATTATCAGCCAAAAGCTAAAGAATATCGTTAACCCCGTCGATGAAGTCCACGGATTTAGATATTTTGATGGGCGTTCTATTATTGGGTTTGTTGATGGTACTGAAAATCCAGAATATGAAGACGAAAGATCGTCTTATGCCGTTATTGGTGATGAAGATCCTCAATTTGCAGGAGGAAGCTACGCTTTTGTACAAAAATATATCCACGATATGGAAGCATGGGAAAAACAGCCATTAGTAGAGCAAGAAAAAGTGATTGGTAGACATAAATTTAATGATGTGGAACTAACTGATGATGAGAAAGAACCGGGCTCTCATAATGTTGTTACCAATATTCAAGATGAGAATGGTGAAGATTTAAAAATTGTAAGAGCAAATATGCCGTTTTCTAATCCTTCAAAAAATGAATATGGTACTTATTTTATTGGTTATGCTCGTTATTTTTCAACCACACGCCGTATGTTAGAAAATATGTTTGCTGGCACACCTGAAGGTCATACTGATAAATTATTAAAATTCAGTACTGCTGTAACAGGAACACTATTTTTTATTCCATCTCCTGCGTTTTTAGATAATTTAGAATAAAATTTATATTATTAGATAAATAAAAATCAGTAGAAGATAGACTCTTTTACTGATTTTTTTATTTATCTTAAAGCATTATCGAATTATTTGTTAATTACAAACCAAATACATTAACGTAAAATTCTTTGCCGTCGTCAGTACTTTCAATGGTATAAGTTATAGGAATAGCGTTTTTACCACCAGCGCCTTCAAAGGAAAGCTCTGCAGCACAGGAATAAGTATCTCTTTTTTCGTCATGCTCACGAGTACGAACACTTTCTACTTTGATCTTAATTTGATCAATCACAGCCGCCATTTTTTGATCACGTAATTCGTCTTTTGTAATATCAATGACTAAATTTTTAGCCTCTGAGCTATCACAGTTCGGTGTTCCACTATCACATCCTACTAAAGGTAATACTAACGTACCTAATAATGCTAATTTTACAATTCTATTTTTCATGATGTTTTATCTCTTCCTTGCTCACAATATAAAGATATTTTCCAATATTTTACCTAATAAACCCTCTACAACAATATCGCCTAATAACACTCAGAATAAGATAGCAATAGTTATAAATATTTGATTTATGGAGTGGTTATTAAGCGAAAAAAATAGCTTTTTCAACCAAAAAATAGATATTCTGATAGCTAGGTAATAAATGAGTAATGTACTATTTTATTTCATCTGTTTGGTTGTTTATTACGCCCATAATATCAACTCGTATATTGCGTGAATCTGCTCGCCCTTTATCATCAACAGCTCGAATACGATAACGACCACTTACTGTTGGATGCCACTCAATAGAACGTTGATGAGTGCTATTTCCTAAATAGGCATCATCGACAAACCAATAAATAACACTGCTATCATTATCTGCTGTCGCGTTAAATACAATAGAGGTAGTTGGTGATGAATCACGCCTTAAAGTGTAAGTAGTATTACGAAGTGGTGATGTTATACGCGGTGGCATTCCGGTTACGGCAATATCACCGTTTTTACAATGTGTTGTCGATGGCGGCGTTTTTTTAGGTAAACCAGCTAGAGCAAATACTTTGGCTAAATCAGATGGCCAATATTCAAAAACTTCAATATTAACCTCCTCTTTATTATAAGGAGGGCAAACCACATCACCCGTTAATTTATCTAGCGCAATAGGACGATAAATCGTATCAACTTTAATGGGCGACTTTCCGGGTATAAACCACGTTTTACCTTTTCGCTGGCACCAAGGCGTAGGTAAATTACCACTGGCAAGGCAAATATCGACCTGTTTTACATTTTCAGGCAGTGGAAAATTAGGCTCTTTTAACTTGGGATAATCTGCAACAATATTGTCGATAATATTAAAGAAGAGTGGTGCTGCGGCTTCTCCGCCAATCAGTACGCTGTTACCTTTGCCATCAAAATTACCAAGCCAAACAACTAAAACATAAGGACCAAAAACACCACTGCTCCATGCATCGCGAAATCCCCAAGAAGTTCCGGTTTTCCAATAAGTAGGCAATGACATGGATTTTTGCGCTAATGCATCATCAGGGCGTCGATGCTGACTCAGCATATCTAAAGTAATAAAACTCGCTTCTTGGCTTAATACCCTAATAGGTTTTCTCGTGGGGGTTGAAGCCGAGGTTGATGTTGGCTCTTGCATGTTGAGTGTTTTTAATTCACCCCGATTTGCTAATATTGCATATAGCATCGCCAACTCTTGTACCGTAATTTCACCACCACCAAGTACCAACGATAAACCATAGTGTTTTTCACTTGCCATATTACTGACACCTGACATTTGTAAAAACTGATAAAGCGTTGGCTGTTTTAATTGAGAAGCAATGGCAACAGCCGGAATATTTCGGCTGTAATTTAAAGCTTGAGTTGCAGATAAAGGACCTAAAAAGCGTAAGTCAAAGTTTTCTGGTGCATAACTTCCAAAGGTAGAGGGAACATCTTTTAAGATAGTCATAGGGTGAAGAATGCCTTGCTCTAAACCCAATGCATAAATAAAAGGTTTTAATGTAGAACCCGGTGAACGTTTTGCATTTGTACCATTAACTTGCCCATGAATATCAGTATTGTAATAATCCGCAGAACCCACCAGCGCTCTCACGCCCATATCTCTGGTATCTAACAAGACAACCGCTGCATTACGCAATCCAAGGTGCTTATTACGTTCAATAAATGAGTTAACTTGTTTTTCTATTAATTGCTGAAGTGAAACATCAAGCGTTGTAATAACAATAGGTGTTTTATTAGGATTATACTTTTCTTGCTTTTCTATCTGTTCAATAAAATGAGGCGCAATATAGGGTAATCTTTCAGGTTGACGTAATTCTAGCGGCAATTGAAAAAGTGCAGATAAATCGGCATCTTCAGGATGATCCTCTAACCAATAATAGTAGAGCTTATTGCGTGCCTGCATTAAAGAGAGGCTTATCCCTTTCGTATTAGGTTCAATACGATAACTGGGCGATTGAGGTAATACAGCAAGTGTAAGCGCTTCTGGCAAAGTAAGATCTGTTGGTTTTTTATTAAAATAGATCAGACTCGCTGCTCCTACACTTTCAATATTCCGCCCATAAGGTGCGTAATTAAGATATGCCTCTAAAATATCATGCTTTGAATAACTTAATTCTAGCTGAATTGAACGTAATATTTGTACTGACTTTCCCCATAAAGTGCGGGTATTTAATTGCCAATGCATACGTGCTAATTGCATGGTTATTGTGGAACCACCTTGTAACCGATTTCCATGGACATAACTGACAAAAAATCCACGAATTAAGCTATAAGGATTAAAACCCGGGTGATAATAGAACCAGCGATCTTCATATCGCATTGCGCTTTCTATCATTATTGGGGAAATATCATCAAGCGAAGTCCATAATCGATAGCGGTCATCCTTAGCAAGCGTTAAACGTAATAAGTTACCTTCTCTATCGTAATAAGCGGTTGATGATGAGAACCCCTCAGAAAGAGGCGAATGAGGAAATAGACGAAATCCAACACAAAGGAGGGCGAATAAAAAGCCCCCCATCAGTAGGTTTTGTAATAAGCGTTTGCCTTTGATCATACTAAAGTAACCAAAAGCAGACGCTTGATAGCAAATGTAATGTCATTCCATCTTCACTATTACTATTCTTTTATAAATGACTTTGTGACCTATTTAACTGCTACTGGTTTAGTTACGGGTTTAGTGACTGTCATTACACCACTACCTATTGCTAACGCTTGTATTTCTCTATCATACATAGCTTCTGCAAATGCTGGCGGTATTGAGAATATACCTGAGTTTGTTGCTTTGATTTGGTAAACAAACTCCTGCACATCCTTGCTTGCAGTACCGTAGATAATCACTCTATCTTCGCGAATATCACTATAATCGGGTATCCATTGTGTTCCTTTAACTCCCCTTGGTGATAACCATTCCACATCAGTATCACTATCAACATTATCCATTGATTGTTGTACTACTTCAAAGCCACCAGGTAGTAAATCCACCAGCACCACATTATTCACACCTTGTTTTGCATTAGCGCGAACTTTGATATGTACATAAAGTTTTTCACCCAAAGTAGCACTATTAACGACTTCACCTTTCTCATTGATATAATCACGGGTGATTTCTAATCCACGAGATAGCGCTTCTTTAGGTTGCTGACTATCAAACCCTGATTGTGTTACCACATACCAAGCTGGGTTATCAGTTGGATTATTAAATAAAATTTCATTTATGCCAGAACCAAAGTTACCGATAGCCGTTGCGTTGGTCATTGATGAAATCACCACGGGTGGTTGCTCTGCACTTTTCACATTGATTGTAAGAGGTGCATTGGGTGTTGTACTACTTTGGATCTGCTTCGTGTAATACTCTAAAGCCAAGATACTCATTGCTGATGATTGTGTGGTATAGCGCTCTTCTTTAAAGCTTAATACCATGTTTTCCAATAGTTGTGGCGGTATCTCTGTCACTTTTTCAGGGAAGTGTTTCACAATCAAATAGAGTCTTGTACTGTCTTGGATCAGTGGATCGAGGTAGTTATGCGACCACCATGCGTTGTTGTAAGCTTTACTTATCTCTTGCCATGTCGGTTTTAATAACTCATCCGCTTGTTTATCCATTTTTAGCATTTTATATGATGCAGCTAAATACAATGCACCAATATCACTCTGCCATGTTTTTGGATAGTTCTTCTGCATACGCGTTTGAATTGCCGCAATTTCGCTCGTTGTAATTTCGCCTTGACGTGTTAACAGATATACCGCAAATGCTCGCAGACGTAAGTCATCTTGAGAATTGTAAGCAAAGTTAGTTGTAAGCTTTTTCAAATACTCATTGGACGCACGCAGTAATGTATCTGAGACTGGGTAATTTGCCTCTTGTGCCTCAAGTAAGAATTGCACCACATAGAGTGTGACAAAAGGATCGGTAGTTGGTGTTGAACGCCAAGTTCCGATAGCACCTTGTCCATTCTGGCGTGTTAATAACGTAGCCATTGTTTGTGCTAGTTGTTCACGTATCTTTTCTTGAGAATAAATTGCTTTCATTTCAGGATTACGTTGATGGAACAGCAATGGAATTGCCTGACTCGTAATTTGCTCTGAGCCATTGTAAGGATAATTCGCCAGATATTGTGCCAATGCACTGCTTAACACTAATGGTGAATAAGAGACTCTTGCATCTCGTTTGGCGTAATTATCAAACATATGGCGAATATGGGTAACAGATTGCTGTTTACCCTCCATACGACCTAAACTTGATTGAGTACGATAAGCCGATGCAGGACGAATAGATAAATTCATCGTTCTTGTTGTTACTTTACCATCAGCATTAACAGTGAACGTTATTGCCGCATTACCTAACGCTTCTTTCGCTTTTAATCTAAAAGAGACGACAGTTTCTTTCTTTTCGCCTAATAAAAGCTGATGACTATTTTGCCCAACTATCTCTAATTGAGTTTGAGGCGTAATGGTGGCATCAATTTTAGTCTCAACACCATTAAGGTCTGTTAAGTTATTGGCTATTCCCAAGGTGATATCAAACTCATCCCCCGGTGCAACCGTTGTTGGTATATGAGGGCTTAAAACAAAATCATTTCTCACCGTAGTATAACGCTGAGCATGACCAATACGGTTTGGTGTTACTGAAACAGCCATTATCCTTAATTTGCCATTAAAGTACTCTGGTACTTTATAATTAAAGACCGTTTCACCATCGACAGTTTTAATCCCTGACCAATAAACAACGGGCTCATCTTTTTTACGTTTAAATGGGTTTAAATAGAGATCGACACCTTCACCAGCATCGCCTCCCGGCGCTGAGGTTAATGCCATCATTTTACTAAATTCAGGCAAGATAAGATCGAGGATCTGTGTACTGTAAACCTCTAATGAACGTTTACGGAAAAAGTGATCTAATGGATCTTTAAGTTGATAACGAGCAACTTGCAATATGCCTTCATCGACAGCAAATAGCGCAACTTGTTGTAATGAATCGGTTTTAACCGTAATAGGTAATGTATCTCCCGGCTTTATTATTTCAGGGGATTGCAGCTCAATTTGAGCTTGGAAATTATCACGATCCACTTTAAATGGCATAACACCATAACTAAGCGGGCTCATAAAAATTTCATCAGAATTTATATCTCGAACAAATTGAACATTAATATAACCATTACCTTGTAAGTCTGCTGGCACTCGGATTTTTTGCACCGAATTAGTGGTTGATGCTTTAAACCACTGCCAGTGATAAACCTTGTCTCGTTCGATAGTAATAATGCCACTTCCGGTATAAGGGGCATTAATAGAAATTTCAATTTCTTCTCCTGCCTTATAACTCTCTTTATTTAAGGTGAGTTGTAACTCTGCATTACGATCTAGTGAACGAGTGACATTAGCATTACCAGCCACGGCATAGTTAATGCGATTAAGCACACTGCCTTCATTGTTTTTCACAACTAAAACAAAGTTGCCCGGATTTTCAGTATCTAACGTAAAATGACTACCGTTTTCATCAATAGCTAGTGGTTGCTCATTAATTAAGACTTCTTTTAACTTAGATTGGTATTTATAAACACCCGAATTTTGGCGTGTTAATACTGAAATATATTTCTGCTCAAATAACGCAATAGTAAGCTCTGATTGAGCAATCTGTTTCAATGTAGGATCGATTGCAATGAGGTTAACAATGCGCTGAGCTTTCTGATTAATATAATCTAATGAGCCATCTGATTTAACCCCAATAAGATAGTCATGAGGAGAAACCATTACACGTGCAGCCGCAGTTACAGAACGTCCACTTCCTGCATCAAACGCTTCTGAAATTAATTGTAATTGATAGGTAGCATCAGCATAAGAATCTAGCCCTAAACTAAGATCGGCTACACCATTTTCATCCGTTGTTACTGTCTCTAAATCAGTTTCAAAGCTGTCGTTATTACGGCGATTTTCATAAAACTGATAATCAGAATAACGAGAGAAATTAGGATAAACGGGTCGTAACGTTAATTTAGATTCAACTCGACGATCTTGTGCTGGTGTACCAAATAAGTTTTGTACATCAATGCTTGCGTTTAACTCGGAAGGTTTCACCCACCCTTGTTTTCTGTCTGGTGTTAGATTAAGTGCCACTTTGAGTAAGTCAGGCTCAAACTCTTTAACAACAACACGAGTGCTGCCCAATAACTCCATATCTTCACTATTTTTACCCACTAAATAGAGGTAGATATTCCAATCCCCTGTTGGTGAGTTTTCAGATGTGGTGTAACTTAATTCATTAAAACCAAACTCATTTAATGTTATAGGCTGAGTTAACATTAATGTATCGCGAGGGTCACGAACCTCAATACGTAAAGGAACTCCTTTTATTGCGGTTTTCCAGTCATAGGTTCGTGTTATTAGACCAATATTAAATGTTTCACCCGGTCGATAAATACCTCTATCCGAAAATAAGAAGCTATCTAAGGTGCCAGGATTTCTTGGTGTGTTATCACCATAAATATCAAAACGTGATAGATTTAACTCTCTGTCATAATAAGCATTTGTTGGTAAGAAAGAGATATCCCCTTCTTTTTCAACTAAAAATAGAACCGCGGTTTGTTCATTTTTAAAATCATTTAAATTAGCGAATGCAACATGACCATCTTCACCTGTAAATTGGCTTAATAGTGTTGTGCCGTTTTTAGCGATAACAGAGACTGTTGCATGACTTACAGGTTCCCCCGTATAAATAGATTGTACAAAGACATCTCTAGAGCCATCAATTGATGATTTTGCGATAATTCCAAGATCGGTTACAACGACGAATCGAGCATCAAAAACATTGTCGTTATCTTCTTCATCATAATATTCTTCATCATCTTCGTTATCTGTCTTAGCCGCTTTTGTTGGATCCCATGGGCTTAATCTGAGTAAAAAGATCCCTCTTTTCGCTTTTGGATCGGTCGCAAGATAACGACTTAAATCGATCCCTTTATATTGGATCTGACCTTTATCTTCTGTATTAAGTGCAGTTTGATAACTGAAATGCTCCGTAAAATATTCATCATTAAGACGATTAAAATTAACAGAAGTGAAGTTTTTATCTTTAAAAGAGACGATATGTTGTAATTGACTTGGAATAACACGTTTAATATCGAGTTGTAACCCAGGTAAATTACGCGCAGCAACCGTTATCTGTTTTTCACCCATCATAGAGAGCAACGCGCCTTCAGACATAAAGTTCAACATCTTAGGGTAATCCGGCACACTCACGATTTGATAGTGCTCATCTTTTAACTTATAGCCCCCAACAGACTCTATGCCGTCAGGAATTTTAACCAATAAAAAGCGATGAGCTGGTGCGTTATATTTAAAGGCAAAAACAGATTGATTATCTTGCTCAGTATCACCCATCTCAAGAGTGAGTTTTTCAGATTCAGCTAATATCGTTTTACTTACATCATTAAGAGCCCAATCATAAAAATAGTCTTCGTCTCTATTAATATCTGCATCCGGCATTTCTGAGTTATGTTGAGGTAATAACCATGCAGTAATTGCCTCATTCTTTAACTCTTTTTCATTTAATTCATCACTAAATGAGACAATCAGTACACGAGAATCTTTGCCATTCTCAGATTCAACTAGCTCACTATCTATATCTGAAACCGCTAGGCTATATAAACTTGGTACAGCAACTCGATAAGTTTTCTCTTTATCTGTTGGATTAGCCGCTACGCTACTGGTTACCCCTTTAACAATGTTTAAATCAACATAACTACTTACATCTTTTAGTGATAATTGTTCAGAATGAACCCATGCGGTTAGATTTTTATTATCGTAATTAACGGTATATTTTAGTTTTTCGTTACCGGCATATCTCATTTCAAGGCGCTTTTCAAAACTTTGAACATCAACAGGCGCATTAAATGAAATTTTTATAATCGCAATTTTTCTCGATGGATTTTGTGGATCTTGATAAAACTCGCTATTACTTAACCTGTAAAAAAATTCAGTGGTGACAAAGCTATATTTTTTTACTTTAAGTGAGAATTGAGCTGCTAATAACTTCTCATCATTAAGCTCTACTTTGTACTCTTTTCCCATTGGCAGTGGTTTTTTAGCTGTAAAAACTAATGTTGAGGCATTTTGCCAACGCCACTCACCTTCAATAGCAGGGCTAATAGTGACACCTTCAGTAACCACTTTATCAATTAATGTAATGGGGGCGACTGAGCGTGTGAATGATAACGTGATACGCTGAGGCTGTTGGTTATCACTAGAATAATCGATTCGTGAAGGCTCTCTAAGACGCACATCAACATTTTCAACAACAATAGGGGCGACATCGATAGGAACGGGTCTATTAAGATAACTGTGATAACCGTAATAGCCACCAAATGAAGCCGCAGCAAGGAAGATGATTGAGCCTAAAACAGTTTTAGGGTAAGTGGCGACAACGTTTTCAACCTTTCGCAATTGACGAGCGATAAACCCAACCCATATTGGCGTACTCCATTGTATTTGACCAATAATGGGGCTTAATATTCTTTCAAGTAAGCGAATACAAAAGATGATGGCCCAGCCAACTAAACGAAGAAGCTTAAAAGGAAGAGTGAGTAGAAAGCGCAGTACATCCATATAGATAGTCCTAAATTACCGCAATAACATAAATTATGACTCGCGGAGTTAAGCCAAACATCAGTGTCAGTAGAAGTAGCGTTATTGCTAAAAAATAAGAATAAATACTTATAATTAATTTATAAATTAATTATGTAGAGATAGATTACATTTTTAATATTTTTTTCCTAGCGTCCTTCTCTATTTCAAGACTCTTCTTATCTCTATTTTAACCATCTTATTTTAATCGTCATTTAACGCCTTACTAGAAGCGATAATAATTTTTATTTTTGCGAGATAAATCGCACTACTAGCGTGCGATTTACCTTTTAAATTAATAATATAAATTATTTTGAAATTAAGTAGTTATAATCTCTAATCAAACTTTCATAATTATTTGAAATAGTATTTAAGCTACTTGTTATATCTTTATTTTCTTTCGCCTTTTTCTCAAGGACTTTTAACTCAATCAATAGTTGTTGATAAGTTTTTAAATATGCCCCTGTTGAAGAGTCAGAAATTTTCATATTCTCTTTTTTCATTAATGCTTCATCATTAAAGGCTTTTTCTAATACGACTGATTGTGCTTCGACTTTTGTTATCACATCAGCAAGTACGTTTAAATCGAGTTTATCAGGATTGATCAAATCTAATGAATTACTTACAGTGTCTAAAGACTCCATGATATGAAAGCGAATAATTAAACCTTTTTTCTTCACTAATTGAAGTTCTTCGATATGCATAATCTGATAATAATTTTCGTATGCATCTACCGCTTTTTCCTTTTCTTCTAACAATTTGGTATAAGCATTTTTAACATCATCATATAGAGCGTTTGCTTGAGCATAGTCGTCTAAACGGTAAGTCTCTTTTATAAATAAGTAATCACCTAATTTCAGCATTTTTTCATATAAATCGGTATAGCTTTTGCCATAATCGCTACCCACTGCATCTAATTCAGGAAGTGCTGGGGTGAGTGTATTCATATACTCAAATGCTTCTTTAGCGCGATTTAAACCTGATTCACCTAAGTATGTTGAGAATACGGTATTAACAGACATCAGTTTACTGTTCGCCTGCATTCTCTTTATTTGATCCGTTTCAGTTTCTAGTACTTTAAACGGCGAAAGATCAAGTGTCATATTTTTATCAGAACTTAATTCTGCTAATGTTTTCTTGGTGTTATTCAAGAGGTCACTACTTATCGTTGCTGATAATACTGATGTTTTTTTCTTGAGAATAGGTCCAAATTCTTCATTAAAAGCAGACAACCACAAATTACCTTTTTCAATTTTTTGGCTAAATTGAATTTCATCTGTTTGGATGCTGGTTTGATCGGATTTAGATTGCTCTATTTTAGTTTTATCTTGTTGAGATAATTCACTATTTGGGTTTTCATTTGCATTATCACAACCTGCAGCTGATATTAATAAAACACCTAGTACCGATACCAATATGCTCTTTTTCATAGTCCCTCATTATATTATTAATCAATTTGCTCAATAAGAAACTATAATTACATTCATAAAAAATAACTATTATTTGTTAAATTAATTTGAAGTAAGTCAAAATACGCTCAAGATGAGTATTTGCGGTAATTTATTCAATTAGGTTTATTTACTTAATATTTTATTTTTACAACCTTCACTTATTCTCATTTTAATAAATAGCATTAAGATTAATTACATTCACTATTTTCAATGCCTTCTTTTAATGATTGCGCTATTAACTTTAATATAAAATCAATAAAACAGGTGCAATCACTTAATTTATTAGCTTCACCTAATATTTTATAATAATTATTATGATAGGATCCTAACCAATCTGGTGAAACACAACGATATTTAATGCAACAATAGATAAAAATATGTGACTAGTGCGAATAAACGTAGTCAACTATGTTTTCAAAAAAAGGCTACAAGCTTAGAAATATGGCGAGTACAAAATGAATAAATACCATGTATCTAATAGCGAAGGGAAATTTGCTGGCGGTTCTGATGAAGAGGTACTGGCTAACAAGCTAGGGCTTTTAAGCATTGATGATATCAATGATGCTGAGCTTGTCCTGTTAGAAAAGCTGTATCAAGCCATTTTTGAAGAACAATTCCCAACAGAACAAATCACGGTATCCCTTATTCAGCGTTGGCACCGCCAATGGCTAGGGAATGTTTACGAGTGGGCTGGTCAGCTACGTACAGTAAATATCAGCAAAGGTGGCTTTATGTTTGCCCCTGCGGGTCGTGTTGCAAAGTTGCTTGCTCAATTCGAGAAAGAATATCTAGCGAAGTACACGCCCTGCACCAATATGAGCCGAGAACAAACCATAGAAGCTATTGCAACTGTGCATGTGGAGTTAATTCTGATTCATCCCTTTAGGGAAGGAAATGGGCGCTTATCGCGTTTACTCGCAGATGTGATGGCAGTACAAGCTGGTTTTCAGTCGTTAGACTATGAAAGTTGGACTCAACACCCCGAGCAGTACATTGCAGCAATCCATGCAGGATTAAACCTTAACTATGAGCCCATGAAATATTGGGTTAATGAAGCCTTAAAAGAGAACTAAATCGCCAGTTTCAGGTGTCCAAACTTCTCACGTTTCGCTTTCATTTCTTCTTCAAGGCGACGGGACTCCTGCCCTGTTTCAATAGCAGTAGAAGTTGTCACCGCACGAATTAGCTGAGTGCGAGTTGGTTTTATATATGGTATTTCAACGTGTTTATTACTTTTCATGTTAAACCTCTTAAAATATAGTCACCGTTTCATAATATCAATTATCGCACTAACTACAAATACTAAACACAAGCTATATTCTACAGACCTATTTTTGGGAAGCTCAACGTCGATATGTAAAGTCCACTAATAAGGACAATGCATAGGCACAAGTTCAGATGTTACAGCTAAAATTCAATGAACTCCTTTAGACAAGCATTAAACAGCGTTGGCAATGATAAGGTAAGTATCAACACTGTTTATAGCATGTACTGAAATTAAGTTATAGGAATACTCCTAGTTGAAAATTGTTCAATCCAATTGATTAAACTATCTAAATCATTCTCTATATCAGAAAGTTCTGGAAGAGTGTCGGGAAGCTCATTTGGTTGAGAATGTTCATAGACAGAGTAACGAGTCATTAAATCGTCAATCAGTTGGCAATCAGCTGGTGTTATTTTAACAAGTTTCATAAGCTTATTTCCTGTCATCACACTACGACGAAATCTTAACACGACTTCATCCAGCAAGATCGTTTCTACACATCTCTCTACGATAATACGTAAATTACTACATAAGCTTTTAGCTTCACGATCATATGCATATTGATCTCCATCTTGATGAGCTTTCTTTAATAACCTTAACGAATCAGCCTTTAAGGTATTTAACGCTTTTTTAGGTTGCTGATTACGGACATTTCCAGGGACAGTTTGACCAATTCTTCCAGCAAAATTTTGTAATGTAATTACGTCAACGGATACTGGTGTACCAAGGTTTCCTGATTGTCTTTTTTTGGCTTCAGCTTCAACTAAAGCTACCAGTGAAAGGCGATGGGTAAAAATAATAACTTGTCTTGTTTCGGATAGTTCTATTAATCTACTAACAACACGTTCTTCGTAGTCTTGATCAAGAGATGATATTGGATCATCAAAAACAAATGGGGTTGATTGTTGCTCACCGGTCATGTCCGCAATAAATGCAGACAGTGCTACAATTCTTGCTTCACCCTCGCTTAAAATAACTGCTGGTGAAATTTTATGTATTGAACCATCTAATTCTAATTCAAAAGAAATATTCCCTTTACCTTGCTTTATATCCTTTGGCTTAACTCGAATTCGCTTGTTTCCTAATTTACTTAGCTCAGAAGAAAATCTATCACGATAACCATTACTTATTAACTCTTCCGCAAGTTCATTACTTTTGATCGTAAGTTGGTTTGTTCTAGCAAGGGTTTGTGCTTTATTTATCTCTGCTATTTTATTCAACCTTTTTATTTCATCAATTATGGTTTGTTTATTCTGATTTAACCACTGGGTTGTTTTTAAAAAAGCCAATCTTGCTAGTAGAGCGAGTCTCCCCCCATCTTTTTGTAGCGCTTGAAGTGATTTTTCTTCGCCATCCAATAAGCTTAATGAATCATTATATATATCATAAATAGGTTTCCAATTGATTACAGGAAGTTGCTCTACTGATGTGGCTATGTTTAGTAATGCTTTTCGATTGGATATATCAACTAATATTTTTTCAGATAATTGTTCATCCATTTTCAAAATATTCAATCGAGAGTGCCAATCTGCTATATCAGGGAGTTTACCGTATTTATCTAGTTTATTTTTATAGGTGTTTTCTGCTTGTTTAGCATTTTTTTCCAAACCGTTTTTGATAAATAACTCAAATGCATTCATTCTTTCTTTTGCGTCAGGTAACAACTCTTGTTGACATAATACGCATCGAGCTAAATCAGCAGTGTGAGGAAAATTGTTATTTGGATAAGCATAAGAAACTGAAAAACTTCTAGCCTGTTCCCACATTGCTAACCATGTGGATTGCCCAATACCTTCCAAAGGTGAGTCCTTAAATGCTGACTGAGCGGCTTCGTTGGCATTTTTTCTTTTTAATAAAGCTTCATTATGAGATTCAATTAACTCTTTAATTGAATCATTACTGTAAAGAGAATTTAATTCTGTAATAAATTTATGCAACTGCTGAAGTGCTTTTTTTTCAGAAACAATTTGTTTTAATCTGCTAGGTATATCTTTTTGTAATAAAGTTGACTCACTTTGAATTCGTTCTGCATCCATGTCTTCAGTATATTTACAATTAATTTCAATATCATTAATTGAAGTTTTTTCATTTACTTTTTTATACCAATGTAACGCTGAACTATCAGAAAAATCAGCAGGAAATTGCGGACGTAGATCCACTAATTGAGCTTTTTTAGCTATTAGTCGCGTATTAATTTCATCACATGTTGAAATTAGTGTTTTAACAAATTTAATTTTGCTTGGTTCATATGTTGCTGGTTTTTTATCTTTGATATAAATACCAGCAGCATGAGTATCGAAAATTTGTACATTTCTTAGAGCATTACATGGTCCATTTTGAAGAGACCAAGTAGCCTGATGAATAGATTGACCATCATGATAATGCGCTATAGCACTAATTGAGTTTGTTTGTTTTTCAAATACATTTCCATGTATATCTTCTTTATATTGTGAGCCACAAATTTGTTTAAGTAACCTTGAATAACCTGACTTTCCCGCTCCGTTAGGTCCATATATGACCGTTAGTTGTGTATTCCCAAAATCAATACTCGCAGGTGAAGTGAGGGCATTTACACCAATTATATCTGTTAGTTTTAGGATACGTAAAGGAAGTTTTTGAGACGCTTGAGAAAGAGATCCTTCCACATATGCCTCGAAAGTTATATCCTTAGATGACATAGCCTCGCTTAAACAAAGTTCAGTTAGTACGTCAAGTTCCTTGGCTGTCAAACGTCGCTTATTATTGATTATTTGAATCGCTGCTGTTTGTAACCATCTAGGGCGCTCAGATAACCATTTTTCAAAAGAATCATTGATTATTTTTGTCATAATTTTATCTTTTCATAGTTGAGTATCGATATGATAAGATATTCTTATGATAAAAAAGCAAATGTTGATCTGATTTCAGTTAAATTCATCCATCTAAAATAAATATTTCTCAACAAAAGCATTTAATTTTTAATTTGTTATAAATAATCACACTTAAAAATTAATTCCAATATCAGACTGAAACAACGGTGGTATACTTTATTCGGAACTTATATATTGAATTAAATGGTTAATTTTATTCAATATATAAGTGACATGATTGGTTTAATTTTATATTTGCTAAGTAATCGCTCTGTAAATACTCTATTATCAGAACTAGCAATCATATTTCAACACTATCTCCAAGTATCGATGCTGCCAATCACCATCAGACAGCTCATGCAAACTGACAAATCCATCATGTTCTAGCACACAGACACCGCTATGCGAATTCACATAATCATAGACTGCGCGGCTTTCTAGCCCTTGTATCATATGCGCAAGTAACTTACATCGCATCACGACACCACATCTTCCACTCCCCCATTTTTTGTTTTTCACTTTGTAGTATTAAATGGTTGTCCAACTGCATTCACCACAGACAGTCCATACTTATTTTTATTACCTGTTTTTATATATTCTTCGAGTAACTGGTTTAAGCTTTCCCGTAACTCCGCTGCTTCCAATTTCCAATATTCAAGTATTTCTAATATAAACTCATCGGAATTACGTCCATTTTTTATTCTCTTTAAAAGATGGTTTATTTCTTGTTTTTTGCTGACTGTGGTACTACAAATAAAGCACCGTTGGACGTGCGGCAGCAGTATGGACGAATTAACTATCAGCCCTGCTGGAAACTTCCTCGTATAGCACAAGAAGAATGGCAAAGCTTATGGGTACCGAATGAAGCTGGATGGGAAAATCTATGAGAGGAAAACATTCATCAGTCAAGGCTCCCAGGCCTCATCAATAAAAGCATGAAACTATTGGTACATGGGCTATCAGAGGATGGCGGAAATTATTTTAAGCATTTGAATTATTGTAAAAATCAGTATTAACAATTGTTAATTTAGGGTAAAAAAGATCTTAGCCTTCAAAAAGAAAATATAAAACTTACTCTTTACTAATTTATCTAATTTCGGAAATTTTAATATCTATTTTGGGTTTCAGTAAAAAAACACCAGCCATATATTATATACGGAGGATTTTTAAATCCAATCAAAATTATAATAATAGCTTTACGATTAGTAACATTATACAAATATTTAAAATAGTGAAAACCTAAATAGATCACCATATCCTTCTGTAAAAATTCGTGTTGAAATTAAATTAAGATAAACTATATTATTTAATTACTTTTAAAAAATTAAAACATAATTAATCATGAAAATCATATACTTAGACCACAACATTTACTGTGCATACATAAAAAAAGAAAATAAAAACCCTCTTTTACTAAATAAGATAGATTCTATTAGTAAAATTAAATATATATTTCCTTATAGCCCAGCTCATATAGAAGAAGTCGCTGAAATTAGTAATTCAAAAAAGGATCAAAAGGATCAAGTCGAGTTTATATCAATATTGTTACATGGTATATCGAGTCTTTCTTATGGAAGGGAGATTTTTCCAAATCATGGAGGTCCAACAAGAATAATAACTGAGTCGCCACTTACATGCTTTGACCGAGTATTTAAAACTTTAAATACAACTGAGTATGCAAAAGAAAATGAAAGAAGAATATATGCATTTAAAAATGCAGGTACTTATGAAAATTATTTCAAAGAACAATCGCTTATAAGTCACGATATAGATTTCACTCACGACAATATGAGAAAAAGACATAAGATAGATATTGATAAAATTAAAAATCTAAGTAACACAGAGCTAATGAGTAACAAATTTGTTCTATCTCTTTTTATGGAGTTTTGTGAGCAACGCGATAAGTTTATTTCATATGATGAGAATTTCGAAAACTTCAAACATGATCACTCTTTGGTTGAAAGAAAAATTGATTGTTACTTTAGATTTCTAGAGATTGTTGGCTATTACACAGAACCATATAAAAGATGCGCATCTCGAATGCATGATGTAACACATGCCATCTATGCAACTAAAGCTGATTTTTTCATCACCAATGATTATAATTTTCATAAAAAGATCAAAGCAACATATACATTTTTTAAAATACCCACAATAATACTTAATATTGAAGAATTTACTTCTTTTGAATTTTAAAACAAGTTACTCTTTAAATTAGAAAATGGTAAAAATTACCATTTTCTATGGTATTATATTAATAATATATACCACTACCTACTATCATATCATTTTAAATTTTCTTTATTGTACGCCTAATGAAATTATAACCTTTATCATTGATTAAATTTACTAAAAAAATAAAAAATTTAATATGCATAATATTTATTGATAAGCCTAGCAATGTCATCAAGGATTTATCAATAAATTAGGCTTATTCACTATATACCCGCCTATAACTAAAATAAGCTCTCTTCGATGTAAGAATTTAATTTTAATTACAAATATCCATATGATCTGCCCACTTCTGCAACCACACTCTGCATTCACTCTCATAACTATATAAATCATACGTACCTGCAATACCACCACGTGAATGCCCAAGTATCGCCTCCTCCACTTCATTAGGGCAACCGAATTTAGCCAACCCAGTGCGTACTGTACGGCGTAAATCATGAGGTGACCAATCAGGGATATCTAGCATTTTTCCTTCTTTGCGTAAACGCCATGCACATTCAGTTAAGATATTTTTGTTGGATAGGTAGTTCTGTGACTTGAGATGGAAAAAGATATTTATCAAAGTTCATACACATTGATTTCAAATAAGTGATTGCTTGATGAGGCAATTGCACGTAGCGCCCGATGCCTATCTTAGTTTCTTTCAGATGAATAGTCCCTTTTTCAAGATCCACATCATCCCAAGCCATTGCGCACACTTCACCTGTTCGGCAGCCCGTCCAAAGCGTCAGACGGAAAACATTTTTCACAACATTGGTGTAAGCAGAACTAGGCAACCATGCTAAAAATTTCTTGAGTTCATTATCATCTAGATAACGAGTACCTTTATTACTGGTTAGTTTAAACTTAGCTTGCTGCAAGCTCGACAGGGCATGCCTAATTGACGTAACTGTTTCAACTCTTGTAACTTAACTCTCGCTTCACTTAATGAAATTTGAGGAAAATTACCAATCTTTAGCTGTACAAGTTTGTGGGTAACTGGGCTACTATAACGGTAGAAAAATATCTTAATGCCTGTTGCGCCAAAAAATAGACGTAAAGCCGTATTTTCACCCGTATCAGACCTATCTTTACGGTTAGGTTTCATCGTCTCAATGACTTTTGTTGATTGGGACTTTGCTGGTAGCTTTTGGCTCATAAGTGCTGCCTTGTTTAGCGCTGACTATAAGATAATTAAAGGTTTTTAGTGAAAAGTGTAAGTTGTTAGTTTTATTATGCCCATTATACCGTTTCACCAACAACAACCTACCCTTTAGCCTACACTTACATATGGGATTCTGTGATATTTTATAAGATATAATGCGATCTTATGAGAAAACAAAAAAACATAGAATCAAGTTAATTCAATAAGTTAATATAGATACCCCAATGACTGACAACCAAAATTTCGAATCCCACACACCAATGATGCAGCAGTACCTTAAACTTAAGGCAGAGCATCCTGAAATTTTACTGTTTTATCGTATGGGTGACTTTTATGAACTGTTTTTTGATGATGCCAAAAAAGCGTCTCGTTTATTAGATATCTCATTAACAAAACGAGGACAATCAGCAGGTCAGCCTATTCCGATGGCGGGTGTTCCTCATCATGCTGTAGAAAACTATCTGGCAAAATTAGTGCAATTGGGTGAATCCGTTGCTATTTGTGAACAAATTGGTGACCCGGCAACAAGTAAAGGTCCCGTAGAGCGCAAAGTGGTGCGGATTGTAACACCGGGTACTGTCACTGATGAGGCTTTACTTGAAGAGCGCCAAGATAATCTTTTAGCTGCCATTTGGCAGGATAAAAACGGGGCTTTCGGTTATGCAACGTTAGACATCACTTCTGGTCGTTTTCGTGTTACAGAGATGCCCGATAGCGACAGCATGGCAGCAGAGTTACAACGCACTCATCCCGCTGAATTGCTTTATCCTGAAACGTTTGAGGCAATGGCGTTAATTGAACGCCAAAACGGGCTTCGTCGCCGACCTATTTGGGAATTTGAGCCAGATACCGCTAAGCAACAACTTAATATGCAATTTGGTACTCGTGATTTAACGGGTTTTGGTGTTGAAAATGCTCGCCTTGCACTTTGTGCTGCTGGCTGTTTATTACAATATGTGAAAGATACACAACGTACTTCACTACCTCATATTCGTAGTATCACCATGGAACGCCCTCAAGATGCGATTATTTTAGATGCCGCAACTCGTCGTAATCTTGAATTAACCCAAAATCTTGCTGGTGGCACGGATAATACCCTTGCATCAGTCTTAGACTTTTGTGTTACCCCAATGGGTAGCAGAATGCTTAAGCGTTGGATACACACGCCACTACGCCAACGTGAACAGCTGGTTAAGCGCCAAGATGCTATTAGTGCCTTACAACCGCTCTACTTTGAGTTACAGCCGTTTTTACGCCAGATTGGTGATTTAGAACGTGTATTAGCACGCTTAGCATTACGCTCAGCGCGTCCTCGCGACCTTTCTCGTATGCGTCATGCTTTTCAACAATATCAAGATATTCACCACGTTCTTGAACAAACTGATATGCCTTATATTAAAGAATTAAAAAAGCGTATTAGTCAGTTTGATGAGTTGCGTGAACTATTAGAAAAAGCCATTGTGGAAACGCCTCCCGTATTAGTGCGCGATGGTGGCGTTATTGCGTCAGGTTATAATACAGAATTAGATGAATGGCGTGCACTTGCCGATGGCGCGAGCGACTACTTAGATAAATTAGAAATTCGCGAACGTGAAAAGTGGGGCATTGAGACCCTTAAAGTCGGCTTTAATGGTGTACATGGTTACTACATTCAAGTGAGTCGTGGGCAAAGTAGTTTAGTGCCAATGCACTACGTTCGTCGTCAAACGCTAAAAAATGCTGAACGCTATATTATCCCTGAACTAAAAGAGTATGAAGACAAAGTATTAACCTCTAAGGGCAAAGCGTTAGCGATTGAAAAAATGCTCTATGATGAGATTTTTGAACAGCTATTACCTCACCTTACTGCATTACAAATCAGTGCCGAAGCGTTAGCTGAAACGGATGTGTTGGCTAACTTAGCTGAACGCGCTGAAACACTAAATTATACGCGTCCTGAATTAACCGAAAAAGCGGGTATTCAGATAACAGGCGGACGCCATCCTGTCGTTGAGCAAGTGCTGAGTGAGCCGTTTATCTCTAATCCATTACAACTTGCGCCTCAAAGACGTCTATTAATTATTACTGGTCCTAATATGGGCGGTAAAAGTACCTATATGCGCCAAGCGGCACTCATTACACTGCTTGCGTATATTGGTAGTTTTGTTCCTGCTGAAAAGGCACTTATTGGTCCTATTGATCGTATATTTACCCGAGTAGGTGCTTCTGATGATCTCGCTTCTGGTCGTTCTACTTTTATGGTGGAAATGACAGAAACCGCCAATATTTTGCATAACGCAACGGAAAACAGTTTGGTGTTAATGGATGAAATTGGTCGAGGAACATCCACTTATGATGGATTGTCTCTTGCTTGGGCTTGTGCTGAGAACCTCGCTAATCGAATTAAAGCGATGACGTTATTTGCTACCCACTACTTTGAATTAACTACCTTACCTGAAAAATTAGAAGGTACCGCAAATATCCATTTAGATGCAGTAGAACACGGCGATACCATTGCCTTTATGCATAGCGTGCAAGAAGGTGCGGCAAGTAAAAGTTATGGTTTAGCTGTCGCTTCTTTAGCTGGCGTACCAAAAGAAGTTATCCGCCGTGCTAAACAAAAACTAAAAGAGCTTGAAGCGATTTCGGGACATACGGGCTCAGGGCATGTCGAAACATCTCAACTAATGCTATTAAGTGAAGCTGAACCATCAGCGATAGAGCTGGCATTAGATAAAATCGATCCTGATTCATTAACGCCTAAACAAGCCTTAGAGCAACTTTATCGCTTAAAAGAGATGGCAAAATAAGTCATAACAATAAATAGCGTTAAACTTATAATGAAAAATGGCTCTGTATCATCACTACAGAGCCATTTTTGTATGTTCTCAATTCGTTTCTTTCAAATCAAAACAGACTTAATTGATAGGCGATTGACTATATTTCAAACGCTCTCCCAATAACAATAATGTCTCTTGATCACCATAGTTATCAAAAAAACGAATAAAACGAGATAAGGCAGGGTTAAACATCATATCGTCACTGATCCGCTGACGATTAATCAAGGCTTTCATTTTAAAATCAAAAGTCAGCGTTATTTCATCATCGCCACGACCTTGATTAAACAATAAATGGTCATTACTGACTTTCAAAGCACGTAGATATTTATAACCACTTTCATAAATGGTTCTTAAATTGCCATTTGTTTGATATTGAAAGATAGAATAAAGATCACGAGAAGCATGGCGAGCAATAAAATAAATATTGCCTTGCTGATTTTGTGCCACATCAATCACTCGTATAGGAAGCCAACGCGTTTGAGTCACCTCTTTGTTCACTAAATTTAGAGTGATCGCCAAGGTGTTAATAGTATAGTGTTGGTTATAAAAAATATGTAGAAGGTCACCAGAGATTGCATAATGAAACTGCGTAAACTCACCAAAATCTTCTGCATAATATTGCTTAACGAGATCTTCAGTGGTTATAGCATATTCCCAGCTTTCACCTTCGTCTGAACTTGCGGTGATGGTTTTATTATCAGCTAATATTAATTGTGAGGTTGATTCTGAAAAGAGAAGCTGTCCGCCAATTAGTGCTAACGGGAAACGGTGATAACCATAGCCTCTGTTATTTTCTTGCCAAGGAATGACATCACTTAACTTAAAATCAGCTAAATTAATGGTTTGTCGTCCTTGTTCTGTAAATAAGAGACATTTTTCAGTCACACAATAAGCATTATAAAAACTACCTTCTGCTTGAGAAATAAAGCGCACGCCTTCTTTATCAGAAAAATACAACCGGTGTTTTCTAGGATTGCTTTGACGATACAGCCGCCCGTAAGCATCAACTTCATATTGACTATTATCAGATTCTATTTTTATTAATAGACCATTTGGCGCATTAAACTCCGCTTGCCAATCATAACGAGAATAAGGGTGTGAAGATAACACTGATGAGTCTTCATTTTGCCACTGCCATTGAGAGACAAAACCATGAAAAAGCACACCATAAATCAATAAGATAATTAAAATAAATAAGCTGGTGATAATAATAAAAGGCTTACGGAAAAAAGGATTCATAAACTTAACTCCGTAATATAAAACGGTTGCTTGCTCTCAACACATTGCTGTTGCAGTAAATAATAGGTTTGATAACTTCCCTTTCCTTTTTCAGAAAAAGTTATATAAAGATTTGAAATTAAAAGAGTTAAAAATGCAATTCCCGTAATAATTGAACCATAAATAATCCCTATTCCTAAAAAGGTATCACCAATAGAAAGCCAATCCCATTTATCCCAATAATTGCCCTTTTCATAAACATCTGAAATCTCGAAAATAGCCAAAAGAGAGAAAATAAATGCACTGATTAAACCAGTAATTAAGAGTGCTGAGCGTTTAGCACGCTGATGCCCAAGATATACTTGTCCGGAAATCAAATAAGCGCTGTTATCAGTATGATTATAAACACCTAAAACAACAGGAGCAGAATAGTGGTCTTCTGCTTGCAAAAAAAACAGTTCAACTTCATCACCATCAGCAATAAACAGATTATGATCAGAGAAAAATAGGCGCTCTCTATAACTTAATATAAAGGGTTGTTTATCTATCTGACAGGATATTTGCATAATCACATTTTCACCGTTGCGGTGATGTATTTTAATTCGTTCAACATGATGAAGTTTTATTGTTCCTCGAACACGTTGCACTTTACTTTGCTTAAATTGAGCAAGTGGCTTTTTAGCAACAATAACACGAGGCAATGGACGTTGTTTTATTTCTGGAATAATCAGTTGTTCACTATTAGGGGAAGTCACGTCTTGCTTAGCAATCACTTTATCTAACGCTTTTATTCTTTTTTTATGTTTAGGACGGATACGTTGAAAATAGCGATAAATTTTCTCACCGATATAGCAAATACCAGTCATTGCCGCACCAAATGAGATAACCATAGTGACAATAATAAAGAAATCAGGTGCTAAATAAATTAACGAGAAATAACTCCATCCACACCCAACCACAGTAAGAAAAAGTGCAATAAACAACCATTTTTTCTGTTTAGAGGTAAGTACAAATGTTCTTTCAGGCTCTAGTCGCCCTTTAGTAGCATGATAAATCCATTGCACCCAAAAACTGCCATCGTTAAGCAGTTCAGCACAAATTTTTAGTTCATCTCCTAATTTTAAACGTGTAAGAAAAGTTTGAGCATGTGCAAAATCCGCTTCATTAAGATAAAAAACTTTACCTGAAGCCATTATTCTCACCATTCCTTTGGGCGATGTTTTATCTTGGTTAAAATCACATTGCTCTAATTTGACGTTTAAAAAATAATCTTTCATATTCTCTTTTATGGTCCCTATAAGGTGTCGATGTTATAACACTACACGGCTTTTTATCTTTCTTATTACCAAAATACAACAAATAGATAAAGAAAAGCCGATTAGTTAATTCACTAATCGGCTTGATAATAATGTTATAACACACTGTTATAAACAGAAATACTGTTGCAAGCTACGCTTTGAAAAGTGCTTCAATACATAACCCCTGACTTTGTAGAATATCTTTTAATCGTCTTAATCCTTCAACTTGGATCTGACGAACACGCTCTCTTGTCAGGCCTATCTCTCTGCCAACATCTTCTAAAGTTTCTGCCTCATAACCTAACAGTCCAAAACGACGAGCTAGAACTTCACGCTGTTTTGGATTCAATTCAAATAACCACTTTATGATATTTTCCTTGAGGTTATTATTTTGAATTGTCGCCTCGGGTCCTTCTTCATTTTCATCAGAGATGATATCAAGTAAAGCTTTCTCTGAATCTCCGCCAATAGGCGTATCAACAGAAGTAATGCGTTCATTTAAACGCAGCATCTTACTGACGTCATCAACGGGTTTATCTAATGTTTGAGCGATCTCTTCAACACTAGGCTCATGATCAAGCTTATGTGCTAACTCTCTTGCGGTTCTTAAATAAACGTTGAGTTCTTTGACAATATGAATAGGAAGACGAATGGTACGAGTTTGATTCATAATGGCACGTTCAATGGTTTGACGTATCCACCATGTCGCATAAGTTGAAAAACGAAAACCCTTTTCAGGATCAAATTTTTCGACCGCACGAATAAGTCCAAGATTACCCTCTTCAATAAGATCAAGCAGGGCAAGGCCTCTATTAGTGTAACGGCGAGAAATTTTAACAACTAAACGAAGGTTGCTCTCTATCATTCGTTGTCTTGAAGGTATATCACCACGTAGTGCTCTACGGGCAAAGAAAACTTCTTCTTCAGCGGTCAGCAGTGGAGAATAACCGATTTCTCCTAAATAAAGCTGGGTTGCATCGAGTGCTCGCTGATTGACACCTTCAATGAGTTCAATTTCTTCTTGAGCATCAGACTCATTCTCTGCTTCTTTTGCAGCAACTTCATCGAACTCTTCCATGTTCTCATCAGTATCATCTGCATATAACTCGTTTACTCTTAGCGTACTTTGGCTCATCAGCTGCTCCTACCCTTGATATTTAGGTAAACGACAATCATGTTGATGTCTATTTACCAGTTTATCGTTGTGCAACAACACAACGGGTTTACTGATTTTCCCTTGTAACGAATTACAAAATAAAAGCTAACATATCTATTTTACTGTTAATTTTATTCTTTATTAATTAAATATTTTAATTAACTATTGAGTGCAGGCTATTAACAGTTTTTTGTTATTATATTTTTACGTATTTCTAATAATACGTATTGTTACTTCATTCAACGAATAACTTGTGACTATTTACATCTAAAAAAGACAAATAAAAATTCAAAACTTTAAAATAATATAAAGTAGTTTATATTATTTATCATTATTAAAAAGATAATCAAATAAAGAAAATAACTTTATAAACAAAGTCTTAATTTATAGACTAACTTTCAATAACAACGAATCTTTATTCATTTTCTTATCTAGCAATTTCAGCATACGCATTCATTGGTTGAGAATCAACCGTCTAATTTAACGTTATCTATAATTTTATATAGATAACGCATTATCCTTCTAAGAAATTAAGCACATTTACTTAGTTAAAATTTATTTTATTTCAATATATTAATTATTTTATCAATAAAAAAAAGCACTCTTTTAATTTTGTAAAAGAGTGCTTCAATTTAGGATTATTCACTATCCGAGTAAAATCACTTATCTATTTTTTAGGTAGATAACTCATAGGATTAAGTGATTTTTCTTTATATCGAATTTCAAAGTGTAATCTAGTAGAGCTGGTTCCTGTGCTCCCCATTGTCGCAATTTGTTGACCCGCATTCACACTTTGTTGTTCGCGAACTAAAATAGTGTCGTTGTGTGCATAAGCACTGAGGTATTCATCATTATGTTTGATGATAACTAAGTTACCATAACCGCGTAATGCGCTTCCTGCATACACCACTTTACCCGCTGCGGTTGCAACAATAGGATCACCACGAGTCCCGCCAATATCGATACCTTTATTACCACCCGGTGCACTTGAGTAACTTTCAATAATTTTACCTTGCGCTGGCCATGTCCATTTTCCTGTTACCGCTGTAGGTGCTGGAGTTGAGGTTGGTGCTGTAGCCGTTGTTGTTACAGGTGGTGCAGTCGTTGTTTTTGGTGGCGTTGTTGTCGCCGATTTTGTGATAAGCGGACCCATTGCCGTATTGTTATTTGCAGGTTTGGTTTGTGCTGTTTGAACACCAGCACTGCTTGAGTGGTTAATCACAGAAGTATTGACGTTCGTATTTGTTCCTGTGTTAACTTGGCGATTACCAATATTCAGCACCTGCCCTACATTTAAGCTATAAGGCTCAGCAATACTATTCATTGATGCAAGCTCTTTTACATCACTGTCAGTTATCCATGCAATATAGAACATGGTGTCACCACGTTTTACTGTATAGGTATTTCCGTTGTAATTCCCTTTGGGGATATTTTCATAGTTACGGTTATACACAATACGTCCTGTACCATTGGTATTTACATTTTGTGTAGATACAGTACGAGGCTGGCTAACAGGATTATTTTGAGCTTGTGAATCCACCCGAATTGAAGGAGGAGGAGACGATTGCAATGGTTGGCTTCGTTCCATAGGTGTTGCACCACCCGTTGTCATCACTGGCGGTGTTGAAACCGTACTATTTGATGAATTTTCATTATTCACCGATGTAATAGGTGCAGGACGATAAGGCGTATCTGCACAGCCTGTTAACGCAAATCCGATTACCGAACACATGATTGCCCAGCGGATGTGCTTAATTGGGCTTTCTGAATTCATACTTCCTTCTCCCTTTAAAAGGCATTAGCGTCTAGCAATTTGTTGAGTAAAACAAAAAGACTGCAATTTTTTGAAAATGTTTCATTTATTAATGCAGATTACGACAAGCTGTTAAAAATCAGTAATAAAAAGCGGTCAGATTTATCTGGAAGTTATGCTAACTCACCCGAAATTAAAGGGACAAACCTAACAGCTTCTATCGATTGATAGTGAAAATCATTGCCTAAGCGACGGATAAACTTAAGTATTTGTTGTTGATCGCCAACAGGAATTATCATCCTGCCACCCTCTGCTAATTGCATCAATAACTGTTGTGGCACTTCTGTTGCGCACGCTGTCACAATAATAGCATTAAATGGGCTTTTTGATGACCAACCTTCCCATCCATCACCATGACGTGTCGATATATTATGTAAATCCAACTGTTTAAAGCGTCGTTTAGCTTGCCATTGCAGTAACTTTATACGCTCAACTGAGCTAACATGATGGACTAAATTTGCTAATACAGCGGTTTGATAACCCGATCCTGTACCAATTTCCAATACAGAATCACTTGATTGTAACTCAAGTAATGCTGTCATTTTAGCAACAATATAAGGCTGTGAAATAGTTTGCCCATTACCAATAGGTAAGGCGGTATTTTCATACGCCTTATGAGAGAGTGCTTCATCAATAAATAACTCTCTTGGTACTTTGCTCATTGCTTCCAACAGGCTCTCATCCTTGATGCCATGTTGTTTTAACAGTGTCAGTAAGTCTTTCATTGACCGACTTAACATGTTTTTTTGACCTCTGCTTTATTTAACCAATTTTGTAGTAACTCTTGTGCTTTATAAGCCGTTAAATCCACATGTAGTGGAGTGATAGAAACATAGCCTTCATCAACGGCAGCAAAATCTGTATCAGGACCAATATCGTTTTTTTCACCTGGAGGTCCTATCCAGTAAAGCGAGTTTCCTTTGGGATCTTTTTGCGTATAAACATGTTGAGATGCATGACGACTTCCACAACGTGTAATACGAAAACCTTTAATCTCTTCTAATGGAATGTCTGGCACATTAATATTTAAAATATTGCCCGCTCTTAAAGGTACACGTTGCAACATTGCCAACACTTCACAAGTCACTTGTGCAGCTGTCTCAAAATGGGTCTCACCATCTAAAGAGACGGCTATTGCAGGTAAACCCAGAAATCGCCCTTCTGTTGCCGCTGCAACAGTACCTGAATAGATAACATCATCACCTAAGTTAGGTCCGTGATTGATACCAGAAACCACAATATCAGGTCGAGGTCGCACTAAATGGTTTACACCAAGATAGACACAGTCAGTTGGTGTACCATCGATAATGGCGATATCTCCATTTTCTAACACTTGTTTGCGTAGTGGTCGGTCTATCGTTAAAGAGTTAGATGCGGCACTACGATTACGATCAGGAGCAACAATTTGAACCTCATAACGCTGGCGTAAAGCATTAGCTAGGGTCTGGATCCCTTTAGCCATGACACCATCATCATTACTCACCAATATTTTCAGCATCTTCATTCCCTAATGATATTAATTCACGTACAACGCTAGTTGCAAAGCTTCCTGCGGGTAAAAAGAATGCCAAAGAAACCGTGCTGTCGTCTAGCCAATTCCATGACATATTTTCTGGCAGCACATTTATTGCGCGTCGTGTATTGTCTACCCGCTCTTGTTTTGCCAATTTCCATAATGTGTCATATTCAACCAGGTTTTCTGTTTCAAAATTCAGAGCTTGGTGCTGAGTGCCTAAATCACCATCACCCGGCATGGGTGCTGTAATATGAATATCATGCTGTTCATAACGAGTTTGGCACTGTGCGAGTTCATCTTCTTGTGCAACAAACCAGCTTCCACGACCATGAAGTTGCATTGCATCACCAAGTACAACGGTTGAATATAAATCGCTTTCTAATCTTTTGCTTACAATATGATTAAACATCGCACTGCGTGCTGCTGAAAGATAAAAACTACGTTTACCACGCTCTTTAACGCGGATCTCATTCATTGCCCAGCGTTGCGCTTGTCGTAAATTTTCACCATTACGACCAAATCGTTGTACACCAAAATAATTAGGAACGCCTTTCTCTTTGATTTGTTGTAATCGCGAATCAACAAAGGCTTTATCAGAAATTTGGCGTAGTACTAAGGTAAAATGGTTACCTTTAAGGGTGCCGATACGTAATTTACGTTGCTGACGCGTGGTTTCTAATACTTCACACCCTTCCAGCTCCAGTTGGCTAAAATCAGGCATCTCTTTGCCCGGCATGCGTAAACAAAACCACTGTTCTGTTACTGCGTGGCGATCTTTTAAACCCGCATAACTTGCATCACGCTGATGAATACCCACAAATTTCGCCAATTTTTCAGCAACAAATGCCGTATTACAGCCTGTTTTTCTGATTTTAACCATGACATGCTCGCCTTCTCCATCAAGAGAGAAGCCGAGGTCTTCACACACAATAAAATCTTCAGGGGTTGATTTTAACAATCCCGTTGCGTCTGGTTTTCCATGTAACCAATGGAGTTCTGGTAATTCACTCATTCAGGTAATGACTCTTTAATTAGTAAAACCACCGCTTCGCAGGCAATACCTTCTTTTCTACCAACAAACCCTAGTTTTTCTGTCGTGGTTGCCTTTACATTAATATCATCAATATGGCAGGTTAAGTCTTCCGCAATATTAACGCGCATTTGAGGCGTATGCGGCAACATTTTAGGCGCTTGAGCAATAATAGTGACATCAAGATTGCCAATACGATAACCCTTTGCTTTTACTCGTGAAAAAGCTTCTCGTAAAAGCACACGGCTATCTGCGCCTTTAAAAGCGGGATCGGTATCTGGGAAAAGTGTACCAATATCCCCCATCGCCACAGCACCTAAAATGGCATCGGTAATCGCATGCAGTACCACATCACCATCAGAATGCGCTAATAGTCCTTGTTCATAAGGCACTCTTACTCCACCGATAATAATCGGACCTTCGCCGCCAAATTTATGTACATCGTAACCGTGTCCAATTCTCATATTATGTGTTCCTTATGCTGGTAATTTGACGAGAGAGGAAAAACTCTGCTAGCGCAAAATCTTCTGGTTGAGTCACTTTAATATTATCTGCACGTCCTTTCACTAATAGAGGTTCATAACCAGCAAACTCCATAGCTGAAGCTTCATCGGTAATTGTCGCATTTTGTGAAAGTGCATTTTCAAGATTTTGCTTTAATAGCGCAGCAGGAAAAAACTGAGGCGTTAAAGCATGCCATAGTGTTGTTCTTTCTACTGTTTTTTGAATATGGTTATCTTTAGGGTGGCTGCGTTTCATGGTATCTCGCACCGGTGTTGCTAAGATCCCACCACAAAATTGCGGGTGAGCATAATTATCATCAATAAGTTGAATTAACTTATCAAGATCACCAAAGCTTAAACAAGGTCTAGCTGCATCATGAACCAATGCCCAGGTATTTTCAGGAAAATGCTCAGTAACATAAACTAAACCTGATAGAACCGAATCTGCACGTTCCCCACCACCATTAACCGCTATTATTCGTTTATCTTTAGCTAATGGTAAAGTATGGAAGTAATCGTCTTCTGGGCTAATCGCTATAATTATTTGCGAGATACGGGGATGTTTTAATAAAGCATTAATCGTATGTTCAAGGATAGTCAATCCGCCAATTTTAAGATATTGCTTTGGGCAGATTGCTTGCATTCGGCTTCCGATACCTGCGGCAGGGATCACGGCAACAATAGGAAGATTAGGATTTATTATATTCATTATGGTTTTTGTATCAGGACACACTATTAATTCAATAAATTAACGACGTGGTTGAGATTTATCATTCACAATACGGAAAAATGTCTCATTAGGTTTTATCATACCTAATTCACTGCGGGCTCGTTCTTCTAACGCTTCTTGCCCACCATTGAGGTCATCAATCTCTGCAAATAAACGGTCATTACGCACTTTTAATTGCGCATTTTGCGTTAATGCAGATTCAACTTCTTGGCTCATTTTGGTGTGATCATGAATACCATTTTTACCTAGCCATAATGAATATTGCAGCCAGCCAAGTAAAACCAGAAGTAAAATTGTCAATTTCCCCATTACCACCCCCAAGATTAATGGGCTAATCATCCCACAACTCAAACTTAGACGCCACAAAAGCGCTGGAATATATTACATTATTATTAGTATGTTCCCCAGCATAAACATGAGTAACGTCCATAACTTTCAGACTCGAGCTTGATTTTTTCTTATTAAGATGGCTTTCTGTGGTTTTAATTTATAAATCAATTACCACGTTCTTAAAAGTCTCAATGACATTTTAAATTAAGAGTACTAATAAAGATCTTCATCTTCAGTTTACTAATCAATTTATAAAAAATAACAGTAGCATCTCTACACGTCCCCCTTTTAAAAGGGATGTTGGTGTAGAGATAATTTTATCTAAGATTAAAATTAACCATAAATTTGATGTTGCTGTAAATAAGTGAGGATCTGTTGAGTTAATTCACAAATGGGAAGCGTGCCATCTAGGTGTAATTCTGGGTTACTGGGGATTTCGTAAGGGGAATCGATACCAGAAAACTGTTTTAGTTCGCCACGTCGTGCTTTTTGATACAACCCTTTTGGATCTCTTGATTCACAAATAGTTAAAGGCGTATCGACAAAAATCTCAATAAATTGTCCTTGATTAAAGCCATCTCTAATTTTTTTCCTATCTTTTTGATAAGGCGATATAAATGCTGTTAGTACAATTAATCCTGCATCTACCATTAATTTAGCAACTTCACCAACTCGGCGAATATTCTCATGGCGATCTGTTTCGCTAAAACCTAAATCAGCACAGAGCCCATGGCGTAAATTATCACCATCTAATAGATAAGTTCTAATTGGTTTTCGATGAAGAGAATATTGATAAAGCACTTGCTCTAATGCATTAGCAAGCGTGGATTTACCCGAACCTGATAATCCTGTAAACCAAAGCACACATCCTTGATGTGCTTGTATTGCTTCACGATCTTTTCGCTCGATGGAGTGAGAATGCCATACAATATCGTTTTGTATTGTCATCTATTTTCCTCCCACTAAATCTCTTGCACCCCAATGAGGAAAATGGCGCCGAATAAGCTGATTAAGTTCTAGCTCAAAAGTATCGTATTGCGGTGTTGTCTCTTGCGTATTATCGAGGGTTTTTCTGATTAATCCGGCACCAACAGTAACGTTACTCAATCTATCAATAAAAATCAGCCCACCTGTATCTGCATTATATTGATAGCTATCAAGTGCTAACGGCTCTTCAAATGAAATTTCAACACTGCCAATTGCATTAAGTCCTAAATTATCAGTAACTTGCTGAGTTAAGTTATTAATATCAACCTGATAGCGAATATTTTCAATTTTAGCTCGACTTTTTTTACCCGCAATTTTGATGTCAAATGTTTGACCTTGTACCAGCGGTTGATCAGCCATCCACACAATATCAACCAAAGCATGATTGCTAACTTGAATAGTTGATTCATTAATATCAACAATAATATCGCCACGGCTAATATCTATTTCATCTGCTAAAACGAGAGTAATAGCTTGCCCTGCTTTAGCCTGCACCAAGTCACCATCAAAAGTCACAATTCGTTGGATGGTAGATATTTGCCCTGAAGGTAATACTTTGATTTGTTGTCCTTGATAAAGCCCGCCTGAAGAGAGTGTGCCGCTGTATCCTCGAAAATCTAAATCTGGGCGATTAACGTATTGCACCGGAAAACGCAGCGATTGTGTTGTTACCTCTAAATTAACGGGAGCATCTTCAAGTAACGAGAGCAGTGTTTTACCTTGATACCACGTCATGGTTGGTGACAGTGAAACAACATTATCACCATCCAACGCAGAGATAGGCACAAATTCAATGGTGAGATAGGTCGGCAATTGATTGGCAAACGCAAGATACTCTTGTTGGATCGACTCAAAAACGGTTTGCTGATAATTCACCAGATCCATTTTATTAATCGCAACGATTAAATGGCGGATCCCCAATAGGGTGCTGATAAAACTATGGCGGCGAGTTTGCTCTTGTACCCCTTTTCGAGCATCGATCAGCAGAATAGAAAGCGTACTGGTTGATGCTCCCGTCGCCATATTGCGGGTATATTGTGCATGCCCTGGCGTATCCGCAATAATAAATTTACGTTTTGCTGTTGAGAAATAGCGATAAGCCACATCGATGGTGATCCCTTGTTCTCGTTCTGCGGCTAATCCATCCACCAGCAATGCTAGATCTAACTTCTCACCTTGCGTGCCGATCTTTTTACTCTCCAACTGCAATGTAGAGAGCTGATCTTCGTAGATCTGGCGAGTATCGTGAAGTAAGCGTCCGATTAACGTACTTTTACCATCATCAACATTACCACAGGTTAAAAAACGCAATAATCCTTTATTTTGTTGTGTTTGTAAGTAGCTTTCTACACCACCGAGCTGTGCGATTTCACCCGCAATAATTTGATTCGTTTTGATGGCTGCTAATCCCATAAATCCTCCTATTAGAAATAACCTTGGCGTTTTTTAAGTTCCATCGAAGCTGATTGATCACTATCAATCAGACGCCCTTGTCGTTCACTGCTGGTGGAAATCAGCATCTCTTCAATAATGGCTGGAAGCGTTTGAGCTTGTGAAGGAATGGCTCCCGTTAATGGCCAGCAACCAAGCGTTCTGAAACGTACTTTTTGTTGCGTGATAACTTCACCTGATTTGAGATCAATTCTGTCATCATCAACCATAATTAACGTGCCATCACGTTCAATAACGGGTCGATTTTGGGCGAAATAGAGTGGAACAATATCGATATTTTCTAAATAGATATATTGCCAAATATCCAGCTCAGTCCAATTAGATAACGGGAATACACGAATACTTTCGCCTTTATTAATTTGCCCGTTATAGTTTTTCCATAATTCAGGACGTTGGTTTTTCGGATCCCAGCGATGGGATCTATCTCTAAAAGAGTAAATACGCTCTTTAGCACGTGACTTTTCTTCATCACGTCGAGCGCCACCAAAAGCAGCATCAAAACCAAACTTATCTAGCGCCTGTTTTAATCCTTCTGTTTTCATAATGTCGGTATGTTTTGCACTACCATGAATAAAGGGATCAATACCTAACGCTTCGCCTTGTGGATTACGATAAACCTTTAAATCAAATCCATACTCTTTTGCCGTTTTATCGCGAAATTGATACATCTCCCGAAATTTCCACCCCGTATCAACGTGCAATAAAGGGAAAGGTAATTTGCCAGGATAAAAAGCTTTACGAGCAAGATGCAGCATCACCGATGAATCTTTACCAATGGAATAGAGCATGACGGGATTTTCAAATTCAGCGACAACTTCACGAAGAATATGAATACTTTCGGCTTCTAATTGCTGAAGATGCGTTAATTGTGTTTCATTCATAACAACCCCTTTTTTTAGGCAAACTGAACCAAAGATGAACGAACAGGAGCGCGTGTTTGTTGGCTCTGTTTATGACTAAACCAAGCCAGTTGATGATGAAGCGCAGTGACTTCACCAACAATGAGCAGTGCAGGCATCGGTGCCTTGGCTGCCAATTCTGCTAATTGTGTTAAGTCGCCAGTAAAGACTTGTTGATCTGCGCGTGTTCCACAGCTAATCACCGCAATCGGTGTTAATGGGGAGCGACCATATTCAATTAGGCGTCGGCTAATAAGTTGTGCATTAGTAGTTCCCATATAAATCGCTAAAGTATGATTAACTTGCGCTAAAGCCGCCCAATCCGGTTCAATGCCATCTGCTTTGCAATGCCCTGTCATAAAAGTGACGTTTTGAGCATATTTTCGATGGGTTAAAGGAATGCCAGCATAAGCACTCGCACCGCTTGCCGCGGTGATACCGGGAACAACTTGAAAAGTAATACCATGTTCTATGGCAACTTCTAGCTCTTCTCCACCACGTCCAAAAATAAAGGGATCGCCCCCTTTTAACCGCACTACTCGTTTACCTTGCTGAACAAGTTTCACCATTAATGCATTCGTTTCTTCCTGAGCAACACTGTGGTGACCCGCTCTTTTTCCTACACAAATAGTGTCAGCATCACGACGTACCAACTCTAATACTTCAGGGCTTACTAAGCTGTCGTAAAGCACAACCTCCGCTTGCTGAATAACTTGTAAGCCACGTAATGTTAATAACCCAGCATCTCCAGGTCCTGCGCCAACTAAAGCAAGTTCACCTTGATGATAATTTTGGGGCTGTTGAAGTTGTTGTTCTAATTGCGCCTCTGCCTGTGCAAATTGCTCACTGGCAACTAAAGAAGCAAATTTCCCACTAAATGCCTGTTCCCAAAATCGACAACGAGCTTGAAAGGTCTGTAACTGCTGCTTTACTTGACTGCGCCATTTACCCGCAATCGTTGCCATGGAGCCTAATGATGTTGGCAGCAATGCTTCTAGTTTTTCACGTAGCATTCTGACTAATACTGGCGCTTTACCCGCAGAGGAAATGGCGACCAAAATAGGTGAGCGGTCGATAATTGCAGGAAAAATAAAAGAGCACTGAGGCTGAGAATCCACCACATTGACAAAAATATGGCGTGCTTGAGCATCAAGATAGACTTGTTGATTAAGTTCACTATCATCGGTAGCAACTATCACTAACATCATGCCAAGCAGTTGTTCTGACTGATATTTAGCGGATACCCACTCAATGTGTTTTTGCTGATGATATTGGTGCAACTCATCACATAATTGGGGGGCTATTACTCTTAATTTTGCGCCAGCGCGTAACAAAAGAAGTGCTTTACGCGCAGCGACATGACCACCACCAACCAGTAGTACTGGGCGATTTTTTAATTCCACAAACAAGGGTAGGTAATCCATACGCGTATTCTCATTTACTTGTTCAATTTATGAGTAACGACTATAGAAGGAGAAATTAAGCTTATGAAATGACAAAAAGCTATGAGATGGAACAGAAAGGAATAAGCAAAAATTCTTATTTATCAAAAATTTAATTAAAAATAAACGACAAATAGAGTAATAGATTTCTCTATTACCCGAATAATTTTAATGTTCAATTATTACGTTATTCGTGCAATCCGCACTCACGTTTTAAACCAAAAAAACGAGTCTCTTCTTCGCTCATTCCCACTTCCCATTTACGGGTTGTGTGCGTATCTCCAACAGAGAGATAACCTTGTTCCCATAGAGGATGATAAGGTAAGTTACTTTCTTTAAGGTACTGATAAATCTGTTTATTATCCCAATCAACTATGGGTAATAGTTTAAAAATACCTTTAGCAATAGAGAGCACAGGTAAATGTTCTCGGCTTTTTGATTGCTGACGTCTTAATCCCGCAAACCAAGTTTGAGCATTTAATTCAGTTAATGCACTCTCCATTGGCTCAACTTTGTTAATTTGGTTATAACGTTCAATGCCCTCAATACCTTGCTGCCAAAGCTTGCCATAGCGCGCTTCTTGCCAAGATGAAGATATTTCAGCTCGATAAACCTTAAGGTTTAGTTGCAAATCTTGCGTTAATGCATCAATAAACTGGTAAGTTTCAGGGAAAAGATAGCCTGTATCTGTCAATATCACCGGAATATCAGGATATTGCCGAGTAATCAGATGTAAACAGACTGCCGCTTGAATACCAAAACTAGAGCTAAGTACCCACTCTTGAGGTAAATGCGCTAAAGCCCAAGTAACACGCTCTATGGCACTTTGCTGCTCTAGTTGTTGATTGATTTCACTTAATGCTAATCGCTGTTCATCAAGAGGTAATTGTATCAACTGAGAAAGTGACAATAAGCTCATACAGCCTCCTGCAACTCATAGAAATCAATAGCAGAATTAACGACGGGTTTAATAACATCGGTACGAATTAAAAAATCGCCAAAACCTTCATTTGAATTTCGGTAAGCCGCCCATTTACCAATCAGAGAATCGAGTATTTCTATAATCTCTATTGAGGTTATATTTTCGCGATACATTCTTGGAATACGAGTGCCAATGCGGTTTCCACCTAAATGTAGATTGTAACGATCGGGTGCTTTTCCTACTAGACCAACTTCTGCCAGCATCGCTCGACCACAGCCATTAGGGCAACCCGTAACGCGCACCACGATATGTTCTTCACTTATGTTATGTTTTGCCATTAAACCATCAAGCGTGTCAGTAAATGCAGGTAAAAAGCGTTCGGCTTCTGCCATTGCAAGTGGACAGGTAGGAAATGAGACACATGCCATAGCGTGTTGGCGTAATGGCGTTACGCTATCGCTAATCAAGCCATATTGACGCGCAATAGCTTCAATTTTGTTTTTTTCACTCTCAGCTACACCCGCCACAATTAAGTTTTGATTTGCTGTTAAACGGAAATCACCATGATGGATTTTGGCAATTTCCGCCACGCCTGTTTTTAATGGCGCTTGCTGATTATCAATTAATCGCCCATTTTCAATAAATAAAGTAAGGTGCCATTTATCATCAACCCCTTTTAGCCAACCAATTTGATCACCTCGATGAGTAAACTCATAAGGTCTAATTGCCTCAAAAGAGATACCTGCACGACGCTCTACTTCTTGTTTAAAGGTATCAATACCAACACGTTCTAATGTGTATTTGGTTTTGGCATTTTTGCGCTCAGTGCGATTTCCCCAATCTCGTTGAGTGGTCACAATAGCTTGTGCAATTGCCAGCGTTTTATCTATAGGGATATAACCAAATTCACTCGCCAAACGCGGAAAGGTATTTTTATCGCCATGAGTCATGGCTAATCCACCGCCTACCAGTACATTAAAACCTATCAAATGCCCATTTTCAGCAATAGCGATAAAATTCATATCATTCGCATGAAGATCGACATCATTATGAGGAGGAATAACCACTGAGGTTTTAAATTTTCGTGGCAGATAGGTTTCACCTAAAATAGGTTCTTCATCGGTAGTGGCAACTTTTTCTTTATCTAGCCAAATCTCAGCATAAGCATGGGTTCGAGGTAAAAGATGTTCTGATATTTTTTTCGCCCACTCATACGCCTCTTGATGCAAAGAAGATTGCACTGGATTAGAAGTACATAACACATTGCGATTTACATCGTTAGCGGTTGCCAAAGAGTCTAAGCCAGTGGAAGCTAACATTTGATGTGCGAGTTTTACATCACCTTTTAAAATGCCATGAAATTGAAAAGTTTGTCGGTTGGTGATGCGAATGCTGCCATATAGCGTGTTTTCTGTCGCAAACTTATCAATCTTTAGCCACTGTTTTGAGGTAATGATGCCACCGGGTAAACGGCAACGTAACATCATGGCATGACGAGGTTCTAGCATCTGTTCGGCACGCTCTGCTCTGATATCTCTATCATCTTGTTGATACATGCCATGAAAGCGAATTAATAAAAAGTTATCGCCTTCAAAACCACCGGTTAAGCCATTTTGTAAGTCTTCTGTAATAGTGCCTCGCAGAAAATGACTCTCTTTTTTCATGCGTTCGCTATCAGCCAGTTTCCCTTCAACAATCAAGGGTGTTTGAGTATGTGGTTTCATTTAATAGACATCCCTCTGATATCGCCGTTCTAGACGTAGCTCACTTAAGTATTCATCTGCTTCATCAATATCTTTATTGCCATGCTTTATCACAATCTCTAATAGCGCTTGTTCAACATCTTTCGCCATACGTGATGCATCACCACAAACATAGAGATAAGCCCCTTGCTGTAACCATTGCCAAACTTCATCACCACGTTCACGTAATTTATCTTGGACATAAATTTTATCGGCTTGATCGCGTGACCATGCTAAATCGATATGTGTTAGTAAGCCGCTTTTGACGTAACGTTGCCATTCGACTTGATAGAGAAAATCTTCTACAAAATGAGGATTACCAAAAAATAGCCAGTTTTTACCGGTTGCACCTTCGCTCTCACGCTGCTGCATAAAAGATCTAAACGGAGCAATCCCTGTTCCAGGACCAATCATTATCACTGGCGCATTGGAGTTACTAGGTAAACGGAAGTGATCATTTTTTTCGATAAAAATATTAATGGCAGAGCCTTCTTCAACACGATCAGCAAGAAAACCTGAAGCGCCACCAGCATAAGTACGCCCATTTACCGCATAACGAACAACACCTAATGTAAGATGTACTTCGTCTTCAACTTCTTGTTGAGATGAGGCGATAGAATAAAGTCGAGGAGTTATTGGTCGTAAAATATCAATAAAGTCTTGAGCTGTAGGCTGAGCGCAATATTGACGTACCATTTCATTAATAGGATTTTTTTCAGCATATTGCTGAAGTTGGGCTTTATCTGCTATCAGCGATAATAAATCCTCATGGCGAGTTAATTGAGCATACGCTTTTACAATCGGTGCGCTGTTTTGCGTTAATTCACAATGATGCAATAACGCTTCTTTTAAAGTGACTGTGTGAGATTTTACGGTGACAGGTTCATCGCCTTTTAACCACAGTAGTGCAATTAATTCATCGACTTTTTCAGTGGCGTTATCAAACCAAACACCCAGTGCATCACCGGGTTGATACTGTAAATCAGAGCCTTCAAGGCTGATTTCAATATGACGAATATCTTTATCAGAGTTTCGACCTGTAATTTTTTGGTTGGTTAATAGTGTTGCGGTAAAAGGCGCATCGCGATGGTAAATAGAGGCTTCAACCGTATCTGTTGTGCCTGATTGCGTCTGTTGTAACACCTGTGTACTTTGCGTTGGTACGCGGGCTTTTAATACTTCGGTTAACGCTGTTATCCACTCGTTGGCGATATCTTGATACTCAACATCCGCATCGACTCTTGGTAATAACCGAGTTGCACCTAATTGAGCGATGCGCTCATCAAAATCTTTACCTGCTTGGCAAAACTGTTCATAAGAAGAATCTCCTAAACTCAATACTGCAAAAGATGTTTCTTTCATCTGCGCCGCTTTCTTAGACTTTAAGTATTTATAAAAAGCGATAGCTTCTTCTGGTGGCTCACCTTCGCCTTGTGTTGAGGCAATAATAATTAAGGTTGTGGCTTTATGGATCTGCTTAAATTTATATTCACTTGCTGAAAGCAGATCCACATTCAATTTGTTGGCAACTAAATTATCGCGTAATTGTTCAGCAAGACGACGAGCATTTCCGGTTTGAGAAGCAGATATTAATGTGATCGTTTCTACTTCAGGCACTGAATGGGGAGTGAGTTCAGCAGTAACGGAGGCAGTACTCGTCTGTTGATTAATCTGTCCCCAAAAATAGCCTGAAAGCCATGCAATCTGTGCGGGGGCTAAATCTTTGGTCACATCTTGCAATTGGTTCAATTGCTCAGGTGTTAACGGGAGCATTGATAAAAATGGGGGTTGATTGCTCATTTATCCTGCCTTAAAAAAGCGAGGCACTTTTTATAGTGCGGTATCATGCTTTATTGTTTTTGATATTTATTCTGATGATGAAAGGGTATCTCACTACCAGAAGATGAATTAAAGACCCGTTGGCTCTATCTAATAACCTTAAATACTAAATTCATTTATAGATTTCCTTTATCGATAAAAATACTAAGCAGAAAGGAAAATAATAGGTCACCAAGATTAAGGCAATTAGGCGTGATACCGTAAATCGGCTACACTAATAGCGTTAGTTTTATCTGTTTTTTTTCACTCATTAAGTCAAGAGAGTTTTGATGATTACCACCATCTTTAAAGATTTTCAGTTTGAAGCCGCACACCACTTGCCTAACGTTCCGAAAGGACATAAATGTGGACGTCTTCATGGGCACTCATTTTTGGTTAGATTAGAACTAACAGGTGAGGTTGATGCACAATCAGGTTGGCTGATTGATTTTGCCGACGTTAAAGCGGCATTTAAACCTACTCTTGATAGCCTAGATCACTACTATCTTAATGACATTGAAGGATTAGAAAATCCGACCAGCGAAGTATTGGCAAAATGGATTTGGCAACAAGTCAAACCCGTACTACCACTGTTATCAGCAACGATGGTTAAAGAGACTTGCACGGCAGGATGTATTTATCGCGGTGAGTAAACCTGTTTTACTATTAAACAGCTATCACCTAAAAGAAAAATCAGCCTTTTATTGGCTGATTTTTTTTGGCAGGCATATTTAACAATATGGCTATGCAATATTTAAATATTTATGCGTTTGCATTGAGAAGCGCCAATTACGGGCAATACAGGTTTCGATGCATAGTTTAGTTGCTGCATCCTTACAACTAATAGGCTGTAAAGCCACAATAGGTGCTGGTTGTAAGGTTCTCAACGTCAGTAATGCATCTAGTGCATCAATATCTTTTTCACGCCCAACAGGGTGTTTGATTTCATTAGCACGATTTATCGCATCAGCTAAAACAGAAAAACCACCTCGCATACCTATTTTAGGTGAGAGTGTAACCCATGTTTTCTCACTACATAAAACCTCGTGAGTACCGCTAGTTTCAATTTGGCAATTAAATCCAGCATGTTCTAAGCCTTCAGTTAAAGGTCGTAAATCATAGAGACAAGGCTCCCCACCTGTAATCACGACATGTTTTGCGCTATAACCTTGTTGTTGAAAGAGCGCTAATATTTCATCTACTGTCGCATTTCCCCAAGCATCACTTTCTTGCGTTTTAATTGGAATATCACCAAGAGGGACTTTTTTTTCATCTTCTTTTTCCCATGTATGTTTGGTATCACACCAACTACAACCAACAGGGCATCCCTGTAGCCGAACAAAAAGAGCAGGAACGCCAGTAAAAACACCTTCACCTTGTAACGTTTGAAACATTTCGTTTATGGGGTATTGCATAAGAAACTCTGATATCCAATGAATGCTGATGATTATTACAGATAACTATCTCACCGTAAGAGGCTTTATGATAAGGTACATGGTTTGTTTTGAATAGCTAACGTGCGAGAAGACACTGAAAAAAGAGCCGATTTGCTCGGTTGGACAGAGATGGGAATATTTTAGATGCAAAAAGAAAATCAGCTTTCACGAGGTCTGTCAGGGCGGCACATCCGTTTCATGGCGCTAGGCTCTGCAATTGGTACAGGGTTGTTTTATGGTTCTGCGGCTGCAATCGAAAAGGCAGGTCCTGCGGTATTACTCGCCTACCTTATTGGTGGTGCAGCCGTTTTTATGGTTATGCGTGCATTAGGAGAGATGGCAGTTCATCACCCTGTTGCAGGTTCATTTTCACAATATGCAAGCCATTACATGGGACCATTAGCGGGTTTTTTAACCGGTTGGAACTATGTTTTTGAAATGCTTATCGTCTGTCTTGCAGACGTAACCGCATTTGGCTTTTATATGAAGCTTTGGTTTCCTGATGTAGATCAGTGGATATGGGTATTGGGGATAGTCTGTTTTATTGGTGCTCTAAACCTTTGTCATGTGAAAATATTTGGCGAAATGGAGTTTTGGCTCTCTATTATTAAAGTCACTGCAATTATTGCGATGATTATTGGTGGTGTTGTCATTATGATGTACGGCTTTGGTCAACAAACTGAACATCCAATTGGCATCTCTAATTTATGGGAGTTTGGTGGTTTTATGCCTAATGGCATAGAGGGGGTTATTGCCTCACTCGCCATTGTGATGTTTGCTTTTGGTGGTATTGAAGTAATTGGTATTACCGCGAGTGAAGCAAAAGATCCTGAAAAAACCATTCCTAAAGCGATAAATGCAGTACCATTTCGTATCTTGTTATTCTATGTACTGACTATTTTTATTCTGATGTGTATTTTCCCTTGGCAACAAATTGGGCATAACGGTAGTCCATTTGTGCAAATTTTCTCAAACTTAGGGATTAACTCAGCAGCGAATATTCTTAACCTTGTGGTTATAACTGCCGCTATTTCAGCGATTAACAGTGATATATTTGGTGCTGGACGCATGATGTATGGTATGGCACAAGAAGGGCAAGCACCAAAATCATTTATGAAACTCACTCGTAATGGTGTGCCATGGATGACCGTTCTGGTGATGTCTGTCGTGTTATTGCTAGGCGTGGTACTTAACTATCTCATTCCTGAGCAAATTTTCGTGCTTATTGCCTCTATTGCAACATTTGCAACAGTTTGGGTTTGGCTGATGATTTTACTTTCTCAAGTTGCTATGCGCCGTCAAATGAGTGCAGAAGAAGTAAAAACGCTCAAATTCCCAGTACCATTGTGGCCAGTTGCCCCTGCTTTAACTATTGTCTTTATGGCATTTGTTATTGCTATTTTAGGGTATTTTGAATCAACTAGAATGGCATTAGTGGTAGGTTTAGTCTGGGTTGCTATTTTAACTGTCGGTTATTATGTTGGTATTAAACCAAGAATGGCTCAGAAATAATTAGTATCTATCTGCTATAAGTAATAAATTTTAAAGGCTGTGAAACATTCACAGCCTTTTGTTTTGCATTAAAACAGTAGTTATGCCAAAGCTTGTTTTAGATCGTCAATTAAATCTTCAACATCTTCAAGACCTATCGATAATCGAATTAAACCATCACTAATGCCATGCCTTTGACGCTCTTCTACACTATAAGTCGCATGCGTCATAGTAGCAGGATGTTGAGCAAGAGATTCACAATCCCCTAAGCTAACTGCGCGAGTAAAGAGCGCTAAGCGGTTAAGGAACTCTCTACCTGCTTTAATTCCACCTTTTAATTCAATGGTTATCATGCCGCCAGCTAAGCGCATCTGTTTCTTAGCAAGTTGATATTGAGGGAAAGAAGGAAGTCCTGGGTAATGGATAATTTCTACCTTAGGGTTATCTTCAAGAAATTGAGCAATCTGCTGTGCATTTTGACAAATTCTCTCCATCCTAATACTCAGTGTTTTTATTCCTCGCAGTATTAAAGATGCATCATGAGGTGATAAACAAGCACCTGTCATGTCTTTTAAACCTTCAATACGTATTTTATTTGCCAATTCATGAGTGGTAATAATGGCACCAGCCATCACATCGCCATGACCTGATAAATATTTTGTCATGGAATGCACAACAATATCGGCACCTAACGTTAATGGATTTTGTAAATAAGGAGAACAATAGGTGCTATCAACCATCACTAAAATATGATGTTGATGCGCAATTTCAGATATTTTAGCGATGTCACTCACTCGCATATTAGGATTTGCAGGTGTTTCAAAAAAAATTAACTTAGTTTTTTCTGTAATTGCCGCTTTTAGTTTTTCAGGATCAGTTAAATCAACATGCTTTATTTTCACACCAAATTTAGCAAGTCCTTGATTAAAAAAAGTGAAAGTACAACCATAAATAGTCATATCAGCAATCAATTCATCACCAGGTTGCAGTAATGACCAGCATGTTGAGGTGATTGCGCCCATACCTGAAGAGAATACGACAGATGCATCACCTTGCTCTAATTGAGCTAATCGTTTTTCTAATAAATCTAATGTCGGATTGGATATTCGAGTATAAAAATGTCCGTTCTCTTCTCCTGCAAAACAAGCGGCTCCATATTCAGCTGTTGGAAAAGCAAAAGTCGCTGTTTGATATATAGGGGGCACTAATGCCCCTTGATTCTCTAATGAAAAATATCCATGATGAACCGCATTGGTATTAAAGCGCTTATTATTCATTATATTTTCCAAATTTTTATTCACTTTCAGCTCGTTGGTTGTTTTCCCCAATAATCTGAAGTGTTCTGAGTACAATAGTTAAACCTTTTAAGGTGTCAGGATTTTTTAATAATGAGAAAGTTGAGCTTAAAGTATATTTTTTATCTTGATAAACAGACTCTTTCTTTGCCATATTAAAAGCGGTACTTAATTCCCAAACAGGGATCATGGTCTCTTCAAAAGCAACGGAAAGTTTTTCTACTGTTGCATTATCGATAATATCAATTGAGTCTGAAATTAGTGATAATAAATCAACAATATTGTCAAAGCGTTTTAATGCTAATAATGGTCTAGCTTTTTCGAGTAAATGTTGAAGATGTAATTTATCTTCATTAGATAACAGTTGAATATCTTCCGGGCTTAAATTATTTTCGCTCATTATTATTCCCCTATAATAGACCTCTAACTGTTGCCCAATATAATCCTCGGTTATAACTATTACGTAATAGTCCACCTAATTTAGTTGGGGGTGTTGGTATTACATCGTGTTTATAGTCGTACTGTAGTGGCATACCCGCTGATAATCCCATTTGAGCTACCGCTTGTACTCGACCATCGTAAATTGCAGCCGGATAACCATAACGAAGCTCTCCACAAATATTATTAGCAATCACACCTGCTTGGTTATGACAGCTTCCCCCTGCTTTACTGATAGGTAAATCAACCGTATCGCCAATAACATACACTTGATTAAGCCCATAAACTTGCAATGTTTCAGGATCAGTAGGTAGCCAGCCTTCACCGTTATTATGTTCGCTTAATCCTGTATTACGAATAGCTTCTACCGCAGTAATAGGCGGCGTGCTCATCAAAATATCAAAAGGTTCAGCTTCACCTTCTTTTGAATAAGCAATTTTTTTATCAGGATCAACATGACTTAATGTAAAGCCACGTTTTGCTTTAATATCACGTTCTGAAAATACAGCTGGAAGTACTTCACACACCTCTTTCTGCATAAAGAGGCAATTTCTTAATAGTTGAGAAACAGTAGGGTAGGTATAAACAATTTCAATATTATTTCGGACTCGACGTTGACGTAATAATTCATCAAGCATCAATGTCGTTTCCATTGGAGCAATACCACATTGATGAGGAACATTGGGTGTTTCAGGAAAGCTCACCGTAACAAATATACGTCCTTTCTCAATTTTAGCGAGTTTATCAGCAAGATTTCTAGCCGCTTCATATTGATAAAAATGATTTCCAGCTTCTCTTAATCCTTCAATTCTATCAGGGCTAGGGACACATCCCGTTGCTAAAATCAGAAAGTCATAATTATATTTTTTCTTCGATTCGCAGTAGATCGTTTTATTATTAAAATCGAAGCTTTCAGCCCTATCGATGACAAATTCTATTTCTGGTCTTAATAAACTTCTTTCAGATCGCATTAATTCTTCTTTTAAAAAAAGATTGAATGCAATATACATAAAAGCAGGTTTGTAATAATGGTTAGGGTTGTCAGAGATGAGTATTATTCTAATTTTATTCGAAAATATTTCGTTATTTAATTTTTTCGATAAAATATTAGCAAGAATAGTACCACCGGTACCTCCGCCAATAATAACTATATTTTTTGTTGCCATTTTATTTCCTATATCTAGTGATATTAGATAGACAAAAAAAGTATAGTAAATAGTTTTAATATAACAAATAGATTAAATTGGTAGGTAAACTAAGAATATAATGATATTTATAGTAAATAATTAATATAATTATTTAGAAATTAAGTATTGTAAGTTTAATATTAACTATAGTTATCATAACCCGCTAATAAAATGTCGCAACTAAAGGGTTATGATCAGATGCATTCGTAATTAAAACCTCAGCTTTATCTAATAATAATCCTCGATAAAAAATATAATCCAATGGTTTACCAAAAGCCTTAGTACGTAAATCTTCTGCAAAAGTCACTTCTTTGAGTCTTAATGTTCTGGCAAAACGCTTCAATATATTTACTCGAGGACGACTCCACGCATTAAAATCTCCAGCAAGAATAATCGGTCCCTTATGATGAATAATATGAATAGCTAAATTACCTAATTGGCGTTGGTAAACATCTACACCAAAACTAAAGTTAATAGCATGTACATTTATCACCATTAAATGATCACCCGTAATAAGCGGATATACGGTGATTAATGCCGATTTAGCCAATCGTAAAAAAGGTTCTTTTTCTCTTAAGGGACAACAGTAGATAGGATGAGAGCTTGATAATGTCATTACACCAGCAGGATGTTGCTGAAAAGCTAAAGCGGGGACTTGGTCTGCAATTAAATGATGGGATCCAGCAAAACGCACTAATTCAGGTGTTGTTTGTGCCTCTTGCAGTAAAAGAAGTTGGGTATCGGTTGATAAAACCTCTAACATATTACGCCAATTAAGACGCTGCTGTTTATAGATATTCCAAACAGCAATTTTAAGATAACCTTCAGTGTAAAGCGGCATTCCAATGGGTAAAAAGTCACTTTTTTCGTTTAAAGGAGGGCTTGGCTCAATCCTTTCTACGGGTTGACCAGCTACAAAGCGCACTGAATAAGTCGGTTTTTTCGCCATTAGCAACCTCAGATAACCAATAGGACTTCTTGCTACTTCTTTAGTATACCAAAGCTCACCAACACCCTCACCCTTTTAAGGGATATTATCGTCAACAAGCTTAACTATTTTTGTAAAAAACCGTCATTTTACAAATTATTGTTTTTACTAAGCTAATTTCTATAAAATTTAAGCAAAAAAAAACCTAAGTCGTTAGACTTAGGTTTCTTAATGTTGGCGGAACGGACGGGACTCGAACCCGCGACCCCCTGCGTGACAGGCAGGTATTCTAACCAACTGAACTACCGCTCCGCGTATTCTTTTTGCTTTAATGTCTTATATAACATTAAGGCGATATTTAATGCCTGGCAGTTCCCTACTCTCACATGGGGAGACCCCACACTACCATCGGCGCTACAACGTTTCACTTCTGAGTTCGGCATGGGATCAGG
>NZ_JBEEUB010000012.1:0-129497 GCF_040139125.1 Proteus hauseri
GTAGCGCCGATGGTAGTGTGGGGTCTCCCCATGTGAGAGTAGGGAACTGCCAGGCATTAAATAAGACGAGAAAGCCAACCCACTGGGTTGGCTTTTTTGCGTTTGGAATTTGGTCTGATTAATGAATTAATAAAACAAACATTATCATTTTGTATCTATTTTTCAGTCTATTACTTCAATTGTTGATAAAGTAGTGAACCCGCGGCTGCACCTGCAACATCATAAGCAAAATCGTGCCAACTCCAACCAGTACCTTCAGGTCGACTATCATATAACTCTTTTGCTGCACCTAATGCTATTGAAAAACTCAGTCCTAATAAGAGTCCCTCCCTATGCCCATAATTTTGATGATCAGCATAAGCATTTGCTCCTGCTGATGCCGCCATTGAAAATAAAAAATGTTGAGCTTTATCTTTTCCTCGCCAATTATCATTAGCAAAATGAAATGATTGGCAACCGGTTAAAAGAGTGATCGAAAATAAGATAACCAGATAATAAGAGTTAAGCTTTAGTTTCATAAAAATTAAAAGTCTTTTTACTAATAATAAAGGGTTATAGATGAATTTATTAAGTATAGAAGAGAATAGATAAAAATAAAAAAACCTTACTAAAAAGTAAGGTTTAGGATGAGAACCAGCGAGATTAAAAATTAAAGAATACGACTAATTAGTCTATCTACACGAATACGACGTAGACGCTTAATTAATTTTTTCACTTTAAGTGGATAAAGTTTAATACTCTCTAGATCCTGATAATGTTTAATAATAACAGTATGTTCACGAATACAGGTTAATTCTTTTTGGCGCTGTTCATGTAATTCATGGTTTGGATCATGAATTAATACAGCATTTTCTAAATCTAATCCCCATGCACGAGGATTGAGGTTATTACCTGTAATTAATTGCCATGTATCATCAACCCATATACCTTTTAAGTGATAGGTATTGTCGCTATCTTTCCAAAGGCGTACTGTTAATTGGTCATTATCTACAAATCGTTGAAAACGCGAAGTAAATTTACGCAGATTCATTTCATAGAGGTAAGGTAATGCACCAATAATTTTAAATGGTTCTTCTGGTGGAATATAAAAATCATTTGCTGTTTTATCACCAATAATAATTTCTACTTGTTTACCATTTCTTAATAAGTTACTAATTTGGCGAACAATAATGGCTGGTAAATTAAAATAAGGTGTACAAATAACTAATTTTTCTTCAGTAACAGCCATAAGGTGAGAAATAGTCTTATTTAGCAGGTTTTTCTTACCTAAACCCATCAATGGTGTTACAGCTAATTCACTGTTAGAGGCATTGCCTTTAATATCATAGCCATCGCGTGTGCGCAGATTAAAACGAAGTTGGCGTATATAATTTTTAATCTCAGCACAGCGCACTCTATCTTTAATATCGAGTCGCTGAATTGCATCTGACTGTAATAAATCAGCGATAACAAATTGCTTCATTGTTGCCGCAAGTTCAGCATTATGAATAATGTGATATCTGTCATAACGATATTTATCGAGTTTATGCAAGTAGACATTATTGATACTTGCACCACTATAAATAACAGTATCGTCGAAAATAAAGCCTTTTAGGTGCAATACGCCTAACGCTTCTCGTGTATTAACAGGAATACCATAAATAGGAACTTCTACATCAGGGTGTTGTTGAGCAACATGGTAATACCAATCTGCATTTGTGGCATCTGAAGAGACACCAATACGTCCACGTTGTGCTCGATGCCAGTCAACAATAACAGTAATAGACAGTTCAGGTCGTTGTTGTTTTGCAGCATAAAGTGCAGCAAGGATCTCTTCACCAGCTTCATCATGTTCTAAATAAAGAGCAGTGATAAAGATCTCTTTCTCTGCTTGAGCAATATATTTCAATAAGGTGCTGCGAAACGCGGACGTTTGATAAAGCGTTTCAACATCAGCAACTGACTGAGCTAATTTAGGCAGTTGTGCAAGGTGTTGTTGATGCTTTGCAAGTTTTAATTTAGACAACATCACAGTGCTTATTTCTCTTGTTTATGATGGCAGATGGAGCCACCGTCCGTAGTTAAATTTTCTTAAACCAATCTGCTGATCATAACATTAGTTATATGGGATGTACGCATAAAATCATCATATCTTGCTAATTTATCAAAGGATACGTGAACTATCACATATCGAAACTTTAGTTGATGATAATAATATTAGGTCGCTTTTGGTGGTTCAAGAAGTAAGTCAAGATTAACAATTCCTTCATCAAACTGTACTTCAACGCTAAAGCCTAGTTTTTTCGCTAGACTGATCATATTTCGGTTTTCAGGCATAGTAATCGCCGTTAAACGTTTAATACCGTGTTCTCTAGTATAGTTAATAAGTTTAGTCATAAGTTGATGACCGAGAGTATTTCCTTTTAGATCTGAACGCACCAATATAGCAAATTCGGCTTGTTGATTATCAGGATCTGCCATTGCGCGAGCTACACCAATGATCTCTGGTTGGTTATTTGAGCTTCTTATTGCGACAAACGCCATTTCACGGTCATAATCAATTTGCGTCATATTTGCGAGGTCGTCATGAGTAAACTCACTTATTTCACTAAAATAACGGTAATAAAGATCTTCTTTTGTGACTTGATTGATAAAAATTTTTAATAAAGGCTCATCTTCAGGCAAAATTGGGCGAATAAAACAAGGAGTGTTATCTCTTAATAAAAAAGTCTCTTCTAGTTCATTAGGGTAAGGGCGAATGGATAACCGTTGATGAGGATCGCCACTTAATGGTGCTAACTCCATTGCGACATCTAATAATGTAAAATCATTGCCAGAAACTAATAGCGGATGAATATCTAGTCGCATAATTTGAGGGCAATCCAATAATAGATGTGAAACTTGAACTAAAAAATGACTTAAACTCAAAATATTTAAAGGTTGTAAGGCGCTTCTAGGCTGTATTTTTCCACTCTTAATCGCATTAATAACCAGATATCGCGCAAGTGCCATATTGAGTGGTGGTAATGCCACAGCTGCTTTGGTTTCTATTTGCCACTCAACGCCGCCTTCACCTAATAAAATAAGAGGACCAAATATAGGATCTTGCTCAATAGCGACACGCAACTCTTGAGAACCCGCTCGGTTTGCCATACTTTGCACTAATAAGCCTTGGATTTGAGCTTGAGGATAGTGTTCACTTACCCGCTCAATAATCGCGTGAGCAGCAGATTCAACTTCTGTTTTATCTCTTAAATAGAGCATTACCCCTTGCACTTCTGATTTATGAGGAATGTCAGGAGAGCGTAATTTTAAGGCAACGGGATAACCAATTTTTTCAGCAATATTAACAGCTTCTTGTGCATTATGGGCAATCCATGTGGGTAATGTATTAAAACCATAGGCTTCCATAATGGGTTGTACTTGATGTGTATCTAATCGATACTGTTTTTGCTCTAGAGCCTCTTCAATGCAGCGATGTGCTTGTTGAGTATTCATTTTGACATCTAAAGGTAATGCGGGGGTCTCTTTAAGCTGTTTCTGATTTCGGCGATATTCCACCATATGCATAAATGCGGTTACTGCACCTTCAGGGGTACGATAAGTAGGAATGCCCGCTTCACTAAACAACTTACGTGATTGTTGAGAGGAGTATTCACCACCCCAGTTAGTAAAAATGGTTAACCACTTTCTTCTAGGGTGCTTTGCGATAGTATCGATAACCTTTTGTGCGGTTTCAATACTTGGTGCTATTGCACTAGGCGTATGAATTAATAGTAACGCGTCATGATCATGACTATCTAGTAAACAGTTAAGTGCGGCAATATAGCGATCGACTGTTGTATCATCGCCCAAATTTAGAGGATTACGTAGAGTATTTTTTTCTAGTACTACTTTTTGTAATTGCAGCTGTGTTTCTTCAGAAAGTTGAGCAAGTTTGCCTGAGTGTAAGAATAGTTCATCAACCGCCATTGCCGCAGGGGCAGAGCCATTACTAATAATCATCACTCTTTCCCCTTTTAACGGGGTCATATAACTGAGTGTTTCGACCGCTGAAAACATTTCGTGAGTATCTTGAACGCGTAGTAATCCAGCGCGTTGAAAAGCGGCGTCGTAAGCCACATCGTAACTTGGAGTATCGCCTAATAAGAACTGTGCTTTTTGAGTTCGTCCGCTTTTAATAACCAAAATAGGTTTATTACGTGAAGCACTACGAGATGCCGACATAAAGCGTCTTGCGTCATGAATATGTTCTAAATGTAATAATATGGCACTGGTTTTGCTATCTCTTGCGAGAAAGTCGAGCAGATCATCAACTTGAATATCTTGGTTATCACCCAGTGCGATAAAATAAGAAAACCCGATATTGCGATAATATGCCCAATCTAAAATAGTATTGGCTACGGCTGCCGATTGTGAAATAAAAGCCAATTTCCCTTTTTTAACCGGAAGTGGAGAAAAACTCGCGTTTAATCCTTGCCAAGGCGCTAATAATCCCAGGCTATTAGGACCAAGTAAGCGAATATGGTATTGCTGACAAATCAATTTCATTGGCTGAAATTGTTCGGGTTGTGCAGAAAGTACAATCACCGCTTTACAGCCCGATTTACCCAACTGTTCAAGTAGTTCAAGGTTTCGATGATGATGAGTACAAATAATTGCCAAATCAGGAATTTGTGGTAATTGGCTTATTTCAGGATAAGTAAACACACCTGAAACTGAGCGACGAGAGGGATTAACTGGAAACACGGGGCCATTGAATCCACCACTGAGCAGGTTTTTCATCATGGTTGTACCTGCTCTGCCTATTTTTTCAGAGGCACCAATAACAGCGATTGATTTCGGGCGTAATAGTGCTTCAAGACCTCGTTGGCTCATATCAACTCCTGAACTTTGTAATCATCATTTATTCAATGTAGCTGATTTGTTCTTCTTTTGCTGGGTGTCTGTCGGGTTTTCCAAGTAAATATTGCTGGCGAAAGTAGGAAAAGTGAGAAAACAGCTGTTGTGCTGCTTGAGTGTCATTCATGCTTTCTAAAATAGAAGCGGCAACCTCGGCAGTACAGTGTTGGTCTTCTCTAGCGGCTTGGCGAAGTACGTACTCGCATTTAGTCGCTTCATTGATAGAAAATAGAGGTAATGAATCTAGATAGGGGCTTTTACGAAACATCTTTCTTGCTTCGGCCCATGTACCATCAAGCATAATAAAGAGGGGGGGTTTGCTATTTTCTGGTACTTGGTTATAAACCACACGACCACTTGGTGCGTAACTTTCAGGAAAAACCACATAAGCTTGGCGTTGCGGATCGTTAATTAGATCTAGAAGCGCTTTTTCAGGATTAGTACGTGACCATAAAAAAGCCTGCGTATCAGGTAATATATCTGCAATTAGTTTTCCGGTATTACTGGGTTTCATTACCTCAGTATCATACATCATTAAACAGAAACGACTTTTTGCGGTTTGAGCGACAATTGTTTCACATAAGCACAGTTTTTCAGGTAATAAGCAGTAAGCGCAACGTATTACACGAAAACCTCTAGCTTTAAAAGGGCGGGTCGAAATAGATAATCGATATTGACGAAGTCGAGATACTGCATTGTCACGCATAACAGATAGACCAAAAATCATAAATAAAGAAGTAAATATTACCATGATAATAAAAAGTCTACTATCAGTTGTTTTTTTTATGAAAGTTAATTTATATGGCAGTAATAGGATTATTATTATTTAATAAATTATGGTGACTTATGAATATAACACCAATCTCTTTTATAGATAATAGACAAAATATTAAAGCTAATGAAATCAAATCGCTTTTTGATATCTTTAATATACAATTTTATGATGTTAATAATGATGAGTTTGATTATGATTTTAACATTGCTGAGGCTCAAATAAATGAACTCGCTGACTCAATAAAGAAAGGAAGCTTAAAGGATCTGGAATATTTAATAAACATTATGTTTCATAAGGATTTAAACATAAGTTTATGTGCAACTAACCAACTTTATTTACTCTATTCAGAGTTACATGATTCGGTAAAAATAGATATTAAAGAATTTATTAAATCACTTTATACAATAAAAATAAAAGATGATAAAGAGTACTTTAAAGAGCGACCTCTTTTAAGTGCAATGGCATGTGGATCTGAAATAGCCACACAGCAAGGCGCAGGGAATAACACCTTTATCTCAGCGATTGATAACTATTTAAATATGAAATGTAATTATGCTGTATTGGCTAATAGTACTGAAAGCGTAAGTAGTAGTGACCGTTATATATCCTCATCAGAATTAGCATCTTGGATTTCATTTAAACCCTATCAATGTGATATCGGTGGATATGAAACCATACTTGATAAAATAGAAAATACTAAAAAGTCAGATGAGTTAAAAAATCACGTAATTTTAGTAAATAACAACCATTGGGTTGCATTGTTTACTTATAAAGATAGTTGTTTTTTATGTGATTCATTATCATCAACCAAGAGAGAAAATGATGACCGCAATAAATTATTAACCAGACTAGAGGAAAAAGGATTTAATTCCTTTAATATAGCCGATAATTTACAAAAAAACGCGCCTAATGGATGTGGTCTTTTTGCACTTAATTACATTGATAGTTTACAAAATGAATTGAAAAAATTAAATAATGAAAAAGTAACCGATTTAACATCTACAATAGAAACCGTATTACAAAATACCGGAAAAATTTTTCTAAGTAAGAGTGATATAGACCAAGCCGCATTTAATCATGACGCTAGAAAAACATTGATAATGGATGCACTTTATCGTTCTGTTGAGAACCGTTATAAAAAACATCCTTAAATGTTGATATGCAAGTGGTTTTTTATTGAAGAAAAGTTAAATTTAATCTTATTTTTACAGAGAGTGTTTTTTGATATAGGTTTATCTCTTACTCTGCGTGATTCTCTCGGTGACAGTTGCTAAACTATCAGGTAATCTGCGCCCCTATTGCAGTTGGAGAGACAAATGAACGATTCCTATCAAGGTAAAAACGGCAAAGTAAAAGTAATGTATGTCCGTAGTGAAGACGATGCCGATAATAAACCGAAAAAACCATCCCGTCGCCCAGAAAATGGTCGTGGTGATAGCCGTGATAACAAACGCGGTGATAACCGTGACGACAAAAATCGTGATAACAGACGTGGTGATAACCGCGATGATAAAAATCGCGATAATAGACGTGGTGATAACAAATTTTCTCGTCGTGATGACCGTGGCGCAGGTAAGCCTTCTGGACGTGGTACATCACGTAATGAGACCAAACCAGCTCGTGATGATGAAGGTGGTAGCTTCTCACCTTGGAGAACGATTTCTCGTCCTGGCGAAGAGAGCATCAAAGATCACGACGGTATTACAGGGAAAAGCCAAATTGACCCTGAACAACTACGTCGCCAGCGTTTAGAAGAAACCCGTATTTATGGGGAAAATGCTTGTCAGGCAATGTTCAAAAATCGTCCCGATGCTATTGTTCGTGCATGGTTTTTACAAGATGTAACGCCACGTTTTCGTGATGCACTAAAATGGATGGCTGCTAACCGCAAAGCCTATCACGTTGTTGAAGAAGAAGAGATGGTAAAAGCAGCTCGTACTGACCATCATGGTGGTGTCTGCTTCCTTATCAAAAAACGTGCTGGTCATGATGCTGAAACGTATTTGAAAGATGCACCAGCACAAGATTGTGTTCTTGCACTTGAAGATGTCGGTAATCCACATAACGTGGGTGCTATTATGCGTAGTTGCGCTCATTTCGGTGTGAAAGGAGTTATCTCACCTGATTCAGCCGTATTAGAGTCTGGTGCTGCTGTTCGTACTGCTGAAGGTGGTGCGGAATATATTCAAGGTATTGATGCTGATAACTTTATTCAAACTTTAGATCAATTCAGAAAAGCCGGCTATACATTAGTAACGACCTCTAGCCATAAAGGCAGTGTGCCATTAGCTAAAGCTCAGTTACCTGCAAAAATGGTATTGATTTTAGGTCAAGAGAAAGATGGTTTAAGTGAAAGCACTTTAAACCAAGGTGATATGAGTATCTACATCGGTGGTACAGGACACGTTGAAAGCCTGAATGTTTCTGTTGCTTCAGGTGTGTTATTAGCGGAATGGTGGCGTCAGCACCAAAATTAATCGCAACTTATCACATTAAGTTATGAATAAAAAAACCCCGTTTTAAACGGGGTTTTTGCTATCAGTAATAGATGATTTTTACTGGTATTAGTGTAAAAATTATTTTCCTGGTGAGAATGGTGGTCTAGCAAACCAAACAACAACCATCATGATAAGGAAGATACCTGCGGCTAGCCAAAAAATCTCATTAGCTGAAAGAATAAGCCCTTGTTCTGTAATAGTTTTGGCAATATAAGCAGACGTTTGTTCATTAGAAAGACCTAATTCGCTCATTTGCTGATAAACCATTTGTGAATCAGGATCAAAAGGATTTATTTTTTCTACAAAGGTTTCATGGTGCAGTGATTCTCTTTGTGTCCAAATCGTTGTGGTTAATGACGCACCAATAGCGCCCGCCAACGTTCTTAAAAAGTTCGATAAACTAGATGCCGAAGCCATTTTTTCTGGTGGTAATCCAGATAATGTCATAGTCGTTAATGGCATAAAGAAACATGCAACCGCTAAACCTTGCCAAAACTGAGGCCATGCCACGGTGGCAAAATCCATTCCTGGTTCGAAAGTATAAGCTCGCCAGTAAAAGCAAATAGCAAACATAACAAAGCTAAAACTGATGATATAGCGCAGGTCTACTTTGCCACCAAATTTACCAATCAGTGGTGTGATAATCAGAGGAAGTAATCCTACCGATGCAGAAGCAAGTCCAGCCCAAGTTGCGGTATAACCAAAGACTTCTTGTAAAAGCAAGGGAAGTAAAACAATCGTTCCAAAGTAAATCATATAAGCGAGACTTAGCGTTACACACCCAATGGTAAAATTTCGACTTTTAAATAATGAGAGGTCGATAACAGGGTGGTCATCCGTTAATTCCCAAACGATTAAGAAACTTAAAGCAATAACGGCAACAACAGTAAGTACGATTATCTCCGTTGAATTAAACCAATCGAGCTCTTTACCTTGATCAAGCATTATCTGCAATGCACCAATACCGACAACCAATAGCACTAAGCCAATGGTATCGATGGGCTTGATTTCTGTTTTCGTTTCTCGTCCTTCTAACGTATTTGATATACACATAATTATCAAAATGCCAAAAGGAACGTTAATAAAGAAAATCCATCCCCAATGATAGTTATCACTAATATATCCACCCAAAATAGGACCAAGAATAGGGGCGACAACGATAGTCACTGACCATAAAGCTAACGCCATATTACGTTTTGCTGGCGGATAGTTATTTAATAACAAGCTTTGTGATAACGGGATAAGTGGTCCTGCAACTAAACCTTGAAGTACACGAAAGAAGATAAGCATTTCAAGACTTTGTGAAATACCACACAGCCAAGATGTTAATGCAAAAAGTGCAGTTGACCACATAAATAGCCGAACTTCGCCTATACGTTTTGCAAGCCATCCGGTAATGGGAATAGAGATGGCATTGGCAACACCAAATGAGGTAATAACCCAAGTTCCTTGTGAATTCGAGGCTCCAAGGTTTCCTGCAATAGTGGGTATTGCTACGTTTGCGATAGTAGAATCGAGAACTTGCATAAAGGTTGCCAGCGCTAATGCGATGGTCATTATGGCAAGTTTCCCTCCTTGTAATGGCCCTTTAATCACCTTTACACCTCGCCTTTATTATCCTGCATTTTGTTCAATGATTTTATTGATCAGTTTATTTATCTCTGACATATCAATAGTAAGAGCGTCAGTATGATAAGCAGGGGCTTGGCGTTCACTTTGCGATAGAACTTTGCCATCAAGGTTTATGGTATCAACGGTCACTTCTGTAGAAAGACCAATACGCAATGGTTTATCTGTAACTTCTTTTTCATCAAGTGCAATACGAACAGGTAGACGTTGTACTACTTTTATCCAGTTACCACTTGCATTTTGTGCGGGTAATAAAGAGAATGCGCTGCCAGTTCCCATATCTAAACCAAGCACAGTACCGTGATAAATAACTTTTTTACCATAAAAATCAGTCGTGATTTTAGCTGGTTGTCCAATACGCATGTTGGCAAGTTGAGTCTCTTTAAAGTTGGCATCAATCCACATCCCTGTTGCTGGAACAACGGCCATTAATGGTTTTCCAGGAGCGACTTGTGCGCCAACTTGTACACTACGACGTGAGATATAACCATCTGCGGGACTAAGAATTTTGGTTCTTTCTAATGCCATCCATGCGTTACGTACATCTGTTGCTGCTTGTAAAACAGGGGGTTGTTTTGCAATTGGGGTATTTAAAATAATTGCCTGATTTGCATTATATTGCTCTTTAGCAACCTCTAATGCTGCTCTTGCGGTCGTTACTGCTTCTCTGGCATGTTGAAGTTCTTCTTTGCCAATAACATTGCGCTCACCTAATACTTCTCGGCGTCGTAGATCATTTTGTAATTTTGTGAGTTCAGTTTCACGTAACACAATATTGGCTTTTAATTGACGGCCATTAATTATCTGCTGATGCATTTGGCGAACACTATTTGCTAACGCCGTTTTCGCTTTTTCTAATGCGAGTTCTTCATCACGAGGATCTAATTGTACTAGTGGTTCACCCGCTTTTACATAATCAGTATTATCAACAAAAACTGTTGTCACTGAACCTGAAATTTGTGGCATAACCATAATTTGATTGCCAGTAACATAAGCGTTATCGGTAGTTTCATGATGTCTTAATACGGTAAACCAATAAGCTGTATAAGCCGCCCCTGCAATAAGAAACAAAAAGGTAAGTAGCAATAAAACGTTTCGGCGAGTTCGTTTTTTATTGCGAATGGGAGCCTGAGGGGGGATATTTTCCTCATTAACACTCATTTAGAAGATCTCCATAGAAACCAGAAAAACATCATCAGATATGTTTCCAGTATTGATACTGGAAACATAGGTATAAGGTTAATCTTAGAATAATTATTAGCGTGAGGAGCAGATTATAATGGCTAATGAGTAAGTATGTTTGCCGATTTATGGCGTAAATAGGATTAGATCAATAAAACTATTTATTCCGTTGCTTATTCACAGCCTTTTTCAGCTAAGGTATCAAGTTGTAACAACAGTTTACGCATTAGTGTTTCTAGTTCTTTTTGTTCATGAAAGTCAAGAACTGACCAGATTTTTTTCAGACACTGATGCTGTGGTGGTAACAAGCTATTTAAAAACTCTTCGCCCGCGTCGGTAAGATGAAGATGTAAACAACGGCGGTCATTGTGGCTTTCTCGACGTTCTATCCAACCTTGTTTTTCTAGCTCATCCGCGATACGAGTGGCATTAGTTCTTGAAGAACCTAATGCTGCACTAAGCTCAGAAGGCTGTATGCTGCGGTTTTCTGTTGTATCTAAAATCATTAGTGCCATAAATAGCGTCTCGTTAATACCTTGAGACTTCAACATATTATTACGACTTTCAAGAAGTTTGCTTTGTACGTGCATAGAAAGACGGGTTAACAAAATTTCTTGATAAGGAATATCCTTGTTAAGCGATTTCTGTTGTGTAGCGCGAGTGTTTAGTAATTCTTCTGTTGGCGTAAATGAGCTTTCCATTTTTAGACACCTTGTTAGTTTCGAAAATTAGGATAACTGCTGTTATCAACATGTTAAATGGTATATTAAACACACAATTTAGCAATTTTTATTATTTATAGGCACTCTATTTTTTTGATTATGCTACCTGATTCATAAATTTTATGAATGATAACACAAAAAAATGGATCGGTGCTTATCTCTTTGCAATAAGTTAACAAAATCAATTTATCACTTATCCGACAATGAATAATAGTCTATTTGCGAAAGAATGGATCGTTTTTTACGACAATACACGTAATAAATTTATTGCTTTGGGTAATTATTTTCTTGTTGATATTACCATTTTGAAACTATATTTTTAATAGTTTATTGGCAAGATTGATATAATTTTCTTAATAAAGAATGAATTGATGATATACATCAATAGTAATCACGGAGTTAAAACATTCATGTTTTATTCTGAGTGGCGAGGAATTCGAGGAATAAAATAACCCATCCTTGGTAAGAATAATTATTCAGCCTGAATAATTGGATCATTTTTATAACCTAGTAACCATGCAAGAAGTCCTAAGATGCCGATGACTAAACCTGCAATAGAAACACCAATCCATCCATATTGATGATAAGCATATCCTGATAATAACGACCCTAAAGCACCACCAATAAAGTAGCTTGTCATATAGGCAGCGGTTAAGCGGTTTCTTGCCTCTGGTAAAATACGATAAATAGTACTTTGATTGGTAACATGAACACCTTGAACTGCTAAATCTAGCAGAATAACGCCAATAATAAAGCTAATGACACCAATCCAGTGAAAATAAGGCGCAACAATAATAAATCCCCAAGAAATAAATAGGATGATTAATCCGGCGGTTGTCGTGGTTTTTCCTTTTCCTTTATCAACCCATACGCCCGCTTTACCTGCCATTAATGCACCAGCGGCACCAATAAGACCAAATAATCCAATGACAGCATCTGAATAATTAAAGGGATCTGACGACAATAGAAACGCCATTGATGTCCACAATAAACCAAAGTGAGCAAAAATAAGCGCACCAATTAATGAACGTGTTCTTAATACTGGTGTGGTGACAAAAAGTTTAAAAATAGAGCCTAATAGCTGAAAGTAATTGAGTTCTGTTTGGCTTTTATAGGTGGGTAAACAACGCCATAAGGTGATAGCCAATATAGCCAAAAATAGACTCGCAACCCAGAAAATACCTTGCCAATTAGTAATGGATGCCATTAATCCTGAAACTGTTCTTGCGAGTAAAATACCCAGCAATAAACCACTCATAATAGTTCCTACCGCTTTTCCTCTTTGATGAGGTGCAGCAAGCGTTGCCGCAAAAGGAACGAGTATCTGAGCTACAACCGAAAACATACCTGACAATGCCGTGCCAAGCAGCATTATCCAGATATTAGAAGCCATTGCGGTGATCAATAGACCACTGGCAGAAATCAATGTCATCGTAATAATGAGTGAGCGACGTTCAAAAATATCGCCAAGAGGAACTAATAACATCAACCCAATGGCATAGCTTAGTTGAGCGGTTGTAACAATAAATCCAGTCATAGTGGCTGAAATATTAAAATAAGTTGCAATAGAGTCGAGAAGTGGCTGTGCATAGTAGTTACTGGCAACAACCATACCTGTGGCAACTGCCATTAAAAGGATAAGCCCCTTACTGAGAGAGGTTTGCGGTGCTGTTCTTTCCATAATATTCAAGGCTAATATTTAATAAGGTGAATGATAGTAGCACGAGTTATTTTTTTGCGGAAAGAATTACCTTGATAGATGGATTCAATTATTCTGATATAAGTTGTTGTGTTTTATTGTTATAACATACTGTTTTTACATAATAAATAAATGTTTAGACAGCGTCCTTTAGTAACTAAAAAGAGTAAAAAAGAGGATCGCTAAACTCCATATCCATTGCATCGAAACCCCAATTACTGCAAAAGAGAATAGACGCTTAGTTCCCAGCCAGCGGGTTTCCATAGTCTGTTTTTTAGGGCGTTTAGGAAATAGCGTAGAGAGGCTTTCATCAAAGCTAGCATCGTCTTGATAGCGATAAAGTGCTTGAAAAAAATGACTATCAAGCCATAAACGAAAAAGGTGATACTGGGTAAATAAAAATAAAAGGGAAGCAACAAAGAAAGCCAGTTTATTATGAAAATGAAGGTTAAACACAGGCAATGTACTTAAATAAGGTAAAAGTGATAAAAACAGTAAATAACGCCAACTTTGTGTTAAAGATACAATCACTTTACCGCTAGTTTTGGTTGTGAGCATGGCTGTCTCGTTATTTATCTTGCTGAAAATGTGAATACCAAATTTGTAGTGCCTCTCGTGTTTCTGGATTTAAAATAACTTGAGGTCGAGCTGCATAAACTTGTTGTAATGCTTCTGCTAAATCTTGAGCTTTACCACTATAAACTAGCCACGCGACGACAACAGTCGCACTTCTTGAATAGCCTAATTTGCAATGAATATAAACCGTACCTTGTTGGTTAAGTTTTTCCATTGCTTGCATCGCGTTGTTAATGTCATTTGGTGATAAAGGCAACAAATCGATTTGAGGTTGAGCCAAATAATACTGTTTTTGACTAAATTTATTTCTTGGCCACTCACACGTTAAATCAAAAACAGCATGTGCATTTAAATGATAAAGCGGACGACCACCTAATAGAATATTGTCAGTAACTTGGCTAGGTGTTTGGCACCGCTTTAAATAATAGCGATAAGTGCACCAAGCAAAAAAACGATAAGGTAATAGGATTATTTGTGCTGAAAGTGAGATATCACCTTGTGGCGTTTTTTGGAAAATAGAAGCACCAGCGCCTAAATAACCTAATGTCACAAATGTTAATGTGATTGCAGGCCAGAGAAAAAAACAGAAGAAACCTTGTAATACAAACGCCAATAAATAGAACAGAGTTGCAGATAATGCATAGTTTTTGGCAATACGTAAACTGCGTTTACTTCCTGTGTATCGCCATTGCCAACGTGTTTTTATTGGTAATAGATAACAGACAAGCAGACCAACAGCAAACCCAGTAATAATATCGATAAAATGATGTTGCCAAGTCGTCAGTACAGAAACAGCAATTAATAGCGACCACAGGTTTAGTACCCAGCGCCATGATTGTGGTGTATGTGCGCGAAAGCGTAGCCAGATTATCCACAACAAAATAATATGCAGGGAAGGCGCTTGGTTATAAGGTAAATCAAACCCTTCAAGCTGGGTAAATAACCAACCAGAAAAACCTTCTGTTATAGGGCGAGTAAAACTAAATTTTAAAGGAAATAATAAAAAACCAGCACAAGCAATAACAGAGGCAACAATTAAACGCAATCCATGAATAAACTGTTCTCTTAATGTCGTACAGATAAACAGTGAAATACCATAACCTAGATTAACACTCCAATAGGGAATAATGGTCCACGGTAAGAAAGGAATAGCCTGTTCCCATGAATAAACAAAAGAAGGAACATCAGATAAAGTAGAAGTATAAGTGTTGACTTGCATATAAGTTAAATAGAAAAAAGGCGCAAGAAAAAGCAGCCACAAAATACCTGCGAGCCAGATCCATTTTTTATTTGATGATGTAGGAGTATGAGCGTATCCACTCATCATAAAATTCCTTTCTCTATTTAGTAAATAATATCGCCATATGATAGCCATATAGCGATATTATTGATTGATTTATTTACGTTTCATTCGGTATAAACCGTGTAAATTAGCGACGTTTTGCAATGGATACGCTAAAAATACCCCAATGATCAATACTTTGATCAAGCTTTTCAAAACCAGCATCATCAACCAATGCATCCATTTCCCCTTGGCTTCGACAACGCATAATCCAAGGTTGTCCATCTTGGTGGCTTGGTAATACGCGAGCAATCATTTCAAGTTGTGGATGCCAAGGTTGGCAAGTATAAATAAGTAAACCACCTGAAGGAATGGCTTGAGATAACCCTTTTAGCGAGGCTTTGAGGAGTTGATTGTCAGGAAATAATTCATAAAGCCCACTGACGATACCTAAGGTTGGAGAAGGTGAAACAGCACTAAGGCTTTCCGCATCAAAGGCATTTCCTTGTTCAAAATGAACTTTATCTTCTAAATGTCGTTCTTTAATTGCGATATGCCCTTGCTCAACATTAATCGAGCTATAATCTCGCATTAAAATAGAGTCTACTTTGCCATAATCATTAATAGCATCAAATAAATAGCGACCTTGTCCTGCAGCAATATCCATAATATGAACAGGCATATTATTTTGTGTTAATTGTCGAATGGCAAAGCGAATAGTATTTTCGATATTAATTTTTCGCTGACGAATGCCTTGCCAACCAATACTATTTAAATATTGTTTATCGATAACACGACCAAATAAGCCTTTACCTTGAGGATGATTACGATAGACGTAATCAAGGGTTGAACCTGAATCAAAGCCTTTATCATAACCGAGTGCAACACCTTCAGATGCTTTACCTAAAGTCTTCATTGAGTGGCTAAGGATCTTATAATAAAGTCGTTTGGGGCAATATTTAGGTAGTGGAGTAAGCAAAGAGCGATAAACATCAGCACTGTGGCTCCATTTATCTTCTTGACTATAATCATGCTGATAAACAGGTTGAGAAAACAGTGTTTCAATAAAATCGCGCATTTTATCTATCGCAATAACGCGCTCTTTTTCACCTAAAGTGTCATGGTAAAAGCCTGGCAAAACATGTTTTTCTTTAATTGGCGTATTTAATCGTTGATAAAAAAGATGTTGTGGTTTTGCATGTACAACATGGTCATTACCCGAAATAAATAGCTGTGTGGGGAGCGTAATTGCGCTAGCGTCTTCTACAACTCGGTCAGCTGTTTTATAAAGCTCTAATAAGATATTAACCGCAATAGCACGAGTAATAAGAGGATCTTGATTAAATGAGTCAATGCGACTTTGATCATGAGTCAGATACTTGGCTTTTACATAAGAGTTCACATAGAAAAGACCACGGATCTTTTGCATCAAAGCAAGACCAGTACGAGCAAAAGGTACATAGAGTTTTACTTTAAATGCCGGAGACGCCAAAATCATACCTCGGATTTTAGGGGCATAATCATGAACCCAACCCGTCACTAATACCGCACCTACACTCTGACCAACAACTATAATATTCTCTAGTGGAATATTATAGTTGGTTGATACATAACGAACAAACTCATCTATATCTTTTATCGATGTGCCCATTGATGGGCTATATCCTCTTGCCCCCTCATTTTTACCATGTCCACGAGCATCCCATGCAAACATTGAAAAGTCGGGTAGGTCAAGTTCATCAACAAGGTGAGCAACACGCCCTGAGTGTTCATGACCGCGATGGAATAAAATAATCGCTTTATTTTCAGTGGTAATTTGAGTGGGCCAATAGCGATAGAAAAGGGGCGTTTTATCGCTGGTGGTAAATTCAGACTCAACCATATTCCTTTGTGTTTGATATTGTAATTGTTGATTCATAACGATGTATCCTTATCTTTACCTGTCAACAGTGCTTCTTTTAATGCACGATGAATGCGGTGATAACAGGTCAACAAGAGTAATAAATTGATAATAATAAAGAGGTAGAGGGTATTTTCTGATAATGCCAGTGAGGGAAACAGGGCAATAAAAAAGGCGATTGTACCAAAAACAAATGCCCTATCACTTTTACCCATAGGTCCGTCATAACGTCGAGTCGCATAAATAGTTTGTGCAAGTACGCCAATAAATTCTGTCATTATCATTAAAAAAAGAGCCAGAATTATCCACCAAAAAGCCTGTGGAAAAATAAGAACAAAAGGGAGGTAAAGGGCGATATCAGAAATAACATCGCTGGCTTCATTTAATATGGCACCTAATGCACTTTTTTGATTGTGTTCTCGTGCAAGCATGCCATCAATGGCATTAAGAGCCATACGAAAAAAGAGGATAAAAGGGAGTAACAAAAAGAGTCGAGGAGCGGGATAAAGCAATAATAAGCCACCCGTTGCAACAGATAAAAACAGAGCAAAAAGAGTGACCTGATTGGCGGAGATCCCTTTTTGAAAAAGTTTTATAACGTAAGGGCGTAGCAGTGTTTGGAATTTAGGTTTTAGGTCATAGATAGTCATGACGCTTCCTTGTGCTCTAAAGTTTGAATATTAACCTAATACTCATTGTTTTTATTTTTAACTGATTTTCATCTAATTGAATATCTTTATTTTTATGATTTTTATTAGTTTCATAATTGAAATCGCAGTAGGTGCAGAAAATTACTTGAGTAAAGAGTTAGATAGCCGAATAAACAAGCCATTAAAGGTAAATGTAGGCACAGCATTATCAGATAGTTCTGTGCGAGTCATGTAGGTTTTATTTAAAAAGAGGAAGTGATAAGCATCACGTAGATATTTTATTTCCTTATGATTTCTAATGGAATCGGTTTAATTGAATGTAAATATCTCTTTGGCTGAAATATAATTTTAATGATTTTATTATTGCAGTGTAGTTTGCTGAATTAATTCAACCCGTCAATAAAAGTAGATAATGATAATTATTATCATTATCATATTTGCATCGTTACTTGATTTTCTAACTATTTATTAGACTTATAACCATACAAAAGATACTTTTATTATGATCTGTTTATCAGCAAAGAAACCTGTCTATCATCAGGGGATTGGGGTATTTTCATTTTCATCATCAGCCATTGCATTATTATTAACATCGCTGACTTCATTAAATAGCTATGCTGCTGAAAATGTAGCACCAGAAAAAACGATTTCTTCTACATCAGTAATACAAACTCAAACAGAACAGCGCGAGAAAATTGTTATTGAGCCTATCTATGTTGGTGGAGAATTAAACTCAAGCGTTGATGCTGGAAGTACTGTTCTTACACTTAAAGATATCAATAGAATACAACCTAATAATATTGCGGAATTAGTTGATAAGTTACCCGGTATTTCCTCATCAGGTTCACCAAGACCCGGTGGACAAACGTTAAATATTTGGGGAATGGGTAATCCTGAAGATATTAAAATTACATTGGATGGAACACCTAAAACGTTTGAAAAATATCGACAAGGCTCGATATTTATTGATCCCGAATTAATACGTCGTCTCGATGTTGATAAAGGACCTCATAATATTACTCAAGGAAATGGGGGCTTTGGTGGTTCGGTTAGAATTGAAACTAAAGATCCTGATGATTTACTGTTACCTGATCAAAATGTAGGCATGTTTTTAAAATATGGTCATCACACTAATGATAAACAAAATCGTTATAGTGGGGCGGTATATGGAAAATTACCAGATGGAAAGGCGGATGGATTATTCTATTTTAATCGTCGTGAAAGTGATGATTTAAGACGTCCTGATGGCACTAAATTTGGTTATTCTCAATCTGATCAAGATTCATTTTTAATTAAAACAAATCTCTATTTAACGGATGCTCAAATATTAACATTATCAGCGTCAAGATCAGAGAGTGATGGTTGGACTCCTTGGGCTGCTAAGCGTGATGAATTAGCGAAACCAAGCCAAGGTGATGTGGATAAATATGGTTTTGATGCCGCGATGAAACGCAAATTAGTTTATCGTGACCAAAAAGATGACACTTTCAGTGTGAAGTGGAATATTCAGCCAGTTGATTCTGATTTAATTAATTTAACGCTGACTTACGGTTATTCAAAAACCAAACAGAATGATAGCCGCCCTGAAACCGCTAGTTCATATTTTAGTGGCAGCATGGGAAACCAAAGCTGGGTTGACTATAAAAATCATCAAATTGAAATTAAAAACGAAAGCACACTTATGCATGGTGCATTTGAGCATCAGGTAATGATTGGCACTCGTTGGCACCGAAATGATCGTGATGTTTTAATGTTTACTCGCGATAAAGCCAAAAATCCAAATTACAACTATGGTTATTATGCGCCGCCTTATATGCCGGAAGGAACGCAAACCACCACCAGTTTCTATTTACAAGATTCTATTAGTTATCAAAATTTAACGATAACCCCTGGTGTTCGCTACGATATTGTAAAGAACCAAGGAAAGGGAAGTCGTGCTACTGTTTATCAAGATCCTAACCCTTATTTTGGTCATGACTATTCTGATGTCACTTATCGTGGCGCAACACCGCATTTAGGTTTGTTATGGAAAATGAATCAAAATATCCGCTTCTTTAGTGATCTGACTTATACATGGCGAGCGCCGCTTATTGATGAGCAATATGAAGTTCAGTCAAGTATTTCGAGTCTAACGGGAACAAGCCGTCATTTAGATAAAGAGACAATACGCGCATTTCGTATTGGTGCGATAGCCGATTTTGACAATGTTTTTCAGCAACAAGACCAAGTACAATTGAGAGCCACTCTATTTGATAGTCATGGTAAAGATGAAATATTCCGTCGCCGTGGTGTCTATTGTGAAAGTAATAAAACGCAGGGCAATAATGGAAGCTGTCCACCATCTATTGGTAACTACCGTAATTTGCCGGGTTATCATATTCAAGGAATGGAAATTGAAGCGTTTTACGATAGCTCAAATCTATTTGGGCGTTTAGCTTATTCCACAATGAAGGGAACGCGAGATCAATCACCTCGTGATCCATGGTTTGGTCAAAAAACTTGGATTGCTGAAATTCAGCCAGATGCTTTACATGCCACCATTGGGGTAAAGGTGCCGCAAATTAATGTAAATATGGGATGGACTGGTGACTTTATTGGCGCTCAACGTCGTTCACCAATGGATAGTGATCCTGATGCGGTTTATTGGTCACTACCAAAAAGCAAGGGTTATTCTGTTCATGGTTTATTTGCTAATTGGGAACCCTCTTTTATTAATAATACCGAAGTACGCTTTACCGTAGCTAACTTATTTAATCAAGATTATTACCCTTATTTAGGCGAGTCGGTTTCTGGTGTCGGACGTGATTTTAGATTTACAGTAATGAAACGTTTTTAATATTTGTTTGAGCAGACTTTATTAAAAAACAGACCTCAGTTTATCAATTGAGGTCTGTTTTAAATAAATAGTATTCACTGCTTTATTATTGATACATACCTTGTGAGGCTGAATTAGCAATAATAGCCATCATTGTTGAGAAGAAAAACAGGAAGAAAATAACGGCAAATATAATACTTACAATAAAATAAATAAATCCGGCTCTATTCCATGTCTCTTGTACTTTCATAAAAGTCTCAACAGAATCATAATCACCTTTTTGCCAAGCCCATTCATTGCCTTTTAATCCACAAACAAAAATCCACACAAGATTTAGCAAAGGCACGAATACTAATAATGGTAAATATGAGCGATTACCAAAGCCCCAAATAATATTAAACATGAAAGCACCCCAATTCCAACGTTTAATCTCTTCTGGTACGGTTTTATTAGTGTAAGACATGTCTACTTCCTTAATCAAAGTAATAAAGTTAGAGTGAGAAAAAGAATAATAGACGAAGGTGGGGGGTAAGTGAAATATTATATTTAATATATCCATATATAATAATCATAATTGGAGTATGTTTTTAAAGGGTGCTTAATATTGATGGCTATTTTAAATTATAGCGATATAACCTTTAGAGATGATTAATTTAGCCAATTTAAATAATAATTATAGCCACCATTAGATGACTTTTTTCTTGATAAGAATAAGGAAGTAACTAATTTAATGGTTTGATCTTTATGAATAAATATATGAGTAAATATAAGGTAATATAAAAGAAAGATCGCTTTCGCGACCTTTCTAGAACTGAATATAAAAGAGAGATGAATTTACTGAGTACAACTTATTCTGCGGCTTTACGCGCCTCTTCGACCCATCCATCAAAGGTTTTTTGATGGGCTTTGATCCATGCATTTGCATGACGCTCAATATCAGCCTGTGATTTTTGACCATTATGCATACGTAAGTTTTGCGCATTAATATCAGCAACGGAGACTTTCATCACTTCGAAAAGTTTTGCCGCGGCTGGATTGGCTTCAGCCCACTGTTTATTTGCAGCAATATGCATAGTACTTGGTGGAAAACCATAATTTTTACCATTAGGTAAGGTTGTATCAGTTTTGTCATCACCCGGTAGTGAAGAGAATGGCACTTGTAACCATACAACGTCTTTACCCGGTTTTAAGACATCACTTATCCAATAGGGTGTCCATGTATAATAAAAGATAGGTTTCCCTTCTTTATAACGAGTGATGGTATCTGCCATCATCGCTGCATAGTTACCTTGGTTATGAGCCACAGATTTTTCTAAGTCATAAGCTTTTAGATGATTATTAATTGCTTCTTCACAGCCCCAACCTGGATTACATCCAGTTAAATCTGCTTTACCATCACCATTAGCATCAAATAACTTAGCTATTTTCGGATCTTTAAATTGCTCGATATTGGTGATGTTATATTTCTCAGCGGTTTTTTTATCAATTAAATAACCCTGAGCGGCATTTACAACATAATCCCCTTTGCGATAAAAGGTATTATCACCACCCGCTGCGGCATATTGTGAATTATGAAGTGGTACCCAACTTACTGCCATAAAAGTGGCATCACCATTGGCGATAGAAGAGTAAGCAACGTTATAGTCAACTTCTTTGATTGGTTGAACGGTGTAGCCTAATTGTTCGAGTGCTTTATTGACGATTAAAGTCTGAAAAGTTTCTTCAGAAATTGTACTTTGCACGGGTTGAACCGAAACCCCTTTACCGGGTAAATCAGCAGCGGATAACTGGGTGCTTATCAGTGTGGCGGACAATACTGTTGCCCAGAGAACTGGATTACGCATAGTTTTTCCTTCTGTTGTGATGGTAAGAGATAAACAGCAGTCACTTAACAACTGCTCCTATCTCTTATATTGATTGAACGTTATGTTCTTTATTGAATTATAGTAATAACAACGTAGGTATTAGGCTTATGCTTTTTTGCCTGCTAATCGGCACAGTAAGCCAATAGGACCTGTTAGATACCAGCGTCGATTACCTTTTGAGCGACTATTTTGCCCTAAAGATTGTGTTAGTCGGTCGAGGATAATTGCCAAAATAACAATACCAGCACCACCAACGGCAGCGAGTCCCATATCAAGACGACCAATACCGCGTAAGACCATTTGACCTAACCCACCAACCGCAATCATTGAGGCAATAACCACCATTGAAAGGGATAACATTAAGGTTTGGTTTACCCCTGCCATAATGGTTGGCATTGCTAATGGCAATTGCACTTTAAATAGCATTTGGCTAGGGCTTGCACCAAAAGATTGTGCAGCTTCGACTAAATCTTCAGGCACTTGTTTGATCCCTAAAATAGTCAGTCGCACGATAGGGGGCAATGCAAAGATAATAGTGACTACAACACCGGGTACGTTACCAATACCAAAGAGCATAACAATAGGAACTAAATAGACGAACGCGGGTGTTGTTTGCATAGCATCTAAGAGTGGTCTGACTATTTTTGATGCTCTATCACTATGAGCAAGCCATATTCCTAATGGAAGCCCAATAATTAAGCAAAACAGTAAAGAGGTTAACACTAATGAAAGTGTGACCATTGCTTCAGACCATGCACCAATAGCGCCAATTAAGATCAATGAAATAAAAGAGGCGACACCCATTACTTTTCCTGAAAGCTGCCATGCAATCAATGAGAAGAAAATAATGGCAATGGGCGCTGGCATTGAGGTTAAAAAGTTCTCAAATCCACCTAATACAAGGTCAACAGGAACTCGTATTCCTTGGAATAGGGGACGAAAATGAAGTACAACCCAATCTATTGCCTCAGTTACCCATGAATCTAATGGGATCAGGGTATGTTGAAAGGGATCTAAAATATTAAACTGATCAGTTGCTGTATCTGTTGGTACCGCATCTAGCCAGTCACCGCCAGCAGATGATGTATCAACCGTTTCAGTTCCACCTGTACCCCAAGGGTCTGCATCGGTTGTTGTACTGTCCGCAGTGCTCCATGGATCGTCATCTACGGTACTATTTTGCGCCTCTTGTGGCGCTGTTTGCGCTGAGGCATTTTCTGTTGCTGTTTCTTGAGTCTCCATTTCCCAAGGATTGGCTTGGCTGGTTGTATTACTCATTAGGTGTCTCCTTATCCAGTGCTTGTAACAACATTCCTTTTGAAATTAAACCAAGGTAGCGATTTTTATCATCAATAACAGGAATGGCACAGGGAGATTGTGCAACAGTGGAAATTAGTTCATTCAATGGTGTGTCGCCATTAATGGCACAAGGCTCTGTTAAAATAGCGGATTCTATTGGTTGTTTATTTTTTAACGCCTCTTCAAGAGAATTAACAGAGACAATACCAATAAATTTTCTTCCTCGTTCAATGAGATAACCAAAGTTTCTATCTTCATCTTCAAGTACTTTTAATGCAGAGCGAGGACCAAATCCTGGTGCAACATGTAACAGTGTTTCAGGGCGACGTTTGGCAACATCTTTTGCGCTAAATACGTGACTAATATCGACACCTCTAAAAAAGGTTCGTACATAGTCATTGGCTGGGTTATTTAATATTTCGTCAGGGGTACCAATCTGAACGACAACCCCACCTTGCATAATGGCAATTCTGTCACCAATACGCATTGCTTCATCAAGGTCATGAGAAATAAACACTATCGTGCGCTGTTTATCACCTTGTAAGCTCAGTAGTTCATCTTGCATTTCAGTACGGATCAGTGGATCAAGTGCGGAGAATGCTTCATCCATTAATAAGATATCAGGATCGTTTGCCAATGCACGAGCAAGCCCTATACGTTGGCGCATTCCTCCGGAAAGCTCATCAGGCCATGAGTTAGCGTGATTACCAAGGTTAACTTGTTCTAAAGCCGCCATGGCTTTTTCATAGCGCTCTTCTTTGCTTAATCCTGCGAGATCCATACCGAAAGCCGTATTATCCAGTACATTCATATGTGGCATTAAAGCGAAAGACTGAAACACCATACTGATTTTTTTACGACGTACTTGGCGAAGTTCTTTATCAGAGATGGTAGCAATATTCTCACCATCAATAAGTACTTCACCTTGGGTTGGGTCTATCAGACGATTGAGAAGGCGCACTAATGTGGATTTACCAGAGCCTGATAATCCCATGATGACAAATATTTCGCCTTCTTCAATGGCCAGATTTGCATTTTGAACACCTACTGTTAACCCTGTTTTATCAAAAATCTGATCTTTATTCATACCAGATTCTAATAAATCAAAGGCGCGTTTTGGGTGCTCACCAAATACCTTATAGAGGTTTTTAACTTCTAATTTAATTGCCATGCAATATATCGTTTCCTATTAAAATAATGGAAGGAATAAATAGAAATATAATGTAATTATTGTGCTGAATTTCCTAATTAACGTTTTTTAGTAAGGGAAATACCCTACCATAATGAAGCTGCCTGACAACCCTATGTTAATTAGAATTAACTAAATAAAATTTCATTTTTTATATCATATTGTTAATGATTAATAATTAAATAAAGTTAAATAATCTCTTTTTATAGAAATTTAATTGCTATGATAACTTGCTGAAATAACGCTATTTTTATAGATATTACTATTTTAATTATGATCTCAATAAAAAGGTAATGAAAAGGCTATTTGAAAGAAGTTTAAGCGGAAAAGAAAAATGAATAAAAATGGATATATATTAGCATTTTTAATGTTTATTTGTTGTTGATAGAGGGATTATTGAAAAAATAACTAAAAATCATTCGTAAAAAATTGGTTATTCTGAGTAATCGAACGGTAAAAATCATACAATTAGATTAATTAATGAGCGATAAAGAATGCACTAAAAAATAAGCTATATTTTTCAGTGCATTATGTTTTTCTCCAAATACATAATTAAAATCAATGTATGGGATTAATTCTTTTGATGAGACACTTTGATGCTAAATTAAAAATCCCAATCATCATCTTCGGTATTGATTGTTTTTCCAATAACATAAGATGAACCAGAACCGGAAAAGAAATCATGATTCTCATTAGCATCAGGTGATAATGAAGAGAGAATAGCAGGGCTTACCTCTGTTAATTCGTCAGGAAATAAAGCCTCATAACCTAAATTCATTAATGCTTTATTGGCATTATAATGAAGAAACATTTTTACATCTTCAGTCCAACCTACAGAGTCATAAAGATCTTCAGTATATTTCACTTCATTGTCATATAAGTCTAATAGTAAAGAGAATGCAAAATCTTTAATTTCTTGCTTTTCTAATTCAGATTTATTTAATAACTGATTTTGAAATTTGTAACCAATATAATAACCATGAACTGCTTCATCTCTAATAATAAGACGAATAAGATCGGCTGTATTGGTGAGTTTTCCTCTACTCGACCAATACATTGGTAAATAGAAACCAGAATAAAACAAAAATGATTCTAAGAAGACGCTGGCGATCTTTTTCTTAAGTGGATCGGCATCTTGATAGTAATGCAGTATAATTTCGGCTTTCTTTTGTAAAAAAGGATTTTCTTCACTCCAGCGATAAGCCGCATCTACATCTGTAGTTAAACAGAGCGTTGAAAATATTGAACTATAAGAGCGAGCATGTACCGCTTCCATAAAACAGATATTAGATAATACTGCCTCTTCATGAGGTGTTAAAGCATCTGGCATTAAAGTTGGAGCACCTACTGTATTTTGAATAGTATCGAGTAGTGTTAATCCAGTAAAAACACGAATAGTTAGCTGCTTTTCTGCTTCTGTCAGTGTGTTCCATGAAGGAATATCATTAGAGAGTGGCATTTTTTCAGGTAACCAAAAATTCATGGTTAGACGATTCCACACTTCGAGATCTTTCTCATCTTCAATACGATTCCAATTAATCGCATTAATACGATTTAAATAAGGTGCTGACATATTGCATCCTCCTTATTGTTATTTGTTGTTATTAAAGCGCACATGAAACACAGCCTTTTACTTCGGTTCCTGCTAATGCGGTTTGTCTAATTCGAATGTAATACAGAGTCTTAATACCTTTACGCCAAGCATAAATTTGTGCCTTATTGATATCTCTTGTTGTTGCTTCATCAGAAAAGAACAAGGTTAGCGATAAGCCTTGATCAATATGTTGTGTAGCTTGAGCATAGGTATCAATGATTTTTTCAGCACCAATTTCATAAGCATCTTGATAATATTGGCGATTTTCATTGGTCATAAAAGGGGCTGGATAATAAACACGCCCAATTTTGCCTTCTTTTCTTATTTCAATTGGCGCTGCTATTGGATGAATGCTTGAGGTGGAGTGGTTAATATAAGAAATAGAACCTGTAGGCGGTATTGCCTGTAAGTTTTGATTGTAAATACCATAACTCATTACAGACTGTTTAAGCTTTTTCCAATCTTCTTGAGTTGGAATATGCACATTTGATTGGCTAAATAGCTGGTGGACTTTTTGTGTTTTAGGCAGCCACTCTTGTGATAAATACTTATTAAAATATTCACCTGATGCGTATTTTGAATTTGAAAAGTTATTAAAAGCCTGTTTTTTTTCAATGGCTAACTGATTTGATGCTAGCAAAGCGTAATAAGTGACGGTATAAAAATAAATATTAGTAAAATCTAAAGCTTCTTCAGAGCCATAATAAATACCTTCACGGGCTAAATAGCCATGTAAATTCATTTGCCCTAAACCAATCGCGTGAGAGGCTTGGTTACCTTTTTCAATAGAAGGTACGGATCCTATTTGGGTCATTTCAGAGACATTGCTTAGCGCTCTAATGGCAATATTAATTGTGTGAGCAAAATTAGGAGAGTCCATTGCCATGGCAATATTCATTGAACCTAAATTACAGCTGATATCATGACCAATATGACGATAACTAAGATCAGGGTGATATTCACTAGCACTATTAACTTGAAGAATCTCAGAGCATAAATTACTCATATTAATCCGACCAGCAATAGGGTTATTTCGATTTACTGCATCTTCAAACATGATATAGGGGTAGCCCGACTCAAATTGGATTTCAGCTAATGTTTGAAAAAATGCTCTGGCTTTAATTTTCTTTTTGCGAATATTGGCGTTATTCACCATTTCAGCATATTTTTCGCTAATGCTTATTTCAGACATGGGGACACCATAAACGCGTTCTACATCATAAGGTGAGAACAGGTACATATCTTCATTGCGTTTAGCGAGCTCAAAAGTGATATCAGGAATAACCACACCTAAAGAGAGCGTTTTAATTCTAACTTTTTCATCTGCATTTTCGCGTTTGGTATCAAGAAAATGATAAATGTCAGGGTGATGAGCATGCAAGTAAACCGCTCCAGCACCTTGCCTAGCACCTAATTGATTGGCATATGAAAAGGCATCTTCAAGCATTTTCATTATAGGGACTACACCAGAAGATTGATTTTCTATACGTTTAATGGGGGCGCCAGCTTCACGTAAATTAGTCAGTAAAAAGGCAACCCCACCGCCTCGTTTTGAAAGCTGTAGTGCAGAGTTAACTGATCTGCCGATAGATTCCATATTATCTTCAATACGTAGAAGAAAGCAGGAGACGAGTTCACCCCGTTGCTGTTTACCACAATTTAAAAATGTAGGGGTTGCAGGTTGGAAGCGACCGCTAATAATTTCATCAACAATATGTATCGCAAGTGCTGTATTTCCTTGTGCTAGTGTCAATGCCACCATACACACTCTGTCTTCATAGCGCTCAAGGTAGCGCTCGCCATCAAAAGTCTTTAATGTGTAGCTGGTATAGTATTTAAAGGCACCAAGGAAGGATTGAAAGCGAAATTTCTTACTATAAGCATGTTTGAAGAGCTGTTTGATAAAAGAAAACGCATATTGTTCTAAAACATGTGCTTCGTAATAGTGCTGTTGTACTAGAAAATCGAGCTTCTCTTTAAGATCGTGAAAAAACACCGTGTTTTGATTAACATGCTGGCGAAAAAAATGATGTGTTGCTAGTTTGTCTTTTTCAAATTGAATATTGCCTTGTTCATCATAGAGATTGAGCATGGCATTTAATGCATGGTAATCAAGTTGTTCAGTTGATTGTGTCATGTTTATTATCTCATTACGTCGATAAGGTCATTTCAATCGTTGACCAAAACGTACTTAATCCTATTTTTATACGCTTAACATCTTCTGGTGTGCCTAGAAGTTCAAATCGATACAGAAAAGGCACTTGGCATTTTTGAGCAATAATATCGCCTGCTAATCCATAGGCTGCGCCAAAATTAGTGTTTCCAGAAGCAATGACTCCGCGTATTAAATGACGGTTTTCAGGAATATTTAAAAACTGAATAACCGCTTTTGGTACTGCACCTTTAGTACCACCGCCACCATAAGTAGGACAAAGCAACACAAAAGGTTGTGTCGCGAGTAGCTTCTCATCTTCAATTAATCTTGTTGCTTGTAGATTGAGTTTTTGCACAAAGCGATGGCAATTTTCAGAGCGACTTGAAAAATAAATTAAAGGTGCAGTTTGCATTAGCGACTCCTTTTAGAGCGAAATTTCTCTTATTTTGTCAGGACAAAAACCAGACCAATGTTGTTCACCATTAACAACAACAGGCACTTGTCGATATCCCATAGAGACAATTTGCGCTAATGCTTGTGTATCTTTCGTGAGATCTACAGCGACAAACGGAATATTTTTCTGTTTTAACGCACGTTCAGTGGCGCTACATTGAACGCAATTCGGTTTGGTATAGAGGATCACAGACATAAACTAACCCTTATAAAAATGTGAATGCAGCAGAAATAGCAATCACAATGAAAAGTGATTAAATACTATATATAGATTCATTTATTTTCAACCACACAAGATATGGTGTTTTTGTTATTTGATAATGATTATTATTAAAATTAAACAGTTAGCGAGCTAACTTTATTTTTCAATCGCTCTATTGATCAATTTTTATTAGATATACGAGTAATTAGATAATTGCTTTATGAATAAACCATGATTTAATCTTGTAAATACAGACGGGTCAGCAGAGAAAACATTATGTACCAAGACTATCTCGATACACCGAAAGAATTTCCTAAACCCTATATCTCGATTACAGCAAATGAAGAGGGGATAACGAGTCTCTATTTTGTGGATGAAAAAGAAGTTGCAGTCAATTCGAGTCCGACAATTAATCAATGCATTAAACAACTAAAAGAGTATTTTGCGGGTAAACGTACGACTTTTTCAGTGCCATTAGCACCTGAGGGAACTGAATTTCAAGGTCGAGTGTGGAAAACGCTTCAAACGATACCTTATGGTGAAATTTGGAGTTATAAGAAATTGGCACTTACATTAGGTTCAGTCAATTATTGCCGAGCGGTAGGAATGGCAAACTCACGTAATCCAATCTCTTTAATTATTCCTTGTCATCGTGTTATTGGGCATAACGGAAAATTAGTTGGTTACACGGGAGGGTTAGATATCAAACGTTGGCTGCTTCGTTATGAAAAAGTTGATATTGATGAATAGTTCATACTGTTAGTATTAAGTATTATTTCTTAAGCGAACTATAGCTTAAGTCATGGGATTTGTCTGAATATTAATCGTTTGGCAGAAAAAAAATGCGAGTTTCGTGATCTAGGCTGTGGACAGCGAATCATCATTTTTGTTTTACTATAGCCAACGCAAAACGCTTGCGTTTATTTTCTATTTTAAAGGTAAACTTGATGTCTAAATTAAAAGGTAACGTTAAGTGGTTTAACGAAACTAAAGGTTTTGGTTTTATCACTCCAGAAGATGGCAGTAAAGATGTATTTGTACACTTTTCAGCTATTACATCAGAAGGCTTTAAAACCCTTGCTGAAGGTCAAAAAGTAGAGTTTGAAGTTACTGACGGCGCGAAAGGGCCATCTGCTGCAAACGTTGTCGCTATCTAATTAACGACTTCTTTGAGACAGTAAAAACCCGTTATTTAACGGGTTTTTATATTTCTAGAGCTAACCCGTTATTTAACGGTTTTTTATATTACTAATTTTATGTTTAGAGCATTACATTTCTCTTAATAGCCAAAATGCAAATGCAGTCATTAAAAATGAGCCAGCTAAGTTTGCGCCCATCGTTCCTAGTGCCCAACCTATTTTACCCTCAGTAAGTAGTGCTACAACTTCAACCGAGAAGGTTGAAAAGGTTGTTAATCCGCCACAAAACCCCGTAGTTAACATAATTTTCCACATTGGGTCGATATGTGGGGCTTTACTAAACCAAGCAATACCAAAAGCAATAATAAAAGCACCAATGCAGTTGGCAACAAGTGTGCCTGTTGCAAAATGAGGAAAGAGTGAATTTAGGCGGTAGCTAATTAGCCAGCGTAATACGCTACCTAATCCACCGCCTATAAATACAGCAATTGCAATATTGAGCATAAGAGATTAATCGTTATTTAACCTCAATCCCCTGAGCTTGAAGATCGGCATGATAAGATGAACGAACAAATGGTCCACAAGCGGCATGGGTAAAGCCCATTGCTAGTGCTTGTTCTTTCATATATTCAAACTCGTCAGGACTGACGTAGCGTTGAACAGGGAGATGATGACGGCTTGGCTGTAGATATTGCCCCAATGTCAGCATCGTTACCCCATGTTTGCGCAGATCACGCATAACGTCAATAATTTCTTCGTTTGTTTCACCTAACCCAACCATTAAGCCAGATTTTGTTGGAATATCAGGGTGCGCCTGTTTAAAACGCTCTAATAGTGTGAGTGACCATTGGTAGTTAGCGCCAGGGCGTACTTGGCGATAAACACGTGGTACGTTTTCTAAATTGTGGTTGAAAACGTCAGGTGGTGTTTCGGTTAAGATCTCTAGTGCTTTATCCATACGACCACGGAAGTCTGGGACTAAAGTCTCAATACGAATAGTTGGATTTTTTTCGCGGATCGCGGCGATACATTCAGCAAAGTGCTGAGCACCACCATCGCGTAAATCATCACGGTCTACTGAAGTGATAACCACATAACGTAGACCCATATCTTTAATGGTTTGAGCGAGTTTCTGTGGCTCTTGAGGGTCTGGTGCATTTGGACGACCATGTGCCACATCACAAAATGGGCAACGGCGAGTACAGATGGCACCTAAAATCATAAAGGTCGCTGTACCGTGGTTAAAACATTCCGCTAGGTTAGGGCAAGAGGCTTCTTCACAAACTGAATGAAGACCATTTTTGCGCATTGCCGCTTTGATACCTTGAATTTTACTTGAATCAGCGGGCAGCTTTATTTTCATCCACTCAGGTTTACGTAGTAGTTCTTCTCGTTCAGTAACGACCGTTTTAACAGGAATAAGTGCCATTTTATCGGCATCGCGATATTTAACTCCGCGTTCCATCTGAATAGGTTTACTCATAATTGTGCCAGTTCCAGTTATCTAGAGTGATTAACACGATGTGACTGAGGTAATCAGGGTTTTAAAAAAAAATGACAAATGTTAAAAAAATTATAGCATTTTTATTGCTGTGGTTGGAATCCTAGTTGTGTACAAAAATTTTTCACTAATAATGATGCTACCTGTTCAGTGGTTATATCAGGCACAAAATCAATGAGTTGTGTCATTTTTAGGTCAGGGTAACCACAAGGATTAATACGCATAAAAGGTGATAAATCCATATCAATATTTAATGCTAAACCATGAAAAGAGCAGCCTTTACGAATACGTAGTCCTAATGAACAAATTTTATCACCATTTACATAAACACCGGGTGCATCTGTACGTGCATAGGCTTCAACATTGAACGAAGCAAGGGTATCAATAACGGTGTTTTCTAATGCAGTGACTAATTGGCGTACCCCAATATGATTACGCTTTAAATCAAGTAACACATACATCACTTGCTGACCAGGACCATGATAAGTTACTTGACCACCACGATCTGATTGAATAACAGGGATAGTACCTGTATTTAATAGATGCTCTTCTTTACCTGCTTGCCCTTGGGTAAATACCTGTTCATGTTGAACGAGCCAAATTTCATCAGGGGTGTGACTTTCCCGTTTTTCCGTAAACTGATGCATAGAATCAGAAACCGGTAAATAAGGTTTTACACCTAATTGGCGAATAATGATTGTTTTGTCTTGCACCGTGAAAATCTTCATTTGTAGCGTAATTGTGAAGAGCAGTATAGCGCTCTGACAAATGAACTACCAGATTGAGATGTTTTTTTTGCGAAAGTGATAAAAAATTAGCAAACGAAAATATAAAAAAAGCGCCTAACTAGGCGCTTTTTCAAAATAGATTACCTAATGAAAATAGGTAATTATAGAACCATACGAACTAATTCAAGTTCACCAAGCTCTTTATATAAAGTCTCTACTTGGTCAATATGCGTTGCATTAATGGTAACAGAAACAGAGTGGTAGTTACCTTTGCTGCTAGGTTTAACTGATGGTGTATAGTCACCTGGCGCATGGCGTTGAATAACTTCAACAACTTGATCAACCAGCTCTGGTTTTGCATGTCCCATTACTTTATAAGTGAATGAACAAGGGAACTCTAGCAGCTCGTTTAATTTGGTTTTCATATTAAGTCCTTAAAGCAACAGGTATTATCGTTGCCATCAATATATTTATATACCCAATATTAACAAATAAAAAGCGCATTCCTTAGCGAATAAGGAATGCGATAGTGTTATTAGGGTAAATATCAAACAGGTAAATAGCGTTAAGCCAATATCTATATGTTAGTTATATATGGACAGATTTACCCATTTCAAGGTTTAGCCAAACCAGTGAGAGAATAATAATTTGATATAGTCAATAATGCGACTGAAGAAGCCACCTTCTTTCACTTCATTCATAACAACTAATGGACGTTGTTCAATAATTTGCCCATCAAGTTGGAAATTAATTACACCAACAACTTGATTTTTAGCAACAGGAGCATGAAGTTCAATATTCTCAAGAATATAGCTTGCTTTTAAATCTTTTAAGCGACCACGAGGGATAGTTAAATAAACATCTTTTTCTACACCCAACTGCACTTTATCCGTTTCGCCATACCAAATAGGTTCAGCCGCAAACTCTTTACCTACTTGTAGTGGTTTTACCGTTTCAAAAAAGCGAAAACCCCAAGTGAGTAATTTCTTACTTTCAGTATCACGGCCTTTAGATGAGTGTCCACCCATTACCACAGAAATTAAACGCATATCACCTTCGGTTGCTGAGGCGACAAGGTTATAACCTGCCGATGCTGTGTGACCCGTTTTAATACCATCAACATTTAAGCTGCTATCCCATAACAGACCATTACGGTTAGTTTGGCGAATATTATTATAGGTATACTCTTTTTCTTTATAGATAGCATATTCATCTGGTACATCACGAATAAGTGCAGCACCAATTAGTGCCATATCGCGAGCTGTACTGTATTGACCTGGAGCATCAAGCCCATGAACCGTTTGAAATTGAGTGTTTTTTAAACCAAGACGTTTAACGTAGTCATTCATCATTGTGACAAAGGTATCTTGGCTACCTGCGACATAAGATGCCATTGCAACACAAGCATCATTACCAGATTGCAGATTAATACCACGCGTAAGTTGAGCAACACTCACTTGATCGCCTGGTTTTAAAAACATCAGTGATGAACCACGAAAAACAGGATTACCTGTTGCCCACGCTTCTTCGCCAATGGGGACAATGTCGCTGTTTGAAATTTTACCAGCACGAATAGATTGTCCAATGACATAGCTGGTCATCATTTTGGTTAAGCTTGCTGGATCACGACGAACATCTGCGTTCATTTCAGCCAGTACTTTCCCTGAATTATAATCGATAAGAATATAAGATTCGGCTTCGATACTAGGAACAGCAGGTATCATTGTTTTTATTGAATCATCAGCGAAGCTGTTATGGCTAAAAGCCAGTAAAGCAAAAGTGGTGCTGAGTATGCTGGTTCTTAGTAATTTAGCTGGGAGTATCTGTTTCATTCTGTTTGTTTATTCCGGAAATTCAGGGGAAAAATAGAGACCGATAAATAAAATATCAGCAAACTTATAAGAGTTTACGCTTTAATTTGCTGATATAAAAAGAGTTAAATACGAATATTATCATTATTGGGTAATGATAAACGCATTAATATCTTTAATTTGTTTAAGCTTACTTTTTATTGTTTCAGCTTGTTCTTTTGATGAATAAGGACCTAACTGCACTTTATGTAACCCATCAGCAGTAATAATAAGACCTTTAGTATTCAACGAAGACGATAAATCATTTAGCCAAAACTGTGCATTATTGGCATTACTTAATGCACCAACTTGTACATAGTAACCTTGCGCAAGTGATGTTGATGAGGATACTGCCTGCGGAGCTGGAGCTGGAGCTGGAGCTGGAGCTGGAGCTGGAGCTGGAGCTGGAGCCATAGTTACTGATGGCGTTGTTGGCTGCGATACAGGCATTGGCGCTGTCGTTGCCGATGAAGTACTTAAATTAGGACGCTCAGGCAGGGCTGCTGTTTTTTTCTCTATTTGAGCACCATGTGTACCGATACCACTCATATAGCCATTTTGATCAACAACAATACCTTCAATCTGTAATGGAGTGGTTGGCATTATGCGCAAGCTATCAGCAACCGCTTGGGTGACTTGCAACTGTTTGTTATCAACATAAGGACCACGATCATTGATACGCACAACCATTGTGCGACCATTCATTAAGTTGGTCACTTTGACATAACTAGGAATGGGTAACGTTGGATGCGCAGCGGCAAATTCATAAGGATTGATACGTTCACCAATAGCCGTTAAACGACTCATCGCTAAACTATCATAGACAATAGCTTGTCCTCGTTCGCTAAAATTTGCGGGATCTTGAACGATATGATAAACGACACCGTTTTTCCGATAGTCTTGATTTGCGGTTGGGTGGTAAGGCTCATAGCGAGGCTCTGCACCCAAGACTCGTTGAGCTGGGACATTCGGTAAGGGGGTAGGTTGCTTGTTATTTACGGGTCTATCGACACCACACCCTGACAGTAGCAATGCACTGAAACCAATCAAAACCCATTGCAAACGCATAGAAACCTCATTATAAACTTTTTGATAATAGTTTTCGGTGTGTATGAATAGACATTACAATGCCGAACCCTGCCATTAAGACGATAAGTGCAGAGCCTCCATAACTCACTAAAGGTAACGGCACACCTACTACAGGAAGGATCCCACTGACCATCCCTATATTAACGAATACATAAACAAATAGGATTAGCATTAACCCGCCAATCATAACGCGACCAAATGTATTCTGTGCTTTCGATGCAAGGTAAAGACCTCGCGCAATTAAGAGTATATAGAGCGTAAGCAGTATCAGAACACCGATTAATCCTACTTCTTCAGCCAAGACTGCAAAAATAAAGTCTGTATGGCGCTCTGGTAAGAATTCTAATTGAGATTGCGTGCCTTGTAACCAACCTTTTCCATGTAATCCGCCAGAACCAATAGCAATTTTAGATTGGATGATATGATATCCCGCGCCTAACGGATCAGTTTCAGGATCAAGTAGCATCATTACCCGTGTACGTTGGTAATCATGCATCAGGAAAAACCAGAGTATAGGAATAAATGCAGCAATAAGCAGTACCGCAACAGTAATTAAACGCCAGCTCATTCCAGCGAGGAAAATAACAAAAATACCTGATGCAGCAATTAAAATAGAAGTCCCTAAATCGGGCTGTGCGGCAACTAAAAGAGTAGGAACAAAAATAATCACTAATGCAATTGTGGTATTACGTAGTGTCGGTGGGCAGACATCTCTATTCATAAATCGAGCAACCATTAGAGGCACTGCGATTTTAGCAATTTCGGAAGGTTGAAAACGAATGATCCCTAAATCTAACCAACGTTGAGCACCTTTACTGATGTGCCCAAAAACATCAACAAAAATCAGTAGTACAATACAGAAAAAATAGAGGTGGGGTGCCCAGCTTTCATAGACTCTAGGGGGAATTTGCGCCATAACGATCATGACCATAAAACCCGTTGCAATTTGCCCCATTTTTCTTTCCATCATTTCAGGATCTTGACCACTCGCACTCCACATAATAAATGCGCTATAGGCGAGTAAGGCAATAATACAAAGCAGAAAAAGGGGATCGATATGTAAGCGAGTCCAGAGTGATTTCTTTTTGTTATTTTCAGTCATAATAATTATTCCTCTGAACCACGTGGAGAAGGTGGAGATATTGGCAATACGGTGTTGTTATCCCCCAGTAAAATGTGGTCAAGTATCTGACGAGTGATATCACCCACAGAAGGACCCGCTCCTCCATTTTCTAAAATAATAGCCACAGCAACGGTTGGTTTATTATAAGGTGCAAAGGCTATCATCAATTTGTGGTCACGTAGATGTTCAGCTAATTGGCTAGCATTATAGGTTTCATAACTAAATACCTGAGCAGTACCCGATTTGGCTGCAATTTTATAAGGTGCATCAGCAAAACTACGACGAGCTGTACCATTTGGTAGATTGGCAACACCATACATACCATGTTTGGCGAGCTCCCAATAACCTGAGTTAATATTACCAATTTGGCGTGTTTCAGTATCAACATAAGGTAACATCTCATTACCTAATTTTGTGCCATAAAGTAGGTGAGGTGTTTTTACTTGCCCATCGTTAATGAGTGTCATGAGCGCTTTTGCCATCTGGATTGGTGTTGAGGTCCAATAACCTTGACCAATACCTACGGGAATGGTATCACCTTGATACCAAGGTTTTTTATAGCGCTGCTGTTTCCACTCTCTCGTTGGCATAATGCCGTTGCGTTCTTCAGATAAATCAATACCTGTGTATTCACCATAACCAAAACGGGTCATCCACGTAGAAATGCGGTCTATTCCCATGTCGTAAGCGACCTGATAGAAGAAGGTATCTGCCGATTCAATAATCGATTTGGTCACATTTAATTTGCCATGTCCCCAACGCTTCCAATCTCGATAACGTTTTTCAGAGCCAGGTAATTGCCACCAGCCGGGATCATGAATGGTGGTATTTGCTGTAATTACCCCTTCACTTAATGCAGCAACAGACATAAAAGGCTTAACGGTTGAGGCGGGTGGATAAAGCCCTTGTGTTGCTCGGTTAATCAGTGGTCTATCAGGGTTATTAAGTAGGGCTTGATATTCAGTGTTGGAAATACCACCGACAAAAAGGTTTGCATCATAACTTGGGTTAGAAACAAGTGCTAAAATCTCGCCATTACGGGGATCGGTGACAACAACCGCAGCGCGGCTGGTTGTAAGCAGTGTTTCAATATAGGTTTGTAGCTCAAGATCAATAGTAAGGTAAATATCTTTACCTGCTTGTGGTGGTTGTTCATGCAATTGACGAATAACACGACCTCGGCTATTAACTTCAACCTCTTCATAGCCTGTTTTTCCGTGTAAAACAGACTCGTAGTAACGTTCAATACCTAACTTACCAATATCGTGAGTTGCGGCATAATTGGGGTATAATCCCTCTTTTTCTAAGCGTTCAACGTCTTTATCGTTAATTTTGGCAACATAACCAATCACATGGGTTAATGCTGAACCATAAGGATAAAAACGACGTTGGTAACCTTTAATTTCTAAACCAGGATAGCGATACTGATTGATAGCAAAACGCGCTACTTGTACTTGGCTAAGGGCTGTTTTTAGCGCAATAGAGCTAAATCGGCGCGAGCGTTTACGCTCTTTTTCAAATGCGGCGATATCTTCATCAGTTAAGTCGATGACGTCTCTTAGACTATCTAATGTCTCTTGTAGATTGGCGACTTTTTCAGGCACAATTTCTAATTGGTATATAGTCCGATTTAGTGCAAGAGGTACGCCTTTACGGTCGTAAATAATGCCTCGACTGGGTGGGATCGGTACCAGTTTGATCCGGTTATCATTTGAACGTGTTTGATAATCATCATGGCGAGCAATTTGTATGTGGTAGAGGTTAAAAACCAGAATGCCACTTAATACAATAATGACTGAAAACGCGACGATAACACGGCGGATAAACAGTTTTGATTCCGCAGTATAATCTCGAAACGGGGTGCGCTTTCTTTTCTTCATCCCATTAGTTGATTTCACTTACTTACCCGCCAATTTATTATTCCCGATGATAAGGATGATTTGTGGTAATGCTCCATGCTCGGTAAAGGCTTTCTGCAACCACTACACGAACAAGAGGATGTGGCATCGTTAATGGAGATAAAGACCAGCTTTGATGTGCAGCTTCTTTGCAAGCAGGCGCTAACCCTTCAGGGCCACCAATTAATAAACTGACGTTTCTACCATCAAGCTTCCAGTGCTCAAGCTGTTCTGCTAACTTTGGTGTATCCCAACGAGCGCCAGGAATATCGAGAGTGACAATACGGTTACCTTTACCTACCGCTGCCAGCATCTGTTCGCCTTCTTTTTCAAGAATGCGTTTGATATCAGCATTTTTTCCACGTTTACCCGCTGAAATTTCAATTAATTCCAATGGCATATCTTTGGGAAAACGGTTGAAATAATCCATAAAGCCGGTCTGGATCCAGTCCGGCATTTTTGTACCAACGGCAATGAGCTGTAATTTCAAACTCAGCTCCAGAGTTTTTCGAGTTCGTACATGCGGCGGCTATCTTCTTGCATTACGTGAACCATGGCTTCACCAAGGTCAACAACAATCCAATCTGAAATACCTTGTCCTTCAACACCTAAAGGTTGTAATCCGGCTTCGCGGCAATCATCAACCAGATTATCAGCGACAGACATCAAATGGCGATTTGAGGTACCAGTACAAATAATCATGTAATCAGTTACACTTGATTTTCCGCGGACATCCAATGCAATAATATCTTGAGCTTTAGAATTCTCAAGTTTATCAATAATAAATTGCTGTAATTCTGTGCCTTGCAAAAGGGTCACCTTTTTCTATTTAGTTAACTCAATCGAGAAAATAATAAAGCGCTATTTTAAAGGAATTTATACCAATAAATCTATTTTACTCGATGATTAATTCCAGTTATCGATAACAAGAACACACATCAGGTTTTCCTGTTTTTCGATGATTGATTTAGAAAAGTTTATATATGCCTATTTATTGCGCCATAATAAATAATAAAAAGCTGGCAGATAAGAACTTTCCAGTTAGACGACAGTTTTACTTTACAGTTCCCTTCACGGTCGCTGAGGGTGAGAATAACAGCAAAACCTCGTCTGTCAATGTTCGTGAAACACCTTATAACGCTGTTATTACATCACTGATTGCACATTATACGACGTAATACAGATATTTTTACTAAGAGAAAACGATGAATGAAAGAAAAATATTATTACCTCGAGCTTTCTTCAGAAATAGAAAGTAATAACAATAAGTTGTTACATGAAAAATTACATCAATTTTGTGCGTTACTTCATCGTGAAAATATTGAAATAGAGCAAGTTAAAGGCAACGAAACAAAAAATATACTCTTAGTGCGCTGTTTTGAAGAAAAAAACGTGAAATTGCAATCAGTACTAGAGCAAGGAACATTACAATTAACGTTTGAACAACTTGCACAACCGAGAGCACTTGACCATTTTCTTACCCAATTCTTTGCGTTAATTGATTATCATCAGCAAGTCACTCTTTTTATGAGTAAAAAGGCGCTTATTCAATTTCATAGCCGATATAAATATTTACTGATGGCTTATTCTCAAGTGGCTTATCGAGAGTTAGGGCGTTATATGGCAAATATCCCTGATACTTTACCATTAGATGAATTTGCTTATCATTATCAAACCGGACTGATGAGTGCATTAGCTGTCGCACCAAGCCGAGAGGGGCATACAAATGCACTCATGCATATGGCAGGCTATTTTAAGCGCGCTTTAAATACGGAACAAAAACAGCAACTGACACAAGATATTTTGCGTTATCGTCAAGGTATTGTGCCTTTATCTGTTCCATGTTTACGTATGAAAGATTGTTTAGTTATTTATTCTGATAGCTATCTAATCCAGCAGCGCTATTTCTCACCTTATCCTGCCAGTTTTGACTATTTAAGAGAGCAGCTTTGATGATAAAAATAGCTTACTGATATAACCCTTGTTGATGAATATAATTTTCAACAGCATCAGGTAATAGATCACGGCAGTCTACGCCTGCTTTATGGCGAGCTCGAATATCTGTTGCAGAAATATTATAGAGTGGGGTGTCCGCAAGTAAGATTTTACCCGCAGGTAAACAGTGAATATCTTCTTGTTGAAAAGTTTGGTGTTGTTCTAGCCAAGTTTGCATTTGTGGTGTTTCAAAGTGAGTTTGATAGCCAGGGCGAGCGCAAACCAATAAGTGGCAGACATCAAGTAAGTTTTCCCACTGATGCCATGTGTTGATTGATAATAATGAATCTTGTCCAATAATAAATGCCAATGGCTGTTTAGCGCCTATCTCTTGGCGAAAGTCACGTAATGTCTCGATAGTATAAGAGGGTGTTGGTTTCTCAAGCTCGCGTGTATCAACTTTAAATGAAGAAAAAGGGTGTAGCGCGAGACGAACCATCTCAAGGCGTTGTTGTGACGATGCTTCAGGTTGTGGACGATGAGGCGGAATATTATTAGGTAACCAAATAACTTCTTTTAAACCAATTAATCCGGAAAGTGCTTCTACAGGACGTAAATGCCCATAATGGATCGGATCAAAAGTACCGCCATATAAAGCGATGGCTTGATTAATTAAAGGTAATTTATTATTGCGGTTAGACATCACTGACAAATCCTTCTGGTAATACCTTTCCACACAGCAATAACCCAAGCGCAGTTAAATCATGCCAGACAGTTTGTCCATAATCTTGTTTAATAGTAATTTCGATACTTGTTAATAAGCGTATTGCTGTGAGTAATTGATATTCTGAGAGCCGTTGTAATGCAGCACTGAATATCGGGCGTCGATTTTGCCAAATTCGGTGTTGATCAAATACTGATTTTATCGGTGCTTTTTTTTGTTCACGCTGTAGTGTAATTAACTGCATTAATTCACGCTGTACTGTTCTTAGCAAAATAACAGGTTCAACATCTTCTCTTTTAAGCTGTTGTAAAATATGCCAAGCACGTTGTGCTTTTCCGGCTAATAATGCATCAACCCAATGATAGGGCGAAAAATGTGATGCATCATTTACTGCGGCTTCAATACGCGGTAACGAGAGTTTGCCATCAGGGTAAAGCAGTGAAAGACGCTCTACTGCTTGTGATAGTGCTAATAGATTTCCCTCATAGCAGTAGCAGAGTAATTGATTACCTTGCTCATCTAGCGTTAACCCTTTCTGTTTTGCTCTGCGAGCAACCCACTGTGGTAATTTATCAAGTTCAGGTGTGATACATGTGACATAAGTCCCTTGTTGGCTTAAGGCTTTAAACCAATCACTATTTTCTTGTGCTTTAGTGAGTTTATGTCCACGTAAAATGAGCAATAAATCTTGATGCAACTCTTGAGCTAAGTGTGACAGTTTCTCTGACATTGCCGCATTAGGACCATTTTCAGGCAAATGAAGCAAAATAGATTGTCTTTGAGAGAAAAGGCTTAATGACTGACAAAGTGAGTAGATTTCATTCCAATCAGTATTGTTATCAAGGGAAAACTGATAATGCTCAGCAAATCCTTGTGTTTTAGCAACAGATACGATGGCATCTTGAGACTCTTGGAGTAACAAAGGTTCGTTACCCCAGAGTAGGTAACTTTGGCGCAGCCCCTCTTGGAGCTGCGCGTTCAGTTGTTCTGGATATAGACGGATCATTTGGCTGGTGAGATTATCTGTTTCGCCTGAGCGGCTTCTGACGCCTTTTGACGTTCAGCATTGTGAACAACCAATAATTTACGCACTAATATCGCCGCCGCTTGTTCACGCATTTCTTGCTTGATAATGTCATTTTCAGCATCTTTTGCTAATGCTTCCAATGGGTTATCAAAGAAGGGACGTGATACTTGGGACGAAATAGGGTAAATAGTGCCGTCAGGTATAATAACTTGTGCATTCAGTGTGAAAGTTAACTGACGTTCTGCAGTTTTACCATCTTGGTAAACAGAAACAGTTTCCTTACTCTCTGAAGAGCCAATAATTTTTAAAATTGGGATATCAGTTGTTGGATTTTCAACTAGCTGAACGCCACTTAATCTTAATTGTTGACGCATTACACGAGACAAAGGCCCATAAGGGTCACTAGAGCTCAGATAAAGTGTTTTTAATTCAGGTGGAACCTGTGTTTTCCCTTGTAAATGAAAACCACAGCCAGCGGTGATTAACACCGCCAACCCGAAAAATAGCGAAAATAGATATCGCACTAGGCCTCCTTATCAGCCAACAACGATGTTCAGTAATTTACCAGGAACATAAATGACTTTACGAACAGTCACTTCTTCCAGATATTTAGCAACACTGTACTCTTTTGTTGCCATTTCCTGAACATATTCTTTTTCTGCATTAGCAGGAACCGTGACACGACCACGCACTTTACCATTCACTTGAACAATAATAAGTTTAGTGTCATCAACCATTGCTTCTTCATCTGCGACAGGCCATGGTGCAACATCAACGTCTTGTTTACCACCTAATGATTGCCACATAACAAAGCAAGCATGAGGAATAATTGGTGAAAGCAGACGAACAATGGCTTCTAACGCCTCTTGCATTAATGCACGATCTTGCTCGGTTTCTTGTGAAGCGCGAGTCAGCTTATTCATTAACTCCATGATTGCAGCAATCGCGGTATTAAATGCTAATCGACGACCGATATCGTCAGAAACTTTAGCTATGGTTTTGTGCAGATCACGACGTAAATCTTTCTGTTCTTCCGTTAATGTTGTGATATCCAGTGCTTGAGTCGCGCCTTTTTGCGTATGTTCATGCACTAAACGCCACAGACGGCGTAAGAAACGGTTAGCCCCTTCAACGCTAGACTCTTGCCATTCCAGTGTTAATTCTGGTGGAGCAGCAAACATCATAAACAGACGTACTGTGTCAGCACCATAACGTTCAACCATAGTTTGTGGGTCGATACCGTTATTTTTGGATTTAGACATTTTGCTCATGCCAGCATAAACCAGTTCATGACCTTCGCTATCTGTTGCTTTGATGATGCGGTTTTTCTCATCACGTTCAACAATAGCTTCTGCTGGCGATACCCAATGACGAGCGCCGTCTTCACCGGTGTGATAAAACGCATCTGCTAATACCATGCCTTGGCACAGTAAGCGTTTTGCTGGTTCATCAGAATCAACCAGACCAGCATCTCGCATTAGCTTATGGAAGAAGCGGAAATACATCAGGTGCATAATAGCGTGTTCGATACCACCAATATACCAGTCAACAGGTAACCAATAGTTAGCAGCTTTAGGATCTAACATGCCTTTATCGTAGTCAGGGCAAGTATAACGTGCATAATACCAAGAAGACTCCATAAAGGTGTCGAAAGTATCGGTTTCACGCAGTGCAGGTTGACCATTAATGGTTGTTTTTGCCCACTCAGGATCAGCCTTAATTGGGCTTGTGATCCCATCCATTTTGACATCTTCTGGCAGAATAACCGGCAGTTGATCATCAGGAACAGGAACAACAGTACCATCTTCTAAGGTTGCCATAGGGATTGGCGCACCCCAGTAACGTTGACGAGAAACACCCCAGTCACGTAAACGATAATTTATTTTACGCTCACCGACACCCATTTGGGCTAATTTGTCAGCGATAGCATTAAAGCCTGCTTGATTATCAAGTCCTGTGAACTCACCAGAATTAATCAGGCTATTTTTTTCAGTAAATGCACCTGCTGATAAATCAGGTTGATTACCTTGCGCATCTGCAATAACGGCTTTAATTGGTAAATCGTATTTATTAGCAAATTCCCAGTCACGTTCGTCATGACCTGGAACTGCCATCACAGCACCTGTGCCGTATTCCATTAATACAAAGTTAGCAACCCAAATAGCGACTTTCTCTTTCGTTAATGGGTGGATGGCATACATACCCGTTGCCATACCTTTTTTCTCCATTGTTGCCATTTCGGCTTCTGCCATTTTCATGTTACGGCATTCATCAATGAAGTCTTGAATTGCTGGGTTATTTTCAGCGGCTTTTTGCGCTAACGGGTGACCCGCTGCAACAGCAACGTAAGTCACACCCATAAAGGTATCTGGGCGAGTTGTATAGACCGTCATTTTGTCGTTGCTATCTGCAACATCAAAAGTGATTTCTACACCTTCAGAACGACCAATCCAGTTACGTTGCATGGTCTTAACTTGTTCAGGCCACTCATCTAACGTATCTAAATCGTTTAACAGTTCTTCTGCATATTCAGTGATTTTAATAAACCACTGTGGAATTTCTTTACGCTCTACTGGGGTATCGCAACGCCAACAGCAGCCATCGATAACTTGCTCGTTAGCTAATACCGTTAAATCATGAGGACACCAGTTAACCGCCGACGTTTTTTTATAAACTAAGCCTTTTTCATATAACTTAGTAAAAAACCACTGTTCCCAACGATAATATTCAGGCGTACAGGTCGTTACTTCACGATCCCAGTCATAACCAAAACCCAGTTTTTTTAACTGGTTTTTCATGTAATCGATATTTTCATAAGTCCACGGAGCGGGTGCCGTGTTGTTTTTTACTGCTGCACCTTCTGCGGGTAAACCAAATGCATCCCAACCAATGGGTTGTAGGACGTTTTTACCTAGCATACGTTGATAACGGGAAATCACGTCACCAATGGTGTAATTGCGAACGTGTCCCATGTGAAGTCGGCCAGAAGGATAAGGTAGCATAGACAGGCAGTAATATTTTTCTTTGTTATTATCTTCTGTCACTTTAAATGTGTCGTTCTTTTCCCAGTATTCCTGGATAGTTTGCTCTATATCTTCGGGACGATATTGTTCTTGCATGGCACCGATAATCCTATGGTGAATTAATGGCTACCGGAGGGTAACCGCTATTATGAAATTAAGTCTTGCATAGCATAGCTGATTTTGTCTAATCGCCACAACTCTCTTTCTTAATGATTACCACTGTTTGCCTAACATTTTTAGGCGAATCACGATATTTGCTGATGTGGGGTAACGTATAATCGCTATAAATGCGTATTTTTTCGGGAAGTTGTTCTGATATTGCGGAAAAAAAGAAAAAATTGATATCACGTTGCGAGATTAATCTAAATAATCCCTTTAGTGCTGACATACAAGAAGTACGCCAGCACTAGGATTAAATAGATAAGGTAATCATAATTAGTGAAGTATTTTGGCTAGAAAATCTTTAGCACGATCTGATTTAGGGTTATCAAAGAAGTCATTTTTAGGGCTATCTTCAACAATACGACCTTCATCCATAAAAATAATACGGTCTGCAACTTTTTTTGCGAAGCCCATTTCATGGGTAACGACCATCATGGTCATTCCTTCGTTAGCAAGCTCAACCATAACATCAAGGACTTCATTGATCATTTCAGGGTCAAGTGCTGATGTTGGCTCATCAAACAGCATCGCTATCGGATCCATACATAGTGCGCGAGCGATAGCAACACGCTGTTGTTGACCACCAGATAGTTGTGCTGGGAATTTATTTGCGTGATTTGATAAACCAACACGCTCTAAAAGTTTTAAGCCTTTTTCTTTTGCTGCCTCTTTATTTCTATTGAGCACTTTAACTTGAGCAAGCGTCAAGTTTTCAATAATAGAAAGATGTGGGAATAGTTCAAAATGTTGGAATACCATGCCCACTTTGGCTCGTAACTTAGCAAGGTCTGTGCGTTTATCGTTTACTTTAGTCTCATCAACTAAGATCTCACCATGTTGTACTGGTTCTAATCCATTAACTGTTTTGATTAGTGTCGATTTACCCGAACCTGAAGGTCCACAAACAACAACAACTTCCCCCTTTTTAACTTCAGTGGAGCATTCAGTCAGTACTTGAAACTGACCATACCATTTGGAAACATCTTTTAGGGAAATCATCTAGGTAGTCCTTTTTTTAAGAAAGTTCACTAACATTGAAGCAGAGAAACTAATAACAAAATAGATAAAGCCAGCAAAGAGGATCATTTCAACTTGAGTACCATCACGTTCGCCAATATTTGCAGCGGTACGGAAAAAATCAGTCAGACTTAATACATAAACTAACGAGGTATCTTGAAATAAAACAATACCTTGAGTTAGCAATAGTGGGATCATGGCACGAAAAGCTTGAGGTAAAATAACTAAACGCATAGTTTGCGACTTAGTCATACCTAATGCCAATGACGCAGAAAGTTGCCCTTTACTCACACTTTGAATACCGGCTCTGATTATTTCAGAATAGTAAGCTGCTTCAAATAAAGAGAACGCTATCATTGCTGAAATCAAACGGATATCGTTTTTAGGTGAAAGCCCTAGAACATTTTGTAATATGTTAGGCACAATAAGATAAAACCACAGTAATACCATCACCAATGGAACAGAACGAAAGGTATTAACATAAGCTGCGGCAAACCAGCGAATAGGTTTAATAGTTGATAAGCGCATCACCGCCAGAACGGTTCCCCATAAAATCCCCACAACAATCGCGGTTACTGTGATTTTTAAGGTGATTGCCATCCCATCCACTAAAAACGGTAAACTAGGAACAACAGAACTCCAGTCAAATTCGTACATTATTGACCTCCTGTTGTGCCAGGCAAGCGCACCCGTTTTTCAAGCCAGTTCATTACGATCATAATAACGACGTTGATCAATACATAAGCTAAGGTAATTGCAGTAAATGACTCATAAGCTTTTGCTGAATAATCTAATAGTTTATTTGCTTGAGCCGCCATATCGATAAGACCAATAGTTGAGGCGATAGCTGAGTTTTTAACGAGATTGACCATCTCAGATGTCATTGGCGGAATAATAACGCGATAAGCATTGGGTAGCAGAACATAACGATAAGTTTGAGGCAACGTTAAGCCTAATGCTAATCCTGCGGCTTTTTGACCACGAGGTAATGAATCAATTGCTGCTCTAACTTGTTCACACATACGAGCAGCAGTAAATAAGCCTAAACATAATGCAGAAGATAAAAAGAATTGTATATTTGGTGCGAGCTCCATTTTGAACCAATCACCAATAGATTGTGGTAATAGTTCTGGAATAACCAAATACCAAGTAAAGAATTGCACAATTAAGGGTACGTTACGAAAGAGCTCGACATAAATAGTCCCTAAGCTTGAAAGCCAACGATTAGGCACTGTACGCAAAATACCAAACAGAGAACCAACAAGAAAGGCAATAACCCAAGCGCATAAGGACAAGGCGATAGTGACTTGAAAGCCAGATATTAGCCAACCTAAGTAAGTGGTGTTTCCGAATGGGGCTTCATGGAAGAATATCCCCCAATCCCAATCTATCGACATGATTTCACCTCCGGTGAAAAAATTGGGGCAGGGAACGGCTGCCCCAAACTTTACTGATCTGTCTGTCCAACAGATACTTTATAATTATCAATTTGGTATTTCTAAATCATAAATATTGATTAATAAGAATTAATTTAGTGCTTTATCATTTGGTGCAGCAAACAGGGCTTTCATTTCGTCTGAAATGGTGAACTCTAAATTAAGATTTTTAGGTGGAACCGGGGCATTAAACCAACGATTAAAGGATTTTTCAGCCTCACCGGATTTTTGTGCATTGGCGATAGTGCTATCAATCAGTGCTTTAAATTGCGCATCATCTTTACGCAACATACAGCCATAAGCTTCTTCAGATTGTGGTGTACCTACTATCTCCCAAAGTGCAGGTTTTTTGGCTTTTGCACGTTCACCAGCAAGTAGTGCATCATCCATCATAAAGGCAACAGCACGACCTGATTCAAGGGTACGGAATGAGTCGCCATGGTCTTTTGCGCTAATAATGCGCATATTCATTTTTTTCTCGTCATTTAGCTTATTGAGTAACATCTCAGAGGTGGTTCCTGATGTTACAACCACATTTTTTCCGGCTAAGTCAGAGAAGTCTTTAATTCCCGTATCTTTTTTCGCCAGTAACCGAGTACCAACGATAAATATAGTGTTTGAGAAAGCCGCTTGTTGTTGGCGAGCTTCATTGTTAGTTGTAGAGCCACATTCAAAGTCAAAGGTACCATTTTGTAATAATGGAATGCGATTCTGAGAAGTGATAGGGATCAAGCGAACTTGAAGATTTGGTTTACCAATTTTCTCTTTTACCGCCTCAACAATAAGGTTGGAATAGTCTTGAGAATAGCCGACTACTTTTTGTTGATTATCATAGTAAGAAAATGGAACGGAAGATTCCCGATGCCCAACGATAATAATATCGTTATCGCTTATTTTTTTTAAGGTTCCAGTGAGTTCTTCTGCTTGTACAGCTCCTGCAGCCCCTAAAAACATTAATGATAATGCTAGTTTACGCATGCGCATAATAACTCCTGTCGTGGTAAATGTGATATGGATGTGTTGCTTGATGTTTGTTTTTTGTTTTAATTTGTTTTGATAATGTTAATAGATAGAACAAATAACATACTGTTGGGAAGTGCATTTTTTGAAATACGAGAGCTATCTCTCAATAAAAGAATGAAATCAAAAATAGTTTATAATTTTATTGGAAATTGTTTTCATCTTTTAAAATTATTGTAGTAGAGACCACACGAAAAGAAAGGTTAAAGGCGTAGATATAAGACAAATAAAAAAATAGAAAAGTAGATACTTTGTAAAGTTTATCTTAAGGAGTTGTTTGTCTGTAGATTACCGTTAAGATAGCAGGTTAAATAATGAGGGTTTTCTATGAGTCATTGGCGGTCAGGTCGCTGGTTGGTGTTTATAACAGTAATGCTGATATTATGTTGTATTATTCAGCGCTCTCTTGGTGCACACATAATTAGTGAGCGCTTAGCGAGTTCTATTACCCAAACCCAATATATGCCATCAACGCCAATGATTGACAATAATAGTGAAAAAGCATCTTCTTATTCACTCTCTACTTGTGATTTAAGTGCTAAATCCTTGTTAGCTGTCCCGCCATTAGCCATCGAGCCTTTTTTCCACTCTTGGGCTGTATTGCTTTTGTTGAGCATGGCTGCTATTTATGTCTCTCGCCAACGCAGTCAGAAAAAACATCACCATCCCCCACCTCGAATAAGACTTCATCTTCATTATTGTATTCTGAGGGATTAGCGACTTCTTTAACTAAAATATTATGCGTCTATTTTAAGGCGTAGCTTTAAGTGTAGCGTTAAAGGAATTTTTAGGGAGTTGCTATGTTTCGTGCTTTTATTATGGCGTTAGTATTAACGTTATTTACTCTATCTTCATCTCAAGCCGCAGATACTGGCTGGTTAACTACGCCAGATAATAATCATGCACAAGTCAGGGCGACAGCGCAAAAATCCCCTTCAGGGAGTGTCAAAATCTTGCTTGAAGTGCAATTAGAGTCAGGATGGAAAACCTATTGGCGTTCTCCTGGTGAAGGTGGTGTGGCACCTGAAATAAACTGGTCACAAGATGTCGCTGAAATGGCGTGGCATTGGCCATCACCTTCTGCTTTTGATGTGGCGGGTATTCATACCCAAGGTTATGATAAACAAGTGGTTTTCCCTATTGAGCTTGGCGCCATTAACGGTGGCTCGCTGGATGGTATTTTAACATTATCAACCTGTAGTAATGTCTGCCTTTTAACCGATTACCCATTAACCTTAGATTTTAATCAACCTGCTCCTGCTGATTTTGAATGGCAATATAATCAAGCTATGGCAAAAGTGCCTGTTACAACAGGACTTGTTAGCTCAATTTCATCTAATTATCAACGTAGCCAACTGAATATTGCCTTACAACGTGACAATGGTAATTGGATTGCACCCAATGTTTATCTCGACCCTCCTGCAGGTATGCTTTATGGCATTCCTCAAATCACCAAGAAGAATGCGCAATTATTTGTTTCAGTAGATGTCACCGATGATTGGGGAGATAAAGCCGGAGATCTATTAGGAAAGCAGCTCTCTTTTGTGGTTACTGACAACGATTTTTCACGTCAAGTTAATAGCACAATAGGTCAGGGTAATCTTAGTATTACACCTCCCACATCAACAGTAGATGGCATGGGATTATGGGGTATTGTCGCTTTTGCGTTATTAGGAGGCTTAATTCTTAATTTAATGCCTTGTGTTTTGCCTGTGCTGGCAATGAAATTGGGTTCGATATTACATACTGAAAAACGCGATACGGGCACTATTCGTAAACAATTCTCGCTCTCTGTTGCGGGTATTTTAGTCTCATTTTGGGCATTAGCACTGTTTATGACTGGCTTACGTTTTAGCCAAGAAGCAATAGGCTGGGGCATTCAATTTCAAAGCCCTTGGTTTATTGGGGTTATGGTGCTGGTTACTGCTATTTTTACCGCTAATTTATTTGGATTATTTGAACTGCGTTTATCGAGTAATATCAATACTAAAATAGCAACAGCTGGTGGACAAAATAACAGCCGACATTTCTGGGAAGGGGCATTTGCTACCTTATTAGCTACACCTTGTTCTGCGCCGTTTCTAGGCACTGCGGTTGCTTATGCTTTAATTGCACCATTAAGTGAGCTGTGGCTAATTTTTACCGCTTTAGGTATTGGTATGAGTTTGCCTTGGATATTGGTTGCACTTTTTCCATCAGTAGCAAAAGTTTTACCAAAACCGGGTAAGTGGATGAATAAGCTAAGAGTTATACTTGGCTTTATGATGCTGCTTTCATGCATTTGGTTAATTACTCTATTAATCCCTCACTTTGGTGTCGCTATTGTTGCGGGTATTTTTACACTTATTGCTCTGTTATTGCTGGTGGCTATTGCAAAACATTATGGCAAAAAAACATTATTAGTATCAGCCGTGATCACTGCAATTTTAGGCGGCAGCAGTTATGTGTTTACCATACAGCCTGAAGCGCAAACTTTGGCGGGTAAAGATGTTATCAATTGGCAGCCATTAACAGAACATGCATTACATCAGGCATTATCAGATAATAAACGTGTATTTGTTGATATTACTGCCGATTGGTGTGTAACCTGCAAAGCGAATAAATACAATGTATTATTGCGTGAAGATGTCCAAAAGGCGCTTTCTGAATCTGATGTCGTCGCATTACGAGGTGATTGGACTAAACCTTCTGACGAGATTACGCAGTTTTTAAAACAACGCGGTCAGGTCGCGGTACCTTTTAATCAAATTTATGGACCTTGTAACAAGGAGGGGGAGATCCTACCGCCTCTCTTAAATAAAGATTCGATGTTAACTATTCTTTCAGAGGCTAAAGGAGCCCAATAATGAAAAAAACACTTTCGGCACTGGTTATCTCTTCGTTACTTTTTGGTGCGAATGTACAAGCTGCCGCTTTGAATGCCGATCAAGAGAAAGAAGTTCGTGCATTAGTTCGTGATACGCTGATTAGCAATCCAGAAATTTTGGAAGAAGCGATTATGGCATTACAAACTAAAAAAGCGGATGAACAACAATCACAATTTCGTAAAGCCTTAGTTGCAGAGCATGATGCGTTATATAACGATGCTTCAAGTCCTCGTATTGGTGCTAAAGATGCAAAATTAGTGTTAGTTTCATTCACCGATTATAACTGTCCTTATTGCAAGCGTTTTGACCCACTATTAGAGCAAATTACTAAACAATATCCTGATGTTGCAGTTATTATTAAACCGCTGCCATTTAAAGGTGAAAGCTCAGTTAAAGCGACTCAGGCCGTACTTTCTGTGTGGAAAGAAGATCCTAAAGCCTTCCTTGCACTGCATCAGCGTTTAATGCAGAAGAAAACCATGTTAGATAGCGCAAGTATTGATGATGCAATGAAAAGCACCAATACCAGCAAAATTAAGCTAACTGAAGATAGCCTGAAAGCATTGCAAAACAACTTAGATTTATCGCGTAAACTTGGTATTCAAGGCACGCCAGCAACGGTTATTGGCGATACCATTTTACCTGGTGCAGTTGATTACGCACAGTTAGAAGTTATCGTTAAAGAACAACTGGCTAAAGTGAAAAAATAGTGCTTAGTCGATTACGCAAATGGGGAAAAGAGCTCATTGTTCTTGTCGCTATTTTCGTTTTAGTCTCTTTTGTTATGGACTGGTGGCGGCAACCTACGCCACCAGTGCTAACAAATATATCCGAGCTTTATACTGTCGATAATAGCGTGGTGTCTTTAGTTGAACTCAGTGAAGAAAAACCCGTATTAATCTATTTTTGGGCAAGTTGGTGTGGTATTTGTAAAATAACGACTCCAACAGTGAATTCATTAGCACAAGACGGCTATAACATTACATCTGTGGTTATTCGCTCAGGTGATGATGCAAAAATAGTGCGTGGTATTAAAGCCAAAGAGTTAGTTTTCCCTGTCATTAATGATGATAAAGGTGCTATTTCGCAGCAATGGGGAATTAGCGCAACACCTTCTTTTGTTATTATTTATAAAGGGGAGATGGTGAGCTTTACCAGTGGTTGGACATCTTCATGGGGATTAAAACTACGATTATGGTGGGCTGGCTTTTAAATCGATTATCAGAGTTTAAGTGAAGAAAAAATGATACCAGGTAAGCTCGCCATAAAGAGAATGATCTCATAAATAAGATTTTTACGTCTTCGTTCAATTTTTGCTTCTTGGGTATTTTCAGCTATTAACGCTTTTTCATCGGTAATGCGTTTTGAGGTATTAATGTGTATTGGCACAATATTAATAGGAATAACGATTTGATTATTTTTATTGGTAGGAGCTAATTGGGCGAGTGTCCAACCATATTGATGCAGTTTATCTCCAAACGCATTTTTTTGAATAACATAGCCATAATAATCTTTACGAAAACCTTTTTCTTCATTATCACTGGAAATTTTATGGGCATTTTTCCAATAAGCTTGAATATCTACTGATGACTGAATTAGTTGAGAGAGGGCGAGTGGTTGAAGTAAGGTGACACTAACGCGTTTAGAATCAGCCTGTTGTTTTCGTTGATTAGCTATCGCCGTTTTCCAATGTAAAGGCACAATAGTTTTATCTTCAATCAGTTGGTTAATTGACTCGGGTTGTCTTGATAATACCCAACCATATTCTTGTTCCTGCTGATTAATATGTTGTCGCTTTATCCACCTTCCTGAAGTGTCTTTACGAAATCCTTTATTTTCGTTGTCGGCAGAAATAACCGTAGCGCGTTGCCAAATAATATCAAGAATCTGTTCAGGGTAATTATTCATGTTATTCGAACCTTATAATAAAAACCCCAACATCATATTGGGGTTTTACTATGAACAGTTATTTATTGCGGCGTTTAATAAAAGCTGAAACAAGAAATAGACCGACTATTATCCAAAGAGGGTAATTTCCTAAACGATAATAGGGGGTTAATCCGGTTGTTGGTGTCATTTTTTCAGCTAATGAATTTTCTTCAAATTGAGCAAGCTGAGAAATCACATCACCATTTGCGGCAATAAAAGCAGTAATACCATTATTTGTTGATCGCAATAATGGACGACCTAACTCTAATGCACGCATTCTTGCCATTTGGAAATGCTGCCAAGGGCCAATAGAATTACCGAACCATGCATCATTTGAAATAGTCAGTAAAAAGCGGGTATCAGGTTGGAAATTAGCGCGAACCTGTTCGCCTAAAATAATTTCATAGCAAATAGCCGCAGTAATTTTAGCGTTATTAACCGTAAGTTGAGGTTGAACATATTCACCTTGGCTTAATGATGACATTGGCAAATTAAAGAAAGGTGCCAATGGGCGTAATAACGACTCTAACGGTACGTATTCACCAAAAGGAACAAGGTGATGTTTGTTATATCGGTCTGTTGCTGGATATTGATAGGCAAAATGTTCACCAAGCGTAATGACGCTATTATAGAAACGATAGCCCTCTAGTGTTGGGCGAGCATCAATAATACCTGTCATTAAGTGAGTATCTTGTGCTCTTAATTGCTTATCAAGCTCAGCTAAAAATGTCTGTTGTTGAATCTCAATATCAGGAATAGCGGATTCAGGCCAAATAATAAGGTTTGCCGTACCAATATAAGGGCGACTAAGAGTCAGATAAGTGGTTAATGTTTTCTCTAATGCGTCAGGTTGCCATTTTAAAGATTGCTCAATATTACCTTGTATTAAGGCAATTTCTTGCGTTTCTTCTGGTAACGGCTGATACCATTGATACGATTTAAAACTAATTGGCAGTAACAGTAATATCGCTGCCGCTAATAGACTGTAACGTGATTTTCGATAGATGGCATGAGCAATTAATCCACTAATAACGGTAAGTAGCAGCGTTATCATGGTAACACCCAAAATAGGTGCAATACCTTTTAAAGGACCATCAATCTGACTATAACCAAATTGTAGCCATGGAAAGCCGGATAATACCCAACCTCTTAAAAACTCAGTGACTTGCCATAAAGCTGGGGCGGCAAAAGCAAAACGCCAAAGCGTAGGGTTTGGGAATAATTTATTTAATAAGCCAGCAAAAAGTGAAGTATAAAGCGATAAATAGAGTGCCAATAAAATAACTAAGAAAATATTTATCGCAAAGGGCATACCACCAAAATTGGCAATACTGACATAGACCCAATTGACGCCACTACCAAATAATCCAAAACCCCAAGAAAAACCAAGAAAGGCACCTTGGCGAGTTGTTCGTTGATTAATGACAAGAAGTAAGCCGGATAATGAGATCAGTGCTGCTGGCCAAAAATCAAAAGGTGAAAACGCCAGTGTACCTATTGCACCGAAAAAAACCGCCAGTAGGGCGCGAACCCACTGGCGGTTTAAGAAAGAGATATTATTCATTTATATCCTAAGCATCGTTACCTAATTCAGGGATTGGTGCGTCATCGGGAATATGCACATATACCTGAATTATCTTACGGCTATCAGCCATAACGACTTTAAATTGATAATTATCAATGGTAATAGTTTCACCACGAGCAGGAAGGTGACCAAAGGCTTGCATTACGAGTCCACCAATAGTGTCAACTTCATCGTCGCTGAAATGAGTCCCAAAAGCGTCATTGAAATCTTCTATCTGGGTTAAAGCTCGAACTGAGTAAGCGTGACGACTTAATGGACGAATATCGATATCGTCTTCATCATCATACTCATCTTCAATTTCGCCCACGATAAGTTCAAGAATATCTTCAATCGTTACCAGACCAGAAACACCACCGAATTCATCGATAACTATCGCCATATGATAGCGTTGAGAACGGAACTCTTTTAATAGGCGGTCTACGCGTTTACTTTCAGGTACAACAACCGCAGAGCGTAGAACTTTATCCATACTAAATGGCTCTGCGCTACTACGCATAAATGGCAATAAATCTTTTGCCATCAATAAGCCTTCAATATGATCTTTGTCTTCGCTGATAACGGGAAAACGGGAATGCGCTGAATCAATAATGACATCTAAGCACTCATCAAGAGTTTGATTGCGTTTTAGTGTCACAATTTGAGAGCGAGGGATCATAATATCCCGAACACGTTGTTCAGCGATATCCATTACCCCTTCAAGCATGTCGCGGGTATCAGGATCGATTAATTCTTTCTGTTCAGAATCGCGGATAAGCTCCATCAGATCATCACGGTTTTTAGGTTCACCGTGGAACAGCTGATTAAGCAGTGTGAGAAACCCTCTTTTAGGACCAGGGTTATCGTTACTCGAAGATTGGTCGTCGCTCATGGCGTTTTAACTATTTTTCCTCATTGAATGGTCTATTAGATATATTATTTATCATAAAAATAAGAGAACTGTTACTCTTTTTCTATCAAATAGGGATCTTCATAGCCTAATTTTTGTAAGATTTCTGTCTCTAAACTTTCCATTTCTTCAGCTTCATCATCTTCAATATGATCATAGCCTAAAAGATGAAGACATCCATGAATAACCATGTGTGCCCAGTGTTCTTCAACCGTTTTATTCTGTTCAATCGCCTCTTTTTCGACCACTTGACGACAAATAATTAAGTCACCTAACAGTGGCAGTTCAATTTCAGGCGGTGCTTCAAAAGGAAAAGAGAGCACATTAGTTGGTCTGTCTTTTCCGCGATAAGTCAGGTTAAGCTCGTGGCTTTCTGCCTCATCAACAATACGAATAGTGACTTCACTGACAGGTTGAAACTGTGGCAATACTGCTTCTAACCATGTCATAAATTGGGCTTCGTCAGGAAGCCCTTGTGCGTTTTCAGTCGCAATTTGTAAATCAAGGATAACTTCACTCATGATTTTCTCTCTGAAGTTTCTCTTTCTCTGCTTTGATAGCTTGACGGCGTTTTTGATCTTCCGTTTCCCAAGCTTCATAGGCAATAACTATTTTGGCAACGACAGGATGGCGAACAACGTCTTCGCTATGGAAGAAGTTAAAGCTCAGGTCGTTAACCTCAGATAACACCTCAATCGCGTGGCGTAAGCCTGATTTACTACCTCTTGGTAGGTCAATCTGAGTAATATCGCCAGTTACCACCGCTTTAGAGTTAAAGCCGATACGTGTTAAGAACATTTTCATCTGTTCTATCGTGGTGTTTTGGCTCTCATCAAGAATAATAAAGGCATCATTAAGCGTTCGCCCACGCATATAAGCAAGTGGGGCGACCTCAATAACGTTGCGTTCAATGAGTTTCTCAACTTTTTCAAAACCTAACATCTCAAATAACGCATCATAAAGTGGTCGTAAATAAGGATCGACTTTCTGGCTTAGGTCGCCGGGTAAAAAACCCAGTTTTTCACCGGCTTCAACTGCGGGACGCGTCAGTAAAATGCGGCGAACTTCTTGACGTTCGAGTGCATCAACAGCGGCAGCAACAGCCAGATAGGTCTTCCCTGTACCAGCAGGTCCAATACCAAACGTAATATCATGGGTCTGAATATTTGCGATATATTGCGCTTGATTTGGTGTGCGTGGTTTGATCACACCCCGCTTTGTACGAATATTGGTAGATTTTCCAAATTCAGGTACACGTTCATCCGTTTGCTCAAGTACACGGCTTTCGGTGATGGCGAGATGAATCTGTTCAGGGTCGATATCGGGGATCACACCTTTAATTGGCGAGGTTTCCACATACAGGTGACGTAAAATACTCGCAGCCGCAGTCACACATAATGATTTTCCGGTTAATTTAAAACGGTTATCACGGTGATTAATCTCGATACCTAAACGGCGTTCAAGTTGTTTAATATTATCGTCAAATGGACCACAAAGGCTCATTAAACGGGCATTGTCTGCTGGCTCTAAGAAAATTTCTTGGGTCGCTACTTGTGTATGCGCTATTACTGTCACTGATTATCCTTTTGTTAAGTCTAATAAATTAAGGTTGGTAAACACCTACACCTAATTCATCTTCTTTACGAGTACGAGCAATTACAGATTCAGGTGATTCATGGATACGTAGGTCCATTTGATCTTCTGTTCTGATAACTTTACCGCGTAATGAGTTAGCATAAACGTCAACAATTTCAACATCAACAAACTTACCAATCATATCCGGTGTACCTTCAAAGTTAACCACACGGTTAGTTTCAGTACGACCTGAAAGCTCCATAACACTTTTACGTGAAGGACCTTCAACAAGGATACGTTGTACAGTATTAAGCATGGCACGACTAAAGCTCATTGCTTGTTGATTAATGCGTTGTTGAAGCAGATATAAGCGCTGTTTTTTCTCTTCTTCACTGACATCGTCAGGCAGATCCGCCGCAGGTGTACCTGGGCGCGCAGAGTAAATAAAGCTAAAGCTCATATCGAAATTAACATCAGCAATTAATTGCATGGTCTTTTCAAAGTCGTCTTGTGTTTCACCCGGGAAGCCAATGATAAAGTCAGAACTTATCAGAATACCAGGGCGTGCTTTACGTAATTTGCGAATGATGCTCTTATATTCAAGTGCAGTATGATTACGCTTCATCAATGTTAAAATACGATCAGAACCACTTTGTACTGGTAAATGTAAATAGCTAACGAGTTCTGGGGTATCTTCATAAACAGCAACGATATCGTCTGTAAATTCTATCGGATGGCTAGTTGTGAATCGAACGCGATCAATACCATCAATGGCTGCAACTAAGCGAATTAATTCAGCAAAGCTACAAATTTGTCCATCAAATGTAGCACCACGATAAGCGTTAACGTTTTGACCTAATAAGTTAACTTCACGTACACCTTGTGCGGCAAGTTGTGCAATTTCAAACAGCACATCATCGCAAGGGCGGCTTACTTCTTCACCGCGTGTATAAGGAACGACGCAGAATGAACAGTATTTATTACAGCCTTCCATAATAGAAACAAAAGCAGAAGGACCATCAGCGCGAGGCTCTGGTAAGCGATCAAACTTTTCGATTTCAGGGAAGCTGATATCTACAACCGGGCTTTTTGTCCCTTTAACCTGATTAATCATTTCAGGCAGACGGTGTAAGGTTTGTGGTCCGAAGATAATATCGACACACTGCGCGCGTTGACGGATGAATTCGCCTTCTTGAGAAGCAACACAACCCCCAACACCAATGATAATATCAGGTTTATTATCTTTAAAATATTTCCAACGTCCTAATTGATGAAAGACTTTTTCTTGTGCTTTCTCACGGATAGAACAGGTATTTAGCAGTAGAATGTCCGCATCTTCGGCGACATCGGTTAACTGATAACCGTGAGTGCTTTCGAGTAGGTCTGCCATTTTGGATGAATCGTACTCATTCATCTGACAGCCCCAAGTTTTAATGTACAGTTTTTTTATCGTCGACATTGTGTAAATCCGGTATTTTCAGTGAGACAATTGACCATCACTGGAAAACGTTGCGTGTAATAAGCCAATAAGGCGGTTATTGTAGTCATTTGTATGGTCAGTGACTAGAGTAAGTTCGGCGCTAATTCTTTATGGCGTTTAGTTTAATATAAACAGAAACAGCGCTTACCTATTATTTAAAGTAATGAGTTATGGCATAACAATGATGAGTAATGTAAAAAACGATTTTGATGCAATCATCGCAGGTGGCGGGATGATTGGCGCTGCCGCTGCAATCGGGCTTGCGCAAGAAGGATTGCGAGTTGCAATGATTGAACGACAATCTCCAGCTCCTTTTGATGCGTCATCTCATCCTGATATCCGTATTTCTGCGATCAGTTGCGCGTCAGTTAGTTTATTAAAACAGCTAGGAGCATGGCAACATGTTTTAGCGATGCGCTCTGCGCCTTACTTAACACTTGAAACATGGGAAGAAGAAAATGCCCATGTTATTTTTGATGCAAAAAGTCTTGGTCTACCTGAATTAGGCTATATGGTTGAAAACCGCATTTTGCAATTGGCGTTATGGCAAGAGGCGCAACGTTATAGCAATATCACGATGTTATGCCCAAATAGTCTAAGTAAAATGAATTATTTAGATGATAAATGGAAAGTAACATTATCAGATGGCACTGATGTTACCACAAAATTAGTGGTAGGTGCTGATGGTGCTAATTCACAAGTCCGACAATTTGCAGGTATTGGCAGTAATGGTTGGCAATATCGCCAATCTTGTATGTTGATTACGGTAAAAACAGAGTTACCACCCGAAAATGGCACATGGCAACGTTTTTATCCTTCTGGTCCTCGTGCTTATCTGCCGTTATTTGATAATTGGGCATGTTTGGTTTGGTATGATTCACCTGAAAGGATCAGAAAACTGCAAAGTATGCCAATGGAACAGTTGGATAAAGAGATCCAACATGCATTCCCTGAACGTTTAGGTAAAGTAACGCCTATTGCCGCAGGTTCATTTCCATTAACGCGTCAACATGCCAGCCGTTATGTTGATAAAGGCATTATTTTATTAGGTGATGCAGCTCATACCATTAATCCATTAGCAGGGCAGGGTGTGAACTTAGGTTATCGTGATGTGGATTGTTTTCTTGAATTAGTCGCCAACGCGAAAAAACATTATGAGCCTTGGGATTCGATGGCATTACTGAAAAAATATCAGCGTAAACGTATGCCTGACAATTTAGTTATGCAGGCAGGAATGGATCTGTTTTATCACGCTTTTAGTCACCAATTACCGGGATTAAAACTGGCAAGAAACTTAGGACTATTAGCTGCGCAACATGCAGGAAAAGCCAAAGAAGCGGCACTGCGCTATGCTTTAGGGCTTTAATTGCATGCATTAAAAAATGCGATGATCTTTATAAGATAGATCATCGCATTAGTATTCGGCATTGACGTGTTAGTTATTTAAATGTTTGGCATGAAATGCAATATGCTCGCCAATAAAACTCGCCACAAAATAGTAGCTGTGATCGTACCCTTGATGTAAACCCAAACTATAAGAGAACTGTTTTTCATCACAGACTTGTGCAAATAATTCTGGTTTTAGTTGTTCTTGATAAAACGGATCATCAAGACCTACATCAATACGCATTGGTAATGGGTTTGCCGTATTATTTAGTAACTCAATGGTGTCGTACTGTTTCCATAGTGCTGTATCTTCCCCTAAATACGCATTGAAGGCTTTTTTACCCCAAGGGACTTGTGATGGTGCAACTATAGGTGAAAATGCCGACACGCTGCGATAGCGCTCTAAATTTCGCAATCCAATCATTAACGCACCATGTCCTCCCATAGAGTGCCCACTAATCGCGCGTTTATCACTAACAGGAAAATGTGCTTCAATCAGTTTAGGTAGCTCACCTACAATGTAGTCATACATTCTGTAATGTGTATTCCACGGTGCTTTCACGGCGTTGAGATAAAAACCAGCACCTTGACCTAAATCGTATGCATCATCATTCGCGACTTGTTCACCACGAGGACTTGTATCAGGCACAACTAACACAATGCCATATTGCGCTGCAAATTGTTGAGCACCTGCTTTAGTAATGAAATTTTGTTCATTACAAGTTAAACCAGATAACCAATATAAAACAGGGTATTTGTGTCCATCTTCCATTGGCGGAAGATACACCGCAAATTTCATCTCACAATTTAACGTATTTGAGTGATGTTGATAAACCTCTTGCCAGCCACCAAAACAGGCATGGCGTTCAATCCTTTCCATTTTGACTCCTTTAAAAACAAAGACAAACCGACGAGATATAGGTTTGAGAATGATTAATCAAAATGAATAACAGTCCTGATTGATTTACCTTCATGCATTAAATCAAAAGCGTCATTAATTTTTTCTAGAGGTAAGGTATGAGTGACAAACGGTTTTAATTCAATGTCACCTTTCATGGCATCTTCAACCATACCCGGTAATTGGCTACGACCTTTTACTCCACCAAATGCAGTGCCTTTCCATGAGCGACCAGTAACCAATTGGAAAGGGCGTGTTGAGATCTCTTGACCGGCACCCGCAACGCCAATAATGATTGATTGACCCCATCCACGGTGCGCACTTTCTAATGCGGCTCTCATCACATTGACATTACCAATGCACTCAAAAGTATGGTCAACACCCCATTGCGTCATCTCAACGATAACTTCCTGAATAGGTTTGTCGTAATCCTTCGGATTTAAACAATCGGTAGCACCAAATTGGCGAGCTAATGTGAACTTCTCAGGATTAGTATCAATAGCAAAAATACGACCCGCTTTGGCTTGGCGCGCGCCTTGAATAACAGCAAGACCAATTCCACCTAAACCAAACACAGCAACGGAATCGCCAGCTTGTACTTTGGCAGTATTATGAACAGCACCAATCCCTGTAGTGACACCACAACCGAGTAAACAAACTTCTTCGTGGTTAGCTTTAGGATTGATTTTTGCTAAAGAGACTTCAGCAACAACGGTATATTCGCTAAAAGTAGAACATCCCATATAGTGATAAATAGGCTGTCCATTATAAGAAAATCGCGTTGTGCCATCAGGCATTAAGCCTTTTCCTTGCGTTGCGCGTACTGCTACACAAAGATTGGTTTTACCTGATTTACAAAATAAGCACTCGCCACATTCAGCGGTATAGAGCGGAATAACATGATCACCCGGTTTTACACTGGTAACACCTTCGCCCACTTCAACAACAACGCCAGCGCCTTCATGACCTAAAATAGCAGGGAATACGCCTTCAGGATCGTCACCTGATAGCGTAAAGGCATCAGTATGGCAAACCCCTGAGTGACTAACCTTAATTAGGACTTCACCCGCTTTAGGTGGCATAACATCGACTTCGACGATTTTTAAAGGCTCTCCTGGTCCAAATGCGACCGCAGCACGAGATTTCATGGTGTATCCTTTTTGTTATTAACGCAGGTAAGTGCGGATAAGTGATATGGCATCATCAACGGCGTTCTTTTGGTCTTCAGGAGAAGCGACGGCATCCATTAACCCTTCACGTAGATGACTTTCAAGCACACCCGCCATCAGCCCATTGATAGCGCCTCGAATTGCAGCGATTTGTTGTAATACCTGACTGCATTCGTTTTCATTTTCAAGTGCAGTTTCTAAAGCGAGAAGCTGTCCTTTGATTTTTCTAACGCGAGTTAACGCGGCTTTCTTTTCTGCTGGTGAGTGTGGCATATATAATCCTTATTTATACTATAGTGGAGTATAGTATCGATATGAATACATGTACAGAGCGATCAAAATAAGAGCAATAAAAAGTGGTGTTAATAAGGGAAGTATTTAAGCTAATTAATTGAGTGAAAACTAAAAAATAAGAAATAAAAAATAAAATAGGAAGTTAGATAAAAATAGATTGTTTAAGCAGTACGTAGAGAAAAACGGGTAGAAATCGAGGGTGGAAAAATAGGATAGAAAAAGAGAAACCCTAAAAAGCAAAAAAGACCCAGCTAGTGAGTCTTTTTTGTTTGGTGTTTTATCACCGGATAAATCAATGGTGCGGGAGGCGAGACTTGAACTCGCACACCTTGCGGCGCCAGAACCTAAATCTGGTGCGTCTACCAATTTCGCCACTCCCGCGTACAACTTAGAGAAAAAAAAACTCGCTTAGCAAGTCTCTCTTTCAAAATATGGCTGGGATACCAGGATTCGAACCTGGGAATGCCAGGATCAAAACCTGGTGCCTTACCGCTTGGCGATATCCCAAAAATGGTGGCTATGACGGGATTCGAACCTGTGACCCCAACATTATGAGTGTTGTGCTCTAACCAGCTGAGCTACATAGCCAATAGGAGAATTTTACATCTCACTATTATTGAATTCAGCAGAATATGGCTGGGATACCAGGATTCGAACCTGGGAATGCCAGGATCAAAACCTGGTGCCTTACCGCTTGGCGATATCCCATCCGCTAATTCAGTTGTCAACACACGTAATTTTATCAGTAATATGGCTGGGATACCAGGATTCGAACCTGGGAATGCCAGGATCAAAACCTGGTGCCTTACCGCTTGGCGATATCCCAACTGATAAAATCTGACGATGGTTAAAATGGTGCGGGAGGCGAGACTTGAACTCGCACACCTTGCGGCGCCAGAACCTAAATCTGGTGCGTCTACCAATTTCGCCACTCCCGCAAAAAAAGATGGTGGCTATGACGGGATTCGAACCTGTGACCCCAACATTATGAGTGTTGTGCTCTAACCAGCTGAGCTACATAGCCATCTTTTTTATGCATAACCTTCGTCGGCGTTGCGGGGCGCATTATGCGTATTACAGACAATTCCGTCAACTGCTTTTTGCATTAATTTTCAAGAAACGTGTCCGTTTGCTCGATGGTTAATCATTTTGTCGAAAAAAGATCCAAAAAACAACCTTGCTGATGAAAAATATAACAAAAAAATAGCGGGGTATTAATTTAATAAAAAGAAAAAACAAAGAAATAAGAGAAACGACCAGTATCAAACTAGCTTAAAAAAGAAGGGAAATAATCAAATAAAAAAAGCGCAGTGGGAATCGCTGCGCTTTTTTATTATATATTGTGGTTACTTGCTGAATTTTAAAACGATTTTAGCCAATAATCGCCATAACTTGCTCGTTTTTTACCCTAACTCGTTTTTAGGTTGAAAAGTTACTTTTCTAACAGTTGCTGAAGAAGCTCGCCATTTAGCATTGCTCGTTTTGTAAGAGCAAAGGCACCAATTGCAGAACGGTGATCGAGTTGTGAAATCACAACAGGGAGTTCCTCTCTAAATTCTTTTAACACTTGTGTGTTTATGCAGCTTTGAATAGAAGGAAACAATATTTCTGCTGCTTCTGTTAGTTCACCTGCAAGGACTACTTTTTGCGGGTTAAACAAGTTTATGGCGATAGCAATGGCTTTACCTAAATGTAAGCCTACTTGTTTAATGGTTTCAACCGCTAGCGGATCATTTTTTACCGCTGCACGGCAGATATCTTGGATTTGGCACTGTGTTGGCGATAAATACTGGCTAGGATAACCTTGTTCTAGCTGATAGCGTACTTTAGCTTCTATAGCTGGATTTGAGGCAATAGTTTCTAAACAGCCAAAATTACCACAGTGGCATCGCTCACCTAGGGGATCTATTTGAATATGACCTATTTCGCCTAAGTTGCCTCGCTGGTTGAGTAGGATTTTATTATTAATGATAACGCCTGCACCTGCACCACGATGAATGCGTACTAATAATGAGTCTTCACAATCACGGGTAGCGCCAAAGTAGTTTTCTGCAAGTGCTAGGCTGCGAATATCATGTCCTGCATAACAAGGAAGGCTAAAACGTTTTTCAAGGCTTTCAACTAATGCCCAATTATCTACCTTCATATGAGGCATATAACGAACGATCCCTTTATTAGGATCAACAAGCCCTGGCAAAATAACTGAAATAGCAATAAGTTCACGAATGCGACGTTGATTTTGTTTAATAAAATCATCGATAGCATTAATAAGTAGTTGCTCAACGTCATGTTGAGTACTTTGTTCGATGGGATAGTGCTGGTCGACCAACACCTTACCCGCAAGATCATAAAGCGCTAGCGTGGCGTCGTTGCGCCCTAATCGGACACTAACCGTATTAAAGTTACGATGTTCAACGACAATAGATATCGCCCTGCGTCCACCTGTTGAAGCTTGTTGATCAACTTCTTTAATTAATCCGCGCTCTAGTAGCTGACGAGTAATTTTAGTGACACTGGCAGGGGCTAACTGACTTTGTTCGGCAATTTGGATACGGGAAATAGGCCCGTGTTGATCAATAAGCCGATAGACTATCGCACTGTTAAGTTGCTTAACCAGATCGATATTGCCAATTTGCGTTTCAGTGTTGTTATGACTCATCAGCATATACACCCATTAGTTATCTGTTATTTCAATACCATTGACAAAAGTAGTACAAAGGTTGAAGTCCTTATCAAATGAAGTGAGGTTAGCAACCTTTCCTGCTTCAATTGTGCCTAGTTCTTTATCTGCCCCGATAGCTCGAGCGGGATAAAGTGTTGCCATCCGCAATGTTTCATCTAATGGAATGCCAACATGAATAACACTGTTTTTTATCGCATCAATCATGGTAAGTGATGAGCCACTTAATGTGCCATCAGCATCAACACAAAGACCATTACGATAATATATGGTTTTTCCTGCAAAAACGAAGCTATCCATCTCATTTTTATCAGGATCTAGTCCTGCTGGTGCTGTTGCATCAGTAACTAATAGCAGTTTTTCGCCTTTTAAGCGTTTACTGTTACGGATATTTGCCCATGAAACATGTAAACCATCCGCAATTATACCAGCATAAACCTCCGGTGTATCGTAAATAGCACCAACTAACCCCGGACCACGACCAGTAATGTAAGGCATAGCATTGTAAAGATGAGTGGATAATGAAATACCAGTACGAAATCCTTTACGCGCTTCTTCATAGGTTGAGTTAGAATGACCTGCTGAAACGACAATACCAGCTTGAATTAATTGACGAATATATTTTTCATCAACCATTTCAGGCGCAAGAGTAACTTTAGTGATGGCATCGGCGTTATCACACAAGTAGTTAATCATTTCAGCACTTGGTTGACGAATAAATTGAGGATCATGAGTCCCTTTTTTAATCACATTAATATAAGGACCTTCTAAATGCAGACCCAGCACCTTATTTTTATGTTTTTTCATATAGGTACGAGTTGCTTCAATCCCTATTTTCATCAGTTCATCAGAACAGGTAATTAAAGTGGGTAAATAGCTTGTGCAACCTAAGCGCTCATTGGCTTTTTGCATAATCTCTAATGTTTCAACGGTAACATTTTCTGGCGTATCGTTAAATTGCACACCACCGCAACCATTGACTTGTAAATCAATAAACCCAGGCGAGAGGATAGCGCCTTTCATATCACGGACGGTAATGTTTTCCGGCAGTTGGTCCTGTGGACAAATCTGCTCAATACGGGAGCCGTTAATAATAATGGCGTGATTTTCTAAACGGTCATAACCTGTATAAATAACAGCATTTGTTAAGGCAAACATACCTTAGTCTCCTGATAAGGGAAGTAAATCGAAAAATCCGATATCAGCCAGAAAATACTGGCTGATAATAAAGAGAGTTTAGTACTTTTCCACCAATTTAATAAATTGGGTACTTTATCACTAAACTTAATCTTGGTATTTCTGACACTCTTGTGCTTCGATTTGTTGGAAATAACGCAATGTTTTAACGCGTAATTCCATTGTTGCAGGGTCATCACATACTAACAGCGCTTTTGGATGTAACTGAACACACGAAATCGTCCACATATGGTTCACTGCGCCTTCAGTTGCTGCTTGAACAGCTTGTGCTTTATTGAAACCGGTTGCCAAAATCATCAGCTCTTCGGCATCTAATAATGTACCTACACCCACAGTGAGGGCATATTTAGGAACTTGATTAATATCATTGCCAAAGAAACGAGAGTTCGCCAGACGAGTATCTTCTGTTAGCGTTTTCATGCGAGTGCGTGATGCTAAAGATGAAGCAGGTTCATTAAATGCAATATGACCATCGTTACCGACACCACCCATAAACAGATTGATTTTGCCATAAGACTTAATTTTAGCCTCATAACGTTCACATTCTGCGGTTGGATCCGATGCATTACCATTTAATAAATTGATGTTTTCATCTTTAATATCAATATGGTTAAAAAAGTTTTCATACATAAAAGTACGATAGCTTTGCGAATGGTCGGAAGGAATACCGATGTATTCATCCATATTAAAGGTAACAACATGCTGAAAACTAACTTTTCCTGCACGATGTAACTCAATTAACTCTTTATACGTAGCTAATGGCGTACCACCAGTGGGTAAACCAAGCACAAAAGGGCGTTCAGCCGTTGGATTAAATGCGTTGATCTTCTCAACGATATGATTTGCTGACCATTTTCCCACTTGCTTTGCCGTGGATAGGGGGATTAACCTCATAATAACCTCATAGAAAAAAGACAAATCTGATAACTCAAGAACGTTATATTTCATCGTGTGATTATCAGTGACTCATCTATAACACGAATTTATCTTGTTTTTTAGTCGATGAACGTGTTGTCCACTGAAAAGATATTTTTAATCATAAAATAAGCTTTCTGACTTAGCCAGCATTTCAGTCAAAAAATATACGATATTGGTGACTTTAGTCACAAATTAGCACTAATTAATTTGCGATACGAAATAATTTTTTTAGACTGAAAACGAATTAAATAATTAGCTCATTAATTTTGTTATAGAATATATATGAGTATGAATAAGATCCCAATATAGGGGCTATCCAAGGGGGAGTTTGTGAATATTTTAAGTTATCTGCAGAAAATAGGGCGGGCGCTGATGGTGCCAGTCGCTACACTGCCTGCAGCTGCAATTCTGATGGGGATTGGATATTGGATTGACCCAGTAGGTTGGGGTAGCGATAACGCGCTAGCCGCCTTGCTGATTAAATCTGGTGCTGCAATCATCGATAATATGTCAGTCTTGTTTGCTATAGGTGTTGCTTATGGTATGTCAAAAGACAAAGATGGTGCTGCTGCTTTAACAGGTTTTGTGGGTTTCTTGGTTGTCACAACACTCTGTTCACCTGCTGCGGTTTCAATGATTAAAGGGATCCCATTGGCAGAAGTACCTGTCGCTTTTGGTAAAATCAATAACCAATTCGTCGGTATTCTTGTTGGGGTATTATCTGCTGAACTTTATAACCGTTTTAGTGGTGTTGAATTACCTCGTGCGCTCTCTTTCTTTAGTGGTCGCCGTTTAGTTCCAATCTTAACTTCATTTTTAATGATAATCGTTGCCTTTATTTTAATGTATATCTGGCCTGTCATTTATGGCGGATTAGTTAGCTTCGGTGAAAGCATTAAAGATATGGGGGCATTAGGCGCAGGTATTTATGCGTTCTTTAACCGTTTATTAATTCCGGTTGGCTTACACCATGCGTTGAACTCAGTATTCTGGTTTGATGTGGCTGGTATTAACGATATTCCTAACTTCCTTGCAGGTCAGCAAGCTATTGATTCTGGCTTAGCAACAGTGGGTGTTACTGGTCGTTATCAAGCGGGTTTCTTCCCGGTTATGATGTTTGGTTTACCCGGTGCGGCATTGGCGATTTATCACTGTGCACGTAAAGAACATAAAGCAAAAGTTGCGGGTATCATGATGGCGGGTGCGTTTGCTGCATTCTTCACGGGTATTACTGAGCCACTTGAATTTTCATTTATGTTCGTTGCACCAGTGCTGTATGTTATCCACGCTTTCTTAATGGCGGTTTCTGTTTATATCGCAGCAAGTATGGAGTGGATTTCAGGGTTCGGCTTTAGCGCGGGTATGGTGGATATGTTCTTATCCTCACGTAACCCATTAGCTGTTCACTGGTATATGCTGATTGTTCAAGGTATTGTTTTCTTCTTTATTTACTATGGTATTTTCCGTTTTACTATCACCAAATTCAACCTGAAAACACCGGGTCGTGAAGATGAAGTTGCTGGTGATGAAACGGCTGATGGCTATGATGAAGATATCAAAACAGCACCAACAAATAGCAAAGAAGGTATTCAACAAGAAGCTCGTCAGTATATCGCCGCTATTGGTGGTTCTGATAACTTAACGGGCATTGATGCATGTATCACACGTTTACGTCTAAATGTGAAAGACTCCACGGTTGTTAATGATGCATATGCTAAACGCTTAGGTGCGTCAGGTGTCATTCGTTTAAATAAACAGAGCGTTCAGGTCATTGTCGGTACACGTGCAGAGTTAGTCGCTAGTGCAATGCGTGATGTATTAACACAAGGTCCAGTCCCTGCTTATGCTGGTGGTGCGGCTTCAGTTTCTACTGAGAAAGCGCCAGTTGTAAAAGAAAACACCAATGCAAAAGTTATTCTTGAAATGATTGCGCCTTTTGATGGTGAGGTTGTGGCATTAAAAGACGTACCTGATGAAGCCTTTTCCAGTGGCGTCGTTGGTGATGGTATTGCCATCAAACCCACTTCTAACATCGTAATGGCTCCAGCTGCGGGTACCGTCGTTAAGATTTTTGACACTAACCATGCATTCTGTATTGAAACCGATGCAGGCGTTGAGATTATCGTTCATATGGGTATCGATACGGTAATGTTGGGCGGCAAGGGCTTTAAACGTTTAGTTGAAGAAGGGGCGGAGGTCGTATTAGGTCAAGGTATATTAGAATTAGACCTTGATTATTTAGATGCCAATGCCAAATCAATGATAAGCCCAGTAATTGTTAGCAATATCGATGATTTTGATAAAATTGCAGAGCAAGTATCAGGTGATGTTGTTGGAAATAAAACGGTTATCTTCAAAGTGTTAAAATAAATATCATATAGATATTTAATCCTCTATAAAGAGATGGTTAAATAAGACGATAAAACGGGGAGTCTTTCAAACTTCCCGTTTTTTTATCCCTATTTTGATAAATATCTCAGAGGCGTATTTCGCTAGGGTATTTATGAAACTCACATATTGGATTATAGTGGGTTAATTATGCGTTTTGCTTTGAGGAAAAAATGACCATGAATGAGGCTGATGCCCGCCCAACCAATTTTATTCGTCAAATAATTGACGAAGATCTGGCTACAGGGAAACACAACAGTGTCCATACCCGTTTCCCACCTGAACCTAATGGCTACCTTCACATTGGCCATGCGAAATCAATTTGTTTAAATTTTGGTATTGCTCAAGATTACCAGGGTCAATGTAACTTACGTTTTGATGATACAAACCCAGTAAAAGAAGATATTGAGTATATTAATTCTATCCAAAAAGATGTTCAGTGGTTAGGTTTCCAATGGGATGGTAACATTCATTACTCCTCTGACTATTTTGACCAGCTTTATCATTATGCGGTAGAGCTAATCAATAAAGGCTTGGCTTATGTCGATGAGCTTAGTGCTGATGAGATCCGTGAATATCGTGGTACTTTAAAAGAGCCGGGTAAAAATAGCCCTTATCGCTCGCGTAGCATAGAAGAGAACTTAGCACTGTTTGAAAAAATGCGTGCTGGTGAATTTGCTGAAGGTAAAGCGTGTTTACGTGCAAAAATCGATATGGCATCTTCATTTATCGTAATGCGTGATCCAGTACTTTATCGTATTAAATTTGCAGAACATCACCAAACTGGCAATAAATGGTGTATTTATCCAATGTATGATTTCACCCATTGTATCTCTGATGCATTGGAAGGTATCACACATTCTCTGTGTACTTTAGAGTTCCAAGATAACCGCCGTTTATATGATTGGGTGTTGGATAACATTACTATCCCTTGTCACCCTCGCCAGTATGAGTTCTCACGTCTTAACCTTGAATACACGGTAATGTCTAAGCGTAAGCTTAACCAACTGGTGACAGAACACATTGTTGAAGGTTGGGATGACCCACGTATGTTAACCATTTCTGGTTTACGTCGCCGTGGATATACCGCTAGCGCTATTCGTGAGTTTTGTCAGCGTATTGGTGTGACCAAGCAAGAAAACAACGTTGAAATGGCGTCGTTAGAGTCATGTATTCGCGATGATTTAAATGAAAATGCACCACGTGCAATGGCGGTTATCGATCCGGTTCGTTTAGTGATTGAAAATATGCCAGAAGGCGAAGAGATCCTGACTGCACCAAATCATCCTAATAAGCCAGAAATGGGGACACGTGAAGTTCCATTTAGCCGTGAAATTTATATTGACCGTGCAGACTTTAAAGAAGAAGCAAATCGTCAATACAAACGTCTGGTATTAGATAAAGAAGTACGCTTACGTAATGCTTATGTTATTAAGGCTGTACGTGTTGAGAAAGACGAACAAGGTGAAATCACCACTATTTACTGTACTTACGACCCAGAGACTTTAAATAAAGATCCGGCTGATGGACGTAAAGTAAAAGGGGTTATTCATTGGGTAAGCATTCCACATGCGGTTCCTGCTGAAATTCGTCTTTATGACCGTTTGTTTAGCGTTGCAAATCCTGCTGCAGAAGATGATTTCTTAGCAACAATTAACCCTGAATCACTGGTTATTCGTCAAGGTTTTGTCGAACGTAGCCTTAAAAATGCTGAAATTGAAAAAGCTTACCAATTTGAACGTGAAGGCTATTTCTGTGCAGATAAACTCTCTACTGCGGATAAACTTGTTTTTAACCGTACCGTGGGTTTACGTGACACTTGGGCGAAGATTTCTCAGCAAGGCTGATAAATTTTTTAACCAATTAAGCTTTAACTAAATAAAATGCTCGATAGTTATTATCGGGCATTTTTTGTTTTATCGTTTCATTTAGAATTTATATTTCTTATTAAATAATTTACCGACTGCACGACGATTTATTTTAATACTCAAATCTGCATTTATTTATAAAGCCAATCACTTTTTAATCGTTAATAAAATAAATTACCATTGAAATAGTTAAGTCTAGAGCGTTTTATTCCTCTGTTTTTATGAGTTATTACGCAAAATAAGACTGTAATTAGTGAAATGTGACTTATTCCACATATTTTTCGTTGTTAAAAAAGGTCTCTCATAAGAGATGCTTATTATTATCAATTGAAAAAAACAAATCTAATATCATTAAATGATTAACTAATAAAACAGTTTAAAATCAATGTTTTGATTTTATTTTTAAAGATATAGCATAAAAGAAAAACAATGAAACAGATTTTTAGTTATGTGCCCTTGGTCATATTTTGATAAAAATTCTATTTTTTAGGTTGATAATTCGCGTCGCGAAAAATATGCTGTTTCTAACCTAATTTAGGTTTTTTCCCCACTTGGGGTTTTATATTTGGAAATAGGCATTGTGCTTATTTCTTTTTTAGTCAAAGTCAAAGAGGAAACAATGCTATGGTTATGCAACATGCTAAACCAGGCAGGGTAGCACTTGCCGTTATGGGCGCATTGCTGGTAACTGCACTACCTGCTCATGTGTCTTATGCTGAAGGATTTATTGATGACTCTACCTTAACTGGGGGTCTTTACTACTGGCAACGTGATCGTGATAGAAAACAGATAGAACCGGGTAGCCCCGATCACGGAAAATACAAAGCCAACTTACACCACTCTTCTGCTAATGCTAATTTAGATTTCTCATCAGGTTATTTAGCCGATTTTATTGGTATTGACTTAGCCGCTTTTGGTGCGCTTGAGCTTAATACCAGTGGACCTGCTGCGCCAAATGAAATTGGCTTTAGTGATGCTAAAAGTCGTTGGGATGAAAAATGGACTGGCGACCGCAGTGGCATGAGTGTCTATAAAGCTGCTGCTAAATTTAAATTAGGTAACTTCTGGGCTCAAGGTGGTTATATTCAACCTAAAGGCCAAACCTTATTACGCCCTCATTGGAGTTTCTTACCAGGAACTTATCGTGGTGCTGAAGCGGGTGCTGTTTTTGATTTTGATAAAAGTGGTGAATTGTCATTCTCATATATGTGGACTGATGAATATAAAGCGCCATGGTATCGGAATATGTATAACTTCCGCAAAGCCGACCTTGAAACCAATATCAGCTATCTCCACTCTTTTGGCGCAAAATACGATTTTAAAAATAGCCTTGTTTTAGAAGCGGCTTTTGGTCAAGCTGATGGTTATATCGATCAATATTTTGGTAAAGTTTCTTATGATTTCCCTATCAGTGATAACGCATTAAGAACGTCTTATCAGTTCTATGGCGCTAAAGACAAAGTTACGGGCGGCGGCGTTAATGATGTTTATGATGGGCTGGCATGGCTACAAGCGCTGACTTTTGGTTATACCCATAATGTCTTTGATTTTAAAGTAGAAGGTACTTGGGTTAAAGCCGAAGGTAATCAAGGCTACTTCTTACAACGTATGACTCCGGGTTGGGCAACCTCTAATGGGCGGCTTGATATTTGGTGGGATGGTCGTTCAGACTTTAACGCCGATGGCGAAAAAGCACTTTATGCTGGCGTGATGTACGATCTGAAAAACTGGGATCTCTCTGGTTGGGCGGTAGGAACTTCTTATGTTTACGCATGGGATGCTAAACCAAGTGGTAAAGCTATTTACGACCAAAATAAACGTATCAGAGAAAGTGCATGGAATGCGGATATTATGTATACCGTTCAAGAAGGTCGTGCGAAAGGTACTTTGTTTAAACTGCACTATACCCGTTATGACAATCATTCTGATATCCCAAGTTATGATGGTGGTTTCGGTAATATCTTCCAAGATGAAAAAGACGTTAAATTTAACGTAATAATGCCATTTACTATTTTCTAAGTTAATTGTGAGGATAAAGTGTGTTTATTTGCACTTTATCCTTAATAAAAATAAAACAGTAAAAACGATTACGAGAAGTAAAAATAAAGATTAAGACAGTTAGTCACACAAGCCGTAAAAATGGGTAGTAGAAATAAAGAGATGAGTAAAAATAAGTAGAAAATCAGAGAGTCAAAAGCAATAGATAAGATAAACGTTATCCTCAAATGAGTTAGTCATAAGTGAAGTTGTTAGAAGTAAAGTAGTGAAAGAGTAAGAGTAATAGCAGTAAAAGAGTAAAGGTAGTCATGAAGTAAAAGTCGTCATGTCATGTCGTCAGAAATAAAACTTAAGACAATTAAGTTTATTTCATTTGCTTCAGTTATTTATTTCGCAAAATTTGCGTAAGGTATTTACCCTAAGTAAAGGCAGTCAGAGTGGGTATCGTAGTGGGGGGTAAATACCTTTATTTTTTTCCTTTCTTTTTTCGAATCTTGAGTCATTGTTCATTTTGTGGCAAATTTCTTCCAATTTATCTTATTTAGCCTAATTTATTATTCTGAGATTATAGCATTAGGTAATGCGGGCTTTCAGGAAGAAGTATGTTAAGACGATTGGATGATTTTTTATTAGAGCCCCCATTAAAACCTTTTAAAGGTATTAAACGTTTTATTGTTGAGTTTCTTTTCTTTGGTATAAAAGAGGCTCGCTCATGTTTATTCGCTGGTTTCTTCTTTTTCATATTATTCGCCACACCAAGTAAAGGCGTATTGGGTATACCTCGTTATGATGTTTTATTAATTCTCGCCATTATTTTTCAATTGTGGATGGTATGGGGAAAATTAGAAACATGGGATGAGCTAAAAGCTATCTGTTTTTTTCATATTGTTGGTTTTGTTATGGAGTTATTTAAAACGTCAGCGGCAATAGGTTCTTGGAAATATCCTGATTTTGCCTATACAAAATTATGGGAAGTTCCTCTATTTACAGGGTTTATGTATTCAGCTGTCGGTAGTTATTTAATTCAAGCATGGCGCTTTTTAAAAGTACGAATTGAACATTATCCGCCTTATTGGATGGCCACATTAGTAGCTCTTGCCATCTATATAAATTTCTTTTCTCATCACTTTATTGGTGATTATCGTTGGTATTTAACTGCTTTTATATTAGGGCTTTATGCTCGTAGTGTGGTTTATTTTACACCTTATGATAAAGAGCGAAAGATGCCGTTATTGCTTGCATTTGTTCTTATTGGCTTCTTTATTTGGCTTGCTGAGAATTTTGGTACTTTTTTTGGTGTGTGGCAATACCCTAACCAGATAGGTGCGTGGTCTGCGGTTCATGCCGGAAAATGGGGTTCTTGGTCACTGTTGGTGATTGTGACTTTTACGATTGTGGTGCATTTAAAACATATTAAACATAGTATTAGTGTAGCTAAGTGAATGTAATTTTTAAATTAAGCCAATAAAAAAGGAACTGTAAACAGTTCCTTTTTTTTACTGAGAGATTATCCAGAATGAATTATTTCTCATCATGTGCGTGGTTATCTTCTTTACAATTGCCTTCAGCGCAGTGACCGTATAAATAAAGGCTATGATTGGAAAGTTTGATACCATGGCGCTCAGCGATGTTTCTTTGACGAACTTCGATAGCATCATCTGTAAACTCAATAACTTTACCGCAATCAAGGCAAATCAGGTGATCGTGGTGATGTTGTTGAGTTAGTTCAAATACTGATTTACCACCTTCGAAATTATGTCGGGTAACAATACCTGCATCATCAAATTGGTTTAAGACGCGATAGACTGTTGCCAGACCAATCTCTTCACCGATATCGATGAGTTTTTTGTAGAGATCTTCAGCACTGACATGATGGCACTCAGGATCCTGGAGCACTTCCAAGATCTTTAAGCGAGGAAGTGTAACTTTTAACCCAGCATTTTTTAACGCTTTATTATTGTCGGTCATGCGGATTTAATCCTGTTGCTAATGGTGAATTTAATTATGTGCTCACAAATACTGTATGCTCATTAATACTAAGGTTATGACATAACACTAATGATTATAGGCATGATATTTAAAAATAAACACCCCACCTATCACACTATCTTAGCACACCATTGAATAATTATCATTCTCAATATTGATAATGTGTCTTATCCCAGAATTTCGTCGAGGCTCATTTCTTCTTTGATTTGAGCAACCCAAGCATCAACTCGCTCTTCGGTTAATTCTGGTTGGCGATCTTCATCAATTGCTAAACCGATAAAATGGTTATCATCTGCAAGCCCTTTAGAGGCTTCAAAATGGTAGCCTTCAGTTGGCCAATGACCAACAATAACAGCACCACGAGGTTCGATGATATCGCGGATTGTACCCATTGCATCACAGAAGTATTCTGCATAGTCCTCTTGGTCGCCACAACCAAATAATGCAACAAGTTTACCATTAAAATCAATGTCTTCTAATGTAGGGAAAAAGTCATCCCAATCACATTGAGCTTCACCATAATACCAGGTAGGAATACCCAGTAACAGGATATCAAATGCTTCAATGTCTTCTTGACCGGACTTGGCGATATCGTGAACTTCGGCATTATCTGCGCCCAGTTTTTCTTGAAGCATTTTGGCAATATTTTCAGTGTTGCCGGTATCACTGCCGAAGAATATACCTATGATTGCCATAAAGTGAGATAACCTCTTTTATTCTATTTGTCTGTGTTTGAACAATTATAATTTAAAGATAAACATCATGTTTTCATCGAGAAAACTAAAAAACGTATTTTGACGAAAAAAACAGGGTAATTCTGTCGAATTTGTGTGATTTTTCTGCTAGTTCTTTATTGTTGATGTTTTTCCAAGGCATGTGTTTGTGCTAATTGTTCCAGTAATATTTCTTCAATAAGCTCACTACGGCTGACATTTTTAGCTGTCGCTAGCTCATTAAGTGCATTCACAGCTTCTTCATTTAACTTCAACTCAACTCTACGTAGTCCGTTAACACGATCACGCCGTAGTTGATTGCGTTTATTAATTCTAAGCTGTTCATCCCGAGAAAGCGGGTTTGTTTTAGGTCGCCCAGGTCTGCGTTCATTTGCGAACAAATCCAGTGTGGTGCGATCAGTTTGTTCTTTTGCCATAAAATTTGCTGCGAAAGGGCGTATACCAATGACTAAATGAGAAACGACCAATAATACCTTACATGATGGTGTCCCGCCACTGCTTCATGTATTTAACCTATTGTCATTGGGTCTTTTTATTCATATAACATGTTATTAAGTACAATAATTACGCATTTTACTCAATTATTGTACTTTTCAGGATGTTTAGGAATTTAGGCTTTTGCTAAAAAACGACGAATGGCTTTAAGTACAGCTTCTGGTTTTTCTGAATGTACCCAATGACCTGTATTCGCTACAACAAAGCCTGTTGCTTTCGGAAATTGACGGGCAATATCATCATGATACTCATCAAGAATATAAGGAGATAATCCACCACGAATAAATAAAATAGGGTGTTGCCAAGCAGGAACATCTTCCCAACCAATAATTTGAGGGTAAGCATTTTTAAGTGCAGGTAAATTAAATAACCACTCACCCTTTTTAAACGATTTGAGTAGAAACTGAATAACACCCTCTTCTTTAATAAAAGGACGCATAATGTCGATAGCATCTTGGCGGCTACCAACACCCGCATTGCTCACAGCATCTAAGGCGGCAAAAATTTTATCATGACGACGCACATTGTAAGCCACTGGAGACATATCAATTACAACGATTTTGTCGAGTCTATCAGGGGCTAATGCTGTCATTGCCATCGCTATTTTCCCCCCCATTGAGTGACCAATTACAATGGCTTTGGGCATATTTAAGCTATCAAGTAGAGTCAGCACATCTTGTGCCATATCCAAATAACGCATGCTTTCACTATGAGGTGAATGCCCATGATTGCGAACATCAATTTGGATTACGGTATTATCTTGTCGCAGATCGCGTGCTAATACACCTAAATTATTAAGATCACCAAAAAGCCCATGGATCAAGACAATGGGTAATTGATTTATTTCTGTTTGTAGTGAGTTTGCGGGTTGATGTAGTTGATAATTTAATAATTCATTGAGTTTCATAGTCATGACCAAAATTCAGCGCGATTTTCTTCTATGATGACATGCACAATCTCATTAGCCAACTTATCGCAGTGATATAAAAACGTGATTAAGCAAAAAGGTTGACTGATTAGATAATTTTATTAAATAGCGAGAAAGATGCACTATCTAGATTTTTATTCTAAAGTTATTTAAAAAGTTGAAATCTTGACATTGCTCAAAAATAAATATTTAGAATTTTATATTATTTGAGTGTTGTTGCGGTGCAAGGCGAGGATGTTTTGCTGTACTTCGTGGTAATAATTTCAAAGAATAGAAGATGATACTGAGATAAACAATAGGATAAATACCGAGCTGAAGCTTTAGAAAGGTTAAATTTCGAATGAATGCTCTTTAAGTTATTGAAATTTTACCTATTTTGTTTTTAAAGATTATATCTTATAATCCTAATCACTTTTTTTTGAAAACAGTACTGGGTAGCAATGAAAAAGATAGAAATTGATGACGAACTTTACCGCTATATCGCTAGCGAAACTAGACATATCGGTGAAAGCGCTTCAGATATTTTAAGGCGTCTATTAAAATTTGATGCCACACAGCCCGTACAACCAGTCGTTGTCACTGAGTCAGTACAAGCACCTGTTATCAAACAGGAAGCAGAGCCTAAACCTGTCGCACCAGCAAAAAATCCGATCCGTGAAATGCGTGAATTGTTGTTATCTGACAGCTATGCAGAAAAGACGAAATCCGTAGATCGCTTTTTACAGATCCTTTCTACGTTATATAACTTAGATAGCGCTACTTTTACTCAATCTGCTGAAACAGTACATGGACGCACACGAGTTTATTTTGCGGGTGATGAACAAACATTGCTCGATAGTGGACGCCATACCAAACCTCGTCATATTTCAGGTACACCGTTTTGGGTTATCACTAACTCAAATACTGAGCGTAAAAGAACGATGGTGCAAAGCATTATGCAGGACATGCAATTCCCTGCTAATGAGATTGATAAGGTGTGTGGAACTATCTAAACACTATTATTAATTTGATTCATTGCAAAGGCTTTCGTTTAAAGCGTGATTGTGATGTCAAATAGGAGAAGATTTGTGGCAATCCATTCAAGAGCAGGGCAGCATACTCGTCAAAGCGATCTTATCAATGTTGCGCAATTAACCGCACAATATTATTCGCTTAAACCGCAAGTTAGCAACAGCGCTCACCGCGTGAAGTTTGGTACATCGGGTCATCGTGGTAGTGCAAATCGCCAAAGCTTTAATGAAGCACATATTCTTGCTATTGCCCAAGCAATCGCAGAAGTTCGTACTAGAAATGGTGTAACAGGACCATGTTATGTGGGTAAAGATACTCACGCATTGTCAGAGCCCGCATTTATTTCTGTGTTAGAAGTGCTTGCAGCCAATAAAGTGAAGGTCATTATTCAAGAGAATAATGGTTATACACCAACACCTTCTGTGTCGTTCTCTATTCTGACTTATAATCAAGCCCATCAAGATATCGCTGATGGTATTGTTATTACGCCTTCTCATAATCCACCTGAAGATGGTGGTATTAAATATAACCCTTCTAATGGCGGACCCGCTGATACTGATTTAACATCAGTGATTGAGCAGCGTGCTAATGAGCTATTAGAAAATGGGCTTGAGGGTGTAAAACGCCTTTCTTATAACGATGCGTTAGCTAGCGGTTTTATCCAAGAACAAGACCTTATTATGCCTTATGTCACTGCATTAGGTGATGTTGTTGACATGAACGCGATTAAAAAAGCAGGCTTGAAATTGGGTGTTGATCCATTAGGTGGATCTGGAATCGAATATTGGAAACGTATCGCAGAGTATTATGAACTTGATCTTGAATTAGTGAATGATCAAGTTGATCAAACCTTCCGTTTTATGACACTGGATCATGATGGTGTTATTAGAATGGACTGTTCATCACCATGGGCAATGGAAGGTTTATTACAGCTGCGTGATAAATTTGATTTAGCGTTTGCCAACGACCCTGATTATGATCGCCATGGTATTGTAACGCCATCTGGTTTAATGAATCCTAATCACTATTTAGCGGCTGCTATTAATTACCTCTTCCGTCATCGCCCACAATGGTCTAAGAGTGTAAAAGTGGGTAAAACACTGGTTTCTAGTGCGATGATCGACCGTGTTGTTGCCGATTTAGGTCGTGAATTAGTCGAAGTGCCCGTTGGTTTTAAATGGTTTGTAAAAGGCCTATTTAGTGGTGAGTTTGGCTTTGGTGGCGAAGAGAGTGCAGGCGCATCTTTCTTACGTTTTAATGGTCAACCTTGGTCAACAGATAAAGACGGTATTATTTTATGCCTATTAGCCGCTGAAATGACCGCAGTAACAGGTAAAGATCCTCAGCAGCATTACAATGAACTCGCTGAGCGTTTTGGTTCTCCTAGCTATAATCGCATTCAAGCACCTGCAACTCATGAGCAAAAAGCGTTGTTATCTCGCTTATCGCCTGAAATGGTTACTGCAAATACGCTAGCGGGTGATCCGATTACTGCACGTTTAACCCATGCATCAGGTAATGGCGCGTCTATCGGTGGTTTAAAAGTCATGACCGATTATGGCTGGTTTGCGGCACGTCCTTCTGGCACAGAAGAAGCCTACAAAATTTACTGTGAAAGCTTCCGTGGTGCTGAACATCGTGAGCTTATCGAAAAAGAAGCGATAGAAATTGTGAATAACGTTTTTGCTAATAAGTAATCTATTGCATAATAAACTATCGAAGTGAATCGTTGATAACGAATTTAAATACACTCTGCCTATCGGCGGAGTGTATTTTTTTAATCATTAAATATTTTTTAGATCACAGCATTGATATCCATCATTGAGGTTGATTTAGAATAAAAAATAGAGTGGATAATCAATACAATGATAAATAATTTTGTTTTACGTAGTGTTCGTTACATGCTGGATCTGAGTGATGCTCAGGTTGTTGATATTATCAAATTGGCTGATCTCACCGTAACCAAAGAGCAAGTCAACGCCTGGTTAAAAAAAGATGATGAACCAGAGTATGTTGAATGTGACGACAACACGATGGGGCATTTTTTAAATGGCTTAGTATTTTTCCGTCGTGGAAAAGATGATAATTTTCCTGCTCCAGAAGTAGAAACCAGAATAACGAATAATATTGTGTTGAAAAAGTTACGTGTCGCTTTTGAACTGAAAGATGTTGATATGCTTGATATCTTTGAACGTGCCGATTTTCGCGTTTCTAAACCTGAATTAAGCGCTGTTTTCCGCAAGCCTGGTCATAAAAACTACCGTAACTGTGGTGATCAGATTGTAAGGTATTTTCTTAAAGGCTTAACAATGACACTACGTGGTGATGGTAAAGCGGTTAAGAAATAAGCCTGAGGTATTTTAAGCTATAAAATCCGCTAGTTACTGATGACACCCCAAAATTAGCTTTCGATTTTGGGGTGTTTTTTTATAGTATTCATTGGCAAATAAGTGAATTTATTGCTACTGTTGTATTACTAAGTAATACAATGTAGGAAGGACTTATGGCTCGAGTAACTAGTGTAACTTTGGGTGAACATTTTAATGGTTTTGTTGGTGAAATGATTAGCTCAGGACGTTATGGAAATACCTCTGAGGTAATCAGAGATGCTTTACGTATGATGGAAATCAGAGAGGAACGGATTCAAATAGTTCGTAAAATGGTACTAGATGGTGTGAATTCACCAGAAAGTAAAAATAACATGGATGATATTTTTGCAAGAGCTGAAAAGGATTTAAATGTATAAACTTTCTGAATTAGCAGAAGAAGATATTTATCAAATTGCACGTTATACCATCCAACAATTTGGCGTAATTCAGGCAAAAAAATACCATAATGATTTAAAGCAGACATTTGAGCTACTTGCTAGATCTCCTTGGATTGGGCGAGAGTGTCAGTGGGTTTGTGATGGTATGAGACGATTTGAGTTTAAAAAACACTCAATTTATTATCTACCAAAAAATGATGCCTTATTTATTGTTCGCCTTGTACATCATTCAATGGATGTTGATTTTCTTGATTTTCCTGAATAAATATTTCATTATTCACTGCTAAATATATTATTCAGTTGTACATTATTTAGCAGTAGATCTACGTTATTAATACTAAAACCCCCATTCTCGAATATCCCATATCTCCTCGTTGATTTGATTTTTTCCCTTTTTGATACTGTATAGCTGACGTTATTTATTACGATCTTGGTTAAGTAAAATTACTGATCTAATTATGTTATCAATTATGACTACAGTGTTTCACTTTTGTTTCTAAACTGAAATTTAATTACATATCAAGCAAAATAAAGGTGATTTTTCGCACAAATTAAGTGGTCTGATCAGTAGTAAAGTTTCATTAAATGAGGTAAAATTTCAACCATAAAATTAATCTGTATGCAGGAGAACACTATGCCAGCTTATAACGAATATACAAAAAAACATGTTTTAGCCCGTCGCTCTGGTGCCGTTGCGCTAGGTGTTGTGGCATTTCCTGTTATGCTTTTCCATCCTAAACGCGCTCAATTTTATAGCTATATACATCGTGTATGGTCTAAAACCAGTGATAAACCAGTTTGGCTGGCAAAATCAGAAGTGGCACTAAATAGCCACAAATAACAGAACATTAAAATAGCGCCTACTAATGTAGGCGTTATTTTTGCCTCTTCTTAAGCATTTTCTCAGCGCTACGAACTTGTTTCTTCTCATCGTCAAATAATTCCCACTTTTTACGTTACAATAAACAGCAATGCATCACTTAAACGAGTGCTGATTAATCTATTGCTATTTATTGCATTGTTATATAAATAATGGCACTCGTGATAACAGGGAGAAAAATGATATGAAAAATAGTGATCTTGAATTAATTATCAACGAAAAGCTAAGCATCGAGAATTTTCAGGACTATGCGCCTAATGGATTACAAGTCGAAGGGCGTCCTCATATTCAAAAAATAGTAACAGGTGTGACTGCTTGCCAAGCACTGCTAGATGAAGCGATAAAATTAAATGCAGATGCGATTTTGGTTCATCATGGCTATTTTTGGAAAAATGAGCCTACTGTGATTCGCTCAATGAAGCGTAACCGTTTAAAAACATTACTGTGCAACGACATTAATCTTTATGGTTATCATCTGCCGCTAGATGCACATCCTATACTGGGTAATAATGCGCAACTCGCACTAAAGATGGGCGTTAAAATTGAAGGTGAAATCATGCCTTTGCTGCCTAAAGGTGTGTTTGATTTGCCGTTAACGCCGCTTGAATTAAAAGATAGGTTAGAAAAATCCTTACAACGTAATGTGCTCCATTGTGGTGATAATGCACCTGAAACCATTCGTACTATTGCTTGGTGCACGGGTGGCGGGCAAAGCTTTATTCAAGAAGCCGCAGAGCAAGGTGTTGATGCTTTTGTTACTGGTGAAGTGTCAGAACAGACTATTCATATTGCTAGAGAGATGGGTGTTCACTTTTTTGCAGCAGGACATCACGCCACAGAGCGTTATGGTATTAAGGCATTAGGCGAATGGCTTGCTCAAACTCATCATCTTGATGTCACTTTTGTTGATATTGATAATCCAGCTTAATCGGCTTATCAATAGATAGTTTATCTCCCTTAATATGCTAATAAAGTAAGGGAGATAAACCTAGCCCATTTTATTCTTCGTTTAGTTGAATAGGTAATGGGGTTTGTAATTGTTGCAGATTATCGCAGAGCCAAATAAGTCGTAATAATGCTTGGGTATCACGAGAAGTTAACGACAAATAGTGTGCTATTTGATTGGCAATCAATGTTAACCCTAAATCTTCAGCGGTCTGTTTACCTATTTCCAATTGCTCTTTTTGCATCTCAGAAAGTTGCTCTCGACCAGTACAAGCTTGCGCCTCTAATACCGATAAAATCGGGCGACAAAGTTTTTGCGCTAATGTCGGCTCACTGTGATGCATTGCGGTTTGTCGTTTACGTTTTGCCATATATTCTTGGATACGACTTATAAATCCAGACTGCTTTTTCTTACGAGGAAATTGGTCAAAGTCGAGATAAAACATCTCAATACCTTTTTCGCTCTTTATCCAAATTGTTGTTGGCAATAAATCCATATTTAAATCACGTCGAACAGGTTGCACTGTAACCGCAACAATATCTAACTCTTTTTTGGTGAGAAAACGTAACTCTTCAAGGTTATTTTGTGTTGTTCCTTCCCAATAAAGTCTTAGGAAAGCTGAATTTTCATGATTATCTGAAACTTCCCAAATAACACATTGCTCAACTTCATACCAAATTAATGGTTTATAGCTTTTAATATGCAAAACAAGGGGGGAAAGAAACCCTTCTGTTTGAGTGGCAAAGTAATCAGGTAAATCTTGCCAATGATTAACCCCTAACTCAGTTTGCAACTTTTTATAATCGGCAATATCAAGAAAATCAGCTTGGGATTGAGCAAAGCTATCACCTATTGCGGCAAGTTTGCCTTCATCCGAAACACGCGGTTCTTGCAATAAAAAAGGGCGACGCATGAGTTTATCCGCGGTCTGCTTCCATAATGACAAACTATTCCAGACACTATAGCGATTAAACAGCGTATCAAGCTGATTTGGTCGCGCTTGGGTACTTTGTAATAACTGCTTCTCTTCACTATCCCAAAAAGTAAAGGTAGCACCTAAGGCACCACTTTGCGCTGTCCACCAATTAGCACCAATAGGAGTAAGAGATAAACTCACTTTTTTATCATCATATTGACGACGTAGTTGTCCTCTTAATTCTTTGAGTTGTTCTGGTGTCGCTTGTGAGAGTTGGAATAAGTAAGCGGATATTTGCGCCAGTAGACGCAATACGTTGCTCTCATCCATAGTGAAATGTCTATCAGCCAACAGTTTTACTTGTGTACTCAGAGTACGTAAATAAGAGGCTAACCGTGGTAATCCTTCCGCTCGTGCTGACATATTAAGTAGATGAAGCTGTGTTGCGCTACTGGCACTAATATGGGATAACCCTTGGCGCAATAAATCAGCAATAAACTGCTCAATAGTACCAATAAGAGCAAGCTCTTCTGTAACCAATGGTCGTTTTGCGCTATTTACGACCACTAAATCATCAGGCCATTGCCAAGGCTGGTTATATTGTTCAAATAGTTTGGCAACAATGGCTAAATGAAAGGCTTTTTTCTGTGGATCAGAAAAAGGTGATAGCATTCCCTCGTAGCCACTGCCTTGCAAGAAAATAACCGGTTCTTCAATATCAGGTAGTTGAATTTTAAGTTGCGTTCCTAAGTCTTCAACAATCAGTCTATTTTGTTCCCATTGCTCGATTAACTTTATTGCGGTACGACAAGCGGGTTTTCCGGTTTTTTTAATCAGTAACTCAGATTCTAGTGCCAATAATGTTGGAAGAAGAGGGGATAATTCAACAGTATCTATTGCGACTTCAACATATGTATTTTCTAAATTATCAGCACTATTTTCACTAGGTTGATTAGATTGCGTATTGTTAGCCTGTAACCATAAAACGGCGGCTAAAATATGTTTACAACAACCTGATGCAGAACAGTCACAACTGGCTTTTTGAATACCTGCGACATCTAACGTAACTTGTTGCCCATCACTACTAAATTGACCATTATCAGCATCTGTTAATGTCACTTTTTCATTATCGAGATCTTTTCTTGCTCGGCGTAGTAGCCCGGCATTGGCAAATACAGTTAACGCATCTTCATCGTAATGGTAATAAACAGTTTGCCAACTCATTGCATTACCTCGGCTAGCCATTGTGCGAAATGTTCTGGTGTTAATGCGGCAACCTGCATACCTCTGTCTGCTAATTTTTGCGCAATAGCAGAGTCATAGACAGGTTGTGCTTCATCATCAAGTGCAGCAAGTCCTAGTAATTTAACTTGTTGGCTATTAAGCCGTTGTGTGCAATCAAGTAAGCGGTTTAACGAGCCGCCTTCTTCAAAGTCACTAATAAGAGAAATTACTGTTCTTTTTGGATTTTTAACCAATTTTTCGCAATATTGCATGGCGCTGGCAATATCTGTACCACCACCTAACTGTACGGTCATGAGTACTTCAACCGGATCATCGGCAAGATGTGATAAATCGACCACTTGGGTATCAAACACAATTAAAGAGACATTAACGGCAGGTAATGAGGCTAAAATACTGGCACACACTGCGGCATACATAATAGAACTCGACATTGACGCACTTTGGTCAACACAAAGAATAACATCCCACGGAAAATGCTGTTGCATACGTGAGTTGAAATAAGGTGTTTCAATCACTAAGCGTCGATTTTGGGTATCGTAATGTTTTAAATTGGCGGCAATAGTGGCACGCCAGTCAAAATTTCGGCTATTTGGTACTAAAGAGCGTCGAAAACGATTTCTACGACCAGTCAGTGATTGACGAAAGTTATTGCGAATTTGGCGTAAAATATCTTCTACTACTTTGCGAATAATCGTTTTAACAGCATCTCGTGTCTCTTCGCTCATTCTGCCACGTAGACTTAATAGCGTTTTGGCTAATGCTTTAGTGGGTTCCATCGATTTTAACGTATTGGGATCTTTCAGAAAGCTACTGATTTGATAACGCTCAATAGCTTGCGATTGCATACGTTCAAAAGTGCTATTAGGAAACAGCTTACGTGCCTGATTTAACCAGTTAACAGCGGTGAGTTGAGAAGCATCGAGTGAACCATGACGTCCTCGCTCTTGGCGAAGTCCACGTCTTTGGTATTCACGACGATAAAGAAAATCGAGAGTACGCTCAATTTTAAGGTCATCAGCATTAAAGGAGGCTTGCCCTAATGCATCGTCTGCGTATTGACCTAAAATGAGTCGCCAGCGTTTTGCTTGTTGTATTTTATCTTCAGGCATATCGTCATGCTGACTCATGAGCGTTGTCTCCTTTATCTGTTTTCTTTGTTTCAAACCAAGAAAGCATGCCTTGTTCCGTTATTCTCTGTTGTAATTTTTGATTTAGTTTTGTCGCTTCAAGCATCTGTTTAGCACTAAACTCTGATTGCCATAGTGATAATGCTTGTGTGTCTAGACCAATATCATTGGCAATATATTGAGCAAGCTCAGCATTTTGTTTTGGATTGAGTTGGCTAAAAGCAAAGCGCAGATCAGGTAGGATCTGAATAAATCGTGCTTCATCCCACTGTTGCAATAGGGTATTTAGGTGATCAACAAGTAATGGAAGGCGGATCACTAACTCAGGTGCAGTTCGCATAATGCCAACAAAGTAGCCAATCGCTTGTTCTGGGTCACTTCCTGTACTAAAGGTGGTGTTTAATGCTGCTACAAGCGTGCTTTCATCAATATATGAGCCTAAATAACGTAATGCATCGACCGCACCTTTAAGTCGAGGCACATTGTCTAACTGTCCATCAAGACGATTAAGTTGCTGATAAAAATCATTTTTATAATCATGCTGATTATTTAATGATGGCATAAATTCAATCAATTCACGTAAAGAGAGCAATGCCTGTAGATGTATCTCTTGCTGTTGCTCATCTCCTTGAGAAAGTTGTTCTAAGCAGAAAAAGGCTTGAGGAATAACTTGATGCAGACGATTTTCTAAAGCAACGTCATCTTTAATATCAAGATATTGGCGTCCACGCCATAAATGGATTAATTTATGACCACACTGTGTCAATGAATCGAGACGAAAATCTTGTTGTATATAGCTATCTAATAGCTTAAAGAGTGAAGGAATACGCTGGTGGAGCCCAATTAATGCTGCTTGAATTAACAAAGTAACAGCGCTTTGGCTCGAACGGCTTTGACCTTGTTCTTCTAGCTGTTTTTCCATTGCTAATAGTTTTGAAAGAGCAATGGCTTCAAGTTGGGAGCCTTTTTCTGATAATGAAATCAGTTCACCTTCAACGTTTGGTGTCCAAGCATATTGCCACTCTTCAAATAGCAAATCTAACTGATGACCTGAAAGAAAATCGGGTCCATTAATACGGCGAGCAAAATGAATTTCTAAGAAAGCCAATAAATGTAAAAAACGACTTCTTAAACGATGTTGTGCGTTGCGGTAAACATCACACTTGGTGGTTTTTGCTAAGGTGTCATCAAGCTTAAAACGAAAGGCTTTAGCGCGTTCATAGGCCTCATTCACTAAAGGTGGCGTGGCTGTGCCTAAGGGGATTTTACCAAGTAAGTAACCGGAAAAGCAGGTTTTAATTTCTGTCCATAATTCACTTTGACTGTCATCTAAACTGCCTTTGATAAAAGCACTCTGTAGCCCATCTAATAAATCGTAACGACCAGGACCGGCATGTTCTCTTAATAAAGCTAAGCGTAAGCTCTGTTCTGCGGCTAATTTGACAGCAAGGTAACTGGGTGGATTATCAAACTGTTTTTCTCTAATAGCTTGAGCAACATGGCTTAAAAAAGCGATAGCCATTTTATTGCGATAAGCTTGTGTTGGTTGTTTAGCACATTCATTATTTTCGATTCTATCGTGATGTTGTTGCATCACATTTTGCCAAACTTGTTGATAAAAAGCAGGCGATGGCATACCAGAACCATAGCCATTAAGGGCATCTAGGCGATCAAAACTATAACGAATAAGCCAAGCTTGTTCTTTTTCACCCATTTTCTGCATTTTGCCAAATTGCTTCTGTTCTGTACTGGAGATGGCAAATGACGGCGATTGTGGATCTGCCAAACCTTCAATTAAAGCAAGTGTATGAAACCCCCCTGTAACGATAAGAATTTTGGCATTAGGCTCTTGTTGTTTTATCGTTTTAATGTGCGTCAGCATATGGGCTTCACGTTGTGAAGAACCTTCAGCCTCAAGGACTTGTGGTTCATAGTCAAGGCGAGCAAGGGCGCACCAAACAAAGGTGTCGTAAAAGAGAGATTGCCAATTCGCCATATCTTCAATAGTGCGTAACTCAAACAGATGTTCCCAAACATCATCATGGTCACGGCAGTAGCATTTTTTTGCTAACTGAGCAATAAATTGGCTATGGGCTAAATAGCGCTCTTTTTGTAAGCTACGGCTCTGTGAGTCGCTATATTCTTCGTTATTGACTTGTGCTGCCCAAGGTAAATCAATAAAGCGTGTTTTGGCATTAACGCGCAATCCACCACGCAATGCTTGCCACTCTGGTGAATATTCACAGAAAGGGAAATATGCCGAGTGCAACGATTTCTCACTCTCTTCTTGTTCACCATCGTTATGTAAATATTCTGCTTGTCCCATAATAGCGACAGGAGGAAGGGTGTTTTTATCGGTTAAACTCGGGATAAGTGAGTTAAACGTATCAGGACCTTCTATCAATATATAGTCAGGTTTTACTGAATCAATAAGTGATAAAACACCGTATGCACACGCTGGGCTATGATGGCGTACTGGTGCAAAATAGAGATGCTGTTGCTGTAATGATGTCCATTTCAATCGAGCTTGGTCGAGTCTTTCAGGTAAAGTTATTGAAGGTAGCGTCACCGTTGTCATCCCTTTTTTGGGTGAAAATGCCGAGTTTACTCACTCGGCATTTTGTTGATAAATAACCTATTTTAGTACTTAGCAATCAACTATAAGGCTTATTGCCAAAACTCTTTTGATGCGTCAAAGAAGGCTTTCCACTCTTTGCTGTTTCTAGCACGTTCTCTGGCTACGTTATCCATGTAATAACGCATGCGTTTTATATCATCAGCGTTGTCTTTTAATACAACACCAATTAACTGACGTGCTATCGCACCCGCATTGAGAACACCATCACCCAAGTAGTGCGCTTCTAATGCACAGGCATAAGCAATATTTACCGCTTCTGCGGTAGACATTACTGCATCAGGGGTTTTTATATTGCCGCCATCTTGCGTATTACCTGAGCGTAACTCTTGGAATGTCGTTACCAAAAGCGTTACGACATCAGCAGGAACGGTTATTTCACTGGCTAAAGCACCTAATTCATTTTCGAGTTGTGAATGAATTAAAGAGATCTCAAATGCCGGGTCACGAATAGGTTTAACGGTTTCAAAGTTAAAACGACGCTTTAATGCCGCAGACATCTCATGAACACCTCGGTCACGTAAGTTTGCAGTACCAATAAGGTTAAAACCCGGTTTGGCACTAATACGTGCACCATCACCCATTTCAGGGATCATCAGCTGTTTTTCAGACATCAAAGAGACCAGCACATCCTGAATCTCAGGTGGGCAGCGAGTTATCTCTTCAAAGCGAACAATTTTACCTTGTAACATGCCTTGATATAACGGAGAACCCACTAAAGCACGCTCTGTTGGACCTTCCGCTAATAGCAATGCATAGTTCCATGAGTATTTAATGTGGTCTTCTGTTGTACCCGCTGTACCTTGAATAGTTAATCCTGAGTCGCCACTGATTGCTGCAGCAAAAAGTTCAGATAACATCGATTTTGCTGTACCCGGTTCACCAACTAACATTAAACCTTGTTTACCCAATAACGTGACAATTGCACGATCAACTAATGCATCATCGCCAAAAAACTTAGGTGTGATGCCTAATGCATCATCACCTAAAACAAATTGACGAACAGCACGAGGAGAGCGAAGCCATCCTTGTGGTTTAGGATTATTGCTATCCGCTTGTGTTAAACGTTCAAGTTCATCAGCAAATCGAACTTCTGCGCTTTCCCTAATTGCTAGCTGCTCTACAGGTGCTTTTTTAGCCATTATTCTTTCCCAATTATCCCTATTGTTTGCACACAACGGTATATCAACAATTATGTGCAAATATGTTGCTTACCAATATCATTTTTACCAAGGTGTTTTCTTTTCCCACTCAGGATCAAATCCTGCACAGGCATCAGCAATTTTTAGGTAGTCAGCATAGCTTTCTGCTAATAAAATTGGCGGTACTTCTTTTAGCTCAACATTATTGCGATTCCAGTAATCTTGCTGGTTTTTCTCAAAACTTAAATCAAACAGCACCGCTGGAATATTCTCTTCTGGCACATAACTACCACTAAAGCCAATATTGACGTAATAGTTTAAGCTAGAGAAGAACTTATAATAGTGAGAGAACGAACCACCATCTTCAGCTGGGCCACGTTGATAACCCATTTTGGTTAAAATTCCGCGCAATGTGAAGGTATCTGTTATCCAACCTTTTTTATCTTCAATTTCGGTGAGTTTAAGATCTAACTCTGGGATTTTATGTTCCATTTGTGAGAACAAGAATTTCACTTTGTAATCTTTAAAGTGAGCAATCCATGCTTTTCTTTCATCTTCACCAACCAAAGCGGCATGCGCTAATTGAATCAATGAATCATCAGATAAAGTCACTTCATCATCTTCAAGATTAAGTAATGCACCATCATCAGAAGGGCGGAATGTATTGATGACTTGATTATCTTTCACTTCTTGCCAAACAAGCTGTTCAATCAGTTTGTGCATAATAGGGTGAGCGAGAATATATTCTTGCCAATCAGCACTTAACCACTGACGTTGTGCGCACATTGCTTCATATAAACGCACGCTTTGCAGCTCAATAACTTGTTTTAGCTCTTTCTTACTGGAAGTGAAGAGTTTTTTCGCTTCTTTAATTAGCTCTGCATCATCATTTTTACGTGCTGCTGGAAGCGCTTTAACTTCTTTTCCTTCTGGATTAAATAGCACTAACTTTTGCTTAGCATCCATTTTTGCCGTAAAGATACGCTCGCCATATTCCAGTACTAAAGTACCGGTATCATCAAATCCAGCCGTTGGAATGGTTCTGTCAGCTAATTCATCAGCGCTCCAACCATTACGCTCTGCAATAAGCGTAACAAGGTTACGTGCTTTTTCTTGCACTGATGCGGTGCGATAACGGCGTGAAAGCGAGAGTAATAACTGAATAATAATGGGGTCATTACTTGAAGCAACAGCATCAATCATCGCTTCAATTTGCGCGCGGCGCTGATAGTGATCACGCATATAGTTACGTAATACAGATACAGCCACATGACCTTCGATACCACAAATTAGTGCCAGCATCCCTTTATCACTAATAGCAGAGCCTAAATAACGACGCAGTACTTCGTTTTTAATCTCTTCAACCACTTGTTCTAATGTGAAGTCGGTATATTTAGCATAGTATTCAGGGTAGCGTTTAGCCCAGTTTTGATAATTACTTAAGCGTCCCGGTGCTTCTCGTTGAGCTTCTACCATTGCTTCTTCAAGTGTTGGACCTTTAACATCTTGAGCCACAAAAGTATGCAGAATAAAGCTAGACAGTTTATGTTGGCTTTCTGCGGAAAGTAGACCAATATAGCGTTGAAGTAATGCGTTACCCCCTGGCATTTTTAGTTTTACTGCCAGAATAATCCACCAACGAATAATCGCAGGATCAACCGTTTTTTTGTTTTGCCATGTTAATGCAGGAATAGCATCAAAATTAAACCACGCTAAACTTGCTGGTGCCTTGGCTTTTAATCCTTTTTCTGCTTCTGCTAATAGGGTTTTTGGTGAGAGATAACTAGAGATATCAACACCTAATTGTTCTAACGCAGTAAGCAATGAAGCACGAACAATTTCACGTTTCTCTTTTTTCAATAACGCATTAAGAGCAGGCAATGAATCTGGATTATTCAAACGTGCCAGCCATTCTATTGCGGTTACACGGATCTCTTGTTTACTTGAAGATAAGCCTTCTTGAGCACTTAAATGAATATTAGGCAGTGTTTCTAATAACTTTTGTGCAGAAACACGGTGAGTTTTGTTTTCACCTAACGCTAATTCCATAATACGCGGTACAAATTGAGATGGAATAGTCGGGAATCGAGCCAAAACATCAACAGCTTGCGATGTTTCAAACTGACGATAACGATGCTCACTTTGATTTGGCATCAAATTGAGTGCTTCTGCAATAAAATCAGAATATTGAGAGAAGAAAGGCCATACTTGTTCTGGTTTGCGGAAACGACGTAATCCATCTTGATAAGATTCTAAACACAGTGCAGCAGTCACGCGTGTTGCATTTTTAAAACTACATCGTTGTAGTACGTTTTCAATATGACGTAATTCAATATCACTAAATAAGCGCTCAGGAATTTCGCCATTAAAATAGTGTGAAGAGAAATGTTCTGCATGTTGACGATTATTAGTAATTAATCGGACCGCATGGAAAAAAGTGTATTCAGGTAAATTTTGGACACGATTCTTATGTTTGATAATTTGAATTTCATTGGACTGAATAGAACCTTGTCCACTATTTAATTTATCAACTAATGCACGACACTGTTTGTCATCAAGTTTGCACAGATCTTTATAATGGCGTTGTGCCCAATTATAAGAGTGTTTTGAGGTTTTATTTTCTTCAATTTCACGCTCTGCGTTTTCTTTCGCTTTTTCTAAAATCTCATGATAGTTATTAACCAGAATATCACGCGTACTTTCTGGTAATGGCGTATCTTCTAGCGGCGTAAAATCAGGTGCTTCTATCGCTTCAATGGTATTTGCATTATCAATAACATTAAAACGTAATAGGGCGCTTTCAATACTTTTTTGTACCGCTTTAGAGATTTCATTCTTTAGTGCTTCTTCTAGCACATCACGGTTTTCACCTTGGCGAGCAAATAAATCAGCTGCTTGTGTACGCTGTTTTGGTGTGCCGTTAAGTAAAACATGAGTTAAATTTGCTTTAACGATATCGGCAGGCAAGGTATTAAGAATAGGCTCTGCCGCTTTTTTGACCGTTTTTAAGCTGCTGGTGGCAAGTAAAATAATCACATCAGCAAAGGTATCGCGCAGTATGGTGTTTTTATTAAGGTAGTTAATAAGCTCAACTAAGCCATTTGCAGATAACTTCTCAATTAAAGTTGTTCGAACAAATTCTTGGTGTTCAAGTACGTAATCATGTAAGTCAGATAGCTCATAAATACGCTTAAGATTTGTTGCATAGTATTCAGAAATATCTTTTCTATCAAATACGGCAAATAACGCATTTTCACCCGCGATATTCGCTTCTTGCGCCACCAGATCGGCGATAAACGCCATACTCCAATGTTTTCTATGCTCTAAGTTGAGCTTATTTGCATTCTCAAAAGTGTTATAAAACACATCAATTAACAGATAAAGCACCCATGTTGGTACTTCTTTTGTGGTGACTTTAATATTGATATCTTGACATGCAGCTGCAAGCACTTTGCCATAACGTGCAATTTGCTCTGCTGAAAAGCCATCGCCGACTTTAGAGTAAAGTTTGTGTCGAGCATTAAGACCTTGGGTGATAACTTTGCTGTATTTACCTGTATTAACACTATGAGCATACCACCACTCTAAAGTGCCAGGTTTATCAAAGTAAACTGCCGCTGTTGAAGCATCCAGCTTATTTAATTCAAAAAGAACCTCAGGATTTTCACCAGTGAGCACATAGTTTAATGCACGCTTAGGTAATTCTTCATCAAATGTAGCGAGTAGTACAAGAGATTCCTGAAGGTATTTTTCGGTTATTGCGACATCTTTTTTCCCAAAGATAGGAAAAATGTCTAAGATTTTTTTTATCACGCCAGTTCCTTAAGCTATGTATGGATAAACAGTTTTTTTTACCATGAAATAGCGAAACGAACAATTTGATTATCCGCTGTTGGTATTAGCGTGTTCTGTATGTTTTGTGAAATTTATAGAGATAAACGCTAAAAAATATCGCTTAACTTTATTAACATTCAATTTATCTTTATATAGATGCTTATATCAGGAAAAACGACTGAAAATGAAGAAGTGATAAATAAGGCATTTATTGTGGGATTTAAAAAAATTAAGAATTGTCTGTTGAGTGGAATAAGCGTTAATACTTATCAAAACCGATTAAAAAATAACAGTAAGAAATACACCGAATAATAAGCGAAAACCCAGTGCCATTAATCAACGCTAGATAAGAATATTATGGCTTAAAAAAAAAGAAAAAAATAAGGCATTCATAGGAAAAATTAATGCGCTTTAAGGTAATAACATAAAAACAGCCTCTTAAAAGAGGCTGCTGAGGTTTATTATTTTTTTGACTGACCACAATAAGAGAGTATTAATGAACCCGCACTGCAAATAAGTAGGGTTATGGCTAAATCTTGTCCCCATCCTGCCAGTGCAAGCCCACCACCAATAAATAAATAATAGAATAGACCTAATAATGCACCCGCGGTGCCTAAACGGTCTTTATATTGCGCTAAAGCTGTCGCGAGTATATTGGGAATAGCAATACCATAAGCAATAACACTCCCCATCATTGGAATAATAAAACTAATGTGATTACGTAATAAATAAACACCGATCGCACTGATTAACGCGATAACGCTGGCTAATAACACTAACTGTGCACATGACCACTGACGGTTTAATAACGCTTTATTAATAAAAGAGCCAATACCAACACCTAATGCTAATACAATACCGCTATAACCAAAGGTACTGGCACTATAGCCTTGTTTATCAAACATAAAAGGTGCCAGCTGATAATAAGCAAATAAACTGATATTAAAAAAGGCAATTAATAACACTGTTTTGGCAATTTGCTTATCACCTAGCATTTTTATTGCAGTCTCTCCTAATGGAGAGGTTTTTATCGTTTCAGGGCGGCTTTCTGGTAATGCAAACGTGCTCCATAACAATAAAATAACCGCAAGCAATGCAAGCCCACTAAACACGCCTTGATAACCAGCGTAGTTTACTAGTAACGAACCACTTAACATGCCAATTGCTGGGCTTAATGCGATAGCTGCACCCATAACGGAGAAAACTTTCGCTAATTCATCGCCACTATAGACATCTCGCATAATCGTTTGTGTTCCTACGGATCCTACCGCTGCACCAAATGCGGATAACATGCGTAATCCCAATAAAACCGAGAAGTCTTGCGTCATAAATACACCAAGACATGCAATGGCATAAATAAATAGCCCAGCAAGCATAGTCGGACGACGCCCAATGACATCACATAACCGACCCCATATAATGACGCCCAGTGCAAAAGCAAAAAAATAGAGCGAAAGTGTTTGTCCAGCTTCACCTGCACTAACCTTAAAGCCGTTTGAAATATCAGTAAGCGCTGGGCTATAAATGGTTTCTGCAATTTGGGGAAACATCATTAACGCAATTGCTAACCATAAAGAGAGTTTTCTGTTCATCTGTTGTATATCCTGAAACGTTAAATCTTGATGACAGAATACAGAGATAAATAATGTCTAGTTATAAACATAAAGACATATTATTTTCCAAATAGGACAAGTAATGGCTTGGCTTAATCAATACGACCACTTTGTGCCAGAAGAGCATCTTGCATCAGTCGTTGGTATTGCAGCAGAAATGGGAAAGCACGATTCAGGTTTTCATTCGCACGATAGAGGGCAATTGTTATTTACGCAATCTGGCTGTATGAGAATAACATTGTCTGATCGGGTGTCTGTATTACCACCAATGCGAATAGCATGGATCCCACCTAAAATAGCGCATCGTGTAGAAATGTATGCCTCTGTTGGTTATCGTTCAGTTTATCTCTCTGATAAATATCATGATAATTTTCCTATAGAGAGTGAAATTTTAACCATTTCACCACTGCTTAGAGAAGTATTAGAACGAATTACAATTGCAGATTTTGAAACTCAGTGGGAAGAAGGGCGCTATGCTAATTTGCTGGCGGTATTCTTTGATGAAATAAAACAGTCTCAACGACAACCTAATCACTTATCAATGCCTAAAGATAGGCGATTAAGTAAATTATCATTTCATGAATTACCACCACCGTTGCAAGAGATGGCAAAACATGTCGGTGCCAGCGAAAAAACGATTACACGCTTGTTTTATAAAGAGACAGGATTAAGTTATCAGCAGTGGCGACAGCAGTGGCGATTAATGAAAGCTATCGAATTATTAGCTATGCATCATCGTTATATTGATATTAGCCAAATATTAGGCTTTGCCAGTGATAGTGCATTTATTACTTTTTTTAAAAAAATGACCGGGCAAACACCACAGGAATATTTGAAAAATTAATCGTGCTGTTTTATTTGTGACTTAAAACATAAAGCCCCGATAGTTAACGGGGCTTAGCAAGAGAAAAAGCGAATCTTAAATTAACTTATTTCTTTTTGGTATTACTGTGGAACTCACGTTCATCATAACCAGTATAAAGCTGGCGAGGACGTGCAATTTTCAGCCCATCTTCATGCATTTCATTCCAGTGAGCAATCCAACCAATAGTACGTGCTATCGCAAAGATTACCGTAAACATATTAGATGGAATACCTAATGCTTTGAGAATAATACCTGAGTAGAAATCTACGTTAGGGTAGAGTTTTTTCTCAATAAAGTACGGGTCGTTTAATGCAATACGTTCTAATTCCATTGCCACTTCAAGCAAGCTGTCATTCAGATTTAACTCTTTCAGCACTTCGTGACAAGTTTCACGCATTACTGTTGCACGTGGATCATAGTTTTTATAAACGCGGTGACCAAAGCCCATTAAGCGGAAAGAGTCATTTTTATCTTTTGCGCGTTTAATAAATTCAGGGATGTGTTCGACCGTTTTAATCTCTTCCAACATACGCAAGCATGCTTCGTTTGCACCGCCATGAGCCGGTCCCCAAAGAGAGGCGATACCCGCAGCAATACAGGCAAATGGGTTTGCACCAGAAGAGCCTGCAGTACGTACAGTTGATGTTGATGCATTTTGTTCGTGATCTGCGTGCAGGATTAAAATTCTGTCCATTGCGCGTTCAAGAACAGGGTTAATCACATACTCTTCGCAAGGTGTTGCAAACATCATATGAAGGAAGTTACCTGCATATGAAAGGTCGTTACGCGGATAAACAAAAGGTTGACCGATAGAGTATTTGTAACACATGGCGGCGACGGTTGGCATTTTAGAGAGCAGGCGATAAGCCGTAATATCACGGTGAACAGGATTACTAACATCAAGAGCATCATGATAGAACGCCGCTAGTGCACCAGTCACACCACATAAAACAGCCATTGGGTGAGAGTCACGACGGAATCCATTGAACAGTCGAGTGATTTGTTCATGGATCATTGTATGGCGAGTTACCGTCTTCTTAAAGTTGTCGTATTGCTCTTGTGTAGGAGCTTCGCCATAAAGCAAAATGTAACAAACTTCTAAATATGTTGATTCCGTTGCTAATTGCCCAATAGGAAAACCACGGTGGAGTAATATGCCGTTTTCACCATCGATAAAAGTAATTTTTGACTCACAAGATGCGGTTGAAGTAAAGCCGGGATCATAGGTGTAATAACCTTTGGAGCCGAGAGTACGAATATCAATGACTTTGGAACCGAGTGTAGGGGTGAGAACGTCCAAATCCGCAGATGTATCATCTATCGTTAGCTTAGCTTTGTTATCAGCCATTTATAATCTCCTTAGCGCTTATTAATCTCCTAACATTGTCGAGTGTTATCTTCATAAAGATGCACTTCGATAGTGAAACTATAGTTGATGTAGGATACCTAGCGAGTTTTATTTAATGCCAATAAAAATCTAGGTCTATAGTGTGCCACTTATGTTACGGAGCTTTTGATGTTATGTTTTTTTAGGTGCTTTTTTATGCAATGCACTTAGAATTAGTACTGCCAACACTTTTACATAAGTTTGCGGTTTCTGGAAGCGTGTTTGCGCACAAAAAAAACATAATCATTAAAATTATGCAGTAAATGTAATTAAAATGTTGTACATGTGTCAAAAATGATAACCATTTTTGCATCAGATGTATGAGATCGTGATCCCTCTCACTGTTCGAGGCAAATGTCAGGCACACTAGTTGTGTGGTAATTGTAATAATTTTGTGAAGGACTTATACTGCGCTCAGGTCTCCGGAACCGCTGTTGTATGGAGAACCAGCGTAACGAATCCACAATTTTCGTAAAATAGACGGAATTAACATTTTACTTAAAATGTGCCTTTGTACCCCATTCGCTGTTTGATTTCCATCCAGGTCCGGAGGAAGGAAAAATTATAAAAGCTGTGTGGGCATAAATTGTGAAAAAACAAAGACCTGTCAATCTGGATTTACAGACGATACAGTTTCCACTACCTGCTATCGCATCGATCTTGCATCGCGTCTCTGGGGTTATCATGTTAGTCGCAGTTGGTATTCTACTGTGGTTACTTGGCACCTCTCTCTCATCTCCTGAAGGTTTTCAGCAAACAGCTGAAATAATGACTGGCTTCTTCGCAAAATTTATTTTGTGGGGCATCCTAACAGCATTGGCATACCATATTTGTGGTGGTATCCGTCATATGTTGATGGACTTCGGCTTTATTGATGAAACATTGATTGTTGGTCGCAATTCAGCGGCAATTTCAATGGTAATTACTGTTATTTTATCAATATTGGCGGGGGTATTAGTATGGTAAGTAATTCATCGACTTTGGGCCGTACTGGTATTCAAGATTGGTTATTCTTACGTGCCACTGCCATCATCATTGTTTTATATGTGCTCTATTTTTTGGGTTTTATTGCAACAACTGACATTACTTATGAAGTATGGCGTGGGTTCTTTAGCTCATCCTTAACCAAAGTTTTCACCATATTGACTCTGCTTTCTATTCTTATTCATGCATGGATCGGAATGTGGCAAGTGTTAACGGATTATATTAAATCAGTGGCGTTACGCTTAACTCTACAACTTATTATCGTAGTTGCGCTGTTGGTTTATCTTATTTATGGAACAATTGTGGTGTGGGGTGTGTAATGAATCTGCCAATAAGAGAGTTTGACGCCGTCGTTATTGGGGCTGGTGGTGCGGGAATGCGCGCTGCTTTACAGATTTCCCAAATGGGGCTGTCATGTGCACTAATATCTAAAGTTTTTCCAACGCGTTCTCATACTGTTTCAGCTCAAGGTGGTATTACCGTTGCATTAGGTAATACACATGAAGATAACTGGGAATGGCATATGTACGATACCGTTAAAGGTTCTGATTATATCGGTGACCAAGATGCTATCGAATACATGTGCAAAACTGGCCCAGAAGCAATTTTAGAGCTAGAACATATGGGGCTACCATTTTCTCGTCTTGATGATGGTCGCATCTACCAACGTCCTTTTGGTGGTCAGTCTAGAAATTTTGGTGGTGAACAAGCTGCACGTACTGCTGCTGCTGCTGACCGTACAGGACACGCATTATTACACACCCTTTATCAACAGAATTTAAAAAATCATACAACCATTTTTTCTGAATGGTATTCACTGGATTTAGTGAAGAACCAAGATGGCGATATCGTTGGTTGTACTGCAATTTGCATTGAAACGGGTGAAGTTGTCTATTTTAAAGCGAGCGCAACCATTTTGGCTACAGGTGGTGCTGGTCGTATTTATCAATCAACCACTAATGCGCATATTAATACTGGTGATGGTGTTGGTATGGCGGTTCGTGCAGGAGTTCCTCTGCAAGATATGGAAATGTGGCAATTCCATCCAACCGGTATTGCTGGCGCGGGTGTGTTAGTGACAGAAGGTTGCCGTGGTGAAGGTGGATATCTACTAAATAAAGACGGCGAACGCTTTATGGAACGCTATGCACCAAATGCCAAAGACCTTGCCGGTCGAGACGTTGTTGCACGTTCTATTATGATTGAAATCCGTGAAGGTCGTGGTTGTGATGGTCCTTGGGGGCCTCATGCTAAATTGAAACTCGATCATCTTGGTAAAGAAGTTCTGGAGTCTCGCTTACCTGGTATTCTTGATCTTTCTCGTACTTTTGCTCACGTTGATCCTATTAAAGAGCCAATTCCGGTAATTCCTACTTGTCACTATATGATGGGTGGTATTCCAACAAAAGTAACGGGTCAAGCTATTCGAGTGAATGAAAAAGGCGAAGACGAAGTTATTCCAGGCTTATTCGCTGTTGGTGAAATTGCTTGTGTATCTGTTCATGGTGCAAACCGTTTAGGTGGTAACTCGCTACTTGACTTAGTGGTATTTGGTCGCTCTGCGGGGGTTCACTTAAAAGAGTCACTTATGGAACAAGGTACAATGCGTGAAGCGAGCGATTCAGATGTTGAAGCCGCATTGACGCGTTTAAATCGCTGGGAAAATAATCGCTCTGGTGAAGATCCCGTTGAAATTCGTAAAGCACTGCAATCTTGTATGCAGCATAACTTCTCAGTATTCCGTGAAGGTGATGCAATGGCGAAAGGCTTAGAAGAGCTGAAAGTCATTCGTGAGCGCTTACACAACGCACGACTTGATGATAATTCAAGCGAATTTAATACCCAGCGTATTGAGTGCTTAGAATTAGATAACCTGATGGAAACAGCATATGCCACAGCGGTATCTGCAAACTATCGTACAGAAAGTCGTGGTGCTCATAGCCGTTTCGATTACCCAGAACGTGATGATGCGAACTGGTTATGCCATACATTATATCAACCGCAAACCGAAACAATGACACGACGTGAAGTCAATATGCAGCCGAAACTGCGTGAGGCTTTCCCTCCAAAAGTGCGTACATATTAATTAGCGGTGTTATTGAAGTTGCGGAGACTCAATTATGAAACTTGAATTTTCGATTTATCGTTACAACCCCGATGTTGACAATGCACCGCATATGCAAGATTACACCCTAGAAGCACCTGAAGGGCGTGACATGATGCTATTGGATGCATTAATTCAGCTAAAGGAAAAAGATCCTACTTTATCGTTCCGTCGTTCTTGTCGCGAAGGGGTCTGTGGTTCAGATGGTTTGAACATGAATGGTAAAAATGGTTTGGCTTGTATCACACCTATTTCATCTTTACGCAGAGGAAGTAAGAAAATTGTGATCAGACCGTTACCCGGTTTACCCGTGATCCGTGATTTAATAGTAGATATGACTCAGTTCTATACACAATATGAGAAGATTCGTCCTTATTTACTGAATGATGACAAAAATCCTCCTGCTCGTGAGAACTTACAGTCACCAGAACAACGTGCAAAGCTTGATGGACTCTATGATTGTATCCTTTGTGCGTGTTGTTCAACTTCTTGTCCGTCATTCTGGTGGAACCCAGATAAATTTATCGGACCTGCAGGGCTGTTAGCTGCATATCGTTTTTTGATTGATAGTCGTGATACAGAAACAGAATCTCGTCTTGATGATCTTAACGATGCTTTCAGTGTTTTCCGCTGTCATGGAATTATGAATTGTGTCAGCGTATGTCCTAAAGGACTTAATCCGACAAAAGCAATTGGTCACATTAAGTCAATGTTGTTAAAACGTAGTGCATAAAATAATAACCGCCCTAAAATAGTTAGGGCGGTTAATGGAAAAACTAAGTTAGGCGTTTGCAATAATAAGTGTGTACAACTAGGCATCTTTAAACACTGTCAGACAGTGCTTAAAGGTTCCTTGAGAGCTAAGCTCCATATTTAAGAACCTGCGAGAGAGCGGGTCATAAGAGAACCTTGCAATCGACACCGTTTAATCACGGTATTAGTTATCCACGGCGAACTAAAGCTGTATAGCTTAAGGGATCATAATGCAGAACGGCGCAATGAAGGACTGGCTAGAATCGACATTTCTAGCAGGAGAGAATCAGTCTTACATAGAAGATATCTATGAAGATTACCTAACTGACCCAAACTCTGTTGACGAAAGTTGGAGAGAGATTTTTCAACAACTGCCCGCAAGTCAAGGCATAGAGCAGTCGCATTCTCAAACCCGCGACTACTTCAGACGCCTCGCTAAAGAATCCACTCGATATCATACCTCGGTAAGTGATCCGGCTACGGACTCAAAACAAGTCAAAGTTTTGCAGCTCATTAACGCCTTTCGTTTTCGTGGTCATCAAAATGCGAATCTCGACCCGCTTGGGTTATGGAAACAAGAATCTGTTCCTGATTTAGATCCAGCTTTCCATAATCTAACGAAAGAAGACTTTGAAGAAACGTTTAATGTGGGATCTTTTGCTATTGGCAAAGAAACCATGAAACTAGGTGAATTATATGAAGCTCTGAAACGCATTTATTGTGGTTCAATTGGTGCTGAATATATGCACATTACCAATACAGAAGAAAAACGTTGGCTTCAACAGCGTTTAGAATCAGTTAATGTTGCAGAACAATTTACTAAAGAAGAGAAACTTCGCTTTTTAACAGAGCTAACTGCTGCTGAAGGTTTAGAGCGCTATTTAGGTGCTAAATTTCCGGGTGCAAAACGCTTCTCTTTAGAAGGTGGTGATGCATTAGTTCCAATGTTAAAGGATTTAATTCGCCATGCAGGTAAACAAGATACACGTGAAGTGGTTCTTGGTATGGCGCACCGTGGACGTTTAAACGTTCTGGTTAACATCTTAGGTAAAAAACCAGCAGACTTATTTGATGAGTTTGCGGGTATTCATAAAGAGCATTTAGGAACAGGTGACGTTAAATATCACCAAGGTTTCTCATCAGATTTTGCGACAGAAGGGGCACAAGTCCACCTCGCATTAGCCTTTAACCCATCTCACCTTGAGATTGTTAGCCCTGTCGTTATTGGTTCTGTTCGTGCTCGTCGAGATCGTTTAGATGAAGCGCGCAGCAATATGGTTCTACCTATTACGATTCATGGCGATGCGGCAGTGACAGGACAAGGGGTTGTTCAAGAAACCTTAAACATGTCTCAAGCGCGTGGTTATGAAGTGGGTGGTACTGTTCGTATTGTTATCAATAACCAAGTTGGTTTCACCACATCAAATCCAAAAGATGCCCGTTCAACACAATATTGTACTGATATTGTCAAAATGGTTCAGGCTCCAATTTTCCACGTTAATGCAGATGATCCTGAAGCGGTTGCATTCGTTACGCGTTTAGCATTGGATTTCCGTAATACCTTTAAACGCGATGTGATGATTGATTTAGTTTGTTATCGTCGTCATGGTCATAACGAAGCTGATGAGCCAAATGCAACGCAGCCTTTGATGTACCAAAAAATCAAAAAACATCCAACGCCACGTAAAATCTATGCGGATAAATTAGTTGAGCAAAGTTTACTTGATGCAAATGATGTTACTGAATTAGTGAATCTTTACCGTGATGCATTAGATCGTGGTGACTGTGTTGTTGAAGAGTATCGTCCTATGGGGCTGAACTCTTTTACATGGGAACCGTATCTTAATCATGAGTGGAACGAAGCGTATCCACATAAAGTAGAGAAAACACGCCTACAAGATTTAGCTCGTCGCGTGAGTAATGTTCCTGCTGAGATAGTGATGCAATCTCGTGTTGAGAAAATCTATGCTGACAGAGCAGTCATGGCTGAAGGTAAGAAATTACTCGATTGGGGGGCTGCTGAAACGCTGGCTTATGCAACCTTAGTTGACCAAGGTATTACCATTCGCCTTTCAGGCGAAGATGCGGGGCGTGGTACTTTCTTCCATCGTCATGCGGTCATTCATAATCAAACTAACGGCTCAGTTTATGTACCATTAGCCAATGTGCATAATTCGCAAGGTCAATTTAATGTTTGGGATTCTGTATTAACTGAAGAAGCGGTACTGGCTTTTGAATACGGTTATGCAACAACAGAACCTCGTGGACTGACTATTTGGGAAGCGCAGTTTGGTGACTTTGCTAACGTTGCACAAGTTGTTATCGACCAATTTATTAGCTCTGGTGAGCAAAAATGGGGTCGTATGTGTGGTTTGGTGATGCTGTTGCCACATGGTTATGAAGGTCAAGGTCCAGAACACTCCTCTGCACGTTTAGAGCGCTATCTGCAACTGTGCGCAGAACAAAATATGCAGGTCTGTGTGCCATCAACACCCGCTCAGGTTTACCATATGTTACGTCGCCAAGCATTACGTGGAATGCGTCGTCCATTAATTGTAATGTCACCAAAATCATTGTTACGCCATCCATTAGCGGTTTCTGAGCTTGATGAGTTAGCAAACGGTAAGTTTTTACCTGTTATTGGTGAAGTGGATGCGTTAAAACCCGCTGATGTGAAACGTATTGTCATGTGTTCGGGTAAGGTTTATTACGATTTATTAGAACAGCGTCGTGCTAATGAGCAAAACAACGTTGCCATTATTCGTATTGAACAACTTTATCCATTCCCACATGAAGATATTGCGCAAATTCTTGCACCATATGCCCATGTAAAAGATTTCGTTTGGTGTCAAGAAGAGCCTCTGAATCAGGGTGCTTGGTACTGTAGCCAGCATAACTTCCGTGATGCTATCTCTACAGGCGCAACATTACGTTATGCAGGACGTCCTGCATCAGCCTCTCCAGCAGTTGGCTATACCTCTGTTCATCAGGAGCAACAAAAAGCTCTGGTTGAAGATGCACTGAAAGTTGAATAAATAAGGATAGAAAATGAGTAGTGTAGATATTCTAGTTCCGGATCTCCCTGAATCAGTTGCTGACGCATCGGTCGCAACTTGGCATAAAAAACCTGGTGATAGCATTCAACGCGATGAAGTGCTGGTTGAAATCGAAACAGATAAAGTTGTATTAGAAGTCCCTGCAAGTGAAGCGGGTGTATTAGAAAGCATTCTTGAAGACGAAGGTGCAACTGTTGGATCACGTCAGTTATTAGGTCGTATTCGTCTTGGTGATAGCACTGGTATTCCTGCTGATATTAAACCTGCTCAAGGTAGCACACCAGCACAACGTCAAAGTGCAGACATTGCAGAAAAAGGCAATAACGATGCACTAAGTCCAACCGCTCGTCGTTTAGTTGCTGAGCACGATATTAATCCTGCTGATGTTAAAGGTAGCGGTGTGGGTGGGCGTTTAACTCGCCAAGATATCGAAGGTCATGTTTCTAGTAATAAGCCAGCAGCACAACCAGCGGCTCAGGTACCACAAGAACTGTTATCGCACCGCAGTGAAAAACGTGTCCCTATGACACGTTTACGTAAGCGTGTAGCTGAGCGTTTATTAGAAGCGAAAAACACCACCGCAATGTTGACTACATTTAACGAAATCAACATGCAGCCAATTAAAGATTTGCGTAATCAATACGGTGAAGCTTTTGAAAAACGTCATGGTGTACGTTTAGGCTTTATGTCTTTCTATATTAAAGCCGTAGTTGAAGCACTCAAACGTTATCCAGAAGTGAATGCTTCTATTGATGGCACTGATGTGGTTTATCACAACTATTTTGATATCAGTATCGCCGTATCAACACCTCGTGGTCTGGTAACACCAGTATTACGTGATGTAGATGCAATGAGCATGGCGGATATCGAAAAAAATATCAAAGCATTAGCGGTTAAAGGCCGTGATGGTAAGTTAACCGTTGAAGATTTAACGGGTGGTAACTTCACTATTACTAATGGCGGTGTTTTTGGCTCATTGATGTCAACACCAATTATCAACCCACCACAAAGCGCTATTTTGGGTATGCATGCTATTAAAGATCGCCCAATGGCAGTAGATGGCCAGGTTGTTATTCTACCAATGATGTATCTAGCGCTTTCTTACGATCACCGTTTAATCGATGGTCGTGAATCTGTTGGTTTCTTAGTGACAGTCAAAGAGATGCTAGAAGATCCAGCTCGTTTATTACTTGATGTATAGGTAATAAATATCGCTTTTAGGCAGGAGATGCTCCTCCTGCCTATCACAAGCAGCATACATAAACATCAAAGAAGTACAGTGTGTTCGTGAAGTCAGATTTCTCTGGCTTATAGTCAAAAAAATAAGAAAGCCCGACTTTCAACAAGATTATGGATAGAACATCATGAATTTACACGAGTATCAGGCAAAACAGCTTTTCTCACGGTATGGATTGCCAGCACCTGCTGGTTTCGCCTGCTCCACACCGCGTGAGGCAGAAGAAGCTGCATCGAAAATTGGTCAGGGCCCTTGGGTCGTGAAATGTCAAGTTCACGCGGGTGGACGTGGTAAAGCGGGCGGCGTAAAAGTCGTTAAATCTAAAGAAGAGATTCGCGCATTTGCTGAACAATGGTTAGGCAAACGTTTGGTGACTTATCAAACGGATGCTAACGGCCAACCCGTTACACAGATTTTGGTTGAAGCAGCAACAGATATCGCGAAAGAGCTTTATCTTGGAGCCGTGATTGACCGTGCTACCCGTCGTGTTGTCTTTATGGCTTCAACAGAAGGTGGCGTTGAAATTGAAAAAGTTGCCGAAGAGACACCAGAGCTGATTCATCGCGCAATAATTGATCCACTGACAGGTCCTATGCCTTATCAGGGACGAGAACTCGCTTTTAAACTGGGCTTAAAAGGCAAGCAAGTTAGTCAGTTCGCTAAGATTTTTATGGGGCTGGCAACTATTTTCTTAGAGCGTGATCTGGCGCTAATTGAAATTAACCCACTGGTTATTACTAAAGAAGACGACCTTATCTGTCTTGATGGTAAATTAGGTGTAGATAGCAACGCATTATATCGTCAACCAGAGATGCGTGAAATGCACGATCCATCACAAGAAGATCCTCGTGAAGCACAAGCAGCGCAGTGGGAACTTAACTATGTTGCGTTAGATGGCAATATTGGTTGTATGGTTAACGGTGCAGGTTTAGCGATGGGAACCATGGATATCGTTAAACTTCATGGTGGTGAGCCAGCAAACTTCCTCGATGTAGGTGGTGGTGCAACTAAAGAACGTGTAACAGAAGCGTTTAAAATTATTTTGTCAGACGAAAATGTGAGTGCTGTATTAGTCAACATTTTTGGCGGTATTGTTCGTTGTGACCTAATCGCAGACGGTATTATTGGTGCTGTTGAAGAAGTGGGCGTCAATGTTCCAGTTGTTGTACGTCTTGAAGGAAACAATGCAGAGTTAGGCACCAAAAAATTATCTGATAGCGGATTAAACATTATCGCCGCTAAAAGTCTAACAGATGCCGCTAAACAAGTTGTTGCAGCAGCGGAGGCAAAATAATGTCCATTTTAATCGATAAAAATACCAAAGTAATTTGCCAAGGCTTCACCGGTAGCCAAGGAACATTCCATTCTGAGCAAGCAATTGCTTATGGCACTAAAATGGTTGGCGGTGTAACACCCGGTAAAGGTGGCACCACACATTTAGGTCTACCTGTATTTAATACCGTTCGTGAAGCAGTAGAAGCAACTGGCGCAACAGCGACTGTTATCTATGTACCGGCACCATTTTGTAAAGATTCCATTCTTGAAGCTATCGATGCAGGCATCAAACTAATTATCACTATTACAGAAGGTATTCCAACATTGGATATGCTGACTGTAAAAGTAAAATTAGATGAAGCCGGCGTGCGAATGATTGGTCCTAACTGCCCAGGAGTTATCACTCCAGGTGAATGTAAAATTGGTATTATGCCAGGACACATTCATTTACCGGGTAAAGTAGGCATTGTCTCTCGTTCAGGAACGCTAACTTACGAAGCTGTTAAACAAACAACGGATGTAGGTTTAGGTCAATCAACTTGTGTTGGTATTGGTGGCGACCCAATTGCGGGTTCTAACTTTATTGATATTCTGAAGTTATTCCAAGAAGATCCACAAACTGAAGCCATTGTGATGATTGGTGAAATAGGTGGTACAGCAGAAGAAGAAGCTGCTGCTTATATCAAAGATCATGTTACTAAACCCGTTGTTGGTTACATTGCTGGCGTTACTGCGCCTAAAGGCAAACGTATGGGTCATGCTGGTGCGATTATCGCGGGTGGTAAAGGTACTGCTGATGAGAAATTTGCCGCATTAGAAGCTGCCGGTGTAAAAACTGTTCGTAGTTTGGCAGATATCGGCGAAGCAATTAAGTCACTTGTTAAATAAGTAACAATTCTGTTAATAATCTCAGTTTGATACTATTAAAATACCAGCCTACTAAATATAGGTTGGTATTTTTTTGTCTGCATTTTTAGATTTCTATTATGTCGTAGCAAAATTGTCTTTTTTATAGCTAGTAAATCTATGTATCTCTTTAGAACTATGTTTTATAATGATTTTATCAAAAATTGATCTATGCGGTTAAATTGTTGAAAAGTATTTTTTCTATCATTCTTGTTGTACATTTTTTCTTATAAAAAGTGTTTTTTGGGGTGAATTGTTAAAAATAACCTTGATAAATAGATTGTAGTAAACGGAAAATGAAATTAAGGATACTTGCTTCTTGTTCTGTGTTTTTTTTATACAATTTAAACTCGATAATATGTAATTAGTAGCAAGTTAATATTTTTTAACTACACTTATGAACTAAGAACAGTCCCAAAATTGCTTTTTATGTCAGTGCAATTTTTCATTTTGAAACATATTAATGAATGGATAAGAGTGGAAGATCGAGAGGCTAGTTAGTGGAAAAAAAACACATTTTCATTGTGTCATCACTTAAAGTCGAATTTTTCTTAGTTTCCTGATGTTTTATTGCATTTTCTCTATAACGCAATTTTTATGGCATTAATCGTACTTTGAATATTAAAAAAATATTACTTTATAACAGATAGATTATCGAACTTTATTGATTATTATAATTCAATGAATCTAACTTATTGATTTTATTTTGTTATGTCCATTTTTTATTTTTTTATTAAAATATAGGTTATGCTTGATTAATAGCGATTTTTTATAATGATAGAAAAAAAAGAAAATACTAATTTTATTGATAACATTTAAAATTGATTATCAAAATAAGAATCTATTTAGCTATTTAAACTTATAGTTATATTAATCCTATTTTTCCTATATTATAAAACGGTAAATTTTAACTTACTAATTAATAGATTATTTTTTTAAAACATTTATTTTTTACCTGCAAAAATGTGTTTTTAATATTAAAATTAGTGAAACATAATTAAATGTGTTTATTTTTAACTCGCTTATGAAAATAAAAAGTTAAGTTTTTTATAGGAAATATAGAGAGGTAAATTAAATTCAAAAACAAAATCAACATTGCTTTAACATAATGCTAACTATTGGGTAAATTATTCGCAACTAGTTAACATTAAAGTGTTTTTTTGATGTAGGTCAAGTTATTAATTGTGGCAAAAATTTCTGAGTATGCTTAAATTGGCGCACGATCAAATATGCTGTTACTAACTTAAAAGTCGTATTGTTGACCTAAGCTCAGAATTCAAATCTGGGTCACGCAAAATATATTTATTATATGTAAATATAAGCGTACTATTTGTAAGGTATTGTGTTTTTGGTCTTTAATATTCGTTGTTGTTTTTAGAGGCATTTATTGCTGGTAGTTATGAGGCTTTATTATTTAATAAAGTCGGGTTGCCGCAAGTCGGTGTCTTCCTGCTAGGAGCAAGGAGTCAAGATGTTTGATATTGTCGAACTGTCACGGTTACAGTTTGCCTTAACAGCAATGTATCACTTCCTGTTTGTACCATTAACGCTTGGTATGGCGTTTATGCTGGCAATCATGGAAACGATATATGTTCTGTCTGGTAAACAAGTTTACAAAGATATGACAAAGTTCTGGGGTAAGTTATTTGGTATTAACTTTGCTCTGGGTGTCGCAACTGGGTTGACCATGGAGTTCCAATTTGGTACTAACTGGTCATATTTCTCTCATTACGTCGGTGATATCTTCGGTGCGCCTCTCGCTATCGAAGGTTTAATGGCGTTCTTCTTAGAATCAACTTTCGTCGGATTGTTCTTCTTTGGTTGGGATCGTTTAAGCAAGAAGCAACACTTAATGGTAACGTGGTTAGTTGCCTTCGGTTCTAACTTCTCTGCACTGTGGATCCTTGTCGCGAACGGTTGGATGCAAAACCCAGTCGCTGCAGATTTCAACTTTGAAACCATGCGAATGGAAATGTTGAGCTTTGCTGATCTGGTTCTTAACCCTGTTGCTCAGGTGAAATTTGTTCACACTGTTGCTGCTGGTTACTGTACTGGTGCATTCTTCGTATTAGGTATCAGCTCTTACTACCTACTTAAAGGTCGTGATATCGGTTTTGCAAAACGTTCTTTTGCAGTTGCGGCAACTTTCGGTATTGCAGCTGTATTATCTGTTATCGTTCTAGGTGATGAATCTGGTTACGAAATGGGTGACGTACAAAAAACCAAACTGGCGGCAATTGAAGGTGAATGGCATACAGAAGCAGCTCCTGCTGCATTTAATCTGATTGCATTCCCTAATCAAGAAAAAATGGAAAACTCGTTTGCTCTACAAATTCCTTATGTAATGGGAATTATCGCAACGCGTTCTTTCGATACGCCTGTATTAGGTTTAAATGACTTAATGAGTCAACACGAAGTGCGCATTCGTAATGGTATGAAAGCTTACGCATTACTGAATGAGCTGCGTTCTGGTAACACAGATCCTCAAGTTCGTGCAGCATTTAATGACGTGAAACAAGATCTTGGTTATGGATTACTGTTGAAACGTTATACAGAGCAAGTTGTTGATGCGAGTGAAGAACAAATTAAAGCGGCTGCAAAAGATACAATTCCTAATGTAGCGCCTCTGTTCTGGTCATTCCGTTTAATGGTTGCTTCTGGCTTCCTGATGTTATTAATTGTAGCAATCTCTTTCTGGACTGTTCTGTCAAACCGCATTGGTAACTACAAATGGTTGTTGCGTGCTGCCCTGTTTAGTATTCCATTACCTTGGATTGCTATTGAAGCAGGTTGGTTTGTCGCAGAATATGGACGTCAACCGTGGGCTATCGGGGAAATCTTACCTACAGCAGTTGCGACTTCATCACTGACACAAGCTGATATTCTTGTCTCAATGGGTCTAATCTGTGGTCTGTATACTCTGTTCTTAGTTGCCGAAATGTTCCTGATGTTCAAATTTGGTCGCCTTGGGCCGAGTAGCCTGAAGACGGGTCGCTATCACTTTGAACAGAAGACTACTTCTTCTGCACAAAGTAAGTAACACAGGAGTCCACTATGTTTGATTATGAAGTATTGCGGTTTGTCTGGTGGCTACTGATTGGTATCTTACTGATCGGCTTTGCTGTCACCGACGGTTTTGATATGGGTGTTGGTGTTTTATTGCGAGTTATCGCAAAAGATGACACTGAACGCCGTATTTTGATTAACTCAGTAGCACCTCACTGGGATGGTAACCAAGTATGGTTAATCACCGCGGGTGGTGCGTTATTTGCTGCATGGCCAATGGTTTATGCTGCGGCATTCTCTGGTTTCTATTTCGGTATGATTTTAGTACTGGCGGCACTCTTCTTCCGTCCAGTCGGTTTTGACTACCGTTCTAAACTAGAATCTCCAAAATGGCGTGGTATGTGGGATTGGGGCATCTTTATTGGTAGCTTCGTTCCACCATTAGTTATCGGTGTTGCTTTTGGTAACCTATTACAAGGTGTTCCATTAGAAGTCGATAGCATGCAACGTGTATCTTACAATGGTACAACTAACGCTATCATTAACCTGTTAGGTCTATTAAACCCATATGGTTTATTAGCGGGTGTGATTAGCTTAATGATGATTATTGCACATGGTGCAAGCTATCTTCAGATGCGTACTACAGGTGAGCTGCATGAGCGTACTCGTAAAGCAACTTACATTACCTCATTAATCACTTTCGTAGCATTTGCAGTAGCAGGTGTGTGGTTAATCTACGGTATTGATGGCTTTATTATTACTAGTGCTGTTGATACTGCTGGTCCATCATCACCATTGCTGAAAACTGTTTCTCATGAAGCAGGTGCTTGGATGACAAACTACAACAAATATCCAGCTTTATGGGCACTGCCTGCATTAGGTCTGATTGCTCCTTTACTGGCGATTGTAGCAACCAAAGCAAATAAAGGTGGTTGGGCATTCCTGTTCACTTCACTGACTATTGCTTGTGTTATCTTGACTTGTGGCGTGACTATGTTCCCATTTGTGATGCCTTCAAGCACTTTCCCAGATGTGAGCTTAACAATGTGGGATGCAACATCTAGCCTGTTTACTCTTCAGGTAATGACTGTTGTTGCGATTATCTTCGTACCACTGGTTCTGCTGTACACCATCTGGTGTTACTGGAAAATGCATGGTCGCCTTGATAAGAAATTTATCGAAGGCAATAATCATAGTCTTTACTAAGGAGCATAGAGTATGTGGTATTTTGCATGGCTTCTCGGCACACTCTTCGCTTGTAGTATTGCGGTAATCGCAGGACTGGCTTACGAGCACGCTGAAGCAAAAAAAACTTCAGAAAGTGAAGAATAATGTTGGATAAAAGCTACCAACTACTAAACAAGGGCCCGATTAGGGCTCTTGTTTTAATCATGGCACTGGGTATGGCATTCTGTGTAATGTGGGATCCTAGCCGCTTTGCCGCTAATACAAGCTCTTTGGCTATTTGGCAAGGAATATTATTGATTTGGGCTGTATGTGCAGGTGCAACTTTTGGGGTGGCATTTCATCCTAAACATGTTGTTGCAAAATGTTTACTGCATCCAATCCCTGCAATTATTATTCTGATTATAGGGTTGTATTATTTCTTCAGTTAATAGAAATGCCTTATTTCTTATCACTCAATGAAAAAGAAATAAGGTATTTTAATTGTTTTCCCCCATTCTTTTTATTCTCCGGTTTTTATCAAACTTCTTTATTATTTATATATCTAATTTAATATTTTCTTTTAAAAAATCAATGAATAAGCGTGTTTTCCGTGGTACATGCTCACCATAAGGAAAAATAACATTTACTGATTGTGATAATAGAGGTAATTCAGGAAAAAGAGCAATAAGCTCACCTTTTGCAAGTTCCTCTTTAATATACCATTGCGGTAAAATCGTCATACCAGCATGGTTAATAGCCATCTTTTTTAATGCAGCAATGGTGTTGGTTTCAAAAAAGCTATTTTGATGCAGCTGTGAAAATAGCGCATTTAACTTAACATCATGGCTAAGTTTACTATGACGCAAATTACTATTTGCTAAATAGGGTAGTGTGGATAAATCTTCGCTATTTTCTAATGAGAATTTTTGCAATAAAAGAGGAGAGGCAACCAGTTTTATTGTGTAATCAGCGAGCTTTCTATGGCGGTAGTTACTGTCTTTGAGCGTGCCTAAACGAATAGCAAGGTCTAATTTATGGTTAATTAAATCATCAATTGATGAATTAAACATATACTGAATTTGTAGTTGAGGGTGCAACTGCATAAATTGATTTAATAGCGGCAAAATATAGTATTCACCAAATTCAGAGGTTGAGCTTAATCGTAAGTAACCTTGCAACTCTTGTTGACCAAGACGCGCTTTATCGAGCGTTTGCTCTAATTGCATTAAGACTTGGCGAAAATCTTGATAAAGTATTTCACCTGTTTCAGTCAGCGTAAATCTGCGTGTATTACGATTAAGTAAAGAAACACCGAGTTCTGTTTCTAACGCTTTGATATGAATACTTACCATTGATTTACTTAGGCGTAAATATCTTGCAGCTTGAGTAAATGAGCCCGTATCAACTACCGCAATAAAAGAGCGGATCCTATCTATTTGGTTTTGCATGATTGTTTACTCTGATTAAACAATAAGTTCTATTTTGTCAGATAGACGCTATTCGTCAATCTTTCGTATTCTATATGCGGAGGATTCTTATGACTTATCGTTACCGTATTGCGCTTATTTTTCTGCTTGGTTTCTTTATCGACTGTATTAATATTTTTATGTCAGCGATAGCACTTCCTGCAATAGCAGAAGATATGCAAGTTTCTATCGTTTCAGTTACTTGGGTGTCAAATAGTTATATTCTTGGTTTAACGCTTATTATTCCATTAAGCCATTGGTTATCTCAACGTTTTGGTATTCGGGCACTGATGGTTACATCAATGCTATTTTTTAGTTTATCAGTAGCGTTGGTAGGGTATTCTCACCATTTTGGCGAACTTATATTTTGGCGCTTTGTACAAGGTATGAGTGGTGGGTTACTAATACCTATTGGACAAGCGCTGACTTTTCAATATTTTCAAGGTCATGAAAGAAGCAAAATATCAACGTTGATTATGGCTGTTGCGCTTATTGCTCCTGCGATTTCACCAACATTAGGGGGATTAATTGTTGATGTAGTATCGTGGCGTTGGGTATTTTATAGCAATATTCCTTTCTCTTTATTTACCGCATTTCTCGCTTTTCTATGGGTAAAAGAGCCGTTACCTACAGGGAAAAATATACCAGATATTAAAGGTGTTATTTTAATTAGCTTAATGATCGTTTCTGGATTATTAGCACTCTCTTCTTATGGTGAATATCATTCACCGCTATTAGCATTGTTTGCTTTAATTCTAACGGTCCTATTCTTTATATTTTATTATCGCCATTATCGATGTCATTCATCTCCGGTTATTAATTTACAATTATTAAAAAATAGAAAGCTTTCACTTTCAATCTTTGTTTATTACTGCATTCCTGGCGTTTTTACTGGCGTTAATATTTTGGCGATATTTTATTTACAGCAGCATTTAGGTTTTACTGGTCAAGGAACGGGTATTTTTATGCTGCTATATGCCATTGGTGCATTTACTGCAATGGTAACCAGTGGTGTGCTTTATAATAAATTAGGCATGAAATACTTATTTATTATTGCACTGTTATTACATAGCACTGGCATTGCTTTGTTAGCTTTAGTTAATGTGCCTAATGACATTACACTACTTATTGTTGCCTATTTAATTATGGGAATTGGTGGTGGAATTGGCGCAAATACAGCGCAAACAACGGCATTATATGATTTCGTTTCACAAGAACTTGTTCAAGCAAGTGTTATTTGGAATATCAATCGTCAAGTCGTTTTCAGCATAGGGGCAACAGTTGTCGCTATGTTATTTAATACCCTCTCTTTATTCAATTCGTCTCAAGCAGCTTATAGCATAACGTTTATCAGTTGCGCTTTTATTGGGATATTACCATTAACGTTATTGTTAACGTTAAAAAAACAGATTACTTCTCAGGAAATACATAATGAATCTTGATACTGACGCAATAATAGAAAGTGTAAAAACGCTTCATAATGCAATTGAAACTATTTTTACTCAATCACCATTATCCATTGAGGCATTAGATAGTATTAAAACACACTTATCAGCAGACTTTTCGATGGTTGGTCTTAGTGGAAAAGAAGCGACTTACGACGAAGTTATCTCTTTGTTCAGTCAAAATGCAGGTAAAAGAGGCAGTCTAAAGATAGAAACAGACAATTATAAAATAATTTACCAGTCCGATTGTTTGGCTACCGTCAGATATCGCGAAATACATCATGAAAATAAGAAAATTCTTATGCGCCAGTCTGTGGTGTTATTGAGACGTAATTCTCATAATGATGATTGGCAATGGTACTACCTACATGAGACTCCAATTGCTAATAATTGATTGATTTGAATAGGAAACCAGCGACTTCGCTGGTTTTTTTATTCTATTAAAAATAATATTAATTATTGGGTTAGTCTATTAATTGCTAATTAGCAAGTGTTTTTATGCTGTACTAATGAAAATATTTTTTCTATTCAGAGCATAAAGCATATTGCGTGTTGCAAAGAAGAGTTTATGATTGGCGGCTGAAAACTGTGTTTTCTATTCTTTACGTTACTATGATTCCCTTAGAGGCACCTCTTAAGTATAGTTGAGTAACCTATAGCGTTATTGTGTATGGACTTAACTCAGGAAAGTAAGGAAAGTATTATGCAGTTTCTTTGGCCTGTTCGTGTTTATTATGAAGATACGGATGCGGGTGGTGTTGTTTATCACGCCAGCTATCTAAAATATTTTGAACGTGCCCGAACAGAACTACTCAGAGAAAAAGGTTTTCATCAGCATGATTTACGGGAGTATGATCATGTTGTATTTGTTGTGCGTAAATTATCAATCGACTATATTGCGCCAGCACGATTAGATGAGCTTCTGCAAGTAGAAAGTGAAATTACCACATTACGTGGTGCATCAATGACATTTTCTCAAAAGCTTATTAATCAAAATGGTTGTTTATTATGTAGCGCAGAGGTTTTAGTTGTCTGCGTAGATTCATCCAAAATGAAGCCAGTTGCGCTTCCTAAGTCCATTATCGCGGAGTTTAAGTAGTGGCTGACATGAATGTTTTCGATCTCTTTCTAAAAGCAGGGCTTTTAGTTAAGTTGATCATGTTACTTTTAATTGGGTTCTCTATTGCATCTTGGGCGATTATTATTCAACGGACTAAAGTCCTGAATGCTGCCGATCGTGAAGCTGTAGATTTTGAAGATAAATTCTGGTCAGGTACAGATTTGGCTCGTTTATATAAAGATAGCCAAGCAAGACGCGATGAATTATCAGGCTCTGAACAGATATTTCATTCTGGATTTAAAGAATTCGCACGTTTACATCAAGCTAGCGTTCATGCACCCGATGCTGTTGTTAATGGTGCAGCAAGAGCAATGCGAGTCTCTTTTAATCGTGAATTAGAATCACTTGAAACTCATATCCCATTTCTAGGTACCGTTGGTTCAATCAGCCCATATATTGGTTTGTTTGGTACTGTATGGGGGATTATGCATGCATTTATCGCTTTAGGTAGTGTAAAACAAGCAACATTACAAATGGTCGCACCCGGTATTGCGGAAGCACTGATTGCAACAGCTATCGGTTTATTTGCGGCTATTCCCGCAGTTATGGCTTACAACCGGTTTACGCAGCGTGTAAATAAACTGGAACAAAGTTACGATAACTTTATGGAAGAGTTCCTGACGATTTTACATCGCCAAGCTTTCGTCTCTGCAGAAAAGAAATAATTAACGCAAAAGGAGAGAGCTGATGGCACGGGGTCGCAGTAGCCGGCGAGGCATAAAATCAGAAATAAACATTGTTCCTTTGCTTGATGTGTTACTTGTGCTTTTGTTGATTTTTATGGCAACAGCACCAATTATCTCGCAGAGTGTAGAAGTTGACCTTCCTGAGGCAACAGATACACAAACAGTTTCAACCTCGGATAATCCGCCAGTGATTGTCGAAGTTGCAGGGATAGGGCAGTACAATATCCGTGTAGACCAAGAGATATTGGAATTGTTGCCACCAGAACAGATTATGGCTGAAGCAAAACAGCAATTGGAAAAAAATCCGAAAGTGGTCTTTCTTATTGGCGGAGCTAAAGATGTTCCTTATGATGAGATAATTAAAGCGCTCAATATGTTACGTCAAGCAGGTGTTAAATCTGTTGGTTTAATGACTCAACCTATGTAAATAGGCTGAAATAAGTTTGGATAATAGCGTGGGAAAGAAGACGAAACCAATCCGAAGTAAACTGAGCGGTTCAGTTATCTTGTCTACCGTCTTGCATTTGCTCGCTGTCGCATTACTTATCTGGGGTTCATTGACTCAGAAATGGGATTTAGGTGGCGGTGGTGGAGAAGGCGGCCAAGTTGTTGATGCTATTATGGTCGATCCTAATGCGGTGGTACAACAGTATAACCAGCAAAAAACACAACAAGCCAGCGTCCAAAAAGCAGAGCAAGAACGAAAAGAGCGTGCAGAGCAACAAGAAGAAGAGTTGCGTCAGCAGCAGCAAAAAGAGCAAGAGAAATTAAAAACATTAGAAGTTGAACGTCTGCAAGCGAAAGAAGCCGCAGAAGCTCAACGTCGTGAATCAGCAGCAGCCGCTGCAAAAGCGAAAGAAGAACAAAAAGTTGCAGAAGAAGCGGCAGCTCAAGCAAAAACAGAGCGAGATCGCATCTTAAAAGAGCAAGCAGATGCTAAAGCGAAAGCTGAAGCAGAAGCAAAAAAACAAGCAGAATTAGCTGCTAAGCAAAAAGCTGAAGAAGCCAAAGCAAAAGCTGAAGCAGACGCCAAAGCAAAGGCTGAAGCAGATGCCAAAGCAAAAGCTGAAGCTGATGCTAAAGCAAAAGCCGCAGCAGAAGCTAAAGCAAAAGCGGCAGCAGAAGCGAAAGCAAAAGCCGCTGCTCAACAACAAAGTAAAGCAGTTGATAGTTTACTTGATGGTTTAGTTTCAGATGGAAATAATAAACAAGCTGGCGCTTCAGCAATGGGGCAAGGTGGCGGTAATCGTACAGGTGCAAATGGCGAAGGTATAGATCGCTATAAAGGCCAAGTCAAAGCGGCTATTGAACAGAAATTTATTGATCCTGAATTATATAAAGGCAAAACTTGTGAGCTGAAAGTAAGTATTGCACCTGATGGTCTATTGATAAGTGCAAAAGCAGTAGGCGGTGATCCAGCTTTATGCCAAGTGGCATTAAGAGCAGCCAATACAGCTAAATTACCTAGACCACCAAAAGATATTTACGAAGAGGTTAAATCACCAGTAATTGAGTTTAAGCCATAAAACACTCTGATAGTAGGAAAACATACGCGAATTTATAGCTATTTTAAGATGTTATTGATGCGTTGTATGGTGTTGTTGAAAAGCGTTTGTTACTATTCTGTACGTTATTGCGTAATAACCGCAATAATAAAAGGGAGACATGATGAAGCAGGCATTAAATGTTATTTTTGGACTTTTAATTTTATGCGTTACGGCACTCGCTAACGCTGAAGTCCGAATTGAAATTACACAAGGGGTGAATACTGCGCGCCCTATCGGTGTTGTTCCCTTTAAATGGGAAGGCAACGGTCAAATGCCAGAAAATATTGCTGGTATAATTGCAGCTGATTTACGCAATAGTGGTAAATTTAACCCTATTGATGTAACACGTATGCCTCAGCAACCGGTTACTGCATCAGAAGTTCAGCCTGCACTTTGGACAAGCTTAGGTATCGACTCTGTTGTTGTTGGTCGTGTTCAACCTTCTGCTGATGGTCAGTATTTGGTCAGTTATCAGTTAGTTGATGTTGCTGGTTCACCAGGCGCTGTATTATCGCAAGGTGAATATAAAATCCCAGCTAAATGGCTGCGCTATTCAGCACATACGGCTAGTGATGAAGTCTTTGAAAAATTAACAGGTATTCGTGGTGCATTCCGCACACGTATTGCCTATGTCGTTGTGACAAACGGTGGTGCATATCCGTATGAACTGCGTGTTTCTGATTATGATGGATTTAATCAAGATCGCGTTTATCGTTCATCTCAGCCATTAATGTCACCCGCATGGTCACCAGATGGTGCTAAACTTGCTTATGTAACCTTTGAAAGTGGTCAATCTGCGTTAGTGGTACAAACATTAGCAACGGGTGAAATCCGTCAAATTGCGTCTTTCCCAAGACATAATGGCGCACCAGCATTTTCACCTGACGGCTCTAAATTAGCATTTGCACTGTCAAAAAGTGGTAGCTTAAATCTGTATGTGATGGATTTGGCTAGTGGCAGTATGACCCAAGTCACTAATGGTAGAAGTAACAATACTGAACCAGCTTGGATGCCAGATGGACAAACCTTAGTCTATACTTCAGATCAAGGTGGAAACCCTCAGATTTATAAAGTTAATATTAACGGTGGAACACCAGAACGTCTTACTTGGGAAGGGAAACAGAATCAAAACCCAGCAGTAAGCCCAGATGGTAGTTTCTTAGTTATGGTGAGTTCTGCAAGTGGTAGGCAACATATCGCGAAGCAGGATCTGGAAACGAACGCAGTAGAATATCTGACGGATACGTTTCTGGATGAAACGCCAAGGATCGCGCCTAACGGCACAATGGTGATTTATAGCTCTACTCAAGGGTTAGGCACTATTTTGCAGCTAGTATCGACTGATGGACGTTTCAAAGCGCGTCTTCCGGCGACTGATGGACAGGTAAAATCACCTGCCTGGTCTCCGTTTATGTGATGCATAAGAATTATGTGAATGAATTATGTATGGCAAACAAATAAAGGAACAAATAGAGATGCAATTAAACAAAGTATTTAAAGGGTTGATGTTAGCATTACCACTCGTTGCTGTTGCAGCTTGTAGCTCAAACAAAAACGAAGATCAAACAGATACTAACAATGTACCAGTTGTTGAACAAGGTCCTACTGCTGAAGAATTAGCACGTCAGCAATTAGAGCAACTGAAACAACAAAACATCGTTTACTTTGGTTTTGATAAATATGACATTAGCTCAGACTACGCTACCCTGTTAGATGCGCACGCAGCATTCCTGCGTTCAAATCCATCAGTGAAAATCACTGTAGAAGGTCATGCTGACGAACGTGGTACTCCAGAATACAATATCGCTCTGGGCGAACGTCGTGCAAACGCAGTGAAAATGTATCTGCAAGGTAAAGGCGTTTCTGCTGATCAACTGTCTATCGTTTCTTACGGTAAAGAAAAACCAGCAGTACTGGGTCATGACGAAGCCGCTTACGCGAAAAACCGTCGTGCAGTACTGGATTACTAAGAGAACGGCATGAACAACAGTAACTTCAGACCTTTCTTGATGAGTCTGTTGTTACTGGTTGGCGTAGCGGCTCCTGTAGCCGCTATTGCCCAAGCGCCAATCAGTAATATCGGTTCTGGTTCGACCGACGAACGACTCACCCAACTTGAGCGTTTCTCTAATGCTCACAGCCAGCTTTTGACCCAATTACAGCAACAACTCGCCGATTCTCAGCGTGATATTGATATGTTGCGGGGACAAATTCAGGAAAATCAATACCAACTAAATCAAGTTGTAGAACGCCAACGCAATATCTATCAACAATTAGATAGCCTTGGTGGTGGTACAACCTCTAGTGCAACTGCACCAACAGAGGCAACACAACCTGATAATAGCGCTTCTTCAACACCTGCGGCTGCAACGAGCGGTTCAACAGGGGATGAAAAAGCAGATTATAATGCAGCAATTGATATCGTATTGAATTCAAAAGATTACGATAAGGCAATTGTTGAATTAAACAACTTTATCAATAATTATCCAAAGTCTAGTTATCAATCAAATGCACATTTTTGGTTGGGACAGATGTATTACCTGAAAGGTAATAAGGATCAGGCAGCAAGCACTTTTGCTATTGTTGTTAAAAACTATCCAAAATCTCAAAAAGCAAGTGAGGCCTTTTATAAAATTGGTCTGATTATGCAAGAGAAAGGGCAAAAGGATAATGCTAAAGCCATTTATCAACAAGTGGTGAAGCAATATCCAAATAGCGCTGGAGCTAAGTTAGCTCAGAAGCAGCTAGGAACACTTTAATTATTGACCCCGTAATGCATAATATTGCATTTTCGGGGTTAAATGATTGTTTTTTAAGCGGTTGATTGTTTTTTTGAAAAAAAACATTGCACAAAAACATTAAATCAGTATTATTAGCCGCCGTTGCCACAGATATGTGGCGTACTCGAAAAGGGTCGTTAGCTCAGTCGGTAGAGCAGTTGACTTTTAATCAATTGGTCGGGCGTTCGAATCGCCCACGACCCACCATTTTCGAGTCCCTTTCAGTCGTTGTTGAAATGGGTCGGTAGAGCAGTTGACTTTTAATCAATTGGTCGGGCGTTCGAATCGCCCACGACCCACCATTTCAAATTGTGTATTTCAACATTCAGCTCTTCAATTGTTATTTCCCCAATCTAATCACCAGAAACCTGCCTTAAAATAAAGTAAAAAACTAAGCCGTAATCACTAAGCTGTAATCACGAAACATAACTTATATTGCGACCTCGCTAGTGCTTTTGTTCCTCTCTACTTGTTAAAGAGTAGCTTTCTCCAAGCAGAAAAAGCTATCTCAATTTTATGCAAGCTTATAACGCTAATTCATGGTGGCAAATAATCGCTGAGGTGATTTGCTGGTATTCGTTTTCAGTCAAAAACTCATTATCAATAAACCAATTACTAATAAGTTTTTGTGCAGCTGTAGCTGTATCAATTGGTAAACCAAATCGCTGTGATGCATTGGCAAAAAACGCCATTAAAATGGATAACGCTGCCGCCGCTTCATAGGGCGTGCTCATCGCTAATGTGCTCTCTAATGAACGCAATGAGTAGAATTTAGGTAGCCACTCTCTTAAATGTTTTCCTTGATACCACACATCTTGAGCTGAAGATTGCAAAGCAACTTGCTCAAGTAGACTCATTAACCACTCTCGCATATCTCCCATGCGATTTTCAGCACACCAAAGTTCATGGCGTAAAATGGCTACAGCAACCTGTGTCGCTTCAAACCAAAATTCTTGAGCATTAGCACTAGCTTGCTTTTTTGTAAGCTTAGGTGGCGTTATGGTGCTAATTTCAGGAAGTTCATCACATAAACCTGTTTTATCTAGCAAAACTTGATAGCCTCGCTGGTAAACTGGACTAAGACCATCTATTTTCATAGCAGATATACGCAGAGGTTCTGCCATCATAATATCCATTTTTCGACCTTGAGCTAAAACGTGTAAGTATATCGGCCACTGCTTACCTTCAGGATCTTCACATTCTAGTGGCAGGGTAACGAGCGCATTACCAAATTGGTTTAGCCAATGCTGGTCTTTTGCAAGTTCAGTTGCACCATGACCAATAAGTTCTATATCGATGTCTGAATAGCTATCGATTTTTTTGTTACGACCTAATGAGCCTGTTAATACAACAGCCTCAATTCTTGGGTCAAGCAAAGCAAAAGACAGGATGCTATCTATTAAACGTGTTGTTGGCTCCATATTTCTCTCTAGTAATTAAAACTGAATTAAAGTTATTTATTATTTTATATATCGTTATCGTTTAAAAATTGGTCAGAATAATTTGTTTAGTATGTAAAACATTGGTTTGTTTTTATTTTAAATTTATAAGAATATGTTCAGTATTGAAAACACAGTGCTATTATAAATATGAATTTATAATATATCTTCTCTACTTTGCAAAGATGTCGCAATAACCCATATTTTATTTTTTTATTCTATTATTTAGGCGGGGTTGTAAAATGGATGTTATGAGTTGGTTTAGTATCAACAATATTTTAGTCAATATCCCATTAGGTAAAGAGGGATATGCGCTCTCTTGGATTGAAGCAGTGGGAACCATTGCTGGGTTGTTATGTATTTGGCTTGCAAGTCAGGAAAAAATTATTAATTACCTATTTGGATTAATTAATGTCACCTTATTTGCCATCATTTTCTTTCAAATCCAATTATATGCCAGTTTATTACTTCAAATTTTCTTCTTCGCTGCTAATATCTATGGCTGGTATGCATGGAGTCGTGTTAATGATTTCCAACAAGCAGAGCTAAAAATTCGTTGGCTAAAGTCGAGTCATCGTCTTTTTCTAATCATTGTCTCGATTGCTGCAATAGCCGCATTAACACTGCATATTGATACGGTATTTGGTTATCTCGCGGTTATTGCTGTTGATATCCTCAATACCTTTGGTGCGGCTTTACCAGCGCCTGTGCTTGAGCCTGACGCTTATCCGTTCTGGGATTCAACCATGACCGTGCTTTCTATTTTAGCAATGATATTAATGACTCGTAAGCTGGTAGAAAACTGGCTAATTTGGTCGGTTATTAATGTAATTAGTATAGTGATATTCTATAAACAAGGTGTTTATGCCATGTCGGTTGAATACATTATTCTGTTAGCTATTGCTATTAATGGTTCTCGTTTGTGGATGAGAACGGCAAAAAGATCACGCCGAAATATTTACCTCTAAAAATAAAAATAGGCTGGTAGAGTTATCTTTCTATCCAGCCTTACCATTCATTGCTTTTATTCTTATCTTTTCTGAAATTTCAAATCATTATTTTGCTTAAATGCGCCATTACCATTTAGCTTATCTTTTTAATAAGCGAATTATTGGTGCTTTCGGTAGAAAGAGTGTTTACAGATAGAAAATGAATGGTTAGATTGAGAAAGCATAATAACATCAATTAAACAACATAGAGTGGATACACGGGAATGAATTACCAAAATGATGACCTTAAAATAACACAAATTAACGAACTTTTGCCGCCAGTTGCGCTATTGGAAAAATTTCCAGCAACAGACAATGCTGCCTTTACAGTTCGTCATGCCCGTGAAGCTATTCATCAGATTTTAGCTGGAAAAGATGATCGCCTATTAGTGGTGATTGGGCCTTGTTCTATTCATGATCCTAAAGCAGCATTAGAGTATGCTCAGCGTTTAAGTGTGATTAGAGATGAACTTAAAGACAAGCTTGAAATTGTTATGCGTGTTTACTTTGAAAAACCACGTACAACAGTAGGCTGGAAAGGATTAATTAACGATCCTCATATGGATAGTACCTTTGATATCAATGAAGGTTTACGCATCGCTCGTGATCTTTTACTGACAATCAATGATAAAGGCTTACCAACAGCGGGTGAGTTTTTAGATATGATAACGCCACAGTACGTTGCAGATTTAATGAGTTGGGGCGCAATTGGTGCACGTACTACTGAATCCCAAGTTCACCGTGAATTATCTTCAGGCCTCTCTTGTCCTGTTGGATTTAAAAACGGTACTGATGGCACAATTAAAGTTGCAATAGATGCAATTAATGCCGCTGGTTCACCACACTGTTTTCTTTCAGTGACCAAATGGGGACATTCTGCGATAGTGCGCACAGCGGGGAATGGTGATTGCCATATTATTTTACGTGGTGGTAAAGAGCCTAACTATAGTGCAGAACATGTTGCCGCGGTAAAAGAAGGGCTGAAGAAAGCAGGTTTACCACAAAATGTTATGGTCGATTTCAGCCACGCTAACAGCTGTAAGCAATTTAAAAAGCAAATGGAAGTGGGCGCGGATATCTGCCAGCAAATTAGTGGTGGTGAAAAATCACTTATTGGTGTGATGATCGAAAGTCATTTAGTAGAAGGTAGCCAATCTTTAGAAAGCGGTGAACCTTTAGTGTATGGCAAAAGTGTCACTGATGCATGTATTGGCTGGAATGACACTGAAACGCTATTACGCCAATTAGCAGACGCTGTTGTTGTTCGTAGAAATAAATAATAAAACACTTATTTTAAATTTATAAAAAATGCCACTTTAAAGTGGCATTTTTTTATTTAATACAAGGTTAAAGAGACGAAATTATTTCGCTTTACCTTGGTTAGCAACGGCTGCTGCTTTTGCTGCGATTTCTTCAGCATTACCTAAGTAGTAACGTTTGATTGGTTTCATATTTTCATCAAATTCGTAAACTAAAGGTACAGCTGTTGGGATATTCAGCTCAAGGATTTCATCTTCACCCATGTTGTCTAGATATTTAACTAGAGCACGCAGTGAGTTACCGTGAGCAGCAATAATAACTTTTTCGCCAGATGCTACGCGTGGTTTGATAACTTCTTCCCAGTATGGAGTAACACGGTCGATAGTCAGTGCTAGGCTCTCTGTTACTGGCAGTTCAGCCGCAGTTAAAGAGGCATAACGAGGATCTTTACCTGGGAAACGTTCGTCATCTTTAGTTAATTCTGGTGGTGTGATTGCAAAACCACGACGCCATTGTTTAACTTGCTCATCACCATATTTTTCAGCGGTTTCAGCTTTATTTAAACCTTGTAACGCACCGTAATGACGTTCGTTCAGTTTCCAGCATTTTTCAACTGGCAGCCATTGTTGATCAACTTGATCAAGAATATTCCACAGGGTGTGAATTGCGCGTTTCAGCACAGAAGTATATGCGTAGTCAAAAACAAAACCTTCAGCTTTCAGCAGTTTACCTGCTTCTTGCGCTTCATTACGGCCTTTTTCGGACAACTCAACGTCAGTCCAGCCTGTAAAACGGTTTTCTTTGTTCCATACACTTTCACCGTGTCGAACTAGCACAAGCTTAGTTACTGCCATAGTTTAGACTCCTATAATTACTTTCTTAATATAAGTTTAAAATCAGCTTACAATCATTATATGGATCATCGACAAGAACGCCAAACATAAGTGACAAAACAAGGGGGATTAAGTCAAAAATAGCGTTCGTTCGATGAATTATTGCACAGTTGTCACACCTTTTGCTTAATCGATCAAGCTATTAATCTAGCTGGTTCGGCGTAAAAAAACAAAATATCCATTTTGTATAAAAAATAGGCGAAAGTGACGCCACTAAAAACCATGAATTTCTTACTCATTTTTGGTTAAAAAATAAGTGAAAAATCATGGGATTTTAAATCAAAAGCTAAAGCCAAATTAGGATCTAAGTTTACACTTAACGCCTTAAATCATTGCCCTGATTATGACAGCAAAAATTCATATTTAACAAATTTCTTGCTGATAACGATAAATTTCACCATCTTTAATAAAGCTAAGTCGGTGAGTAATACATAAAGGTGCATCTTCTTGATGATGGCTAACGAATAAAAGCTGAGTATTGCTATTGCTGATCATGATATCGATAAAGCGCTGCACTAATAGGCGATTAGTGGTATCTAAGCCTTGCAAAGGTTCATCAAGAATAAGCAGTGTTGGGTGTTTAACTAAAGCTCTTACGATCAATATTAAACGTTGTTGACCCCATGAAAGAGAATGAAATGGACTATTTGCTTGTGTTGTTAAACCAATTAATGTGAGCCACTCATCAGCAAGTTTAAGTTGTTTATCGCTAATTGCCTGATAAATACCAATTGAGTCATGAAAACCTGAAATAATTACATTTTTCACGCTAGAAGAGACACGATAGCTTTGATGTAAGGCATTGCTTACATAACCAATATGTCGCTTAATTTCCCATATGGTCTCACCACTTCCTCTTTTACGACCAAATAAAGTTAAATCATTACTATAACCCTGAGGATGATCGCCTGTTATTAAGCTTAACAAGGTAGATTTACCTGCGCCATTAGGACCTAAAATTTGCCAATGTTGTTGTGGTTTCACTTCCCAGCTTAAATGATGAAGAACAGGTTTATCGTTATAACTGACTATCGCCTCGTTAAGTACAATAGGGGAAAGTGTTGGTGGCAATGCAGGGATCGCATCTGGAGAATCTTGTACTGGTAGCGTGAGATCTTTTAATGTTTCACTGTGAGATAATTGCCGAATAACAGAATCAGAAAGAATTTGTTGTTTTTCTCCTTGAGCAACTAATTCGCAATTAATTAATAGACCTGCATGCTGAATAAAATCTGGAATATCATTAAAGCGATTTAAAATAAGGACTATTGTTAGATTTTGTTGATGTAATAGTGCCAATAGTTCATTTAAAGCACGACGAGAATCAACATCTAATCCATCAAATGGCTCATCTAGAATTAATAAATCAGGTTGATTCATTAGAAGTTGAATAAGCAGTACTTTGCGTGACTCACCAGTAGAAAGATATTTAAAGCGTCTTGATAACAAGTATTCAATGCCAAATTGCTTCGCTAACAATAAACAACGCTCGTTATCTTTTATTTGCATCTGTATCACTTCAGCAGCGGTTAAACCGGTATCTTCCTCGCCTTCACTTAATAAATCCGTATTATTGCGTCGCCATTCGTCTTCGATCATTTTTTGTAGTTTTTCAAACGAAAGGCTAATAGGGTGAGTAAAGGTGTTTATTAGCTCACCAGATAACAAAATACCTTCTTGGCATAGCGCATTAGCAAGTGCGGTTTTTCCACTGCCATTACTTCCTACAAATGCCCAGCTTTCACCTTTATAAATAGCTAACTTACTAATTTGTAAGCAAAGTGTGTCACTTAATCGAAACTGTGTGTTCTTGAGTTGCAAGCATTTCATTATTATTATCCTTAGTTTTTTAATGTAAGCTAAGTGCAAGTTAAGTATCTACCAATATCGGGTTAATAAAAAATTGTCAATATGGCAATCAAAGATTCAACAATAAAAATATTATTTATTGATGCTACTGAAAAAAATCAAATGCCATTCTAGAAAAGATACTTTTTTAAATTTTTTAATTAATAAAAAAATAAACAAATATAATTGTATTAGAAAACATTAAAAATCAACGAGATGAAATTTTAGCAATTATCTAAAACACTGAATAGATAAATCAATCAGAAATAATAAAATTAATATTTTAAAATATGGGTTTATTAGTGAGTTTAATAGTATAAATATATAAGATGATAATATGTTATTTGGTTTGAATTTAATTGGCTAATATAAAGAATAGAAAATATTATTTTAAGTGATGTGCGAAATATCGTATGTTTTATAGCCAGTAAGTGCATTAATAGTAGGTATATTATTTTTTTCTAAAAAACCATTAGTAAATAAAATGTTTTTTTAGCTAATATCATTAAAAATTAATTACAGCTATTTATCTTTATCTGTTTTTTTATTATTGAAAGCCGGAGGCTTTTATGTATGAAAAAAATATCTCTAGAAAACAGCGTTTAATTAGTTATAGCATTGTTTATTTAATTGCTATTTACCCATTACATCCTGCATGGAGTTCTATTATTACTCCATCTAATCAAACAATAAAGATTAGTCAACAAAATACTATTCCTCTTATTAATATTACAACACCTAATGATATCGGTGTTTCTCATAATCAATTTCACGCTTTTAATATTGGTAAACCAGGCGTTGTTATTAATAACGCAATAAGCCCTGTTAGTTCTCAATTAGCAGGGCTGGTTAATGCTAATCCCAAT
>NZ_JBEEUB010000013.1:0-83570 GCF_040139125.1 Proteus hauseri
CCACAGAATGATGTCACGCTGAAAATGCCGGCCTTTGAATGGGTTCATGTGCAGCTCCATCAGCAAAAGGGGATGATAAGTTTATCACCACCGACTATTTGCAACAGTGCCCTTTATTTAATGAGATGGTCACTCCCTCCTTCCCGGTACTATGCTGAGGACAGGCTTTCATTCGGAGAACTATCATGGAAAACATTGCGCTCATTGGTATCGATCTGGGTAAAAACTCTTTCCATATTCATTGCCAGGATCGTCGCGGGAAGGCTGTTTACCGTAAAAAATTTACCCGGCCAAAGTTGATCGAATTTTTGGCGACATGCCCCGCTACAACCATCGCAATGGAAGCCTGTGGCGGTTCTCACTTTATGGCACGCAAGTTGGAAGAGTTGGGGCATTCCCCAAAGCTGATATCACCACAATTTGTCCGCCCGTTCGTTAAAAGCAATAAAAACGACTTTGTCGACGCCGAAGCTATTTGTGAAGCTGCATCGCGTCCGTCTATGCGTTTTGTGCAGCCCAGAACGGAATCTCAGCAGGCAATGCGGGCTCTGCATCGTGTCCGTGAATCCCTGGTTCAGGATAAGGTAAAAACAACCAATCAAATGCATGCTTTTCTGCTGGAATTTGGCATTAGCGTTCCCCGAGGAGCTGCCGTTATTAGCCGACTGAGTACCATTCTTGAGGATAATAGTTTGCCTCTTTACCTCAGCCAGTTATTGCTGAAATTACAACAGCATTATCACTATCTTGTTGAGCAGATTAAAGATTTGGAATCCCAGTTGAAACGAAAGTTGGACGAAGATGAGGTTGGACAGCGCTTGCTGAGCATTCCCTGCGTCGGAACACTGACAGCGAGTACTATTTCAACTGAGATTGGCGACGGGAAGCAGTACGCCAGCAGCCGTGACTTTGCGGCGGCAACAGGGCTTGTACCTCGGCAGTACAGCACGGGAGGTAGGACGACATTGCTGGGAATTAGTAAGCGAGGTAATAAAAAGATCCGAACTTTGTTGGTTCAATGTGCCAGGGTATTCATACAAAAACTGGAACACCAGTCTGGCAAATTGGCCGATTGGGTCAGGGATTTACTGTGCCGGAAAAGCAACTTTGTCGTCACTTGTGCTCTGGCAAACAAGCTGGCCAGAATAGCCTGGGCCCTAACGGCACGACAGCAAACTTATGTAGCATAACGGCAGAAATACACCGGTTTAAAGAATTACTGATCTGGTTTTGCGAATACTGATATTGATGATACTAACGGCCCACCGGCCTGTTGAGGAACCTGTAAAACGGAAAGGCTCATTGAAGCCGTATATTTTCTGGAGGTTCATCAGGCGCGGAACTCATCAAGGCGCGGGAATAAAATCCCATTCAGACGCCGGATAGATTCAAGCAAGCCAACTTGTCGTCAAAATCGGTGTTGCAAAAACGGGAGTGACCATAGATTCCGTTTTCTGAGGCGACCCCCAGTATTCCGGCTTTCACGGCATCGTTATCCCCGGTACGTTGCGTGACTCTATCTTTGTGCTGGAAGGGCTTCTGGAGCAGCAGACGGGGCTGAATCCGGTGGAGATTATGACGGACACTGGAGGGTCCAGCGACATTATCTTTGGCCTGTTCTGGCTGCTGGGCTACCAGTTTTCGCCCCGCCTGGCAGATGCCGGTGAGGCGGTATTTTGGCGTGCAGATAAAAATGCGAACTACGGGGTACTGGATGAGCTGGCGCGGGGATGCGTTGAACTGTCAAAGATAGAAACCCAATGGGATGAAATGATGAGGGTTTCCGGTTCTCTGAAGCTGGGTACAGTCCACGCCTCAGAACTTGTGGGCTCGCTTTTAAAAAGTTCCCGTCCGTCAGGGCTGGCGCAGGCGATTATGGAGGTGGGACGGGTCAACAAGACGCTGTACCTCCTCAACTACATTGATGATGAAGAATATCGTCGCAGGATACTGACTCAGCTTAACCGGGGAGAAGGCCGTCACGCCGTGGCAAGGGCGATCTGTTACGGCCAACGTGGTGAGATTAGAAAACGTTACCGTGAGGGGCAGGAGGATCAACTGGGTGCGCTGGGGCTTGTCACTAACGCAGTTGTATTGTGGAACACGCTTTATATGCAGGAAGCGCTATCACATTTGCGCAGCGCTGGTGAGATCCCGGAAGACGAGCATATCTCACGCCTGTCGCCACTGATGTACGGTCATATCAACATGCTGGGACATTATACGTTCACGCTGCCGGAAAATATTCTGAAGGGAGAGTTGAGGCCATTAAATTTCAATTCAAACAATGAATTATTGCCTTAACGTGGTTTTTTACACGATTGAACCTCGAACCCCGAATATTACGGCAAAAACGCCCAACTTCAGTACTTCGAAGATGTCTTGTTAGACTCTGACTTAATCCAACTATTGCATGAAGAAGGGGTTAACATTGCAGTCGATATGTTTGATGAAATATACAACGATTCAGAAACGCTAAGTGGGCTAGGTGGAGAACGAATAGCCAAGGATAAGTTTGAAAAACTACGCTCTGGAGACAAGGTATATATGACGCGGACTGAAATTGAGTCCCTAGTTCGCAATGGCACGCTTTCTATTGTCAAGCTACCTACAGGCGGATACTGCACTAATTCGTCTTGCAGTAGAGTGTGTGGTATTGGCGAGTTCTCCGCTGAAATTAAACCATGCGAACATCAGATAATCACAGACAAGGAGGCCAAAAGAACTCAACGTCAAAATAAGCGGCTAATAAATACATTTCGAGATTTGAATAATGGCGACCCTATGATGAAAAGTATACTTATCGGAGTTAAGCAAAAGATAAAAATAAATGAGTCATTGATTATCAACCATGGAATTAAAGTCACAGCCTTTGAGGATAATATCAAAGGCATAATCGCAACCAGTAGAGGTTAATATGAGAAAATCAGGAAAAGCATTAGCGAGATTGCGAGCAGCTTTAGAACGCCTAATTTCGGGCAAGCCACAAAATGTTTCACCTTCAGGTAAATTAACCCTTAATAAAATAAATAACGAAGCTGGACTTGGTAACAGTTACATACACAAATTTAAAGATTTTATTGAAAATGAAGCAAACCCAGCCATTGAGTCGTTTAACGCTAATTACGATCCCGTCAAAGCGAAACTATTACAAAACAAGCAGAATCTAACTGAGAAAGAAAAGCATAAAGCCAGAATGAAGAAAGAAGTCAAACTTAAAGAGCAATACCGCCAAGAGCGAGATGATCTAAAAACTATAAACAAAGAATTAGAAACACAAATTAGTTCTTTGATGTTCAGGCTGTATGAATTACAAGAACAACTTAATGTACAAAATGTTGTGAAGATCTCTCAATAACTATTGCCTTAATGTCGGTGGACAATAAGATCGTGACTCTGACACCAATGTCTGAAACTTTTACATTAAAGATTAAAACTTTTCGGGGTTCATTTGGCTGGTTCTTTTGTGTTTGGACTGCCATTTTATAAAACACGTTTCTGGACAATTTCGAGTTAAAGCATTAACTCTAACTCGTCTGCTTCGGATAAAAATATCTATGGGTTAACGCCGCCAGCAGGGGCAGACAAACCAGAGCGAAGCGGCGGTTTGGCTGTCCCACTGACTGGCTTTGTTAGCTGCTTGCTGCAACTTTTGAGGGACTAAATTTCTGACTTACTTCGCCTGAAAACATCATTGCCAACAAAATACCTTCTAACATGAGAGCGATATCGCTGAACATAGCCTCCCAGCCGTTCATCACTACTGGGCCAATTGCTGGGTAGAATGGAATAAATGCTACGGTAATAACTACGTATAGAGTTCTCGCCCAAGACTTGAATTTCCATAACCCAATGGTAGATATTGGTAATAACAACAAAACTGCCAGCATAGCCAACAGAAAGAATATTGCCTCGCCGTTAGATATATCCTCACCTTCCGTCTGGGCCAAATAATCTTGCAAAATAGTTGGTAAGGTGTCCGACAGACTGATGCCAGCGACAACCCCAACGATGGCGAAGATTAACCCAGCAATTAATACAAATCTAAATAGTGAAGTGGACGACATTTTTACTCCTTAAGTGTGGTTTTTTGTACAGCTAACGCCTGGCACAGCGGATCGCAAACCTGGCGCGGCTTTTGGTACAAAAGGCGTGACAGGTTTGCGAATCCGTTGCTGCCACTTGTTAACCCTTTTGCCAGATTTGGTAACTATAATTTATGTTAGAGGCGAAGTCTTGGGTAAAAACTGGCCTAAAATTGCTGGGGATTTCAGGAAAGTAAACATCACCTTCCGGCTCGATGTCTATTGTAGATATATGTAGTGTATCTACTTGATCGATCAGGCTTTTGTATATCTCCCCACCACCTGAAACAATGACATGATCCGTTATTTTCTTTAGGTTGGTTAAAGCATCTTTAATTGATGGAAAGATCAATACGTTCTCATTGTCAGATGTAAAACTTGAACGTGTTACGACCGCATACTTTCGGTTGGGTAATGCTCCCATTGATTCAAAAGTCTTGCGTCCAACCAACAGCCATTGGTTATAGGTAATAGCTTTAAACAGGAGCTGTTCACCTTTGGCACTCCATGGAATATCAGGGCCATTCCCGATAACTCCATTCTTCGATATAGCTACCATTAGTGATAGTTTCACAATTCTTCCTCAGAGGTTAACATTTTATTAGTGCGCATGCGCGTTTACCTCGTTGGACCAGTGAAAACGCGCACAGTTAACTATTTGTATGTAATGAACTTATCAGCATTTTGCTAAATTCACCATCTGGAAAAACGCGCATGCGCGTTTCCCAAACCTATTATCTAACCTAAGGTTTTTTGTAATTACCTGATTTTAATCATATTTATTTATTTTTAAATGTGAAAACGCGCACGAAGTTGGGACAAAATTCGTTATGATTGCAATATGACTGTATGCCCGTCCATCGTTTAGGCTTTTCAACGAAAGACAACATTTGAGTGAAATGAATGAAAATTTGTAGGCGAGAAAGTCTGCGTTTGACTTCGCCACAGACAACGACTCAACTCGTTTGGGGGCAAAAGTGTGTTTCAAACTTTGTTGGCACACTTATCTAAGATAGCCATGTTGATAAAGCATAAGTTTCGATCTTTATTGTCACAATCACCACTCGACGACTACGAACCAATCTGGCATGCGAGACTGAGAAGTTTTAGACATTAATGTTATGCCACACTTAATTGTTGAGAATTAATGAGCCCCATATTAAAAAATTCTCAACTTATTGCTTCATATCGGTGAGAATTACACAAATCAGGCTACAGGCTTTGTTCAGAAAGGTTTTTCATAACATTTTAGGGTGTAAAACGTGTAACGGTGAACAATGATGGTTGTGTCATTGCACGTTCCAAGGAAGTGAAGTTGCTTGGGATCAAAATGGGGGCTCTATACTTTGAGATTCAGTCACTGGTCAAAAAGCATGACATTCAGGTTTTTAGTAGTAATTACACTCTTTATGCTGACATCAGCAACCGCGTAATGGACACACTATCAGGTTTTGCCCCACGAGTAGAAACATATAGTATTGACGAACAATTCCTTGATATGACCGGTATGCTTAGAAATTTCCCGTTAGAAGATTACGGTCGCAAGATACAACAACGAATTTTGCAGATAGCTCATGTACCGGTCGGTGTTGGTTTTGCTCAAACTAAAACACTGGCTAAACTGGCAAACCATGCTGCTAAAACATGGACCAAAACAGGCGGTGTAGTCGATTTGAGTGCTACTTCACGTCAGAAAAGGCTCATGTCCCTTGTGCCTGTTAATGAAGTATGGGGTGTGGGTAGAAAAATAAGTAACCGGCTAAATGCTATGGGAATAGTTACAGCGCTTGATTTGGCTAGGGCTGAAACAACCATGATCCGTAAAACATTCGGTGTGGTTGTAGAACGCACTGTGAGAGAGCTGAACGGTGAATCTTGCATCGAGCTTGAAGAAGTAGCAAAAACTAAAGAGCAAATCATTTGTTCACGTTCATTTGGAAAAAAAATTGAGCTCTATGAGCATATGCATCAGGCTATCTGCGAGTATTCAGAGAGAGCAGCAGAGAAACTTCGAGCTGAAAAACGAGTCTGTTCCTTTGTCTCTGTTTTTATCCAAACCAGCCATTACGCAAGCGGAACTCAATACTACAACCACCATTCTGAACGGTTAGAATATCCAAGTGCTGATACAAGAGACATAATCAATGCAGCAGTGCGTCTGTTAAAGACCATCTGGAAATCAGGGGTTAAATATCATAAAGCTGGCATCATGCTCACTGATTTTTCTGATCCATCAGTTACTCAACTTAATTTATTTTCTGATAGTAAACCTTACAAAGGAAGTGAACAATTGATGAAAACCTTGGACCATATAAATAATCGAGGTGTTAGCAAAATATGGTTCGCTGGAAAGGGAATTGACACAAGCTGGCGCATGAAGCGAGAAATGCTTTCACCGGCATACACTACGAGAATATCAGATCTTCCCGTAGTAAAGATTTAGAGGAAATGCTTTCAGTTCTCGATGTCTGATACAGAGTTATATATTATAGATCGTAAAGTTGATGTTGTATTTGAGCTTTATATTGATGAAGTCTGACATAAGTATCAAATTCCAGTTATATACCTGCCGATAATCCACCAGCGTATTCAGCAGGGTTCACCGCAATCCTGCATATTGCTTCAACCAGTATACCTAAATTGAGAATGTCTTTCGTTTAGAATTATATTCATATTTCTGAACATTATTAAGATAATGAAACAATCATTATCAATTTATGATTGTTGCGATATGTCATTGATATGATTATCTTTAACACTTTTACCCTCTGGAGTTGTGCTCCTTTATCTAATTGATAACAATGCACATAAATCGAAATGATGCCGTTTTCCTTATGTAACTAAGGAAAATAGAAAATCCTGTGTGATAGCCTTACGTCGAATAAAAATAATACCTAGTTACACAATGACAAGGCGAGGACTATGAATACTAACGCAGCAATTTCAACGAATAGCAGTCAACAAAATTCGAATATGAGCAAGGCACTTCTCAATGACCTACCCTACCCTACTCTGAAGAAAAATACTGAAGCGCACAATATCTCAACATTACGCAAAATGTCTGATGCCTTTGAGGAAAAGGTGTGTTCGCGTGGTGATATTTATCGCGTTAACGTTGAGTTACTGTACGTACAGGAAGGCTTCAATCTTCGGGAGATTGATACTGAACATGCTGGACGAATCAAGAATTCATATGTATCAGGTGTTTATGTTCCACCTATCGTTGTGAAAGTTATAACGGTTGATAATCTGCCACGCTTACAGATTATTGATGGACACCACAGATATTGCGCTCTACGCATGGCAATGGAAGAAGGATGTACGATTAAGGGCGTATACGTCACGGAGTTCTCAGGCAGTCAGCAACTTGAGATCGTCAATATGCTGACATCTTCAGAAGGAAAACCTTTAGCTCCGTTAGAAAAAGCTGATGGTTTCCATCGTTTACTTAGTATGGGATGGGATAAAAAGGAAGTTGCACGATATACGAATACAAGTGTTGTTACGATCAACAGATTATTACGCTTGTTCCGAGCAGATTACAGAATCACTGATCTTGTCAGGAAGAACCTGATTACTTCTGATTTAGCTATAGAAATACTGCTTGAGTGTGAAGAAACTAATCAAGAGGCATATGATGTGATCATTGCCGGATTGCAAAAGGCAACTGATAGCGGCAAAAATAAAGTTACGCGGAAATTTGTACCTTCAGCGAAGAAAGTACCTTTTTCAAAAAAAGAAATACATTCTGTGTTTTCACAATTAAGTGAAATCCGCACAACAATTCACGACAAAGTTGCTGATATTCAAGAAAATGATGAAACAGTAACGGTCGAAATGCCAGTAACAATTGTGACCCTGCTTAATGATGTACTTCAGAAATTTGCGAATGATGAATCAACCGCATCTAATGATGATGAGAACGAACCGCACGAAACCGAATCTAACACTGAAGCGATTCAGGCTTAACTATGGAATTACTTAACAAGGTCCAACTGATCGCAAGATTAGGTTCGTCCCCGAAAGATAATCTGAAGTATTCAGAACGTAACGGTGAGGCTATGACCTACTTCTCTGTTGCAATTAACCGGCATGACTCTAAAGGAAACCCGATTACAGATTGGTTTAACATTAGTGCATACGGAAAAATAGCAGAAATAGCAGCTAATTTTGGTCAGAAAGGACAACTTGTTTACATCGAAGCAAGGCTACAACCGACTAATAATTCCTGTTCTATAATAATGAATTACCAGACAGGTGTGTTTAGAGTATTACCTAATAGTAAAAATACAAATGCTGGAGAGCAGAATGGCTAAGGCAGACCAAATTTCAAATTGTAACGTTCAAAATCCTAATTATGTGATGGCTGAAATGAAACGAGATCAAACAGTTCTAAACTATGCCCTATTTAAAGCGCGTGAGAAGCTACACGAGCTCAAACACCTAATGAATACGTCACAGTGCAGTGAAAGTGAAATTATGCGCTATAACGGGGTTCTGGAGATGCTGGATAGCATATTTTCATCAGATGAAAAGGAACGTCAGAACTTATATCACTCTATGATCATGTCAGGTGTACAAATCATGTCCGGTAAGTTAAGAGGTGAGAACCGACAAGCCGTGTTAGAAGCAACGACACCAGATCAATTGGATGAGGTTTTAAAAGCTTCGGAAACTGAGGTGTGGACTGAGTTGCAACTACTATCTGAACAGCAGAACAACCTAAACTAAGAATAAAAATGAAACTTACAATATCCTTACCTTTCATTCTGATAGCTTCACTGATCGCAGTGCCAGCATTGGGTAATGGTTATTCTGCAATGGAAGGAATTGAAGGACAGCGATATTCTGATTTAGAGAAATACAAAGCCAACTGTCCAGCTTGTATGAGTGTTGTACAAAACATTAAAGATATCCGCTATCAGGTATGTGCGCAGTCAGTCACGGCAGATGATGTGATAGTTAGGGACCCTTTATATGGCTATCTGAATAGTTTGAAATTCATGTTGAATGATGATGCTTATAAACAGGTATTGACAATCATTGGTCATGAGAAGGATTGTTCTAATAGTATGAATTGGCTTGAAAAATCCAATTTAATAATAGAACCAATGGTCAACAGCAGACACTAATAGCATATTAAAGAAAAGGTAGATTAAGGATTGTAAATGAACGATAACACGACAGCTATCAATATAGCCCTTGAAAAAATAGTTCTTCTTAATAAAGAATATAAAGACTATTTAGGTAGCTGTGAACAAGAAGCCATTGACAACATCAAAAATAAAAACATATTTATGCCGTTTTACCATGTTATGCATTTATGTGTAACTAAATTAATGAACGATGAAAATTGGCGTCTGATTCAAAAAGATGTAACCGCTAGGTTGTATCTTTCAGTAACAGAATTTATAGAAAAAAATGGGTTAGATAATTATGGCAATATAGACTGGATAAAACTATTTAGGAATAACTATGACCATAGGGGTATCCCGCCATCATCAGTACCTACTATACTCCCATGGAAATATACAAAGTCTGTTTATGAAATGGACAGAGATCTTGCTAGTGAATTAATGAATTCACCATTGCCAGAATACATACCGACTGAGTATTTTAAACGAATACCAGAATGGTCTGTGTTTTTAACTGGATTTAAATATATAGTTAAAGCAAGTGGTGATTTATGTGGTTGCACTATAATTGGATTTTGGGTCAGCTTAACTGATCTTGATGGAATTGATGCAGTTGCATTCACATTTTTATTTTCAAACAAGAACACCTCCAGCTTCAATATTTCTTTAAACCACAATAATATTATTGACTCATTTAATGATGCTGCAAAACTCACAGACCATCGAATTAAAAGCGAGCTAAGAGATATATATGTTGAGTTGTTTAAGTTGGCTATACCTATAACAACCTATTTTATTAAAGATTTTGTAGATATACCGAACAGCACAAATCCAACAGTCTCTGATAAAAACATCAAAAAAACCAAAGGGAAAGAGCGGTTATTTGAGGCTAAAAAAATAAAAAGAACCATTATCGGTGCCAATGTAGGTGATAGTATTCGAGCATTCAATGAAAACCTGAGAAGTACCCATGTACTAGGGACTATGCGCCCACACATTAGGCGAGCTCACTGGCATGGGTATTGGGTAGGTACTGGTGAAGGAAAGAATTTCCTCCTGAAATGGTTACCAGCTACATTCATAAACCCAGAAAATAGCATGTAACCGATGTAAAGTTTTTGGTATCAAAATTCTATATTTTATCTTCAGTCTCATCCTCAAAAAAAAACGCCACAATGTGGCGTTATAACCCTAGTGTTGGTACTTATTATAATCATATAAAGTATGGCAAAACTAATTATACACATAAACACGTATGTGTATATGTGTTAATGTGTCTTTGTGTGGGGTTAATCACATAAACACGTATGTGTGAATGTGTATTTACACATATAAAATGTTTTAGGTTTTATAGCCAATTAGCCTAATATCTAAATGAAAAATTGAATCACAGGTACAATAATAAAGGGCAAAAACACTGCCAGTAAGAGTAGAGGACCGGATCATGTTTGTTTTTAATGAAGAAACGTTCCAACGAAACCCGAGCAATCCATGTCCAGATAATGAATTCAATAGTGACGTGATTGATTTTATAAAGGAAATAAAAAGGTTTTATCCTGAGTTAGAACATTGGAGCAATACAGGTGTACTGTTTGCTTGGGAAGCATATCTGCAAGATATATACGCGGTCGGTTGGACTGAATTGGTACGCAAGAGAGAGAACGGCTTTCTCGCATACTGCTACATATCGCAGTTACGACCAAGCCTTGATTTTGGTGGAACAGGGACATACAACACTGAAGTTTGGGATCTTGGAGAGCAAGAGCCGTGGAAAAAACAACCATTGCCAAAACTACCAGATTGGCTCGAATAATTGAGAGAGAGACACTTTTGTTTTGAATGTTACATGGTGAAATTGAGATAAAAGTGCAATTAAAAGGGATGAAATATCATCCCTATAAAATCACTACCTATTCATTTTCCTTCAGCCACTGATGAACATAATCAGATATTACATCTTTCATTGTGGTGTTTCGTTTGACACATGCAGCTTTGAATCGAATTTGAGTATCTTCGTCAAGATCCACATTTATGCGTTTGGTTTTTGTGCTTTTTTCAAGAATTTTATCTAAATCTCTGTTTTCACCGAACTTCATCTTCGGTGGATTTGCAGACTCGTTTACTTTTTTAAGTGCCATAAAGGATCTCTTTTAATATCAAAACACGTATGTGTGTATGTGTTTTTGTGTTTATGTGTAATTACACATACGCATTTATGTGTAAACACACATTATGATTCAAAAATCTTCAAAATTTCTTTGGTTAGTATTTCAATCTCACCTTTTGCATTTCCATCATTAGTTTCAAAAATACTCTTACCTTCTAGAATAGATTTGATATAGCTTTGCCGTTGAGAAATGGCTGTTTTAAAAGAAGGCAATCCAGTATCTTTGAGATTGTCTTTTAAAACTTGCAACATCGACGTTTGGTCAATTTTACGAGTGATCAGAAATCTAGCTTCTACTTTGCGGCTGTACGCTTGAGCTTCAAGGACCGATGTAACACTACCGGCTGCGGAAAAGTCAAGTGGACTTGGCGTAACTGGAATTATAACTAAATCACTGACCATAACCGCTGCTGACGTAATGACAGAGAGCGAACCAGCACCATCTACAATGACAAAATCATAATCATTTAGATCCTTACGGATGCTATAAACATCTTTCTCACTGGCGGCGGTGAAAACATCGTAATCACAGCTCCCTTCTTTAGACCAGTTTGAAAGGCTCATTTGAGGATCTGTATCTACAACCGCAATCAAATGACCTGCTTTCTTCATTGCAGTGGCAACGTTTATGACTGTTGTTGTTTTTCCAGACCCGCCTTTCGGATTTAAAAAAGAAATAACCTTCACCGGAAACCCTCATATGTGTGTTTGTGATTTTTTCATTATCTAAGTAAGCCAAAAAATAATCAATGTGTATTTGTGTTTATGTGTGTATGCGCTAATACACATAAACACATAACTGATTTCACTGATGACAGAAATTACGATACATATACACGCATACACTTATGTGTATATGTGTATATGTGTATATGTGTATATTCTGATTGGATTTGATTGAAACTATGTAATCAATGGAATGAGTGCAAAGAGGAAATACAACAACCAACAAAGGGGTTATGATCCATCAGTTGAAGTCAGAACGAGGAGTGATACACCATTCACCATTCTCATAAAACAAAATACCAGTATCATCCCAACTATAAGCACCCAAAATTTCAGGGTCATTACCGCCAAATAACTTTAGCTCTGAGCTTTTTAAGACATCATCAATGCTGTTTAAATTCTCGTTTTCTGATTGTCGAATAAAAGTTTCCAGTTCATTTAAAGCGGAAGCTAAAGCAGATAAAGAATCGGCTTCATTAACAGCATTTATCAAAATAGTAAGATTCATTTGATTGTCCATATAGTTTAAAAATATTCTTAATTCATGGTGTTGATCAATGGAGTGGACGAATAGCAACAGCTTCATTGCTGTTACAGCAACGGCTGGTGGTTCCCTTATTTGTCGGACCCATTGATCTACCGTTATTCTTGAAACACCCAATTGTCTTGCAAATTCAGAGGTTGTGAAACCAAGTTTATCTCTAGTGTATTGTATTAAGTTAGTCATTATCGACGTCATTTGTAGTGAATTTAATATTATGGCAATGAACAGGGTTGTATAGCTTTTAGTCTAGATTGCATTCATTGAATGCATTTGTCAATCAATATTGCATTCAATGAATGCAATTCACAATCAACAATGTTGATACATTTAAATGAAGATGCTATTGTTGAAACTCGGAGTTAGGTCAAATGAGGTGATAAATGGCTCAGGTTACAGTAAAAAAATGGGGCAATAGCCCGTCAGTGCGACTTCCTGTTGCAATCATGCAGAAAGCAGCACTTCGTGTTGATGATACGGTTGAGATAGCCGTAGAAGAAGGTCGCATCATCATTACACCGGTTAAAGCGATAGAATACTCATTGGATAACTTGTTAGCCGGTATCACACAGGAAAATATTCATGAGAAAGCAGACTTCGGAGCTCGTGCAGGTGAGGAATTAATATAATGGTATCTCGATACGTGCCTGATTCTGGCGATTTGATCTGGATAGACTTTGATCCAGTTGAAGGACATGAGCAGGGCGGTCATCGTCCTGCTGTTGTCCTCAGTCCATTTGCATATAATAATAAAGTTGGACTCTTACTTTGCGTTCCATGTACAACTAAAGGCAAAGGCTATCCATTTGAATGCGAGCTCTCGAACGAAAGAGACAGCTACGCATTAGCTGATCAGGTTACTTGTGTTGACTGGAGAGCTCGTAAGGTTACTAAAAAGGGTAAAGTGGAGGCATCAGAACTGGCAGAGATTAAAGCTAAAGCAAAGGCGTTAATAGGATAGATATGTATGGAAAACGAAACACTACACACAGCAACAAGTAATCAAACTCCTTTAGATAATGCTATATCATCATTAAGTTCTATTTTAGATGTTATTTTCTCTGTAAATGATTATGTTTTGCTTTTAATTATTTTAATAATGATTTTCGCTAAATCGAAATCAAGACTATTCAAATTGGCATTTGGTTATTCTGGTATATCAGTTGTATTTTTACTCTCTAGCTATTTTATCAGGGATGATTTACTGTTTGATATTAATAATACACCTCGATTCGGATTATTGATGATCAATATAGGCATGATTACAACAGCATTATATCTAATATACTGGCTTATCTATCTATTCAACGAAAGTGGTATGATTGATAGCAAAAAGAGTGAACCATAGCTAACCGAAAAAAGGGTGCTTGTATCACCAACCCATCGTAATCTGTAAAAGAGAAAATGTGGGGGTTTCCCCCCACAAGAGCAACATTACTTATCACAAGATAGCGTTGCTTGAACCACTGTGCCTCCGCTTGTAAAATTGAGTGAACATAAGCGATCACGCATTAACAATGAGAAGCACAGAACTGTGATGCACACAGCAATCAGCCCTATCAGGGCAAATTTGCTCATTTCTCTTGACTCCTTGAGTAAAAGGAGACAGAATCAAATTGCGAAGTTTGTAGACTGCCTCGAATTAAGGGTTATTCCTGATTCGGGGCTTTCGTCTTTTTGGCTCTTAGCAATGCTCGAACCAAAATGATTCAAGCACCCAAGACGATATTAGCAGATTATTATTAAGAGACATACTGTTAATTGAAAATTATAATACTATATTTTAATTATGTTTTTTACTTTCTTAATAAAGAATTTATCCAAAAAAATGGTTATTACTATCAATATAGCAAACAAACCACTCTATAATTAACAACAGTTGCTAAGGAAAAATATTTTATTGAATTACCACATTATCTAAAAAAACAGCCAAATGTAGATATTCAATTTCATCGAGGTTAGTAAGACTTAATTTTGAATTTAATAACTCCATTTTAATTTCATTTGAAAGATGGTCTAACAGAATCCTATCAACATCAGATAGTCTACCTATTTTTTCCGTTGCCTGAAGATTTAAAAACACAAATCCTGTATCTGTGATTTTAGATATTATCTCGTAATCTTTCCTTGATATTTTAATCTTTTCAGGTTTAATTTTCGGTTTTGTTTTTATTCCTTTCCTTTCATTATCAAGGCGTTTCAGCCAATCCCTTTTATAAATCCCCCCATTTTGGATAACTCTGACTCGCCACTCTACTGACTCAAAATCTGAAATTCGATTAAAATCATTTTTATCTATATTTTTCAATTGGATAAATCTGTCCCCAATTATAAACCGAAAGATTTTTTTAATCATGTATATCTCTCTCTGAATTGCAAATATATTCCTGAGTTAAACTAAAAAACACAAATACATTAAATTTAGTAACTTATGATGAACTTGTAGAAATTTAAAGAACGAATATCAAAGCAAAAATCAGAATTAACAACAAAATTGAAGCAACTGAGTAAGCAATGATTTTACTTGTTGGTCCATTTCGGTTATAGGTAATAAAAAAGATATTTGCACCAGCTAGAATATATAATACAACAAAGAAAAATCCATTTAATCGAATTGAACCTTCAAATAGAAACATACCAAATAAAACAAAAATCATTATTGAAAATGCAAGACTGATTACCATTTCTAGTTTTTTCAAAGTCATCACAACCTCTTTAATTAATTGTAGAGTTTACAAGAATATCACTTCATCGACTGATTATATCTATCAATAGCCGCATCGTAATAATCCTTATCTACTTCAATACTGTAACTTTCATCACCTAGCACGTAGAGAATTTTGTAATCTCGCTCGATGGTTCGGTAAATCTTTAACTGGCTATATCGCTTTCCATCTTTCACGGCTTTCTTATTAAAATCGGATTTGAATATGTAAACTAATAACATGACGAATGCTAGACAGATCCAAAATGTCATAACCAAACCAAAGCCCAAGTCATTTACCGCTGACATTATCCCTCTCCTAAACATTTAGGTAATTAGTAATGTAAAAATCATTATTTGTTTTATGAACTTACAACGTAATTTCATTATACAACAATTTAAAGATTGCAAGCCTTTTAATGCGTACAAATACCGATATTTTAGCTATTCGATGATAAAGACCTGTGCTACCCTTTACTCGGTTAAATATGTATTTAATGTAGTAACTTAAAATCCTTACTGATTTCTGGCGGGTATTGCTGATTGACGCACCAGAATCAACCATTATTTTGAGACAAATTTTCTACACCAAGAGGGTACAGATGGGAGAGTTAATATTACGTGACGGTGTAACAAGTATTGTTGATGTCAATAACATGACGAAAAACACCCACAATCCAGCGACCAGTTATTTGTTACGGCTGCGTTCCAAGCAGAGTCAAAAGACAATGCGCTCCTGCCTTGTATCGGTGGTCAAATTATTTCGGTCTACCGACCCGTTCACCTTTGATTGGTCCATGATGGATCGGGATTCTGTCCAGTTGGTACTCCAAAAATTGCTACTGGAGAAAAAGACCCCAAATAGTATCAACTTGGTTCTGAGTGCCATTAAAGGCGTTGCTGAAGAAGCCAGAGCATCACGGATCATCGACAGTGATACCTATCAGGATATTCGCACCGTCAGGCGCATCCGTGGTAATCGCATTGGCAGAGGTAGATCACTGAGTAGTAGCGAAATAATTGCGATTTATCAGTATCTTGACAGCCTAAATTCCGCTGTTTCGATACGTGATGCTGCGATTGTTTCGTTAATGCTCGGGTGTGGTTTACGGCGTGCAGAAGTTACTTTATTAGATATTGATGATATCAATTTTGATAATAATGCCGTAAAAATCATGGGAAAGGGTAATAAAGAAAGAACAAATTTCATGCCAAATGATACTGTACGGCGTACTCGCATGTGGATAGAAACCGTCAGAGGGGATCATGCCGGTGCAATTTTCACCCGTATACGTAAAAATGATGATGTAACATGCGATAGAATAACCACAGATGGTTTACGATATATTATTGAAAAATTAGTAAAAGATTCAAATTCTGAGTCATTTACACCCCATGACTGCCGCCGAACATATGGAACAAAACTGTTAGAGCTTGGTGAGGACCTGTTAACTGTCAGGGAGGCTATGGGGCACAGTAGCGTAGCAACCACACAGCGGTATGACAAACGAGGTGTAACACGCTTAGAAGCTGCTGCAAGGAATCTTATATACTAATGATAGGATGGAAAAATGAGATCTGAAACGCACATTACCGAAACAGAAGCAAAAAAAATTGTTAATAACCAGATACCTAGCGATAAGTGGGTGTTACGTTCAATTGATGAACGTGACTATGGGACAGACTTCATGATTGAAATATTTGAAAACAGTAATCCAACGGGTGATTGTTTTTTTGTACAATCTAAAGGAACTGTCAGTTCATTTGATGAAACTGTAAAACTAAGTTTTCCTGTTAAAACAATAAAATACGCATTATTATTTAACGTTCCTTTTTTTATATTTTACACATCCATACCATCAAATGAAACTAAATACATATGGTTACAAAAGTATGTGGAAATACACCTTAATAATAAAAATCAAAAATGGCAGCAACAAGAATCAGTGACAATCACATTCCCTGAAGAAAATGATCTATCCTCGAATATTGAAAAAGTAAATGAACTATTAACGAATCACCGCGCAACGTCACAAAGTTTAGCATTTCTAAAAGTATATGAAGAACTAGTGTTTCACGCTAGAAATGTTTTATCTGGTGAATTTGGAGTGGGTCATACTTGTGTTATTTACTGTTATAAATTAGTAAAATTAAATTGGTTAATTAATTATCTAGCATCTAATACTTGTGTGGATATCGAAAGAATGAGTATTTTCAATATGAAAGATGCATTTGAAGAAATTGCAAATACAAATATTATTGACAATGAAAACAGGAACGTAATTACTGAACAATTAAAATTATTGAGCGAATTGAAACAAATTATTATATCAACAGAATCAAGAGAAGAACTAGGCTGTGAAAATTACGGTTTATTCCCATTTTAATTACATCAAGTGAAATAAACATGCGAAATCTAACGGTATGGACATTATCTGAAATAACAAAACTATTCGGAACCATTAATGAGCCGTTTTTCATCGAAAAGATATGCAGATTTACCGGACGTAGTGTAAATGATGTCCTCTCAAAATTATTGAACATGGGGTTGTGTGAAATAAACTATAAGGATAATAAGATATCTACGGCTAGGAATACTAATTTAAATCACCTCATTCCTCATTCATCATTTATTCCTAAATTATTAGAACTTGGTTGGATATATGAGTTATCAAACAGGGAGGAATCTCTTAAAGCCCCCAAGTGGTGGGTAAGTAATGATCAATTCCCTATGAGCAACACTAACGATTTGAATCGTAATGAAACAGTATGGGTTAATGAAGAAATTCATACAGTTATCTCCATGATACAAAACAAGATGAACCTAAGCTCAATCGCAGATAAAATACATAGAAATCAATCATCTATTACCGCAATGTTAATAGATCTTGGTATTTTAGAATGCATTGATAAACAAGCAATCTTTTTGTCTGAAGTTAATGAATTGAAACTTTCAAAGTATACATTTAATAATGCGCTTGTTCTTATTAATCATGGATGGGTTGTTACCAACAATAATTTATCTGCGCCTAATTGGTGGCTTGAAAATAACAAAGATAATGAGAATGTTCATAATAGCCACTACGATGAAAGGAAAGAAATAACCGGTAGTGACAGCAGACAATTGTATATGTTTGTTAAAACTGAATTAGAGGGTATCCTAAACACTATTCATGAAAATAAGAGCATCGACGAATTGTCAGATGTCACGTATTTGGGGTATACACTGTCAGATTTAACAACCTACATTGGTATTACTTCAGTTAGGGCAGGGCAGCTCACAAGGAACAATAAAATCCACATGAGTTATTTTATGGATAAACCTTATAATATAAAGAAAATGTTGATTAACTTTGGTTGGAAAGTTTCAGAGGATTCATTAGCAGCTCCTGAATGGTGGTCTAATGAAGAATAAATACACTACATTCATTTGGATCATTTTTTTAACCGTCATTTGTGTATATCCAGCATATATGTTAATTCGAAAAAGAAATATAATTGATATTTCAGTATTAATATTAACTGCTTTAATTGCATTAGTAGGTGATTTTGTTGAATCAATTCCGTTAATTGAATTATCTAAGGTATTCGCATCATTCTTTCTTCTTACAATTTATGTATATTGCTATCGTATCTATTTTGAACACTCTAAAAATCATATTGATTCAATCAGCTTTAAAACAGTTAATAATAAGATAGGACATCTTGTTTTTTCCAGTGACACTATATGTTATTTTTTGCCTTTAAAAATAAGTAGCCACTTTAATATGTTATGGTTTTATGGATATTTGAGAGCCATAACCATGCACCACCAAAATAGAAAGTGATACTTTTATGACTGTTTACTAAGAAAAAAGATACTACATAACGGGTACATTGCCTTTTTGATTTCTGAAGGCTGAAGGTCATGAACTTCATAAGTACCCTTATTATTGCACTTATCCTACGAATTCTTTACCTCGTATATCGTAAACGTAAGCCTAGTTTTTATACTGTCAGTTTGGTAATAATTTCACTTATTGTATGGTCCGTTAAATCCTACCTATTGGACTATTACATTATCCCTACATCCTCTATGGCACCGACATTGAAAGCTGGTGATCTCATTTTTGCAAAGCCGGTTGATGCGCAAAAAGAGCAATTGATGCGTGGGGATATCGTGATTTTCCGAGCTCCTGCATTCCCTTCATTCATTTATGTAAAACGCATTATCGGATTGGCTGGCGATACTGTCACTTATACCGATGATAAGTCGGTCCAGATCAACGGAAGGATGATCGGGCAGCTAAACCTTCATAATGACCATACGAGTACCTATCAGGCGCTTCAGGAACGTAATGCGCAACAATATGAGTACGTCATTGATAACCGTAAACCATTCGTTAAGCCAATTTATACACAATGGGTAATCCCTGATGGATATGTTTTTGTTCTTGGCGATAACAGGGATCACTCATGGGATTCTCGGTTTTTTGAAAATGCGGTTGGAACTCCACGGCATTTGCGAGGGCTTGTTAAAAAGGAACTTTTGATAAGCCGGTATTTAGCCACGGCTTTTACACTTGAGTTTATGAAAAGAGATTTTGATATAGGGGAGAATAGCTTAAAAGTAATTTCTGAAGCTCAAACGGCAGAGGGGAATGATGGGGATAAATAGAAGCTGTATCGCATTAGTTTGCTTTTTCTTGTCCTCTTGTGGTTCTACCACAGGGGCGATCACTACACACGAGCATCTTGTGACGCAAGCCGCACAAGATAAGCATGTCAGTTCTGGTGGCTTCGACAGAGTAGCTGATACCTATGTACTGGCAAGAGAGATTACTGGTCTTGAATCCAACGAAATAAAGCAACTCTATGAGGTGAAGGGGAGTGGCAACACATTAATAAAAATTGATATGGCATCTATACCATGCTCGATATTGCTTAAAAAGAACACAAGTCAAAGTAGTGAGATTTGGCTTATAACTGATATGGGTTGCAATGAATATTTATAAAATCTCAGTAATCAGCTCCCTTTTATTTTCTTCTATGTCATACAGCAAACCTGTTTTTATAGGAGATTCACTTACCTATGAGATAGCTAAAGGGTACAGCACAATCCAAGCTGTTGATGCTCGATACAAAGTAGGTAGCGGATTATCCACAAAGAAGATCCTTGATTGGCAGAGATACGCAGAGCAATTCAGTTTTGAAAAATACGATACCGTTTATGTGATTCTCGGTACTAACGACCATGTTCAAATATCAGAAAAAGAAAAGTACACCTCTAAAGTTCGGCATTTTATCCAAACCATAAAAGCCAGAAACCAAAATGTGATCTGGTTACTTCCTCCAACCCTTAAAGACCCCGCCAAAAACAGACTATTAGATAACACTCGGCAAGCCATAATGACGGCTTCGCAGATAGAGGGGATCACCACCGTAGATACACGAACGGTTCTTGGTGAAACATACAAGGATGTCATAGATGGGACAACAGTTCGCACAAAGGATGGAATACATATCACTCCGAACGGAGCCTTACTTACTGTGACACAGCTACTATTTTAGTAAATTGGAATGTTGTAATGAGAAGAAAGCGTAGATTTAAGAAACGAAATCCCTATGTAACTAATATGAATATTGCTTTTATATTCTATATGACCACTCTGGTATTTCTTAGATTTGATTCTATTGCGAGAGTTTTAACTTTAGTAATACCTTTATTTGCTGTTTATATATTGTCACCTAGCAGCAAAATATTGCGGTTACACAAGAAAAAGAAACCTGAATGGGCTTCAGTGGGAATCAAAAGAAATGCCCCTCTATTAAACCCTCAAGTTGCATTAGTGATAATTGCTGTTACCACAATAACTGTATTTTTTCTTCGTTATGACCATGTGATAACAACGAAAATCATACAACTGATATGGGGAGATATAAAAACAGCATATGCTGATATTTTCGGGAAAAGCAGTGCGAATAAATTATTCTCTCTGAGGAATATCCCAGTTTGTACATATTATACATTCCATATATTACGCTCATGCGTTGCATTCCTGCTCGTGGCTTATTCAGCAAGTGTCTATTTTCGTTATAAACAACAAACTATGTTTAAAAAGGTACTTTTTAATGCTACCTATCATGAAGATGCATTGCAATTTATCCGCGAACTATCATGGCGAGAATTTGAGGAATTTATAAGAGAGTTATTCAACAGCCTTGGGTACAGAGCTACTGTCACTAATTATGGTCCAGATGGTGGAAAGGATATCATTATGGAACGTGATGGAATCAAAGTTTTCGCGCAATGCAAACACTGGAAATCTGACAATGTAGGTGTTGCTATCGCCCGTGAAATGGTTGGTGTACTAGAAGCAGAACCCGAATTTAAGCATGTATTTCTAGTCACATCAGGTAAGTTTTCTAACGATGCAGTTCTATACAGTCACAGAACATCCGACCGTCTGACACTCATGGATGGAAAAATGATAGCCGATAAATTATTGCTGTTAAGAAAGTAATCCGCTTTTAGAACCATTGCGCCCTATTCGTAGGGCGTAATTCTATAACATATAGCAGATACACGTAACACAGATTATTGAGGCTCAAAATGACGGATGTTTCTTCCAATACTAAAAAAAATGAAAGTAAAAAAGGACTTGGTTTTCTTCTGAATAAAAAATCCATGATTGCAGTTGCAGTTTCAGCAGGTGCAATAGCAGCATTTGTTTTACTCAAACCAGCAACAGACACGACAGAAATTGATGTTAATTATTATAGTGACGTTGAAACCTCTATTCCTGTTTTTAACAATCCCAAAGAGGCAGAACCAGAATCGAACAGTGCCGAGAACGTGGCTAAAACCGATTCTCCAGCATCAGAGGTTAAATTCGACTCTGTTACAGGTGATGTTGCTAAGACGCTCTCAGAAGCAGTACAGGAGCATTCTGACGTAACAGAAATACAGAATCCATCAGATAGCGAACAAAGCATTAATGACATGCTTGAGCATGTTAGCGAAGCAGCTACTTCAGTAGTGGAACACACTCAGGCATTAAGTACAAACTTTACAGGTCAACCACCTGCACCGGCAGCTCAGGAGCTCAGTGATGTGTATTACAGCAATCAGGCTCCAACACAGCAACAAGACTTTAAAAACGTATTTGATGCAGCATTGGAAGAAAGAAACAAACGCCTTGAAAATGACCAAAACCTCGACTATGTAGGGAAGCAATTAACGATCCCATACGCGCCAAATTCACAAACTAAAGTCTATCTCTACCGTAATTTTGCAGTGAAAATTTTCCTACCTGCACAATCCGAAGCCGTTAAAGAGCTCAATTACTTCATCAATGGCTCAGACCATGACGATCATTTCGACATCAAATTATTACCAAATAACATTTTGCTCTTATCGAAAAAGCCAAGTTCTGAAGTGTGGGGCGGCACAGACTTATTCATCACTCATGGTAAACAAAATTATACATTTATATTACTTAGTGCGAAAAACCCTGATGAAAGAACTGATTCTATTCATTATGAAAAAGTAAGCGCAAACACAACCAATAAGTGATCGTTAACTCTCCCAAACTACCTTACAGCCCCTTTTTGGGGCTTTTTTGGATTCAAAATGGAAAAATACACGAGTCTGAGAACAATAGCTGACGATATTCAGATGTACCCATATTCATATCTATTATGCCGACAATTATTAAAAAAGGGATACATCGAGGGCGAGGCTGTGATTGGTATCTATAAGCAAGAACTGGTCCACACTCCGGAGACAGATTTAGCTTACACAAACAGCATTTTGCAATACTCATGGATCGAGACAAAGGCTCATACCGTCATAGACCCTTTAATTGATTTTCGCGACGGAAACCGAGAAATTAACCTAATCGAGAGAGACAAAACAGCAAATTACCATGCAGGCGTAAATCCCTTGAAAATTACGAAGGAATTACTTCCAGAACATCGTTGCTCTGATGAAGTGTTTACACTAATGAGAGGGGCTGAATCAGAGGCTATGAGGCGAATTTTAGGTTTAGAACAAAACCCCAATGGGATCACAATGACTGAAGCGGCTTACTTAGCAAATTATCACACGTGTGATTACCTAGGATATGATAGGATTATTTTGAATTTTTTTATTAAACACAAATTAACTTCAATCCTAATAAACGAATAGATATGACCATATTCACGAGCGAAATATAAACCATATAAGAGTTAATCATGCCAGATTTAGAATATTACTTACTTACCCCTGCTTCACATAAAGGCATCGAAAACGAACATGCAAATTCAGGTAGAATGTTAGACAGATACTTGAACACAAATGGTCGTTGGAGTGCTTTTCCACCCAAGAAAAATATTAACTTACTATATTGGAACTCAAGAGAGGAAATATCAAAAGCCGCAGAAATAGCAATTAATTCGGGGCGAGATGTAGATATTTGCAAAATATCAACAAGTAGAAAAGTAAACCAAGACAGAATGATTAATTATAACGAAAATTACTTACCCTGCCTAACTGGATATATACAATAACTACTCGTGAGATTACATGCAGATATGTGTAATATATCTGCATGTAATTATTTACTTTGTAAATTTAAAATCCACATTCTTATCTTTAACTTTTATAAGCAGATTCTTTTCATGCTGTATAAACTCACCTAGGAGGGTGTAAAATTCTTCTGGATTTTTCCTGACTGCTTCTTTTAATAATTCATAAGCCTCTTGATCCTTTGGCGTGTAATTAGTAAGTAGTTGGTCTAAATATTCAGTTTTATTATTTGCAACTCTTACTCCGTATACTCTATAAATAATGTATCCAGCCAGAATTGACAAAGGAAAAGACAAAAACAAACTTATCTCAAACTTAATAGATAAAACTAGCAGAAATATAAAAAATACTGCAATAGCCGGTCTAAATGTTAAATTAGCCAATTCACGATTAACTTGCACCTCATCTTGTTCAAAACACCGTAGAATTTGAATAAGGTTTGATTTCTTTGCTTTTGACATAATACTCTCCTTTATTAGTATTAATTCGCTATGGTTTATTATCATCAAATAGTTGGACAGATTTACTTGGTCCGAGTTAAAAATAAATGAAGTTCATCCGGTGTAACTATTGGAATAGTTCTTTTTTTGTCCTTCCTGTACTTTATTAATGAAATTATTTCCATAATTACCATTGATACAGATAAGGCTTTTGTGGCTCTTGTTACTGCAACATATAACAAATTTAATTCATCATTAATAAATATTAGATTCTGTTTTTGTTTTGGTGTTTTCTCAATATATTCAACTAATGAAACATAATCATCATCAATCTCAATATATTCCCATTCAAGTCCTTTCGATGAATGTGCAGTTACAAGCGTTAAATCAGCATCATTGTAATTATTAACTGCTGCTTCTTTAATTTTATCAACCAGCTCTAGAATATCAGGCTCATTTTCAATTAGGTGTATCGTCCTTTTCAACGTATTGTCGCCTGAGTTTTCTGCAACGCTTACAACCCGATCCCAATTTGGATAGTCGTATAAAAATGCTTTTCTCTTAATCATTTTAGTATTGCCGATATACAGATAGTAAAAATCAGCAATATCGTCTAAAGCATACCTATCAATACCACCTACGAAGAACACTTTTTTACCGCATCTTCCAGCGTCAATTGCATTGATCAACACAGATAGATTGGTGCGTGAAATCACAGTTCTAGGGAAGATACTCTTGACTTCAGCTTTACTTATGAGCCTATCAGTAATACCTGTCGTTTTAAGGCTTACAGTCTCTCCTTTTAACATCAGTATGGCATTTGCGATAGCAGCCACACATCGTCCAAACCGATATGACGTGGTTAGACGCAATATCTGAGCTCCATCACGTACAGATGCATCTAGGGCATCATTTGCCCCACGCCAGCGGTTGATCATCTGGTGCGTATCACCTACAAAGATTCGTTTGCATTCACATTTATCTAGCAATGCCTTTGTTACTAAGTTGGCATCCTGTGCTTCATCAAACAAAATGATGTCGAACCATGTATGTAGAGGAGGGGCGACCAACTGAAAATATTTTATGTAAAAGTCAGGGGGAGCAGGAAAGTCACTTTTAGGATCAGCTTGTAATTCAAAAATGAGTTTTGCATTTTCTAATGCGCGTTTCTTAACATTTTCAGCATGTTTTTTACCATTCCCTGTATTCTCTGTTGGAACGTGATGTATCTGTAACGAATAATCAGCGGACCTATAATAATTATTTAGAGTCTCGATTATGAGGAATTGTAATTGAACAGAGGTAATATTTAGCAGCCTCGCAACATCGAATCCATTGAAATTAAACTTCATTTTGAACTTCAAGTTTTTCAAATACCGATATGCCATTGCATGAGTAGTGATCACTTTAGTATTTGACGGGAATTTTTGTGAGGCTTCTGTCTGTATGCCCTTGTTGTAGGCTAAGTACAAAATGCGTTTATCAGGATTACGCTTTGCCAGTTGAGTCAATATGAACGTTTTGCCCGAACCTGCATAAGCCTGACAACAAATATACTTTGCATCAGAGGCTAAAATTGCTTCTTGTTCTTGAGAAAGCGTGATTTTTGGCATACCTATCAGTCCATTACTGTGCAAAGTAATCGAGAGTACCATAGAAAAAAAACGATTTTCGAGAGGAAGAATACGTGAGGGGTATCTAATTTTAAGATGCAATAATATTACGTATATTCAATAAGTTAAAATGGCAAGGTAATTTCTGGCTAGATAAATCTCGCAAGTCACGAAAAGCAGTGATAGTGTACGATTTATCAAATCGTATATATTCAGTGTGATTAATGACGATTTGAGGGAGCCGATTCATAGCCACGACCAAGTTTTTATGAACCGGCAATATTTCGTATAATTAAAGAGGTACTTCCATGTCAAAACAACATGACACTGTTGACTATACCATACGTGGTAACTCTATGGCAGTAGACAAAGTAGTTACTCAGCTCGCTGCCGCATCCGGTATACCAAAATCTACTTTTCTTCGAAATAAATTAGAAGAAATATTTCAAAATCGGTATGACCAGTATGCAGCATCAAGTTCGCTGGTTGCTGCTTATGATGAAATTTTGGCAAGAGATCTTGGTACGACCATAAAACAGGTTCCCGTAGATAACGCTATGGCTACACCTGATAAAGTAGCTCTTTGTGAAATACTGAACATCAAGGAGGATCGTCAGCTAGAGAATATTCTGATTGATAACGGAAAGTACATATTGCAAAGAGCACGTCAAACAATGCTTGGCAATGGAAACGTCCCCGTTCTTACGGCTAATTCTCTTTGGTTTGCATTATTCTGTGAACTAGCTGGCTCTGAGATATCTCAAATTAATTTAGCAGAAACTAAAATTTTTAACCCATATAATACTAACCACGGTTATTACAAATATTTTGAAAATATAAACGCTATTCGTGTGAATAAAGGAATGAAACCGGTGCCCCTTCGAGAAGCTAACAAGGAAACGAGCCATTGCCATGTACGTATCTATAAACCTGAAAATTATCAATTTGGGGCATGGCACGTAGAGATTACTCTAAGTAAAAAATCCGGACCAATCATGGAAGGTATTGGAATAAATTATCCAGATATCAAGCATAGAATATTTATAGCAGATAAGGCTTCTGGTTATTCAACTGCGGTTCTATATGATGATAAAGATTGGGAGAATGGTTTTTTAATTAAAAATGGAGGTTCTCATTTTGATTTATATTCAAATGGAATTCCAGAGGAAGAAAATCCAACACCAATTATTGAAGTAGCTGAAGTATTGGCTGACCATATCAATAATATTATTTTGAAGAATTTATAATGCTTCTATAAAAATAAAGCCGTATAAAAATACGGCTTTATTATTCAAGAAATACAACCAAGGTATTATAAGACAGGCAAAACTGTTGTAACAGCTACTGAAGAAGTCATAATGCCATTGATGATATCAGGAGCGTAGTACAGACCAATTGCCGCACCAACTGCCACAGCAAAGGTCATTAACGACTGACGAACAACCGCCGCCGCAATACCAACAACGACAATCAGACCCACTAACACACGACCTAATGACCCCTGCATATATGCAGTGATTTGCATCCATACTTCTTTGAAACCGGACTGCTCGGTTCCTTTGCCATAGGCAAACATAACTGCCAGTGCCGCTACACATAACACTGCTAAAACCACGAAAAGCACTTTTTTGGTATCAATTTTCGGCATGGCACATGTTTTTACTAATTGCATATCTAACCCTTCTATATTTACAGTATTAAATTGACAGCAAACTACTATCAACGTGGATTTTACATTTACTAATTAATATTTATCTTTTATAAGGTTGCTAAAACGAATTGGTTTTATTGTGATTTTTTCATCATGGCTTCGATGGTGTTTACAAACATATCCATTGGTACAGCACCTTCTATCACACGTTTATCACCAGTTTTATTATCAACTATTACCGTTGTAGGAGTGCCTGAAACACCAAGAGCTCGGCTTTCTGCCTTGTCTTTATCTAAAGTTAACTTTACAGAGTCAGTTTTAAGACATGTGTTATACGCAACAGGGTCTAACTCAAACATTCCGATCATATCTGCGGTAGCAAAATCAAATTCATGATTCCCCCACATTGAAATGATCTTCCAGTGATTGTCAGTGTTTTGAGCACCAGCACATAGCATTTTCACGGCATAATCAGTAGCATTTGGCTCGTGGAATGGTAGAGGGCTGTTTTTCCATTTCCAATTGACTAAACCACCATTCGCCTTATCAACTAGTGTTTTAGGGGTAGATGCGAAACGTTGGCAATATGGACATTGGAAATCCATGTACGTTACAAGTGAAAATCTCGCATTCTCATTGCCATAAGTTAGTGTGTTGGAATCAAGCTGGACTTGGGAAAGATTGAGATCTGGTTCTTCAGGTTGAGCTTCAGGCTGTTGGACCGGCTCAGTATTTTCGGACAGAGACAAGATTTTGCTTAAAGACTGGTTTACACCAGCACTTTCTGTTTTTGTAGCATTTTGAATAGTAATTGACGAAGCCAATAGTGCATTCGTTTCCTTTAACTCACTTGTGGTTAAATAGGTACTGGTTATTCCTACGCCAACCATTGTAGTTAAAAGCGCAATCACTGATTTTTGATACGTTGATAATTTATTCATAATGAAAAATACCTTTCTACTTTATTGCAGGTGATGGCTCGTTTTGGTTATTAATATAGATTTTCATCCGGTAGTTTTTGAGAGAATCGGGTTCTCCATTTTGCAAAATAGCCAATTCTTCATTAGTTAATTTATGCTCCGGATCTGAACAGTATTTTTCTTTAATACGAATATATTCATTTCGAGAATTTCTATTTTCAGGTGTTTCCTTCAGAAAATAGCTTCGTGAATTTTCTCCGCAAAACGATGGTAATTCGGGTTTGGCATATATGTGTGATGAACTACTGCGAGCCAAACTACTTATTAATAGGTCTGTATGAAAGCTACGGTCCACAGGAATATGCTTTTTGCCTTGGTCGTAGATCTCGTATGGTGATGCAATAACGTGCCTGTACCCTTGTTGTCGCAATGATGCTCCCCCCCTATTCGTATCTTTCCAATTTTCACGATAGGTATAGTCAGCAGGATAAGTAGCTGTTACTGCTTTTCGGGCAATTCGCTTATCAATTACGTCATTGGCTGTACCGCCATAACCCGATTCAATGCTAATTGTGGATGTTTTTACATAATTTCCGCACCCAAATATGGGCTTATCTGCGCTACTGCAACCTGATAAGGATGTCGCAAGCAGACAACAAAATATAAATGACTTTTTCATCTAAGTTCCTCACTGAAAATCGTGGTGAGTATGAACTATTTAGGTGCAGTTTTTCCCGATATAACAATGCAAAACGGTTCTAATTATGAAATTGCAAATTTAAAAACAGGTAACATTGTTGCATCAAAAAATCCAAAAAATTTAGAGAAGCAGGTTCACCGAATGTTTATAAATTGGTTAAAATCCATACTGAAATCAGGGAAAGATCCCTTCTCGGTAGATGTGTCAACATTGCCAGATATGCAGGACTCACAGCATTCCATACTTCAAAAAGGTGAGATTGAAATTCCCGATGATATTAAATCTCAAATAGAAACATTCAAAATGCCGATTGGATATCCGCCAAAAATTGAAGGATATCCTGCAAGAATCAGCGGAAAACAATTGCTGATTAAAACCCAAGCGGAAATGATCACAAAAATCAAAAGAGAAATGCAAATCGGTGAGCTATTTGATGAATTGGTCATGCCACTACTATGTAATACTGCTGATTTCATACACTTACTACCAGCTTCTGAAGCACATCACCACAGAGCTCAAGGAGGGCTTTTACGACACAGTTTAGAAGTCTGTTACATCGCAGTTAAGCACACAAAGACCACGGACTTTGATAGCAATGAAACCCCTGAAGAACGGTCTGCTAACGCTTTGAAATGGCGTCTTGCAGTGGCTGTAACTGCATTACTGCACGACATTGGTAAACCAGTGTCTGACTATGAAATTTGGGATCAGACTGGTGTATATCAGTGGAAACCTAGTGGAAAAAACCTGTTTCATTGGGCTGTTGAACACGACATAGAAAGGTATTTTTTACAGTGGAACAAGAAAAGACATAATAATCATAGAATTATAGCACCTTCGCTTATTGATAAAATTGTTCCTGCGAAAGTGATAGAACTACTTCAACAAAATAGTAAAAACCTATATTTCAAAGTCATAGAGGCAATTTCTAACAGCGATAACATGGAACAGGCGGATAAAAAAGCAATCAATGGCAATCAGTTGTTTAATATTCTGTTACTCGCAGACCGAGCCTCTGTTGCAAATGACCTCAAATTGACATCAGGTGATGCGATACGCGCTGCCGGTTCTGGTGTATCAACAATTCAGCGTCTGGTTGATACTATGCGCCAATTTATATCATCAGGTCGTTGGACCCCAAACGTTCCTCCAAGTCCGATTTGGTCAACGCCAGATGGGGTCTACATTATTTGGGCTAGTGCCGCTGAAGAATTATGCAAAGAGATAAAAAACCTTGGAATTTTTATCCCACAATCAGCAGATAGTTTAGGTGAGATACTATTAGCTCATGATGTAATCATTGAAGCGCCAAGAGGTTCACTCTATTGGAAGATTGCACCAAAAAAGTTACTCAAATCGGCGTCGTTTATAAAAGATCCAGACACGTTCTTTTACTGCGTGAAATTAGCTTCAGACGAATTATTATTTGGCGAAAATATAAAACCAACACATGCATCTGTTTATGTCAAAAACGAAACGAGTTGGGTTAGTTTTGAACCAAAAACTGGAACTAATGTAGAAATCACAGGTGAAAAAACTGAACCAACTATCGTAAACAAAGATTTTAAGCATCAACCGATTGATATTGTAGATAAAATAATAAATGATACACCTCCAGAATCTGATAATGTAACTAGCATAATGGAAACGCTTGAAGAACTAGCCATTATCGAGCCGGTATGTAATGAACAAGCCGTTGAAGTACCTGAAGTTCAAGTTATAGCAGCATGTGATCTCAAGATACAGGGTGGTGATACACTGCCAGTAGGCAATCCTGCTTCTGAGATAACCCATAAACACAGCCTAGGGTTAAAAGAACGGATTATTGCCATGAGTAAACCGTCAGTAGCACTACCAATGAAATCACTGACTGATATACCAGTAGCTACTCAATTATCTGAGCAGAAATCATTGTTTGCAGACGTGAAACTTGATGACACCGACTCCGTAGAGATTACAACTCAAAAGGGTATGCATAGTGATATCTATATTACAGCTGATCTTCATATCAGAGAGGCTTTTGAAATATATCTATTAGGGCTTTCAAAAGAACAGTTAATTAGCAACATAAATCAAAATCACTTACTGGTTGATGATAAACTCGAAATACCCTCGGCATGGAAAGCCAGAAGCCCTCAAGCATCACGTTCTAAAGATGACGAAGCGCTGGTGCTTTTAAGATCAAATTTCTATCTTGTTTTGAAAAAAGAATTACTCATTGATGTATTTATCATCACAGGATTTTCTGAAATTGAACAAATGTTAAATCCAGCCATTCCTGACTTAGCAACCTCATTAATTGAAGATGTCATATTTTCTATTCACAATGAAAACGACATTTCCGAAAACCAATTTAAAACGATTCAATATATAGAGCTGAGTCGGACTGAACTTATTGAAATATCTGCTAAGTTGGGGGTGTCTCAAACGACATTCAAACAAATCATGGCTGTTAGTTTTGAAAGCTACAACAGCCATTTTGGACTTCAATTTATGCGAGAAAAACAATGAGTGATTGGAAACATTTAATGCCATTTCGTACTAACTACGAGATGTATGAAGTTTGTGGGTGGGGAACCGGTGTATTAGCTACGGTAGGTGTTGGTGCATATCTCTCAATGCCTTTTACTGCTACGCTATCTGCTGCTGCGATACAAAGCATTTTCGCCATGAAATCATTACCAAATGCAATTAAAATTGCAGTCTTGCATAAAAACCTGAAAACCAGACCAGCTCCTACGTTTACTTCAGCCTATGATGTTGTCAAAGAAATGATGAACAATCGCGACACGACATTGATAGGTAAAGGATTTACATGGCGGCATGAGCATGGTCAACGGGCGTATGAAATTTTAAAAAGCGGTGTTGCTGACAGGTTTTTACCCGATGATCATGAAAGCATGGGACATGGCTGGATTCATAAATTAGGGAATTCAAATGAGTGGATCAGCGTACCTGATGATTTAATGACGCTACATACGTCATTAACTGGTACTACGGGTTCCGGTAAAACGACTCTTTACAAATTACTTATTCTGCAAGCCGCTTTAAAACGGCAACCTCTTATTCTCATTGACCCTAAAAATGATGAGGAACTTGCGGATTACATGTATAAGTGCATGAAACTAATGGAACGAGAAGATGATTTTTATTATCTTTCCATTGCACACTTGGATAAATCCAACCGGATTTCACCAATATCAAATTATTCCAACTCAACTGAAGTAGCCAGCCGTATTATTTCTGTTATCCAGAAGGCTGATAACACAACTGATCCATTTATTTCATTTGCGACAATGACGTTGACAACTATTGTGCAGTTGATGAATTTCGCAAACGTAAAGCCTACTCTTGTAAATATAAAAGCACAGCTTGGTACTAATTTGGGTAATTTTGCTGAATTACTTGTTAAAGCAATCGACAAATTAGGATATGAGCTATTTCCTGATGTATACGACTCACTTCTTGATCGTAGATTAGAACATCAATCAATGACTAGAACGACAGGAACTATCGAGAACCATGCCGGAATAAGAATCACTATCTATCTGAATGATATTGCAAAAATTAAGGAATATACATTCATTAAAAGTGGAATTGACCTATTTCAGCATAATCGTGAACATTTCCAAAAGATGATATTAACAGCACTACCTGTATTAAGTATGTTAACTAGTGATGGGTTAGATGAAGTATTGTCACCGTCCAGTGAGAATATTGATGATGAAAGAGTCATTACTAATATGAAAGATATCATCAATACAAACGGAATGATGTATTTAGGGCTTAATTCTCTTGCCGATGGTGATAAAGGAAACGCCGTTGGCTCAATATTTCTAAGCGATATCACTGCTGTTGCGGCTGATATTTATAACTATGCCAAACCGCGTGGTGAAAAGAAACGCGACACAAATATTCTTATTGATGAAGCTGCTGAAGTTATCAACGATCAGGTTATTCGGCTTCAAAATAAAGGGAGAGGGGCAGGGTTTAAGTTATTCATTGCCTCACAGTCTACCACTGACTACGTTGCAACCCTTGGCTCTGAAGCGAAAAAAGAACAAGTTAGTATAAATGCGAACCATAACATTGCATTACGGACTATCAATATTCAAGGTCAAAAAGATTTAATAGAAAGAATACCAACTACAAATTTCAAGTACATCCAAAGAGGGCATGGTACGAGTTCGGGGGAAGATCCAGAAAAAATCACCGGAAGTATTGGTGAGCGATTGATGGAGGTTGAGAGTGAGTTATTTCCTCCACAACTATTAGGAAACCTCCCAAATCTAGAGTTTTGCGCTATTTTAAAAGCGGGGAATATATGTAAAGGTCAAATTCCAATTGTACAATTACCAACCAGCGAAAAAGAAGTATTAAAGTTAAAGATGCTAATCAAAGAATTTAATAAGGCACGTTAAATGGATAATATTGTCCCAGAGTATGAGTTTAGATCCAATGCAAGCGACATATATTTTGGTCGTTTTCTTCTCCAGTGGAATATTTGTAGCCGTCAGATCATATTAATGCTTCTATCTATGAAGGACACTGAATTTGAAACCATTTTCTGTGACTACTTCAACGAACAAATTGAGAAATATTATCAAAGAAAAAAAACTGATTTGAAGATTTCAGATTGGGACAATCTAGCAATAGTCATTTCAAAATCCATAGTTTTTCTTTCAAAGTTAAATAACACTTCGCCTTTAGATGAATATCACAAGTATAAATTCCCTGAAAGGTTAGATAATAGCGTTATTTCCAGTTTCTAAAGAGGTTATTAATGTCAGCCGATACACAATCTAACGGTAGTTCAATTAAAAAACTGTTACTTACGGTAACAGTTTTACTCATTATCATGTCATTGTTTATCCCTGCTGAATGGTATAAATCAAACATGGTTAGCGAGTTAAAAATGGGCGAATTGATTACTGGTAAAAGTGGTTTTCATAGCCAGATTCTCCCATTTGCCAATGAGTTATATAATGACTTTTTTGTTCAAACCGGTATCAACTCTGCATTAACAAATTACTATGCACCATTGCCAGTGTCAGTTGACCCGCTGGAGCAAACGTTTAACAATATAAGTGGGATTTTCTATCCATTTTTCATTAACTTAGCGAAAATGATAAATTACCATAACTATATGATTGTGTATCGTATGGCTCTTTTATCATTTTGGTTGCCGTTCTTTTGTATCATTTTAGTACCCTCACTCATTGCCGGTGTTTGCAGATGGAAGCGGAAGCAATACGACTTCTCATATGTATCACCCTTTTTAAACAGACGTAGTATGAAGCTCATAGGGTTGACTGTTTTCTTGGTTGCAGTATCAATTTTGATACCACTGCCCGTACCACCAGTTATAAATGCAGTCATGACATTATTTGTCATACCTACTTCCATTATTTTAATGATCAGTAATCTCCCTAAGCAAATCTAAAAACAATCATCATTGTTTTAATACCCTTCTGCCAAAAAAAACCCCGATAGATTGGTACATTATGCCTCTGTCGGGGGGTCCTATGCTTAATAAATCCAGTCATTTAATTACGTCAGTTTTAGCGAGTATTTTTGTTTTCAATATCATTACGTTGGCTGTCAATTTTCATTTGTCTAACTCGCTTAGAACATTTAACAGCGATATTTCAAAAGTCACATTGAGCTCTGTCTATCTTGAAGATGAAAGCGAACTTGTATTGAAGTTATTTGAGCTCACTAAAGATGAACTCGAAGCGTCTAATCAAATGCCACAAAGGAAAATGATTTCTCGTAGCGATTTAATAGAACTTGGTCAGAAGAAATGAAAAAAATAACTTTTACACACGTCAGTGTTGTTGCTCTTGCATCGTTAACTGCTTTTACCGGTATGAAAACATACTTTTTAAATGCTGATATGAATGAAATTCAGATAGCAGTTGACAGTATTGAAATACCTAAAATAGCCAATGATGATGATTTGGCGAACTTTTTTAGCACGTATATCGCTGCAACTGGTTATAAACCAACAACCCTAAAAACACCTGAACAAATCTCAGAGAGCAATAAAAGTACACTCGAACAACCATCACCAACGAATGATCGCGTTTACGGGAACATAAATGCACCGTTTTTATTGATTCACTATTCTGATTTTGAGTGTCCGTATTGCGGTCAGGGGTTTCCTGAATTACTCGATTTCGTTGATTCATCCGGCGGTAACGTAGCTCTTGTGTTCAAACACACACTTGGTCATGGTCAACGCTCGCTGTATCTATCAACGTTGACAGAGTGTGCGTATGAGCAAAAAGGTAATTATGGTTTTTTTGAAGTTGCGAAATTCATTTTCGATTCTCAACGAAGTGGCGGATTTAGCACGCCTATTGCTCAATTAGCAAGTAGTTATAGTCTCGATGAGACAGCGTTTCAGAGCTGTGTAAACAGCAATAGCAGCAACGCGAAAATTTTATTCGATACACAAGAAGCCATTGGTCTTAACTTTGACCGAACTCCAAGCACTATCGTTTCATATCAAGAAAAAGCGGTTCCGTTACAAGGCGCAGTTCCATTAAACGAAATCAAAGCAGTAATGGGACAGTTAACACAAGTCAATTAGTTGATATATAAGGTATTTAAAATGAGTAAGGTAGTAAATATATCTCACAGTGTTGATGATCCACCTAAGCTATTTTTCTGGACCGTTGACGAGCTATTTCCATTCATGGTCATGATCGGTATTGGAGTTTTTACTGGAAAATTATTAACCATGATCGCGGTTGGCGTTGTTCTTAGCAAGATATATGGACGTTTTCTTGATAAAGCATCTGATAAATATTTAGCCCATTTGGTCTACTGGCGATTTGGCATCGGTGACAACAAAATTACATTTATTCCTGATTCATTTGACAGAGAATTCTACTGATGAAATTTTTCAAAATGACAAAAACAGTTTCCAGACTACAGGAAACATCAAAAGTCCTATCACTATCTAATTTATGCACTGGCTTCATTGCGATTGGGTTACTGTTCCTTCTGTATGGAAAGAATGAAAAGATCATAATTGTGCCGCCTAACTTACAAACAACTGGCTGGATTGATGAAAATGAAGGTTCTACGGCATATATGCAATCGTGGGCGAGTTATATCGCAACGTTACTTGGCAATACTAATCCCTCATCAGTAAATTTCGTTAAATCCTCATTAGCGCCGTTTCTTTCTCCCAATAGCTACCAACGGATTATGCTAAGTATTGATGATGCTATCAGTCAGATAAATCGTGACCGTGTATCACTGTCATTTACACCAACTCGTATTTCAACAGACCCGAAAGCGAAGGGCGTCTACTTTGTCGAGGGTTCACAAGAAGTTAAAAGTGTAACAGGAAGAACTACGACTAAGACAGTTCATTACATTGTCACAGTTTATATTCGTGGCTATAAGCCCGTTATCGAAGATATTCAATTAAAGAATGGTGATGCATATTTGCCGACGTATGAGCAGGAAGCAAACGGCGGTGTGTTACCAGATGATTCACAGTCTAAAGATATTATTGAAGGAAGTAGAGTAAATGATTAATTATCAGGCTAAGTTCAATTGTAAGGTTCTGCTTCTTTCACTAGCTTTGAGCTCATTCGCTTCAGCGAAAACCATTTCTGTCTATGGTCAGGATCAACAACCTTCAGGCGGTGCTGAGAATCAATCCAGCTCGATTAAAGAGATTGCTTCAGACGACTTAAATATTCAACCGGTGCCATCGTCTGTCATTTCATCAAAAGCTAAAACTAATTCCCGTATGACATACACAATTCGTTCAGGTGAAAACACGTTAATTCCAGTCTCATTAGGACAACCTAACAGAATTGTTACACCGTTTTCAGAACCGGTTGTTCAAACGATAAAAAAGAATGAAATAAAAATAAGACAGGAGGGTAATGTAATTTACTTTACTGCATTCAAAGATAATCCTGTTGCTATGTACATCACGAATAAAGGTGATGAAAGTAAAGCAATTTCACTATCCCTGCACCCACAAAAAAGACCGCCTGTTGAAGCAACTCTACTTTTAGAAAAAGACGATGAAAACGTGGCTGTATATAACAGTGGCAAGTATTACACCCCTACAGCCTCGGGTAATAAGGAAGTCGCAGATAAATGGGAAAAAAGTGATTCATACACTCGCACAATCACTAAATTACTAAGAAATGTCGCATTGGGTGATGTACCTGCTGGCTATGAAATTATGGGGATCAACAATGCAGGTATTTCTGTACCCAATTGTGCGTTCAGAACAAATAGCCCACAAGATAATATCAAATACACATTTAGCGAAGGACAGTATCTGTCAGGCAGTAATTTCGGCGTAATAATTGGGGTTGCTAAAAACATTGGTAACACAACCGTCACTGTTGATGAGTCACTGTGTACACATCCAAGATTAGCTGCAAGAGCTCTATGGAGCAATAACACGTTAGAACCGCAGCAATCGACTGAGGCTTACTTTGTGATTCGTAAATCTAATACGTCAGAGGAAACTCGTTCTGAAAATTCTCGCCCACGTCTAGCGGAGTAATGCATGTCTATCAAAGACCAATACGAAAACCTGAGCCCAAAACAGAAAAAACTTGTCTTATGGGGTGGTGGTGGAATTTTACTGGTAACAGCTTTGTATTTTTTAACCAGTGAACCCGAATATCAGACCGCTGCATCAGCAGTGAACAACAAACCGGTGACAAACTTGCTCACCAACGCTGACACACAGGGAGTTAGTCAAGAATCAATTGCCGCTGATTTACGTCGAATTGATGACCGAATTGATAGTCTATTATCCGTACAGGAATCGTATAAAAAGGAAGTTACACAACTGTATGCTCAACAAAAAATATTAGAAAATCAAAAAAATGATCTCTCTGCTGAACTAAAGCAACAGCTTGATAAGCAACTGAAAGAGAAGATTAACACGCCGGATTATACGAATAGCTTTTCCAACACCGGCAGAACTTCAAGTCAGACAGGGGGCGGTCGTAACCTGAATGATGTTTATGAAAATGATATACCGTACAGTCCGAACACAACACAGGAAGCAAATACGTCTGGATCAGATGAAGAATACCCTGAGCTGACTACCTATGATGGTACAAATAATCACGACTCAGAATCCAAAGCGAATAATACATTATCAAAATCCGAAACGGATGCAAATGTGAACCCTGAACTGGAAGGAACGTACTTACCGGCTGGCTCTATTATTTCCACAGTTGCTTTGTCAGGGATGGATGCACCCACAGCGAAAGCGGCAAGAGAACACCCTTATCCAATGTTAGTGCGTGTGAAAAGAGAAGCAATTTTACCTAATAACTACACCGCGGATATTCGTGATTGTGCAATTATTAGCAGTGGTTATGGCGAGCTATCATCAGAACGTGCCTACTTACGCAGTAACACGATCTCCTGCATCAGAGAAGATGGGGCAGTTATTGAAGCAACCTTTGATTCGTATGCCGTCGGAGAGGATGGGAAAATCGGTATTCGTGGGCGCTTAGTAACAAAACAGGGGCAATATCTTGCGAAAGCGCTTATTGCAGGATTTCTTCAAGCTGGCTCGGAAATGTTCAGTGTTCAGCAAATTCCATCTATCACGTTAACACAGGACGGAATAGGACCAACTCAGTCACCTTATCAACAAATTAACAGCAATAAGGTACAAGGTGCAGCAATGAAAGGCGTAGGCAGCGCACTCAACCGGTTAGCTGACTTTTACATGGATATGGCACAAGACCTGTTCCCTGTAATTGAAATTGACCCTGCCAGATCAATAGATTTTGTTGTCACAAAAGGCGTTCAACTTCAATTCAGACAAACCAATTAAAATACGGACTTACTCTATGAAATTTTTACTATTGCCACTGATGGTTTTAACTACCCTTTCATTAACCGCCTGTTCATCTCTTATGGTCGGTGAAACAGAGTTTGGCTGTAAAGGTATGCCTAATTCAGTAACGTGTATGAGTGTTCGTGACGTACACAAATTGACTGATGGTGAAAACTATCAAGAAAAAATTGATACTGTTTCTCAAATGCAGCTCAACGGAGAAGTAGTAAGCAAAAGCGATATGGATAACATACTCAAATCAGAAAACAGTAAATGGGTTGGTACAGAGTCTGGACAATATGTACCTGTGCCAAAACCTGCGGCAAACCCACAACCCATTAGAAGCGAGTCGATGGTAATGCGTGTTTTAATCGACCCATACGAAAACACAGATGGAGATCTTATCATCACAGGGTATGTCTACACGGAGATATCGCCTCGTAAATGGGAAGTCGGTGTTTCTCGTCCAGATCGCAAGCACAATGCGGTTCTCAAACCACTACAAACACCAGATAACCGAAAATAACTGGTGGTCAGCAACAATTTTAAAAAGGACTTTTTAAGTCCTTTTTTTATTGCCAAACAAGAAAAGAAATTTTTCAGATGTGAAAGAATCACAATCCACAGATAAATACGCAGATGGTGCAGGATTCAAAATGAAAAATAAGATACACCTTAGTTTAATATCATTAGCTTTAGCTTTCACAACCGCACACGCTCATGCGAACTATGCTGATATCGAAAAAACAAATACACAGACTGTTTTCAATCAAGAAGCATTAAAAGCACATCCCACAAAAACGCCTGATATTCCCAAATTTCTATTACCAAGCAACGGGATAATTGCACTTAATAACAATGGTAATTTACAGCTTCTTACATCGAATGGGCGATTTGTTATCAAGGGAACTTTATATGATACATGGGCGAAAAAAGATTTAACCTCGTTTGAAGAAATTCAAAAGTTTGGATCAATTATTCCTGTAAAGAACCTCAATATTAAAATGGATGATTTGCAGTCTGCAACGTGGGGAAAAGGTCCAAAGCAGACCATTATTTTCACTGACCCGTTCTGCGTTCAGTGCCATGAAACTTTACAGCAACTAAATAATCTGGACCCTGAGAAATATACTGTTCATGTACTTTCCGTAGGCGTTTTAAACAGTAATAGCCAGCAACGCAATTTTGAATTGTATTGTGCAAAAGACAGATACAGAGCTGACAGAGCAATCATTACAGGGAATAACAGTGTACGTTTCGATCAAATTGAAAACTGTGACCGTGAGGCTTTGATGAAAAGGGAAATTACCGCACAAGTTTTTGGTGTGAGTATGATCCCTTTCATTATTCGTGACGATGGAACTTACAACGTAGGTAAACCAGTTGAAGGGTTAAAGTCATTTTTGGAGAGTGGTAAATAATGGCAACAGCTACTATCTTAAAAAAATTGCAAACCTTTAAGCGTTTTTCATCTTTATGTCCAGTTTTAGCAATTCATGACGATGATAACATTTTTATTTGTGAAAATAACTATATCGGTTTTGGATTTAAATGTATTCCCTTGTCTGGTACAACGGGAAAAGAGCTCTCTCAATTAAAAACGCTTTTATCAGGGTATTTCCCGAATAGTACCGTTATTCAGATATCTTTGTTTGCCTCACCAAATATCAGCCACATTGCGAATAGATCTGATTTCTTACGCATGAATTGTCAGAATCAGGTTATGAAAACGACGAACTTAAAACGCTCACGTTTTCTGCTGGCTCATACATCGAAAGCGTTTAGCGGCACTAATACAAAAGCTCGTAACTGTGAATTGTACTTTACTGTCAAAGTGCCTATTAAAAATGATCTTTCTCCTTCACATAATGAATTAAATACTGTTAAAGAGATGCAGGGTAACTTTGAAACCACTCTTAGAATGACGGGTTTCGCACCTCAGCAACTTACAAGAGAAATATATCTTACCGCTATCACTTCAATGATAAATCAAGGCAGTAATGCGACATGGCGCGACAGAATGCCGATTGAAGTTGATGAAGATAAAATGATTTCGGAACAGCTACTAGAACTAGATAGCTTGTTTTTCGTTCGGTCTAATTATGTCGGTTTCGGCAATCCAGAGGATGAGAGTAGTAAAACAGACACAAACACTACTTTTGCAAGAACAATTTCAGCTAAAAAATTGCCTCGCAGATTTCAAGAGGGTTCGGCTCAGTATTTTTTAGGCGATTTGATGAACGGTGCAACCGGTATAAAAAACCCCTGCATCATCAACATGACACTGGTTTATCCAGACCAGCAGAATGCTAAAAGTACATTTACATCAAAACGTACAGTTGCTACACGCAACGCAGATGGACCATCTTCAAGATGGGTTCCATCAATGAAAACCACAAGTTCGGGATTTGATGTTTTGGCTCAGAAAATTGATGATGGACAGCCAATTTACAAAGCTGCCTTTTCTGTTTCAATTTTTGCCAATTCAGTTCAACAACTTAATCAATCTGTACAGGAAGCAACTAGCTACCTTAACAATTTATCTTTCAAAATGATTCCCGATGTCAATTTCGTCGCACCGATATTTCTAGGCACACTGCCATTATTTTATGAAGCAAGTGCTGACAAATTTTTCGGTCGCTCTCGAACTCTGGCGGTGGAAGAAGCACTCGTTCTTTCTCCACTGTATTCAGATTGGCAAGGAACTGGTAATCCGGTTCTGACTCTTACATCAAGAAATGGTCAGGTCCAGACAATGGACTTTTTCCAAAGCGATACAAACTACAACGTATGTATTGCCGCATCATCTGGCTCGGGTAAATCATTCTTAACTAACTACATTATCTCTGCATACCGTTCACTAGGGGCTAAGATATGGGTAATTGACGCTGGCGACTCATATAAAAAACTGTGTCAGATGTTTGATGGTTCGTATGTGGATTTTCATCCATCGACCAAACCATGTCTTAACTTCTTTGAAATTATTGAAGATTACTTTGGTGAAGATGAAGATGCAGATGAAGGAACCGGTGAAGAAGATTTAGTTATTGGTTTGCTGTCAGTGATGGCTGCACCACAAGACGGTTTAGGGGATTTTGAAACATCCCGTTTGAAAAATCATGTTGCCAAATTAGTTAGGGAACATGGTAAAGAAACAACTATCGACATGGTAGCAGACTCCTGCAAAAACGATCCTGATCAGCGCATTAAAGATATCGGTGAGCAGTTATATCCGTTCACAAAAGAAGGTCAATACGGCAAATATTTTACCGGTAAAAACAATATCTCGTTTGATAATCCGTTTACTGTACTTGAGTTGGGTCGCATTGAAAAATCCGAACACCTGAAACAAATCATTCTGATGCAATTAATTTATCAAATTCAACAGGATATGTATCTAGGTGATCGAGATCAAATGAAGATTGTAATCATTGATGAGGCATGGGCTTTACTAACAGGAAACATCGGTGCATTTATCGAAAAAGGGTATCGCCGGTTCCGAAAATACTACGGTAGTGCTATTACGATAACTCAATCTATCAATGATATGTATAAAGACCGCGTTGGTCTTGCTATCACAGATAACTCCGCATTTCTTGCCATGCTAGGACAAACAGAATCTGCGGTGAACAAAGCACGAAGGGAAGAACGTTTACCGCTCGATGAAGCTGGTTACGAATTTTTGAAAACAGTAAAAAGCCAAGCGGGTATCTATTCAGAAATCTACTTTATGAGTGCTATGGGGGGAGGAATTTGCCGGTTCATTGTCGATAAGTTTTCTTACATGCTTTACACAACAAAAGCATCTGAAGTACAGGCGATTGAGGATAAATTGAAGAAGGGGCAAGACGTCATTGAGGCAATTGATGATTATTTAATAGAACAGGGGTACGGAAACGATGATTAAAACCGTTTTTTTACCGATTTTGTTCGGGTTTATCGGTGCGGGTATTTACTCGCACTTAAAGCCACCAAAGCCACTGGTGGCACAAATTGCTGTGATAAACATGAGTAACCCTGACGGGAGTATCAAATCCCCCCAAGAACGAGCGGTAATACAGCATAGAGCTGACATTTTGAAAGGCAAAGGTTTCATCATATTCAATCAATCAGCGCTTCATACGGCTCCTGACGGCGTATACATCAGTGGAAAGCTAAAAGATAACTGATATGCACCTGAAGAAACTTTATAAAAGAATTTCAAAGAAAAAACGGGGATGGGGGCGGCAATCTCTTTATATGTTGATTATTGTCGCCACTGTCGCACCTGCAAGCCATTACATACTTAATCGTTTTTCAATTGGGATTGATCCGCAAAACTACCCCTGCCTCCCTGAACACAGAATTTATCTAATTGATAAAATGGATAAAGATATTCAGAAAGGGAAAATATTTGCTTTTCGGTCTGAATACATCAGTAGCATTGCGATCAAATTTATAGACGGTGTAGCTGGTGACAAGGTTAGGGTCAATCCTGAAGAAACCACTGTCAATGAGCTGATGGTGGGTGAAGGACTTCTATTAGCAAGAGAATCTGGTCATACAGAGCAGGAATTACAACGTGAAGGGATAATTCCTGCTGGTCACATCTGGCTAATGGGTCGAACTAAGGTCAGTTTTGACTCACGGTATTGGGGCGTACTCCCCATAGAAAATGTGATCGGGAGAGCATATCCGATATGGTAAAAAAGAAAGTTACATTATTAATTTCTCTATTAACACTGTCCATTACATCCAGTGCAAATAGTAAATTAAATATGGTTACTCCATATACAGAATCCATTCCTACTGTCGAACGAGCTACTGATACAGACATGGCAGATTTGGAAAAACTGAAAGCAGTGGCAGCGGCACAAGCTGAAGTTCACAGAGAAGCAACGCGCCAGCTTATCGCAGATAAAAACGTCATGGCAAATCAGGCTATTAACAAGCTAACGACTGATGAAGGTCAGATACTGAAGGAGATGATCAAAAGTCAGAATGAAAGTGGAAATTTCAACCAACAGCAAAAAGGTAATGTATTTTACATATTGATTTCGGCAAGTCTTAAAGATACTGAAGTAATTGATATTATGCGGTCAGTATCAGGTCGTAATGATGTAATCCTAGTTGTTCAGGGAGTTAAAAATAAAGATTCACTGGTCGATGAAATAAATCACTGGCATAAATTAATTCGCGATACGAAGTCAGAAGTGAATTTCACAATAGACCCGAACATTTTTATCAAATATGGTGTGCGAACCATTCCGACTATCATTCATGAAAATGATGGTGAATTTGTATCTCTGGTACATGGAATTTCCAATGTTAATTATCTCGATAACAAAACAGGGAATATGGGTGTGCAAGGACCAGTTGTTGAGGTAATTGAACGTAATATGCTGGATTTAATTGAAGAAGGTATTAAAAATCTAGATTTCGAGAAAATGAAAAAGGATGCCTATAACCGATACTGGAAGAATAAAGATATATACAAATTCCCTGAAGCTCTAAAAGATAGCACCCACTATGTAGACCCAAGCGTTGTGATACCACAGGATATATTATCTCCAGATGGACGCATAATTGCCAAAAAAGGGCGAGTAAACCCTATGGACGTTATCCCGTTTAACTTGAAGTTAATTTTTTTCAATCCTGCTTCAGAATGGCAACGTGTATTTGCACAACAGCAATATCAAAATGCCAAAGAAGAAAACTTAATTCCTACATTAATTGCAACTGACGTTTATGGGAACGGTTGGGAAACATTTTCCGACAGCAATTTATATGGTGATGATGCCACTTTATATTTTATTCAAGAAGGCATGAAAGAGCGTTTTGGGATTCGTAATGTTCCAAGCATTGTAACCGGTGATGATAAGCAATTTATTGTTAATGAATATGCAGAAAGGAATTACTGATGAATAAATTTAAATTGTTATTATCATCTGCACTCCTGTTAACTTCGTTAAGCTATGCAGAAAGTGTACAAAATAATAATACTGGATCATTCACATGCAAGGATAATGAATTTTTAACAAAGGGCAAAATGTTTACTGATGTTTGCTGGAGTTGCATTTTTCCGATAAAGATATCAGGAGCTAATATTGGACCTAGCGGTGATATGCCTGATGATGCCGCAAAGGGCGTATTCTGCGCCTGTCCTGACGGATTAGGGGTTTATCACGCAGGGTTGTTAACTGGAGTGTGGGAACCTCGCAAAATTATGGAAGTTACGCGAGTTCCTGGTTGCTTCTCTACGATGGGCGGGTTAAAAATCAATGTGGGGAATAAATACAGTTACGGTACACAGGTATCAGATACAGGTCATGAGATAGACACGAACTCTGGTATCAGTTTCTATCACTATCATTACTACTCTGCTCCACTGTTACGTATATTAGATTTGTGGTTGCCGAAAGGTTGTCAACCAGACGCATACAGTGACTTTGATATCATTAGTTTTTCAGAGATTGACCCAACTTGGCATAGCGCAACTCTGGCATTCTTCCAGCATCCTGAGTCCGTAGCGGTAGCAAATATAATTGCACATCAAGCGTGTACAATGGAATCTGTTGCCATTACTGGCGGCGGAAAGCCGATGAACAAGCTGTGGTGGTGCGCCGGATCATGGGGTGGTCAATATCCGTTAACCGGTTCAACATCATCAAGAGACACACCTAGGACAACCAGCTTGACCGCAGCAAAATCATTATCACTTGAACACCGCAGAGGGCTTGCACGTCTTACCGTAGGTCGTGAAGTGGCTTGTAAACCTCGTGTTTACCCAACTATCCCCAAACAACAATATAAATTTAATATGGTTTATCCAACACCAGAAACAAAGAGATCACACGTTCTTGGTGAAACTCCTTACAAGTGGCAAGGAGGATCATTCAGATACCCTACGGGGTCAGGGCAAGAAAGTACGTATATGATTTTTCAATGGATGGACTGTTGCCGTATAATTTTATAAAAAAAAACCCACGATTAGTGGGTTTTTTTAATCATGGTGAAAATAAACCAAATTATTATACTTATTTATTTAATCTTTCATTATACGCATCAATTGCATTATTATATTTAGATGTTGATACATTATCAAAGACCCCATTACATTCTATTTTATTAGTGTTGGACTTTAAAAACCCATTGGATATATTTGATTCTATTAATTTACATTGCTTCACATAATATTCCCCTAGCAAAACCTTTTCTTCATAATAAACAGCTTGTGAATATAATATAGCTGCAAGCACAAGTGGAATTAATAATAACCGACGATTAATATAACTCCCATTATCTTTAGAGATTTTATAAAGATAGTAAAAAAATAAAGCAATATTAAAAACAACACACCCAATAGCTAAATAGTGATAGGTATTCATTTACTTACCATTAATTAGGTTTCAATTGTAGTTAAATAAAGATGATCCTTACGACCATCTTTAGTCAACCTGATATATTCAATTAATCATTTTCAGTTGCGCTATCTGACACAGGTTTATCATCACGGACTGCCTTCTTCTTGGCATACTCAATCTCCAACCGCTTCATTGTTTCACCATGACGAATGATTGTGCTAAAGATGCCTCGCATACGTTTATCAGCGGTGCTTTGCGTTTCAAGAATCTCAGGCAATGGCACTAAAGAATAATGTCGGCAAACATCAAGATACTTAACTACAAGATCGAGAGTCTCTAACCCTACACACATTCTAGTTGCAAAATAAGTACGATTTTCAATAGTCATATCGCGAGGGGTAGAATAGGTTAATAACTCATATTTATCACCACGTTCATTCCCAACTTCAGATATGACTTGCACCAATGTGAGTTTGTAATTTTCTAAATCAGTTAAATTACTGTCAACAGCCTGATTGAGTGTTTTTATGATAGCAGCAGCACGATCACGTAGTAATTTATCTCGATGCATCAAACAGCGTTCAAGGCGCTGTTCCATCAAATAGGCAGCTTGGCTTGCTACATAGAACCGTTGATGATATGCATCAATTGCAATAGTAGTGTCCAAGTGCATTTTGTATTCAGACGACGGTACAGAAGTTACTTTTTTCCGTCTTGTTTTTTGTGTAGTCGTTGAATCGACAACTTCTTTCTCCTGACTCATATTTTCTCCAAAACCGGTTTCAAAGACCTTCATTATACGTACCAATAAAAAAGATCTTTTCATGATAGCAACAAAAATTGCAATCAAAAAAGGGACTTGCATTCTTAGTTTTTTTGAAACAGAATAGTTCCGTTACAAGTGTCTGATTGACACTACCTCTAGCTATGTTAACTCATAGTTCAATTCAGAGAGATTTCAATAATCCCTCGCTCCCCCGAAGTAGTTTTGACTACTAACGGTTTTAAACTCTCCAATAATACCCAAGTTTACGAAGGTAAATTATATGTTAATCATATCAATACTAGTGATTGGTGTGCTTGTTCACGCCTGCCTGAACTATAAATTCACGGTTGCATACGCTTCAATAATGTTTGCGCTTGTGTTTTTGTGGGATGGATCACTACCAAACGTAGAAAGTTTTAGCACTAAAAATCTGGTTTCGATTGCTATCAGTACAACTATCTTCATGATTTTGTATCTGAATAAACGCAATAGAGATCAGCTAAATAGACGAAAGGCACATTTTCGCAATGCCGATGATGTGAACCTATATCCAAACGCTGAAGTTCCAACTTCACACGAGTTAATGATTGCACACGATTGTGAGCAAAAAGACGACTCAAGCAATAATTATCCGGAAATTTGCGCCTCAAATAGCGATAGATTGGATAGAAACGAAGCACAGCTTTCATCTTCTAACGACTGTCGAAAGGGTTCTCACAAAGAATACCACGGTATTTTACGTGATTTCGGAGTAGCGCACTACCAGTTCAAACCTCAAAACAGACGGTCCTATTACGTTCGTATTGATGAAGATATCATTTGGGGTTTAGGTCTGGCAGATGCAATTGCTAACTCAACGGTGCAGAAAGGTGATTTCATCACTCTCAAAAAAGAGCGTGAAGAAGTTGTTGAATATGCCCGTATAATTGATGAGTCAGGAAACCGACTCGGTAGTGAGAAACTGGCAGCTCCCAAACGGAGATCTTTCTGGTTAATCACAACTGTTTAGCATCACGCTTAACAGTCAAGGCTTTTCTACGCCCTAATAAAATATAATCAATCATTGAATATACTTTATTCAAAAACTCTGAGCTCATAGTTTTAATTATGTGTCTCTTATTAAATAAATAGGTGAAAATATGTGTGAATTATCATTCTCAGGTAAAATAAATATTATTCGCTCGACTCAAGTAAAAGACAAAATAGTTTATGATGTCATGCTTGAAGATCAAAGTGCTTACTTTCATATAGTTTGTAAGGACACCAAACTTGCAGAGATATTATCAAATGCAAAAAGCAATGATACGATATTTGCAAAGGGTGAGGTTAAATTAAAAGAATCTGTAATTAACAATATTGTTAAAGAAAGATTCTATATTCTTCCATTTATATTATCAATCAATGGCGTTAATACTTATCAAACGAAATCAGAGGTTGAAATAGATGAAGAAGCAAGACAACAGCGCGTTAGAAGTTTAGAACGCATCAGAGAGTTAACGGATATATTAAACTTTAATAAATCCAGAAATTCGCTTGATGAATCAAATAAAAAATTGGAAGAAAATAAATATGATAATAATCAGCTATTGTTAAAAAGCCAATTATTAAGTTCATTAGATAGTAAAAAATCTATTTGAACTAATATTCATCAATTCCAATTCAAACAATAGCCGCTATATGCGGTTTTTTTGTTTCTTAAATAGGTATCTTATATATGTCATCATCGAATATAGTTCAAGGTAGCAAAGCTGTTTCTAACATAATTGCAAGTTTAAAACCGAAATTTACTGAGAACTCCCTTAGTGAAGCATCGTATTTTAATGAAGCAATTTTTGCTAAGAATCAGATTGATAACAACAAAAAACTAATGGCGATTGCTATTAATAATCCCGCTAGTTTTAAAACTGCATTTTTACAGCTTGCAACAACGTCACTAACGTTAGACCCTGCTCAAAAATTAGCATACTTAGTACCCAGAGATGAGCGTGTTATTCTTGATGTCTCGTATTTGGGGTTAATAAAAATGGCTATTGAAGCTCAAATGTGTAAAAACTTAATTATAGATTTAGTTTTTGAAAAAGATAAGTTTGAGTTCAATGGCAGACGGACACCACCAACACATCACTATGACCCTTTTGCAGATGTTGGAAATATTCTTATAGACCAATTCGACAAAGGCTCAATCGGTGAAAGAGGTAATTTCAGGGGGGTATATGTTGACTACCTTCTGCATGACGATACTCACTTGATTTACTTCATAACCAGACGTGATATTGCAAGTGCCCGTTTAAAATCTGCAAGTTGGCTGTATAGTCCTGATAAATCTCCGTGGTCGTTGTTTACTACACAGATGATCAGAAAAACTGCTATCAAATCCTGTATACACTTACTTCCTAACGCTAATCAGGCAATCATGCGAACAATTGATTATCTGAATACAGATGGGGGTGAGGGTTTTACTCAAAATCGTCCTGTTTCGCTCGAAACAACTAGTTATGAAGCTGTACACGCATTTACTGACCAAGACTCAGCAGTAGTAACAGACTCGTCTAAAAACGTGTCTGAGGCTATTGTAGTTGATGTCATTCGTAATGGAGTGAAACGGCGGATTGACAAGCTAGTTGAACGGTGCAGCAAGACCAATGCATTTGAAAGTATGCTTGATGAAATCTCAAATAACTTTGAGTTTAATCCTACAGAAATTGAATATGCAAAGGAAGAATTAATAGCAGAAAGAAAGAATGTATTTAATAAAATACTATCTAATGCAATCCAGAATAATGATTTTAAAGATGTTGATAATTTCATTTCAACTGTTTCAGGCTCAGATCAAGTAGCATTTATAAAAACACTTGAGCAAGTTAAATCTGATTTAGCTTGTTGCCGACAGTTATTCTCTGATTGTAAAAAACAAAGCGATATGGCACCACTTATAAATAAGTTGTCTATTATCGAATTTAAACCGTTATCTGATTATATTTTGCGTACTATTGAGCAGAATTAATAGATATCAACCGGACCCGTAGTTTATCTACGGGTTTTGGATATTAATATGAATAATTTCGATATATATGATCTCATTCAAGGTTCTGATAAATGGTTAAGCTGGAGAAAAACGGGTGTAACAGCTACGTGTACCCCCACTCTTAATCCCGACGTTAAAAATGAGTTCAGCAATACTCCTTACAGCTTATATTTAGAATGGATCGGAGCTATTCCGCCAAAGGATTTGTCATGTATACGGCAAGTTGAAGTAGGGAAGCTATCCGAACAGTTCGCCCGACACTGGTTTGAAAATCAGTATGGGGAAATCAGTAGTCCTTGTTGTGTGCGAAGTAGGAAATATCCGCACATGATAGCCTCACTTGATGGACTTATTGAAAATAATGATGTTGTAGAGTTCAAAAATATATCCCCAAAAAACCACCGTTTGTTATTAGAAGAAAAAGCAAAATCTTCAATTTTCAACTATTACAAATGGCAGGTTTATCATCAAATGGTAGTTACTGGCAGCACATATGGGTACTTGGTATTCTGGTCTGCTAAAGAAACACCTCTTGTCTTTAAATTAAAAATTAATGACAAAATAATAAATAAGGTTGTTACCATCACTAAAAGATTCTGGAATTGCGTTAATAACAAAACGCCTCCTGAGTTTGATGTAAATAAGGATATAATTTATTTAAATAGTGATGATGTACTAAAAGAACGTAATATTAACCCTGAAGATTTAATATCACGCACAAAAAAGTTAGTTGAATTACAATCTGCATTTCAATTAGCACAAAAACAATTGAATGAAGCTAAAGAAAAAGTAGCATCATTTGATGAACAGATAAGAAATGAAATAAAGGTTTTCTCATCTGTATTAAAGTTACAACCTAATGCTCCCTTGAGGCTTGAAGGCTTTGGTATTCGATATTTAGAATCTCACAGCGCTCCACGGTTTTCTTGGAAGAAGCTAAGAGAGAAATTAGGTATCAATGAAGAAGATCATCCTGATTGTTATGGTGAGTCGTCAATTAAAACATCAATAACAAGTTATGAATATCATTCTTCCAATTCAATATCACCTTCTGATAATCATTATGACAATGAAAGCCGTCAGAAAGGTGATTCAATAATAGATATATATAATTATTTATAATAACCCTGAGTTTTAATTCAGGCGTTAAGGACTATCAATGAATAATATCATTAATATGACAACTTATGCTGCATCCGATGAACAGAAAAGTTTTGGCGTTATTGATTTAACTCAAGATGAAAATGAAAAACTTCGTATGTTATTACGTGTCACAAACACTGAAAGAAATGATTTATTAAACCAAGCAAATAACATTGCTTTGTTTGCTGATTTCCTAAGTGTTAAATACAAAACAAATAAATGTCTTATTGGTGGAAAATCATTTCTCATTCCTTTTATTACTAAAAGCATGAGAGATTTTGATATTGAAACTTACATGACTAACGTAAAACAAGTAACAACATTTGTGAATGGCGAGATATTAAAAAGTCAACGTCATTGCGGTGTTGTTAATTGTTCAATTTAACAAACTTAAACCTCAAATTAATTTGAATGTTTATTATTTAAATAGGTAAATATATGAACGCTGTAAATAACAGTTTTGATATTAAACGTAACACTCCGGTCGATATGGAATCTTTAGGTATTATTCTGCCTGAGAATTTAAAGGGCAAATATAGTATCAAGGGTTTTTCTAATGACCATCAATTTTCAGAGTATATCCCGAAATTTAATGAGAAGTATGTGTTTGAACCTTCACTCAGAAAGCATGTATTAATGTGGTTTGATAACCCATTAGATACATCACTCTGGATTTCTGGACCTACTGGCTGTGGAAAATCTTCAATAGTTGAGCAAATTGCTGCTCGTATGAATTGGGGATTGATGAAAGTAACAGCCAGTCCTGATCTTGATATGAGTAGCTTACTCGGTAGTTTTCGCCTAAAGGTCGATAAATTAACGGGTGATCAAGAAACCGTCTTTCATGAAGGACCGCTAACCATCGCGTATAAGCATGGGTTGGTTTTTCTGATTGATGAGTATGACCAATTAGAACCTTCCGTAGCTAACTCCCTCAACGGGATCTTAGAGATGGGTTCTCTTGTCATTCCTGAAACAAATGAATGCATTCATCACCATGAAAACTTTAGATTTGCAGTAACTGCAAACAGTAATGGGACCGGTGATATGACAGGAAATTACAGTGGTGTAAAACCACAGAATATAGCCAACCTCGATAGGTTTATGTTTGTTGAGGCTGACTATATGCCCGAAAAAGAAGAACGTAAGCTACTTGCTTCATTTTTGTCTGATCCTGAATCACATCAGTTACTGACGGATGGGCTGATAAAGCTGGCTAACGATGTACGTAAAAGTACATCTGCGACAGTCACTAGCTTCAGTAGTACCGCTATTTCAACTAGAAGCCTTGTGAATGTTGTTCGCCGTTTCGATTTTATGCTTCGTTCTAAACAACCACCGGTAGATATTCTGTTAGATGCATGGCAATTACATATCTCTAACAGAGCTCCTGAAGATGAAAAAATAGCATTGAACGATATGTTTAATGTTTATTTTAAATCTTAATTCAAATCTTATTTTTAATTTTAATTATTAATAAATCGACAAGGTAAATAGATTTATCTATTTGCCTTTTTTAAATATATAAATATGTAGGTGAATTTATGAGCCCAAACATTCTTGAAAATGTAGTAATTTTTTCTCTGGAAGGTATCCGTTTAACTACTGGAAGAAAAACACTTAAAGGTAAAGATATTAAGGTTATTAACACTGGAGATATAGTTCTGCCTCCCGAAACAATAGCCAGCCTCGGAACCAAAAAGGTTATTGACCCTGCAAAAATCAACAAAATGCGTACCTTTCGTACTGGTGCTGATGCAATCTGTTCAAAATATGGTGTTCCATTCTTGAACGGGTATGCAGTGCCGACTTCACTTGCAAGTCACGTAAGGCAGCAGCTAAATGATTTAAAGGACCAATTCTATATATTCAAAAATGAGTTTTTATCCGCTATATCAACTGATTTTCTTTCATGGTTAGATAAAGAAGATGAAACTGTAAAAAAACTGTTTGAGTCCGAAGTTATTGACGTCAAACGGTTAGATGAAAAGCTACAATTTGGTTTTTCTTCTTTCAATATTTCACCCTTTGGTGAAGGCGAGTCAGAAGAAAAAGTACAAAGCCTTAAAGAATCTGTCCTGCTTGATGTTGTTGATAGAATTTCTGAGTTACGGGAACGTGGCTCATACAATGCATCAAACATATCTCAAACTACACTCAATACGTTACGAGAAGTTGCAAGTAAGCTGAAAGGATTAGCTGTATTAAATCCAGATGCTGGCAGTTTAAGTGATTATTTGAGTAACTTTATTTCAACGTTGCCAAGCGTTGGGAGATTGTCTAATGACGAATCAATTGCCGTAACAACACTTTTTATTACGTTATCAGACATTAAAACTTTGAAGCAGTTAATAAACTCCACCAATTTGAACAATGTATCAGATGTGGAATTAACTGTTTTACCACAAACTACAAACAACATTGATTTATCAACTGCCATACCAACTTCAGTACCTGTAACTGGTAATACTGATAGTGATTTCATTGAAATTATAGTCGATGAAGATGATGTTGCTGAACCAACAGAAAACGATTTAAACATTGTGAATGTCGCCGAAAACTCACAAACGGTTACAGTGCCGAATGTGAGTCAAGATGTTGTAGAAAATACGACACCAACTCCGACACCAATTGATGTTCAATCAGAACCTGAAGTAGTTTCTTCGGATCTACCTGTAAATTCACCCTTTAGTGTTGAAGATGAAAATCAGGATGTTCCATTTTTCTACTAATAATATGGGAAACCAAACTAACGCCTGAATTTATTCAGGCGTTTTTATTTAAATAGGTATATATATGAAACAATTAAGAAGTGCAGCCTCATTAGCAATCGTTGCTAATGTATTAGCTGGCAAATTTGACATTTCAATTAAGTTTACTACTGACGAAGCGTACTGTGGTGTATCTGAAAGTGGTAAATATGAAATAGGGATTCCTTACACAACTGATACATCTTTCGGTAATATTTTGTTAGGTTTTTTAATTCATGAAATTGGACATGCCAAATTCACTGATTTTTCATTTGTTGCTCAAACAGGCAATAAATATATTAGTGTATTAGAAAATATTTGCGAAGATATCTGGATTGAATCAAAGTTGGAGCATGTTTATGGTGGTGCCAAGTATTACTTGGATGCCGTCAGACAACATGTTTTTACAGAAAAACCTATTAACTCCGTCATTTCCATTGAGGAAAAAATAACGTTTTTCATAAACTATGTTTTACTGCATGGTAGAAGTAAATACAACGGAGTCGTTGTTAACAACATTAACGAACTAAAACTTCAATTCATTTCAATCTTTACCGAAGCAATTTCTGACAAAGTTGATAGATTATTAGAAATGGTGCTTTTATCCACAACTACTGTCGATAACAATCTGATTGCCAAAAAATTATTCATTGTTCTAGCAACAGCCCTTCAGCTCAAACCACAAGATACGTTACCTCCCTCTAATGGTAGCTCTGACGATGCTGGTAACTCTGAAGGTAATGCCCCTGACGGTTCTGGTAACTCTGAGAGTAATGACCCTGATGGTTCCGGTAATTCTGAGGGTAATGACCCTGACGGTTCTGGTAGCTCTGAGGGTAATGACCCTGACGGTTCTGGTAGCTCTGAGGGTAATGACCCTGATGGTTCTGGTAACTCTGAGGGTAATGCCCCTGACGGTTCTGGTAGCTCTGAGGGTAATGACCCTGATGGTTCAGGTAACTCTGAGGGTAATGACCCTGACGGTTCTGGTAACTCTGACTGCTCTGGTGTGGGTGAAAGTTCAAATGGACCTAATGACGTCAATGTTTCAACCGAAACTGATACTGACGACTTAGATTCAGATCCAGAGAGTTTTAACGATATTTTTAAGGACGTTTCATTCGATAGTGTAAATGACAATGTTATTCAAGATATAACATCTACAATCTCGAATACGGAACAACTTAAAAAGGATATGGGTTCCAAGGGAATAGTTAATGATTTTTTTAACGTTGCGATTATTAACACAGAGTGGAAGAAAAATTTTAATCAAGCCACACAAACAATAACTTCACTTGATATTAAGAGAAGTTTGAATACAGGATGTAGATTACGCCGGTCATTTGAAAAATTAGTCCATGATAATACTACATCCACTTCACGGTTAAAGGAGCAAGGCGCAAGAATTAAATCCAGTAAATTAGCAGGTGTAAAAACGGGAAACACTAACATTTTTAAGACTAAAAGTGTTATCCAAAGCCCAAATTGTGCTTGTTCTATTTTACTTGATACTAGTTCCTCAATGCATGAATACCACTTTGATACATCCCGTATTCGAGCTGCATTATCTTCCGTCATTGCAGTATTGGAAGGGTTAAATATCACAGGTGTTTCAACAGCTTGCTATGCATTTCCTTTTTACGTTGAAGAATCCAATTCACTACTAGTACAAACGATGAAGCCAAGATATACACCGCTTCGCGCAAGTATTTCTCAAGGCGTTTTTACTCACAAAGGATGTTTAGGCTCTACTCCATTGGCTGAAAGTTTGATTCCCGTAATAAGCGAAATCGCTCTATCAAGGGAAAAGAAAAAGATGATTTTCATTATCACTGACGGAGAACCTAATGATGATAATAAGACTCAAGAAATCATCAACTCAGCAACAATCGAAGGAATAGAAGTCTGTACCTTTGTATTGAACGAAGATGGGACAAACGAAGCCTATTTCAAGAGGATATTTGGTAAAAACACTATATTTATCAATAAATTCAATGAAATTGAGCAATCCATACTTCAAATGTGTGCGAATTTAATAGTCACAGCACGATAGTGAAAGGTTACTTTTCGCGTTGTTACCCCAAATTTGCTTCACTGAAAACAACTATAAAGCCTCCCTCATCGGAGGCTTTTTTTTTGCTTGAAATTTATCACTTTAATACAAGAAAAAATAATTTTTGCAAATATAAAATACAAATATTTTCCATGTAAAAACTGAATAAAAACAGTGTTTTCCTAATGCAAAACATTTTTATTAGGTCGCTGACATCAAACATAAGTGAATTTCAATGAGAAAACATAAATATTTATCTATGGCTGTAATTGTGGCTATTTCAATTTCAGGAACAGGTTATTCTTTGGCAAATCAAGAGCCTAAGAAAGCATACGATGATTCTGAGCAGGTAATTGGTGGAAGTGTACAAGACTTGGAAAAAAAAGATGAAGGGTGGTTTTTCTATAATGAAAAGCAAGTCGCGAAACCAAAGCCAATCATTCCAACTAAACAAAAACCAGATACACCAAAACCTAAGCCACTCGAACCAAAACTAACACCAGCGCCAGCTCCTGCACCAGAGCCGAAATTTACGGTTAAATGGTATCGGGAGAACATTCAGAAGCTACGAGATGATGCAATTGATAATCCGACTAAAGAGAATGTAAGGCGATACTATTACGTGCAACGGATCATGCTTGACAAAGCCAGTCGTTATGCAGATATGGCGAGACTGGTAACTACTACTGATCCGTTCATTGATGAAAACAATCGCCGATCCACATCCTCATTTGCGGCTATGGAGCAAACACGAATAGCTGACGAAAACAGAGGACGTGTCTTGAATAGCATTTCAAGTAAAGCAGGTATCTTTTTCTTTTTTAAAGGAAAGGACTGTCCTTTATGTGAGAAGCAAGCCTTCGTTTTAAAAACATTTAGTCATGAAACCAGCATAAATGTAATTCCTATTTCTGTTGATGGTCTCCCTCTACCTCAAAATGAATTTAACAATATGAAAATTGATACCGGTCAAGCCAAAAAACTTGGAATTACTAATGTACCGGCGATTGCATTAGCCATACCGCCTAAAGATATCAGAATCATTTCGTTTAGCGCTATCAGTAGTGATTCTCTGAAGGAACGCACTGTGTTGATTGCTAAAGATGCAAAACTAATTTCTGAACAAGATTACACAAGCACACTTCCCCTTAATCACAATGGATATATTGACAGCGACATAATCAAAGATATGCCAGACGATATTTTAAATGACCCAATTCTATTTGTTGAATATATCCAAAAACGATCTCAAGTTATAAAACCTTAAAAGGCTAATTTCGTAATGAAAAAGACATTATTAAGTTTGGTTGTTACCGCTCTTTTCGGATTTACTCCTATTAGTCAATCCGCTGATGTAAACGAGCAATTAAATAAGATGTTTGGCTCTATGTCGAACACAACCAGCGGTGGTTCTTATAAGAGTGTTACTCGCGAGGGGTACGTAGGAGGGGGCTTCGTGGTCCGTAATCAGCTACGAACCCTTACACCCGTTAACGTAACGTTACCTAAAGCATCTGGTGGATGCGCCGGTATTGATTTCTTTGCTGGATCATTCAGTTTCATTAACACGGAAGAATTTATTCAATTGCTCCGAAATATCGCGGCTAACTCTGTCGGACTGGCATTTCAGTTGGCTATTAACGCTATGGATGCCGTACTGGGAGGGGAGTTATCAAAACTACAATCCATCATACAAAAGCTGAATGAATACACCGCCAACTCATGTCAATTATCAAAAGGCTTAATGGTAGATATGGCAGGTGCAATTAGCGAAGAAATGAAAACGTCAGTGTCTGCACAGCTTTCATCTAAAGGTATTCAGGATTCATTCAATAGCTATAAATCCGAGGTGTTAGGTAAACAACCGCCAATGATGGCAGCACAAAAAGCCGGTTTAACAAAACCGTGTACTCACTACGGTAATGTAATGTGGTGTTTATTAAGTAAAGGTGGATTTAATAGTGGATTTTTAAATTCTACGGACGAACAAAAGGAATTAGTTATGAGTTTGACTGGTATGGTTATTGTAAAAGAAGCCACACAATCTAATGACAAATCCACTCCTATATTGCACCAAACAATTGCTCCCATTCCTATTGAGGAAGTCTATGAACTATTGATGAAAGGCTCAAAAGAAAAAGAAAATGTTCAAATCTATGGCTGTGGTACATCAAAAGACACCTGCATAGCTCCAGCACCAAAGAAAATTAAGGTTGATGGGCTTCAGACTCAATTCTTAGATATATTTGAAAAATATAACTATCTTCAAAAATATATAAGCAATGAGAAACCTGCTGAAAACATAAAACAAAAAGTATTGTTTTTCAATGTTAATGGGGCTGTCACTAATGGCTACAAATTAATAGATGGTCAAGATACTACTAGAGCAATGCACTATTACAGAAATATATCAGAAATAATTAGTTATGAAGCAGCTTTCGTATATTTAAACGATATGTTAACTGCCGCTGAAAGCAGTGCAGATAGAATTATAGAAAACAATGAGGAACCTATTTTTGCTCATATAAAAAAACAGCGCGAAATGATACGAGATGCAAAAGTAACCCTTCGACAAATACATGATGGTTACATTGTTAAGCATGGTGGTTTAGTCAGAATAAACGAAATATTTAATACATTCATGGTTGGTACGAAACCAATTCACGTTCCAGATGGTGTGAACGCTCAATAATCAATCGGAGTAATCAGTAATGGATTTTCACGTATACACATCATCTGGTGGAGCTTCGGCGCTTTCAATGGTGTTTAACGGGCTTAGTATGCTCAGTAACGATGGTGTCTTGGCAGGATCATTTAAAATCGCTTTTTTGTTATCCATCATCGGATATGTAATAAAATCTGCCGCTGATGGTGGTAGAACCATAGCATTTCAACAAGCTGCCGTATCAGTAGTTCTATTTTTATGCTTCTTTCAAGTTACAACAAGAGTCACGATTGAAGATGTTACAACCGGCGAAGTACGGGCTGTTGATAATGTACCTTTCGGTGTTGGTTTTACAGCATCAATTATCAGCAATACTGGTTATCAGTTTACACGAAAAATGGAACAGGCATTTTCAATGCCAAGCATGACTGAAAACGGTCCCGTTGACCCATTGTATACCCTTGCATCAATGTTTGATGCAATGCGAGATCCGTTAATTTGGTCCAGTGGCGATAGTAAAAGTGCTCACTTAGAGGAAGCTATAAAGGTTTATACAAACCAATGCCTTGCATTTGATATTGCAAGAGGGGCTCAAAGTTTCATGGGAATCATGAATAAGCCATTTGATGATCAACTAGCAACAAGCCCAAACAGAACTATTGCCATTGAAGTAAACGGTAAAGTTGATGATGTGTCCTGTCTTGAGGCAATGAAAAGTATCAGGCTTATGGTTGGCGGGCAAGCTGACTCAATCGGTAAAGGTGTGCTCAGTGTAAGAAATGGGTTTAGTGAAAAATGTAAAACATACGGCTCAAAGAACCAGTGTTCACTTCCATTTGCAAACCAGACCATGACTGAAGCAATGACATTTTTTGGAGCAACTGGGAAAAACCTACGGGATTTTCAAGCACAGCTATTAATGTACCCATTCGTTGTTAATATGCCACAAACCGCTAATGAAAACGCCTATCACTCATATGCGGCAGTTGCTAAATCACAGTCGCAAATTCAACAATCATTCAAATGGGCGTCTGAAGGTTCGTCATTTCTAATTTGGATTCAGTATCTTCAGTCTTTTATACAGGCGGCTGTATACGGTCTGGTGCCATTTGTTGCCTTCGCTTTAGCATTCGGATTAATGGGCGTAGGTTTGAGCCTTAAATACGTTCTGGTGCTTTTGTGGATTCAAACATGGCAACCGTTGCTGGCGATCATGAACGCTATTATGTTAACTAAAACACAGTCTGATATCTCAGTGCTGGTTTCTGGTGCTTCTAGTTTCTCCGATTTATACCATTTGTTATTTGTTACACAGAAAAATATCGCCATAGCAGGGCACATGATGGCATCAGTACCGATGTTGGGCGCATTTGTGGTGTTTGGTTCCTCTTATGCTTTCACGGGATTAACAAAAGGTCTATCAACAACAGGTGCTCCTGATACGTCACCAATGACTCCAGATGCTACTGATTCTCCTGCTTTACACAAGCAATCAGCAGTTACTGAACAATCAGCACATAATGCAGTATCAACGATAACTGGCGGGAATAGCACTGCTCCAAAACTGGACTTATCAAATACGCGACAACAAGCTATACAATCTGCTTCCAGCAGAAATATTACAGCTCAAGAAACTTTAACTTCTGCTATTGATAAAGGTGTTAGTTCTTTGAGTTCTATGGGGATAAATACATCTCATAACTACGGATCTACCATCAATAGTGATACAGGTTTGAGCAATACAGTTAGTAATTCATCCAATAGTGGTTCGATGCTCACAACTGGTAATACATCTTCCACTATTGATGAAAGTGCCAAAATTACGGCTTTATCCGGTGACGCAAGCGTATCAGGTGGTATGGGTGTAGGTTCTCCAGAAACGGGTGGTGCTGGTGGTAAAGGAGTTTCTATTGGTGGTAGCACTGCCGTTAGCGCTCAATCCTCCGATATTCACCGTAATTCCGGAGCTCAAACAACCGGCATAATGACAAATGACTCAGTTGCAACGAATGATGCAACCAGTTTATCCAATAATATTCAATTTGCTGAACACATTGCGGATCAACTTGATAAACATGGTGGTACTCAAGAGTCAGCACAACTAGCACAAAGTATCAGACAAGCCGCCTCGCAAGCAGAAACAGCCCAAGAATCATATAGTGAGACTGTTTCTGCTAATAATTCTGTATCTACAAAACAGTCTTATACCGCAGGTCAGGTAGCAAATTTAGCAAATGAAAACAGTAATGTTGTAGACAAAATCAATAATGAAAATCTAAGTAATGATGAATTCCAGAACAGAAAAAAAGAATATCAACAGCAGCTTAGTTCCATTATGGGAGCATCGGACGCAGAAAGCGCGGCGACAATTTATGCAGCAAACGATACTGGCGGTTTAGTTAACCACTTTGGAGAATTGTTCGGTCCTGCTACAAACCCTACTGGTGCTATGAATGGCGAAGAAAGTAGAAACATGAATGTTGCACAAAATACTGCATCGGAAGTTCAAGGCAATATTTCCAGCACTCAGGGGGCTGTTAATACCAAATTCGGTAATACTACAGCTCAAGCCCAACAGTTCTTAAACAGCCAACAGACTAATGTAGAAGATGTTTCAGCTAAAAATAGTGCAGGACTAGGAATGTCTGAGCATTATTCAGAATCTAAGATGGCTAGAGAACAATTACATGGAAGTTCTGTATCAGAAAATAGCTCTCGAATGATTTCAAATGATGGCACAAGTGTTGCTGCAAGCATGAATGCATTGAACAATTCAGTTAGTAACGTGGGTGCAGATCAAAACAACATAGAATCAGATACAACGGCAAATTTAAATTCTATGAAGCCAGTAAACACAGTGGCTATGCCGTATGAACAGTCCAACAATATTACAGACGGACTAGCACAATACGCAGCTATTGCTAAAAATTCCACTTCTATTAATCAAATAAATGAAGCAGCAACAAATTTCGCAAATACATATTATGAAAATGGCGGTAATGCCAGCCGTGACCAACTTTACAGCGCACTTAATAATGTGCAAATTGAAGCAAGAACGGGTTCTGGGAATACTCAATTAAACATAACCAACAACACGTTAGCAGGTGGTAATGGCAATCAAATTCCACAAAGAAGTCGTAGGGACATAATTATCGGTACAGATCTATCACCTAGTTCTATACCAGAGAAACCTGAAAAATCAGAAGGTTCAGGTGAAGATAAAGCAATTATTACAAAAGGTAACCCAATGCCAAGAGTAGAACAAATTAAACCGCGATAACGGACATAAAAAAAGGCAAAAACATTGTGTTTTTGCCTTATCTTTATGATCTGCGTTACTCAAATTGGCATTAAAAAAAACGCCAGAAAAACGACAATAGCAATACCTAATCCATAATCTTCTAAAAAACTACCGAAACCAGAGCCGCTTTCACGCTTCCTAACATAAGCAGAGCCATATAAATCAATATCGTGTTGACGCTGTTCTGCGGCTTGTTGTTCTGCTTTTTGCATTCTCTCCGCATGACACTTACACGAACGGGTGAAGTGATAATAACGCGGTCGTCTGTATATGAAACCGTGATTAAAAGACATATCGCCCCCCTCAACTGATTAATTTATATACCATTAAATCATACCTTATTTCATAAAAAATTACATGCTAAATAGAACCCTTTTCTAAGTATTTATCCTGAAAAATAGAAATGTAAGGTGTTTATCATGTAATGATCCGAAAACCATGAGGAAAGAAAATGATTCAAAATTTTAGGAGAAGAAATTTTTCTTCGGTGGTGACTCATTTATCACTAATAGCCTATATCTCAGTGATGATAACACCCGTTAACTCATTTGCTGAAGTTCCGTCCACACCTCCAGAAAACACAGGTAAATATCAGACAGATAAAAATAATTTGGAGGGAGTTACTGCTGGTCATGACACAGCTAAAGAGGCTTTAAATTTTTATAAAACATTACCAAGCCTAAATGTAGACTCGAAAGGTACTTCACAATTTGGTAAAGGTGAATCAGTCAATTTTAACAGTATTTATTATAAAGACAGCCTTGCTATGGGAGTAGATGATGTATCAAACGTCTATGGCAATGATAGCAAAACAAATGAAATTGGGTTTCATGAATCAAAAAAACTTAAAACAGAACAAAGCCCCAAGGGAGAGGCATACCGAACTTTAGTAGGGGCATCCCGTCATTCCTCAATTGACATTAACAAAGATGATGATGTTTTTAATGTTCATAACGATTTTCTCTCAAATGAAAAAAAATATTCCGATGCTATTTCAAAATGCGAAACAAAACAGGTATTTGAGGATTATGTAGATAAAAAGCACATACCTGATTATAAGGAGTGCACAAAAACAGTCGATGTGACAGGTGGTTACATAGTTAATCATCCATATTTAGCAGGTTTGGTATCTCATAATTCAGGTCCTGCAAATATTAAAACCTGTGGGGAGACATGTGTTGATATCTGGTTAGGAAAAGTAGGTGATGACTACTGGAAAGGTAACTGCCGAATATTTGAAGATTATATGTCTGTGAATGTTATTAACCCAACCGCTGTTATTAGCGCAAAAATAACCCGCGCTAAATGGGATGATTACATGCAAATCTATGCTGGTACAAGCACTGATCTTGAACAGGTATGGGGTGGACCACACGGAAAAGATGTTTTTCCACCTGAAACTCCTGGTCGTTGCGAACTTTCTACAAGTTGGGACCAGCAATTAGATGTTGATGTGACTGAAAAATTTAGTAAGGTCCAACCGTATGATGAAGTGTTTTTTAAAAACAGAGTTTCTGTAACTGGTGCAGGTGAAGGCTTTGCACAATTACGCATTCAATTTGATAAAAAAAAGGCACTTACTAACGATGTCTGGAGTTCGCCACAGCAAGGTGAATTTAACAAGGCAGTCAAAGCCATTAAAGAAGGATTTTGTCAGGATTACACTGTTGTTTGTCATGACACAATAATCCCCGATAAAGACGGTTGTGCTGTCATAGATGGTGTCAAACTCTGTAAAGAGGACTTCGTGCCACCGCCGTTAGATAAAATATCTCCATTCTGTAAGCGAGCAGAAGTGATCACGCATTGCGGTAAAGAGCATGGAGTTAACAACACATGTAAAAAATACGAGAAGCAAGGTTGTTCATTTATAAAGTCTCAATGTTTAACGGGAAAAGAAGGTGATATTGCTGGTTGCTGGCAATCTAGTGAAACATGGGATTGTGGAAAAGATGTTACCTTTAATAATGGCGCAGTCCATGAAAAGCTAATTTGTGACGGCGCGGTACAATGTCTAAATGGATCATGTTTACGTCCTTCATCTCAAGAGAATGGTGATTTTGCAACAGCGGCTGCTATGTTGAATGCGGCATCTTTTGCATTGGCAGATACTAATTGTGCTGATGCAGAAGAAGCAAACAACGGTGAATCTTCTTTGAATAAAGAGCAATGTGTCATTTTCAAAGGTGAAGCTCTGACATGCCGAACGGCAATGGGAGGATGGGTAGATTGTTGTGATCAACCGGTCGGTGTGAGCTGGATAGAATACGTACAGCTTTCAATGATGACTATGAGAGCGGCAGATGCTTTAGCGATAGAAGCAGGGTTGTTTGATGGTGGTGTAGGCTTATTTGATATGGCAAGCACAGCAGCTATGGATGCGGTGGAAGCTATTACAAAACCTGCTATTTCCGCTTTTAACTCTTTTGTCGGAAATGCCGGTGCTGAAGTAGCTCAAGGAGTCGCTGAAAAAGGCGTTGTCTCGATGACAACAGCAGCGCTTAACAACCTAACAACCAAAGTTGCCGAATGGACTGCAAACACCTTCGGTGAGGCTGTTACAAACGCTATTTTCCAATCCGCAGCTACTGAAGGCGGAAAAACCGCAACTCAATCATTAGCAGAAAACGGAGGGGCTAGCTCCGGTGCTTCAGTAGTGCAACTTTCATCAACGATCACAACAGCCATGTCAGTTGTCGGATATGCATACTTGGCATACCAAATGGCAAACCTATTGGTGAATATTATATGGGCTTGTACTGATGAAGAATTCAAACTGGCAATCAAAAAAGAAACTAAGTTAGCGACAAAGGTAGACAGTTGGTGTTCTAAGAAGGTTCTTGGCGCATGTATCGAAAAGAAAAGTAGCTACTGTGCGTATAACTCTCAGGTAGCCAGAATAATCACTGAGCACGTTAGAGGAACAATAGGATACGGTGATACAAAAAATCCGAATTGTGAAGGAATTACATTAGCAGATATGGATAAAGTAGACTTCACCAAAATAGACTTTTCTGAATGGACCGCAACTCTTAAAGAAGCCGACATGCTTCCTGATTTCAAAGAATTTGACCTCGATAAATATACGGGTTCTGGAAGTACACTCAATGCTGATGGAAAGCGAGTAAACTCTGTCGAGCGATTTACCAGAGGGGTTGAAGGTACAGATTTAGATGAAGTTAGACAAAGAGCGAAAACAAGGTTAAGTGTTAAAGATGAATAGATAAATAAATCCCGCTAATAAGCGGGATTTTTTTTATCTAAATTTATATACCTGACCATTCCGTATTATTTTTGGCTCACTTTTCAAATTGCTCGGCAAAAACAGTACGGTTTCAGGACCTAACTCAACACTAATTTTCTTGAATTCTTCCTCATACTTACCAGTATCGTGTAAATAATGAACACACTCATGATCCGTATAATTATATGAATACTTCAGATTAGTGAATGGTGCTTGATGCACATTTACATATAGATTCTGCTCGGAAATAGTTCTATTTTCTGTAACAGATACAAATTTAGCAGCGTTACATGCTAAAACATTTCCAGCCACTTCAGCTTTAATTGCATTTGATAAGTATTTATCAAAGACAGAGTTAATACGCTTCGTTTTCAAAAGCTGGTCACTGAAACTCAGCGGTATAGACCCCCATTCGGTTACTAGTAAACGACCTTCCATCATAGGTGCTCGTTCTTCAGGTGTGCTTGTATCAAAAGCTAAAAGCCCAAAAACAGGGTTTACTGTTGCAGCAAGGGTAAGATCCACTACATTTACTGCATTCTTGCTTTGTAAGGTGATTTCTCTTAACTGATCCATCCCTTTTGTATCGTTTACAACAATAGGTTCCTTAATCTTTTTTAATGAATTTCCTTTCTGACTTGGTACTAACACAGCAAAGATCGTGTAATTATCCGCATCATCATCCAGATTATTCAACCCTATTGATTTAGCAATTTTGAGAGCCTCACTTCCATTTTCAACCACTGGTTTTGAAGCCTCATTATTATATATCCAATTACTATTTTCATTATTAGCACAGCCGGATAACACTAATGAAAATAGAATCCCTGTAATCATTTTACAACTTTTCATTATTCACCCTTATTATTAATAAATTCATTTTCTTTAGATTCAGAGCAATATGGACATTTCATATTACAGGAATCCTCTGATTCGTGTGTAAGATAGATATATTTCTGCCGACACTCAAAACAGCCAGTTAAACCAATTATTCCATTTCGGTAATTGGTTGCGATTTGCCATGCCAAGTTCGGATCAATTATGTGTTTCTTTAATGGATCATCAAAGAAGCCACAATGAACATTAAATAAATGGCGGTATGCTTTATAAGCACCAACCAATTCTTCTATTTGCAATCTATTTTCTGGATCTTGTGCAGTCATTAAATATACATGTAAAAAATCAGTAGCAGATCGTTTATCATGTTGATTAGCTAATATAGTGCTAATTTTTCTTAGTCGTCCTAACGTAAAATCATTATCCTCATTATCAATTCCTGAATCATTTCGTAAACATCCATACATACGTGGAGATATTGCTGGAATCTCAGACAATATTACATTCTTTCTAAATCCAAGTTTTATCATATCAATTGCTAATTGATAATCTTCTGGCGCAATAGTTAATTTCATTTAAACACCTTTCCACATAAGCGCGCTCTAGATTTAAGATAGAATAATACATCATCATATTTTTTATGATAACCATCACTATCGACTAATCTAGTTGATATAATCGAAGGTCTGTAAATTGGAGAAATATTTATTTGCTTTGAATACAAAGAAAACAGTATTTCCTTAAAAGAAAACTTATTAATTGTATTATATGACTGACAATCATTAAACCAAAAGAAATGATTAGTATCTGTGCCAGACATGCTGTTAATAATTGCTGATTCAATTAGCATTGTTAAACGCAAAAATGAAACATCCAACAGAGATTTTTTAAAATTTGGGTCTTTCTTAGTATATAAAGACTGAGAATCCTCTTTATAGCTTAATATATAAGCAGGCACTTTCAATCCACTGAAAAAATCTCTCATAATGGAAAAATCTTCAACAAAACAGGTTTTATCAGAATTGACGACCACAAATGGATTATTATCAATTCTTTCAGAATTACTTAATAAACTGAAAAGTACATCAGTCATTTCAGTGTTGTAGCAATTTATTTTATTGTTCATTTTCTTTCAATCTTTTCCATATGAGCAGAACTGATTCACCATATTCTTTAGCTTTGTTCTTTAACGCTGGATTTGGTGTGTGATAATTACCGATGGCTTGCGCTATATCATTTGGAGATAGTTCAATCGCTCGACACAAGACCTTCGCTGATACCTCAATGTTCTTATCTACATCTAATAACTCAGAAGGGTCAGAAACATAATTACTACCGTTCCAACGCCAATTAATTTGTGTAATACCGATATCAGTCAATGCTGAAACGCTTACATATTCCCGCACTTTTCGGACAGCATCATCTCGGTTCACCGGATAATAAGAGCCCATAATTGGGTTATTTAAAGCATAGCGATGGGGTGCAACAAAGGATTTATCGCCTGTTCTATGGGAGCTCTCTTTAAGAGCAATAGCATAGAGTAAAAGCGGATCGAGGTTACATTGTTTAGCGTGCTTTTCCCACGAGGTATTAGTTAAATCTACAACAGCAGCCTCGCAAATCGCAGCATTAAAAATGCTTAAAAACAGAAGAAAGCGTTTCATCCTCCCCTCACTTATTCTGAGCATATACGTATATATCAGTATAAATTATAGTAAGACATACATTAGTCGTCAACACACTAACTACGACTAATGCAATTTATTATACATTTATTTACAGTATGCGTAAACAGAGAGAGAATGAAATTTCACATATATTCAATACGTTATATAATCAAAATAATTATTGGCATGATACTTATAATCCAAAGAAATTAATAACATTCACATTAAGTCGAAAATAGGTGTTTTATGGCTTATGAAAGACAATTCTTTCTTCTGCACCAAAATTGTTATCGGCACATTTTCAAAAAACATTAAGTCACCAAGGGGGTTTTGGTGACTTAATGTATCTCAGATATTAAGTCACCAAAACGGTAGTTACGACTTAATGTAATCGGGCTATTAAGTCACCAATAGGGTAGTTACGGTATAATTAGTTTATGTTAAAATAACTTTTTCTGAACCTTTTCTGGAGTGCTGAAATTCATGTCAGTATCATATGAAGATGCGTTATTGCTAAAGCTGGAAGCAATCCTTGCTGACTGTGAGGAAGCCATAACTGTATGCGCTGATAATGCGGTAAATCTGATCCAACAGTTTATGCAAGAAATAAATAACAAAGAGTTATTCTCCCCATACCTGCCAGTAATTCATAACGACAGGGGCTCAGTACGGATTCGATGGGGAATGGTTGTGATGAACAAGGCAACTAAAAAAATTGGCTCTATGCGCAATGCTCCAACCACAGGTAATGGCGATTTTGACATACGCTATTTTTCAATTCGGTCTGATGAAGTACGCCAGCTTATTCAAAAATACGAGGATAAGTTTAAAATTATCAGGGCTGACATTAAGCAAACCAAAAATATTACTAAGTCATTGAAAATGAGAATTACACATTTGAAAAAGGGCACAAGAAAAACGGCTATCGGTGTTACTAGCTGAATTTTATGTTTTTTTTGGTTTACTGTGAGCCGTAGGCGATCTTTTAGGGGGTACTGTGAGCCGTAGGCGATCTTTTAGGGGGTACTGTGAGCCGTAGGCGATCCTTTCCCTGTCTTTAAAAACAGCGTAGGGGCGATTTTGAGAGGATTTCCACATATCATCGTGGGTAAGCACTGACATACAGGCTAGAGTGGCTCAGAATCGCTTAGACGAAGCATATATGATATTAAAAGCCACTACTTGCATCCATTCACTTTTTTCAGCCATTTTGTGCAGTATTTTACGAATAAGTAGAGGCTTTCCCTTTGGTGAAGATAGCCAGACACAATAAGCTCTGACTATTTTTCTGTAATTTAATATTGAAACTTAATTAATTAATCTTTTCCATATATCCATACTTGAATCTGCTGATATTTTGATTACATCCCAATTAATACCATAATTACAATCATGGTTATTTTTAAGTGACTCCAAAACATCTAAACAAAATTCCTTTTTATCATCATCATTTAAATTAAAATAGAAAACATCAAGATCAGTTTTATTAAATTCATCTAATTCTGTTTCACTATCCCAACCGGAAACAATACTTGTATGAATATCTTCAGCACACCACGTTACTGAGAAAAAGTCTTTCTCAGTAACAGTATATTCCTCAACGCCTATATTCGACTTACTTATTATTTTACGCGCTTCCTTTTCTGACTTTGCCTGTACATCAAATGAAGCCAGCACATAGTTATTGTTATTAAGGTTAACTTTATACGATACATTATAGGTATTCATGACTCATCCTCGTTTAATTATTATTAGCTGTGTAATTAATTAGATTTGTGAATTAATACTATATTCGTATAAAGCTGAAAGCAATATATTTGTAAAAATGATAAATACAATACCATTACTTATTTAAATACAACAATTCATTATATAATTGATTACCAAATTAACAGGATTAAATTAAACCATAATAATTCATTTTTAATTAAACAATGAAGTTTCCATTTTGACAAATATATATATTTATTGGTATTTGCTTGATATGGTATTACTTCTATTTTTTTCTCGCATAACGTATTTCATATAAAAAATTTAATTGGATTTTATTAATGAACCTTAATACCAATACTAATATCATCGAATCAATTGAGATAGACAGAGTAATTGCGATCCGAGAACATGCTATTAGCCTATATAAAGAATCACTCTCTAAAGCAGCAGAGGCAATCGAAATAATAAAAACAATCCCCAATACCAATAATCATTTTCCTCACCAATGCATAGAGGACGATTTAATTGATTTACAATATCCTAGAAATACTAATGATGATGATGACAGAACACGGTTTGAACTTTGGTTAGACAGAAAGATATGGCAAATGTTTATTGATAAATCTGGTATCAAAACAATCATGAGCAATAAACAAATAGAGAAATTACAATACGATCTTTACAATATGAAATCTCCGGTGTTTAACCTCGAAAATGCATCATGCACTTTTACAAGTTTAAGTGTTAATCGCGCTGATTCATTCAAGAATGGATTAATGGATGTATTGCAATCAGTTTCATGGGATTACAAAAGCAACAATCCCCGCTGTCTTGGAAAAAAAATAATAATAGATAATGCCATTACAGTAGGTAAGTATTCAACAAGGTTTAATAAGACTGATACAGTTAATGACTTAGTTAGAATATTTTGCCTTCTTGAACAAAAACCTATTCACGAATTTCAAAATAGTGTTGGGCTATATATATCTGATAATGTGCAAACTAATAATAAAAATTTTGAAACTGAATTTTTCTTCGTTAAGTGGTACAAAAAAGGCACAATGCATCTATTATTTAAAAGTGAAAGTTTGATAAACAATACTAATGATTTGATCGCAAAACTTTTCCCCTCAGCATTGCCGCCTTTGTGAAACACATTCACAGTCAAGGTATCGAGGTATATCTACACACATCAGATATACCTCAATTAATCCTCACACAGTAACACCACACAGTACAAGCCACATATAAACCTCAGTTACGCATCACACCAACATCTAAATGATATATTTTCATTTTCATTATGATTTTTACACCCTGATATTTCTCAAATTAATCTCACATCAACCTCTTGCGACACTCAAGTTCCACTGTTAAAATTACAAACATACTCAATATCGCATCAAATAAATCTCAGATGCATCACATTAACAATTAGAGGCTTCAAATGCGTATTTATATAGATGATGGTTCTACTAACATAAAAATGCTGTGGGAACAGGATCAGGAAGGTGAAGTAATTAAAATTAGTCCTAACAGCTTCAAACGCGGTTGGGGTACGGCTTTTGGTACTGGCAAACCATTCAACTATACCGTTGATAACGAGAAGTATTCATTCGATATTATTGATCCTGACAATTTGCCAACTAACAACGTAGCTTGGCAGTATAGCCCTCTAAACGCAGTTGCAGTGCAACATGCACTTCAGATTAGCGGTTTACCTCCCCAAGAGGTTGAAATCGTTGTCACTCTACCATTGGCAGAATTTTACGATCAGGATGCGCAATATCGAATGGATAACATCCAACGCAAAAAAGATAACTTAATGCGCGAAGTTAAAGTAAGCCGAAATGAACCTTTCAAAATCAAAAAAGTAACCGTTCGTCCTGAGTCGATTCCTGCGGGCATATCATTGTGTGATGAATTAAGACCCAATCATTCTGTACTGATTATTGATATTGGAGGCACCACAACTGATATCTCAATGGTTTCAGGTCAAATGACGTCTGTATCACGCATTTTTGGTGATCCTACGCTTGGCGTATCGTTGGTGACTAACGAAGTCAAAAGAGCTCTGGCGAACGCTTCAACAGAAACATCCAGCTATAACGCAGATCAACTCATTATTAACCGGCACGATGAAAACTATCTGTTAGATAACATCAACAGCGTTGATGATATTCAGATGGTAAAAGATGCCATGAACAGCAGTATTGAACGACTCAATACCCGAGTGCTCGATGCGATCAGCACCTTTAAGGGCTATACACATGTCATGGTTATTGGTGGTGGAGCTGCGCTTTCCGCTGATGCAATCAGAAAGAAAATAGCAATCCAACCAGAACGTTTCTACGTGGCTGAAGAACCTCAGTTTGCTTTGGTTCGGGGTCTGAAATTATTAGGATAACGTTATGAAACAAGAGCGTAAAAAGATAATTTTGTATCTTCGTCCCGAACTCAGCGAGGCTGATAAATTCGCAATTAAAAAGATTGAAGAATCGCCGGTTCAAACTGAAGCAGTACGTACAGCGTTACTGGCAGGGATCGCATTAGGGGAAATTGATGATAGATTGCCTTCTTTGCTGGCTTCAATTCTATCAGACAGGACAAAGGCTGATACCTTCAAAGTAATGTTAGATTCCTTTCTAACTGTTGATAGTGACGGCACTCATGCTCACAATAAAGTAAATTTGAGTCAGGCAAAACGGGCGTTACTGACTGATAAAGTAAAAATAGAGAAGGAGCCCCCAAGTCAGGCAGCACAGAATTTGAAAGGTTCATTACCAGATTGATGGGTGGTGTATGTCCGAACAAGTGTATGGTGAGACTTTAAAGTTCTTCGCCGATTGGCAGAAACACGAAAAGAAACGTTCCTGTCTTAACTTTCAAAAGGTAGTTTCCAGATCTGGCGTTCCTACCCTTAACATCGAGATAGCACCTCTTGAAAAGGATGGAACTGCAAGATGGGAACAGAAAATGACTATTCAGTTATCCTTAAAAGAATTGACTCAACTCACTGCATTAGTTCTTCTATCAAAGAAGTATATTGATAATCTAGATGCCCGATATCATGGGGGTCATAGAAACAAAGGGTTGTCTGTCTTTGATAATGGCAAGTCAGGAATGATTTTCTTGATCTCTGAAGCAGGACAGACGCTAGAACACGGTATAGATCAATACCAACGTTTGGAACTTGCTGTGTTCATCGTACAGCAGCTATCCGCAGCGTTAAAAATAAGTTATGCATGTACTGTTGTAACGCTAAAAAGTCTGTATTTGAACGACACTCATTAACTGAGAAGCCTAAACATTTGTTTGGGCTTTTTTTTCAATCATAAATGAATTTACATTTTTAGCTCTGAACAGCGAGAGACATGAAAACTTGTTTTCGTGTCGGTGTCGCTGTTGAACAAACGAGCAAAGCGAGTGCGTTAGAAAGCATAAGAAAATTGTCCACAGTGAAGCACATCTTAGCATATTAAGATCTTTTCTTTCTTTTTAGATCTTAAAACATTAAAACCTTAGATATGGGGATATATTCATACTAATCATTTAGTTACGATATTAAAGGTCGTCGCTGATGCAGTGAAAGGTCGTCGCTGATGCAGTAAAAGGTCGCCCTTGATGCAGTGAAAGGTCGCCGTTGATGCAGTGAAAGGTCGCCGTTGATGCAGTGAAAGGTCGTCACTTGTAAAGTATGTGCGGTTAATTATTAACCAAGGCTCGTTATTTAATCAAAAAAATCCTATCCTATTAATTAATATTAGTTTATTTTCTAATTTTGTTGTGGATAAGTACGATTTTCTTAAATGTTTTGTAATATTCCACTACCGAAAAAGTATATTTTTGATTTGCTGCAAAAGGTCGCCGTTGATGCAGTTAATCAATAAAAAGGTATTTTTCTGCTGGTGGCTAAAGGTCGCCGCTGATGCAGTATAAATATATACTTCTATCATAATTTAATCCATATATATCAACATGTTATACAAAAGGTCGCCGTTGGTGCAGTATAGTCATAAAAAAAGGTACTTTTCTATTAAAGGCTAAAGGTCGCCACTTGTGCAGTATATAACGGTGTAAATGCTTAAAATAAATCCTTATATATCATATTGTTACACTAAAGGTCGCCGTTGATGCAGTACGGTCATAAAAAAAGGTATTTTTCTGCTGGTGGCTAAAGGTCGTCGCTAATGCAGTATAGAATGGTGTAAGCATGTATATATAATCCTTATATATCAATCGGTTATGCTAAAGGTCGTCATTGGTGCAGTATGATCATAAAAAAAAGTTACTTTTCTGTTTAAGGTAAAAGGTCGTCGTTGATGCAGTATAGAGTAGTATGGTGGACTTCATTAACTTACTGTTTATCAGTATGTTAACGAAAGGTCGTGACATATGCAGTTTGTCATATGGAAATTTCGTTAACTGACTTGGCAATAAGCCGTCATGGAAGTATTGCTAATGTGAGAGGTAACATACTTTATGTATTTATTATCACAACGTTAAGGCTATTTTCGTCTGGTGTTCAATACTCCACCAGCTACGTATTACTTTAAAGGTCACTTTGCTTTTAGACAAAACAACCTTTAGAATATATACCTATCATGTTGGAATTGAGTCTTTTATGATGAAAAAGAAGCAAATCAGTAACTTAACACTTTATACTAATGTTCGTCATTCTGATGATTTCAATCTTTCTCTCGCCAGCTTACCTATACCGGCGAAAAGAGTGCTGTTTCTTATTCTCGCTCAGATATCTGATCCTAGAGAATCTGTTGATGAAGATGAAATATGCTTTGAGGTTAAAGCTAAGGAGTATGCTGAAATTTGTGACGTGGACCTTTCAACTGCGTATAAATCCCTTCCACTCGCCGTAGATACTCTGTTGAGCTCTCACATATATGAAGATCTAAGTGAGGAAGGTTTTAAACGAGCTTCAAAAACAAACATTACAACGAGTGCTACATATTACTTTGACGAAGGCTACTGCAAAATATTCTTTAACCGTAGGGTATTTCCCTATTTCTTTGAATTATCAAAAAAATTCACGACACAAAACCTTTTTTATGTAGCTAGATTATCGGATGCTAGTTTGGCAAATCTATATCAGCTAATTATGAAACGGTACTCTAAACGTAATACTATTGCCGAATATAAAACGTCTTTCACAATTGGAGTTGACGAACTTAAGGACGAAATGTGGCTGTTCAATATAGATAAGAAAGGCAATAAGGAATATCTCTATCAAAGCTATAAGTATTTTGGTCAGTTTTTAAAGCGGCTGGCGGTTAGTTTGGGTGAACAAACGAATATCAAGGATGTTTCAATTGCGATTGAGTCACGTAAAGGACGCAAGGCTTCTGTGTTACGCATATCCTATGTTATTCACAATGAAAAAGTGGGTAGTTCTATGCCTACCGATAAGGAACTGGACGAGCTCGAAAAGCAGATAGGTTTATTATAGTAATGATGTATAAAAATAAACGATTACAAGAAAAAATTACTCAGTTCAGTTTGCAGAACCCGAATTATAAAAAAAATGCTATGTTGAACCATATTCAGGATGATTTATTTGAAATGAAATCATCAGGCATGTCTTGGAATGCGATTATGGATGCTTTACCGGCTTACGGCTTGATGGTCAGTGATAGCAGTTTTAAAAAATTTTTGAAGAAATCCAGAGAACAAGAATAATAGCATGATCGGTCATATTTCATTTTGTAAAAGTCGCAATGAAATATGCCAACATACAAAAGATGGTGTAGTTACATGGGCGTTCCACCTTGAATAGCCGCGCCTAGAGAAAAGGGGGAGAAAAAAAGAGAAAAAGAGAGAAAAAAGCGCGAGTCAGGGGCGCAGATGTCTAAGTTTCGCTCCTGTATTTGTTGAACGCTTATTTGTATGTTGGCATATTTGGTTATGATACTTTCTTTCTATGAACAGGAGTTTCATGTGATGCTTGATAGCTATATTGGTTCATTGCTGAAGTACCTCCACCAGCTTGACTCTCTTTTTCGAGATACAAAGGTAATTTCAGCCCTTACCTGTGTCATTCCACCGGTAGAAAATGGTTGTGATGATATCGGTAAATGCATTGAGCCGGTTGTGAATTGGGGTCCTCATGCCTATACATCGGTTATCTCATGTTGGCAGGACTTATACATTTCTCCGCTGTACTCACAAAAGTTTGCGAGGCGAACAGCCGGATATGTACAGTTATCAACTGAGGCTATGGAACTTGCTGATCATCTAATCAAAATTAATACCGTAAAAAACAATATCAGAAGCACGATTGTCGCACTGCCAAAATCTGAGCGCTTCACCATTTTGCGTAAACATCTGAGCAACGTAATGACACTGCATTTGTACCGGAACATTCCTGTATTTAACTCTGACGATGTGATCACTCATGCATCATATACGTGGGGCTTAAAAGGACTCATGCAGAAAACAGACCCTGTTAAGCTTTATCAGCTCATAGCAGACATAGCAAAAGGCAACGCTGAGTTACAGGACTTAATGGATAAAATCCAAGAGTGCCCTGCTAATAGGCTCAGAATAAAGCGTAGCGTTACGCCGCAGCCGATCTGCAACCTAACCTTTGCCAGTGGGAAAAAACGCTGCATAAACGCTCCTGTGCCGTTTTTGATAGTGCAGGATAAGGATTTTAAAGTAAGTCCCCTGCCATTGTTTACTACTGAAGCAGACAGACAGGAGCGTTCTGACAAACACAAAACGACTCTCCTTGGCGTGTTTAGGGGGCAACAGATAATTAAGTTGGAAAAATGATGAAGAAAAAAACACAACGGGAATTCTCAACAGCTCGTTTTTACTTTTGTGCTTCAGTTGCCATGTTTTCGTTGATGGGGTGCGGCTCATTGGAAGAACGTGAAAGAGCTGCGTTTGAACTCGTAACAAATGAACCAAACCAAGAGAATATTCAATCTTATCTGAAGCTGGCTGAAGAACTACAAAGAAAGCAGGTTGATGAAGCCAGACAAGCGGCAGATGCGGCTACGTATGAGCGAGACAAAGAGCTCAATGAATATTTCAAACAGTATGGGAGGACCTATAAAAAATGATGAACAACACAGCGTTGTTACAGCACATAGCCTCTGAATTTATAGCCCATTCAGGAGTTCCTGCGAAACCGGCGTTTGATAAAATTAGTGCAGGTGATGAAACATTCATTAATGAACTGTCACCATCGGATCTGCTTGAACTACTCGAAAACCCCCTGCCTATTATCATCAATACTTTGACCGGTGAGCCTCATTCCGCAATACATTGCCACAGTGACGATATATTGCCTGACTGTAAAAACTATGCATATGGGATAGGGTATGAGTCTGTTACTGCTTTGTTTGTATTGGTAGAGGGGATTGAGAGTTACTATCTCGCGCTTAAAGCAAAAGCATATCTGAAGAACCAAAATTATTTGCCGTTCCTGATAAAATTTAACGGTTTAGACAAACATCCTGACTGCCAAAATCTATACTATTAATCACAGAGAAATAATTATGAAATTAGCCTACCCACGTACCAAAGAAAACTACATCCTTAAAGAATTACGTTTGTATGCCCTTACTGAAATATTTGTAACCCCGCCAGTTGTGACCGGTGATATCTATAGCGTAGATCTAGCACTGCTGCATATTATGACCCCTAACAATCACTTTAAAGATGAAAGTAAAATAGCGTGTCTAAAACATTCCTATACACATGGCGAAAAGGTTTCACCACTATCGGTTTCAGTCGTCATTGTTGATGGGCTCCCTAAACTGGCTGTTTTGGATGGATACCAACGTTACTGCGCACTGATGGAAATAGTTGCTGAAGGTGGTCAAATTGAAGGGGTGGACGTAAAAGAAGCGTGATGCTGGTGGTGATTATGCCGAGTGTGGTTCTGAAGGTTAGAATGATTCTACATAGCTGAAGTTACGTACCTAAACCACTAGCTTGATATTTTCTTATTTTAAGAACACAATACTGTTTATTTGTACAGTATTGGGCAGGGTATGAAATTAACCATATGCAACGTTGAGAAAACACTTCCGCTTCCTTATTTCGCGGATCTAGTACAAGCCGGTTTCCCGTCACCGGCGAGTGATTACTTAGAGGACCGTATTGATTTAAACACTTTACTGATCAAGCACCCATCAGGCACATACTTTTTACGAGTATCAGGTACTTCTATGATGGACGCACAAATTCTAGATGGAGATATCGTCATAGTAGATAGTTCGATTGATGCAAAACACGGAGATATCGTCATTGCTTCTCTCGATGGAGAGTTTACGATAAAACGACTACAAACCAGCCCTGTTATTGCCCTTATACCCATGAACAGCAACTACTCACCGATATACATCAGTGAGGGTGAAGAATTGAGTATATTCGGCACTGTGACTTACATTATCCACAAGGCGAGATAATGTTTGCCTTAGTTGATGTAAACAGTTTCTACGCCAGTTGTGAGCGGATTTTTCGCCCTGATATTGCCAATAAGCCGGTTATTGTTTTATCAAACAATCACCCATACACTTTTACTTCCACTCTCTAACTATACACGTTTGACAATGTGAGAATGTCCACTATTGTGTTTACAGACTGAATGAATTGGATATCACCACATGGCAATCGTATACGAGATCAAAACAACAGAAATAAAACCATTCACGTATAGAACCCCTCTAATTACGCCTGATGAAAATGGTGAACTATCTATTAAATACTCTCGACAACAACCTAAGCATATTAAAAAGGTTGTTTTGTTGAATTTGGTTGGTAGAAACACTAATGGCGATATAGTCTCATACGAACCAATGGAACAAGTTAATCGCTTTTTACTAGCACACCACCTAAATGACAATAAGCAAGAGTCAGAACAATACAGTAAAGGCTTAGTTCACTACTTTTCATTCTTATTAGAATTACAGCGCTTGTGGGACTCTGAATACGACGAAGACCTTTACGAAGAATTTATTGATCTGCCTAGACCTAGCTGGGATAAATTCCCATTTAGAAAAAGTGATAAAGCTACGTACCAATACCGAGAGGCTCTAATAAAGGCTGTACTTGAGCCTGACACCCCAAACCATGCGATAGCCAGAACTACAGCAATTGCATATATGGGTGCTGTAGTTAAGTTTTACTCTTTCCACATCAGAAATGGCTACAAGTTTAACAATCCTCCCTTTGAGCACGAGGTTGTTTCTATACAATATCAGGGAGGCAGTACAAGCATCGGTGCCTACTTGAGTAAAGATATACACACAACAGATCTGCGGTTGAATTTAGGAAAATCTAAACGTAATGACGGTGGCGCACTATCATCAGCTAGACGAGATTTAAAACCCCTAACAAATAAAGAATGGCTTGCCGTAGAGGATATTCTCACCAATACACGTCGAGTTATCAAAAAAGTTGCTGGTGAAACAACTACTTCCAACTTATCAATTGAATATTGCCTGTTCTTTCTTGTCGCACGATACACAGGGCTTAGAAAGGAAGAAGTGGCTAGCCTTCACAAAGGTCAAGTGGCAAAGCCTGATGAAGATAAGAAAGCAATGAAGCTTGGTGTTGGCGGTCAATACGGCTCATTAACAAAAACCGCTGGATCAGGTAATAAATCTAGGCAAACAATCATCCCCACCCGAATTATGCACCTTTTGTACGAATACACTAGAAGTGATAGATATAAGAAGCGTATCTCGAAATTCAAAGAACATTGTGAACTTAAGCGTCAAAAAGGCGAACTAGGATACTTTGATGGGGAGGATGGAGTAGATGATACAAAAGAGTATTTATTCATTAGCCAAACTGGTGTCCCACTTTTCACTAAACTTCCCGAGGCCAACGCCAGATGGAATGAAATTAGAGCCACTGTAAATATATTGTCTGGGTTTAACCTAACAGCAACTATACACAATCTTAGAGCTACATTTGCGGTATCACTTTTTAGGCTCCTTTTGAGGCGTGTAACTCCTGACAAAGCACTTGCTTTAGTGAGTGAGTGCCTTGGGCACGGTGAAGAGTCCGTAACGTTAATATACCTTAAAATCGCTCAAGACGAACCTACAGGCGATGAAATTTATGAAGATATCCTTGAATTTATAGGTGCATTTGAAGATGCTGATATAAGTGGTATGGAGAGCCAATAATGCCAAAACATAATACCAGAAAGAGAAAATATCTACTTCCAGGTAAAAACTTAATAAAAGGCAAGGCCGAAGTTAAAACCTTACATTTAGCCGATATGGTTATATGTGTAAACGGCAGTATTCTTCGTTTTGAAAGGTTTGCTTTTAAATCCTGTCCAGTATTGTTTCGAGGTTTCAGAAAGGTTGAAACTAGTCAGTTCACTGACATGAAACGAAGCAGTTTTGTGCGTCAAATATACTCTTTGCTAAGTGAGAACGTCACCTCTACCACAGCCTCTAGATATGAAACGCTAATAAAATACGTTAGGTGGGTGGATGATAGTAACGACACTGAATTAATCGATAAAGCCATGTTTCACTGGGAACTAATTGATGGATTCATGACATGGTGTGGGAGGCAAAACAGTAAGGGATTACTTTCTCGACCTGTCTGGGGGAGGCACAGAACAAATATTTCATGGCTTTTAAAGCAATTAAATAGGACGCAGGATACCAAAAGACTTCCTAAAATATCAAATGTTTCAGGACACACGACACCCCACAAAAGTCTTGATATTGAGAGAGAATTAAAACCGATCACAAAAAGGTTGTTTAACTCGTACTTTAAGCTTTTAGAACACTATAATGCTGGCACAATGCCTGAAAAACATCCGCTTTATGATAAAGAATTGCTAGAACTAATAGCCCAAAAAAAAGGGATAAAAGGCAGTGACAGAGTTGCCCATTTTGCTGCGTTTTCAAGAGCAGTACAACCCAGCTCAGGGCATAAAAACAACCCCATCACAAAAATAGCAATGATGCTGTGCTATTTGTTTACGGGAATGAATACAACGCCTTTAGCTAAGATGAAAATTTCAGACGTTAATTTCAAAGAGGTGCAGGGTGGAAAGTACATTCTGGATTCCGTGAAAGGTAGAGCTCAACACCAAGAGCAAGATAACGCACTTGGTTTCAGTAAACACGCAAAGGACTTCATTGAAAGCTGGTTAAATGTAGCTAAAAGCATGGCAAATGGTGATAGCAACAGCCCTCTCTTCCCCTACTATAGTAAAGATGGTCAGATAAAGCTTTACTCTGAAATAGGTAGTTCCCCCCATGCAAGCATCAACAAACTATTGACCAGACTGGACTTCCCTAAAATAACCCCTTCAATACTCAGAAAAACCAAAATGGACACTCTGTTTCAAGCAACAGAGTCTGTTTATCTTGTTGCAATGTCGGCAAACAACAGCATTAAAGTTGTTTCATCACAGTATTTACATGGGACATCTGGAGAGCACGAAAAAAAATTAAATGCGGCAATGGATGCTAAATTTTCCAACGCTAAAGGCGTTGATATCAACACCGCAGTTGAAGAGGCTAAATACAAACATTCAAACATTCTTGATCATTATGAGTATGAAGCACTGAGAGAGGGCTCTAACAGGTCTCATGAAGCAAGAACCCCTACAGGGATACGTTGTAATGATAATAAACAAGGTGCTGTAAAAACCATAAATAAAATGCTAGAGCGTATCGGAGTTGAAATGAATTCTGATGAAGAAGCTTGCACCAGCTTTCTTGATTGCTTTGAGTGTGAGCACCATTCATTGGTCTCTGATGTAACAGATATATGGCTAATGATGTCATTCAAGGAAACATTACAAGAGCTTGAAGTAACACCTGCAATTAACTCAATGCCACCTAAGAAAATGAATACACTATTAAACACCATTGAAACTATTCTAGGAGGATTTAGAGATAAATCTCCAGAAAATTATAAGCAAGCCTATGAGCTACAAAAACAAACATCACACCCCTTGTATTCGAATATCTACAGTCTAAATGATCTGCATGAGGTGTTTTCATGATCTCAGTATTAAAACATAATTTAGCTTCAGTACCAGATTATGACGAAAACATACCAGTAAGTAGTTACAGTGATGGCAGTGTTGAAAGCTACATTTTTGATAAAAAGTGGAAGTTTAGCGGCGCTATTCAAGTAGGCGTTGGTGGTCTAACAGATATCTCTTTTTCACGGATTGACATGAAATACCGAAAGTACATTCAGTCCACACTCGCATACATCATGGATGAATATAAACAAAAGAACAAAACGCATCCAACTATCGGACAACTTCAACACTGGAAGAATGGGCTGAAATATATTGTTCAAAGCCTTGGCGAGTGTAACTGGAACCTTCTATCAGACGACAGAATATTCAAGCAATTCAAGAAATCTTTCAGTGAGCTAGCAATTAAAAGGAGCCTTTCTCAAACACTAATCAACAATGTAGTAACCACTTTTGGTCTGCTAAATAGCCTGAACCTGTGCCATAGGATTGTAACGATAAAAAGCTTAAACATACAAAGTATAAAGCCAACCAAGCAATACATTGCAATTCCAACGAATATCTACCAACAAATACTTAATGATGCTATCTCAACAGTAGAGTCACTGCACCCCCATCGTCATGAAATATCGGCTCTTATGAACCGAATTCAGACTATATACGACGAAGAAAAAAATCGAAAAGACAGATCGTCTTCTCTAGGCCAGATAAACGACAGGACTCGTAATAGAATTCGGAAGATAGGTCATAACATTCCTGATTTTAAGCTTACTCGTGACGGCACAAACATTTCTAATATTCTGACTCCCTGTGCGATAGTTTTACTGGCATTTAGCGGTGTAAGAGTTGGAGAGTTAAATAGCTTTACTAAAGATAGTTACGAAGAAAGGGAAGGAGAACACGGCGATAACATATGCTTTTTGAAAGGTGAAACTACTAAAACAGTCAATGGTATTCCTAAAAAAGAAGTATGGCAAACACACCGCATATCTAAAGATGCACTTGAGTTAGCCTATGACTGCACAGCATATCTTCGCACAACCTACATAGATGATGTGAACAAGCAATACACTGAACAAAAGATCAATTTAGATGAGTACAAAAAAACCTTACGGGTGCTAGAGTCTGTATTTCTGCCAGTAACACTAGGAGGCTCTAAAAAGACCAACTACAGCTCAACGGCTGCACGCTCAAAAAACCTCAAGTCTTATTTGGAACAACTAAATATTAAAGCAACAAAAGAAGATGTTGATTCATTCAATACCCTTAACCCTTCATGGCACGGAGAACTCAAAGAAGGTCAATTCTTACCTAAGATCAGTGCTCATGACTTTAGACGAACATTCGCAGTATTCTTTAAGCGTTATGGATTTGGAACAACGTCAACAATCAAGTTTCAATATAAACACAGAAATATAAACATGTCCGAATAGGGGTCTGAGGTCCAACCATGCGAAAAACCACGTTAAGAAAGCAACCTTCTGAAAAGGCGACGTTTATCAGTTTTTTTTCCGGCCATAAAGGGGGCGGAAATTATTCCCTGCACGGGTATTCGCAAGGATTTCGGTAGTGCTCTGGCTCTGCCCCCCATAACCTGGCGGACAGAGCATGATTGGGAAAGCGGTACCCTCACGGCAGAAACGATTGACGCAGGCTATATTTCTATTATTCTGGAAATATAGATAAAGGAGGTATTATGGATTTAAACACTGCTGCAAACGCACTTCGAGAACTGGGCCACCCGACACGTCTCAGCATATACCGGGAGCTGGTCAGGGCGGGTCATGAAGGCCTGCCGGTTGGCGAACTGCAGAAGCACCTTGAGATTCCTGCCTCCACGCTCAGCCATCATCTTTCAGCGCTGATATCCGCTGGACGGCACTGTTGCAAATAGTCGGTGGTGATAAACTTATCATCCCCTTTTGCTGATGGAGCTGCACATGAACCCATTCAAAGGCCGGCATTTTCAGCGTGACATCATTCTGTGG
>NZ_JBEEUB010000014.1:0-47790 GCF_040139125.1 Proteus hauseri
CCAAGGGGATATCGCCGGCTTAAAACAGGCACAAGCGAAACATCCAAACTTGAGTGTGAGTGAGCTGCGTGAAACCAAAGAGTACAACCACGCGATGGAACGCTTTGGCACCGGCAGTGATTTACAAAAAGCCGCCCAAGCGGTGACGGGTGCATTAACCGCATTATCCGGCAATAACCTTGCTGGTGCACTGGCAAGCGGTGCTTCCCCTTACCTTGCCACTGAAATCAAAAACCGCACCACCAATACCGCTACGGGTGAAGTCGATATTGTCGCCAATACCTTAGCCCATACTCTTTTAGGCGCGGTGACAGCCGAGCTAAATAATCAATCCGCTGTTGCTGGCGGATTAGGCGCTGGCGGCGGTGAATTAGCCGCCAGAGTTATCGCCTCAAACCTCTTCCCTAATAAAGCAATCAGCGAACTCACTGAAAGTGAAAAACAAAAAGTCAGCGCATTAAGCCAACTCGCAGCAGGACTTGCAGGGGGCATCTCTACAGGTAATATCGAAGGTGCCGTTACCGCCGCGCAGACTGGGAAAAATGCGGTTGAGAATAACCATCTAAGCCCTGAAAAAACAAGAGCTAGAAGCGAAGAGTTTGCGCAATGTAATGGCGATAATAGTTGTCGTGCTGAGGTTAGAGGCATTTATCAAAAAGAATATGATAAAGTTCAAGAACAAATAAACAACTGTAGTAATCCAGACCAATGTATTGCTGTCGCGAAAGAGCTAAAAGAGTGGCAGAAAATTTACTCAGAAAGGGCAAATGAATTATTAGAAAAAGCACATAACAATGGTGGTATTGAGGCTCTTACTGTAGCAGAACAAAAAGAATTCATTGCGATTAAAAATACAATACCAAATTTAGATGGCTCTCGTAACTTAGCCATTTATCGGGCTGAATTACTTGGTGGGTCAGAAGAGACTACAAAAGAACGTGATTTAGCAATAGCTGCCGCAGGTATTGGCGCTGGTATTGGAAGTGGTAAAGGTGGGAATAATAGTACAAGTAAAGAGTCGCAAACTGGCAAGGTAAATCAGCAACAGTATAAAAGTGTTGCACCTAATATTTTAATTGGAAGACAAGACCGTACCGAAATGTCAGGTTCACAGGTTAAGCGATTAGTAAATGATATGAAAATAAATGGTTTTAACATGAGTGAACCAATAGATGTTGCTATAGTAAATGGAAAAATGATCATCATTGATGGACATCATAGAGTTGAAGCTGCTAGAAAAGCAGGCATTAAAGATATTCCTGTGAGAATTAATGTAGTAACAAAAGAACAAGGTGATCAGCTACTACGAGAAGCTGCTGAAGCAAGAGCTAGGAGATAGTATGTCAGATTCAATAAATAATACGTCCCTGAGAAATTTTGTTGTTATTCAAAAGAAATTAATTGAATCTTTTATGCATCAATATCCGAATGTTAAAGATTATCAATTTTTACTAGACTGTCCTAAACAAGGAATTATTAAGCTTGGTGATAATATTTGGCATTTTTCAAAACATGGAAAAGGAATTAAATTTTATCAAAATAATTCTTCAAAGGCTAAAGTTGTGGATGTTCATTGCAATATCACTGTTCCTGAAGCTTTTGATCTATGGCGCTTAAGTCAATATTTTGAATTGGATAATGATCACGAATTAAGTCGCTTACTAGATGAGATGGTTGAGGATGGAGATTTATTACTCATCTCTGATAAATATTATATTTTTACCAATAAATAAGTGGAGCTGTAAATTCTCTTTTTATCATTTCACTCCTCACCAAACCAGAGAATCCGCTATTCGGCTTGGTGAATAAAGGTATAGTGACTGCCCATATTAACCCCAACTCACAATTGAATGTAGATAGTTAGTTGTGAGACGGGCTTATTATTGTCTTACTAAATATTTTGAAGTTCTAAGTATTTTTCTATCACTGTCGATATTTTTATTACTACTAAACTTTGTTCACTATTCTAATAACAAATTGAACCACCACTTTTTAATTCTAAACTCGTCAAAAATCCACATCCTTCATATCAATCCCTCTTTTTTATTTTTCACTATGGTGAAATGTAAAACCTTGAGTGAAGCGCTTTGGCGCAATCCGTCACGGGTGCATTAACCGCATTATCCGGCAATAATCTTGCTGGTGCACTGGCAAGCGGTGCCTCCCCTTACCTTGCCACTGAAATCAAAAACCGCACCACCAATACCGCTACGGGTGAAGTCGATATTGTCGCCAATACCTTAGCCCATACTCTTTTAGGCGCGGTGACAGCCCCGAGCTAAATAATCAATCCGCAGTCGCTGGCGGATTAGGCGCTGGCGGCGGTGAATTAGCCGCCAGAGTTATCGCCTCAAACCTCTTCCCTAATAAAGCAATCAGCGAACTCACTGAAAGTGAAAAACAAAAAGTCAGCGCATTAAGCCAACTCGCAGCAGGACTTGCAGGGGGCATCTCTACAGGTAATATCGAAGGTGCCGTTACCGCCGCACAGACTGGGAAAAATGCGGTTGAGAATAATGCACTGAGTGATATTGTTGACGCCTTTGAGAAAAATAAAACACCTCAGCAAATTGCTGAAGAACGTGTTAATGCAGAGATTGAGAGCTACAAAACAGAGAACTGTGCTGGAATTAGTGCGAACGAATGTTCTACTAAAATGGCGGAAGAGCGCAATCAATTCTTCAAAGATGCAGCATCTTTGGGTATTGATTTTGTGCCCGTTGCTGGGGATTTTAAAAGTTTTACTGACGCTGAAGATTGGATTGATTATACATTAGCTGCAGCGGGTACTTTACCGTTTGGAAAATTTGTAACAAAACCATTAAAAGAAGCCAGATTATTACTAAAATCAGGCGATCTTGATGGGGCTAATAAGCTCATAAAAGAAGCAAGTGATGCCATACCAACAAAATCACCTTCTAACCCAACCTCACAGTCATCTAGTGGAGTATGGAAACCAGATCATGGTGTAGAGGTAAATACTGGGTCAGGTAAACAAAAAGACTTAGAAAGTAGTTCTCAGCCACCACAAAATACAGGTAGTAATTATCAACGACCACCTCGAAATGCGACTAACCTTGCAGGTGGTCCATTAGAGAGAGCTCAACAAGTAAGTGGAAGATTCCAAATTGAGAATGGACCTAAAAACAGTACAGTCTATCGAGCGGATAACCAAGGGAATATTACAAGTTATGCGACCTATGATTCTAATGGTATGATTTTAAAGCGAGTTGAAGTTACTGGAGCGGCTCACGGAGGCATAGCAACTCCCCATGTTATAGAATATGGGCGTAATGTATTACCTAATGGGAAAGTAAGAGTTCAGTCTCCATCGACTAAAGCGTTGCCTAGACCAGTGCGTGAGGATGAAATACCATGAAAAAAATCACGTTAATTCCAGAACCACATGATTTAACTCGTTATGAATTATGGAAAAGTAATTGGAGTTCCCCGAGTGATATGACAGTCAATGACTATATAAGTGATTGCTGTCATCCAGAAGATATACTTTGTAGTGTAAAATTATTGATACCTGAGTTTATTGATATTGATGGTTGTATATTATTAAGTGATAGGTATGAAGAAAATAATTTTAATGAGTGGAAAAAACAATTTGGCACGGATAGAGATGCAATAGAAAAGATACTAAATCATGTGCACTTATATGACCTATTCACTGGTAATTTAGACGGTACATCGGATTCGGTTTTTTTGCAGTTATGCAAAGTAATGCAGTGTTCTTGGGAAATGTCGCTCAAAAAAGCATTTCCAACAAAAGAATTTGTAGTTGAGCTTCATAGCTCAGAATCTAATTACGGACCATCTTTGACGTTCTATCAAAAAAATAGATTTTAGGTTCTATTTATCTCTAAAACCAACAATAACTAATACATTATCCACTGCCTCAGACAACCGGATAATCAACTATCCGGCTTGGTGGGGAAAGGTGTAGTGACTCCCCACCTAAAACCCGAGCCTCTTCAACACCAATTACCACTGATAATCAGTTAGGGACTGGAGTTGGGTTTACCTCGGTTCGGCAAGTAACCCACTGTATATTATCTTGATTTTTTCCCTTTTTTCTTCAGATTTTGTGTCGATGGGACGCGTGTGATGGTTTTATTCCACTGAGCTATCCTTAAGTTAACAATTCCTTTTTTAGCCAACTGAAAACTGACAATGAAATCAGCTTAAGTATGGTTGCGGGCGTTAATATCAGTGTGGGTGGCGGTTATACGCTAGGCTCAAGTAATCCAACCCTTAATCTTAGTGCAAGTAAAGACAAGCTGCACAGCAATTACGACAGCGTTAAAGAGCAAACTGGGCTGTTTGCTGGTAAAAAGGGCTTTGATGTTAAGGTAAAAGAGCATACTCAGCTTGATGGCGCGGTGATTGCATCAACTGCCGATAAAGACAAAAACAGCCTTGGAACAGACACCTTAGGCTGGAACGATATCCACAATAAAGCCGAGTTTGAAGCCTCACACAGTGGTGGCTCAATGAGCACCGGTGGACCTGTAGGCAAAGATCTGCTGAATAACATGGCCGGTGGATTATTATCGAACGCGAATAACCAAGATAATGCGCAAGGCACCACCAAAGCCGCGGTTTCTGAGGGTAAATGGCTTATTCGCAATACCAACAATCAAACCCAAGATATCACCCAATTAAGCCGCGATACTGAACATGCCAATGACGGCAGTATCAACCCTATCTTTGATAAAGAGAAAGAGCAAAATCGCTTAAAACAAGCCCAGCTCATTGGCGAAATCGGCAATCAGGCGATGGATATTATTCGCACCCAAGGGGATATCGCCGGCTTAAAAGATGCCCAAGCGAAACATCCAAACTTAAGTGTGAGTGAGCTGCGTGAAACCAAAGAGTACAACCACGCGATGGAGCGCTTTGGCACAGGCAGTGATTTACAAAAAGCCGCCCAAGCGGTGACGGGTGCATTAACCGCATTATCCAGCAATAATCTTGCTGGTGCACTGGCAAGCGGTGCCTTTTTTTACCTTACCACTGAAATCAAAAATAGCGACAAAAATACAGCTGAACATATCAAAGATCGAAGGTAAAATAGACCCAATAATGAAAAAATGGGATAAATTCAGAGAAATATTTTATGACTATGTGGGGGAGAATATGGATACTTTGAAAATCAGTTATATATCAGAAGCGGATGTAACTTTATTTGATGTTCGTTTATCTGAATCAGAAATCATAATTTATACCGATTGTTTAAAATATGTATTAACTCACTTAACTGATAATGAAATATATAAAGAAACGGAGTATTCAAGTAAACAAGAGTTATCACATTATTTAAATGATTTGAAAGATTTAATTAATTCAATGGAACATAAAAAATATCTTCCTGTTAGATATAAAAATATATAAAGTGTTTTTATGAACCATAACAACAGTAAATAATCCAGAATAATAAATAATGTAATTTATTTAATTGAATAAATAATATTGCTGATTATGCGAGGTGGTAACTGAATGGAATTATTAAAAAAAGAATATATTGCTAATACAGTAACTTTATTTGATGTGCGACTTTCTGAAGGTGAAATTACTTTATACGCAGATTGCTTAGATTTAATAATGAAAGTGTGTACAGATGAACAAATTTTTTCAAATACCGAATGTGTAAATAAAGAAGAAATATCATGGTATAGAGATAACCTAATTCAGATTATTAAGACTATGGAGAATAAAGATTTTTTGCCAGATAGATATAAGAACCTGTAACGTCGCCATTATCTGATTTCTAAGTATTTACAGATGCCAACTTCATATAAGGCTCTCTTTGTTGGCTCAACTCCGACTCACTTAACCTGATAATCAACTATCCAGTTGAGTGAGTGAATACGTAATGTTCTACATGCAATACATCACAACTAGAGGCATAAAACCTTTCTCGATACCATAAGATCATCAATAAATAGTAAATAGCTACCAACTAATACCCCCTTTTCACTCTCTTACACAGAATAGTGTATACTTGCCACCAGAAATTTATTCACGGTTAATTAATAATGAAAGAAATCGAAAAAACACAAATTAAGCTTCTTAGCGACCGTTTAGACCTTATTCGTCACAAGATGGCAAATATCTCGCTGACGGAAGAAGCGGAAAAATACGCAGAGTTTGAGAAAGAAAAAGCAGCACTGGAAATTGAAATCGTTCGTCTGAAAGAAGTACGTAACAAAAAACTAAGTAAAGAAGCGCAGAAGTTGGTGGATATGCCATTCAAGCGCCCCATCACTAAGAAAGAACAAGCGGATATTGGCAAGCTGAAGAAAGCAGTGCGAGGTTTGATAATTGTTCATCCAATGACGGCATTAGGTCGCGAAATGGGACTGGATGACATGACTGGTTTTTCTAAGACAGATTTTTAGTTAGAAATTTAATCCAGCTAAAACCTGTAATGACTCACTAATACTGGCTGGTTCTTAATATACTTTTTGTTGTTATGAACCGTTAGTAAATAGTTAGCCTCCAATGTTTACTACCTCCGCTTCTGGCGCAGAGCTGATCCTGACAATTTAGTTAATATAAAAAATAATAGAATAGCTACTTTTTTACTTACCTTTTTTCAGCAAATCTTTTAGCGCTGCAATATTCGCCCTCGCCCCTTCGGCTTCTTTTAGCTGGCGACGTTTTTGAGCATAGATATCAAATATCTCTTTGGCTTTCTCGTCGGCTGCTTTTTTGCTAATACCACCAGCGCCTTGTAATACTTCACGGTCATTGAAACTTAAAAACTGATCCAGCTTAGTATCCCAATCCTGTAAAAAAACCTGCTTACGGCGCAGCGCTTGGTCTTCGGCAAAATCGAGCCACATATTGACGATACGGTTTAATTCTTTGAGCTCATTTTCACGTAGATAATTATTCGCAACCGTCACATCCGTTTTACGCACTTCATCAGATTTATAACTGGTTAAGCCCATATCCGGCTGACTAGCATCTGCGCGACTCGCAATAAGCTCAGCGGCAGTCATGCCCGTACAAGCAAAATGCAATTTGTTTTGGATAGTTTGGAAGAAACGATTGGTTTCTTTATTCGAAGGCTCGTAATCCGCTGCCATAGTGAAAATCTCTTTCACTCGTAAATACACCCGCCGCTCACTGGCGCGAATATCACGGATGCGTTCGAGCATCTCATCAAAGTAATCCGGCACGACTGACTGACCGATAGGCGGACTCTTCAGCCGCTCATCGTCCATCACAAACCCTTTGATCAGATACTGCTCTAAAGTTTGCGTTGCCCACTGGCGGAATTGAGTACCCCGAACAGAGCGGACGCGGTAGCCAATCGCGAGGATCATTGAGAGGTTGTAATGCAGCGTGTTGCGATTAACCTGCCGATTACCTTCTTGTCGAACTTGTAAGAAAGACTTACAAGTTGAATTTTGTACAAGCTCACCCTCTTCGTAAACAGCTTTAACATGTTGAGTTATTGCCTGAGGTGTTACCTGATAAAGATTGGCAATTTCAGCCTGAGATAACCACAGCGTATCCGACTCAAAACGGCATTCGACGCGAGTCTGTCCATCTTCACTGCGGAACAAAACAAATTCGCCCTGTGATGCTTCAGGAAGATTCTCGCTCATCAAATTGCCCTCAGTCTATGTACCATGAGTAAACTATGAACAACAATATAGCATATTTAACAAAAAGATAAGGACATCTGTAAATAGTAAGAAACCACATTATTTTATGAAATAACAATATGCTGCATATCTTAAGATTAGCTGTAATTAAATTGGAGTAGATAGCAATGAGTGGGATCACTGGAGTCGAATTCAATGGATAATGGTATTAAATGAGTTTACTTGGTTGGATAAATAACAGTGCCCCCAGATTAGTTTTTGGGGTGGACAAGAAAAACGCTAGCCAACCACAAAATTAATGAATAGTGACAATTACTGCCTGCTTTTTATTAGAATTAACATATTAAAAGCAGGCTAATACACGATTTAAATTATTGCTTCACCACATTGTTAACTATCACAAAATTAGCCTTATAATCTATATTCTTATACAGCTAAGACATTAACGATTACTGAGATTTTCTGTACCTTTTCTTGATTTCGCTAGTTCGTCTCGTATAAAGCTGGCTAATTTATAATAAATTTCTTTTTTAAATACCTGATCAGACAAAACTGGATATATTTTATTCCCTTCTGATGAATAAGAAAAAGCAAAACAGTTTTTATTTGTTAATTCATATTTTTCTTCTGGAGTAGATACATTGAATTCACACCCAACAACCATTGGCTCATTTTTAATAATTGAAAAATACACACTTTGACTTAACTCGTTAATCTTAACTACATCAACCCATGACGCTAGATTTTTAGCAAGAGCATCTCTTTTAGCTTCCCAATACTTCAAATATGTTTCATATACAGTGCCATGTTCTTTTATTTTAGAAATAAGTTTAGCTATTTCCTCAGACTCTTGTGGATAATCCCCACGATTAAGGTAACTAACTAAATCTGGTGCATCTGCATTAATACTTTTCTCTTTAATAAAATTTTTAAGGGTAACAATGTCCTGCTGAACCTCATTTAATAAATCTACTATCTCTTGATCTGCCTGTGCTTCTAACCGTTCTAAATTAAATAGCTCAATAAATTTATCTTCTTTTAACTCTACTATTTTAGCTAATCTATCTTCCAAGCGGACATAACTTCTGGGTCCTTTGCCACTGATATACTCACTTGCCACTTCGTTAGTTTTTCGGATAGATTGAATTGCTTTTGTTACTAGTCCACTTTCATACAGTTGGCTCATGTCATTTAATACTTTAGAAAGCATTTCAGCATCCCGATTAGACATTTGAATCTGTCGTGTGTAATTAGCTACTTCATTATCATATACTTTCAGTGCGTCATTGACTTGAGCTTGAACGCTAGAATCAATATAACGTTGAGTCACACTAGCGTCGAACATACAGTTATATTTTACAATATCACGACCTCTTGCATCCTTATATTCATCCCAGGATACTGATTTACAAATATTCCTATGATCATAGGCGTTACCCAACGTAATACTACTATCTATAGGAGTCACCATTTCTTTTACAAGCTTAATATTTCCATCATCACAAGCGGTTAATAATACTAATGGGATCGCAAGCAAGACTCTTTTCATAGGAATTCCTTTGGAGAAAAAGATAAAGATTTGATAGATGCTAAAATTGTACTACATCTTATTTATGAGGAAATAATTTAAGTAAATTTTGGTTTTTTGAAGCCAACTAGAACTGATAATAAGTTTCCTCTCAACAATAGAGCAAAGAAAAAATTACCTACGATACAAGCATTTTGTAAACGGTCTAATGATGTGACCAATTATTAAGACTGACCACATCACTTCAGCAAGTACCACCAAAACAAGTGTAGGTTGAGTCAGGTTGACATCAGGAGAACATAAGTTGGCTTAATAACTGATATTTAAGGGATTAGTTGAGCTTTGTGGAGTTGTATTGAACTTAAGTGGCGGAAGATCACAGGAGTCGAACCTGCCAAGGACCGCTGGCGGCCCCATCTGGATTTGAAGTCCAGCCGCCCCACCGGGGACGATGATCTTCCATTTAGGAATATCAGTAGGAAATAACGGATTGATTATACGCTGAATCATTTATATTCCCAAGTATCCTAAATCAATAAAACCTCTTTCAAAGAAAATAATCCCATTTTTGAGTAAAACTGCTGATAATGACCGCGATACTATTGAACTTATACTGTTTCATCCTCATCTTACTATCTATAACGAATAAACTCAGTGGTGTGTTTCACGTCACGATAACCCAATTAACAGGATGTTTTTATGTCAAATCCATTAGTTAGCACAACGGGATTACCTGCATTCTCCCAAATAAAACCAGAACATGTAGTACCTGCACTGAAAGAAGTTTTAACCACTTATCGCGCAACTGTTGAGAAATTACTCGCCCAAAATACCCAATTCACTTGGGATAATCTTTGCCAACCTTTAGCTGAAGCGGGCGATAAACTCGCACGAGCGTGGTCTCCTGTTAGCCATTTAAATTCAGTAAAAAATTGTGCTGAACTGCGCGAAGCCTATGAGCAAAGCTTACCACTGCTATCTGAATTCAGTACTTGGATGGGGCAACACGAAGGGTTATATCAAGCCTATAAATCAATTAAAGAAAGTGCTGATTTTAACCACCTTACCCAACCACAGAAAAAAGCGGTCGAAAACGCACTGCGTGATTTTGAGCTATCCGGTATTGGCTTACCAAAAGAAAAACAGCAACGTTTTGGTGAAATCAGTGCGCGTATGTCAGAGCTTGGTGCTAAGTTTGGTAATAATGTGCTAGATGCAACAATGGGTTGGTCTAAATTAATTACTGATGTAAATGACTTAGCTGGAATGCCACAAAGTGCTATTGATGCAGCTAAAGCGCTAGCTGAAGCTAAAGAGCAAGAAGGCTATTTATTAACACTTGATATGCCAAGCTATCTGCCAGTAATGACTTACGCTGATAACCGCGAACTGAGAAAAGAGATGAGCATTGCTTATAGCACTCGCGCATCTGATCAAGGTCCTAATGCAGGTCAGTGGGATAACAGCGAAATTATGGCGGAAATTTTAGCGCTGCGTCATGAATTAGCACAACTGTTAGGCTTTAAAAACTACGCTGAAAAATCACTCGCCACTAAAATGGCTGAATCACCAGAGCAAGTGATTAACTTCTTAACCGACTTGGCACAACGTGCTCATCCACAAGGTAAAGAAGAATTAGCTGAACTCACTCGATTTGCCAAAGAACACTATGGTGTTGAGAAATTAGAGTCGTGGGATCTGGCTTACTACAGCGAAAAACAGAAACAGCACCTATTTTCTATTGATGATGAGCAATTACGTCCTTATTTCCCAGAACAACGTGCACTAAGCGGATTATTTGAAGTAGTTCATCGTATCTATGGTTTAACGGCTAAAGAACGCAAAGATATCGATACATGGCATGATGATGTGCGTTTCTTTGAGCTTTATGATGAGAGCAATACCTTACGCGGTAGCTTCTATCTCGATCTATATGCACGTGAACATAAACGAGGCGGTGCATGGATGGATGATTGCATTGGTAGAATGCGTCATGCTGATGGAACACTGCAAAATCCCGTGGCTTATCTCACCTGTAACTTCAATAAACCTGTCGGTGATAAACCAGCGCTGTTTACACATAATGAAGTCACCACGCTATTCCATGAATTTGGTCACGGCTTACACCATATGTTAACGCAAATTGATACCGCAGATGTTGCAGGTATTAATGGTGTTCCTTGGGATGCAGTTGAGTTACCAAGTCAGTTTATGGAAAACTGGTGTTGGGAGCCTGAAGCGTTAGCCTTTATTTCAGGTCATTACGAAACTGGCGAACCGCTCCCACAAACAATGTTAGATAATATGCTGACAGCAAAAAATTATCAGTCAGCAATGTTTGTACTACGCCAATTAGAATTTGGTCTATTTGATTTCCGTTTACATGCTGAATACTCACCTGAACAAGGTGCTCGTGTTATGGATATCTTAAATAGTGTGAAGGAAAAAGTCTCTGTGGTGCCTTCTGCTCCATGGGCTCGTTTCCCTCATGCGTTTAGTCATATCTTTGCTGGTGGTTACGCTGCGGGCTATTACAGCTATTTATGGGCTGATGTTCTGGCTGCTGATGCTTTTTCTCGATTCTCTGAAGAAGGTATTTTTAACCGCGCAACAGGTCAATCATTCCTTGATAACATTTTAACTCGTGGTGGTTCAGAAGAACCAATGGAGCTGTTCAAACGCTTCCGTGGTCGTGAACCTAAACTTGATGCAATGCTCAAAGGCTATGGCATTAAAGGGTAATCTGTGAATATCTGTTTAGTTTGTGAAGAAGGCGCTGATAACAGCGCCTTATCTGATTTAGCCACACGTTGGGGATTGACTCACGACGACTCTCAAGTAATGGCACTTGTTTTAACACCTACTCACCTTGAGTTACGTAAACAAGATGAACCCAAACTTGGTGGTATTTACGTGGATTTTGTTGAAGGTACCATGGCACATCGGCGTAAATTTGGCGGTGGTCGAGGCGAAGCAGTCGCAAAAGCCGTTGGTATTAAAAAAGATTATCTACCCGATGTGATTGATGCCACCGCAGGATTGGGTCGTGATGCCTTTGTATTAGCATCTATTGGTTGCAAGGTTAGGATGGTTGAACGCCACCCCGTTGTGGCGGCACTACTTGAAGATGGTCTAACACGAGCCTATGCCGATCCTGATATTGGTGAGTGGATGCAAGAACGTATGAAGTTAATCCACGCTTCATCAATTCAAGCATTAACGGAGATAACACCACCACCTGACGTGGTTTATCTTGACCCAATGTATCCACATAAAACTAAAAGTGCGCTGGTTAAAAAAGAGATGCGCGTATTTCAGTCTTTAGTGGGGGCTGATGAAGATGCTGATGCATTACTAACACCAGCAATGAGTTTGGCGAAAAAACGTGTGGTAGTAAAACGCCCTGATTATGCTGAACCACTAGATAATCAGCCTTCTCATGCTAGCGTAACCACAAAAAACCACCGTTTTGATATTTATCCTTGTACATGACTAGTTATATAACTATTTACATAAACAAGAGATCAAAACATTGAAATCTGACGGGTGTTTAACACCCGTTCAGAACAAGTAATGTTACAGCACACCCTGCGCTAACATCGCATCAGCCACTTTTACAAAGCCTGCAATATTGGCACCTTGAATATAGTTAGTTTGTTTGCCTTCACCGCCATAGTTCACACAGGCATGGTGAATATCTAACATGATGTGATGTAAACGCGCATCGACTTTCTCAGCTTTCCAACTTAAGCGTGCGGCATTTTGCGCCATTTCTAAACCAGAGGTGGCAACACCCCCCGCATTTGCAGCTTTACCTGGAGCAAATAATACGCCCGCTTCAATAAAGGCATCCGTTGCAGCAATCGTGGTTGGCATATTAGCGCCTTCAGCAACCGCTTTAACGCCATTTTTGATAAGCACCTTAGCAGCCTCTAGATCTAACTCATTTTGAGTTGCACAAGGGAGTGCAATATCAACCGCAATAGCCCAAGGTTGTTGTCCTGCAAGGTAAGTTAGACCAAACTCTTTGGCATACTCTTCAACACGACCATAATTATTTTTAATTTCAGTTAAACGCGCCAGTTTTTCAGTAGTAAAACCCGCTTCATCAACCACAGTACCAGCAGAATCTGATGCAGTGACTACCTTCGCGCCTAATTCTAAACATTTCTCAATAGTAAACTGGGCAACATTACCTGCACCAGAAACCGCCACACGCATTCCTTCAAGCGACATACCATGGCGTTTAAGCATTGCATTAGTAAAATAGACTAAGCCATAGCCCGTTGCTTCAGGGCGAATTAAACTTCCGCCAAAAGAGAGCCCTTTCCCCGTAAATACACACTCATTGCTGTTAGATAGCTTTTTCATCATACCAGCCATAAAACCAACTTCTCGTGCACCAACACCAATATCACCTGCGGGTACATCGGTATTCGCGCCTAAATGGCGATAAAGCTCGGTCATTAATGCTTGGCAAAAACGCATTACTTCACCATGACTTTTTCCTTTAGGATTAAAGTCTGAACCACCTTTAGCTCCGCCCATTGGCAACGTGGTTAATGCATTTTTAAACGTCTGTTCAAAACCTAAGAATTTTAGGATAGATAAATTAACTGAAGGGTGAAAACGCATACCGCCTTTGTAAGGACCAATGGCTGAATTAAACTGAATGCGCCATGCACGGTTAACTTGGACTTGTCCTTTGTCATCTAACCAACAAACGCGAAACTGAATAATACGTTCAGGCTCAACTAATCGCTCAAGTAATGATTGTTCACGATATTGTGGATTTTTTTCTAAAAAAGGCCACAAAGTAGTAAAAACTTCACGTACCGCCTGATGATATTCAGGTTGATGAGCGTTATATTTTTCTACCCCTTCTAAAAATGAAGACAACGAGCCAGATATAGTCATTCAGCTATTCCTTTTTGTGTGATGTGATGTTTGCATAACCTCATTTATTCGAAATATTTTTGGGTTTTGTGAGGTCGATGTTGTTTTGCCTATTGAATATATCATTAAAACACATTCACATTTCAAGACATTTTTTTCATAATTAGACAAAAAAAAAAGCTTGACCCTTTGCAAGGGTATTAAAATCAGGAATTATGGACAAAAAAATACCTGCATAAGCAGGCATTTTTTTCGCTTAAAAAAGCAATTAATTATTCTTCATCATCTTTCAGAGGAACAATTAACATATCAACGTGAACCGTGTTGATGAGCTGACGTGCTGATGACATCAACTTACTCCAGAAATCCTGATGATGACCACAAACGACTAAATCCATATCGTATTTTTTAATTGCATCAACAAGAACCTGACCTAAATCACCACTACCACTTAGTGTTTCCTGAATTTCATAACCAGAGTTATCAGACAGATCTTTTAATGCATTACGGGTTTCATCAGTGATGCGCTGTTGCATATCGCCGAGGTTGACATCAATTAAACCGGTGTACAGATCAGAGTAGTTAACATCAACGTGAATTAAGGAAACTTTGGCATTATAGGGTTTTGCCATAGATACAGCTTTCTGTACCAAGACGTTACTCTCAGGGGATAAATCAACTGCCACTAGAATATGCTTATAAGCCATCGTGAACTCCTTCCATAAGCTGATTAATCGGTCGGAAAGGCTTTACGCCTATATCCTTTACATTAAATATAACGTTTTAAGATGAAAGTTAGATGTCGTCTAGATCACAACTTAACGCAAATTACATCAAGAGAGCATCTATCGATAAATAACAATATACTACATTTTACATTAGCACTATCTAGCTGCTATCGAAATGAGCATAATAATGTGAATTTAGTACAAAAAATAATAAAAACACCCTTTTAGAGTTAATTTTTAATCAATTCTTTGAAAAAGTAATCAACTTGATAAAGTCACTTTTATTTATTGGTTAATTTCACCTAAACTTAAATAAGAGAAAAAATAACCTCTGTAGGTAAAGGTTTTCTCATCTCAGAATCAATTATTCTAGGGAGGGGATTATGTTTAGTATCATTGTTATATTTTGGGCGCTGTGTATTCTTTGCCTAATAAATATGATGCGTTATTTCTCATCTATTCGGGTACTACTGTCCATATTGCGCCAATCTGATCCTTTGCTCTATCAATCTGTTGATGGCAATGGATTCTTTACTATGCATGGGCAATTTTCCAAACAACTGCGCCTTATTCGTTATATCAATCAGCGACAATATACTAATCACCATGATCCTGAAGTCATCATGCGCTGTGACCGAATTTATCAACAATTTTACCTTATTAGCCGTTTTTGTATTCTTGTTGTCGTAACGCTAATCGCCCTATTATTTTGGTAAATAATAGGCAAAAAAAACGGTGACTTAAAGTCACCGTTTTTCAATAATTAGGATTTTGTTACTATTATCAACCGCTCACGAGGAATGATAACGATATCCAATAAAGCACACCAGATAAAATGATGCTGACAGGTAAGGTTAAAATCCAAGCCAAGGCAATACTTTTCACTGTCTTAGTCTGAACACCACCACCATCAATAATCATAGTACCGGCAACGGCAGAAGAGAGGACTTGTGTCGTTGATACAGGCATACCTGTATAACTTGCTACACCGATAGAGACCGCAGCAGTTACCTGAGCAGAAACACCTTGAGCATAAGTCATACCTTTCTTACCAATTTTTTCACCGATAGTTACGGCAACACGCTTCCAACCTACCATAGTCCCAATAGAGAGCGCTAAAGCAACAGAGATAATGATCCAAATTGGCGCATATTCCACTGTATTTAGCAGGTCACGACTCAATGTTTTTAAGAACCGCGAATCTTGGATACTTGTTTCTGGTAGTTTAGCAACTTCTGTTGCTGTATCAGCGATACACATCAGTAATCGACGCATTTGAGCACGTTGATCTGCATTCAATTCATCGTAAGAGCTTATATTTGCAAGCATTTGCTCTGTTTGATTAAGAACAATTGGTGTTCTTGCACTATTACAATGAAATTCATTGTCAGCTGCTGCAACTTCGGCTGATACTGCTGGTGTATTTTCAATTGCGTGCTGTAATGCTGGCTGATGCTTTTCATAATACTGCTGTAAATGTACAACGGCATCATGGGTCCGAGTGATGTCATACCCACTCGCATTCATATTGACGACAAAGCCCGCAGGCGCTACGCCAATTAGAACCAGCATGATCAGACCAATGCCTTTTTGCCCATCATTCGCACCATGAGAGAAGCTCACACCTATCGCAGATAAAATCAGCGCAGTACGAGTCCAGAATGGTGGCTTACGCTTACCATCTTGTTTCTCACGTTCTGCTGGTGTTAGGTGAATACGGCGGCGTTTTTTCGTTCCACTCCAGTAACGGCGTAGAATAAAGATCATCGCACCCGCAATAACTAAACCAACAATTGGGGAAAGAATGAGTGAAAGGAAAATGCTGATCATTTTTGGTACGTTTAACGCATCGACGATGGATGAATCCGTCACGATAGCATTAGTTAAACCAATACCAATAATCGCACCTATCAGCGTATGTGAACTTGATGCTGGAATGCCTAAATACCATGTACCTAAGTTCCAGATAATGGCAGCTAACAGCAACGAGAAAACCATGGCGAGGCCATGTGCAGAGCTCACATTTAGCAGAAGATCTGTCGGTAACAAATGAACGATAGCATAAGCCACGCTCAACCCACCGAGCAAAACCCCGAGGAAGTTAAACACACCCGCCATCACGACCGCAAATTGCGCTCGCATTGCACGAGTATAGATAACAGTTGCTACCGCATTTGCGGTATCATGGAAGCCGTTAATAGCTTCGTAAAATAGCACAAAAATAAGTGCTAAAACCAACATTAAACCTGTATGAAATTCCAGGCCAGTAAACAAATGTAGCATAGACGTTAAGCCAGTTAGTTGGACATGAACGCGGCGCATTATCATGGACAAATGCGAACGGTGGAAGCGAAATTTAACCTTTTTTTGATTTGATAACCAAGAAACTCAAAGTGTTTATCTAATAATGCTATATATATCATTAGATTAACAAAAAAATAAAAAAAGTAAATTTCTGTCAATATTTCAGCTTGCTAATAAGAATTTAGGTGAAAAATGTGGATTTCTCCATATAATTTTACAAATTTACTCTGATCTTACGCAAAAATCATTGATAAGTAATCAGAGATAACCAAAAACGAGACTTTATTGTGGGATCATTCGATACAGTAATTATAGGTGCAGGTGCCGCTGGGCTCTTTTGTGCATCTGTTGCAGGACAAGCCGGTTTATCTGTTTTAGTGCTCGATAATGGCAAAAAAGCCGGTCGAAAAATTCTTATGTCAGGAGGCGGTCGTTGCAACTTTACTAACATGTATATCGAACCTTCTGCCTATTTGTCAGAAAACCCCCATTTTTGTAAGTCAGCACTTGCTCGCTATACACAGTGGGATTTTATTGCGTTAGTACAAAAACACAACATTGCCTACCATGAAAAAACATTAGGACAGCTATTTTGTGATGACTCAGCACAACAAATTGTTGATTTATTACTCACCGAGTGCCAAAAAGGAAAAGTGAGTGTTCGCTTACGTAGCGAGGTAACTCAAATCGAAAAAACAGAAAACGGATTTACCGTTTTTGTTGATGGAAAAGCGGTCTCGGCATCATCAGTCGTAATAGCAAGTGGTGGTCTTTCAATGCCAGGTTTAGGTGCAACCCCTTTGGGTTATCGCATCGCAGAGCAATTTAACCTTCCTGTTCTGCCAACTCGTGCTGGTTTAGTCCCCTTTACGCTTCATAAGCCATTATTAGAGCAACTAAATACGCTTTCGGGTGTTGCAGTACCCGCCATAGTGATGGCTAAAGATGGTACTTGTTTTAAAGAAAATATTCTGTTTACTCACCGTGGTCTTTCTGGTCCCGCCATTTTACAAATATCAAGTTATTGGCATTCTGGGGAGTATGTAAGCATCAACTTACTTCCTAATATTGATCTTCAAACCTTATTGCAAGAAAAGCGTCAAGAACACCCGAATCAATCATTAAAAAATACCCTTTCTCGTTTATTACCAAAACGTCTTATTGAAATAATGGTTGAAACAAAGCAACTCCCCGATGTGCCTTTAACACAGTTAAGTAATGAGCGTATAGAACAAATTGTAGCCCTACTACAATCATGGCAAGTACAACCTAATGGTACGGAAGGTTATCGTACTGCCGAAGTCACATTAGGAGGGGTTGATACTCGCGCGCTTTCTTCTAAGACCATGGAAGCCACCAGCGTTAAAGGACTCTATTTTATTGGTGAGGTAGTTGATGTAACTGGTTGGCTAGGTGGTTATAACTTCCAGTGGGCATGGAGTTCAGCGTATGCCTGCGCTCAGGCATTAATTTCAGCCCCTAAATAGAGTTCATTGAACAAATATACGTTTTATCATTTCATGAAATGATAAATTAAAAAATGCTAAACACCGCCATCATCAATCCATGATGGCTTATTACTCTTAAAATCTTGGTCTACTGTTAATCATTTCATCATATCCGTTATTTTATTATGGATTAATGCGCAATACTCACCCTATTTTCGTCTTAATAACCCTACAAAGAATATTGTTAACTCCTTGGTTATATTACAATTTTAAATTTATTTAAAAATAAAATAACTCGTTAATCAGAGAGTTAACCATATTTATACTGTTTATTGCGATTTGCTTAAAAAAAAGACTTTACAAATGATACTGAGAACCATTATCATTATTAACACTTTCAGATGCACCTCCTTCAGGGTCATATGAAAGAACGACATTGCTCACATTGCTTCCAGTGTTTTACTTTAGCCAGCCGGGTGCTGGCTTTTTTCTTTTCTATTACTTAATAACTTAACTTCTTAACTCTATTTCTTATTCGATGTTTTTGTTCTCTGTTATTCAAATTATTTGGATCCTCAGGTTAAATTCCTCCGCTTTTTTACTTTGTGCTATTGCGTAAACTGTGTTCAACAACTTCAGAGAAGGAAATACACAATGATTTATCTACGCAAAGCAAATGAAAGAGGACACGCTAATCATGGTTGGCTAGATAGCTGGCACACCTTCTCTTTCGCCAATTATTATGATCGTAACTTTATGGGTTTTTCTGCTTTACGCGTTATTAATGAAGACCGTGTTATTGCAGGTGAAGGTTTTGGTACTCATCCTCATAAAGATATGGAAATTTTGACCTATGTGCTTGAAGGTAATATCGAGCATAAAGATAGCATGGATAATAAAGAGAATGTTCCTGCGGGTGAATTTCAGATAATGAGTGCAGGCACAGGTATCACTCACTCTGAATATAATCCAAATAGTGATAGAGGATTACATTTTTACCAAATTTGGATAATGCCAGATACTGTAGGTATTACACCACGTTATGCTCAACGTCGTTTTGATACAACCCAGAGCAAACAGCTGATCCTGTCACCTGATGCCCGTGACGGCTCATTAAAGGTCTTTCAAGATATGACGCTATGGCGTTGGAACTTGAAAAAAGGTGAAACCGCAGAATATCAGCCAGAACAAGGCAGAAATATTTGGCTGCAAGTGGTGAAAGGTAAAATAACGATTAATGACACTATTGCGACTACCAGTGATGGTGTGGCTATCTCAAATGAAGATATGATTCGTTTCGTTGGTGACGAAGACAGTGAGGTTTTACTGTTTGACTTGCCTCCTGTAACAGCATAGTTGGGTTACCACCCTAAAGTCACTTTTTCTCTAAACAACCTATTCCACTTTGTTTTCTTTTAAGTTCCCTGAAATACTCTCGCATTTCAGGGATTTTTTTTATTAAGCTATTACTCAATAAATACCAAAGCTGCTGCTTGCAACTTTGGCATACTTTCATTACTGACTAATTAACGTTTAGGCCCAACTTTAGTTAATGCTTGACCAGCCGGTGTATCAGTATACTTATCGAAGTTCTTCACAAAACGATCTGCTAGATCGTCTGCTTTAACATCCCATTGTGTTTTATCTGCATAGGTATCGCGAGGATCTAAAATCTCACTATTAACACCAGGCAGTGCGGTTGGGATCTCTAAATCAAACACAGGTAATGTTTTAGTTGGGGCTTTATCAATATCACCACTTAAGATGGCATCAATAATTGCACGAGTATCTTTAATTGAGATACGTTTGCCTGTGCCATTCCAACCCGTATTAACAAGATAAGCTTTAGCGCCTGAGTCTTGCATACGTTTTACTAATACTTCAGCATATTGCGTTGGATGTAATGATAAGAATGCCGCACCAAAACACGCAGAGAATGTTGGTGTTGGTTCTGTGACTCCACGCTCTGTACCTGCTAACTTAGCGGTGAAGCCTGATAAGAAGTGATATTGCGTTTGCTCTGGCGTTAAACGTGATACAGGGGGTAATACACCAAAGGCATCTGCTGTTAAGAAAATCACTTTCTTAGCATGACCCGCTTTAGATACAGGTTTAACGATATTATCAATATGATAAATCGGGTAAGAAACGCGGGTATTTTCTGTTTTTGAGCCGTCATCAAAATCAACTGAGCTATCAGATAATACAACGACGTTTTCTAATAGCGCATCACGCTTAATTGCGCCGTAGATATCTGGCTCTGCTTCTTTTGATAGATGGATAGTTTTTGCATAGCATCCACCTTCAAAGTTAAATACGCCATCATCATCCCAACCGTGTTCATCATCACCAATCAATTTACGCTTAGGATCAGTTGAAAGCGTCGTTTTACCCGTGCCCGATAAACCGAAGAAAACAGCAACATCACCACTTTCACCAACGTTTGCGGAACAGTGCATAGAAGCGATGCCTTTAAGAGGAAGGAAGTAGTTCATCATAGAGAACATACCTTTCTTCATTTCGCCACCATACCAAGTACCACCAATTAACTGAATGCGTTCAGTTAAATTGAAAGCGACAAAGTTCTCTGAGTTCAACCCTTGCTCTTTCCAATTTGGATTTGTACATTTCGCGCCGTTCATCACAATGAAGTCAGGTGTAAAATTCACCAGCTCTTCTTGTTCAGGGCGAATAAACATATTTTTAACAAAATGTGCCTGCCAAGCCACTTCCGTAATGAAACGCACTTTTAAACGAGTGTCTGCATTGGCACCGCAAAAAGCATCAACCACAAACAATCGTTTGCCTGATAGCTGTTCAGTAACTAATGACTTTAAATCAGCCCAAACCTCTTGAGATAGCGGCTTGTTATCATTTTTACCTTTACCTTGATCAGCCCACCAAACCGTGTCACGCGTTATATCATCACGAACAATGTATTTATCTTTCGGAGAACGTCCAGTAAAAATACCAGTATCAACGGCAATAGCGCCTAATGACGTTAATGTGCCACGCTCATAACCTGTTAGCCCAGGTTTAGTTTCTTCATCAAATAACAGCTCATAGTTAGGGTTATAAACGATTTCACTAATGTCATGGATACCATATTGCTGGAGATCCTTAGGGGTAAGACCTTTAACGCTCATAGTTTCGCTCCTGATAAATAGACCTTTCTATGAACAATATTAAGGTGTTACGATTAATTAACAGCGATTGTTATCAATATTTTGAAAATTTATAATTTTTTTATGTTCAGAACGAGAGCTAATGCACAAAACTACAGTAAAATTGTTGAATAAAAAAGGGCACAAAATAGTGCCCTTCTTATAAAGTCATCTTGCTAAATCGAATCAGTGCAATTCACCACCTGATAACTTACTGATATTCTTAATATCTTCTTCATTGAATATGTAGTGTGTACCGCAATACTCACATTCCATATCAATATTTCCTTGTTCTTGCAACAGGTGATTCACATCTTCTTCCGACAATGTTACTAATGTATCCTCACATCTTTCACGAGAACAAGTGCAACGAAATTCAACAGGTTGAGGTTCATAAAGGGTCACATCTTCCTCATGATATAAGCGATGTAATATCTCTTTAATATCAAGAGTGAATAGCTCTTGTGCTTTAATGGTATGTGTCAGTTGAGTCAATAATTCAAAATGTTCAGCGGTATCTTCCACGGAATGTTCTTCATTTGCGGGTAATATTTGTAATAACATCCCTGCTGCCGCAGCTTTACCCGCTTGCATACCACTACGAATAAAGACCTGTGTAGGTAACTGTTCAGATTGTCTAAAATAATTATCAATACAGGCTTCAATAGTTTCACCATCAAGAGCCACAACACCCTGATAGCGCTCACCTTTTTTAGGTGTAACCGTAATTACCATAAAGCCATTACCAATCATTTCTTTGAGCGTACTACCCGCTTTAATATCTTCTTCACCAACACGTGCCACACCGCGCATTTGTTGGTTGTTATTACCATTAATGACGACCAAACGAACAGGACCATCACCTTGTAATTGAACTGTAATATCTCCTTCAAATTTAAGCGTTGCTGTTAACAAACTTGTCGCAACGAGTAAATCACCCAGAAGGCATTGAACTGGCTCAGGATAATGATGATTTTCTAACATTGATTGATAGGTTTCAGTCACATTGACTAATTCACCGCGTACCGCGTTTTTTTCAAATAAAAAACGTGATAAAGAGTCTTTTTTAGACATGATTTTCTCTCATTTCAGGGAATCGGTTAATCCGATTCTTGTAAATTTGTCTGTTTGAAGCGAAGTAAGGTGCGTCTTTCCTTTTTATCAGGACGACGTTCAGGATGAGGCATTGTTAACGCATTCATTTTTCTCGCCAGCGCTATTTTTTCTCTTTTCTCAACACTCTGTGATGTTTCACAATAAAGAGCCTGAGCTTGAGTTGCACCTTGGCGTTGAGCACTCACCATTAAAATGGTTACAGTCCGTTCATCATTACCTTGTCGTAACCGAATCTCAGCACCCACTTCAACAGCTTTACTTGGCTTTCCTCTGTTGCCATTGTAGTGGACTTTGCCACCCTCAATCATCGTTCGTGCGATAGCGCGTGTTTTATAAAAACGCGCAGCCCAGAGCCATTTATCTAAACGGACACCACTGTCTTGCGATGGTTGATTCATCCTTTCTCCTTAAACTTCTTTGTAAAGGCGATAGTGCTAACACATAGCCTTCCACAACAAAGTGCTTACTGAGGAGGGCGATAAAAACAGTGCTCGTAATAGAGACTGATTTTATTCATGCGTTGGTTATTATGTCGCCGACGCCGGATGATAAGAAATAGGTTCAACATGAGGAACCCTGTAGCAACGAGTAATAATAACGTATTACCGATATAATATAACATCGTCATCGAGTCTGGCAGGCTATGTAAAAAGATCTGCAAAGTACCATTTGCATCAATCACCATGCCAGTAATAACACCACCTGTATCAAAAGGTGTATGCAATAAAATATCGGATAATCGCTGAAGTTCTCGCCATTGCTCTAGCGGAGTTGGTTCAAATACAGAATTTGAATTTGACGCATAATCAACGAGCTGTTTTCTTTCATCACTGATTAATAGCACACCACCTGGTGGTGGACTATTTAGCAGTATTGCGGCTTTATCTATTTCTCGGTAGATAAAAGAAGATGTGGTGGTGTCGATAAGCTTTTCCAAGGCCTCTGCACTCACGGCTCGTAATAAAACATTAGTGCCGGTTAATTTACCACTTTCTGCTCGTTGTACTAACGCTGACCAATCATTGACATTACTTAAGTTAACCAATGCCATTTTAAGTCGAATACATTCATTTTCTCTTGGGCACAAATCCTGTGTTTTCAAGATAATGCCATCAAAATTATCTAAAAGATTCATACCTGATTTGGTAATCGCTTGCCCTAAACTTGGGTTAACACGATTATTAGAAATAGGATGTAATTGCTCTTCAACCATATGCAATAAAGCAGCGGCTTTTTCTATGGTGCTCGATTCAGGCATTGGCATCGGATTGCTGTTATTCCAGTAAATTCCTGAGCAATCAAATGGCGCAAAAATGGTTTTATTATTCTTACTTGAGAGGTTAGGTGGCATGTAGCACATTCCCACGCCTTTCGCTTGAATAATATCACCAACATGCAATTTTGTGGTTTCTAATTCTGTAAAGTTGGTCACTAAATGAGGTTCTGTATCTTTAAGCCATGAAAAACTTAATTTCATAGAAAGAGAAAGGGGCTGATAAAGGTACAACATCACAATAATAAACAGACTCCATAAAACGAAAATAATATTTTTAATATAGCGTTTATATGGATAGTTTTTCTCTTCATCATGCAAAGAAAGGTAACTACCTTGCTTTATCACATGATGATTCGGATACATTTCTAAATAGGTAACTTTATCAATATCATTTTGGATATAAGGCTCCCAGTGAGGAGGATACACAAGGTCAATCCCCCCTAAAGAGATGTTTTTAACTTGCCCATGATCAAAGTTACCAAAAAGCCCCCAACGCTTTAAACGACCTTTAAAACAGTGAACTTCTTGCTTACCTGTTTTGATTACAGGTCGATGAACAAGAAATATTCCCAGTAGAAGAAATGTGCCACCTGTAGCTAAAATCCAAGGGAGAAATACTTGGGGCATCATCAATGCTGTTAACCATAACGTTAGCCCAATGCAAATAAAAGAGCCATCCCAAAAGCCTGATGAATTATGTAGTCGATACTCTTCGTTAGTTTCTTCTCGGATTTGCAATAAGTGAGCAGCATCACCTTCATTTTTTTGAATGGTAGATGAGCCATTCGCTAGTATAGGCTCTGAAAGCTGTTTGATACTCAATGCAGAAAAGTGTGATTTTTCATCTTTTAGAAAGTGTCCATTAACACCCACAACAATAGGAATTGAAGGTGTACAGACAACATCTAAAACATTTTCCTGTTGAAGATAAGGCACTAATAAAGGAGGAATATGAATTTCTACGGCATCAATATAATAGCGCCAATGGTTTAACCCTTCGGCAGAACCTGCAAATCGGTTAACGATATTTCGTAATGTCGTCACCACCTCGCCTTTGGCTGGTATTTCAGGAAAATTTTGTAATGAATAACTGGAAGAGAAGTCTGATGTGCCAAAATAGGATAAATAATCAGCAATAAGCCCATAATCATCAGGTGTAAGTTTACGATGAGTTGGCTTAGCAAGAGAGGGTAGATGATGTGAGTCATCAAGCCGCCTTCTTTTAAAGAATAGAAAGGCGGCCATTATAAATAGGCTAATCATAAAGATAGCCAATATAATGACTGATAATCTCATTTTTTCCCCATGCTTATACTGATGCTGCGTAATAACAATAACAAAATTGAAACCCTGCCTAACATAAGGCAATTCCTATTCTTTTGTTCTATTTTTTATTTAAATACAATAGATTATATTCTTGTAGTCGCGTTATAATTTATAACTCTTATCAATTTTATATCCGCCTACTACGCTATCTTCAATTAAAATAGCGAATCAATAAATAATAATATTCTCAAAAAATCAATCAATAACTGGGTGTAGTAGCGGAGTGTACTCAATTTTCCCTTAAAAGCTAAATCTAATTGTTAGATTTATTTTGTCATTAATGTGTTAAATTCGGGTTAATCTCTTCTCTTGTCAGGGGCTGTTATGAACGAACTAAAAAAACCCAATATACTTAATATTAATAACATTGCCCGTTCTCAATTATTTCAGATCCAATCCGTTAATCTGGAATTTAGTAACGGGGAAAAACGTATTTATGAACGCATGAAACCCGCTAATCGTGAAGCGGTTATGATTGTTCCTATTATTGATGACCACCTTATTCTTATTCGTGAATACGCTGTTGGCATCGAAAGTTATGATTTTGGGTTTCCTAAAGGTGCTATTGACCCTGGTGAAAATGCACTTCAAGCCGCTAACCGAGAACTCAAAGAAGAAATTGGTTATGGCGCGCACTCTTTAACTGAAATAGCAAAGCTCTCTATGGCTCCTTCTTATTTTTCTAGCAAAATGAACATTGTGATTGCTCATAATCTTTATCCAGAACAACTTGAAGGGGATGAGCCGGAACCTCTTATTCAAGTTCGTTGGCCTATAGCCGAAATGATGGATTTACTAGACCATCCTGATTTCACTGAAGCACGCAGCGTAAGCGCTCTATTTCTCACCCAGCGTTATTTACAAAAGCAGCAGTAACCCAAGAATAGAGACTAAAAAGCCGGATTTTCACATCCGGCTTTTTAACTAGATTAATTAAAATAACTCGTTGGATTCACCGTTATCTTCAAAAATCTGTGTACCTACTTCAGCTTTTGCTCTTTCCGTTGGCTGTGTGCCATCAATAAAATACTCTTTCATTGAAGGACCATCACCCGCCAATTTACCTGTTCTTCTATCGATTTGTATGGCAACAACACCTTTTGGTGCTGGCATCATATTGACAGGAACACCATCAAGCGCGACTTTCATAAAGTCATTCCAGATAGGTTGTGCTGTTTTGGCACCCGCTTCACCGCCACTTGCCGCAGTGCGTCCTAAATTACGGCTACTGTCGTCGAAACCAATCCAAGCTGTTGCAACAATATTGGCACCATATCCAGAAAACCATGCGTCTTTCGAGCTATTCGTTGTACCCGTTTTGCCACCAATGTCTTGTCGTTTAAGATCACGCACAGCGCGCCATCCTGTTCCAGACCAACCTGGTTCACCAACAAGGTTAGTTCTTAATGCATCATGCATTAAGAAGGCAAGAGGTGTACTAATAACATGAGGTGCATATGGGCTTTCTTGTACAGTTTCAGCTAATGGCGCGGCTTCTAGCTCAATTTCTGGCGCTACATTAGAAGGTTGTGCAGCTCTAGATTGAGCTACATTTTCCATATAATCATCAGATAATGCGATAGAGCGATTTGTATCACCATAAATAACGGGAATATCGGTACATTCTGGGCATGCTACTTTAGGTTTAGCCGTAAATAGCACTTCATTTTCAGCATTTTCAATACGCTGAATAAAGTAAGGTTCAATTAAATAACCACCATTTGCCATAACAGCAAAACCGCGAACCATTTGCATTGGTGTAAATGATGGAGAACCTAATGCTAATGACTCTGTTCTATCGATGTTTTGATTAGGGAAACCAAATCGTAATAGATAATCAGCCGCATAATCCACACCCATTGCGCGCATTGCACGTACCATCACAACGTTTTTAGACTGACCTAATCCTTGACGTAAACGAATAGGACCAGCATAAGTTGGCGGTGAATTTTTAGGACGCCAATCAGTACCTGCTCCTGCATCCCAACGACTTATAGGCAGGTCATTAAGAAGAGTTGATAAAGTTAAACCTTTATCTAATGCGGCTGCATATAAGAAGGGTTTAATGTTTGAACCAACTTGGCGCAATGATTGAGAAACGCGGTTAAATTTACTTATCTCAAAATCAAAACCACCAACAAGCGCAATAATACCGCCATCCAGTGGATTAAGTGCAACAAAAGCGGCATTCACACCAGGCAGTTGCCCTAACATCCAATTACTTGCATTATCTTGGCGAACCCAGATTTGCTCACCCGCTTGAACAACAGCATCTACTTTAGAGGGTGTCGCGCCTTGAGAGGTATCAGAAACAAATTTACGAGCCCAACGCATCGCTTTTAAATCAAGCGAAATTGTGTCACCGTTTTTTAATACTACTTTTGCTTCTTTAGCATCTGCAGATAACACAACCGCAGGAATAAGAGGACCATAAGTCTGAATTCCCTTTAGCTTTTCGCTAATTGCTTTGCTATCCCAAGGCGTTTGCCCTGCACTCCAAAGCACTTCTTGTGCACCGCGATAACCATGACGCATATCATAGTCAATCACGTTATCTCGTAACGCTTTTTCTGCTGAAAGCTGATCTTTGCGTATGACGGTAGTATAAATTTTATAGCCATCAGTATAAGCATTCTCACCATAGCGCTCATACATTTCCATTCTGACCATCTCTGTCAGATAAGGTGCAGAAAAATCAATTTGAGGTGCATGGTATTTAGCAACAATTGGCTCTGCTTTGGCACTTTCATACTGCGCACGCGTGATATAGTTCTCTTCAAACATACGCAGTAAAACGATATTACGTCGTTTAAATGCGCGATCATAAGAGTAGAGTGGATTAAGTGTAGAAGGAGCTTTAGGCAACCCTGCAATGACTGCCATCTCGCTTAAGCTAAGATCATGAACACTTTTACCAAAATAGACATAAGCCGCAGCACCCACACCATAAGCCCGGTTACCAAGATAAATTTTATTGAGGTAAAGCGCTAAAATCTCATCTTTGGTTAACTCTTTTTCAATACGAATAGCTAAGAAAGCTTCTTTCACTTTTCGCATTAACTTCTTTTCTGGTGTTAAAAAGAAATTTCGAGCTAATTGCTGCGTAATGGTACTCGCACCTTGAGATGCTTGTCCTGAGGTTAAAGCAACCATCACCGCACGAGAGATCCCAATAGGGTCAATACCATGGTGATCACGAAAACGAGTATCTTCAGTGGCGATGAAAGCATTAATTAACTGAGGTGGCATTTCTTGCAACGTCAGTGGTAAACGGCGCTTCTCTCCGTATTGTGCGATCAACTCTCCGTCTGCACTAAAAACCTGCATTGGGGTTTGTAGTCGAACATCTTTTAATGTTGCGACATCTGGTAGCTGAGGTTCAACATACTTATACATACCGTATATCGAGGCAGCTCCCAAAATTATGCAAGCAAAAACGAAGATGAAAAAATATTTTAAGAACTTCACCTTAAATTTCCCATGTAATGTGGATTGGGCAGTTTATAAACAAACAGTGCGTAGTATAAAGGTAACGCCTCACTGAAAACAGGCTGTTACGTATTCAATCGATATGGATATCATTTATGGAAACATACAATTACCAGATTGGTATTGAAATTAATATCAATCATATCAATGCAGTATTGGTATCTCAGCAAAATAAACGATGGAAAATCAATGCATTTTGGCAATTCCCTTTACCTTTTAATAACAATATAGATTATTTAAAATTAAGAAATATCTTAAAACCTTGGCAGCAAACATTACCAACTATCAATAATGTTGTAATCTCATTGCCTGATATTTATGAAAGTTATCATACTACGCCTTTGCCTAACCTAATTTCCCTCACGCCTGCGGCGTGTTATCGGTTAGCTCAACTACGCGCAACATCTCATACTCAAACAACCAAAACTGCGGTTAACTTTGATTATCGGCAAAACAACCAAAATCTCGCTATTCATTTATATCCTCAAAATCCTATTAACCACTATATTGCACTGTTTTCTAAATTAAACTTAGCAATCTCCGCCATCGATATTCCCGCTTGTGCATTACGTTATTTAGCGTCTTATCTTGGTTTACCCTCTGATTGCATACTTATTTATTGTGAAAATAAAAAAATGTATTGGGTAGCATCTGATGAAAATATGCCGCACTACGGCACACTTTATTATGAAAATAAGCAAGAGCAAGAAATCTCTTTTCATCAATTAGCAAAAAAATATCAATGGCAGCGAGAACAATGCTATTTCTCCGGTGAGAATCAGCACTATTTCAGTCGCCTTATTCCTATTTGGCCTGATATCTCAAATCCGCTTTTTCAAGAAATAACACCCCCAAAAGGGCTACCACTTATTGCATTAGGGTTAGCTCTGCGTCCTTGGGAGGCGTTATGTATCAAGTAAACTACCTTCCTTGGCGCAGCACTTTTATCAGTAAAAAATCCCACGAATGGCTTTATCAAACCTTATCTCTTATTGCCATTAGCTTGAGTATCTGTGGTTATTATACTTATCACTTAGCACAAAAATTGCATTCTCTTACAACGCAGCAGCTTCAATATCAACATCAAGAGGCTTTACTTACTCAGCATATTGCAATAATTGATCAAGAAAAAGAACGTACAGAATTACACTATCAGCACTATTGGCTGCACTATCAAAACTGGTATCGCTATTTGCGCTATATCACGTTCTTTCAATCTATTGAAACCTGCTTACCAACAGCGGGTTGGATAAACCAATTTTCAGATATGGATAACAAACTCTCTTTGCATCTAATCCTACCTTATGATCAATCACTGTTATTAATTTCATATTTTTATCAACACCCTACTCTTTCTGCTCTTACACTAAATTATTTACAAAAAAGTGTTACTCAACCTGCATATACAGAGTTGTTTTTTAATGGTGATTGGGAAGTAGATAAACACGAAGGAACATACAACAAAAAAAGAGAGAGACAAAAAGAAGGTAACGATGATGAATAATTATCGATGGGCACAATATCTTGTTTTTCTGCCCTTTTGGCAAAAACGAATGTTGAGCTTTTTTGCACCAGTAAGCATTGCTCTTATCTGTTTTATATTTATATTTACCCACTATTTTCAAGCAATAGAAAAACAACAAACGGCAATTACACAAAGCCAAATACGTATTAAACAATATCAATCAACGCTACATAATATGCCCTCTATTACTTCACTAAAAGCATTACAGAGTGACTATCAACTCCCTTTTAACCCTCTTTCTGCTGATGAGCGATTACAGCAAATATTAAATAAACATCAATTTATTCCAGATAGTTGGGAATATGATAGCAACACCTTTTACAAGCTTGGCTTCACACTCTCTTATGCACGATTTTTAATGTTATTAGAGCAGATTAGCCAAGGAGGTTTCTCTCTGTCTTCAATTAATGTCATGCCAATAAACCTGCTAACTCTTTCAGTACAACTTCACTTAATTGATCTTAACCAACCAACATCACCCTTATTGTTGAGTGAAACATCATGAAAACTCTGTTTTCCTTTTTTACATCACTATTAATAACTTATTCTCTTGTTGCTGATGCTAGAGATCCCTTTTTTCCTGAAACAACATTGATAGAGAAAACTGAAGTAAATAAAGAAGCAACAAAACAAGAAACACAAGCTAAAGAGCGCCTACCTAGACGAGTTTATTTATTAAATTATGCTAACGCTGAAGATCTCGCTGCTCAACTACACTCCAATGCAATACCACTGTTAAGTCCAAAAGGGAGAGCGGTTGCTGATATTGAATCAAATAGTCTTTCTATTATGGATGATGATGAAACACTGTCTGAAATTGTAAATTGGTTAAAAATGAAAGATATACCACAACAACAGGTTGATATTACGGCATATATTATTAGTAGTAGTCAGGATGCATTAAACGAGTTAGGCGTTCAATGGGGATTACAAATACCAAAGCCTATCTCAGCAGAAGGTGTATCTACCACTACAGCACCCACATCAGCATTACCATCAACTATCAATAACACACTCAGTGCACCTTCTCTTTCCTCATTATCCGTTCATCAAAATACCAAAAATCCCCTTCACTATATCGCATTAAATATTGCCAGAATTAATGGTCGCTTATTAGAGCTTGAACTTAGTGCACTAGAACAAGAAAAGCAGCTATCAATTATCGCAAGCCCGAGGTTAACAGCAGCACATGAAAAAACAGCATCGATAAAACAAGGTACAGAAATTCCTTATGTAAGCCGTGACAATGAAATCACCAGAGTACAATTTAAAGAAGCCGTATTAGGTATGGAAGTCACACCGATGATCCAAAGAAACAAAAAAATTAGGCTAATACTGAAAATAACTCAAAACACACCTGGGGTAGCCCTTGTTCAGGGAGGAAGTGAACATCTTTCTATTGATAAACAAGAAATTAGTACAGAAGTGATAATTAATGATGGTGAAACTTTAATGTTAGGGGGAATATTTCAACAAAAACAGCAAGAACATGATGCAAGAATACCTTTCTTATCATCCATACCATTACTTGGGACACTTTTTAGCCACAAGAGAGATCAACACAGCCGTCATGAATTGGTTATTTTTATTACACCCAAATTAATCTAGCCTTTAAACTGATAAATAATTTAGCTATAAAATACAATAGATTAATCGTTTTTATCTGCAATAAAATGAACAACTATTGATTGTTTTTTCTTATAATCTCTATTTATAGATTTGACGCTGAGGACGATTTAGCTTACAAGGGTTAGCTAATTGAGTGGGCCTGAATTATCGCAACTATAATACGGATACATTTTACGCACTTCCTCTATAATAGGAGGCAGGGCTTTTTATATGTAATATTGATTGCCTGATGACTAAAAAGACAACGTGATCAGATGCAGTTTTCCGATTAAATTGTGTTAGAATCTCCGCATTGCCAACAAAAATGATTGATTTTTTTTAGTAGTATCTTGTTATGCACTGTAGGCAAAGGGATTTTTATCCTATGATGTCGCTTGCGACAGCATGTGGTTATTTTATGGCGATCTACTGAAAAAACTCAATCTTGATATGAGAGTAGATAGAAACGTTATCAGGCGTGAAAGAAATAGACACTCATAATTTCAGTTTAGGTCCCGTCGCTGAATGAATTTGGCGGGGCGGGTTATCATTAACGAATATCTTAGTAATACCAAAAACATGGCAGAGAAACGTAATATCTTTCTGGTTGGGCCTATGGGTGCCGGCAAAAGCACTATTGGTCGTCAGTTAGCTCAACAACTTAGTATGGAGTTTTATGATTCCGATCAGGAAATTGAGCGGCGTACAGGTGCGGATGTAGGTTGGGTATTTGATGTAGAAGGCGAAGAAGGCTTCCGTCAACGAGAAGAAAAAATAATCAACGAACTTACTGAAAAGCAAGGCATTGTGCTAGCAACAGGTGGTGGTTCGGTGAAATCGAGAGAAACCCGTAACCGACTATCTGCACGCGGTGTTGTTGTTTATTTAGAAACTAATATCGAAAAACAGTTAGCTCGTACTCAACGTGATAAAAAACGTCCATTACTACAGGGCGTAGAACCTGTACGTGATGTACTCGAAACATTGGCTGAAGAACGCAATCCTCTTTATGAAGAAATTGCAGATATCACCATTCATACTGATGATCAAAGTGCAAAAATTGTTGCGAATCAAATTATTGAGATGTTAGAAAAAAGCTAATACTTTCAATAAATTAAGCATCAAGTAAAGACGGTAAAAGAAGGCTACTTTTATGGAAAGTATCACAGTAACATTAGGTGAAAGAAGCTATCCCATAACCATTGCTTCTGGCATTTTTCGCCTGCCAGAAACATTTTTACCCTTAAAAGCAGGGCAACAAGCGATGATAGTCACTAATGAGACTCTCGCACCGCTTTATTTAGAAAGGGTAACGAATACCTTAAAAAATCAAGGTATTCTGGTAGATAGCGTTATTTTACCTGATGGTGAGCAATATAAATCACTTTCTATAATGAACGATGTCTTTACTGCACTTTTAGAAAAAAATCACAATCGAGATACAACACTTATCGCTTTAGGCGGTGGTGTTATCGGTGACTTAACAGGCTTTGCAGCTGCAAGCTATCAACGTGGTGTTCGCTTTATTCAAGTACCGACGACTTTACTATCACAAGTAGATTCATCAGTCGGTGGAAAAACGGCAGTTAACCATCCACTTGGTAAGAATATGATTGGTGCTTTTTACCAACCAGCCTCTGTTGTTATCGATCTCGATTGTTTGACAACTTTACCCCCTCGTGAATTATCATCAGGTTTAGCTGAAGTTATCAAATATGGCATCATTCTAGATAGAGCTTTTTTTATCTGGCTTGAAAATAATATTGATAAACTTTTGGCTCTTGATCCCCAAGCGCTCGCTTATTGCATTCGTCGTTGCTGCGAACTTAAAGCCGATGTTGTAGCTGCCGATGAAAAAGAAACTAGCGGTTTACGTGCATTACTTAACCTTGGTCATACTTATGGTCATGCCATTGAAGCGCACATGGGATATGGTGTTTGGTTACATGGCGAAGCCGTTTCTGCTGGCATGGTTATGGCAGCAAAAACTGCACAAGCGCTAGGACAATTCACCACTGAAGAAACACAACGAGTTATTCAACTGCTTGAAAAAGCAAAACTTCCTATTTCTGGTCCGAAAGAAATGCTTCCAGATGATTATTTACCGCATATGATGCGAGATAAAAAGGTTTCTGGTGGTAAATTACACCTTGTTTTACCAAAAGGTATCGGTCAATCAGAACTGCGTGCGGATATTTCTCGCGAACAGGTGCACAAAGCGATAACATCTTGCATTAATGCAAATTAAGCTCCCCATTACCTGACTAGAGAGAAACCAGATCCTCCGTTTTAAGGATAATTCTGGTTAATATTGTCAAATGCAACGTTTCGTAAAAAGCGTTTCATCCTTATACTAATAGGTAATGGCCAAGGCTGAATAGATTATCTTCGCTTTTTGACGCTCTGACGGAGGGCATAATGGACGAGTTCAAACCTGAAAATGAAACAAAGAGTGATAACACACTCAAACCCGATACATCTGATAGACCAGAGCGCAGAACTAACCGACCTCGCACTAATCCATTAAAAAATGCTCGCTTTTCTGTGTCCCGTCAGCAGATGATGATTGGTGTTGGTGTGCTTGTCTTAATCCTTCTTATTATTGCAATAAGTTCGGCATTAAAATCACCAGAAACGACGCAACCAACAGATCAGGCAAATACGGAAAGAAATATCGACCTTTCTCAACCGCCATCATCCGTTGCACCTACAGAGAATACAATTTCTTCTCCTCAAGAGATTTCTGGTCAGCAGATACAACCGTCAACTGAGCCAACGCCAGCGCCTACACAAAATTTACCGCCAATGATTGATTCTCAAGGGCAACGTGTTGAGCTACCCGGTGATATTGTTGATTCTCTAAATCAACAGCAAACAGGCATTAACCAAGCGGTTAATCAACAACAGCTTAATGCACAAAACCAGCCAAAAACGCCACAACCCGTGACGCCAGCGCCGGTAACAAAACCAGTACCACAGCAAAAGCCTGAAGTTAAAACACCACAAGTAAAACCGGTGACACCACCAGCAACCACTCAACCAAGCAAACCTACGACAAAACCGGCGGTTTCTGGGCAATTATCTGCAAGTAATCTGGCTTCTATTCCAGCAACAAATTATACCTTGCAGTTAAGTGGTGCCAGTCGCCAAGACACTTTAGAAGCTTTCGCTAAAAAGAACTTAAATGGGAACTATACAATTTATAAGACCCAACGTAATGGTAACCCATGGTATGTACTCATCTATGGTAATTATCGTAATATAAGTGAAGCAAAACAGGCAGTTTCGTCATTACCAGCGCCTGTTCAAGCGAAACAACCTTGGGTTAGACCGATGAAACATGTTCATCTGGACCTAAAAAAATAATTAAGACGAAGTTCACCGCTGATATGCTGTCTGAAACAGAGTACAATCGGCGACTCTGAAACGATTAAGAAATTTGGACGGCATGAAAAAAAAACGCGCATTCCTAAAATGGGCTGGTGGTAAGTATCCTTTGGTAGATGATATCAAACGTCATCTACCAGAAGGTAACTGTTTAATTGAACCTTTTATGGGTGCTGGTTCTGTTTTTTTAAATACAGAGTACGATTCATATATTCTTGCCGATATAAATAGTGATTTAATTCATCTCTATAACACGGTAAAACAGCATCCTGAGAAATTTATCAGCGATGCTCGTTTGTTATTCACCCCCCAAATGAATACAGCAGATGAATTTTATAAGCTAAGACAACTGTTTAACCTATCGACAGACCCTTATCAGCGTAGCGTGTTATTCCTCTATCTGAATCGTCATTGCTACAATGGTTTGTGTCGATACAATTCAAGGGGTGAATACAACGTCCCTTTTGGACGCTATAAAAAACCCTATTTTCCAGAAACAGAATTAAACTGGTTTTCTGAAAAAGCGCAAAAAGCCGTTTTTGTCTGCCAAAGCTATTCATCTACCATGACAAATGCGCCTGATGGTTCTGTCATTTACTGTGATCCCCCTTATGCCCCGCTGTCACCCACAGCGAACTTTACGGCATACCACACAAATAGCTTTAGCTTTCAAGAGCAAGAACATCTCGCTCAACTTGCTTCAATGCTGGCTTACGAGAGACAGATACCCGTGTTAATATCAAATCATGATACTGCTTTAACCAAAGAGTGGTACGTGAATGCTAAAGAGCTACATAGTGTGAAAGTCAGAAGAACGATTAGTAGTAACACACTCGCTCGTAGCAAAGTGAACGAATTACTTGCCTTATATAAATAATCGTTAACACCTCCCGACAATGGGAGTGTCGTCAGGAGAATGCGATGAAAGACTTTCTGATTGCCCCTTCTATTTTATCTGCTGATTTTGCTCGCCTTGGCGAAGATACGGACAAAGTACTTGCTGCTGGCGCAGATGTTGTCCACTTTGATGTGATGGATAACCATTATGTGCCTAATCTGACTTTCGGTGCCCCTATCTGTAAAGCACTGCGTAATTATGGCATTACAGCGCCTATTGATGTTCATCTTATGGTAAAACCTGTTGATCGCATCATCCCTGATTTTGCAGAAGCCGGTGCAACTTATATCTCATTTCACGCAGAAGCCAGTGATCATGTAGATCGTACCATTCAATTAATTAAAGATTGTGGCTGTAAAGCGGGTCTTGTATTCAACCCTGCAACACCATTGAGCTATCTCGATTATGTGATGGATAAACTCGACCTGATCCTTATCATGTCAGTTAACCCTGGATTTGGTGGGCAATCCTTTATTCCAAACTCTCTCGATAAATTACGCCAAGTTCGCAAAATGATTGATGATGGTGGTTATGATATTCGTTTAGAGATTGATGGTGGTGTAAAGGTGGATAATATCGCCGAAATCGCACAAGCAGGTGCTGATATGTTCGTTGCCGGCTCCGCAATCTTTAGCCAACCAGATTATAAGCATGTTATAGACAACATGCGTCGTGAATTAGAAAAGGTATCGTAATGACTGATAAAAAACTCAAAGGCATCCGTGCTATCGCCTTTGACCTTGATGGCACATTAACTGACAGCGCAGTAGGTTTAACAGAAGCGACAGATTACGCATTACAATCAAAAGGCTTTCCTCTTGCTGGCAAACATAATGTCACAATATGGGTAGGTAATGGCGTTGATATGCTGTTAACTCGCGCATTACGCCATGTTGGTGCCGAAGTCACAGATACATTATTAAAAGAGATGCGTGACCTCTTTGACGAACACTATGCCACTTCAGTTAAAACAGGCAGTGACCTTTTTCCTCACGTTAAAGAAACGCTTGAAGCGCTATTTGCACAAGGTATACCTCTGGGTATTGTTACCAACAAGCCTTCACCTTTTATCGCCCCACTTTTACAACAATTAGAGATTGAGAAATACTTCTCTATGGTATTAGGTGGCGATGACGTTAAAGAAAAAAAACCGCATCCAGCACCATTGTATTTAACAATGGGCACTTTTGGTGTTAAAAAGGAAGAACTCCTTTTTGTTGGGGATTCTCGCAACGATATTATCGCAGCCCAAGCGGCACAATGTCCTTGTGTTGGTCTGACATACGGTTATAACTATGGCGAACCTATTGCAGACAGCAAACCAGATTTTACTTTTGATAATTTCGCTGACTTGCTTTCTATCCTCGACATCTCGCCAATGACAACTGTGGAACAGAATTAAGATGACGACTTCAGTAGAAAAAACGGCTCAAAAGCCAATAGTATTCAGTGGTGCACAACCCTCTGGTGAATTAACTATTGGCAACTATATGGGTGCTTTGCGTCAATGGGTACAAATGCAAGATGATTATGACTGCATTTACTGTATCGTTGACCAACATGCAATTACTGTTCGCCAAGATCCTAAAGAGCTAAGAAAAAGAACCTTAGATACTTTAGCGCTTTATCTTGCTTGTGGTATTGACCCTGAAAAAAGCACCATTTTCGTTCAGTCTCATGTTCCACAACATGCGCAATTAAGTTGGGCACTCAACTGCTATACCTACTTTGGTGAATTGAGCCGTATGACTCAATTTAAAGATAAATCAGCACGCCACGCAGAAAATATTAATGCAGGTCTATTTGATTATCCTGTACTGATGGCTGCCGATATTCTTATTTATCAAACTAATCAAGTTCCTGTTGGTATTGACCAAAAACAACACCTTGAATTAAGCCGTGATATTGCACAGCGTTTTAACGCTATTTATGGTGATATTTTCACCGTGCCAGATCCGTTTATTCCTAAAGGTGGTGCCCGTGTTATGGCACTGCAAGATCCAACTAAAAAAATGTCTAAGTCTGATGATAACCGTAACAACGTTATCGCGTTGCTTGAAGATCCAAAAGCCGCAGCTAAGAAAATCAAACGTGCGATGACAGACTCTGAAGAGCCACCTCGTGTTATTTATGATCTTGAAAATAAAGCAGGTGTCTCTAACTTGCTCGATATTTTAGCCGGAGTAACAGGTAAAACTATTGCTGAATTAGAAGCTGAATTTGAAGGGCAAATGTACGGTCATCTAAAAGGTGCTGTTGCTGATGCTGTATCTGAAATGCTGACCAATATTCAAGAGCGTTTTAATACTTTCCGTAATGATGATGTTTTACTGAATAAAATCATGAAAGACGGTGCAGATAAAGCCAAAGCTCGCGCTCAAGCAACCTTAGACAAGGTTTATGACGCAATCGGATTTATTGCACATCCGTGATTTTCCGTTAATACATAAAAAAACACCTCGCCTATTTTAGGAAGGTGTTTTTTTTAGTAAAGAGGAATTATTGGGTTCTTAATACCACAAGCATACGCATATCTCGCTAGGGTATCTATACTCGCTTTAGTAATATTATTTTCTATTCTGGTAATTACTGGCGGTGTTACACCCATTCGCTCAGCAACTTGCGCTTTTGTCAGATTCTCGCGTTTACGCCATTGAGCCAATGTATCTCTCAATTTTTCCTTACGCGTTTCGTCATCCCAAGCCACACGATATTCTTCATCTTCCATCATCTCATTATGTAATTCTTTATGACTTCTCAATTTCATTGAGCACCTCCATCAATCGTTTTTGGGCGATCTCAATCTCTTTCTTCGATATTTTTTGCGTTTTCTTAAGAAAGACACGAAGCATAATAACTGTGTTTCTTTTATGGTATATCCATATGCCTCTAGCAATATCAGTACCCATAGTACGGATCTCGAAAAGACCATTCCCTAAATATTTTGTATCAGGCTCTCTTAATAAACGAGCATCGTGCTCTATCTTAGCAATAAGTTTATCGTATTTAACTCGTATTTGAATAGGTAACTCTAATACTTCATCCCAAGCGTTTGGGTGGTATAAAATTTCAAACACGAGCTTTTCCTTAACTTAAAAATTAGCCTACAAGCTAATTTTATGCAAGGTTAAATTAGCCCACAAGCTAATTTTTATTAATAATACCATTAACTATCAATTAGTTAACTATTTATTCCTTAAACAACCGTCGATTAAAACTCTCAATGGTTTGATTTTGCACTCTTAACTGCATTGTCTTGCTCCAACTCGCAGATAACCCCGCAGCACTTAATAAACGACGATAAAGCTCTTCATCAAATGGCATATGAAAGGCGATAGAGATCGCTTCTTTTACTGAAATATCGCTATTTCTAGAAACTAAAACCAGCGGATGATGGCTTCCCGTTTCACCGGCACCAATAACTCTATAGAGCCAACCACAGTAACCACTATCTTGCATAATTTGTGAGAAATTACTGATATCCGTTACTGTATTTAGCTTATAACAAGGTGAACGTGGTTGAGTGACTTGAATAAAAGTATTGCCCCATTGGTATATATCTCCAATAAAGACACTCTCTTCAGTCATACCAATTGTTGAAATATTTTCGCCAAATGCCGGGGCATTAAAAAAATCGGCTAATTCAGGAAATTGTTCAGACCAATAGTGATAATGTTCTTGAGGATAATGACATAATGCGCGATCAGGACCACCATGAAAGCTCTTTTCTGCTTGTTCATCTCCAGCTAATCCAATAGAAGTTAATTGGATATTGCCATCCACCAGCCTTTTGGTGATAGCACTGGTAAATCCATTCGATGTTGTCGTTATATTGCCGATAAAAACTGTGGGTAAATAGCGCATAATTCACTACCTAAACAAAAAGAATAACCCATAGTAAAGGATAGTGGCATCAATAAACAATGCCGACAAAAGTCGGCATTAAAAAATGAGAAGAGAAAAGAAAAATTACGCTTTGCTCTGATAACGTTTTTGCGCTTCATCCCAGTTAACAACTGACCAAAACGCTTTGATATAGTCTGGGCGGCGATTTTGATATTTTAAGTAATAAGCATGTTCCCAAACATCTAAACCAACAATTGGATAACCAGAAGCACCCGCTAATTCTTCACCCATTAATGGGCTATCTTGGTTTGCGGTAGAAACAACGGCTAATTTACCGTCATCTTTAAGTACTAACCAAGCCCAGCCCGAACCAAAACGGCTTGCTGCTGCTTTTTCAAAAAGTTCTTTAAATGCATCAACACTACCAAAATCACGTTCGATAGCATCTTTTAGGGAACCTTGCAGTTGAGTACCTAATTTTAAACCTTGCCAAAATAGAGAGTGGTTTGAGTGACCACCCGCATTATTGCGCAAGAATGTACGCTGATCAGCAGGAGCTTTATGTAGATTTTTAACTAACTCATCAATATCTAAGCCCGCAAGCTCTGGTAGTTTTTCTAATGCTGTATTGGTGTTATTCACATAAGTTTGATGATGTTTAGTATGGTGAATTTCCATAGTACGTTCATCAAAGTGTGGCTCTAATGCATCATAAGCATAAGGAAGTGCAGGTAATGTATAGCTCATATTAATCTCCAGTGCTGTTTTATATTGGATCACACCATGTGACTTATCGTTTCATTATAGTTAAAAAAACGCTAATGAAAATCATTATCATATCCATATTATTTTTGTGGTTTTTATCCTGCACTATTCAACTCATTTTCACAGCATATTATTTTAATTTAAAAGTGTTTAACTAAATTAAAACCCTATTAAACAAGTAAAAAGTAGATAAATCATATACCACTGCCTTTAGCACTAATTGATCACACCATGAAAACCACTTCCATTATTTCGTGATCTTCTGCGCAAAAAAGAAACAATGTTTATTTGTCCTTTTTTATTAACCTCTTTTTGACATAGTATTAACAAGAGTGAGGAGAATAATTATGACAAAAATAAACCAACATCATATTCCTGCTAGCATTGCAGAACATGCCCTGATCAATAAAGAGCAATACCAAAAAGATTATGCATTATCCATCAAAAATCCTGAGGCCTTTTGGGCAGATAAAGGAAAAATTATTGACTGGATAACACCATACACTGTGGTAAAGAACACCTCATTTGACCCTGGTCATGTCCGCATTCGCTGGTTTGAAGACGGACAACTAAATATCAGCCAGAACTGTCTTGATCGCCACCTTAAAACGCGAGCTGATCAAGTTGCTATTATTTGGGAAGGTGACTCACCTAATGAGTCGAAGAAAATCACTTATCGACAACTTCATCAAGATGTTTGCCAATTTGCTAACGTATTAAAAAATTTAGGCATTAAAAAAGGCGATGTAGTCGCTATTTATATGCCAATGGTGCCTGAAGCTGCGGTTGCCATGTTAGCCTGTACTCGTATTGGTGCTATTCATTCTGTTATTTTTGGTGGATTCTCACCAGAAGCCGTTGCGGGTCGAATTATTGATTCAAAGGCAAAATTGGTTATTACAGCTGACGAAGGATTACGTGCTGGTCGTGCAATTCCATTAAAGAAAAATATCGATGATGCTTTAAACCATGCTGATATTCCACCAATCAACCATGTTGTTGTTTTTCGTCGTACAGGACATACAGAACAGTGGGTTGAAGGGCGTGACTTATGGTGGGATGAAGTCATTCAAGGTGTAAGCACCGAATCTGATGTAGAAGTGATGGATGCTGAAGATCCACTTTTTATTCTCTATACATCAGGCTCAACAGGTAAACCAAAAGGGGTACTGCATACTACTGGTGGTTATCTGGTTTATGCCTCAATGACATTTAAATACACCTTTGATTATCACGAAGGTGAAATCTATTGGTGTACTGCTGACGTTGGCTGGGTAACAGGTCACAGTTACCTACTTTATGGTCCCCTTTCTAATGGTGCGACAACGGTAATGTTTGAAGGTGTACCAAATTATCCTTCAGTAAACCGTATGGCACAGATTGTCGATAAGCATCAGATAAACATTCTCTATACAGCCCCTACTGCTATTCGTGCATTAATGGCTGAAGGTGATAAAGCGATAGAGGGTACTCAACGCACATCATTGCGCATCCTAGGCTCTGTTGGTGAACCTATTAACCCAGAAGCATGGGAATGGTTCTATCAGAAGATGGGACGCAGCCAATGCCCTGTTGTGGACACTTGGTGGCAAACAGAAACTGGCGGTTTTATGATAACCCCACTACCGGGTGCTATGGATTTAAAACCGGGCTCGGCTACTCGTCCATTCTTTGGTGTTCAGCCCGCCATTGTTGATAATATGGGTGAGATCCTAGAAGGTACTTGTGAAGGTAATTTAGTTATTGTTGATTCATGGCCAGGACAAGCTCGTACTCTTTTTGGTGACCATGAACGCTTTGAACAGACTTACTTCACTACTTTTAAAGGAATGTACTTTTCTGGTGATGGTGCTCGTCGTGATGAAGATGGCGATTACTGGATAACAGGTCGAGTTGATGATGTACTTAATATTTCAGGTCACCGTTTAGGTACCGCAGAAATAGAATCGGCTCTTGTTGCTCACCCTAAAATTGCAGAAGCAGCGGTTGTTGGTATTCCTCATAATATTAAAGGGCAGGCGATTTATGCTTATGTCACTTTAAATCATGGAGAAGAACCCACCCCAGAACTTTACACTGAAGTACGAAACTGGGTACGTAAAGAGATAGGACCAATTGCCACCCCAGATATCCTCCATTGGACTGATTCCTTACCAAAAACCCGTTCAGGGAAAATTATGCGTAGGATCTTACGTAAAATTGCCTCTGGCGATACAACCAACCTCGGAGATACCTCAACACTCGCAGACCCAGGTGTTGTAGAGAAACTGTTAGAAGAAAAACAGTCTCTATCACTGACAGCTTAGTGTCTATTAAAAGCCACTTATTCAAAGGTGGCTTAATTAAAAGTGTTTCTCATTAAAATTACAATGCAAAGGCATTAAAATGCCTTTGCTAGGCTCTCTCACCTAGAAATCATGAAATGCGGGGATTTACGCCTCTAAGTCATGTGATAAACCAAACAATTATATAGAGGAGAACTCTGATGAATGCCAATATTTATCAAGAGATAGCAGATAACCCTCGCTTTAAAGAACTGGTTAAAAAACGTAGTCGTTTTTCATGGACACTCTCTATTATCACGCTTGCAATGTATGTCTCATTTATATTTCTTATTGCTTTCTATCCACAGTGGTTAGGAACTCCTTTGTATGAGGGATCTTATATAACGAGGGGAATTCCAATTGGAATTGGTCTAATCGTTGCCTCATTCGTACTCACTGGTATTTATGTTATCAGAGCAAATACGGAGTTTGACAAATTAACGGCCGAAATCATTGATGAGGTAGAAAAATGAGAAAACTACTCTATGCCATAAGTCTATTTATGCTTTCATCAACGTTGGCTTATGCAACAGCAATTACTGAAGGTGGTGAAAAACAACCTATGAATATTCAGGCAATTATTATGTTTCTGATATTTGTAGGATTAACACTTTATATCACTTATTGGGCTTCAAAGAGGACTCGTTCACGCGCCGACTATTATACAGCGGGTGGTAAAATCACCGGGTTTCAAAACGGAATGGCAATAGCGGGCGATTTTATGTCAGCAGCTTCCTTTTTAGGGATCTCAGCATTAGTCTATACTTCTGGTTATGATGGCTTAATTTATTCGATAGGATTTTTAATTGGTTGGCCTATCATTTTATTTATTATTGCTGAACGGTTGCGTAATTTAGGTCGTTACACATTTGCCGATGTTGTCTCTTATCGATTAAGCCCTAAACCCATCAGAACACTCTCTGCTGTCGGTTCACTCGTTGTGGTTGCACTTTATCTTATTGCCCAAATGGTTGGTGCTGGCAAACTAATCGAGCTTCTCTTTGGATTGAATTACCATATAGCAGTGGTTCTTGTCGGTATTTTAATGGTGCTTTATGTTCTGTTTGGCGGAATGCTAGCAACAACATGGGTACAGATAATTAAAGCAATTTTGTTACTTGCTGGCGCAACATTTATGGCAGTAATGGTTATGAAAGTTGCTAATTTTAATTTTAATACATTATTTAAAGAAGCGGTCAGTGTACATCAAAAAGGCTTCTCTATTATGAGTCCTGGTGGATTGGTATCAGATCCTATATCCGCGCTCTCCTTAGGCCTTGCATTAATGTTTGGTACTGCTGGGCTTCCTCATATCATCATGCGCTTTTTTACTGTTAGCGACGCTAAAGAAGCCCGTAAGAGTGTATTCTATGCAACAGGTTTTATCGGCTATTTCTATATTCTTACTTTTATTATTGGTTTCGGCGCTATCTTACTCGTTAGCCCTAATCCTCTGTTCAAAGATGCCACCGGTGCTTTAATTGGTGGAACCAATATGGCAGCTGTCCATTTAGCAGATGCTGTTGGTGGAAATTTCTTTCTTGGCTTTATCTCAGCAGTAGCCTTTGCCACCATTCTCGCTGTTGTTGCTGGATTAACATTAGCGGGTGCTTCAGCTGTTTCTCATGACCTTTACGCTAATGTGATTAAAAATGGTAATGCCGATGAAAAAAAAGAGCTAAATGTCTCTAAAATCACCGTTGTTATTTTGGGAATAGTCGCAATAGGGCTGGGTATTTTGTTTGAAAAGCAAAATATCGCCTTTATGGTTGGGCTCGCATTCTCTATTGCAGCAAGTTGTAACTTCCCTATTATCTTACTTTCAATGTATTGGAAAGGGCTAACTACAAGAGGTGCAGTTGCTGGAGGATGGTCTGGATTATTAATCGCAGTGACCCTAATGATCTTAGGTCCAACAATTTGGGTTAATATTCTTGGTCATGAAAAACCGATTTATCCTTATGAATATCCCGCATTATTTTCTATGGTTATTGCTTTTGTTGTTTCATGGGTATTTTCTATTACAGACAAATCATCTTTGGGTCAGCAAGAAAAAATAAAATTCCAAGCTCAATTTATTCGTTCTCAAATAGGGATAGGCATAGAAGAAGGCAAATCACATTAATTATGTGCTAAATAATTTACTTATCATCTCTGCAAAAAAGTGCTGACATTACTTAGCACTTTTTTGTTTTCATCCGCGATAACTATAATATTATTATTTATATTTAGATAATATAACTTTTAAATACATATCTATACATTATTTTAATAAACAATATTTTTATTTTATAAATAGTTGTTTATTTAAAATGAAAATCAATCAATTATCAACTCTCATAACTTCTTAGGTTTGTAAATACTCCCTATTTTATACTCACAAAAAGTCATAACCTCCCTCTAAAATAGTTAAGATATCAGTTTCAGACTCATTTTAGCCAATCAATACTTGTATTCTCAAAAGGTAAATGGTTAACTTTTCAGTCCATATAAAAAAGGTGGCTGTTTTAAATAGACTATGTCCAAGTTAACGTGTTACTTACTTTTGTTTATCTTATCCATAGCACCTGCAATATTAGGTGGTTCAACGCTACATATTGAACAAAAGTTTTATATCATCATAATTGGTTGGCTTATCATGCTAACGTGTGGTGGCATTTATCGTTCTGTTATTGGAAAAGCTATAACTTTTATCGTTAGTGCATTGTGGGCATTAAATCTTTCTATTTCTCTCTTCTTTTATCGTGAACATGATATTCCATTTTCATCATCTATCGCAGAAACCTTTATTAATACAAATGGCAGTGAAACAGTAGGGATGCTTTCTTATAATAAGTATTATGTTCTATTTTATATTTGTATTTTTATAATCTATTTCTTTCTTATACATAAAAGCGCTCACTACTTAACAATAAAAACAAGCAAAAAAAACTTGATATCCATTATTCTATTAATAATGATTATTCCATTATATAAACAGCTAGGATTAAGAGAGGAAGATAAAAATAGACTACTCGCTGAATATATCTTTCTTAATACCCCATTTTATAATGCAGCAGCGTTAGTAAAAACATTTCATGAGAACCAACAAATAAGAAAAATAGCATCTCAAGAGGTCTCTTATAAATATACTAAAAACAATGATAAAACAGAGATTTATATTATTGTTATTGGTGAATCAGTTCGTCGCGATCATTTAGGTATATATGGTTATCCTTATGATACAACACCCAACTTAACCAAAGAAAAAGAGAATATTTTACTGTTTAATCAAGTCTATTCTCCAGCACCTGTTACTATATTATCAGTCCCCATTTCACTATCTAATATTGGTTTAGAGCAATTACAGAATAAAAAACATTATGCTGACAATATCATTTCATTAGCTAACCATGCTGGATTTAAAACTTATTGGTTAAGTAATCAAGGGGAAGGTAATCAAAAAACAAGTGTAATTTCAGTTATTGCAAATATGGCTGAAAATAAAAAATGGAATGATTTTATTGGTTATGATGAAGCATTACTTCCTTATTTAGACGAAGCTTTAAATGATAATTCGACGAAAAAAAAGCTAATCGTACTACACACTTATGGCAGCCACGAACCCTCATGTAACCGATTTCCTGCTAATGAGCTTATTAACTTTACTCAACAAGAAGATGATAACTGTTACGATAGCTCTATAGCTTATACAGATAAACTGATTAAACAAATTATAGACAAAGTAAAAAATAAGCCAGCCTCACTCCTTTATTTTGCAGATCATGCATTACAACGATTTGATAAAAATAGAGATATCCGCTACCACCATGGTGTAAATAGCCCTAGAAAAGAGGCTTATGATATTCCATTATTTATTTGGTATAGCTCATTATCTACACGCCCTAATATTGATGCTGAACGCTTAGTTAATCCCTATTCAACGGCTGATAATTACTGGCTTCTTAGTGATTGGTTAGGTATAAAACATACTTCACCAAAAGCCTGTCGTTCACCATTAAGTCATTGTTACCAAGAAAAACCATCAATTATGGTTATTGATGGTAATAAAAATATTCTAGACTATAATTTATTAAAATCAGAGCAGCAAGAACCTCAATAAACAAATTTAAAGTCTAGAAAGCTTCATAATATACTTTTTATTACCAAGCCTACTCTCCTATTTTTCACTCTAGTTTATATCTCTATATGCGCATTATTCTTTTCTTTAAGCATATATTAGGCAGGCTTAAAGCCCGATACTGTGATTTTAAATCACTTGTACTGACATGATTAAATAATATAGAGCCACTATTAGATTTATATAATATTGAAGGGTGCTGTATTTAAGGTTGTTACTGCAAGTTTATTGCTTTCTCAGCATATAAAAGTGAATAAGTAGATGAGTTAATTAGATCTGATTACTTATTATTGACTTAATATTCTCTAAAAACACTAAATTCCAAACGCAAAAAAGCCAACCCAGTGGGTTGGCTTTCTCGTCTTATTTAATGCCTGGCAGTTCCCTACTCTCACATGGGGAGACCCCACACTACCA
>NZ_JBEEUB010000015.1:0-46870 GCF_040139125.1 Proteus hauseri
ATAATCCAATTGAGAACTTCACTATTAATAGTGAATATATAAATGTTCAGGTTAAGTTTATCAATAATAGAAACTAACCTTGTGGGGGAGTTATCCCCCGCAATTTTCTAAGCAAGTTATTACGTTTTAATCTAAGCACCCAATTTTATAATAAGAGGTAACGAATTCATGTTAGCTCTTATTTTATTCAACACGCCACTTAAAAAATCAATTATTTTATTTAAATAATAGAGAGTAATAGCTTTATTTATTATTAATAATAAATGTGTTGCTTCAATATCTTATTTTGTTATTCTCTGCGCGGGTGCTTGGATCAATCTGGTTCAAGCATTTCGCAAACGCCAGAAAGAGAAAAGCCCCGGAAAATATATTTAATATTAACCGAGGCGGAACTCAAACCTGAGAACTTGATTCTGCCTCCTTATAGAGGAACTGTCAAGGAAATGAATAAATATTCTCTGACTAGTGTGATTATTATTAGTATAAATATCACTGTATTACTGATTACTTTATTCTATAATAATCCAATTGAGAACTTCACTATTAATAGTGAATATATAAATGTTCAGGTTAAGTTTATCAATAATAAACACTAACCTTGTGGGGGAGCTATCCCCCACAATTTTCTAATCAAGTTATTACGTTTTAATCTAAGCACCCAATTTTATAATAAGAGGTAACAGATTCATGTTACCTCTTATTATTATAGTAAACATAAAAAAGCCGACCCTATTTTTTGGTCGGCATCCTAGATAGGAAAATATTGCGCGGAAGGCATGTAAAGCGCAAGAAAACAACAAAGCGTCAATATCAAAGTTCTAGCAATTTTACAAAAGATTTAAAACTTCACTTCCTGCTAATAAATAAGCACCAGCACCATAATCCATATTATGTTCGAACTTCACTTCACGAGGGTTAAATGCCGGAAGTTGAACCCAACCTATCATGCCATTGTCATGAATACAGGTTTGTAATGCTAACCATGCTCTGTTTAATACGGGGAAGTACACATCTTTCTCTAATATTCCCTGATTAATTCCCCACGCAAGTCCATAACAAAATAGCGCTGTTGCTGAACTTTCTGGTGCAGGAAAATTATCAGGATCGAGTAAACTTGTTCGCCAAAAACCATCTTCATGTTGATAATCTAGGATGGAAGTCGCTAGTTCTTTAAATAATGTGATATAACGTTCGCGACCATGATAATCATCAGGCATATATTGCAAAATACGAGGGATAGAGGCTAAAACCCAACCAATGCCACGGCTCCAAAAAACTTTTTCACCATTAGCTTCCCGTAATTCATTTCCCTGACCATCTGGAATATAGCGATGATCTCGGTAAATTAAACCCGTCTCAGGATCACGTAAATGATCTATCGCATCCCAATAAGCCGTATGCATATAATCCAAATAACGTCGCTCATCTGTAACTTCAGCTAATGCAGCAAAACCAGGAGGTGCCATAAATAACGCGTCGCACCACCACCAATCTTCACGACCAGCTTTAGGTTCATTAAGCATAATATCGAATGCTTTGATCGTAGGCTCAAGAATTTCAGATTGTTCAAACAGCGGGCTAATGGCGAGATAAGCTTGCGCACAAACATGATCATCAGCAAAACGTGCATTAGGTCCCGTTCTAAACCCTGTATGCAATGTGTAATTTAATACACCATTAAGGTATTCTTCATCTTGTGTTGCAAGCCACACAGTACTGACACAACTCCATAGAACACCACGTTCCCAATCTGTGTCTTTAATAAAACGTGTTTTGCCACTACGTCGAATAACACTGCGGACTTGATTAGCTGATTGATAACGATAAACGCGTTTCATATTTTGCAACACGGTATCTCTTTGCAAAGCCCCTGTATTAGCGTGTTCCATCCTATTTCTCCATGAAATTAACGAGCTAACCAACCACCATCTACTGCAATGGTATAACCATTAATATAATCACTGGCACTCGATGCTAAGAAAATAGCAGGACCGGCTAAATCTTCAGGTGTTCCCCAACGCGCCGCAGGAATTCGTTCTAAAATAGCCGCATTTCTAGCTTCATCAGCACGTAGAGCCGCGGTGTTATCCGTTGCCATATAACCTGGTGCTATCGCATTTACGTTAATATTGTATTGAGATAACTCCGTTGCTAATGCGCGGGTTAATCCCATTACCGCTGATTTACTTGCGGTATAAGATGGAACACGGATACCACCTTGATAAGAGAGCATCGAAGCAATATTAATTATTTTTCCACCATTACCTTGTTTGACAAACTGGCGAGCTACTTTTTGTGATAGGAAAAAGAGTGTTTTCTGATTAATATCAATAACGTCATCCCAATCTTTTTCATTAAATTCTAATAAGTCTTCACGACGAATAATACCCGCATTATTTACCAGAATATCAATACGTCCCATGACTGAAACGGCTTCATCCACCAGCGCTTGTAATCCATCTTGTTTCATTAAATCTTCTGTAATGTTATGGAAGCGGCGACCAAGGGATTCTACTTGTTGGCGAGTTTCTGGCGCATCTTGAATGCCAACACCGACAATATCAGCACCCGCTTGGGCTAAACCAATTGCCATCCCCTGACCTAAACCTGTATTGCAACCCGTTACTATTGCCACTTTGCCCGTTAAATCGAATAAATTCATCATAGAAGCCTCTATGATGTGGCAATGACTGCCACATCATTTTATATGTAGGGTAAAAATGTAAAATGCTATTTAGAAAGAGGTAGTTACTTCAGATCTTTCATTGCAACATGATCCATATCGTGGAATACCTGATTTTCACCAACCATTCCCCAAATAAAGGTATATGACGCAGAACCAACACCAGAGTGAATAGACCAACTAGGGCTTATGACGGCTTGTTCATTACGAACCACTAAGTGACGAGTTTCTGTTGGTTCACCCATATAATGGAAAACTACGTTGTCATCTTTCATATCAAAATAGAGATACACTTCCATACGACGCTCATGAGTGTGACATGGCATGGTATTCCATAAACTTCCAGGCTCAAGTACGGTCATTCCCATTGATAATTGACAGGTAGGTAGAACGGAAGGATGCAAAAATTTATAAATAGTACGCACGTTACAGTTTTCAGCATGACCAATTTTTTCTGGCGATGCTTGCTGTTGCGTAATTTTACGTGTTGGATAAGTATGATGAGCAGGTGCGCAGTTCATATAAAAACGTGCGGGTGTTTTTGCAGAATCACTAGTGAATTCAACCGTTTTAGCGCCCATTCCAATATAAATAGCTTCACGAGCGCCAATTTCAAACACTTCACCATCAACGGTAACTTTACCAGCACCACCGATATTGATCGCACCTAATTCTCGTCTTTCTAAAAAGAAATCAACACCTAATGCTTTACCCGCCATTAATGCTAAAGGCTGAGTTGTTGGAACAATGCCACCGACGATAATACGATCAATATGGCTATAAGTGAGATTCATTTCCCCTTCACAGAATAGGTTTTCAATCAGGAACTCCTTACGAAGTCCTTCTGTATCAAGCCTTTTAGCGTGTTCACTATGAATTGGCTGACGAATTTCCATTATAAATACCTCATTTTTACTAATGGGCGCATAACGATAAGGTTATGCGTTATCCCCGGATACAGAGTAAATATGCTTTCCTCTGATGAATGTATCGGTAAGATGAAAACACTCATCCACCACGGCAAAGCTAGCTTGTCTGCCAACTTTGATATAGCCTAATTTATCGCCAACACCGAGATATTCTGCTGGTATTGCTGATGCCATTTGAACAGCTTCCCATTCCGGCACATGAGCCAGTTGCACCATATTGCGCAATGCGCTATCCAAGCTACAGGTGCTTCCAGCCAAAGAACCATCCGCGGTTTTGGCTTGACCTTGAGTAACAGTGACGATTTGTGCGCCTAGAGCATAATCACCATCAGGTAATCCACCAGCACGCATACAATCTGTTATCAATGCAATTTTTTGATACCCTTTCATGCGATACGCTAATTGCATCATCACAGGATGGACATGAATGCCATCAGCAATTAGTTCAGCCAATACATCGTGATACAACACTGCACCGCAACATCCCGGTTCACGATGATGAAGCCCTGTCATGCCGTTATATAAATGCACACCACAATCAGCACCGTGTAAAAAAGCTTGCTGTGTTTGCTTATAATCGGCAGCAGTATGTGCCACACTTGGTTTAATTCCTTGAGTAACTAACCAATCTATCGCGTCAATTGCCCCTGGCGCTTCAGGTGCTACAGCAACACGCAACAAGCTATCACCCGCACTTTCTAGTAGGCTTTCCAACTCAGAAACCGTCGGTGCTTTTAAAAATTTCACAGGATGCGAACCACGATGGCGCTCGGTGAAATAAGGACCTTCAAGAAAACTACCAAGTAACAGAGCACCTGAAGTTTGTGGTTTAGATAAAAACGCTCGAACTTGTGATAACGCGAGGCGAATATCATCCATCGGCGCGGTAACCGTTGTTCCAACCCATGCAACAACGCCCGTTTTCACTAATGCATCTGCAATAATTTGTAACCCTTGTTGTGTTGCATCCATCACATCAGAACCTGCTCTGCCATGAATATGAATATCAACAAAACCGGGCAATAAAGTTTTACCTTTAAGTCGGATGATGGGGCAATCGCTGGGTGCTTCAGTGGTAATCGATTCTATTTTTTCATCGTTAACACGCACATAGCAGAGATAACGAATGCCATCTGGTGTAAAAGTTCTATCCGCTAAAATGGCATATTGCTGACTCATAAGCCGTCTTCTTCTTTTGCATCAGTACTGTCTATTTGTGCGAGTTGTTCACGGATATCTTGAATACTGTCATGACCGATTTCACGAAGTGTTTGAACAAGTTCTAATGTTGAGCACCCTTCTCGTTCAAAAGCGGCATTAACAATCATCGGTAAATTCACGCCAGCTAAAACCTCGACAGCAGGGTTTTGCATCATAATTGCCATTGCGCGATTGCAAGGGGTTCCACCAGGTAAATCAGTTAAAAATAGGTATTGCTGACAATCCATTGAATCGATAGCTTGGCGCATCTGCTTTTCAAGCTCATCAGGTGAAATTGATTCTACAAAATCAATAAAAACGATATCTTGCTGCTCTCCAGCAATAGCTTTTACTGCTGATGCCATACCTGATGCAAAATTAAGATGCCCTGAAACAATAAGACCTATCATGAGTCACTCCTTAACACAGGCAGCAGAACGCTCTCCTGCCTGTTTATAGCAAGTTAATAATCTATTACGGTTATCTATGGGTACGTTAAAAAGTGATTTTTATAAAAATCCTAATACATGCCCAACCACACCAAATGCGAGGGTAGAGAAAATCAATACTGGTGGCTTACCCCAAAATCCTGTGCTCTTAACCATCTTGTACATCAAGAAAACTAAACACAGAGGCAGTAAGTTCGGCATGATTTTGTCAAATAGCGCGCTTTGCAACTCAACCACCTTCCCGCCAAGTTCTAGCGAGGCGGTGGTTTGAACCTTGATAAAGGTTGCCGATAGCGCACCGATAACAAAGATCCCCATAATATTTGCCGCTTTAGCAAGCTTTTCAGTTGCATCGCTCATGTTAACCATCGCGGCGGTTCCAGCGCGGTATCCCATGAACATCAGGCCGAAATACACTAAAAAGTGCACGATTTGATATAAGAAGAAGAAAACAAAAGGACCCGCAATTGAGCCTTCCATTGCAATAGATGCACCTAATGCCAATGTCAGCGGCATCAATGTCATATGGTCAATGGCATCACCAATACCACCCGTCGGCCCCATACCAGCAACTTTCATTACGTTTACAGTAGAAGGTTTTTCTTTGTTCTCTTCCATTGCAACCGCAGTACCTAATAAGAAGGTAAACAGTTTTGGGCTAGCATTAAAAAATTGCAGATGGTTTTTCAGTGACGTGGCATAGTCTCGTTTATTATTTCCATGAATTTTTTTCAGCGCAGGAATAATTGAGAATGCAAATCCACCACCTTGCATACGTTCAAAGTTAAAGTTACCTTCCATAAACAGTCCACGGAATGCACACTTCCAAAGATCACCCTTGGTGATAACTTTCCTGACAGTGGTATCTTGGTACTCATCAATGCCATCAATCAAAGAACCTGTTTCTGGTTTATCCTGCGTTTTCAATGCGGTGTTGTTATCAGATACCATCTTCGAAATCCTCATTCTGCTGACTTGTATTTTTGTTATTACCACTAAAGAAGAAGTAAAGCGCTGCTGCTGATGCGCCTAAAATAGCCACTGCCATAATTGGAAGTTTCAAATAAGTCGTCATCACAAAACCAATAAAGAACACACCCGCAACTTCTTTCGACCACATAATTTTCAACAACATTGCAAAGCCGATAGCAGGAACCATCTTCGCGCCGATACCTAAGCCTTCGAGTAATACTTTTGGTGTATTCTCATCAATCCATTGCGCTGCATGTTCACCGAAATAGACCGTAACAAAAGCGACCAATGCATACAGGAGCGAACGAACTGTAATAGTTATTATCAGTAACCTAGAAATACCAGAGGCATCGGCTTTTTCGGCACAACGATCTGCTTTTCCCATGGTGAAAGCACTGACAGCAAAAAAACCAATAATCAGCATTTGCATTAATACAGCGATAGGCATCCCAATACCCATAGCAACTTCAGGGGATTGATTTGTCATAACAGCAAAAGCAACTGCGGCAATAGTACCTAACGTTACATCAGGTGGTTGTGCACCGGCATTTGGCACTAAACCTAACCATGCAAGTTCTAATGTTGCACCTGCAATTAACCCAATTTGCATATCACCCATAATCAAGCCAACAACAGGTCCTGTTATTAAGGGGCGATGAATGTTTAGTGCAACGTCATACTTATCGATACCGCAAAAAAAGGCCCATAAAGCCACTAAAGAAGCTTCAAAAATCATAAATAATCCTCAAACCTAAATTATTATTTAGGTTTTTTTTGCTCAGGAAAATATCAAGCTGTTGCCAGTGCTAGCACATCAACAGGTGACTGATCAGGGGTGTTTTGAATGGTGCATGTCACGCCATTTGCAACAAGGCTCTTAAAAGCCTCAATATCTTTCTCATTCACTGAGACTGTTTTAGCAATTTGGCGCTTACCCTCATGAAAATGCATATTGCCGACGTTACAGTGAGTAATCGGCACACCGCCGTCCACTAAACGAGCAACATCAATTGGGTTATTGCACAGCACAAAAATTTTCTGGCGAGGAGAAGCTTTACTAATCACTTCTATGGTTTTTTGAATAGAAAAAAAGCGCACAGCATATTCACCGCCTGCTGATGCTTTCATTCCAGCTTGCATGAAGGCGGAGTTAGGACCTTCTGCTGCATCATCATTAGCAACTAAAATCAGGTTAGCTTCAGTATGTTTACCCCAAGTAATGCGGATTTGACCATGGAGTAAACGCTCATCAATGCGGGTCCAGACAATATTAGGTGTGTTCATGATTAGCTCTCTTATTATATTTTATTAACTTAAAGCAGACTGTGTGTCGTCTTTTTTGTATGAGAACGGATAAATAGTGACGCCTTGTACAACCCGGTTTATCTCTCCTGTTGGAGAAGGGTTATCAGGCGTATTCCCCAGTGCAATAGAACTGTGAAACGCGAATGATTGCGCCAACATCAAGTACGGAAACAATAGCGCCACATCCGAACAGTTCTCTAGAGCAGGAATATAAACAAAACTCTCTTTTGAAAAAGAATTATCATTTCGTGCGGTGATCGCGATCACCTTGCCTGATGCATTATCGTGAATAATCTCTCGTAATAAGTCAGTCTCATATTGACGCGTGTAGGGATCGTTAGAGAAAAACATAACGACTAACGTTTCTTTATTTACGATAGATTTAGGACCATGTCGAAAGCCCAATGGGGTATCAAAACTAGCAACAACTTTACCCGCCGTTAGCTCTAACATTTTTAATGATGCTTCTTGAGCTAAACCCTGTAATCCACCACTGCCAAGATAAATAACGCGCTTAAATTTCCCGGCATATTCATTGCGAATAACAAGATTTGCTTTTTCAAATTGGGTTTTATAGTCAATAAAGAAAGGGGCTATTGCGTCACGAAAAACACTATCACCCAAAAAGATGGTTACCGCAGCCATCATCATGGATGAAAAACTTGAAGTCATTGCCAAGGAGCGATCATTAGACTCTTCAGGCATTAACAGTGCCAATGCACTCTGATTGTTTTGGCAATATTCGTACAGTTTGCCATTAGGATTGCACGTCAATACTAAGTGATAACATTGGGATAAACATTCAGCCGCAACATCTAATGAGGCAACACTTTCTGGACTGTTACCCGAACGTGCAAAAGAGATTAATAATGTTGGTACATCTTCGGCTAAATACTCTTGTGGATCGGCAACTAAATCAGTTGTTGCAATAGCATCAACACGGCGTTTTGTATGACCACTTAACATCGGCGCTAATGCTCTACCTGCAAATGCGGAAGTACCAGCACCCGTTAGAATAATTCTGGCATTAGGCGCAGCGAGCGCCTTATTAAGAAATGCTTGAATATCCGCACGTTTTTCTTGAATTGACTGCCATGTTTTCTTCCAGCATTCTGGTTGTTGCTCAATTTCTTTCGCTGTCCAAAATGCATTCAATTGCTCTAATTGAGCGGTCTGATAACTTAAATATTCCATGGTTTCCCCTCAATTAATGGACATAACAAGCATCGGCATAAACCGACAACACGTCGCGAATTTTCGCAATGACAAAGGATTCTGGAGTGCCGTCGATCACGCCTTCTCTTAATTGAGTAAATTGATACGGCAAATATTGGCTAAGCAGGGGCAATGGAATTGGCTTTATCGATAAATTATCCATTAATGTATCGATAGCGGCATTAATTTCAGCATCAGGCCAATAATAACGAATGCGATCACTAAAGCTGTAAACTCGAGCAAAGGCTTGCTGACGCTCTTCACCGTGGTAATACTTTTGCCAAAATTCCGGCTCACGGCACATCAACTGTTCCATTTTTTCGCGTAAATTTGAACACTGTTCTGGCATAAATAGCGTCTCTTCAATGGCGCATAATGCATATAGCCCTTCACGCATCGCAAACGTTAGTGCAGGTCCTACTTTTAAAATGGCAAAGTGATCATTTACAAGCTGTTTATAAGCACCTTTTGTTTGATAGTCGGTAGAGTGTGCTTCAAAAATAAGATGAGGATAATCATTAACAACTTGGCTTAATGCCTGTGCTTTTTCAGTTTGATAATCAATAACACCAGTGTGATCAAATTCAACGCCGGGTTGAACGACTAAACCAACAACGCGAGTCCAGCACGCCCCCACGCCTGCATCATAAAAAGCTTGGCGGTGGCACTCTAAGGTTTTTCTGGCGGCTTCTGGTGAAGTCACTTCTACGGTATCTAACTCTTCAGCTGCGCCACCGGGAACAGGCACTTCAGTACCAACAACATATACAATGTCGCTAGTGCCGAATGTTGCTTTAGCTGTATTTTCAGCGATAACCGCTAAACGAGCAGCACGTGATGCAACAATTTCATCTGTTAATGGAGTGGGATCACCAGCACAAGACATACTGCAATCGAGGTGGATTTTTTTAAAGCCCGCAGCAACATAATGTGCAATGAGCACATCTGCATTTTTCATCGCTTCTTCTGCAGTGAGATGTTGCCAACGATTGGGACCGAGATGATCGCCACCAAGAATTAACTTCTCAGTAGAAAAACCGACATTTTCAGCTTGTTCAATGACATATTGGTAGAAGTCAGCAGGGGTCATACCGGTATAACCACCAAACTGATCAACCTGATTAGAGGTGGCTTCAATCAGCAGAAAGGAATCATTATCCAGCGCTTGTAATAAAGCTGCTTCTATTACTAAAGGGTGGGCAGAACAAACAGAATAAATACCATTCTGTTTGCCTGATTTATGTTGCTGAACAATCTTTTCTAAAGGATGCATTTAAATACTAACTCCATAATCAACACCGGCGGTGCTGCTAATGGAGTTAGCAAATTACGATGCCTTATCGTTGACGATAATCACTTCGATTTTGTGATCTTTCAGCTCCTGAATATACTCTTCAGGAATACCAGAATCGGTCACTAACACATCAATTTCACCAAAATCTCTGATCATATGACAGCTGCGTTTACTGAATTTCGTAGAATCTGCAACCGCAATAATCGTTTCTGAGATATCACACATTAAACGGTTAAGACTGGCTTCCTGTTCATTGTGAGTGGTAATACCGACACGTAAATCAAATCCGTCAACCCCTAGAAAAACCTTATCAAAACGGAAATTTCTAAGGCTATTTTCAGCTTGCGAGCCTGAAAAAGACAAAGCACTTTTGCGCAAAACACCACCGGTCATTAATACTTCTACACCTGTGGTATTTGCTAACTCCATTGCGACATCCAGACCGTTTGTCATGACCACTACATTTTCGCGCGACTTTAAATGTGTCGCTATTTCGCGAGTAGTTGTCCCCGAGTCAAGAATGACGGTGTCTCCATCCTTTATCAGCGTTGCGGCAGCTTTCCCGATTAATGATTTTATGCCCGCGTTTTGTCCACGTTTTTCGTGGATACTCAGTTCAGCAATAAACCCTGTATTAGGAATTGCTGCGCCATGAGAACGGACGATATAACCATTTTTCTCAAGAAAACTTAGATCGCTGCGGATGGTGACACTTGAGACTTTAAATAATTCAGCGAGATCTTCGACTCGGGCTTTACCTTTTTGGTTTACCATGTCGAGGATTTCCATACGCCTCTCAACTGCCGCTTTCACTTTCGTCTCCTTACGAAACCAAAGGACTTAACTTTCGATTGGTTTCGAATGTAGTTTACTACGCCAAATTTAACCGACAACGCAAAAAAACAAAACTTTTGATCTCTTTCACAAACTTTCGATTTATTGTCGGTTGCTTACGAATATTTTCGTGTCGAATCAATAATAGCCTTGAGGCAATCAGTTTCCAATCAATAAAATGGTATAACCCAACGCTATACTTATGATTACACTATATACAGAAAGACAAAACACAAAAAACCAGCGTTAACCCCCCTATATTTCACCATAAATAGATTAAAAATCTTTTTCGTTAGCTGCTTTCGAATTATAAATAAAAACAAATAGCTCAAAAAATCAAAAAACAATGAAATAGTGTCATATTGAAAGTAACTAAAGTGAAAACTATCACTTTATTCTTTCGAAAAATACTTTCATTTACTTTCGTTATTTTGTATTTGTGATTTTAATCTCTTTTGTTTTTATAAAATTTGCGTAATGTAAAAGAATAAAAAGAGACTAGGGAAATGAACCAATGGCACAAAATCAACCTGCCTATTTTCATATGATGGCAAAACCTACAAGCTACCACTGTAATATTAAGTGTGAATACTGCTTTTATCTTGAAAAAGAAAATATTTTTCAAGACGACGTAAAAGAGGCAGGACATATCGTTATGGCTGACGGTGTGCTACGTCGCTATATTAAAGATTATATTCAATCTCATAGCGGCGATCAGGTTGATTTCTCTTGGCAAGGTGGAGAACCAACGCTTGCTGGACTCTCGTTCTTCCAACAAGTTGTTAAATACCAGAAACAGTTTGCACAAGGAAAAACCATTACCAACAGCGTGCAAACTAATGCGATAGCAATTAACCGTCAATGGGCTCAATTCTTTGCAGATAACCATTTTCTATTAGGTGTATCTATTGATGGACTTGAAGCTGTTCATGATAAATATCGTATTTCAGTTAACGGAAGCCCTACATTTGAAAGAGTAAAGCGCGCCATTCAGTTATTAATTGAATACGGTGTTGAATTTAATACGTTAACTGTTGTTAATGACCAAAACTGGAACAAAGGCAAAGAAACCTATCAAGCGTTAAAAGAGCTAGGTTCCGTTTTCTTTCAATTTATTCCCATTGTCGAAGTAGACCGACGCTTTCCACATACTCATGGTGGACATTATGCTCCGGGTCCTAATGCTCAATTAGCCCCTTTTTCAGTACCTGCTGAAGGTTATGGGCAGTTTATGACCGATGTCTTCAATGAATGGGTTCGCCAAGGTGATATTGGAAAAATCTATATTCGTTTATTTGATAGCTTATTGGGCACATGGATGGGATACCCCGCCTCTACCTGTATTCAATCTAAAACCTGTGGTCAGGCATTAATTATTGAATCTAACGGTGATGTCTATTCTTGTGATCACTATGTTTATCCTGCTAATAATTTAGGCAATATCCATCAAAATAATCTTGCCCGTTTAGTCACCTCAAAACAGCAACAACGTTTTGGTCAGAATAAATACGACAAGCTCACCGATCTTTGTAAACAGTGTGAAGTACAAAGCCTATGTTATGGCGGCTGCCCCAAACATCGCATTATTGCCGTTGAAGGTGAAAAGTATCGTCACAATTACCTTTGTCGCTCTTATAAAGAAATATTTCACCATACAGCAATGGGAATGCAGCTAATGCATCAGGCAATCTCTCGTGGAGGTTTAGCCAGCGACGCCCTTCCCGCTCTGCAAAAAAACTATATCAAATAATGTTGAATATCTAATTTTACTCATTTGGAGACAATCCGTGACGCTACCTTTTATTAAAAAAAATTTACTTGCTGGGTTAATCGCAACATCTTGCCTCAGCATACCTTTAGCAGCTAATGCAGGAGGAACGCCTGAAAAACCGAATGTTCTGCTGATAATAATGGACGATTTGGGTACGGGGCAGCTCGATTTTGTACTTGATAGTTTAGATGTTGAGGCATTATCTCAAAGACCAACACCGTCGCGTTATAACGGTGAGATAAATAAAATGGTAGAAGCTGCGCGTATTGCCATGCCAAATGTCAGTGAGATGGCAAAGGGTGGTGCAAAAATGACCAATGCATTTGTTGCCCATCCGGTTTGTGGTCCTTCAAGAGCGGGTATTTTTACAGGACGCTCTCCGGCAAGTTTTGGCACCTATAGCAATGACGATGCTATTTTAGGTATCCCTCAAGATATCAAGCTATTACCTTCTCTTTTTCAAGAAAATGGCTATGCAACGGCGAGCATTGGTAAATGGCACAACGCCAAAGTAATAAGAAAACCGAAAATTGATGCAAGTAAACAAACTCGTGACTATCACGACAATATGATTTCAACCCCAGAAGCAGGTTATGCCCCTTATGAACGCGGTTTTGATCATGATTTTAGCTACTATGCTTCAGGTGTTGCTTTATGGAATTCTCCCGCTTTTTGGCGTAATGGCGTTAATGTAGCTGCACCGGGTTATACCACGCACCTTCTTACAGATGAAACACTGACATTTATTGATGAACATAAAGATAAACCATTCTTTATTAATCTCTCGTATAGCGTTCCTCATATTCCTTTAGAGCAAGCATCTCCAGCTAAATATATGGAGAAGTTTGATACTGGCAATGTAGAAGCAGATAAATATTTTGCAGCATTAAATGCAGCTGATGAAGGTATAGGTCAAATCCTTGCTAAATTAAAAGAAAATGGTGAGCTAGAAAATACGCTTATTTTTTTCTTATCAGATAATGGTGCTGTTAATGAATCACCTATGCCAATGAATGCAATGGATAGAGGCTTTAAAGGACAAATGTTTAATGGCGGTGTCAGAGTACCTTTTATTGCTTATCGCCCTAATCATATTCCAGCAGGTACAAAAAGCGATGTAATGATTTCCGCGTTAGATATTTTACCGACTGCATTACAAAGTGCTGGTATTGCTATTCCTGACAATCTTAATGTTGAAGGCAGAGATATTATGCCGTTGCTAAAAGGCGAAACTACAACACCGCCTCATCAATATTTATTTTGGGCAGGTCCAGGAACAAAGCATTACAGTGAAGAAAATCAAGAATTTTGGCATGGTTATCATCAATGGATAACCTATCAACGCAAAACACCACCAACAAATCCTAATTTAGAAAAACTCTCCAAAGGCGCTTGGGCGGTTCGCGATGGTGAGTGGGCACTCTATTTTTATGATGATGGTAAAAATCAGCCACAGTTATTTAACGACAAAGCCAATCCCGATGAATCCGTTGATCTTGCCAAACAAAATCCACAAAAAGTACAGGAGTTAAAAAATGCCTATTATCAGTGGATAAAAGATAAACCAAAACCGGTTTTATGGGGTCAAGATCACTATCAAATATTAGTGGACTCGGCAAAACCTTAATACTCTATTTCCGTTTTGTTTCGCAAGGATGCGTCTTTTTTCTGAGATACGAAAATGGCTATTGAAATTGCGTCTTCGCCACGCCCAAAATTACCTTACGAACACCCTAACGTAAAAATTTATCAGCGTTTGTTTAAAGAAAATATTATTCGGCGATTAGTCAGAAAATCGGCTTATCGTCGCAATGATAAAACGATTGCTGATTGCTTTAATGATGATACTCAGTCTCTTTTTTCTTTATGTGAAAGGCTAACGCAATATGTCACCGAATCCTTTCATCACTATCAAGTATGGGGATATTCTCATGCCTATTATCCCGGCAGCCCAGGACAACAAACGGTAAGAACCGATGCGCTTGAAGGCGTTAGCCGTGTACTTCCCTTATTAGCGGCATGGGTTGTAAATAGTAAAAAAAGCACATTAACGGGGCTTAATCAGCAAGTCTTTAATTTACCATTAATTATTAAGCAGAGTTTTATTCATGGAACAGATCCCCTACATAAAGGTTATTGGGGAAAATTAGAAAACTATGACCAACGCATTTGTGAAGCATCTGATTTAGCGCTCACGCTATGGATGAGCCGCGAATGGGTTTGGAATACACTAAATCCAGCCATAAAACAGCAAATTATCACTTGGTTTGAACAAGTCAATCAATGTGAAATTGTTGATAACAATTGGCATTTTTTTCCTTTAACAGTGCAATTTGTTATCAAGGCACTTACAGGGAAAGATACTATTGCACACTGGCGTTATGAACGATTAAAAGCGTTCTATGTCGGTGATGGTTGGTTTCGTGATGGCGCCAAAGGAAACTATGATTACTACAATGCTTGGGGATTTTACTACTCTCTTTACTGGCTAAATCAAATTGATCCTGATTTTGAAACAGAGTTTATTACTCAATCACTTAATCATTTCAACCAACACTATTTGCATTTTATTACACCGACAGGTATCCCTTTTTTTGGTCGCAGTGCTTGCTATCGCCTTGCTGTTTCAGCGCCGCTACTTGCAGGTGTCGATTTACATTGTCCGTCAGTAAAGGTTGGTGAAGCTAAACGAGCCTTAGAAACAAGCTTACGTTATTTCATTTCGCAAGGCGCATTAAAAAACGGCTCACCTACACAAGGGCTTTTTGGGCATGATGCACGCCTTGTTGATAACTACAGTGGCCCTGCTAGTAGTTTTTGGTCATTACGTGCAGTGATTATTGCACTGTATTGCGCAGAGCGGATCCATCTTTGGCAAACACCAAGTTTACCTTTACCTATAGAAAAACAAGACTTTCGTTTCGAAATACCAGCAATTAAAGCTTACGTAGTTGGAACGAAAGCCACACAAGAAGTAAATGTTATTTTTTGCGAAGAATATACCCAACAACAGTCCCCCAAAAGCCGTTGTTTAGAGAAGCAAACATTCTCACAAAAAATCACTGAAATAGTTATTGGGCAGTCTAGAAGGCCCAAAAATAATCTATTGCGCAAAGGGATCACCAGTTACAGTTCTAAAATGTCACACTTTTTCTAGTTTCTTTCATTTGCTTTCAGTGCGAAGGGAATAAAAATGTGATTTAGATCTTTTACCTTTCCTTTGCTTTCGTTTATTATGATTCGTAATTAAACGAAAGATGAGAGGCAAACATGTATCTGGTTTCTACTCGTAATATGCTAAATAAAGCACAGCGTGGCGGTTATGCTGTACCTGCTTTTAATATTCATAATCTGGAAACCATTCAGGTTGTGATGGAAACAGCCGCTGAAATGGCATCCCCCGTCATTTTAGCGGGCACACCAAGTACGTTTGCTTATGCAGGTAGTGATTATTTAATCTCTATTTGCCAACAAGCCGCTGAGCACTACCGTATTCCAGTTGCTCTGCACTTAGATCACCATGAAGATATTCCTGATATCTGCAACAAAGTGATTTCAGGTGTGCGATCCGCGATGATTGATGCCTCTCATTTCCCATTTGAGGAAAATATTCGGATCGTCAAAGAAGTTGTCACATTCTGCCACCACTGGGATTGTACGGTAGAAGCTGAACTTGGTCGTCTAGGTGGACAAGAAGATGATTTAGTCGTTGATGCAAAAGACGCACTGTTTACTGATCCCGATTCTGCGGTTCAATTTATTAAAGCAACTGGCATTGACTCACTTGCCGTTGCAATAGGTACAGCGCATGGCATGTATAAACATGAACCTAAATTGGATTTTGATCGTTTAAACATTATTCGTCAAAGAACAGATATTCCATTAGTTCTTCATGGCGCATCGGGTATTCCTGATGCAGATGTTCGTCATTGTATTGATTTAGGTATTTGCAAAGTCAATGTTGCAACTGAACTAAAAATCGCCTTTTCCAATGCTATTAAGCAATATTTCTTAGATAATCCAGATGCCAGTGATCCTCGCCATTATCTTGTCCCCGGTAAAGCAGCAATGAAAGCCGTGGTTGCAGATAAAATTCGTGTCTGTAAAAGTGATGGGAAACTGTGAAAATAAATAGAACTGTCGCCATTATTGGTGAATGCATGATAGAACTTAGTGGGCAACCATTTCAGCCACAACAGCAACGCTTTGGTGGTGACACACTAAATACGGCACTCTATTTATCGCGATTAATACCGGCTCTCCATCCTGCTTATATCACAGGGCTGGGCACAGATAGCTATAGCAATCTAATGCAACAAGCTTGGCAAAAAGAGGGGATCAATTGCCAAGCAATTATTACTATTCCTGAAAAACGACCAGGCTTATACGCTATTGAAATCGATGCTCAAGGTGAACGCAGTTTTCATTATTGGCGTAACGATGCCGCAGCGCGTTATATCGCAACAGATAAACGCTTCTCTACACATCTTAGTAATTTACCTGACCACTCAGTTATCTATCTTAGCGGGATTTCTCTGGCGATTTTAACCCAAGCAGGGAAAGAAGCTTTACTTACACATTTATCTGAGCTTAAAAAACGAGGGATCACATTAATTGTTGATTCTAATTATCGAGCTCGTTTATGGGACTCTATTGAAGAGGCTCAAGTGTGGTTTGAAAAGCTATACCAATTGAGTGATATCGCACTGGTCACTGGTGATGATGAACAACTACTTTGGCAACAAGAATCGCTCTCAGAAAATGCGATAGCTCAACGGCTACATCAGCAAGGCAATCACAGTGTAATTGTAAAACTAGGCTCACGTGGGGCTTTTTGGTCTAAAGATGGCAGCTCTGGTTATAGCATCCCAAAACCTATTAGCAACGTGATTGACACAACCGCTGCTGGCGACTCTTTTAATGCCGCATTTATCGCTGCATGGTTACAAAAACAGAATTTATCTACTTGTTGTTTATGGGGAAATACCCTCGCGGGGCTCGTTATCCAACATCATGGTGCCATTATTCCTCATGCAGTCACCGATTCATTCCACTTACTTATCAAGGACAATTATGACACAGTCAATTGTTGATACTCTTTCATCTTTGAAAGTGATCCCCGTGATCCAAATTAATCGCGCTGAAGATGCAATTTGGCTGGGTGAAATTCTAACCCAAAATCAATTACCTGTTGCCGAAATTACCTTTCGTACTCCTGCGGCAGCTAAAGCTATTAAACTAATGCATGAGCACTTTCCTGAGCTTATTCTCTGTGCGGGTACGGTATTAACTGCACGACAAGCCGATATGGCAAAAGAAGCAGGCGCAAGCTTTGTTATTTCTCCTGGTTATAACCCAAGTACTGTCGATTATTGCCTTAATAATGGCATTGATATTGTGCCCGGAATTAACAATCCAAGCCAAATCGAGGTTGCTCTTGAAAGAGGTCTAACCTTACTTAAATTCTTCCCCGCAGAAGCGTCTGGTGGCGTAAAAATGCTTAAAGCATTGGCATCGCCTTATGCTCAAGTACAGTTTATGCCAACGGGGGGAATTAGCTTAAATAATGTCAGTGATTATCTTGCGATCCCGCAAGTTATTGCTTGTGGTGGCAGTTGGATTGCCAGCGCTGAATCTATTGATAAACAAGATAAGAAAACTATTGCTAATCATATTCAAAGCATTCATTCATTACTAAAAACAATTAAGGGATAAATGAGATGAAACAGGTTGCCGTTTTATTAGCTGATGGCTTTGAAGAAGGCGAAGCCGTTGTTTTTATTGATATCATGCGCCGTCTTGATATCCATGTTGATGTTCTTTCTTGTATGGATACAACCGTTCTAAATACCTATTTTGGCACTAAAATTAGTGCTGATTATTTATTAACAGAAAAGTACACACACAGTTATGACGCAATAATGATGCCGGGTGGTCCTAAAGGGACCGACCGCTTATGTGCAAATGAGCAAGTGATTGGCTTTATTAAACGCCATATTACTGAAGATAAATATATTTGTGCTCTCTGTTCTTCTGGTGCAAAAGTATTAGCGGCGCACCACCTGCTTGAAGGACGTAATTACAGTACTGGCGATAAACTGGCAGATAAATATGATGATGGTAATTATCTTGATCAAGACGTTGTAATTGATGGTAAATTTATTAGTGCAAAGGGCTTAGGTGTTAGCTTTGAATTTGCTTTTACTGTTGCACGCCATCTGTTAAGCGACAATACCGAAAAAGTAGATTGGCAAGCTAATCATATCTATTTTAAACATTGGCCGTTGTCTTATCTTGCCTAACCGTTTCTATCTTTATTAAGTAAAAAACAAATTAATCGATTAAAAAATAAAAAATGCCCTACTAAATAAGTAGGGCAAGCTTTAATAATATGTAACTTAGTCTATTAATGCTTAATGCTAGAAAAATCCCACTCTTTTAACGCACTAATCGCGCTTTCGTCTTGATATTTTGCCGCTAACTGTAAATTGTCATACGCTTTTTGCAGATCTTCTTGGCTCTTAGTACCAATCAAGCCTTCATAATACATATAAGCGAGTTTATATTTTGCTAATCCATGATGCACACCCTGAGTTAAATCAGTTTGCTCATAATATTGAGCCGCTTTAATATAATCTTTCTCAAGTTTTGCTTGACCTAAATACAACATATCTCCCGCAAGGTGAGCGGTATTACTATCACCTAATTGAGCACCTAAATCATAATAATAGAGTGCTTTTTTACCATCTTGCTTAATGTTGTGGTCTTTTCCCTCACGATATAATCGACCCAATGCATTATATCCCCAAGGGTTACCAGACTTACCCGCTAACTCATAAAAATAGAGCATTTTAGCGGTATCTTTAGGAATAACGTCATCTTTAGAATAAAAGTTTGCTAAAAAATAAGCCGATTTTCCATCACCAGCTTCAGCTGCTTTTGTTTCTTTTTCTATCATTTCACGATAGGGTTCAAATTTTAACGCTTGACGATAATCTTCTACTCGTTTTTCTATCTCATGTTTCTCATTTTCACTGAGTTCATTCATCAGCTTATTATCTGGTACTTTATCCTCTTGTAATAAAGCATAATAATAGGCCTCTTTAGCATCACCTTTCTCTAAATATGCTTTATAAAGCCCATCAAAACCCATTGATTGGTTATATTTTAACGACTCTTGATACCAATATATTGCTTTATCAAGTTCTGGTTCTGCCTTACAGACATTATATAAATAAGCATCACCTAGCATATTCATCAACACGCCAGCATGATAGTTTAATCCTGTTTTTGATTCGTCATTTTCTTGGCTTTTTTCTAGCCATTTAGATAAATATTGAGAAGCTTTTTCAATATCACTGTAGGCATTACATCTGTTTATTGGCACGGTAAACTCAAATAATCTACGTGTTGCCGTTAAACTTCCTCGCTCATCTGCGGTATATAAATAAGGTAATGCTTTATCAATTTCATTGACTGCATAATAATCAAACAAGCGAATAAGTGCTTCATTACGATTATTTGATTCGGTTTCTAATAGATTTAAATATTTTGGTATATCTTTTAAAATAATCGCTGTTCTATCTTTGTTAGATGTTCCTCTTCCATAGAGATCAGCCAACGCATCAAAGGCTAATAAAGATAATTGATTATCACTATCTCGTAACCCTTTTTCTAAATACTCAATAGCTAGTTTATAATTAGCTGAATCTATAGTTGTTTCTGGTTCAAATAAATAAATTTTAGCTAATTGAATTTCAGAATAGAGATCACCTTTTTTAGCACCTAAAATATACCATTGTCTCTTTTCTTTATCGTCTTCAGTAATATCAGTTAAACCCTTAATTGCGGCTAAATTACCTGTATTTAAACTTTTCTCATACCACAATTTTGCAGCAAAGAGTTTTCTATCATCACGATACTTATTCGCTACCGCTAAAATAGCATCAGTGTCCCCTTTTAGAGCAAGAGTCACTGTTGACTCATAAAACTGAATTTCTTTATTAAACTGATCTTTATTTGGATATTTTTTTAGCCAAATAATTGCTTCATTCCAATTCGGCTCAATAACCCATTTTTTGGCATTCTCATCATAAGAACCTGACATTAGCAACTTAGCATAAGCATAAATAGCATCTTTGTGTCCCTGTTCACTTGCCGCTTTTAAATAAATAAGCGCTTTAACTGCATCTTGCTTAACACCATTACCTGCTAAATAGGCATTACCTACCTGATATTGGGCAATAACACTTTCATTAGAGAGTTGTAAATTAAGATCAAACTCATCCATACGCCTTAAGTAGTAGTTATCACTCTCATTCATCTTAATAAAATAGGCTCTTGCTTTAGCTCTATTTGCTTCAACAAGTAAGCTACCTTGCAAATATTGTTCAGCTAAATCTCTTGTATATCTTCGATTACCTACATTAACCAGTTGCTCATAATACTTAAGTAATTTAGCTTTATTGGTTTTTATTAATTCATCTTTACTATAATAATCAATACTCTCTTCTAATGCTTCTTCGTAACCTGCATTTGCACTTTTTTCTAAATAAGATAACCATTTTTTATCATCTTGTTCTAATCCTAACCGTCCATATTTATAGGCTTGAGAGAATTTATAATAGGCTTGTGCATCACCATTTTCTGCGTCTTTAATAATATCATTACGTTCATTAATGCCTTTTTTAATTTCATCTAGACGCCATTTTAAGAAACTAAAATCAGGATCTTTTATCTGATTATAGTAATAAAGAGCCTTATCAAAATCAGGCTTAATATCATAGTTTCCTTTCTGGTAAATTTCCCCAAGATCATACAAGCATTGCGGCTCACCCGCATTGGCACATTTTTCATACCAGTTAATAATCTGATTAGGTTGAATACCTGTTAAATATCTAAACTTGTCTTTAAAGTACAGATTACCACCGATATAGTTGGTATTATTAAGATTTTCAATCACATATATTATTGCATCAGCATTATTTAAATTAGCCGAAGATAAAATATAATCATAATAAGATTTCAGTTTTTCATCTTTAACCGAATCAATATCTTTTATTCTGTTTATATTTGCTATCGCATATTCATAAGCAATAATAGGATCTTTATCTAACAATGAATCAACTAATTTTTGTGCCTCACTATTATTCTCACTTAGTGCAAAATAGACCCAATATTTTTTCGCCTCATCATTATCAGCGCCATATTTGAATAATATTGATTTAACATCTTCTTTTTCTTGTTTAGTCAAAGAGTTATAGTATCTCTCTTTAGATAAGATATTAACAATAACATTAATTGCTTCAAGCTTTTGATCTTCTTTATATTGAACAATGGCTTTTGCATAATGAGCCAGAGAATTATACGACTCTTCATTAGCTTTTAGATAGATATCAAATGCTTCACTCTTATTTTTCTCAGCATTTTCTTTTAGTAATTCATCGGCATAGTAATATGCAAAACGGTAATCATTTTGATTTTCTATATCATTTTTAATAAATGACATAATCTCTTTTTTATCAATATACTTATTAATATCATAACGATAATATAGAACAATAAGATTTTTATGATATGACTTTCTAATATCATCCTTATTTATTAATTCTTTATATAAGGTTACTGCTTTTTCTAAATCTTGTTTAGTGCCTAAACCATAGCCATACTTATATGCAAGCTCACTTTTATTATAGTCATTTGTTGATAACTCACTTGCTTTTAAATTTAATTCAAAGGATTTATTTAAATCATAAAGCGCACTATCGCTATTCTCACTATAGACCAGACTTGCTAACATTAATGCTTTAGCATCATTAGAATAGTTTTCTAATAAATATCCTGTATATTTTTCAAGTAATTTATCTAACTCTTCATCTTTTTCATCATAATAACGTCTTAATCCATTATTAATAATCCCAAATAACGCCTCTTTATGTTTTAAATCAGCCGCTATTGTTAAATACTTATCAGCTAATTCCATATCATAATCAAGTTTTTCATCAAGATAGGTATTCGAATATATCTGATAAAGACGATAGACAGCATCAGGATAATTTTGTTTCGCAGCTTCAAGCAGATAATCGGTATTCTTTTTTGTTGTTATATAATGCAAATAGAGTGCTTTAGGATCTTTTTTATCAATCAGAGGTTGAAGATAAGAGAGTGCTTTTACCTCACTTTTTTTAACACCATCACCCGTGGTATATTTTTCAAATAGTGCATAAATCGCATTCTCATTACCTTTATTAGCCAGAAGGACAAGATTATCAATAATTTTTTGCTTTTCTTCTTCGGTTTGATAACCATAAAAAGAGAGTGCGGTTGGTTCTAAACTTGACATCACATCAAACATATTAGAAAAGTACTTAATGCTAAGCATTTTGTATTTTTCTGCCAGAAAATCATCTTTTTCAACACCTTTTCCGCCATCTTGATAAATACTCGCCAATAAGAGTGCTGGGAAAGGAAATTCGGGTGTTAATAGCTTTTCAGATATCTCAATTGCTTTTTTAGCATCATCCTCATGCTTATAAGCAATAGCAGCAAGCGCTAATTTAGCAATTTTTGAATTTTGTTCCGCGGCTTGAGTAAATAAGGCTTTTGATTTTGGTATGTTGATTTCAACTTTATTATCATCCCCCTCGAAATACTTTTCACCTAGAAGAACTTGAGCGTTAACAAGACCTAACTCTGCCGCTTTATTAAGTGAAACCAATCCATGTAAATCTTCCGGCGTGTCTTTTAACTTATCGTGATAACGAAAATAACCTAAATTATACAATGCATTTCGGTTACCACTGTTTGCCGATTTAACTAACCAATATTCTGCTTTTGATTTATCAGCAATGGTATTTTCCCCATCCCAATAGATCATTGCCAAGCTAAACGCAGCTTGAGCATTATCATCTGCTTTTGATAAAAAATAGTCATGAGCTTTTTGATACTCTCCTTGCTCATAAAAATCGTATCCTTTTTGAATATTATTCATAGAATTAAATGAACTATTTTTAATAAAAAACACACCAGCAGAAATTAGAATAATTATAAAAAAAACAAGCCAAAGTTTAATTTTTCTAGTCATAACATCCCTTTGAAATCGTTTATAATAAATAAATTGCCTTTGTTAAGTAATAATACCTAATCAGTATTCAAGGTTACCAATGAAAATACTACCAGTTCTTTCTTAAACAACAGTTTTACGATATTCAACTATCTTATTATTTTTATATTACTCAAAAAAGTGAACAAAATAGTATCAACAACCTGTTTTAAATGAAAGTCACGGTTAGTTTGATTAATCTTATAATCGCACTATTAATACTTATTTTGTGCAGTAAATTCCACTTTTACTCATCGTATTATGACAATGGAAGTAAAAACAAAAAATTTACTCCTCTTCCTTTTAGAGAAATAAATTTTTAATATGCTGAATAATAGAAAATGAAAAATTTAACTAAACAATATTTAACGATAAATAATCGTAAATCCCATCGTAGTTTGAATTTTTCCTTCCCGTATTTCTTCATCAACTTGGTAATAGCGCCCCGTAACTGAAAAAGTATAAATACCTCTTAATGCTTGATTACTATAACCAACTAGGTCCCATTGTGTATCGTCATCAACATAAGCATAGCTATCATTTCCTAACGGTTTCACCTTATTATCAATCAGTACTTGAACGCCAATTCCTTTCGCCGCATTTTGATCTTTTAAATTATTCATTAACACACCTTGGCGTCTTAATTCTTGACTCGCTGGTGTTATTTCTTCCGATTCAAAGATAGAGGCTCTGATATTGCGAATAAATAATGAATTATTACAATCAATGGTAATATCTACTTTTTTATGCCCATTATCACCATATGCTGTACTACCGATCCCTCTAAACTCACCTGAACCCACTTTTCCCAGATTTAATAGATGCTCTTTATTATTAAATTGATAACGACAAGACTCTTTCATATATTTAACAGCAACATTACTTGTCTTTTTCAATACTTGAGTAAACTCCCCCACTAACACTAAATTATTTTGGTTATCATATATTTGAAGTGAAGAGGGAAACGGTGTTGATACATTAATAGGATGATAATTTACCGCCCTATCATCTTCTATATTTTCATTTGTTCTTACCAGCGTAACCTTAATTGACATTGTAAATTCACTGCCAGAAAGACAAGGTATATCAATATTAGAAGCACCAAAACTACTAACAGGCACCCACGATTGAATTTTTGGGTTAGTATAATTACCACTAATTAACGCACCAATATCCAATCGATAACCGATACCAGGGAGATCAGATTTAATAATGGCATAACCATCTTTTTCACCCAATACAACGCCAATACCTTCTGGAGAAATAACACCTCGATAAGTTCCATTTTTATCGCAACGAAATCGAGGTGTTGATCTAGCCAAATGAAAATGAGGAATATATTCAGTTTCTATTAATTGCCCTGTTGTATCTCGTATTAGCTCACCAAATTGATATGTACCTGGCAATATTGCACCTATTGTAGCTTGTATATTTTTATTTCCTCGCCAAATAGGTGCCACATGACCCGTTGAATCCGTTACTGTGCTATATGAATACGAACTAAGACTAGTGAGTAGCAAAGAAAAAAAGAGAATTAGTTTAATTAAATAGTTTTTTTTCATTATTGAATTGCCTCTTCACAAGATACTTGTAGCGTTATTATTTTTTCATTATCACGATTATTTTTAATAATATTCTCTAAATTAACTATACAGATATCATCATCGCCATAATTAGTATAAATATAAATATTTTTTAGCTTATCATTGAGGTTTAAGAATATCTTTCCACCCTGACCAACAAACGTTAATGATTCATCATTATTACTATAAACTGTCGCGCCAAGAGGTAAGAAGTCGTTATCTTTATCTGTTACTTTTAATATTATTGGTGTGCCAATTTGGGTTTTTAAATTGACAAAAACAGCACTTCCTGATCGAGGAATTACCCTATTTTGGGATTCTTCTAACGTATAATTTTGCCCTAAGTTTCTAGTATCTACACCGACAAAATTTTTACGATAAGGTACTAAATTAGGCTGTATTGCATAACCAGAAGCATTCGTTTTATTATCTCCACCCAATACTTGTGCATCCTCAACACCATCTACTTTTACTATCGCAAAGGTATTACCCAATGTATTTGATAATAATATTCCATCTGAATGCACGACAATCGCGCCAGAGCCACTAAAGTTTAGAGTTTTAGAATCTTGATAATGACTATAGTCAACCGATAGATTAGCAATAGAGGTTCGATAACCAAGACTGGCTGAACCATGATCTATTTTTTCGCCTTCAGATCTATCTTGCCCAACAGAAACAGAATAGTCGATATCTTCCCCCAGACCACCATTAACACCAAGAGCAAAGTTATCCATTTTATTTGCAGATAAATAATTTGAAGTTAAATAGGCACTATAGTTATCTGAAAATAGAGGGATACTTGCTGATAATGAAAATAGCGTATCATTGGTGAAACGATTATTTATTTTTTGTAGTGACGTAATTAAACCAACACTATGGATATTAGTTGTATAGGTCGCTGTATATTGCTTGCTGGTATCATCAGCATTCCAGTAATTAGCTAATGAACCACTTAAGCTAATGCTTCCATAATCATAAGGAAGCCGTTGGCTCATAGATAATGTATATTGCGTTTTTAATTTATAATTATTGCTTTCGTCTTCAGTATCATAATGGTAATTGCCATTATTAATCTGCATTGCATTATATATGGGCAAGTAATTCTTAGTATCATACTGAATAGATGAGAGGTTAATGTAAGTATTTGTTTTTGAAAATGATTTACTGTAACTTAGCTTATATGATGTTCCTTCTACAGTTTTATTATCATTCACAAGTTTCGCCTTTGCACGAATAACTTCAGCATTAAAAGCACCTACATTTGTATTTACCGTTAATCCCAATCCATTAGATAAATAGTCTTTACTTGCCACACTGCCAAACGAGCCTGAAAGGGCATTATTAATGCCATAACGTAAAGAGGCATCTAAAATTGGTTTTCCAAATACACTATTTTTGTAACGTAATTTTCCGATGCCAATATCAAAATCGAATTGCCCTGGGCGAGTAAAAGATAAACCACTCTGAACAGGAACAATCATCGTTTGGACTTCACCATTTGATTCAATAATTTCAACAATTAAATCGCCAGAATAGTAGATGGGTAATAAGTCATTTATCTCAAAGGGACCCGCAGGAACAACGGTATTATAAATTTCACTTTTTGAGTTTGATAAATACACTTTTACTTGGGCTTGTGATTTTGCAATACCTTGGATTGTTGGTGCAAAGCCTGATTCTCGTATAGAAAGCATACTGTTATCATTGCGAAAACGAAGACCTCGCAATGAACTACCATTAGAAAAAATCGAACCCGAATAAAAATCACCAACTAATACTTTTCCTTTAACAGTATCAATATCTCGTTCAAGGTAGGTCATAATTGCAGTATATTCATTATCATAAAGCTGACTATCGTGACGAAGCCGCCATTTAAAGAAATTAAAACCAGAATTTAAATTTAAAGAATTAAAAGTATTATCTTTACCATCAACTCGTGAAGTATAACGATTGAAATAGTAATTACTGTATAAAACTGTTTCACCTTCATTCCAATTAATAGGATTATTTTCAGGTAAAATAATTCGTAGTAAGTCACGTTGAGGAATAGAAATAGAGAGTTGCTGTTGAGAGAAATTGAAATCAAAAGATGAATCAGGGATCAAGCTATTAAGAAAGATACATTGATCATCATTGTTTTTTTTCTGCTGCTCTAAATAAGACTTTTTTATTTCGTTAGAGAATTCGACTGAGTTGACCATGTCCTCAGATAAACAAATCTGTAATTGATCTGCTTTTTTCTCTAGTTTGACGAGGAAGTTTCCAATATCTTGACCATTAATATCAATATCTAAGCTATATAATCCAGCAGGATTATCACCATCATTAGTAAAAACCTTTAAATCAACAGAGCTACCTGTTGCATAACTTCTAATAAATGCGGGATCGAAATCATAATCTTCACTTTCTTCAGCTATAGCTATGCTAGAAAAAAACAAAAGAGTAATCAATATTAAAATAGCTTGTGATATAGCCTTTTTCATCTAAGATACCAGATGTTGCTAATTAATTATTTTTTGTGAGTTAGTACTCCCACCAGAATCATTAATATAACTAAATTGTATTTCTAATTTTTGATTAGGGAGAGTGTTTAATTGTTCTACTTTACTGCTCGTCGTTCCACTAAATGGTTCCATCATATAAAAATTGGGAGATACCAAATACTCTTTTTCTTGTATAATTATTTTTGCTTTATTTAGCGTTATATAAAAACCACTATTATTTTTGGCAAATAAATAAATTCCATCAGATTGTTTTTTTATTATCCATTCTATTTTATCAATCGCCATAGAAGCCTGTTTTTCAATTTCCACAGGTCGATAAAAAAATTTAAATTTGGATAAAACAGAAATTTGTAAGTTATTTTCTACCTCTTTACTCTTAGGTGGAATATCAAGAATATTTAATGTGAAAATTGTTTCTCGATCTCTGGCTAAAGCTTCTCCTGTATGAAGAACTCGCACAGTCTGAACATTGCTAGGTTTTATTTTAAATAATGGAGGAAGCACAATAAAAGGAACGTCTTCTATATCTGCCCTTGTCGTTTCTTTATCTACTCGCTTCTCTGAAAATCCTGTAGTCAACCATATCTGACTCAGTGCAGTTTTTTCTCCCGTATTTTCTATATTAATAGAAATTTCTTTATTTTCAGATGGATATATAAAACGAGTACCAGTAACGACGATACTTGCATAGGTAGGAATAGCAATACAAGAGATAAGTACAACAAAAAATTTTTTGATCATCGCAGATTTCATTTTATATGATAAATAGATAGGAATAAGTTAATTAATAATCAACTTATTCCTAAGAAAATATATAAATTAGGCTTACTTATAAATAACCTCAAAATCGACATTAGTTTCAACAAGACCTGGCTTAGATTCATCTAATGCATAATATTTGGCAAAATAGTTTAATTGAGCTTTATCACTAGTAATTTTGGTATAACTCACATTTTGACTTTCATGCTCTAAACCTAGTTGAATAAAAGAATCATCTTGATTATAGAGTGCAATATTTACATTTTCAGCAGTTGTTCCACCGATTCCCGCTGTATTTAATGTTTTTGTCGCTAAATCAATATTAGGACCTACAAAACTTAAACCAACATCGGTTATTGTTTCACTTGCATCACAATTAGAAAGTTCAATAGTAAAAGGTGTTGTTCCTGTTATATCACCGAGTGCTTTTAAAGATGTAGAACTTACTTTTGGTAATGAAACCTTTTTATCTTTGTCACCACTATCTACTGTACAGCTCTGTTTTACAACTTCACCAGTAAAAGTAATTTTACCATCAGCAGCCATTATATTAGTTGAAGCAGCAGTGAATAATAATGCAGTTATTAAACTTATTTTTCTCATGAGGTTATTTCCCATTCATTTAGTTCAAGAGAGATTGATTAAGATTAGAATAAATATTTTTGTATTAACTAACTCTAGCACAATAGAATTAATTTATTATTTAACTAAAAATCAACTTTAGACACAAAACAGAACAAAAAACCAAATAAGTTAAATTGATAAAATTATCAATCACAACAAAATAGATAAATAAAAATAAACGCCAAATAAATCAAATAATAAAATTTTTTATCCAAAATAGGAAATAATACTCTTAATTAGGACAGAATATTAATTCCAATATTAAAATAAAAGCTATAAAAATAGAATTTCATTTAATTTAATTAATCAAAAAAACGACTACACTTAAATTAAAAACCAACAAATAACATTACTAACTGATTTTTAAGGGTTTATAAATTAAAAATAACATCAGATTAATATTATCAATATAAAACAAGTAAAAACACTAATATACCAAAGAAGCAATTCATTAACGAAACTAAACCAACAACAAGTCAGAAAAAGAGCGATTACTCTTATTATGTTTAATTATATGCTTTAAAATATACTCATTATTTGAATAAAATAAATCTTTTTATGACATACCTTTAATGAAGTTAATTTTATTTTTTCTTCTCATTTAAATTATAAATAAAAATAATTAGCACTATTTTTAAATCAAAATGTGATTAAAAATCACTTAAAAACGCTTTTTAAGCGTAATTAAGCAATATAAAAAAGATAAAAATATGCATAAATACTTAGTTGTTATCAAATAAATTTTATTACTTTTTTCATATTAAAAATGGAACAATTTTAATTTTATTGATTCTGTTTTCCTTCCTTTCCACACTACGTTTTATTACTTATTTTTAATATAAGTATCACTCTCTTTAGCTATCTATCTCACTGTATTTCTATCAAATTATCTAACTGCATCAAAAAAATACGTAAAATTTAGTAACAAATAGTTATTGCAACATATAGTTATAAATTAATATAACTTCTAGGTGTATATACTCATGAAAACAATAACAAAAGATGAAACATCTAAAAACACAATAAAAGAAAAATAATAACAAAGAGAAAGTCTAATTATGACTATGTTTTTAGATTATAATCACTGAATAGATAATATCTATTAATGTATATTACATTTTATTTTTCGAGATGCCTCCTAAAAAAGTTAAGATAAATTGATTTATTCAGCTTTATTTAATATAAGAAGGAATGGCTTAAGTTAAATTTCTTGGGATGTACCAATTGTTCACTTGTATCACGCTCAAGAGCACTTTTATCCGTTTCAATATAAGGATTTTGTTATGTCGGATAGCTTTCAAAACGAAGTTCCTAAAGCTCGTGTAAATATCAAGCTCGATTTACATACTGGTGGTGCTCAGAAAAAAGTTGAGTTACCGCTAAAACTGCTAGCGATAGGTGATTACAGCAATGGGCAAGATAAACGTGTCCTTTCAGAAAGAGAAAAAGTAAACATTAATAAAAACAACTTTAATAATGTTCTTACTGAATTATCTCCATCGATCAATCTCACCGTAAAAAATACGTTAACTAAGGATGGCGCTGAAGAAAGCATTAACTTGTCATTTAAAGAGATGGCAGATTTTGAGCCAGAACAGGTCGCTCGCCAAATTCCTCAATTACGTGCAATGCTGGCAATGCGTAATCTCTTACGTGATTTGAAATCCAACCTACTCGATAACATTACTTTCCGCCGTGAACTAGAAAATATTCTAAAAGATCCCGCATTGAGTGATGAATTACGCGAAGAGTTAGCTCAGCTAGCGCCTAAAAAAGACTAATTGGATCTTTAAATTACAGGATTATGCTTATGTCAGTTAACAGCGAAAGTATTGCAAAAAATACCACTACCGTACTTGATGAAGCGGGAAACTCAGGTGTCTACGCCTCATTATTTGAAAAGATCAATCTCACTCCTGTCACCGAAATCAGTGATATAAACACTTTTCAAGACAATGGAGCACTTGCTGATGCAACGGCAGACGAACGCGTTACTGTTGCTGTTCAGGTTTTTCTAGACTGCCTGAAATCTTCAGGACAAAAAGTTGAACGTTTAGACAGAAACTTACTTGATCATCATATTGCTGATTTAGATAGACAAATTAGCGAACAACTTGATGAAGTTATGCATCATGAAAATTTTCAAAAAATAGAATCCGCATGGCGTGGATTAAAGTTTCTTGTTGATCGTACCGATTTTCGCCAAAACGTAAAAATAGAGTTACTTGATATTGCTAAGGATGATTTACGCCAAGACTTTGAAGATTGTCCAGAAACTATTCAAAGTGGTCTTTATCATCACACCTATATCGAAGAATATGACACCCCCGGTGGTGAACCTATTGCCGCGATTATCTCTAACTATGAATTTGATCGCAGCCCTCAAGATATTGCTCTACTGCGTAATATCGCGAAAATATCAGCCTCTGCCCATATGCCTTTTGTTGGCTCTGTTGGTCCTGCTTTTTTCGGTAAAGCGTCAATGGAAGAAGTTGCCGCGATTAAAGATATTAGTAACTATTTTGATCGTGCTGAATATATTAAATGGAAATCTTTCCGCGACTCTGATGATGCAAGATATATCGGCTTAACGATGCCTCGTGTCCTAGGTCGCTTGCCTTATGGACCAGATACCATCCCAGTGCGTAGTTTTAATTACGTAGAAGAAGTAAAAGGTCCTGATCATGAAAAATATCTATGGACTAACGCCACCTTCTCTTTTGCAGCCAATATGGTTAAAAGCTTTATCAACAATGGTTGGTGTGTGCAAATACGTGGTCCACAAGCCGGAGGCGCAGTAAAAGATCTTCCTATTCATCTTTATGATTTAGGTACTGGTAGCCAAGTTAAAATTCCATCTGAAGTGATGATCCCTGAAACAAGAGAATTTGAATTTGCTAATCTTGGTTTTATTCCTTTGTCTTACTATAAAAACCGCGACTACTCTTGTTTCTTCTCAGCTAATTCAGCACAAAAACCCGCTATTTATGATACCGCTGATGCAACGGCAAATAGCCGTATTAATGCGCGTTTACCTTATATCTTCCTGCTTTCGCGTATTGCTCATTACCTAAAATTAATTCAACGTGAAAATATTGGTACAACCAAAGATCGTCGTTTATTAGAACTTGAATTAAATAACTGGGTACGTGGGCTAGTTACCGAAATGACTGATCCTAGCGACGATTTACAAGCTTCACATCCACTTCGTGATGCAAAAGTCGTTGTTGAAGATATCGAAGATAATCCAGGTTTTTTCAGAGTGAAATTATATGCGGTTCCACACTTCCAAGTGGAAGGAATGGACGTTGATCTCTCGTTAGTATCACAAATGCCAAAAGCGAAAGCATAAGGTAAAGCAAGGATGAAAATATATCGCCCCTTATGGAATGAGGGGGCCTTTTTGGCTCCTCAACAATTCCAACAACAAGCCCGATGGGATAGTTATACTGTTAGTGTTATCGCCAATATGACCATTGCTTCCACATGGGGCGTTATTCGTGCTGAATTTGATGAAAGCGCCCTCGCCATATCCAGATTAAGTGCACAAAAACTTATTGTCCGTTTTCCTGATGGCACACTGATTGACACTACACTTGCCGATAACTTACCGCCAGTTAATGAACTTAGTCATTATTCTCAACTGCAAACTCTTGATATCGTTTTGGCATTACCATTATTACAAGCTAATGGTGGAAATTTAATGCAAGAAGGTCGTTCTGATAGACCTCAGCAGTTTTATCAAGAGTGGATGAAAGTACAAGATTTAGTAGGACAAGAACAAACTGATATTGCTGTTTTACGTCACGCGATTACCTTGCGTTATGCCCATGAAGAAAATAGCGCTTATATGACCTGCCCTGTTGCAAGATTAATTCGTAATACTCAAGGCGCATGGGAGATTGATAAACATTTTATTCCCCCTTTACTGAGCTGTGATGCAAGTACTGAATTAACTACGCTATTTTCTGAGTTTATGCATCGTTTAGTCGCCAAACGACGCCGATTAATGACGATGCGCAGAGAAAACAGTGAGCAAATGGCAGATTTTGCCGTTGCTGATGTCTCCCTTTTTTGGTTATTAAATGCCATTAACAGTGCAGAACCTGTATTAAACGAATTACTTTCATCAATGGGACGTCATCCTGAATTTCTTTATCGTGAATTAGTCCGTTTAGCAGGAGGCTTACTTACTTTTTCTCTCGACCATGAAAATAGAGATGTTCCTCTTTATCAGCATGTTTTTCCTGAAAAAGTATTTCCACCGCTATTTTCATTACTCAATACTTTGTTAGAAGCAAGCCTACCTTCACGAGTTATTACCATTGATTTAATAAAAGAAGGTCCTTTCTGGCGTGGCGAGTTACATGATAGTCGCTTACGTGAAGATGCTGATTTTTATCTTTCTGTTCGCTCTGCATTACCTGCACACTTACTGATAACTCAGTTCCCATTGTTATGTAAAGCTGGCAGTAATGATGATGTCGCAAGTGTTGTTAATGTTGCTTTAAACGGCATTCCTTTACAGCCATTAACTCATGTACCTGCTGCTATCCCTTTGCGATTAGAAAATCACTATTTTGCACTGGAATTAAATAACCCAGCAGGTCAAGCGATGCTCTCTTCGGGTCACTGTGCTTTCTATGTACCGGGAACATTAGGTGAAATTCAACTCGAACTTTTCGCGGTATTGCGCTCATGATAAATAAAACCAAAACATTAAATAACAACACAATAGATATGCTTTTTGCTGATACTTGGCTAATGGTATGTCAACTTCGTCAAGGTGCTGAAATATCTGATGGTAAAACGTTTTATCGTCGAGTCTGTGAGCATATTGATAAAACTCGCCAGCAATTAATTGAACAAAGCTATTCCACATTATCAATAGAAAACATGTTATATGCTCAATGCGCCTTAATCGATGAAAGTGTGATGAATCGTAATACACGAGATGACGGTTACTTACAGTGGATCCAATCGCCTCTACAAGCTAAATATTTCAATACCTTAGAAGCGGGTGACAAATTATGGGATAGATTGCGAGATCTGTTAAATGAACCATCGCCAAATCAAGATGTACTTATCTGTTTTCATCGCGTTATTACGCTCGGTTTTGTGGGGAAATATCGCCAAGTCAGTGCCCCTGAACGAGAACAAATTGTTGAACAACTAAATTCTCAGCTCCCCCCTTATGCCTTATCGAGTCAACTCCCCCTTGTAACCAAACCTAAATATCGAATCAGTCGTCGTCGCCTGTATTGGTTTGGCTGGATTGGTGGATTTTTATTACTCGCCGCGTTGTGGTGGGGGTTTTCAGCTTCATTAGAACATTTACTTCAACAATGGGTAATTCAGGGACAGTGATGCAAACAAATAGAATAAAGCTGTGTATCTCTTTCTTTTCAGCGGGTCTGTTTTTATGGCTGATATGGGGATTTTGGTCTTTTGGTCAGGAGATATCTCTTTTCCTTACTGTTTTTATTCTGGTTATTACACTTAGTTTATCTATTTGGTATTTTCGTCAACAAAAAAATAGTATTGCAAAAAAATCTTCTTTATCTGGTTTATTGCCGCCAGAAAGTTACCAAGAAGCTGTTATTATTGTTTGTGGTCAGTCTCAAGTTCTATTTCAGCAAGAGAATCAATATCGAGAAACCGCCAAAGGTTGGTATATCTGTGCTGAATCACCAACAAGCTTACTCAATATTATTCAGCAAATTGTGGAAAATGCGCCCTCTCAACTTTGCCGCTTATCACTTTTGTACAGTTTATTCCCTGAACAACTGACTCAGTTAGATGATTTTAATCGAGATATTTTAAACTGGCGTAAAGCTATTCATCATTGCCATAAAAAAGTAGGAAAAAACCTCCCTTTTTGGATCTCCCTTTATTTAAATTCTCCCATTAATAACCCTAAAACAACACTTAATAGTGCAGAAGAAACCACTTGGTTAACCTATTTAAGCCACCAGCAGGAACTACAAGTTATATCAAATAGTTTAACGGATCAGCCTCTATCAATTTGGCTCGCTAAATATGTTCATCATCAAGATAATCAACTAGCAATAACATTATGGTTAGACCAACTATTATTATGGATTAATGAAAGCGTTATTCCTCAATTTACTATTACTCAAACCGGAACATCTGCATTAATACCTATTGCTTGGGCATTACAATTTACTTCAGTACCTTCCATTCCTAATAATTGCTGGGCTCAATTTATTCAAAATAAAACAACATTAATCCCTGTTATTTATCAACCAGAAAATTTTGCAGAATTAAATCAAGCATTACCACTTCCTGATGTATTAATTAATAAGTTAAGCCATCAAGTTAATCTGCTTCAAATAGAGACTCTATTTGGCATTAGCGGAATACTTTGTGGCATTTTTCTTATAGGTGCATTACTGGGAAGTTATCACCATAACAAGCAGCTAATTTATGATATTGGTAATGATATTACTCTATTCAAACATATCTCTTCTGAAAATTTAGAACCTAAAAAAGTGGCTTACCAACAGCTATTATCCGATGCCACATCTCTTTCTCTTTGGCAACGCGAAGGTATTCCAGCCCGTTACTCATTAGCTCTATATCAAGGTAATCGTATTTTACCTTATTTACATGCGGTATTGAGTTCATGGGCGCCACCACAACCACCCGCTCCGATTATTGTACAAGAAGCGCCAGAAATGGTGACTTTAGATAGCCTTGCGCTATTTGCTAGTGGGCAATATGAACTAAAAACAGATGCCACCAAAGTGCTAGTAGATGCGCTTATCAATATTAAAGCCAAACCAGGATGGTTAATTGTCATTTCAGGTTACACCGATAACACGGGCAACACCGAACTTAACCAAAAGCTATCACTTAAACGTGCTGAATCAGTGCGTGATTGGATGATAAAAACCAGCGATATCGCACCATCTTGCTTTGCAGTGCGTGGCTACGGTCAATATCAGCCTGTTGCCGATAATTCAACGCTCGATGGACGCGCTCGCAATCGTCGAGTTGAAATTCGCCTAATACCACAAGCTGATGCTTGTCAGGTATTAGCTGATGACCTTACGCCACTGATGGATGGTGGCAATTAAACCTTATAAAGGAGATCTAACCATGGCTATTCCTGTATACCTCTGGCTAAAAGATGACGGTAATGCGGATATCAAAGGCTCTGTAAATGTTCAGGATCGTGAAGGGAGTATCGAAGTCGTCGCTCAAGATCACAACTTATACATTCCTACAGACAACAATACTGGCAAATTAACGGGTACTCGTATCCATACGCCATTTGTTTTCGTCAAAGAGATCGATGCTTCAAGCCCTTATTTATACAAAGCAGTTACTACAGGACAAACCTTGAAAAAGGCAGAGTTTAAGTGGTATCGCATTGATGATGCAGGTCAAGAAGTAGAGTACTTCAATACAACGCTTGAAAACGTCAAAGTCGTAAAAGTGGCTCCTAAGATGCATAACATCAAAGATCCAACCAAAGAGAAACACAATCACCTCGAAGAGATTGAATTGCGTTACGAAAAAATCACTTGGACATATAAAGACGGAAATATCATTCATTCAGATTCATGGAATGAACGCGCTACTGCGTAGTACTAAAACAAACAGGCGGTTAACCGCCTGTTTTAGCAACGCTTTTATTAAAATGCCATTACCTATTTACACTCTAAGTAATCAAGGTGTAGCTAGGCGACAACGTAAAGCACGACAAGTAAATACTCTAAATAATCAAGACCTAGCCAAGCAACAACTTAAAGTACAACAAGTAAATACTCTAAATAATTCAAGGTGTAGCTAGGCGACAAATGAATGAGTCGCTAGGAGCATACATAAGTATGTGACTAGTGCGAATGAATGCAGTCAACAACGCTACAACTTGAAGTACGACAAGTAAATACTCTAAATAATTCAAGGTGTAGCTAGGCGACAAATGAATGAGTCACTAGGAGCATACATAAGTATGTGACTAGTGCGAATGAATGCAGTCAACAACGCTACAACTTGAAGTATGACGAGTATGACCTTATGAGCCTCGGTCTATGGCTAAGGGCGGTAGCGTACCTAAATCCCCTCAGACATTGACCTAATTACTGGGAGAGAAAATGGAAAATCAATCTATCATGCTATTGCGCCGATTAAATCCTTATTGTGCAAAAGCCCTTGAAGCAGCGGCATCATTATGCCAAACACGTGCCCATGCTGAGGTTACTATTGAACATTGGCTATTAAAAATATTAGAGCAGGGTGAAAGTGATATCACCGTATTAGCGCATCGTTATGAATGGGATTTATCTGCGCTGTGGCAAAGCTTATTAGATTCTATCGACAAACTTCCTCGCTCAGTTCGCAGCCGACCTCAATTATCGAAGCCTTTACTTGAACTGATTAAAAATGCGTGGGTCATTGCCTCATTAGATGAAGATATCGAGCAAATTCGTAGTGTCCATTTACTGACTACAATGACTCGCCATCCAACATTAGTACAATTAGATGCCCTCTGGCCTTTAATGACATTAGGTGAAACACAACTACAACGATTAAGACCTTTACTTGATGCCCAATCAGATGAAAGACCTGAAGTTCAACAACTTGCGGCGCATAATCATACCGCTGAAAATAACCTAGACCACGAAAATAACGATCAACCATCAACTTCCTCTGACAACGCCATTATTGGTCATACATTAAGTGAAGCTCTACTAGCTGTATTAAATAAGTTCACGATTGATGTCACTGAAAAAGCGCGTCTTGGTGAGATTGATCCTGTATTTGGTCGTGACGATGAAATTCGTCAAATGGTCGATATTCTCTCTCGTCGTCGTAAAAACAACCCCATTTTAGTTGGTGAACCTGGTGTAGGTAAAACGGCACTTGTTGAAGGGCTTGCACTGCGTATTGCTGAAAAAAATGTCCCTATTAGTTTGCAAGCTACTGCACTACGAACATTAGATTTAGGTCTATTACAAGCTGGTGCTGGTGTAAAAGGTGAATTTGAACAACGGCTAAAAAATGTAATTGATGCAGTTCAGCAATCACCCACCCCTATTTTATTATTTATTGATGAAGCACATACCATTATTGGTGCAGGTAACCAAGCCGGTGGCGCTGATGCCGCTAACTTATTAAAACCAGCATTAGCACGCGGTGAATTACGCACAATTGCAGCAACCACTTGGTCGGAATACAAACAATATTTTGAACGTGATGCCGCATTAGAACGCCGTTTCCAAATCGTAAAAGTTGATGAACCCGATGATGAAAAAGCCTTTTTAATGTTACGAGGGCTTAAATCTCGTTATGCAAAATACCATGGTGTACATATTACCGATGATGCCGTAAAAGCCGCAGTAACGTTATCGCGTCGTTATTTAACCGGTAGACAACTCCCTGATAAAGCGGTTGATTTACTTGATACCGCAAGTGCAAGAATTCGCATGAGTTTAGATACCTTGCCTGAAGAGTTAACACGCATTAAAGCTAAACGTTATGCATTAGAACTGGAACAAAAAGCGATTTTTGATGATATCACTATTGGTAATTTAGCGAATCAAACCAAACTACCCGATTTATCTACTCAAGATGCCCAACTTGCTATTCAACTCGAAACATTAGAACAACGATTTGAACAAGAAAAAAAGATTATCTATGAGTTAATTGAAAGTCGTCGAGATCCTGAAAATGCAGAGTTTTCAGCACAACTTCAGCAACAACTTATTCAGTTACAACAAGACGCTCCGTTATTAAATCCCGATGTTGATGTTCGTACGGTAGCAACTGTTATTGCGGATTGGACTGGCGTTCCGCTTTCAAGCCTACTTAAAGATGAACAAATTGGTTTATTAGAGTTAGAAAAAAACCTAGCACAACAAGTTGTAGGACAAGATAACGCGCTGTTAGCGTTAGCTCAGCGTTTACGAGCATCAAGAACCGGATTAGTTTCTGAAAATGGACCTCAAGGTGTCTTTTTATTAGTGGGTCCTAGTGGTGTTGGTAAAACTGAGACTGCTTTAGCACTTGCGAACGCTCTCTTTGGTGGTCAAAAATCTTTAATCACTATTAATATGTCAGAGTATCAAGAAGCCCATACTGTCAGCCAATTAAAGGGGTCACCTCCGGGTTATGTGGGATATGGTCAAGGTGGCGTATTAACCGAAGCTGTAAGAAAACGCCCTTATAGTATTGTATTACTTGATGAAGTTGAAAAGGCTCATCGAGATATTCTTAACCTATTTTACCAAGTTTTTGATCGCGGATTTATGCGAGATGGCGAAGGTCGTGAGATTGATTTTCGTAATACTGTTATTTTAATGACGGCAAATTTAGGCAGTGATTATTTAATGCAGCAGCTGGAAGAGTCGCCATTAAGTACAGATAGCGATTTACACGAAACGCTTCGCCCTATTTTGCGTGAACATTTCCAACCTGCACTACTGGCACGCTTTCAAACATTAATTTATCGCCCTCTTGATGCCATCGCATTACGTACCATTGTTGAGATGAAGTTAAAGAGTGTTATTAAACGGCTTTATACCCACTATCGATTAACCGGTATTGTTGAAGAAACGCTCTACGATACCATTGTAGATGCCTGCCTATTACCAGACACAGGCGCTCGAAATATCGATAGTCTACTTAATCAACAAATCCTGCCTATATTGAGTCAACAGTTACTATTACGCCAAGCCAACGCTGAAAAATCACACTATGTCATTTTGGGCTATAACGATGAAGATGGAATAACACTGAGCTTTAGTGATGAGTTGCCACAAAAAGCCCAGTCTTTAAATAAAGAAGTGGGAGTTGAATAATGAGTATCACCAGTCTCACTAAAAATCTGCTAAACGGACAAAATCGCTATCACCTTAATGTACAAGGTTGTGATATTTTATTTGATGTTGAACATTTCACGGGTCGTGAAGCGATTAGCGATACCTATCATTATCAAATTACCTTTACCTGCCAAGCTCAAGATTTACAACCGCAACAACTGTTGCGTCGTAGTGCGACACTTTCTTTTACTCCTCCACTCAATAGCATTGCAGAATTAGCAACTCAAGAGCCCATCACCAAGCAAGTTCACGGCGTTGTCACACAATTTCGGCGCCTATCTGGATCAGTAGATGAAGCCCGTTATCAATTAGTCATTGAGCCCGTATTTGCATTATTACGCCATCAGATACGTTCTCATCGCTTCTTCCTCAATCAGTCAGTCCCTGATGTCGTTAGTCAAATTTTACGTGAGCATAATTTTAAAGATTGGGAGTTTGAATTTACACTGAAAAATGAATATCCCAAACGGGAACAAATAAACCAATATAATGAAAGTGATCGCCAATTTATCGAACGACTATTAAGTGAAGTTGGTATCTTTTATTCATTTTACTTACAAGAACAAACTCAGACTGAAGTGATCCGTTTTGCTGATCGCCAAAGCGCCTATATTTTTGATAAAAAACTTCCCCTTAACAGCCCTTCTGGCATGAACGATAATCACCAAGAAAGTATTTGGGGGTTATCTCTGCGTCATCAAGTTGTCGAACAAAATGTATTAACCAAAGATTATAACCATCGTCAAGCACAAGATACGTTGCTCTCTGCCGTTGCTGATATGACTCGCGGTGAAGGTGAGGATATACATTATGGTGAAGTTTATCATTATCAGGCTCGACATCTTTCTCGCGGTGATAAACTTACCCCCGAAACTGAAACCGCCAACTTTTGGGCAAGATTAGATCATGAACGTTTTCTTTCAAAACAAACCTTACTAAAAGGTGAAAGTAATGCTGATTCCCTCACTCCGCTCTTAGTGCTTTCGATTACAGATAACTCTTTATCTTCGTCATTACCTTCAGTTTTTCAATCACCGATCCTTATTACTCGTTTACGCTTTAGCGGTGGTCGAGAAAAATCCCTACAAGTACGTTTTAATGCTGTACCTTACAGTGAAACCCTTTGCTGGCGACCTACGGTTAAGCCTCGCCCCATTATCACAGGCACACTCACCGCACGTATTACCAGTGCTAAAGATAACGATATTTATGCGCATCAAAATGAAGACGGCTTTTATTGGGTAAAATTTGATGCCGATCGTGATGAAAAACCCATGGGTTACGAAAGCATGCCAGTACGCCTTGCAAAACCTTATGCTGGTGACACTTACGGGATGCACTTTCCTCTAATCCAAGGGACAGAAGTCGCTATCGCCTTTCATGAAGGCGACCCTGACAGACCTTATATCGCCCATGCACTTCACGATTCACGTCGCCCAGACCATGTAACCGACAAAAATAATACTCGTAATGTTATTCGTACACCGGCTAATAATAAGCTGCGTATGGAAGATAAACGAGGTGAAGAACATATCAAAATCAGCACTGAATATGGCGGTAAATCACAATTAAATTTAGGGCATATTGTTGATGCCAATCGAGATAAACGCGGTGAGGGTTTTGAGTTACGCACAGATAGCTGGGGTGCAATAAGAGCCGGTAAAGGATTATTTATTAGTGCAGATAATCAAGCCAAAGCAGGCGGTGAAGTGCTGGCGATGGAAGAGGCTATTGAACAATTAGAACAGGCACTGTCACTTGCTAGAAATCTACAAAAAGCAGCTATGGTAGCTCATGCCAGTAGCAATGATTTAGAAAGCCAATCAAGTTTAAATACAACTTTAAAACATTTATCCTCCGCAGGTATGCTTTTACATGCACCAAAAGGTATCGGTATTTTAAGCCCTAGAGCTATTATGCTTTCTTCTGGAGTTGAGAGCATTGGGATCATATCGGGTCATAATACGGATATTAGTGCAGAAAACTCAATAACAGCAACAGCGAGTGAAAAAATAAGTTTGTTTGCTAGAAAATCAGGAATGAAATTATTTGCAGGACAAGGAAAATTAGAATTACAGGCTCAGGATGATGAATTAAATGCCATTGCGTTAAGCAATATATTATTAAGTAGTGAGCAAGGTAAGGTTCTTATTAAAGCTGAACAAGAGCTTACTTTAACTTGTGGCGATGCTTATATAACGCTTAAAAATGGAAACATTGAGCTGGGTTGTCCTAAAAATATTCTATTAAGATCATCGAATGTCCAAAAAATGGGAGCGGCTTCCTTATCAACTCCAATTAATGAACTTCCTCGAGGTTTTAGTGGTGAATATCTATTAACGAGTGAACAAACAGGAGAACCATTACCTTTCACTTCTTATAAAATCACAACAGAGGAAGGAGAAGAATATAATGGAGTTTCTGATAAAGATGGGAAAACACTAACTATCTATACGTCTTATCCTAACTCATTAGAAATTGAATTTCCTGATACCATTCACGATGAGCAATTCAAAGCAACTAATATATCAACAGGAAAACCTATTCCTAATTATCCTTATTATATGACATCAAATAGCGGCATCGTTTTATTTGGATATACAGATAATCAGGGTTTGACAGAGCGGATTGAAACCGCTGTTGAGTCTGATATTCAAATTTTATGGGGAGATGAGGCACTAGAAAAAATAGAACAAGGAGAAGAAAATGCCCAATAAAGAAACAACGGCTAAAACTAATGGGAACTCAAATTCGATCAAAACAATCACACTCAATGTCTTACAATTTGAGCAATTATGGGATGCCTATCCATCTTCAACAATAGAGCACAAAGATCCTAAAACAAGGGATGATGTTTTTTCAGATCATTGTGCAATACATGTCAGTGAAGCACTGTACCAATGTGGAATACTCATGAGGAGTTTTCGTGGTACTCGTTGTTGGTATTGCCCAACAACTGACGATAAAACAAAAAAAGGTATACATGCAATTAGGGCACAAGAATTAAGTGATTATTTACAAAATCAACCTTTTGCAGGTTGTCCTAAAGCAATAGAATTAACTGTGAGCTCATACGAAAGTGTAATATCAGATAAAACTGGCATTATATTCTTTCAGGATTATTGGTTACGGGCTGGAGAAAAAATAGCAACAGGTGATCATATTGATTTATGGAATAAAGGCGAATTAGCAGGTAGTGGAACAATAGGCTCTTTTTTTAGAGTAACATTTCCTGATTTTACAGAAAGTATTACCAATTTATTTGGCTCAAGTAATCGTATCACCTCTCTTAAAAAAGCAAAAAAAATTCTTTTTTGGGAGGTATTATGATTAAGCGATTTTTAATTTTTTTATCCATACTAATTACCTCATTTTATACACTAATTTTATTTCTATCGTTAGATGGTTTTCAAAAAAATGGTATAGTAAATATAGTATTAGATAAACTTCCAACATCAAACCCCAGCCATTCCTTTATCTTGCTTATAGTTTTCATTCTATTGTTAAACATAGCAATATACAAAGTTATAATTAAACAAAAACACATCACCATAATTAAATATAATATATTACTTTCATTTTTAACTGGAGCCACTATTACTATTTTCTTAGCCACTATTCCTGGGCTATCTAATTATCTGTATGATAAATACATTTTATTATTTTACAATGGTATTAATTATGATAACGAGGAACGCACACAACAAATGTTTTCTTTTATCTTTAGATCACTCAGTTTAATTTTTATTCTTGGAGAGGTGATTTCATATTTAATTATAAAAGTAAGAATGAGAAAATAAAGATTATAAGGAGATTTGCATGTTTTCAAACAATACCTCATCAGCTTGTAATTCCAAAACTGTTGCTATTAATAAAAATCAAAGAAAATATTATATTGAAATACAACTCGTTGATGAGTTAAACAAGCCTATTTCTGGTATATCATGGTATGCTGAAAATGAATCAACCCGTTGTGGACATAATAAGATTTATAAAGGAAAAAGTGATAAAGATGGAATAATTTCCATTAAAAATTTACATAAACTGGAACTTTCTCTTTTTCTAGAAGCTCAGACATTTGCTGATGAAATGGAAAAACGACAACTTAGATTAAGCCGATACGATGAAAGTTCAACAGTCAAATATTATACAGATAAGAACCATATTTATCACTATGCAAAAATTGGGGAACTATGTAATCAAGCGCCTGTCATTGAAAATTGGAATGAAAAAGAATTACCTTTTTATCACTTCCCAAATGGAAATAAATTTGATGGATATAAAATATCCGATCAACAGTTAGATAAGCGTCATATTATTGAAGTTTGCCCTTTTCGTGCATGGTCATTAATTCTTCATCATATTCCTGAATATTCCCTAGTTAATGCCTATAATCTCGCTGTTATATCTGATTTATCCTACCTTGATGAACCTGATTTACTTAAATTTTTCAATCATGATTTTCAAGATTTATCGACTATTCCACAACTCACAAAATCCACGATTATGCCCTATACCGTAGTTAATGATGTTCCATTTAGTGAACGTTACTATCCTCCTATTTTTATGGATACTCGCCAAGCAGCTACTTCTGTCGGTAATACGCAACTTTTTTATGTTGAAAATAAACAACATATTATTGTTTCTTGGCGAGGGACACAGGAGTTTCCCGATTGGCTTACTGATGTTAGTTATGCTCCAAGTATTTGCCCTAAAGAGATTGCCTCTGAGGGGAAAATACATGGGGGTTTTTTAGAAGCCTATAATATATCGAAAGTAAGTTTTGAAGATAAATTTAAAAATATAAATGATAAATTGAGAGGTAAAAAGCTTTTCATTTGTGGACATAGTTTAGGCGGTGCGCTTGGTCTAGCTTATGCCGCTGAAATGAAAGATTACAACCCTTTACTATATACCTATGGTATGCCGCGTATTTTTTCAGCTAAAGCTATTCAAACAATGACAAGCTTTGTTCATTACCGACATATTAATGATTCCGATACTATCACCAGTGTTCCACCTGACGCCGATTTAGATAACTGGCTATATGGTAAATTTGGTTACTTGGGTAATACTTTTGGTTTTATTTGGGCTGGTTTAGTTCAACTTCCGTTAGATAAAATAGGTGCTATATCAGGAGATCCTTTTTGGCATCATGGTGAATTAGTTTGCTTTTTTAAAATAACACAATCCGTTGAATGGCAAGAATGTACTATTGATAACAATCCATCTAGTTGCCGCACTTTAAGATATCCGCTTCCTATTAAGATCAAACTTTTTCTTGTTCCTTCTATAGCAAAATTAGAAAACCAACAAGCACATTTAAATCAAGAAGTCTTTATGAAGGAACATAGTATAAACGATGTTCAACGCCTTTTTCCCCCTAATACCAATCCATTATTAGATAGTTTCACAAATCCTAAAAATCATTCTATGTCTGGAAGGTATGTTCCCTATTTAAATAATGAATTATTAGAAGCGTCTTGGCCTGAAATTCAATTACAACGTAAGCTTAAACGACTAGAATTTATAGAGCAAATGGAGAAAAACAGCCATAGACACGATAATGCAGGGATTTCTCCTGAAGAATTAGAAAGAGATAAATCATTTTTAAATATGCAAGAATTGGTTTCAAGTACCCTTAATATCACAAAATCAATTCCAGGAGGCGAAAATGCCCTTATCCGTTTTAGAAATAAAGCAGTGGAAGAATATGAACCATTATAAATGGATCTTCTTATTTTTTTTCATTATTATTCAAGGCTGTGCACCTCGCAGTGATAAAAATAAAACACTGTCTCCCCCTGCTGATACTGAGTGGGTTACCGTCGGGATTAAACTTCCAGCAGGCATTGAGGCATTACCTTTAAATGTGCTTTATCGTTCCGATATTTGCCAACGAGCTCAATATAACTCTGCGGGTAAGAAAGAGTATATTCCGGGTTTTAACCCTAATACCGTAGCACTTAAACAACAGGGTAACAGTAATATCTATCAAACAAAAATTGCTCTTAATGGGGGTGGTTCATGTCAATGGCAATTAAGTGAAGTTTGGATATCAATCGTTTACAAAAAAACATTAAATACTTATAGTGACTTTGAAACGATACCATCAGATAAACTTATTTTAATCTTTAAGGAGCATAATTTTCGGCCACCAGAACTGATAAGAAATTTAATAAAAAATGAAAAAATAGAACTGAATTACTATCCGGTATTTATTAATAACAAAGTATCAAATGAGAAAAAAATAACTTTGTTTAACCATTGGAATAGATCTCAATATATATTAGTCAATAATGAAAGAAATATATTATTCACCCCTATCTATCATAAGGATAATATCACGAGGGTTGACATGCCTAAAGAGCTAGAAAAAGATATTATTATTTATTATTCAGATGGTACTATAGAAAAAGTCAAATATTGGAGACTAAATTTTAATAAATTAAAAAGTATTAATTGAATATAACTTCAATTACAATCCAGGAGGTTATTTGAACTTATTTGTTTCAAATATAAGGCAAGAGAAGAATATGAACCGTTATAAATGGATCTTCTTATTTTTTTTCATTATTATTCAAGGCTGTGCACCTCGCAGTGATAAAAATAAAACACTGTCTCCCCCTGCTGATACTGAGTGGGTTACCGTCGGGATTAAACTTCCAGCAGGCATTGAGGCATTACCTTTAAATGTACTTTATCGTTCCGACATTTGCCAACGTGCTCAGTATAACTCTGCGGGTGAGAAAGAGTATATATCTGGTTTTAACCCTAATACCGTGGCACTTAAA
>NZ_JBEEUB010000016.1:0-30425 GCF_040139125.1 Proteus hauseri
CGTTTCGCTATCCGTGAAGGTGGCCGTACAGTAGGTGCAGGTGTTGTTGCTAAAGTATTAAGTTAATTTCTAACTTATTGCTTGAAGAGGGCATCAAATGATGCCCTTTTTATGCGTTGTTTGAAAAAGAACCTATCTCATCACTAGTTTTAACGAAATTATTGGTGAGATAGGCTCTGATACAACAAATCGAGTCCAGTATCTTGCAGATACGAATGTCATAGATAATATGACGCTGTGTCAGATGCAATCATAGCTGATTTTATGGTTAGTCTGATTTGTTTTGCTCTTGCGAGGCAAGCTGGCTATTTATTTACATCATAGTGACAGGTTAATTTATGAGTGCGAATAGCGGAGCTCAAGATAGCAAACGCGGTGGTGATATTACCAAATGGATCGTTGCCGTTTTACTATTGGCAGTAGCTGTGGGTGGCAACTATCTTTATCGTGAATTTAACCTTGCTTTACGAGCTTTAGCTGTAGTTGCTTTGTTCGTAGCAGCAGGCGGGATCGCATTGTGGACAACACAAGGCAAGGCAACATTAGCCTTTGCTCGCGAAGCTCGTATTGAAATGCGTAAGGTAGTATGGCCAACGCGTCAAGAAACATTGCAAACAACATTAATTGTTGCTGCTGTGACGGCTATTGTGTCATTAGTTCTTTGGGGACTGGATGGCATTCTGGTTCGTTTAGTTTCATTTATTACTGGCCTGTGAGGTGTCCATGACTGATTCTCCAAAAAAACGCTGGTATGTCATTCAGGCATTTTCTGGCTTTGAAGGCCGTGTTGCACAGTCTTTACGTGAACATATCAAGTTAAACGAAATGGAAGACTCATTCGGCGAGGTTATGGTTCCAACGGAAGAAGTTGTTGAGATCCGTAGTGGACAACGTCGTAAAAGTGAGCGTAAATTTTTCCCAGGTTATGTGCTTGTCCAAATGGTCATGAATGATGCCTCTTGGCACTTAGTGCGTAACGTACCGCGTGTGATGGGTTTTATCGGCGGAACATCAGACCGTCCAGCACCAATTAGTGATAAAGAAGTTGATGCGATTATGAATCGCTTACAACAAGTTGGTGATAAACCGCGTCCTAAAACACTATTTGAACCAGGTGAAATGGTTCGTGTTAGCGATGGTCCATTTGCTGACTTTAATGGTGTTGTTGAAGAAGTTGATTACGAGAAAAGTCGCCTAAAAGTTTCTGTTTCTATCTTCGGTCGTGCGACCCCAGTTGAATTAGACTTTAGCCAGGTAGAAAAAGGTTAAACCTTTTTACATCGCTTTTCTTGCAAAAGGCGGGAAAGTTAACTACAATTTTCCACCTTTCGTTTTGAGTTGTCTTGCAATTGCGCGAGACAAAGTAAAATCGGGGAGCCCTAGCCGGGCGATATACCCACATTGAGGAATTAATTAATGGCTAAGAAAGTCCAAGCCTATATCAAGCTGCAAGTTTCAGCAGGTATGGCTAATCCAAGTCCACCAGTTGGTCCAGCTCTGGGTCAACAAGGTGTTAACATCATGGAATTCTGTAAAGCGTTCAATGCTAAAACTGAAAGCATTGAAAAAGGTTTACCAATTCCTGTTGTTATTACTGTTTACGCAGACCGTTCTTTTACTTTCGTTACCAAAACGCCTCCAGCAGCAGTACTGCTGAAGAAAGCGGCGGGCCTGAAATCAGGTTCTGGTAAACCGAACAAAGAGAAAGTAGGTAAAATTACTTCTGCTCAAGTTCGTGAAATCGCGGAAACTAAAGCTGCGGACCTGACTGGTGCTGATATTGAAGCTATGATGCGTTCAATTGAAGGTACTGCTCGTTCCATGGGCCTGGTAGTGGAGGATTAATCTGATGGCTAAACTAACCAAGCGCATGCGCAACATCCGTGAGAAAGTAGAAGTAACTAAACAGTATGACATCGTAGAAGCGATTGCATTACTGAAAGAACTGGCTACTGCTAAATTTGTTGAAAGTGTTGATGTTGCTGTTAACCTCGGCATCGATGCTCGTAAATCAGACCAAAACGTTCGTGGTGCTACTGTACTTCCACATGGTACTGGCCGTTCAGTTCGCGTTGCAGTATTCGCACAAGGTGCAAATGCTGAAGCTGCGAAAGAAGCGGGTGCAGAATTAGTGGGTATGGATGACTTAGCTGCTAAAGTTAAAGCTGGCGAAATGGACTTTGACGTTGTTATCGCATCTCCAGATGCAATGCGCGTTGTAGGTCAATTAGGTCAAATCTTAGGTCCACGTGGTTTAATGCCAAACCCGAAAGTGGGTACTGTAACTCCTAACGTTGCTGAAGCAGTTAAAAATGCTAAAGCTGGTCAGGTTCGTTACCGTAACGACAAAAATGGTATTATCCATACCACTATCGGTAAAGTTGATTTCAACGAAACTCAGTTGAAAGAAAACTTAGAATCTCTGCTGATTGCTCTGAAAAAAGCAAAACCATCAGCAGCGAAAGGCGTTTACATCAAGAAAGTAAGCCTGTCTACCACTATGGGTGCAGGTGTTGCTATTGATCAAGCTGGTCTGAACGCAACAGTTTAATCTTGGATTAGACTCAAAGTCATAAAAGACTTTACCTTGGCGTCAAATTTGTATAGAATTTGACGCCTTGAGTTTAGCTATGTTCTATTTTTTGTTTAAGTGAACATAACTAAATTTCCCAATTCGGTTGGAGTCTGGCCTATCCAGACCCCGTCCAAGACCGCAGGTGTAAGTAATTACTTAATTTTCCTGCGTAGACGGTGAGAGAGCCAAAAAGAATTTTATATTCTGGATTCTGCTCACCGTGTTTTAGCGCTTATTTCCATTGTGGTTATAAGTGATGTGAGTCCGAGTTTTACTCGGTTAATCCAGGAGCAAGAAGCTAATGGCACTAAATCTTCAAGACAAACAAGCGATTGTTGCTGAAGTCAGCGAAGTTGCCAAAGGTGCGCTTTCTGCAGTTGTTGCGGATTCTCGCGGCGTAACTGTAGCAAAAATGACCGAACTGCGTAAAGCATGTCGTGATGCTGGTGTTACTGTACGTGTAGTACGTAATACTCTGCTGCGTCGTGCTGTTGAAGGTACTTCTTACGATGTACTGAATGACGTATTTGTTGGTCCAACCTTGATTGCTTTCTCTTTCGAACACCCGGGCGCTGCAGCTCGTTTGTTCAAAGAATTCGCTAAAGCGAACCCAGCATTCGAGATTAAAGCTGCTGCCTTTGAAGGTGAGTTTATCCCAGGTTCAAACATTGATCGCCTGGCTACACTCCCAACTTACGATGAAGCAATCGCACGCCTGATGGCAACCATGAAAGAAGCCTCTGCAGGCAAATTGGTTCGCACTCTGGCTGCTCTGCGCGATCAGAAAGAAGCTGCTTAATAGCCAATTTCTTCGTTGCTTTATTTACGTATAAACTTTTTCTGAATTTTAGGAACACTTGTTATGTCTATTTCTAAAGACGATATCTTAAACGCAGTTGCTGAAATGTCTGTAATGGACGTTGTTGAACTGATCTCTATGATGGAAGAAAAATTCGGTGTATCTGCTGCTGCAGCTGTTGCTGTTGCTGCGGGTCCAGCAGAAGCTGCTGAAGAGAAAACTGAATTTGACGTTATCCTGAAAGCTATCGGCGGTAACAAAGTAGCAGTAATCAAAGCAGTACGTGGCGCTACCGGTCTTGGCCTGAAAGAAGCTAAAGACTTAGTAGAATCTGCACCAGCAGCTCTGAAAGAAGGCATCAGCAAAGACGACGCTGAAACTCTGAAGAAAGCTCTGGAAGAAGCAGGCGCTGAGGTTGAAGTTAAATAATTTAACTTCCCAGAGTGCAGCCTAACGGCTGATGGCTGGTGATTATTTGGTCACCAGCCTTTTTGCGCTGTAAGGTAAGAGTAGCTTTTTCACACTTTTTTGGCTTCCTCTTTACCTAAATATTTTTTGCTATTGACGCCTTAATATACTGCATTAACGACTACGATCCACGTTTTTCCAAAAGCTCGGTAGTCAAAACAATGCAATGAAATGGTTTAAGAGTAATAGCAATAAGTATTATGGAAAATATTGTTTTTCCTACCTACAAAAAAATAGTGTTAGCAGAATGTCGTGTCGTCCTTAATAACTAAGTGCCGGCAAAGTGGGTCACTTTTCAGCGAGCTGAGGAACCCTATGGTTTACTCCTATACCGAGAAAAAACGTATTCGTAAGGATTTTGGTAAACGTCCACAAGTTCTGGACATTCCCTATCTCCTTTCTATCCAACTTGACTCGTTCCAGAAGTTTATCGAGCAAGATCCTGATGGGCAAAATGGTCTGGAAGCAGCTTTCCGTTCTGTATTCCCAATTCAAAGCTACAGTGGTAATGCTGAATTACAATATGTCAGCTACCGCCTTGGCGAGCCTGTTTTTGATGTTAAAGAATGTCAGATCCGCGGTGTAACTTATTCTGCACCTTTGCGTGTAAAACTGCGTCTAGTCATTTATGAACGTGAAGCGCCAGAAGGCACCGTTAAAGACATCAAAGAACAAGAAGTCTATATGGGCGAAATCCCATTAATGACCGATAATGGTACCTTTGTTATCAATGGTACTGAGCGTGTTATCGTTTCCCAGTTACACCGTAGCCCTGGTGTGTTCTTTGATAGTGACAAAGGTAAAACACACTCTTCAGGTAAGGTACTGTATAACGCACGTATTATCCCTTATCGTGGCTCATGGTTAGACTTTGAATTCGACCCTAAAGATAACCTTTTTGTCCGTATTGACCGTCGCCGTAAATTACCAGCGACTATCATTTTACGCGCAATGAACTACAGCACTGAAGACATTCTGAATCTGTTCTTCGAAAAAACAACGTTTGAAATCAGCAATAATAAACTGATGATGACGTTAGTGCCTGAACGTCTGCGTGGTGAAACTGCTTCTTTTGATATCGAAGCAAACGGCAAAGTGTATGTTGAAAAAGGCCGTCGTATTACTGCTCGTCATATTCGTCAATTAGAAAAAGAAGAGATAAACCGCATTGAAGTACCTGTTGAATATATTGCAGGTAAAGTGGTTGCTCGTGACTATATTGATGAAGCGACAGGTGAAGTGATTTGTGCTGCTAACATGGAAGTCTCTTTAGATGTGTTAGCTCGCTTAAGTCAAGCTGGTCATAAAACGATTGAAACTCTGTTTACCAATGACTTAGATCATGGTGCTTATATTTCAGAAACTGTTCGTGTCGATCCTACCAATGATCGCTTAAGCGCGTTAGTTGAAATTTATCGCATGATGCGTCCTGGTGAGCCACCTACACGCGAAGCTGCAGAAAACCTATTTGAGAACTTATTCTTCTCTGAAGATCGTTATGATCTTTCTGCTGTTGGTCGTATGAAGTTCAACCGTTCTCTAAACCGTCAAGAAATTGAAGGATCAGGTATCCTGAGCCAAGACGATATCATTGAAGTGATGAAAAAACTGATTGATATCCGTAATGGTAAAGGCGAAGTGGATGATATCGACCACTTAGGTAACCGTCGTATCCGTTCTGTCGGTGAAATGGCTGAAAACCAATTCCGTGTTGGTCTGGTGCGTGTTGAGCGTGCAGTTAAAGAACGTCTATCTTTAGGCGATCTTGATGCACTGATGCCACAAGATATGATCAACGCAAAACCGATTTCTGCTGCTGTCAAAGAATTCTTTGGCTCAAGCCAGTTATCTCAGTTTATGGATCAGAATAACCCGCTATCAGAAATTACGCACAAACGTCGCATTTCTGCATTAGGCCCAGGTGGTTTGACCCGTGAACGTGCAGGCTTTGAAGTTCGAGACGTACACCCAACGCACTACGGTCGTGTGTGTCCTATCGAAACGCCAGAAGGTCCAAACATCGGTCTTATTAACTCATTATCTGTTTATGCACAGACCAATGAGTACGGATTCCTTGAAACGCCTTACCGTGTTGTAGAAAACAACGCAGTAACAGATGAAATTCACTATCTGTCAGCAATTGAAGAAGGTAACTTTATCATTGCTCAGGCTAACTCCGTATTAGACGATGACAACCACTTTGTGGAAGAGTTAGTTACTTGCCGTCATAGAGGCGAGTCAAGCTTATTTAGTCGTGACCAAGTTCAGTACATGGACGTTTCAACCCAACAGATTGTTTCTGTCGGTGCATCACTGATCCCATTCCTTGAACACGATGACGCCAACCGTGCATTGATGGGTGCGAACATGCAACGTCAGGCTGTTCCTACACTTCGTGGTGATAAACCACTAGTAGGTACAGGTATGGAACGTGCTGTAGCGGTTGACTCCGGTGTTACTGCTGTTGCGAAACGCGGTGGTACTGTTCAGTATGTTGATGCTTCTCGTATCGTTATCAAAGTTAACGAAGAAGAGACTTATGCTGGTGAAGCAGGCATTGACATCTATAGCTTGACGAAATACACCCGTTCTAACCAGAACACATGTATTAACCAAACACCTTGCGTTTCTTTAGGCGAACCTGTTGAACGTGGTGATGTGCTTGCTGATGGTCCTTCAACAGACCTTGGTGAATTAGCATTAGGTCAAAACATGCGCGTGGCATTTATGCCATGGAATGGTTATAACTATGAGGACTCCATCCTCGTATCTGAGCGTGTTGTTCAAGAAGACCGTTTCACTACTATCCATATTCAAGAGCTTGCTTGTGTGTCTCGTGACACCAAATTAGGGCCTGAAGAGATAACTGCGGATATCCCTAACGTGGGTGAAGCAGCATTATCTAAACTGGATGAATCAGGTATCGTTTATATCGGTGCTGAAGTGAAAGGCGGAGACATTCTGGTTGGTAAAGTAACACCTAAAGGTGAAACTCAACTGACTCCAGAAGAGAAACTGCTGCGCGCAATCTTCGGTGAAAAAGCGTCTGATGTTAAAGATTCTTCTCTGCGTGTTCCTAATGGTGTATCTGGTACGGTTATCGACGTACAAGTTTTCACTCGTGATGGCGTAGAAAAAGATAAACGTGCATTAGAAATTGAAGAATCACAGTTACGTGAAGTCAAAAAAGACCTTACTGAAGAACTGCGTATCTTTGAAGCTGGTCTTTTCGCTCGTATCCGTGGTGTTCTGATTGCTGGCGGCATTGAAGCTGAGAAATTAGACAAATTACCTCGTGAACGTTGGTTAGAGCTGGGTATTGCTGATGAAGAGAAGCAAAACCAGTTAGAACAATTAGCTGAACAGTATGATGAACTGAAAGCTGAATTTGCGAAGAAACTGGAAGCTAAACGCCGTAAAATCACTCAAGGTGATGATTTAGCACCTGGCGTGCTGAAAATCGTCAAGGTTTATCTGGCTGTTAAACGTCAGATCCAACCAGGTGATAAGATGGCGGGTCGTCATGGTAACAAGGGTGTTATCTCTAAGATTAACCCAATTGAAGACATGCCATACGATGAAAACGGTAATCCTGTTGACCTCGTACTGAACCCACTGGGCGTACCATCACGTATGAACATTGGTCAGATCCTGGAAACCCACTTGGGTATGGCTGCTAAAGGTATCGGTGATAAGATCAACGCGATGCTGAAACAGCAACAGGAAGTGGCTAAGTTACGTGAATTTATCCAGAAAGCTTACGATCTGGGTATGGCACCACGTCAGAAAGTTGATTTAGATACTTTCAGTGATGAAGAAGTGTTACGTCTGGCTGAAAACCTGAAAAAAGGTATGCCAACCGCAACACCAGTGTTTGATGGTGCAGAAGAGATGGAAATTAAAGAGATGCTTAAATTAGCAGATCTTCCAACTTCTGGTCAGATTACGCTATTCGATGGTCGTACTGGTGAACAATTTGAGCGTCCAGTAACTGTTGGTTACATGTACATGCTGAAACTGAACCACTTAGTTGATGATAAGATGCACGCCCGTTCTACAGGTTCGTACAGCCTTGTTACTCAGCAACCTCTTGGTGGTAAAGCTCAGTTTGGTGGACAGCGTTTCGGGGAGATGGAAGTGTGGGCACTGGAAGCATATGGTGCAGCTTATACTCTTCAAGAAATGCTTACTGTTAAGTCGGATGACGTTAACGGTCGTACCAAGATGTATAAAAACATCGTTGATGGTAACCATCAGATGGAACCAGGTATGCCAGAATCTTTCAATGTATTGTTGAAAGAGATCCGCTCACTGGGTATTAACATCGAATTGGAAGACGAATAACGGATTCCATAAAGACAGACTGCTAGCAATGGCAGTCTGTCAAACAGTGACTACACTGGATTAAAGGGGTGAATGACAGGGGTCATTTGCCTGGCAGGTCTAACTCCGACAGGAGCCATTTCGTGAAAGACTTATTAAAGTTTCTGAAAGCGCAAACCAAGACCGAAGAGTTTGATGCGATCAAAATTGCTCTGGCATCACCTGATATGATCCGTTCATGGTCATTTGGTGAAGTGAAAAAGCCAGAAACAATTAACTACCGTACGTTCAAACCAGAACGTGACGGTCTTTTCTGTGCCCGTATTTTCGGACCAGTAAAAGATTACGAATGTTTGTGTGGTAAATACAAACGTTTAAAACACCGTGGTGTTATTTGTGAGAAGTGTGGCGTTGAAGTTACACAAACTAAAGTTCGTCGTGAACGTATGGGTCACATCGAATTAGCTTCTCCAGTTGCACATATCTGGTTCTTAAAATCACTGCCGTCCCGTATCGGTCTGCTGCTGGATATGCCACTGCGCGATATTGAACGTGTACTGTATTTTGAATCTTACGTTGTTGTTGAAGGCGGTATGACTAGCCTTGAACGTGGTCAAATCTTAACAGAAGAGCAATACCTCGACGCACTAGAAGAGTTCGGTGACGAATTTGATGCGAAGATGGGTGCTGAAGCTGTTCAGAACTTGTTACAGAGCATGGATCTGGAACAAGAGTGTGAAACGTTACGTGAAGAGTTAAATGAAACTAACTCTGAAACCAAACGTAAGAAACTGACCAAACGTATCAAGTTACTTGAAGCATTCATGCAATCAGGCAATAAACCTGAGTGGATGATCTTAACTGTACTGCCTGTGTTACCACCAGACTTACGTCCACTGGTTCCACTTGATGGCGGTCGTTTCGCGACTTCTGACCTGAACGATTTATATCGTCGTGTTATCAACCGTAACAACCGTTTAAAACGTCTGCTTGATCTGGCTGCGCCTGACATCATCGTTCGTAACGAAAAACGTATGTTACAAGAATCTGTTGATGCGCTGTTAGATAATGGTCGTCGTGGTCGTGCAATTACAGGCTCTAACAAACGTCCTCTGAAATCTTTGGCTGATATGATCAAAGGTAAACAGGGTCGTTTCCGTCAAAACCTGTTAGGTAAACGTGTTGACTACTCTGGTCGTTCTGTAATCACCGTTGGTCCATACTTGCGTCTGCATCAGTGTGGTCTACCGAAGAAAATGGCTCTTGAATTATTCAAACCATTTATTTACGGAAAACTGGAAACTCGTGGTTTAGCGACAACAATTAAAGCCGCTAAAAAAATGGTTGAGCGTGAAGAAGCGGTTGTTTGGGATATCTTAGATGAAGTTATCCGCGAACACCCAGTTATGCTAAACCGTGCACCAACACTTCACCGTTTAGGTATTCAGGCATTTGAACCTATCCTTATCGAAGGTAAAGCTATTCAGTTACACCCACTCGTTTGTGCGGCATATAACGCCGACTTCGATGGTGACCAAATGGCGGTTCACGTACCATTGACATTAGAAGCACAGTTAGAAGCTCGTGCGCTGATGATGTCAACAAATAACATTCTGTCTCCTGCTAGTGGTGACCCAATTATCGTTCCTTCACAGGACGTGGTATTAGGTCTTTACTACATGACGCGTGACTGCATCAATGCCAAAGGTGAAGGCATGGTGCTTAGTGGACCAAAAGAAGCTGAACGCGTTTATCGTGCTGGCTTGGCTTCACTGCATGCTCGTGTCAAAGTACGTATCTCTGAAGAGATAAGAGATGGCGAAGGTAACGTTACTACAAATACTAGCTTAAGAGACACGACGGTTGGTCGCGCTATTTTGTGGATGATCGTACCTAAAGGCCTGCCTTATGAGTTGGTTAACCAACCATTAGGTAAAAAAGCAATTTCTAAAATGCTTAACACCTGTTATCGCGTAATGGGTTTAAAGCCGACCGTTATTTTTGCTGACCAAATCATGTACACCGGTTTTGCTTACGCTGCACGTTCAGGTGCATCAGTAGGTATCGATGACATGGTAATCCCTGCGAAAAAAGCAGAGATCATTGCAGAAGCCGAAGCGGAAGTTGCAGAAATTCAGGAACAGTTCCAATCCGGTCTGGTAACAGCGGGCGAACGTTATAACAAAGTCATCGATATTTGGGCTGCGGCGAATGAGCGCGTAGCGAAAGCGATGATGGAAAACCTGTCTACAGAAACTGTAATTAACCGTGATGGCGTTGAAGAACAACAAGTATCGTTTAACAGCATCTTTATGATGGCTGACTCCGGTGCTCGTGGTTCTGCTGCACAGATTCGTCAGTTAGCAGGTATGCGTGGTCTGATGGCTAAACCAGATGGTTCAATCATCGAAACCCCAATCACAGCGAACTTCCGTGAAGGTCTGAACGTACTCCAGTACTTCATCTCTACTCACGGTGCTCGTAAAGGTTTGGCGGATACCGCACTGAAAACAGCAAACTCCGGTTACCTGACTCGTCGTTTAGTTGACGTGGCACAAGACTTAGTTGTAACAGAAAGCGATTGTGGTACAACCGAAGGTGTAATGATGACTCCGGTCATCGAAGGTGGTGATGTTAAAGAGCCACTGCGTGAGCGTGTATTAGGTCGTGTGGCTGCAGAAGATATTCTGAAACCAGGCACAGCTGATATTCTTGTTCCACGTAACACCCTGCTTAACGAAAAACTGTGTGACCTGTTAGAAGAAAACTCAGTTGACAGCGTTAAAGTTCGTTCAGTTGTAACCTGTAACACAGACTTTGGTGTGTGTGCTAACTGTTATGGTCGTGACCTTGCTCGTGGTCATATCATCAACAAAGGTGAAGCTATCGGTGTTATCGCGGCACAGTCAATCGGTGAACCGGGTACACAGTTAACGATGCGTACGTTCCACATCGGTGGTGCGGCATCACGTGCGGCAGCAGAATCAAGCATTCAAGTACGTAATAAAGGTACTCTGAAACTGTTTAACGCTAAATTTATCGCTAATACAGCAGGTAAATTAGTTATCACTTCTCGTAACACTGAATTACGTCTTATTGATGATTTCGGTCGTACTAAAGAGAGCTATAAAGTACCTTACGGTGCTCAGTTATCTAAAGGTGATGGCGAAGCGGTTAATGGTGGCGAAACAGTTGCAAACTGGGATCCGCATACCATGCCAGTTGTGAGTGAAGTATCTGGTGTTATTCGTTTTGCTGATATGGTTGATGGTCAGACTATCATTCGTCAGACTGATGAATTAACAGGTCTTTCTTCACTGGTTGTTCTGGATTCTGCAGAGCGTACAGGTAGCGGTAAAGATTTACGTCCAGCATTGCGTATCACTGATGCACAAGGCAAAGATGTATTAATTCCGAATACTGATATGCCAGCACAGTACTTCCTGCCAGGTAAAGCTATCGTTCAATTAGACGATGGTATTGCAATCAACGCAGGTGATACTTTAGCACGTATTCCACAAGAATCTGGCGGTACTAAAGATATTACCGGTGGTCTGCCACGCGTTGCTGACCTGTTTGAAGCACGTCGTCCTAAAGAGCCTGCAATTCTTGCTGAAATCAGCGGTATTGTATCGTTCGGTAAAGAGACGAAAGGCAAACGCCGTCTGGTTATCTCTCCATTAGATGGTAGCGATGCATACGAAGAGATGATCCCTAAATGGCGTCAGCTTAACGTATTCGAAGGTGAGGTTGTGGAACGCGGTGATGTAATCTCCGATGGTCCAGAATCACCACACGACATTCTGCGCTTACGTGGTGTTCATGCGGTAACTCGCTATATCACCAACGAAGTACAGGAAGTTTACCGCTTACAAGGCGTTAAGATTAACGATAAACACATCGAAGTTATCGTTCGTCAAATGCTGCGTAAAGTCACTATCGAGAATGCAGGAAGTTCTGAATTCCTCGAAGGTGAACAAGTTGAATACGCTCGCGTTAAAGTATCGAACCGTGTTCTTGAAGATGATGGAAAAGTTCCAGCGACTTATGCTCGTGACCTGTTGGGTATCACTAAAGCATCACTGGCAACAGAATCCTTTATCTCAGCTGCATCGTTCCAAGAAACAACGCGTGTTCTGACTGAAGCAGCGGTTGCTGGTAAACGTGACGAATTACGTGGCTTGAAAGAGAACGTTATTGTTGGTCGCTTGATCCCAGCAGGTACGGGTTTTGCTTACCATCAAGATCGTATTAAGCGTCGTCATCAGCAGTTACCAACTGATGAATCTGAAACAACCGTCAGCGCTGATGAAGCATCTGCTAACTTAGCAGAACTACTGAATGCTGGTTTCGGTGGTTTTAAAGAATAAAATCTGATTTAGATTAGATTGAAATGCCCTCCATTGTGAGGGCATTTTTTGTTTCTGTTCTACATAAGTAGGCAAAAAATGGTAAAAGTAATTACTAATAGATTGATTATTCTACTTTTTGTTTTTACTAGCACTGCATGGGCAAATACATCAGAAAGAGGATTTCCAACAGAAGCTCAATGGGATTTACCAACACCACCAACAACACTCATGCAACTTCGTCAACAAAAAACGCTCTATGCTTTTATTGGTGACCAACTCAGAGCAGTTGCTGAACTTTATCCTAATCAAGGCTTTTATGTTTCTGAGTCCGTTGGAGATTATCATAAATTACAGTTTGGTAATGCGCAGGGATATCTTGAAAATGGCTATCTCGAAGATGGTTATTTTGAAGATGTAGCACGTATTCAATCAGATAAGGTAGCAAGTTTCTTATCAAATAATTCAAAGAAAGTAGACTACCCTATTTATGAGTATGTGATTACAACAAAGATAACACCCGTCTATAGTGCTGAAGATAAATCGAGTTCACCAATTGCAGCACTCTTATCTAATTTACGTTACCCAGTATTATCACGCACAACAAAAGATGATGTTAATGGAAATAAAATCAATTGGTTTGTGATTTCTTTAGGTGACAGACTAGGTTATATCTCTGCTCATGATGTAAACGCTGATTTAGGAATACCAGTACTAACTTATCATCATATTTTAAAAACAGAAGAGAATCATAATTTCCGCCATACATCTACAACTACATCATTGGCTGCATTTACAGAACAAATGAATTATTTAAAAGATGCAGGGTATGAAACGCTTTCGCTTAATCAAGTTGCTGGTTATTTAAATAAGAACGTTAATTTACCAGGGCGTGCGGTTGCGGTGACGTTTGATGATGGGCTGCAATCGGTTTATCGCTATGCTTATCCTATTTTAAAAGAGAATAATCAGCGAGCGACATTGTTTGTAATCTCATCGCGAGTAAAATCAAAAACTCAGAAATGGGCTCCAGATTCATTGCAATTTATGAGTTGGCAAGAGCTAAAAACCAGCCGTGATGTTTTTGATATTCAATCACATTCTCATTTTTTACATCGATTAGATAAACAAAAGAGACCAATTATTTTTAGTCGTCAATATCACTCTATAGTGCTTGATTTACAGCGTTCACAACGAGTATTGCGTTTACTAAACCCACATCAATATGCGTTTGCTTATCCTTTTGGTGGCTATAACCAACAAGCTATTGATGCTTCAAAAGCAGCAGGTATGTCACTAGCAGTGACAACAGTACAAGGTAAAGTACGTTTGGGTGATAATCCTTATGCATTAAAACGGTTATATGCATTAAGTACTGACTCAGTAGAAAAATTTGCCAGAATGGTAGGTAATGACGAATACGAAGTGGTAAATGAAAATATTGTTGTCGATAAATAAAATCGATAAATAAAGAGGAATAGGGCGTATATAAGATGCGCTCTATTTTTTAGTGGATTATTAAATTTTTAGTGGATTATTAAATAGCCTATTGATATCGAACAGGCATTGATAATAAATATTGCTGATAAATATCGACAGTTACTCTCTTAAAAATTTATTTAAATAGTATAACTAACGTATAATTTTCAGATAATTATGATGATTTTTCATTAAGTAAAATATATTTTTTTCTGTAAGCTGACCTTCCTATTTTGAGATGGAGTCAGCTATGAATAAACCTATATCCATATCTTCTCATGATTCAGCATTTAAACGTTTTATGATGAATATTAGTAATGCCAAAGATTTTTTCTTTATTCATTTATCGGAAGAATTAAAAAACAATTGTGATTTTTCGACATTGCAATTACAAAATTCTTCTTTTATTGACCTCAAATTACGTTCTCGAATGTCTGATATTTTATATTTAGTGAAAACCAAGGAAGACGATATATCGATTTACCTACTGATAGAGCATCAATCTAGACCAGATAAGATGATAGCTTGGCGTATGATGCATTATGCGTTTTGCACCATGAATCAGCATTTACAGCAAGGTTATAAATCTTTGCCTCTGGTTGTTCCAATCCTGTTTTATCATGGAAAGAAAAAACCTTATCCTTTTCCTGTAAATTGGATGGAATGTTTTCCACTTTCTTCACTTGCTAACCAACTTTATTCTAATGATTTCTCTTTAATTGATTTGACCTTAATAGATGATGATATTTTACTGACACATAAGAAAGCGGCAGTCATGGAAATTGCGATGAAACATGTTAATAGTTGTAATGATCTTGATAAAGTTGCCTTGCTTCTATCAAAAGCAATAAATCAGAAAAACTGTAGTGATGAAGACACCGTTGCTGTTGTACAATATTTATTCTCAATTATGGATGCATCAGACTTTGAATTCGTTATAAATAAAATAGCTGAACAAGCAGATAACCACAGAGAGGTAATTATGAATATCGCGTGGAGATTAGAAAATAAAGGATTTAAATTAGGGGTAGATGAAGGATTTGAAATAGGAAAAACTGAAGGTATTGAATTAGGTAAATCTGTAGGTATTGAATTAGGAAAAACTGAAGGTATTGAATTAGGAAGAAAATCAGTGCAATTAGAATTAGCAATAAATTTATTAAAAGAGAACTTTGATCTTCCATTTATCGAACGAATGTCTGGTTTAAGTGTACACGAAATTAAATTATTAGTGGTAGCATAGTAAATATAATCAATAACTATTATTAATTAATAAAATACCAATAATTTATTAGACTAACTTTTTATTTTATCTCTTTACGCGTTTATTATAAATAGAATACTCCTTTCTATCATTTAAGAGGAGTATTCATATTTTATAACTGAATGATTAACTACCATTTATCTCAATATTCAAATGCAACTTGATAATCATATTTATCTAACTCTATTTTATGATTTATGTATTTTTGAAGAGAAGGGATCCAGTCTGAAATAACATAAAAACTTCCTGTATTTATAATATTTATATCCGGGGAAATAGTTTCTTCAATAATAGTATCGTCATCACCTAGAACGATAGAGTATTCATCATGAATAAAATTTTCATTTTTTTATCAAACCATTTTACATATACTTTTAATCCCATAATTTTATTTTCCTTATAGTCTACAGATATTTTTTAATATTACGTTTAGGATCTGCAGGCTTAATCTGATTACCTGTTTTAGGATCAAATACCCCAATATGTTGCCCATCGCTAGCGCGATAGCCTTCGATTTCACCGTGTTGGTAATCCCATTCATAGATTTTGCGACCTTTATCTCCAAACCAACGAGCACGTTTGATATCACTATAGCTATAGGTGCTGCGACTGATGTTTGAATTGTTGTACCAAGTTTAAGGTTACTCAAAGTACCTATTGAGTCAGAATAAATTATAATAATAAACAGTCATACTCTATTTTTATATATTTTTATTGTAAGATAAAAGAATGATTAATCATTTCTATTTTTATAAATATCACACAAGGGATATTTACTTTTTAATTATAATAAAAACCGCGCTTATTATTTTTAATTAAATAAATAAAAGTGCGGTTTTGTATTATTAATATTTAATAACGAATTGTCTAATTATAATCAATGTTGTTATTAACGCCCCAAATAGTTATCCCAGTCTTTCCATACAGGCTGTAATCCTCGTGCTTTTAATGCACTAATTACATCATCTACATGGCGATTATCATTTGGTGAAAACTGTTCAAGCTCTTCATGGCTATCTGAATATCCACCGGGTTGAGTTTTAGATCCTGCACTAATATTATTAATTGCTAACGGCACTGTGTTATCACGAAAATAAGGCGATTCGCGAGTAGAAAGTGAAAGTTCAACATCAGGTGCTAAAATACGAAATGCACAGATAAGCTGAACAAGCTCGGTTTCACTCATAACTGATGCTGGGCTTAGCCCACCAGCACAAGGGCGTAAACGAGGAAAAGAGATAGAGTAACGACTTTTCCAATAACGCTTTTGCAAAAATAGTAAATGTTCTGCAACCATATAACAGTCAGTACGCCATCTATCTGAAAGCCCAATTAATGCGCCTAGACCAATTTTATCAATACCGGCTTGTCCTAATCGATCGGGTGTTTGTAATCGCCAATGAAAGTCCTGTTTTTTGCCTCTTAGATGATGCAATTGATAGGTTGGTTCGTGATAGGTTTCTTGATAAACCATCACACCATCAATCCCCAATGTTTTTAGTTCTGCATATTCATCTGTGGCTAATGGCTGAACTTCCATCATCAATAAACTGAAATGGCTTCGGATCAATGGAATATATTGACGAAAATAGTCCATACCTACTTTACGTTGATGCTCACCCGTTACAAGTAATAAACTATCAAAACCAAGCTGACGGATACTTTTGCATTCGGCAATAATCTCATTTTCATTTAACGTTTTACGTTTAATGGCATTACTCATTGAAAAGCCGCAATAAGTACAGTCATTCGCGCATAAATTAGAGAGATAAAGCGGAACATATAAACCAACTACGTTACCAAAACGTTGACGAGTCAATTGTTGAGCACGTTGTGCCATCGGTTCTAAATAGTGACGACCAGCAGGAGATATTAGCGCCATAAAGTCTTCTAAAGTAAGTATATTATGGCTTAATGCTGCTTCAACATCCGCATTCGTTTTACTATTAAGTTTTAATGTTAGATCGTCCCAGTTTAGTTGTTGCCAGTAATCAGAAAACGTTTCCATTAGAATGCCCCTAAATAGTGGGTTAATGGACTGGAGGCTTGTGCCTGAGACTGAGGTGTTGCTAAACCAGATTGTCGAGCAAGTTCTCCTGCTTCGAGTGCTGTTTTAAATGCTTGTGCCATTAAGACAGGATTTTTAGCAACCGCAATTGCGGTATTAACCAATACTGCATCTGCACCCAACTCTAACGCTTCAAGAGCATGACTTGGTGCGCCAATGCCAGCATCTACCACAACAGGAATAGAGGCTTGCTCAATGATAATACGCAAAAAATCGCGAGTTTGTAGCCCTTGATTTGAACCTATTGGTGAACCCAAAGGCATAATTGCAGCACAGCCAACTTCTTCTAAACGACGGCATAATACAGGATCAGCACTGCAATAAGGTAATACGACAAAACCTTCTTTGACTAAGGTTTCAGCCGCTTTTAAGGTCTCAACAGGATCCGGCAGTAGGTATTTGGTATCAGGATGAATTTCCAATTTTACCCAGTTAGTATTAAAGGCTTCTTTGGCTAATCGAGCAGCAAAAACCGCTTCTTGTGCTGTTTTTGCACCTGATGTATTAGGTAATAATTTTACCCCTAATGATTTTAGTGGTGCGATTAAATCATCATTACCATTTCTTAAATCGACACGTTTCATCGCCATGGTAACTAACTGACTGCCTGAAGCACGAATAGCTTCTGTCATTACGATAGGTGTAGCGAATTTACCTGTGCCAGTGAAAAGTCTTGATGTGAAAGTCGTATCTGCAATTTTTAACATATCAGCCCCCTGCTATTGCTTGAAAGAGAAGAATAGTATCGCCATCGTTAATAAAATGAGTTTCCCAGTTATCACGAGGAATTATTGTTTCATTGATAGCGAGTGCCACCCCAATGGATGGCTGCTCTAACTGAATAAGGAGCTGACGGATAGTGACAGGCATATCCAGAGATAAAGATTCATCATTAACTATAATGTTCATGATATTCCCCGACAAACTGAGCACGAGGCTGATGGTGTTAAGCGTAAAGTGCTCCAGCTCTGTTTTTTACCATCGAAAAGACGCAGTTTTCCACTCAAAGAACTTGGTAAACCTGAAAGTAATTTAATTGCCTCAAGAGCTTGAAGTGTGCCAATGACACCAACAACAGGACCTAAAATACCCGCGGTGCGGCAATTTCTTTGTGGTTCGTTATTATCAGGGTAAAGACAGTGATAGCAGCCTTGAGTAAATGGGGGCTCAAACACCATTAATTGACCGCTAAAACCTACCGCACTGCCGCTGACAAAAGGAGTTTGCTGTTTTACACAAGCATGATTAATAGCCTGTCGAGTGAGCATATTGTCAGTACAATCGAGCACCAAATCGACGCGTTTTACTAAATCAGGTAATGAATCGCCATTTAATCTTTGTTTGTATGCCGTAACGGTGATATCAGGATTTAAGGCGAGTAGTGACTGCTTAGCAATTTCTGATTTAGCATCAGGAATATCTTTTGTACGATAAAGAATTTGACGTTGTAGGTTAGAAACATGCAAATCATCATCATCAACAAGAATTAATTCACCTACACCAGCACCAGCAAGATAAAGTGCAGCAGGAGAACCTAAGCCACCAAGACCGACAATCAGTACTTTGGCTTGCTGAAGTCTATTTTGTCCTTCTAACCCAATGTCTTCTAACATTACTTGTCGGCTATAACGCATAAACTCATGGTCATTTAGCATGATGGTTTCCCCTCGACTAATTCCAACAACTTATGAGTTACTTGTTGCCAGTCAGCGGCTTTGGTAATCGCACTGACAAGGGCAACACTACCAACACCAGTAGCAACTACATCAGGTACTCTTTCTAATGAAATACCACCAATAGCAACAGTAGGATAATCAGGTGTTTGCTTAACTTGTTGACGAAGTGCTTCTATCCCTTGTGGTTGAGAAGGCATATCTTTGGTGGTGGTTGGGAAAATATGCCCTAATGCAATGTAAGAAGGGCGTAATAATTTTGCTCTCTCTAATTCCAATTCGTTATGAGTGGAAATGCCAAGACATAATCCTGCTTGTTTAATGGCATCGAGATCAGCAATATCGAGATCTTCTTGACCAAGATGAACACCATAAGCGTGATGTTTTATCGCTAATTGCCAGTAATCATTGATAAAAATACGAGCATGATAATGGCGACCTAGTTTTATCGCTGTGATAATCTCTTGTTCAACGTCTTCTGGTTGTTTATCTTTTATACGTAATTGAAGCGTGGTAACGCCTGTTTTTAGCAGGCGTTCAATCCATTCTATAGAATCAACAACAGGGTAAAGTCCAAGTTTTTTTTCTGTTGGTGCAAAGGGGGTATTAGAGGATCTGTTCATTATCAGCAACCTCTACATTCGCAATTTCTGCACTATGATAAAGCTCACTACCATGCTCTTTAAAGGCTTGAGACATCTGTTCCATACCTGCTGCATAATCGCGAACTTCTTGGGTTATTTTCATTGAACAGAATTTAGGACCACACATTGAGCAGAAGTGCGCCACTTTACCTGATGCTTGAGGTAAAGTTTCATCGTGGTATTTACGTGCAGTTTCAGGATCGAGCGCCAGATTAAACTGATCTTCCCATCTAAATTCAAAGCGGGCTTTAGACATCGCATTATCACGAATCTGTGCCCCGGGATGCCCTTTTGCCAAATCGGCAGCATGTGCTGCGATCTTATAAGTAATAAGACCTTGTTTTACATCTTCTTTATTAGGTAAACCAAGGTGTTCTTTGGGAGTGACGTAACACAACATGGCACAACCAAACCAGCCAATCATTGCAGCACCGATACCAGAGGTAAAATGGTCATAACCCGGTGCGATATCAGTAGTTAGTGGTCCCAAGGTATAAAAAGGTGCTTCGTGGCAGTGCTCTAACTCTTCCGTCATATTGCGGCGGATCATCTGCATGGGTACATGACCAGGACCTTCAATCATCACTTGAACATCATATTCCCAAGCAATTTTTGTTAACTCGCCCAGAGTATGTAATTCAGAAAATTGGGCTTCATCGTTGGCATCTTGAATTGAACCTGGTCTTAGTCCATCACCGAGTGAAAGTGATACGTCATAGGCGGCACAAATTTCGCAAATTTCACGAAAATGTTCATAGAGAAAATTCTCTTTATGGTGTGATAAGCACCATTTCGCCATAATTGAACCACCACGAGAAACGATACCCGTTAGGCGTTTTGCCGTCATTGGTACATAACGTAATAGTACTCCAGCATGGATTGTAAAATAGTCAACGCCTTGCTCAGCTTGTTCAAGTAAGGTATCGCGGAATATTTCCCAGGTTAAATCTTCAGCAACGCCATTTACTTTTTCTAACGCTTGATAGATGGGCACCGTACCAATTGGTACTGGGCTATTACGAATAATCCACTCACGAGTTTCATGAATATAGCGACCTGTCGAGAGATCCATTACCGTATCAGCCCCCCAACGCGTTGACCAAATTAGCTTTTCAACTTCTTCTTCAATTGAAGAGGTCACAGAGGAGTTACCAATATTTGCATTTACTTTTACCAAAAAATTACGGCCAATAATCATTGGCTCTGATTCTGGGTGATTAATATTGGCTGGAATAATCGCACGACCAGCCGCTACTTCTTGGCGTACAAACTCAGGTGTGATGTTGTCAGGTAGATGAGCACCAAAGCTAAAACCCGCATGTTGTTGGCGCAATACTTCACTATGAATACGTTCACGCCCCATATTTTCACGAATAGCAATAAATTCCATTTCAGGGGTGATAATACCTTTTCGTGCGTAATGTAGTTGAGTGACTCTTTTTCCTGATAATGCTTTTTTAGGGCTTGGTTTTAAAGGAAAACGAAGGTGTTCTAACCCTGCATCAGAAAGGCGTTGTTGTGTAAAATCGGAGCTTAGTCGTGTTAACACTTCCGTATCGTTACGTTCATCAACCCAAGGTTGGCGTATTTTGTTTAAACCTTGATTTACATCGAGTTGAGATGTTGGGTCGCCATAAGGACCTGAAGTATCGTAAACAGGAACTGGCTCATTATCTTCAAAAACAGGTTCATTTTTTGTGCCACCTGTTAGTGTTTGAGCCAGTTGGATTTCACGCATTGGAATTTGAATATCAACGCGACTACCTTGAAGATAAATTCGATTTGAATTGGGAAAACTGACGCCTTGAATGGTGCTGATAAATGTCTGAGCCGCATCCCGCTGCTCTTTTCTCGGACGCTGTTTTTCTGAAATAGCCGTTGCTGTTGGTGAAATATCTTTAACAGATATAGATTGTTTTTTGGACATAGCATTTCCTAATAAATATCAATCAAGCTAGTAGCTTGTCGGGTGGATATTGAGAAAAATGCTTGTCTGGAGGTCGCAGGGAGTATCGACAGATAGGTGTGTAAAAAATATACGTGTAGAAGCTATCAAAAGGTCGAATCACTCTTGTTCCCTTCGCGGGTATTAACCCGATCAGGTTCCGCGGATCCCGAATAAACGGTCTCAGCCTGTGTTTATAACAACCTTATAAACACTAGGCACTCCGACAAGAAGAACGTTCAGTATATGAAAGATTTTAAAAACTACAAGTCTGATATCTGTTATTGATTTAAATTCCAACGTAACTGTTTCCAACTATTATCTGTTGAAATTTTGGCTAAGTGATTATCTGCATTAATGGTTATAACCTCATCGGCTTGATAACATAATGGTAAGTCATTACTTGAGTCAGTATAAAAGTAAATATAACTATTATTAATGTTATTCTCTTTTTTTCACTGATTTAAACGCGCCACTTTCCCTTCTCTAAATGTCGGTGTTCCTTCAACTTTCCCGTTGTAATAGCCACCCTTTATTTGCATATCAATGCCCATAGAAGTATCTGCATTAAGTAATTTTGTTATGGGATGGACAAGAAAAGAGAGGGTGGCTGAAATAATAATAACGGGAATGTTTTCTCTCTGATATTGAGCAATAACCTTGATCCCTTGAGGATAAAGCAATGGTTTGATAATGGTTTGAACATAATCATTAACCCATTGATTAATAGTGTTTACAGAGAAATGGTTAAAATAAGATAAATGTTCAAAAAGATAGTGCTCAATATTGAGTTTACCTGCGTAGTAATTTGAAATCATCTGTTTATCAAGTGCTAAAAAAGCCGGATCTTGAATGGTTTTTTTATCCCACAGATAATTTGTCCATAAACGACTTGAATCGCCACATAATAATGTTTCATCAAGATCAAATATGGCGAGTGAGATTATTTTATTCATAGTTATTTTACGCCTATCTTATTAATTATTTTTATATATTCTCGTAAAAAAATAGTGATGAATTATAAGGATTTTACATGATACATTGAGATAATTGGTTTAAAGAGAGTATCCTCTAGTCTATATCATCATTTTGGATAGAATCATCGTTATGCATTTATATACATTAACCGGAACAGAAAAAGGCTGGTGGACTGTCAGCCTTGGTGGGCGAGTTTGGTTACCACAAGGTGATCTGCCTTTTGGATTGGCTCAAGATTGGGGGCTAATAGGTAAACAAGCTAAAGTTGTTGGTGAATGGCAAGGTGAAAATGTTTGGCTTATTCATGGCAAAATGGATAACGATATGTGCTCACCTAGACTTATTGCTTCTCAAGATGAAAAATTATTTAAACTCGTTGGTAGAGGAGTACAACTAGCAGAGTTTTATCGCTCTCATCGTTATTGTGGTTACTGTGGTTCAAAAATGAGACATAGTGAAAGCGAATGGGCTTGTTTATGTGATAACTGTCATGAACGCTATTATCCGCAAATTGCGCCTTGTATTATTGTGGGCATTAGAAACCAAGATAAAATTTTATTAGCGCATCATGTCAGGCATAAACACTCGCCACTTTATACTGTGCTAGCTGGTTTTGTGGAAGTCGGTGAAACCCTCGAAGACGCTGTCGCGCGTGAAGTTTTTGAAGAGAGTAATATCCGTATTCGTAATATTCGTTATGTCTCTTCTCAGCCTTGGCCTTTCCCTCACTCTTTAATGATGGGATTCTTGGCTGATTATGATGGTGGTGAGTTACAACATGATCCATCAGAATTAACCAGCGCGGGTTGGTATCGTTATGATGAATTACCTCAAATTCCACCGTCAGATACGATAGCCCGACGTTTAATCGAAGACACGATAGCGAATATTCGCCAAGATGAAGCAAAAAACTAAATAAAGGTGCAGTCTGCCAACAGTTATTTTTCCAACATGTTACAATATAAGCTATTTTGCGGCCCTATTACTGTTAATGGAGTTAGTCATGAGTGAGTTGAAAAACGACCGCTATTTACGTGCGCTGTTGCGCCAACCTGTTGATGTCACCCCAGTTTGGATGATGCGTCAGGCAGGCAGATATCTTCCTGAATATAAGGAAACACGGGCACAGGCGGGGGATTTCATCTCATTGTGCAAAAATACAGAATTAGCGTGTGAAGTCACACTGCAACCATTAAGACGTTTTCCTCTTGATGCCGCGATTCTATTTTCTGATATTTTGACTATTCCTGATGCTATGGGACTCGGACTCTATTTTGAAACCGGTGAAGGTCCTCGTTTTCAATCACCAATAAAATGTCTTGATGATATTAAAAAATTACCTATTCCTGATCCTGAAGATGAATTAGGTTATGTGATGAATGCAGTTCGTGCTATTCGTCAGGCATTACAAGGTAGTGTGCCATTAATCGGTTTTTCTGGTAGCCCATGGACACTCGCTACTTATATGGTTGAGGGTGGAAGTAGTAAGGCATTTACGAAAATTAAAAAAATGATGTATGCCGAGCCACAAGCTTTGCATCTATTACTGGATAAACTAGCAGATAGCGTTATTCTCTATTTGAATGCTCAAATTAAAGCGGGTGCTCAATCTATCATGATCTTTGATACATGGGGCGGCGTATTAACGGGACGTGATTACCAACTCTTTTCACTACACTATATGCACAAGATTGTTGATGGTCTTATTCGTGAATATGATGGCAGAAAAGTACCTGTCACTTTATTCACTAAAGGTGGTGGACGTTGGTTAGAAGCAATGGCAGCAACAGGTTGTGATGCATTAGGTCTAGATTGGACCATTGATATTGAAGATGCACGACGTCGAGTAGGCAATAAAGTTGCATTACAAGGCAATATGGATCCTTCAATGCTTTATGCACCACCTGCAAGAATTGAACAGGAAGTTGAAACCATCCTTGCTGGATTTGGTAAAGGCAATGGTCATGTCTTTAATCTTGGGCACGGTATTCATCAAGACGTTCCACCTGAACATGCTGGGGCGTTTATTGATGCGGTTCACCGTTTATCAAAGCCTTATCATCAGGATAATGATTAATACTCAACAACTGCGTCAAGAGCAGACAGAAAAAGCTCAACAGATTATTTTAACCGATCAATTTTCAGCACCGACTTACATTGCGGGTGCTGATGTCGGCTTTGAAGACGGCGGCGCAGTCACTCGCGCTGCCCTTGTAATATTGCACTACCCCTCTTTTGAAATTCTTGAATATCAAATCGCTCGTATCCCCACATCACTTCCTTATATTCCTGGTTTACTTTCATTTCGTGAATGCCCTGCGTTATTAACGGCATGGCAGGCATTAAAACAAAAACCTGAACTGATTTTTGTTGATGGACAAGGTATTGCTCATCCAAGAAGGCTAGGAGTAGCAAGCCATTTTGGCTTGCTTGTTGACACTCCAACTATTGGCGTTGCTAAAAGTCGCTTATGTGGCGTTGATAAATCATTAAGTGAAGATGTCGGAAGTTATGAAACCTTAATGGATAAAGATGAACAAATAGGGTGGATTTATCGGAGCAAGAAAAAATGCAAACCTCTCTATATTTCTCCTGGTCATAAAGTGAGTATGAAGAGTGCGTTAGAGTGGGTCGAGCGGTGTATGAAAGGCTATCGATTGCCTGAACCTACACGTTGGGCTGATGGGATTGCTTCAAATAGGCGAATATTTGAGCAATTGAATAAGAATAAGCTCTAATTAGTCGGGAAATATGTGGATATTCTGAATTTTCAGGTAAACTGCGGCTAAGTTAAGAAAATGAGTAATTACGAATGTTGAAGAACCCAATCCATTTACGTCTAGAAAAGCTTGAAGGCTGGCAACACCTGACGTTTATGGCATGCCTGTGTGAGCGAATGTATCCTAACTATCAGGTATTTTGCCGTGAAACAGGGTTTACCGATCCAATGCTTTACCGTCGTATTCTCGATTTGGTTTGGGAAACTTTAACGGTAAAAGATGCCAAGGTGAATTTTGATTCACAATTGGAAAAGCTAGAAGAAGCTATTCCTGACGCATCTCAATTTGATATTTATGGTGTTTACCCCGCCATTGATGCCTGTGTTGCATTAAGTGAAATTGTACACTCCCGTTTAAGTGGAGAATCATTAAGCCATGCTATCGAAGTAAGTGAAGTATCTGTAGGTACTGTTGCCGCACTCGAAATGACACAAGCAGAAAGAGAAATGAGCGAGGAAGAGCTTAAAGAGCTCCCTGCCGTTATTGACGAATTTGATATCCAATGGGAAATTTATCGCCTGTTGGTTGAGTGCGAAGAACGAGATATTGAACTGATAAAAGGTCTGCGAACAGATCTTCGCGAAGCCGGAATGAGCAATATCGGTATAGAATTAACACACTAAATCAGGAAAACGTGATTTAGTGCTTGAAAAGCGACGTTTAAAGACTTCACATCACCCCAGTGTATGTTTTACATTGGGAACGAAAAGAAGTGGCTCAGGTGTTTTTACTTAATCAGTATTTTTTAAACATACTAATTAAGTTTTTCACCAGATGTTTTTCAAACGATAAAACATACTTTAAGGACTATTTTATGAACAAAGCTGAATTAACCGAATCAGTTGCTGAAAAAGCGGATCTGACAAAAACTCAAGCAAAAGCTGCTATTGAAGCGTTTATCGATTCAGTAACAGGTGCTCTGAAAGAAGGCGATTCTGTACAGTTAGTTGGTTTCGGTACATTCAAGGTGAATCACCGTGCAGAGCGTACTGGTCGTAACCCACAAACTGGCAAAGAAATTACCATTGCAGCTGCAAACGTTCCTGCATTCACTGCCGGTAAAGCACTGAAAGACGCTGTAAAATAATTCCTTTGAACGGAATGAACAATAGAGGGGGAGTCACTCCCCTTTTGTTGGGACAACAGGGGCTGTTAGCAATAGGATTAGTATTTTTGCTCAGCGCCTGCTCTTCTACCCCACGACTTCCTGAGTTTTCTGCAACAGGTTATATTGCAGACGAAGGTGTTGTTAGGTTATGGCGTCTTAATAATCAAGCGTCAGAGCCCCAAGTCATCATGAGTGTGTATAGCTTTTATCAAAAACCTGAAACTATCATCACATTTTATGAATATCGCCAAAATAAACTTTGGCAAATCCGTAGTGAAATTATAAATCCCACCAATCCTTCTTCTTGGCATCTTCGTTTAAATCAGCATGGTGAAGCGATTTTTATGCAGCAAGAAAATCGAGGTCAAAAACGACAACTAAGTGAAGATGAACGTCTATTCATGGTTTTCTCTGCGTCAAAAGAGCGTGAAATCAGTGAAGCATTAACTATTGGGCAAGTTAATTTAGTACAAGGTGTTTGGAGCCAAAATAGCATGACAACATGTGCTGGCGAAAAAGTGAATGTCTCATTTGAAGCACCAGAGCAGCGTTGGTTAAAAAGAAGGGCATTAAATTCGAGTAAACCCGTTTATGTAGCATGGCTTGATTCGCCAGAAGGTAACCAATTATTGATGGTTGCTGAACATGATTTTTGTAAATGGGAACCAACAAAAGAGAGTTTGTAATCACTCCCTTTTGTCGCTTTAACTTATTTTTTTAAACGCGCAATAGCACGATAGCCAATATCATGGCGATAAAAACTACCATTCCAATAAATATCTTTTGCTAATGTATAAGCATTTTTTTGTGCTTGTTCGATATCATCACCTAATGCCGTCGCACATAATACTCGACCACCTGCAGTAATAACTTTGCCTTTGTTATTCAACGTAGTACCCGCTTGGAATACTTTTGCTGTGGTAGATTCAGTTTGTTGTAGGCCGTAAATAACATCACCTTGGCGATAATCAGCCGGATAACCGCCAGCCGCAATAACGATGCCCAGTGCAGGACGAGGATCCCAAATAGAGTCTTTTCCTTTTAACTCACCTTTAGCGCCAGCTAAACAAAGTGCGACTAAGTCTGACTGCATTCGCATCATGATAGGCTGCGTTTCAGGATCACCAAAGCGACAGTTAAACTCGATAACTTTAGCAACACCTTGTTTATCAATCATCAAACCAGCATAGAGAAAGCCTTGATAGCAATGACCTTCTGCCGCCATACCTTTTACTGTTGGATAAATGACTTTTTCCATCACTTGCTGGTGGATGGCATCAGTAACAACAGGCGCTGGAGAGTAAGCACCCATTCCACCTGTATTCGGACCCGTATCACCATCACCAACACGTTTGTGATCTTGGCTGGTTGCCATAGGAATAACATGCTCACCATCAACCATAACAATAAAGCTGGCTTCTTCACCATCAAGAAACTCTTCGATAACAATGCGATGACCAGCATCACCAAAAGCATTACCTGCAAGCATATCCTTAATTGCGTTTTCGGCTTCAATCTCGGTCATCGCAACAATAACGCCTTTTCCTGCGGCTAAGCCATCGGCTTTAATAACAATCGGTGCGCCTATTTTCTTTAAATAATCTAGAGCAGGTGCGACTTGTGTAAAATTTTGGTAGTCAGCTGTTGGGATTTGATGGCGAGCTAAGAAATCTTTAGTAAATGCTTTTGAGCCTTCAAGTTGTGCAGCACCTTTAGTAGGACCAAAAATAGTTAAACCCGCTTCTTTAAATGCATCCACAACACCAATAACAAGCGGTGCTTCCGGTCCGACAATCGTTAGACCTATATCATTTTCTTTAGCAAATTTAACTAATGCAGGAATATCTGTGGCAGAAATTGCTACATTTTCCACCCCCTCTTCTAATGCTGTACCGGCGTTACCTGGTGCAACAAAAACGTGGGTTGCAAGTGGTGATTGAACGGCTTTCCATGCAAGGGCGTGTTCACGACCGCCATTACCAATAATTAAAATCTTCATATTGCTATCCTATTAGTGACGGAAATGACGCATACCTGTAAAAATCATAGCAATGTTATGCTCATTTGCGGCAGCAATAACTTCATCATCACGAATTGAGCCGCCGGGTTGAATAACACAAGTTACGCCAGCCAGTGCTGCTGCATCAATACCATCTCTGAATGGGAAAAATGCATCTGATGCCATAGCGCAACCAGCAACTTCTAAACCTTCATCCGCTGCTTTAATTCCTGCAATTTTTGCAGAGTAAACACGGCTCATTTGACCTGCACCAATACCAACAGTCATATCATCCTTAGCGTAAACAATGGCATTTGATTTGACGAATTTAGCAACTTTCCAGCAAAACAGAGCATCCTTTAATTCGCGTTCACTTGGTTGGCGTTGTGTGACAACTCTAAGGTTTTCTTCTTTTATCATACCTAAATCACGGTCTTGTACTAAGAGTCCACCGTTAACACGTTTAAAATCTAATGCAGGTTTCGCTGCTTGCCACTGACCACAATCTAAAACACGAACATTGGGCTTGGTTTCTAAAATAGGTAGCGCGTCTTTATTAATAGAAGGAGCAATAATGACTTCAACAAATTGGCGTTCAACAATAGCACTTGCCGTTTTTGCATCTAACGGGCGGTTGAAAGCGATAATACCGCCAAAAGCAGACGTTGGATCCGTTTTAAAGGCTTTGTCATATGCTTGTGTGAGAGTGTTCGCAATTGCAACACCACAAGGGTTAGCATGTTTCACGATAACACAAGCTGGCTCGGAAAAAGATTTCACGCACTCTAAAGCGGCATCGGTATCCGCGATATTATTATAAGAGAGTGCTTTACCTTGTAATTGAGTTGCAGTAGCAATAGATGCCTCTTCTATATTCTCTTCCATATAGAAAGCAGCTTGTTGGTGAGCATTCTCACCATAACGCATATCTTGTTTCTTTATATAGTTAAGATTTAAGGTACGAGGGAAGAGACCAGAAGGCTGAGAAGTATCACCGTAATAAGGTGCAACTTTTTGCCCAAAATAGTTAGCGATCATGCTGTCGTAAGCCGCTGTATGTTCAAATGCTTTAATAGCTAAATCAAATCGAGTATCAAATGTCAGGCTATTTTCATGGTTATCCATTTCTTCAATGACTTTTTCATAATCATTGTTATTAACCACGATGGTGACATCTTTGTGATTCTTTGCCGCTGAGCGAACCATGGTTGGTCCACCAATATCAATGTTTTCTACAGCATCTTCTAATGTGCAGTCGGCACGAGCAACAGTTTTAGCAAAAGGATAAAGATTAACAACAACCATATCGATAGGACGAATATGGTGTTCTTCCATGATTGCATCGTCTTGTCCACGGCGACCTAGAATACCGCCATGTACTTTAGGATGTAATGTTTTAACTCGACCATCCATCATTTCAGGAAAACCTGTGTAATCGGAGACTTCAATAACAGGTAAGCCTGCTTCTGCTAATAGGCGTGCAGTTCCACCAGTCGATAAGAGTTCTACATTTCTTTCAACAAGCGCTTTAGCAAATTCTAAAATGCCAGCTTTATCTGACACGCTTAATAGTGCACGGCGGATAGGACGAAGATGTTGCATGAGTTTTATCCCTTGGTTTTTGTATTACGGTAGTAATGATGAAGTTAAATCACATTAATACAGTGAAATTGTGTTTGCTTAACTAACATTTCAGAAGCGGAACACAAAATCAATCTAACTTATTTAGTGTGTATAATAACGCAATCGTTTGCGTTTGGCATTCAAAATTTGAGTGGAACATCAGTCTGTGGATAAAATTGTTGATAAGGTGGTATAAGTGGGGGTTTTGCTGTGGAATTAAGCAAACGATTTTTTTTATTAAAAAAACTATTGCCAGCCTCAGAAAACTCCCTATAATGCGTCCTCGTTGTCACGGCAAACCACGCTAAGTGAGTTAGCCGAGAGAACAGAAAAATAAAGTGGAAAGCCTT
>NZ_JBEEUB010000017.1:0-26121 GCF_040139125.1 Proteus hauseri
TTTATTATGGTGATCCCCTGGGCGAAATGCGCCTGGTAAGCAGAGTTTTTGAAATGTAAGGCCTTTGAATAAGACAAAAGGCTGCCTCATCGCTAACTTTGCAACAGTGCCCGCTGGACTCATAAGCCAGGAACGGCAGAGTCGTACCCTGTTCTGCAGGCCCTGCTATGCGCAGCTTGAGCAATTGATGGCCTTTCTGACAGAAGAATGCTGCGCAGGCGGCAGCTGCAGTCTGTCACCCGCAAAGACTCCCGAAGAGACCCCATTGTGAACAACCTGACTGATGCCCTGAAAAATATCGATCCGGCCCTCCTGGACGCGCCGCTGACGGAAGATAAGCTGAAGGCCAGAGAGATAACGCATCCGCCCCGCATCCTGATGCTCTACGGCTCGCTGCGGGCGCGCTCTTACAGCCGGCTGACAACGGAAGAAGGTGCCCGGCTGCTGACGGCCATGGGCGCGGAGGTGAAAATTTTCAACCCGTCCGGCCTGCCACTGCCCGATGATGCGCCGGAGACGCACCCGAAAGTGGCTGAGCTGCGGGAGCTGGTTCTCTGGTCGGAAGGCATGGTCTGGTGCTCTCCGGAGCGTCACGGGGCCATGACCGGCATCATGAAGGCCCAGATTGACTGGATACCGCTGACGTCAGGCGCGGTCCGCCCGTCACAGGGAAAAACCCTGGCCGTCATGCAGGTCAGCGGCGGCTCACAGTCGTTCAACGCTGTAAATCAGATGCGTATTCTTGGACGCTGGATGCGGATGATCACCATCCCGAATCAGTCATCCGTGGCAAAAGCCTGGGCCGAGTTTGATGAGGATGGCCGCATGAAGCCTTCTTCGTATTATGACCGCATAGTGGACGTCATGGAGGAACTGATGAAGTTCACCCTGCTGACGCGCGGTCGCAGTGATTATCTCACCGACCGCTACAGCGAAAGGAAAGAGAGTGCCGCGCAGCTTTCTGAGCGGGTCAACCAGCGCAGCATATAAAAAAGCCGGCAGATGCCGGCTTTTTCCACACTGTTATGCCCGCAGCCTGGTAAAAAATCAGTGGCTGACGCGGTTCCCGTGCTCATCAATGACGGCTTCGCCGTCCTCTTTGGTAAACGCGCCCTGCTGCGGGTCCGGCAGTATGTCCAGAACCACTTCGGAGGGACGGCACAGCTTCGTGCCGAGCGGTGTCACTACCACCGGGCGATTAATGAGGATCGGATGAGCCAGCATGGCATCGAGCAGTTCGTCATTGCTGAAGCGGTCTTCTGCCAGGCCGAGCTGTTCGTACGGTTCGGTATTTTTGCGCAGCAGGTCGCGCACGCCGATGCCCATATCCGCAATCAGCTTCTTCAGCTCATCGCGTGACGGCGGCGTTTCCAGATACAGAATAACCGTGGGTTCGGCGCCGCTGTTACGGATAAGCGCCAGGGTATTGCGGGATGTCCCGCAGGCCGGGTTGTGGTAAATGGTAATGTCAGTCATAAGCGGTACTCCGTAAAGGGGCTGCACGGGCGCAGCCCCGGGGTTAAAGTTAAACAGACAGGCGCAGGGCCAGCGCGGCCAGCGTGACAAAAAGCACCGGCAGGGTCATCACGATGCCCACGCGGAAGTAATAGCCCCAGCTGATGGTGATGTTTTTCTGTGCCAGCACGTGCAGCCACAGCAGGGTTGCGAGGCTGCCGATAGGGGTTATTTTCGGGCCGAGGTCACAGCCGATGACGTTGGCGTAAATCATCGCCTGCTTCACCACGCCCTGTGCGCTACTACCGTCAATCGACAACGCGCCAACCAGCACGGTGGGCATGTTGTTCATGACGGACGAGAGTGCCGCCGTCAGGAAGCCGGTGCCGAGCGTTGCGCCCCATACGCCGTGCTCTGCAAACCGGTTCAGGGCGGCGGAAAGGTAATCAGTCAGTCCGGCGTTACGCAGTCCGTATACCACCAGATACATGCCCAGCGAAAAGATAACGATCTGCCAGGGCGCGCCTTTCAGCACCCTGCCGGCGTCAATCACGTGTCCTTTGCGGGCAACCAGCCAGAGAATAAACGCCGCCACCGCCGCCACCAGGCTGACCGGCACGCCGAGCGGCTCCAGAGCAAAAAAGCCAACCAGCAGAAGAACCAAAACCACCCAGCCAGCCTTAAAGGTTCGTGCATCCCGGATGGCTTCCCGCGGTGCCTTCAGCTTCGCCAGGTCATAGGTGACCGGGATGTCCCTGCGGAAAAAGAGATGAAGCATCACCAGCGTGGCCGCAATGGAGGCAATGTTCACCGGCACCATGACGGATGCGTACTCGCTGAAGCCCAGCGTAAAGAAGTCAGCCGTTACGATGTTCACCAGGTTCGATACGATGAGCGGCAGGCTGGAGGTGTCAGCGATAAAGCCCGCTGCCATCACAAACGCCAGCGTGGAGCCGGGAGTGAATCCCAGCGCCAGCAGCATGGCAATAACGATCGGCGTCAGAATTAGCGCGGCTCCGTCATTGGCAAACAGCGCCGCCACTGCGGCACCCAGCAGAACGATATACGTGAACAGCAGCCGGCCCCTGCCGCCTCCCCAGCGGGAAACGTGCAGCGCGGCCCACTCAAAAAAGCCGGACTCATCGAGCAGCAGGCTGATAATGATGACCGCAATGAACGTGCCCGTGGCGTTCCAGACAATCTGCCAGACCACCGGAATATCACCGATGTGCACCACGCCGGTCAGCAGCGCCAGCGCCGCACCGATGACGGCACTCCAGCCAATGCTCAGCCCCTTCGGCTGCCAGATGACCAGTACCAGCGTCAGGATGAAAATCGCACCTGCCAGAAACATACCCGCTCCTATTGAATACAAATGCCTGTTAAACCGGACTGATAAATTTTCGATGCGTAATATATTCGATAATCCAGATATATACCGGTAAATTTTTAAATGCAGACAGGCTTGCCGTTGGTGGTGGCGTTATCGCGTTCAGCCTGCCGGCTGAGCTGGCGGATATCATCCCGCTGGCAGAGATAAGCCTGTTCGATAACCGCCGCTGCCCACGCCGGCATATGAGGCGACAGACGATAGTGGATCCATTTTCCGTCCCGCCGGTCGGTAAGCAGCCCGTTTTCTCTCAGCAGAGCCAGATGCCGTGAGATTTTGGGCTGAGTTTCTTTCAGCACGGACGTAAGTTCACAGACGCAGAGCTCCCCTTTTTCGCGTAGCAGCAGCACGAGGCTGAGTCGGGTTTCGTCGGAAAGGCTTTTAAAAAGCTGCAGGGGGGACACGGGTGGCATGGTGACTCCTTATTGTGACTGACCTGAGTGTACCTGTGAAACTTTCTCCGTCAAATTTATATTCACTTAATCATATGTATGTGCGAACGCCGGACGAGCCTGAGCATGCAGAAGGACTTTCCGTCCGGATGCGCCTGACCGGCATTCCATGAACAGCGTTTTTGCCCTGCGCGTTGACCCCGTTAACAATTCGTGTAGAGTAAAAAGCGCTTTTTGCCGTGGTTCATCTGCCCGGCGGGCATTTGTGGCCGGTACTGAACGTCTCTCATCCGGTCTTTCTGATTACCCGCGCTGCTCTGTCAGCCGTGAAGGAGTGATAAACACCACCATGCGTCTTACGCCACCCTGAGTCGTACCCCTCCTCTGTCGCACTGAATAAACTTCGGCGCGCACTCAAAAACATCCCGTCTGCGGATGTGCTTTTTCGTACGTAAAATTTTTGCCCTCACGGGCTGACCGTAATCAAAAACTGAGAAATGACTATGCTGCTGTCCTCGACGCGTAAGGACTGGCTGGGTAACGTCCGTGGTGACGTCCTTGCCGGTATTGTGGTCGCGCTCGCGCTTATTCCCGAAGCGATCGCCTTTTCCATCATCGCCGGAGTCGACCCGCAGGTCGGGCTCTACTCTGCGTTCTGTATTCCCCTGGTTATGGCCTTCCTCGGCGGCCGTCCGGCAATGATATCGTCCGCCACCGGTGCGATGGCGCTGCTGCTGATCACGCTTGTAAAAGACCACGGCCTGCAGTATCTGCTGGCGGCCTCGGCGCTGACCGGCGTACTGCAGCTGGCGGCCGGCTACCTGAAGCTGGGCAGCCTGATGCGCTACGTCTCCCGCTCGGTGGTCACCGGTTTCGTGAACGCGCTGGCCATCCTGATATTTATGGCGCAGCTGCCGGAGCTGACCAACGTCACCTGGCACGTTTATGCCCTGACCGCTGCGGGCCTGGGCATCATTTATCTCTTCCCGTATCTGAACAAAACCATTCCCTCGCCGCTGGTCTGCATCATCGTGCTGACCGCCATTTCCATGTGGCTGCACCTGGACGTGCGCACCGTGGGTGACATGGGCAAACTGCCGGACAGCCTGCCGGTGTTTCTGATCCCGGATATCCCGCTTAACCTCGACACGCTGATGATTATTCTGCCGTACTCGGCAGGACTTGCCGTGGTGGGGCTGCTGGAGTCGATGATGACCGCCACCATCGTGGACGACATGACCGACACGCCGAGCGATAAAAACCGCGAGTGCAAGGCGCAGGGCGTGGCCAACATCTGCACCTCCTTTATCGGCGGCATGGCGGGCTGCGCGATGATTGGCCAGTCGGTGATCAACGTCAAATCGGGCGGGCGCGGGCGGCTTTCCACGCTCACCGCCGGCGTGGTGCTGCTGCTGATGGTGGTGTTCCTGCGCGACTGGGTGTCCCGGATACCCATGGCGGCTCTGGTGGCGGTGATGATCATGGTCTCCATCGGCACCTTCTCCTGGCGCTCCATCAGCAACCTGCGCAGCCATCCGCTGTCAACCAGCGTGGTGATGCTGGCCACCGTGGTGGTGGTGGTGGCGACCGATAACCTGGCGTTTGGCGTGCTCACCGGCGTGCTGATTGCCTCGCTGAACTTCGCCACCAAGGTCGCCCGCTTTATGGCGGTCTCCTCTGAGCTGAAGGACGACACCCGCACCTATACCGTAGCCGGCCAGGTATTCTTTGCCTCATCCGATCGCTTTATGAGCCACTTCGACTTCCGTGAAGCGGTGGAGCGCGTGGTGATTGACGTAACGCACGCCCACTTCTGGGATATCACCTCCGTGAGCGCGCTGGACCGGGTGGTTATCAAGTTCCGTCGCGAAGGCACGGAAGTGGAGATCAAGGGTATGAATGACGCGACCCGCACCCTCGTTGACCGCTTCGGAGTGCATGACAAGCCTGAAGAAGTGGAAAAGCTGATGGGTGGCCATTAATTTACTGGAGAAAGCATCATGAATAACACCGTTATTGCCTGCGTTGACGGCTCGCCGTCAACCCGGCCGGTCTGTGAGTATGCTGCCTGGGCAGCCGGTAAACTTGGCGCGCCGCTGGCGCTGCTGCACGTGCTCGAAAAGAGTGAGACTCCCGCCGTGTCTGACCTGACCGGGAGCATTGGTATTGACAGCCGGGAGCAGCTGACCGAAGCGCTGGTCCGCGTCGAGGGTGAGCGCAGCCGGCTGCTGATGGCGCAGGGTAAGGCCGTGCTGGCCGGCTGTGCGGAGCTCCTGAAGCAGACCGGACAGCCGGACGCACAGCTGCTGCAAAAGCACGGCGCACTGGACGAAATCCTGGCGGAGCTGGGCGAAGTCCGGCTGATGGTGCTGGGGCGCCGCGGGACGCAGAATCAGGTAGGCAGCCATCTGGAAAGCGTCATTCGCCTGCAGAAAAACCCGGTGCTGATTGTGCCGGAGACGTTTACGCCGCCGGCGCGGGTGATGTTTGCGTACGACGGCAGCAGTGAGAGCCGTAAAAACCTGACGCGCCTGACGGTCAGCCCGCTGCTGCACGGCCTGAGCTGTCATATCGTGATGGTCAACGGTGACATGTCAGCCCTGCAGGATGCGCAGGCTGTTCTTCAGGAAGCCGGTATCACGACCGAGACACGCCTGCTGGAAGACGAGTCCGTAACCGGGGCGCTGTGCCGCTACGCGGACGCCCATGATATCGACCTCACGGTAATGGGGGCCTGCGGGCACTCCCGGTTACGGCGATTCTTTATTGGCAGCCACACCACGGAAATGCTGTCTGAAAGCCGTCAGCCCCTGCTGATGCTGCGATGAAACAGGCGGGCCTGATATCAGGCCCGCCTTCACAGGGGAAAGAGGATGACGGGTATGAAGGTAAAGGCGCGTTATTGCGGCGCATCCGTCCTGATACCGGTGGCCAGCAGGCTGGCGCCAAGAATGTAGACCAGGCAGAACAGGGCCTGAAGATGCAGGGTGACATGGTTATCTATCAGCACGCCCATGATTACCGGGGATGCCCCGCTGGCAATCACCGTCCCTGCCTCAACCGCCGAGCGCACCCTGGCCAGCTGCGCCGGACCAAACAGCTGTACCCAGAGCGCGGTGGCAAGCGTTGAGGCAATGGCCGACGATACGCCGGTCATAATCAGGTAAAAAGGCGTCACCCACTGACCGTTGCTGAGCCATAGCGCCAGCATGGCCAGGGCCTGTGGCATCAGAAACCACGGCAGCAGCCTGCGTGGTGAGAGCCGGTCAATCAGCGGGCCAAACGACAGCAGCGATACCGCCTGGGTAATGGCATAGGCAATAAACCATACCGCCACCCACGACAGCTCCCAGTCTTTCTCCTGTGCCAGCCTCGCCTGGTGGAAGAAGAAGCCGGTGGTGATAAAGGGGGAGGCCAGCACGACAGGCAGCGCCAGCAGCAGGTTGCGGTTTCGCCATACCGGCGCCTCTTTTTCTTTCTCCTCACCCCGCTTTCTGAACGTACGCAGCGGCTTCTCTTTCCCGCGGGGCAAAAACATCAGCGCGACCCCCACGCCGGCAACAAGCATTCCGGCATTGATGCCCCAGGCAGCGCGCCATCCCGTCAGCGCGCTTATCTGCACCGCAATCACAGGAAAAACGGCCTGCGCCAGCGAGAGCCCCAGCGCGATGGCGCCGAGCGCCTTGCCTGCATCAAGGGGGAACTGGCGCGCCGTTGCGGTCAGCGCGGTATGCACCATCAGTCCCTGGCCGCCGAGGCGCAGAAAGTAAAACCCGATGCACAGCATCCACGCCGCCTGTGCGCCGGAAACCAGCAGGCAGGCCGTGAGCAGCAAAAGGGTGACCGCCAGCGTGAAGCGGCGGGTCGTGGTGTAGTCAATCAGCCGTCCGGCCCAGGTCAGCGTGATGGCGCTCATCACCGTTCCGATTGCGTACAGGCCGCCCAGTCCGCCGTCGGTGAGCCCAAAGGCCTCACGAAAATCCTGCCCGTAAAGTGAGACAAAATAGGTCTGTCCAAAGCTGGACATGGCCATCAGCATCGCACCGAACGTAAGGTGAGAGGCGTGATGAAACATAAACCGAAAAGGGGTCGTCTCAGAATTCGGAAAATAAAGCACGCTAAGGCGTAGTCACCCCGTGACTCCCCCGCGCCGATGCAGCGAGCTTCGTTCCGTCTTGTAGTGACGCAATCAGCGGGCAGGAAACGTTCCCTTTCCGCGTATGGCAGGCGCACACCAGTTCAGACAGCACGGCCTCCATGCGCGCCAAGTCGGCCATCTTCTCGCGCACATCCTTGAGCTTGTGCTCGGCCAGGCCGCTGGCTTCCTCGCAATGGGTGCCATCCTCCAGCCGCAGTAGCTCGGCGATTTCGTCCAGGCTAAAGCCCAGCCGCTGGGCCGATTTCACGAAGCGCACCCGTGTTACATCCGCCTCGCCATAGCGGCGAATGCTGCCGTAGGGCTTGTCTGGCTCCGGCAGCAGGCCCTTGCGCTGGTAGAACCGTATGGTCTCCACATTGACCCCGGCCGCCTTGGCGAAAACGCCAATGGTCAGATTCTCAAAATTGTTTTCCATATCGCTTGACTCCGTACATAACTACGGAAGTAAGCTTAAGCTATCCAATACAAATTTGAAAGGACAAGCGTATGTCTGAACCACAAAACGGGCGCGGCGCGCTCTTCACCGGCGCGCTAGCCGCCATTCTTGCATCGGCCTGCTGCCTCGGGCCGCTGGTCTTGGTCGCCTTGGGATTCAGCGGGGCATGGATCGGCAACCTGACGGTTCTGGAACCCTATCGCCCGATCTTCATCGGCGCAGCGCTGGTCGCGTTGTTCTTTGCCTGGCGGCGCATCTATCGCCCGGCGCAAGCCTGCAAACCGGGGGACGTGTGCGCGATTCCCCAAGTGCGGGCTACTTACAAGCTCATTTTCTGGATCGTGGCCGCGCTGGTCCTGGTCGCGCTCGGATTTCCCTACGTCATGCTATTTTTCTATTAATCACAGGAGTTCATCATGAAAAAACTGTTTGCCGCCCTCGCCCTCGCCCTCGCTGCCGTTGTTGCCCCCGTGTGGGCCGCCACCCAGACCGTCACGCTGTCCGTACCGGGCATGACCTGCTCCGCCTGCCCGATCACCGTCAAGAAGGCGATTTCCAAGGTCGAAGGCGTCAGCAAAATTGACGTGACCTTCGAGACACGCGAAGCGGTTGTCACGTTCGATGATGCCAAGACCAGCGTGCAGAAGCTAACCAAGGCAACCGGAGACGCGGGCTATCCGTCCAGCGTCAAGCAGTGAACCACTGAACCCGAACCTAGGGCGATCATGGGACTGATGACACGCATTGCCGACAAGGCGGGCGCGCTTGGCAGCGTTGTTTCCGCGATGGGATGCGCTGCCTGTTTCCCGGCTACCGCCAGCCTGGGCGCGGCCATCGGCCTAGGCTTTCTACAGGAATACGAAGGGTTGTTTATCTCCAAGCTGCTGCCGCTGTTCGCAGTCGTGGCTTTGCTGGCGAATGCACTGGGCTGGCTGAGTCATCGGCAATGGCACCGCAGCCTGCTCGGGATGGTCGGCCCAGCCATCGTGCTGGCGGCCATGCTCTTGTTTTTTGGCAATTGGTGGACGGCGAACCTCCTCTATGTCGGTCTGGCCTTGATGGTCGGGGTGTCGATCTGGGATCTGCTCTCACCGGCCAACCGCCGCTGCGAACTACCACCCAAACACGGCTAACTGCATTGGCAGTTGCCGAAACGAAAAGGAACGATGCAATGTATTTGAATATCACCGGAATGACCTGCGACTCGTGCGCGACACATGTCAAGGAAGCCCTGGAGAAAGTGCCGGGCGTGCTGTCGGCGCTTGTGTCCTACCCGAACGGCTCCGCGCAACTCGCCACCGATCCCGGCACCTCGCCAGAGGCGCTGACTGCCGCTGTGGCCGGTCTCGGCTACAAGGCCACACCCGCCGATGCCCCATCCACTTCAGCGCGGGGCAGATTGCTTGGCAAGGCGCTGGGATGGCTGGGCGGTGACGACAAGGCTGGTGGTGATGGGGACGGACTGCACGTCGCCGTTATTGGCAGCGGCGGGGCCGCAATGGCGGCGGCGCTGAAGGCCGTCGAGCAAGGCGCGAAGGTCACGCTGATCGAGCGCGGCACCATCGGCGGCACTTGCGTCAATGTCGGCTGCGTGCCGTCCAAGATCATGATCCGTGCTGCCCATATCGCCCATTTGCGCCGTGAAAGCCCATTCGACAGTGGGATCGCAGCGACTGTGCCTGCGATTGATCGCAGCAAACTACTGGCCCAGCAGCAGGCGCGCGTCGATGAGCTGCGCCACGCCAAGTACGAAGGCATCCTGGACGGCAACCCGGCCATCACCGTGCTGCATGGTGAAGCGCGTTTCAAGGACGACCAGCGCCTTGCTGTCCGTTTAAACGATGGCGGCGAGCGTGTGGTGGCGTTCGACCGCTGCCTGGTCGCCACGGGTGCCAGCCCGGCCGTGCCTTTGATTCCCGGCTTGAAAGAGTCTCCCTTCTGGACTTCGACCGAGGCTCTGGTCAGCGACACCATTCCCGAACGCCTGGCCGTGATCGGCTCGTCGGTGGTGGCGCTGGAACTGGCGCAAGCCTTTGCCCGGCTGGGCAGTAAAGTGACCATCCTGGCGCGCAGCACCTTGTTCTTCCGGGAAGACCCGGCCATCGGCGAGGCCGTGACAGCTGCTTTCCGTGCCGAGGGCATCGAGGTGCTGGAGCACACGCAAGCCAGCCAAGTCGCCCATGTTGGCGGCGAATTCGTGCTGACCACCGGGCACGGTGAAATACGCGCCGACAAGCTGCTGGTTGCCACTGGCAGGGCACCGAACACGCGCAGCCTGGCATTGGAAGCGGCGGGTGTCGCCGTCAACGCGCAGGGGGCTATCGTCATCGACAAAGGCATGCGCACCAGCGCGCCACACATCTATGCCGCCGGCGACTGCACCGACCAGCCTCAGTTCGTCTATGTGGCGGCAGCGGCCGGCACCCGTGCTGCGATCAACATGACTGGCGGCGATGCGGCCCTGGACCTGACCGCAATGCCGGCCGTGGTGTTCACCGACCCGCAGGTCGCCACCGTGGGCTACAGCGAGGCGGAAGCACATCACGACGGGATCGTGACCGACAGTCGCACCTTGACCTTGGACAACGTGCCGCGTGCGCTTGCCAACTTCGACACACGCGGCTTCATCAAGCTGGTCATCGAGGAAGGTAGCGGACGGCTCATCGGCGTGCAAGCGGTGGCCCCGGAAGCGGGTGAACTGATCCAGACGGCGGTGCTCGCCATTCGCAACCGTATGACCGTGCAGGAACTGGCCGACCAATTGTTCCCCTACCTGACCATGGTCGAAGGGCTGAAGCTCGCGGCGCAGACCTTCAGCAAGGACGTGAAGCAGCTTTCGTGCTGCGCCGGATGAGGAAAAGGAGGTGTTCAATGAGCGCCTACACAGTGTCCCGGCTGGCCCTTGATGCCGGGGTGAGCGTGCATATCGTGCGCGACTACCTGCTGCGCGGATTGCTACGGCCGGTCGCGTGCACCACGGGCGGCTACGGCTTGTTCGATGACACCGCGTTGCAACGGCTGCGCTTTGTACGGGCTGCCTTCGAAGCGGGTATCGGCCTGGACGCACTGGCGCGGCTGTGCCGGGCGCTGGATGCTGCGGACGGTGACGGTGCGTCTGCGCAGCTTGCCGTGTTGCGGCAACTCGTCGAGCGTCGGCGCGAGGCCCTGGCCAGCCTCGAAATGCAACTGGCCGCCATGCCAACCGAACCGGCACAGCACGCGGAGAGTCTGCCATGAACAGCCCAGAGCACTTGCCGTCTGAGACGCACAAACCGATCACCGGCTACTTGTGGGGCGCGCTGGCCGTGCTCACCTGTCCCTGCCATTTGCCGATTCTCGCCATTGTGCTAGCCGGCACGACGGCCGGCGCGTTCATCGGGGAGCACTGGGGTATTGCAGCCCTCACGCTGACCGGCTTGTTTGTCCTGTCTGTGACGCGGCTGCTGCGGGCCTTCAAGGGAAGATCATGACCGCTTCCCAGCCAGCCGAGAGTGGGCAGCTTTGAGCTTCGCTACCAATCTGGAGGAGTACCACCATGAACGCAAACGCCCCGAACACTGCCAGTTGCACCACCTGCTGCGTATGCTGCAAAGAAATTCCGCTCGATGCCGCCTTCACCCCGGAAGGCGCGGAATACGTCGAACATTTCTGCGGGCTGGATTGCTATGAACGCTTCCAGGCACGCGCCAAGGCCGCGACAGAATCTGACATTGCGCCTGTCCCTGGCGGTTCGCAGCCGTCAGATTGAGGCATACCCTAACTTGGCGTCAGACCATCCGGCGCTAAATCGTCAGAATAGAGTTGCCTTCCGAATTGATTGACATACGCCGTCAAGGGTCATAGATTTCTTCCTGACACATTTCCCTCAGGAGGATACCTTGCACGGTCAGCGCATCGGTTACGTCCGCGTCAGCAGCTTCGACCAGAACCCAGAACGGCAGCTCGAACAGATCCAGGTGGATAAAGTGTTCACCGACAAGGCGTCGGGCAAGGCGTCGGGCAAGGCGTCGGGCAAGGCGTCGGGCAAGGCGTCGGGCAAGGACACACGGCGGCCCGAACTGGAACGGCTGCTCGCCTTCGTGCGCGAAGGCGACACGGTCGTGGTGCACAGCATGGATCGTCTGGCGCGCAACCTCGACGACCTGCGCCGCCTGGTGCAGGGCCTCACCCAGCGCGGCGTACGCATCGAGTTCCTTAAGGAGCATTTGACCTTCACCGGCGAGGACTCGCCGATGGCGAACTTGATGCTGTCGGTAATGGGCGCGTTCGCCGAGTTCGAACGCGCCTTGATCCGCGAGCGGCAGCGCGAGGGCATCGCGCTCGCCAAGCAGCGCGGGGCCTACCGTGGCAGGAAGAAATCCCTGTCGTCTGAGCGTATTGCCGAACTGCGCCAACGTGTCGAGGCTGGCGAGCAAAAGACCAAGCTGGCTCGTGAATTCGGAATCAGTCGCGAAACCCTGTATCAATACTTGAGAACGGATCAGTAAATATGCCACGTCGTTCAATCCTGTCCGCCGCCGAGCGCGAAAGCCTGCTGGCGTTGCCGGACACCAAGGATGAGTTGATCCGTCACTACACGTTCAGCGAAACCGACCTCTCCATCATCCGGCAGCGGCGCGGCCCGGCCAACCGGCTGGGCTTCGCCGTGCAGCTCTGTTACCTGCGCTTTCCTGGTGTCATCCTGGGCGTCGATGAGCCGCCGTTTCCGCCCTTGTTGAAACTGGTCGCCGACCAGCTCAAGGTCAGCGTCGAAAGCTGGGACGAATACGGGCAGCGGGAGCAGACCCGGCGCGAGCACCTGGTCGAACTGCAAACGGTGTTCGGCTTCCAGCCCTTTACCATGGGCCACTACCGGCAGGCCGTCCAGTTGCTGACCGAGATGGCCTTGCAGACCGACAAGGGCATCGTGCTGGCCAGCACCTTGATCGAGCACCTGCGGCAGCAGTCGGTCATTCTGCCTGCCCTCAACGCCGTCGAGCGGGCGAGCGCCGAAGCAATCACCCGCGCCAACCGGCGCATCTACGATGCCTTGGCCGAACCGCTGTCGGACGCGCATCGCCGCCGCCTCGACGATCTGCTCAAGCGTCGGGACAACGGCAAAACGACCTGGCTGGCCTGGCTGCGCCAATCGCCCGTCAAACCGAATTCGCGGCACATGCTGGAACACATCGAACGCCTCAAAGCGTGGCAGGCGCTCGACCTGCCTTCTGGCATCGAGCGGTCGGTGCACCAGAACCGCCTGCTCAAGATCGCCCGTGAGGGTGGCCAGATGACGCCCGCCGACCTGGCCAAGTTCGAGGCGCAGCGACGCTATGCCACCCTGGTGGCGCTTGCCATCGAGGGCATGGCCACCGTCACCGACGAAATCATCGACCTGCACGACCGCATCCTGGGCAAGCTGTTCAACGCCGCCAAGAACAAGCATCAGCAGCAATTCCAGGCGTCCGGCAAGGCGATCAACGCCAAGGTGCGGCTGTTCGGCCGCATCGGCCAGGCGCTGATCGAGGCCAAGCAGGCGGGCCGCGATCCGTTCGCCGCCATCGAGGCCGTCATGTCCTGGGATGCCTTCGCCGAGAGCGTCACCGAAGCGCAGAAGCTTGCGCAGCCCGAGGACTTCGATTTCCTGCACCGCATCGGCGAAAGCTACGCCACGCTGCGCCGCTACGCGCCGGAATTCCTTGCCGTGCTCAAGCTGCGGGCCGCTCCCGCCGCGAAGGACGTGCTCGACGCCATCGAGGTGCTGCGCGGCATGAACAGCGACAACGCCCGCAAGGTGCCCGCCGACGCGCCGACCGAGTTCATCAAGCCGCGCTGGCAGAAGCTGGTCATGACCGACACCGGCATCGACCGGCGCTACTACGAACTGTGCGCGCTGTCGGAGATGAAGAACGCGTTGCGTTCCGGCGACATCTGGGTGCAGGGGTCGCGCCAGTTCAAGGACTTCGAGGACTACCTGGTGCCGCCCGCGAAATTCGCCAGCCTCAAGCAGGCCAGCGAATTGCCGCTGGCCGTGGCCACCGACTGCAACCGGTACCTGAACGACCGGCTGACGCTGCTGGAAACACAGCTTGCCACCGTCAACCGTATGGCGACGGCCAACGAGCTGCCGGACGCCATCATCACCGAGTCAGGCTTGAAGATCACGCCGCTCGACGCGGCGGTACCCGACACCGCCCAAGCGCTGATCGACCAGACGGCAATGATCCTGCCGCACGTCAAGATCACCGAACTGCTGCTGGAGGTGGACGAATGGACGGGCTTCACTCGGCATTTCGCGCATCTGAAATCGGGCGACCCGGCCAAAGACAAGAACCTGTTGCTGACCACGATCCTCGCCGACGCGATCAACCTGGGCCTGACCAAGATGGCGGAGTCTTGCCCCGGCACGACCTACGCCAAGCTGGCTTGGCTGCAAGCCTGGCACATCCGCGACGAAACCTACGGGGCGGCGCTGGCCGATCTGGTCAACGCACAGTTCCGCCATCCCTTCGCCGAGCACTGGGGCGACGGCACCACCTCATCGTCGGACGGCCAGAACTTCCGCACCGGCAGCAAGGCCGAGAGCACCGGCCACATCAACCCGAAATACGGGAGCAGCCCAGGGCGGACGTTCTACACCCACATTTCTGACCAGTACGCGCCATTTCACACCAAGGTCGTGAACGTCGGCGTGCGCGATTCGACCTACGTGCTCGACGGCCTGCTGTACCACGAGTCCGACTTGCGGATCGAGGAGCATTACACCGACACGGCGGGCTTCACCGATCACGTCTTCGCCCTGATGCACCTCCTGGGCTTCCGCTTCGCGCCGCGCATCCGCGACCTGGGCGACACCAAGCTCTACATCCCGAAGGGCGACGCCGCCTATGACGCGCTGAAACCCATGATCGGCGGCACGCTCAACATCAAGCACGTCCGCGCCCATTGGGACGAAATCCTGCGGCTGGCCACCTCGATCAAGCAGGGCACGGTGACGGCCTCCCTGATGCTCCGAAAGCTCGGCAGCTACCCACGCCAGAACGGCCTGGCCGTGGCGCTCCGCGAGCTGGGCCGCATCGAGCGCACGCTGTTCATCCTGGACTGGCTGCAAAGCGTGGAACTGCGCCGCCGCGTGCATGCCGGCCTGAACAAGGGCGAGGCGCGCAATGCGCTGGCCAGGGCAGTGTTTTTCAACCGCCTGGGTGAAATCCGCGACCGCAGTTTCGAGCAGCAGCGCTACCGGGCTAGCGGCCTCAATCTGGTAACGGCTGCCGTCGTGTTGTGGAACACGGTCTATCTGGAACGGGCTGCGCACGCGCTGCGTGGCAACGGCCATGCCGTTGATGACGCGCTGTTGCAGTACCTGTCGCCGCTCGGTTGGGAGCACATCAACCTCACCGGCGATTACCTCTGGCGCAGCAGCGCCAAGATCGGCGCGGGCAAGTTCAGGCCGCTACGACCGCTGCAACCGGCTTAGCGTGCTTTATTTAATGAGATGGTCACTCCCTCCTTCCCAGTACTATGCTGAGGACAGGCTTTCATTCGGAGAACCATCATGGAAAACATTGCGCTTATTGGTATCGATCTGGGTAAGAACTCTTTCCATATTCATTGTCAGGATCATCGTGGGAAGGCCGTTTACCGTAAAAAATTCACCCGACCAAAGCTAATCGAATTTCTGGCGACATGCCCGGCAACAACCATCGCGATGGAAGCCTGTGGCGGTTCTCACTTTATGGCACGCAAGCTGGAAGAGTTAGGGCATTTTCCAAAGCTGATATCACCGCAATTTGTCCGCCCATTCGTTAAAAGCAACAAAAATGACTTCGTTGATGCTGAAGCTATCTGTGAAGCAGCATCACGTCCATCTATGCGTTTCGTGCAGCCCAGAACCGAATCTCAGCAGGCAATGCGAGCTCTGCATCGTGTCCGTGAATCCCTGGTTCAGGATAAGGTGAAAACAACTAATCAGATGCATGCTTTTCTGCTGGAATTTGGTATCAGCGTTCCGCGAGGTGCTGCCGTTATTAGTCGACTGAGTACCCTTCTTGAGGACAGTAGTTTGCCTCTTTATCTCAGCCAGTTACTGCTGAAATTACAACAGCATTATCACTATCTTGTTGAGCAGATTAAAGATCTGGAATCTCAGTTGAAACGAAAGTTGGACGAAGATGAGGTTGGACAGCGCTTGCTGAGTATTCCCTGCGTTGGAACGCTGACTGCCAGTACTATTTCAACTGAGATTGGCGACGGGAAGCAGTACGCCAGCAGCCGTGACTTTGCGGCGGCAACAGGGCTGGTACCCCGACAGTACAGCACGGGAGGTCGGACGACATTGTTAGGGATTAGCAAGCGGGGCAACAAAAAGATCCGAACTTTGTTGGTTCAGTGTGCCAGGGTATTCATACAAAAACTGGAACACCAGTCTGGCAAGTTGGCCGACTGGGTCAGGGAGTTGTTGTGTCGGAAAAGCAACTTTGTCGTCACCTGTGCTCTGGCAAACAAGCTGGCCAGAATAGCCTGGGCACTGACGGCGCGACAGCAAACTTACGAAGCATAAAGGCAGAAATACACCAGTTTAAACAATCATTCATCTGGTTTTGCGAATACTGATATTGATGATACTAACGGCCCACCGGCCTGTTGAGGAACCTGTAAAACGGAAAGGCTCATTGAAGCCGTATATTTTCTGGAGGTTCATCAGGCGCGGAACTCATCGAGGCGCGGGAATAAAATCCCATTCAGACGCCGGATAGATTCAAGCAAGCCAACTTGTCGTCAAAATCGGTGTTGCAAAAACGGGAGTGACCATAGATTCCGTTTTCTGAGGCGACCCCCACATAGAGACCTTCCCGGTCATTCACTTTGTAGAGTTTGTCCCTGGGCTTGAGATTGCGCAGCTTGGTATCGGTCAGCATGTACCTTGTCCTTCTTCGTCTCCGATACCCACTCTATTGTAAACAAGACATTTTTATCTTTTATATTCAATGGCTTATTTTCCTGCTAATTGGTAATACCATGAAAAATACCATGCTCAGAAAAGGCTTAACAATATTTTGAAAAATTGCCTACTGAGCGCTGCCGCACAGCTCCATAGGCCGCTTTCCTGGCTTTGCTTCCAGATGTATGCTATTCTGCTCCTGCAGCTAATGGATCACCGCAAACAGGTTACTCGCCTGGGGATTCCCTTTCGACCCGAGCATCCGTATGAGACTCATGCTCGATTATTATTATTATAGAAGCCCCCATGAATAAATCGCTCATCATTTTCGGCATCGTCAACATAACCTCGGACAGTTTCTCCGATGGAGGCCGGTATCTGGCGCCAGACGCAGCCATTGCGCAGGCGCGTAAGCTGATGGCCGAGGGGGCAGATGTGATCGACCTCGGTCCGGCATCCAGCAATCCCGACGCCGCGCCTGTTTCGTCCGACACAGAAATCGCGCGTATCGCGCCGGTGCTGGACGCGCTCAAGGCAGATGGCATTCCCGTCTCGCTCGACAGTTATCAACCCGCGACGCAAGCCTATGCCTTGTCGCGTGGTGTGGCCTATCTCAATGATATTCGCGGTTTTCCAGACGCTGCGTTCTATCCGCAATTGGCGAAATCATCTGCCAAACTCGTCGTTATGCATTCGGTGCAAGACGGGCAGGCAGATCGGCGCGAGGCACCCGCTGGCGACATCATGGATCACATTGCGGCGTTCTTTGACGCGCGCATCGCGGCGCTGACGGGTGCCGGTATCAAACGCAACCGCCTTGTCCTTGATCCCGGCATGGGGTTTTTTCTGGGGGCTGCTCCCGAAACCTCGCTCTCGGTGCTGGCGCGGTTCGATGAATTGCGGCTGCGCTTCGATTTGCCGGTGCTTCTGTCTGTTTCGCGCAAATCCTTTCTGCGCGCGCTCACAGGCCGTGGTCCGGGGGATGTCGGGGCCGCGACACTCGCTGCAGAGCTTGCCGCCGCCGCAGGTGGAGCTGACTTCATCCGCACACACGAGCCGCGCCCCTTGCGCGACGGGCTGGCGGTATTGGCGGCGCTGAAAGAAACCGCAAGAATTCGTTAACTGCACATTCGGGATATTTCTCTATATTCGCGCTTCATCAGAAAACTGAAGGAACCTCCATTGAATCGAACTAATATTTTTTTTGGTGAATCGCATTCTGACTGGTTGCCTGTCAGAGGCGGAGAATCTGGTGATTTTGTTTTTCGACGTGGTGACGGGCATGCCTTCGCGAAAATCGCACCTGCTTCCCGCCGCGGTGAGCTCGCTGGAGAGCGTGACCGCCTCATTTGGCTCAAAGGTCGAGGTGTGGCTTGCCCCGAGGTCATCAACTGGCAGGAGGAACAGGAGGGTGCATGCTTGGTGATAACGGCAATTCCGGGAGTACCGGCGGCTGATCTGTCTGGAGCGGATTTGCTCAAAGCGTGGCCGTCAATGGGGCAGCAACTTGGCGCTGTTCACAGCCTATCGGTTGATCAATGTCCGTTTGAGCGCAGGCTGTCGCGAATGTTCGGACGCGCCGTTGATGTGGTGTCCCGCAATGCCGTCAATCCCGACTTCTTACCGGACGAGGACAAGAGTACGCCGCAGCTCGATCTTTTGGCTCGTGTCGAACGAGAGCTACCGGTGCGGCTCGACCAAGAGCGCACCGATATGGTTGTTTGCCATGGTGATCCCTGCATGCCGAACTTCATGGTGGACCCTAAAACTCTTCAATGCACGGGTCTGATCGACCTTGGGCGGCTCGGAACAGCAGATCGCTATGCCGATTTGGCACTCATGATTGCTAACGCCGAAGAGAACTGGGCAGCGCCAGATGAAGCAGAGCGCGCCTTCGCTGTCCTATTCAATGTATTGGGGATCGAAGCCCCCGACCGCGAACGCCTTGCCTTCTATCTGCGATTGGACCCTCTGACTTGGGGTTGATGTTCATGCCGCCTGTTTTTCCTGCTCATTGGCACGTTTCGCAACCTGTTCTCATTGCGGACACCTTTTCCAGCCTCGTTTGGAAAGTTTCATTGCCAGACGGGACTCCTGCAATCGTCAAGGGATTGAAACCTATAGAAGACATTGCTGATGAACTGCGCGGGGCCGACTATCTGGTATGGCGCAATGGGAGGGGAGCAGTCCGGTTGCTCGGTCGTGAGAACAATCTGATGTTGCTCGAATATGCCGGGGAGCGAATGCTCTCTCACATCGTTGCCGAGCACGGCGACTACCAGGCGACCGAAATTGCAGCGGAACTAATGGCGAAGCTGTATGCCGCATCTGAGGAACCCCTGCCTTCTGCCCTTCTCCCGATCCGGGATCGCTTTGCAGCTTTGTTTCAGCGGGCGCGCGATGATCAAAACGCAGGTTGTCAAACTGACTACGTCCACGCGGCGATTATAGCCGATCAAATGATGAGCAATGCCTCGGAACTGCGTGGGCTACATGGCGATCTGCATCATGAAAACATCATGTTCTCCAGTCGCGGCTGGCTGGTGATAGATCCCGTCGGTCTGGTCGGTGAAGTGGGCTTTGGCGCCGCCAATATGTTCTACGATCCGGCTGACAGAGACGACCTTTGTCTCGATCCTAGACGCATTGCACAGATGGCGGACGCATTCTCTCGTGCGCTGGACGTCGATCCGCGTCGCCTGCTCGACCAGGCGTACGCTTATGGGTGCCTTTCCGCAGCTTGGAACGCGGATGGAGAAGAGGAGCAACGCGATCTAGCTATCGCGGCCGCGATCAAGCAGGTGCGACAGACGTCATACTAGATATCAAGCGACTTCTCCTATCCCCTGGGAACACATCAATCTCACCGGAGAATATCGCTGGCCAAAGCCTTAGCGTAGGATTCCGCCCCTTCCCGCAAACGACCCCAAACAGGAAACGCAGCTGAAACGGGAAGCTCAACACCCACTGACGCATGGGTTGTTCAGGCAGTACTTCATCAACCAGCAAGGCGGCACTTTCGGCCATCCGCCGCGCCCCACAGCTCGGGCAGAAACCGCGACGCTTACAGCTGAAAGCGACCAGGTGCTCGGCGTGGCAAGACTCGCAGCGAACCCGTAGAAAGCCATGCTCCAGCCGCCCGCATTGGAGAAATTCTTCAAATTCCCGTTGCACATAGCCCGGCAATTCCTTTCCCTGCTCTGCCATAAGCGCAGCGAATGCCGGGTAATACTCGTCAACGATCTGATAGAGAAGGGTTTGCTCGGGTCGGTGGCTCTGGTAACGACCAGTATCCCGATCCCGGCTGGCCGTCCTGGCCGCCACATGAGGCATGTTCCGCGTCCTTGCAATACTGTGTTTACATACAGTCTATCGCTTAGCGGAAAGTTCTTTTACCCTCAGCCGAAATGCCTGCCGTTGCTAGACATTGCCAGCCAGTGCCCGTCACTCCGCGGTCTTCACTGCGTGATCGAGTTGATCGACACCCGCCGTGACACGCTCCATGAAGTGCCTGCCTGCGTCTGTTAGCCGAACGCCCCGCGCATGGCGCTCAAATAGCAGGACACCAAGGTTATCCTCCAGCGCTTTCACACGCGCGCTGACGCTCGACTGGCTGATACCAAGTGCCTTGGCCGCATGCCGAAAATTCAGATGCTCGGCGACGGCGATGAACTGAACAAGGGAAATGAGCGGTATCCTGCCAGACAGGATACCGACATTCACGAGGTTTCGATGGTTAGTGCGCCGCATCGGAGCGGGCCTGCTACCAGTCGTCGGTTAGACGACTGGCGACTTCTCGGTGGCAGCCCCACGGAGCCGAAGGAGCACCAGCCCCAACGAAACCAGTACCGCCATCGCCGTGGCGTAACAGATCACGGGCCACGCTGTGTCACCGTTTAAAAGTGCCACCGCCAATGTCCCGACAATGCTGACTATCAGGCTTTGAACGCAGAAGTAGAACGCGACCGCTGATCCCGCGATGTCGTCGAACTCTGCCAAAGCGCCGTTCGCGGTAACGGACACCGTGAAGACAATACCGACCGCGACAACCCACATCGGTAGGATGAAGGTGAGGAATGACGGCGAGCCGTAAAGTTCGCCGATCCCCAACAGGACCGCTCCGCAAACAAGCAACGCCATCCCACGCGCCACGCATCCTGCGATGCCCCATCTGGCGACAAAGGACTTCGCGAAACGGGTTGTCACGATCATTACAAGCGCGACAGTGGCGAAGGCAAAGCTGAATCCGATCTCGGAATATTCCGCTTGGCCTATGAGCACACGGGGAGCCGTCGAGAAGAAGACGAAGTAGGTGCCCATACCGGCGCTAAAGCCGACAGTGTAAACCCAAAAAGCCGGACTCGCGAAGATCGGCAAGACAGATCGGCGCGTCTTGACTTGATCCAGAGGGCGGGTTTCGTGCCACCTGAAACCCGCATTTAGGAGTGCGAGCATCGCCAGTATAGCCAAAGTAATGAATATCGCCTGCCATCCCAAGAACTCGCCGATCAATACTCCGGCGATAGGGCCGAGCGCAGGCACGAACGCCAGCATCGAACTGAAAAGGCCGTAGATGACGACACCCTCAGGACGGTTGGCATAAACGTCGCGAACCGTCGCGAACGTCGCCACCAGCATGGCCGACGCGCCCACTGCTTGAAGTAGACGGAAAGCGACAAAGGCCGGTGCAGTTGAAGACCAAGCTGCTCCCAGAGACGCAATGACGAAAGCCGTTGCGCCCGCAAGTAGAATTGGCCGTCGCCCGATTCTGTCTGAGAGCGGACCAAAAATCACCTGGCCCACGCCGAGCATCACCATATAGAGGCTCAACGTGAGTTGGATCATAGCGGGCGTCGTGTTCAGGATGCCGGGCATCGCTGGAACGACAGGGAGATAAATATCCATCGCCAGTGAAGCGAGGATGTCGAAAGGAGCCATCAGCAGCAGTGCTGCCGGCAGCGTATAGGCCCACGCGGGGCGTGTGGTGGTCATGACGAATCAACCCTCGATTAAGGAATACCGGGCGACGTCTGCTCGTCAGCAATCAGATGAGACTAGCCTTACAGAGCGCCGCAACAACAATACTGGTTGTTGCGGCTTACTTGTCTGCTGACTTGGAATTTCCCATCTGATTACTCCACGCTTACGAATATGAATTGCTACATTTTATCCGATTATCTTTTGCTTCGCAATGGGGTTTTGCGCCCATTTCACCCAAACTTCCCACCAATCATAATTATCTAATTGAATTTAAAATAAAAAAGCATTCATTTAGACAGAATAAAACGAATACTTTTTTTTATCTTCACTTACGCGATTGATAACGTTTTAGTATCAAATCTCGTCATCATCACTTAGTAAGTCGACATCGTCTAAAAGGTTATTTAAATTTGTGATAGCTGCCTTATCTTCAAACGAATAATTACCGCCTAGCAGGATGTGCCCCCATGCTACTGGTGACAGATTAGTCAGAATATCAATGGCTTTTTGATTATTTTCTTTTTCGAATTTATCAACTAAGCCTGATAATAGTGCTGAATTATAGTAAATAACGCAATTTGCTATTAATCTTGCACAGTCATTCCATTGATCTATTTGATAATCATCCCCACCTCGGAATTGATTTCCATTAACAGATGCAATGGCTCTTCTCAACTGATGATAAGCTTCCCCTCTGTTCAGGGCCTGCTGAACAAATTGTCTTAGCGTTTTATTATCAACATAATCGAGAATGTAAATGCATTTGATGATTCGATCATATTCTCTAAGTGCAGCTAATGTCTTATTATTACGTTTTGAATTAGATAATTTTTTTATTACTGTACTTTGCACTGTTGTTTTTCGACTTAAAGAACAAATAATGTGCTGTATGCATTCCCATTCTTGCATAATGAGATTAAAGTTAAACTGTTTTTTAAGCCTAATCATTAATTGCTCATCTTCCAGTTCCACTTCAAACAAACCATCAAATATTTTTTTGAATTTTGCATAACGTGGGGAAAATTGATACCCAAATATATCCAATATTGCAAAATTGACGTTATTGATACCATGATTATCTGTTGCGAGTGATTTTGGTTGTATTTCACTGGCATTATTGTACAACAGGTCAAATGCAAAATGACCTTCATACTCGTTAGGTGAAATGATCGTCGTTGCTAATGGAACATGATTAGATACAAGAGTCATTGCGGAAACCCCTTTTCCCTTTCTAAAGTATTTAGCTGAAAAACGTGCTTTGAATGTATTGATTCGGCAAGTATGCTTTTGCCCATCTACACTTCCAAATGGTGATTTTTCGTTTATCGTCCAATAGTTAAAAATAGAAAGGTCAGCAATAGCATCCGAGATGACTGTATTGGCTTTTTCAGTCGTATCTGGTCGAATAAACATATCATTGACGTCACGTAGTATGCCAATACTTCGGTCTGACGCAGACGCTATTCGGTGAACTCCATAGTTTGCACCGTTACCAAAGATACAAGCAAGAAGATCATTATTATCGGCTTCTAGAGTGTTTTTTCTGGATGAGACAGCATTAAAAACAGACAAAAAACCCGTTTCATTGTTCACAAACTTCATGATATCAATTATTCCAGTGTTTTTTATTTGCCGGTAAATCGGATTATCAATGCTGGTCTTCCACTTTTTACTGGCTAAACTCCATTGTAACCGATTTGACTGTGGCTGCTTTTTGACAAAGTCATTCGCATCTGAATTTATGTTGAGGCTAACATGACTCAGCTTTGTATTAAAATCTATATCTAAATTAGCTAAAGTCTGCTCTATTGGGCTAATCAGTCGTTCAAGCCCTGTTTTTTCTATCAAACTTGATTTATTCTCATTCCATTCCCTAAGCTCTATTAAATCATCTTCTAGTCGTTTATTTTGCTCACTTTCTGACGAGTAAAAAAGGCCATTTTCTAGATTATTGGATACCCGATTGTACATATGGAACTCGAAGCGTTGCGAATTAACAATGCCTTCCTTCACAATGTAGTTTTTCTCAGATGGGTATATTACTCTTAGATCTTTAGTATCGAGCTTACCCTTACCCTTAAGATCATTCCTACTTGTAGTCATCTGCTGTCCAATAACCGACGTTTCTTTGTCATAGACAATATCAATAGCCATAAAAAGCTTTCTGATTGAATTTGCGACCTTAAGGTGATGACTATCAATATATGGCACTGTTGCAAATAACCACGAATGGTAAGCTGAAGACTGTTTTAGCTAAAGGTGCAGCATATGAATCCTTTCCATGGTCGGCATTTTCAGGGCGAAATCATTCTTTGGGCTGTGCGCTGGTATTGTAAATATGGCATTAGCTATCGTGAACTGCAGGAAATGCTGGCCGAACGGGGTGTGAATGTTGATCACACGACTATTTACCGTTGGGTTCAACGTTATGCTCCTGAAATAGAAAAACGTTTACGCTGGTATTGGCGTAATCCTACAGATCTGAGCTCGTGGCATATTGATGAAACCTATGTAAAAGTGAATGGACGATGGTCTTATCTGTATCGTGCAGTCGATCAACGTGGCGATACCATTGATTTTTATCTTTCTTCTAGACGTAATACCAAATCAGCATATTGTTTTCTTGGAAAAATTTTAAATAATGTGAAGAAGTGGCAAATTCCACAAGTGATCAACACGGATAAAGCACCCACATATGGACGTGCTTTATCACGGTTAAAACGGGAAGGTAAATGTCCACCAGACCTTGAGCACAGGCAGATTAAGTATAAAAATAACGTGATTGAATGTGATCATGGCAAGCTAAAGCGGATCATCAGGGCCACATTAGGATTCAAATCTATGAAGACGGCTTATGCCACAATTAAAGGTATTGAAGTCATGCGTGCACTACGTAAAGGACAAGCATCGTCATTTTATTATGGTCAGCCTCAGGGTGAAGTGTGTCTAATCAACAGGGTTTTCGGTCTCTAAGTACTTTTTAAAGGGAACATCATCGACTCAAATCTCTATTTGCAACAGTGCCAAAAAAACCAACTTCAAGTTGGTTTTTCTTTTTTAATCATCAGTGGCGACCTTAACACCATATCCAATTAAACCTGCAAGGCTAGCATAGGCTATTTTGGCATAAATCGAACCCCACCAGACCGTAATTTTACTGGCACCAAATTCCCGAACCGTTTGCCCCATAAAATTAGTGGTTTCATAGAAATTTTTAGCAGAATAACCTAACGCAATATGATCAAGGACAGGGAATAAACTAAAAGCTAAACCTACTGCTGCTGCGGGGAAAGTAAACTCTCTTGATAGACCGAATTTTCCAGTAATAAATACAAGCGATACCACGATAATTAATCTAATGATAGTCCATAGCATCACTGTGAAAGGCAAGTTAAAGATGCCTGCTCCCTGCCACGCAAGACCGCAAACAACTAACACGATAAAGCCTACAACTATCAGGAATAATACAAATTTATCATGATCATCTTTACTCATTAAAAAGTCTTTTATGGTTTGTTATTTTCACTTGCTTATGCCAGGTGAAGTTAGATTCTAGGTGTATTTCTAGGGGTAGTATTAAGATTGCTTTGCAGCTTCATCTTGTGATTAGGAGCATTCAAATTTTCTTCCGGTGCAGTAATCTTTTGCTTCAATAACTGCTCACGGTACTCGCTATAAACTTCAGTTTTATTGCGGGCAGTAAAACGGTGTGCGCTCTGATCTTTAAACTCTGTGAAGTACCGATCTGAATACTTAACAGAAAGTTTTTCAAATGGAATCTCATATTCCATATCATTGATTCGAGCTTTAATCATTGGTTTATCTTTCATCTTGTAGGCATCAAGAACCTTTAATTCTGTTCCCTTCTCAAAGGTTTCTTTCTTAAAGAATCCAGTCTTGATCTGTAACCCTTCCTCAAGTTTGAGAAGCTCACCTTTTGCAATTTTCATACCTCTAATGCTACCGATCTCATCACCTAAAATAGATTTAGATTTAAGATTCGCACGAACCTCGGTAACAATTTCTTCCTTCGTGAATGTACGATTCTCTGAAGTTAAAGCATGTATCTTCGAGTTAATTCCGTATATCTCCCGCTTATCTTCAATATGGTGGCGGTGATCTTGCAGATATGCTTTGATCAATTTTTCTTGCTTGTCTACTAAAGTGAAGTCTGTAGAAAATTCTTTCTTTTCTGATCGTCCTAGAACTTTTTTGAAGTTTTCAAAAGGTGTAACTTCTTTTTCAACAGGATTGTAATTCTGATCATATGAGATTTTCGGCACTGTTGCAAAGTTAGCGATGAGGCAGCCTTTTGTCTTATTCAAAGGCCTTACATTTCAAAAACTCTGCTTACCAGGCGCATTTCGCCCAGGGGATCACCATAATAAA
>NZ_JBEEUB010000018.1:0-25239 GCF_040139125.1 Proteus hauseri
CGTTTCGCTATCCGTGAAGGTGGCCGTACAGTAGGTGCAGGTGTTGTTGCTAAAGTATTAAGTTAATTTCTAACTTATTGCTTGAAGAGGGCATCAAATGATGCCCTTTTTTGTTTTTGTATATTGAGTGATAAATGCTCAAATAGAAATTGAAATAATAATAGTTATCATTTACTATTCTGCGATGAGTAGTCAATGAGGTTGTTATTATGTATGTATGTCTTTGTCATGGTGTTAGCGATAAGAAAATTCTGTCAACTATCCATCAGCATCAAATTCGCACGATTAATGAATTGCGACAAATTCTTCCTGTAGGAAGTTGTTGTGGCAAATGCATACGTCAAGCTCGTCAACTCATCGACAATGAGCAGCCCGCTCTTTATTCTCAAATTTCTAAAGTTGCATAATAAAATTTAGTATTCCTTCCTCTCCATTAATTGTTTAAACGGTCTACACTAAAAAGACTGGAAGCAAAGGAGCATAAAAATGAAAGGTGATAAAAAAATGATAGCCCACCTTAATAAATTATTAGGTGGCGAGCTTGTTGCAATAAATCAGTACTTCTTACATGCCCGTATGTTTAAAAATTGGGGGTTAACCCGTCTGAATGACATGGAATATCATGAATCAATCGATGAGATGAAACATGCTGATAAATATATCGAGCGCATTTTATTTTTAGAGGGTCTTCCTAACTTACAAGATTTGGGCAAGCTCAATATTGGTGAAGATGTTGAAGAGATGCTACGTTCTGACCTTGAGTTGGAATTAGGTGGTGCAAAAGACCTTCGTGAAGCCATTGCTTATGCCGATTCAATTCATGATTATGTCAGCCGTGACCTAATGTTAGAAATATTAACAGATGAAGAAGGGCATATTGATTGGATTGAAACCCAATTAGAACTTATTGAGAAGATTGGAATTCAAAATTACCTTCAAGCGCAGATTATTGAAGAATAATGACGTTTGTTTAATGATAATAAAGAGAAAAATACCACTCTCTCATTGTTCTCTTAGTGAAGAATAATATTAATTTTAGAAGCAGCTTCGGCTGCTTTTTCTTTTTATTTAGAAAAATGAAACAAATTATTATCGATGATTTTTTATTCTCAGCTTGATTTCATCTCTCAGGCAAGTATAATGCGCAGGCTCACTGATTTAGTGAGGCTGATTTATCAGCTAATGCAGATCTTATATTGCATTAAATATAATACTCCCAATTGGGGAGTTATATGCAGAACGATTACACTCTCTCATCAATCGAAATGGGTACGAGTAGTGATCATTTACGTTTATAAAAAATAGTTGGAGCTCTGGTCTCATGCAGAACCAAAGAATCCGTATCCGCCTGAAAGCTTTTGATCATCGTCTGATTGATCAATCAACTGCGGAAATCGTAGAGACTGCTAAGCGCACTGGTGCGCAAGTTCGTGGTCCAATCCCACTGCCGACTCGCAAAGAGCGTTTCACAGTGTTGATTTCTCCGCACGTTAATAAAGATGCGCGTGATCAGTATGAAATTCGCACTCACAAACGTCTGGTTGACATCGTTGAGCCAACCGAGAAAACCGTTGATGCTCTGATGCGTCTGGATCTGGCTGCCGGCGTAGACGTGCAGATCAGCCTAGGTTAATCAGGTCATCAAGCGATTGAGAGGTTGAAACAATGATTGGTTTAGTCGGTAAAAAAGTAGGAATGACTCGTATCTTCACTGAAGATGGCGTTTCAATCCCTGTAACCGTTATCGAAATTGAAAACAACCGTGTGACTCAGGTCAGAGATCTGGAGAAAGACGGTTATCGTGCCATTCAGGTGACTACTGGTAGCAAAAAAGCTAACCGTGTACTGAAACCTGAAGCTGGTCATTTTGCTAAAGCTGGTGTTGAAGCTGGCCGCTTACTGCGTGAATTCCGTCTGAGTGAAGGCGAAGAATACACAGCAGGGCAAAGCATTAGTGTAGAAATTTTCGCTGACGTTAAAAAAGTCGACGTTACTGGAACATCTAAAGGTAAAGGTTTTGCTGGTACTGTAAAGCGCTGGAACTTCCGTACTCAAGATGCTACCCATGGTAACTCCTTGTCTCACCGTGTTCCGGGTTCTATCGGTCAAAACCAGACTCCGGGTAAGGTGTTTAAAGGCAAGAAAATGGCAGGTCAACTGGGTAACGAACAAGTTACCGTTCAGAGCCTGGAAGTAGTACGTGTTGACGCTGAGCGCAACCTGCTGCTGGTCAAAGGTGCTGTACCAGGTGCAACTGGCAGTGACCTGATCGTTAAACCAGCTGTCAAGGCGTAACGTCGAGGAGATAGGAATGGAATTGGTAATGAAAGACGCGCAAGGCGCGCTGACTGTTTCCGAAACTACCTTCGGGCGTGACTTTAACGAAGCGCTTGTGCACCAAGTAGTCGTTGCATACGCTGCTGGTGCTCGTCAAGGTACTCGTGCTCAGAAAACCCGTGCTGAAGTTTCTGGTTCAGGCAAAAAGCCATGGCGCCAGAAAGGTACAGGTCGTGCACGTTCAGGTTCAATCAAGAGCCCAATTTGGCGCTCTGGTGGTGTTAGCTTCGCAGCTAAACCACAGGACCACAGTCAAAAAGTAAACAAAAAGATGTACCGTGGTGCTCTTAAGAGCATTCTGTCAGAATTGGTACGTCAAGATCGTCTGATTGTCGTTGAGAAGTTCTCTGTAGAAGCGCCTAAAACTAAGCTGCTGGCACAGAAACTGAAAGATATGGCTCTGGAAGATGTTCTGATTATCACCGCTGATGTAGATGAGAATCTGTATTTAGCAGCACGCAACTTATATAAAGTTGACGTACGTGATGCAGCAACAATCGACCCAGTTAGCTTAATCGCCTTCGACAAAGTCGTCATGACTGCTGACGCTGTGAAGCAAGTTGAGGAGATGCTGGCATGATCCGTGAAGAACGTCTGCTGAAAGTACTGCGCGCGCCGCACGTATCTGAAAAAGCTTCTATCGCGATGGAAAAATCAAACACCATCGTTCTCAAAGTTGCCAAAGACGCGACCAAAGCAGAGATTAAAGCAGCTGTACAAAAACTGTTTGAAGTCGAAGTTGAAAGTGTTAACACTCTGCTAATGAAAGGCAAAGTGAAACGTCACGGTCAGCGTATTGGTCGTCGTAGCGACTGGAAAAAAGCTTACGTCACCCTGAAGGAAGGCCAGAATTTGGACTTCGTCGGCGGCGCTGAGTAAGTCGGAGGAGTAAAGAACAATGGCAATTGTTAAATGTAAACCTACGTCTCCGGGCCGTCGCCACGTAGTTAAAGTGGTAAACCCAGAGCTGCATAAAGGGAAACCTTATGCACCGTTGCTTGAAAAAAGCAGCAAAACCGGTGGTCGTAACAACAATGGTCGTATCACCACTCGTCATATCGGTGGTGGTCACAAACAGGCTTACCGTATTGTTGACTTTAAACGCAACAAAGATGGTATCCCTGCGACAGTAGAGCGTTTGGAATATGATCCAAACCGTTCAGCAAACATCGCTTTAGTGCTGTATGCTGATGGTGAACGCCGCTACATTCTGGCTCCAAAAGGCCTGAAAGCAGGTGATAAAGTTCAGTCTGGCGTTGATGCTGCAATCAAAGCTGGTAACACCTTACCAATGCGTAATATCCCGGTTGGTTCTACAGTTCATAACGTAGAAATGAAACCAGGTAAAGGTGGTCAATTAGCTCGTTCAGCTGGTACTTATGTTCAGATCGTTGCTCGTGATGGTGCTTATGTAACTATCCGTCTGCGTTCTGGTGAAATGCGTAAGGTTCCATCTGACTGCCGTGCGACTATCGGTGAAGTTGGTAACTCTGAACATATGTTACGCGTTCTGGGTAAAGCCGGTGCAAGCCGCTGGCGTGGTATTCGCCCTACCGTTCGTGGTACTGCGATGAACCCAGTTGATCACCCACATGGTGGTGGTGAAGGTCGTAACTTTGGTAAACACCCTGTAACACCTTGGGGCGTTCAAACCAAAGGTAAGAAGACTCGTAAAAACAAACGCACTGAACACTTTATCGTTCATCGTCGTACTAAGAAATAATTAGAGGATAAGCCATGCCACGTTCTCTCAAGAAAGGTCCTTTCATTGACCTGCACTTGCTGAAGAAGGTAGAGAAAGCGGTGGAAAGCGGTGACAAGAAGCCTGTTAAGACTTGGTCCCGTCGTTCAACGATCTTTCCTAACATGATCGGTTTGACCATCGCTGTCCATAATGGTCGTCAGCATGTTCCAGTTTACGTTTCCGACGAAATGGTTGGACATAAACTGGGTGAATTCGCGCCGACCCGTACTTATCGCGGTCATGCAGCCGATAAAAAGGCTAAGAAAAAATAAGGTAGGAGGAAGAGATGGAAACTATAGCTATGCATCGCCACGCTCGTTCTTCTGCTCAGAAGGTTCGCCTAGTGGCAGACCTGATTCGCGGTAAGAAAGTGTCGCAAGCTCTGGAAACCCTGACCTATACCAACAAGAAAGCTGCTGGTTTAGTGAAGAAAGTACTTGAGTCTGCTATTGCTAACGCAGAACACAACGATGGCGCTGATATTGATGATCTGAAAGTAGCTAAGATCTTTGTTGACGAAGGTCCTTCTATGAAGCGCATTATGCCTCGTGCAAAAGGCCGTGCAGATCGTATTCTGAAGCGCACCAGCCACATCACTGTGGTTGTGTCTGATCGCTGAGACTCTGGAGACTAGCAATGGGTCAAAAAGTACATCCTAATGGTATCCGCCTTGGCATTGTCAAGCCTTGGAATTCCACATGGTATGCGGGTACCAATGAATTCGCTGACAACCTAGACAGCGATTTTAAAGTACGCCAGTACTTAACTAAAGAACTGGCAAAAGCATCTGTATCTCGTATCGTTATCGAGCGTCCTGCAAAAAGCATTCGTGTGACTATTCACACTGCTCGCCCAGGCATCGTTATCGGTAAAAAAGGTGAAGATGTTGAAAAACTGCGTAAAAACGTAGCGAATATCGCTGGCGTTCCTGCGCAAATTAATATCGCCGAAGTACGTAAACCTGAACTAGACGCAAAATTAGTTGCTGACAGCATCACTTCACAGCTGGAACGTCGTGTTATGTTCCGTCGTGCTATGAAGCGTGCAGTACAGAACGCAATGCGTTTGGGCGCTAAAGGTATCAAAGTGGAAGTAAGTGGTCGCTTAGGCGGCGCTGAAATCGCTCGTACTGAATGGTATCGTGAAGGTCGTGTACCGCTGCATACTCTGCGTGCGGACATTGACTACAATACCTCAGAAGCACAAACCACTTATGGTGTGCTCGGCGTTAAGGTATGGATCTTCAAAGGTGAGATCCTGGGTGGTATGGCTGCAGTTGAACAGGCGGAAAAACCGGCTGCTCAACCTAAAAAGCAGCAGCGTAAAGGCCGCAAGTAAGGAGAGTCGCTGATGTTACAACCAAAGCGTACAAAATTCCGTAAAGTGCACAAAGGCCGTAACCGTGGCCTAGCTGCTGGTGCGGATGTAAGCTTCGGGACTTACGGTCTTAAAGCTGTGGGCCGTGGTCGTCTGACTGCACGTCAGATCGAAGCGGCACGTCGTGCAATGACCCGTGCAGTTAAGCGTCAGGGTAAAATCTGGATCCGTGTGTTCCCAGACAAACCAATCACTGAAAAGCCGCTCGAAGTCCGTATGGGTAAAGGTAAAGGTAACGTTGAGTATTGGGTTGCCTTAATTCAGCCAGGTAAAGTCCTGTATGAAATGGATGGTGTGCCTGAAGAACTGGCCCGTGAAGCATTCAAGCTGGCGGCAGCAAAACTGCCTATCAAAACCACCTTTGTAACTAAGACGGTGATGTAATGAAAGCAAAAGAGCTGCGCGAAAAGAGCGTTGAAGAGCTGAACACAGAATTGCTGAATTTACTGCGCGAGCAGTTTAATCTGCGCATGCAGACAGCAAGTGGTCAGTTACAACAGTCTCATCTGTTGAAACAAGTGCGTCGTAATATCGCACGTGTTAAGACTTTACTGACTGAGAAGGCGGGTGCGTAATGACCGATAAAATCCGTACTCTGCAAGGTCGTGTGGTAAGTGACAAAATGGAAAAATCTATTGTTGTTGCTATCGATCGTATGGTGAAACATCCATTATATGGTAAGTTCATCCGTCGTACGACCAAAATGCATGTACATGACGAGAACAACGAATGTGGAATTGGTGACGTAGTAGAAATTCGTCAAACACGTCCACTGTCCAAGACTAAATCTTGGGCGTTAGTTCGCGTTGTAGAAAAAGCTGTTCTGTAATAAAATAGCCTTTTCGTACGAAATAAACGGCTCTAAAGTGAACGAGCCGTTTATTTTTTCTGTCCATAGCGAGAATGTGGTGTTATAATGCCGCTCCCTCGTATTATGGGATATTGAACGGCCTCTTCTAATGTGGAAGTGGCTCAGTAGTAGTTGACATTTAGCGGAGCACTAAAATGATCCAAGAACAGACTATGCTGAACGTGGCCGACAACTCCGGTGCACGTCGCGTAATGTGTATCAAGGTTCTAGGTGGCTCGCACCGTCGCTACGCAGATGTAGGTGACATCATCAAAATTACCATCAAGGAAGCAATTCCACGTGGTAAAGTTAAAAAAGGTGATGTACTGAAAGCGGTAGTGGTGCGCACCAAGAAGGGTGTTCGTCGCCCTGACGGTTCTGTCATTCGCTTCGATAGTAATGCTTGTGTATTGTTAAACAACAATAGTGAGCAGGTTATCGGTACGCGTATTTTTGGGCCGGTGACTCGTGAACTTCGTAACGAGAAGTTTATGAAAATTATATCTCTGGCACCTGAAGTACTCTAAGGAGCAGGCAATGGCAGCGAAAATCCGTCGTGAAGACGAAGTTATCGTGCTAACTGGGAAAGACAAAGGTAAGCGCGGTAAAGTAAAACAGGTTCTTTCTTCTGGTAAAGTTATCGTTGAAGGTATCAATCTGGTTAAAAAACATCAGAAGCCGGTTCCGGCGCTGAATCAACCAGGTGGCATCGTTGAAAAAGAAGCTGCAATTCAAGTTTCTAACGTTGCACTCTTCAATGCGGCAACCGGCAAGGCTGACCGTGTAGGTTTTAGATTCGAAGACGGCAAAAAAGTTCGTTTCTTCAAGTCTAATAAAGAAACTATCAAGTAATTTGGAGTATACGATGGCGAAACTGCATGATTACTATAAAGACGAGGTAGTCCAAAAACTGATGACTCAGTTTGGTTACCATTCTGTCATGCAAGTCCCTCGGGTCGAGAAGATCACCCTGAATATGGGTGTTGGTGAAGCGATTGTTGATAAAAAACTGCTGGACAATGCAGCAGCTGACTTAGCAGCAATCTCAGGTCAAAAACCTTTGATCACCAAAGCACGCAAATCTGTTGCAGGCTTCAAAATCCGTCAGGGCTATCCGATCGGCTGTAAAGTGACCCTGCGTGGCGAACGCATGTGGGAGTTCTTTGAACGCCTGATCTCTATTGCTGTACCACGTATCCGTGACTTCCGTGGTTTGTCCGCTAAATCATTTGATGGACGTGGTAACTACAGCATGGGCGTGCGTGAACAAATCATCTTCCCTGAAATCGATTACGATAAAGTGGATCGTGTTCGTGGTTTGGATATTACCATTACTACGACTGCGGGTTCTGATGATGAAGGTCGCGCACTGTTAGCAGCGTTTAACTTCCCGTTCCGCAAGTAAGGCAGGGCATTCATGGCTAAGAAATCTATGAAAGCACGTGATGTAAAACGTGCAAATTTAGCTGAGAAATTCTTCGCAAAACGCGCAGAACTGAAAGCTATCGTTTCGGATGTAAACGTATCTGATGAAGATCGTTGGAATGCTGTTCTGAAACTGCAAACTATGCCACGTGATTCAAGTCCTTCACGTCAGCGTAACCGCTGCCGTCAAACTGGACGTCCGCACGGTTTCCTGCGGAAATTTGGCCTCAGCCGTATTAAAGTCCGTGAAGCCGCAATGCGCGGTGAAATCCCGGGCCTTAGAAAGGCTAGCTGGTAATTACCATAATTGAATCACGGGAGTAAAGACAGATGAGCATGCAAGATCCCATCGCGGATATGCTGACCCGTATCCGTAACGGTCAGGCCGCGAATAAAGTTGCGGTCACAATGCCTTCCTCCAAGCTGAAAGTGGCGATTGCCAACGTGCTTAAGGAAGAAGGTTATATTGAAGATTTTAAAATTGAAGGCGACACTAAGCCAGAATTGGAAATCACTTTAAAATATTTCCAAGGTAAGGCTGTAGTAGAAAGCATTCAGCGCGTAAGCCGCCCAAGTCTGCGAATCTATAAAAGAAAAGATGAGCTGCCACAAGTTATGGCAGGACTGGGTATCGCTGTTGTTTCTACCTCAAAAGGTGTTATGACTGATCGTGCAGCTCGCCAAGCAGGTCTTGGTGGCGAGATTATCTGCTACGTAGCTTAATTCGGGAGGAAAGAATGTCTCGTGTGGCAAAAGCACCCGTCGTCATTCCTGCCGGCGTAGAGGTTAAACTCAACGGTCAGGTAATTACGATTAAGGGTAAAAACGGCGAGCTTACTCGTACTATCCACAATGCAGTTGAAATTCAACATGCTGACAACCAATTAACTTTCGCTCCGCGTGAAGGTTATGCAGATGCATGGGCACAGGCGGGTACTACTCGTTCTCTGTTAAATGCAATGGTTGTGGGTGTTACCGAAGGCTTCACTAAAAAACTGCAACTGGTTGGTGTAGGTTATCGTGCGTCTATTAAAGGCAATGCAGTTAACTTAGCGGTTGGTTTTTCACATCCAGTGGAACACGAACTGCCAGCAGGCATCACTGCAGAATGTCCATCACAAACTGAAATCATACTGAAAGGTGCTGATAAGCAAGTGATTGGTCAAGTAGCAGCAGAACTGCGTGCCTACCGTCGCCCTGAGCCTTATAAAGGTAAAGGTATTCGTTACGCCGACGAAGTTGTGCGTATCAAAGAGGCTAAGAAGAAGTAAGGTAACACTATGGATAAGAAAGCAGCTCGTATCCGTCGTGCGACCCGCGCACGCCGCAAGCTCCAGGAACTGGGTGCGACTCGCCTGGTGGTACATCGTACCCCACGCCATATTTATGCGCAGGTTATTGCACCAAACGGTTCTGAAACTTTGGTGGCCGCTTCTACTACAGAAAAAGCTATCATTGAGCAACTGAAAAACACTGGAAACAAAGACGCCGCAGCAGTAGTTGGTAAAATTGTTGCTGAACGTGCACTGGAAAAAGGTATCAAAGTAGTATCATTTGACCGTTCCGGTTTCCAATATCATGGTCGAGTCCAGGCACTGGCAGATGCTGCCCGTGAAGCTGGCCTTCAGTTCTAAGGTAGGAGTGTAAGATGGCTCACATCGAGAAACAAGCTGGCGAACTGCAGGAAAAGCTGATCGCGGTAAACCGCGTATCTAAAACCGTTAAAGGTGGTCGTATTTTTAGCTTCACCGCACTTACAGTTGTTGGTGATGGCAATGGCCGCGTTGGTTTCGGATATGGCAAAGCTCGCGAAGTTCCGGCAGCAATCCAGAAAGCGATGGAAAAAGCCCGTCGCAATATGAAAACCGTCGCTTTAAATAACGGTACTCTGTTCCACCCTGTAAAAGGTACCCACACAGGATCTCGCGTATTTATGCAGCCTGCTCACGAAGGTACTGGTATTATCGCAGGTGGTGCAATGCGTGCAGTTCTAGAAGTGGCTGGCGTTCGTAACGTACTGGCTAAAACCTATGGTTCCACAAACCCGATTAACGTGGTTCGTGCAACACTGGACGCTTTAGATAGCATGAAGTCTCCAGATATGGTCGCAGCTAAGCGTGGTAAATCCGTTGAAGAAATTCTGGGGTAATGACCATGGCTAAGACTATTAAAATTACTCAAACACGCAGCTTAATCGGCCGTCTGCCTAAACATAAGGCAACTATGACTGGTTTAGGACTGCGTCGCATCGGTCACACTGTAGAACGCGAAGATACACCAGCGGTTCGCGGTATGATCAACTTGGTTTCCTATATGGTTAAAGTTGAGGAGTAAGAGATGCGTTTAAATACTCTGTCTCCGGCTGAAGGTGCCAAGCATGCGCCTAAACGTGTAGGTCGTGGTATCGGTTCTGGCTTAGGTAAAACTGGCGGCCGTGGTCACAAAGGTCAGAAGTCTCGTTCTGGCGGTGGCGTACGTCGTGGTTTTGAAGGCGGCCAGATGCCTTTATATCGTCGTTTACCAAAATTTGGTTTTACTTCACGTAAATCATTCGTGACTGCGGAAATCCGTCTGTCTGATTTGGCTTATGTTGAAGGCGATGTAATCGATCTGAATGCACTGAAAGCCGCAAACGTTGTTGGCCCACAGATTGAATATGCGAAAGTTATTCTTTCTGGTGAGGTTAACCGTGCAGTGACTATTCGTGGTCTGCGTGTTACCAAAGGTGCCCGTGCAGCAATCGAATCAGCTGGCGGTAAAATTGAGGAATAAGTGACAGATGGCTAAACAACCAGGGTTAGATTTTCAGAGTGCTAAAGGTGGTGTAGGTGAACTAAAACGCAGACTTTTGTTTGTTCTTGGTGCACTAATTGTCTTTAGGATTGGCTCTTTTATTCCTATCCCTGGTATTGATGCCACTGTGCTTGCCAAATTGCTCGATCAGCAAAAAGGCACCATCATTGAAATGTTTAACATGTTCTCTGGTGGTGCTCTTAGCCGTGCTTCTATCTTTGCGCTGGGTATCATGCCTTATATTTCGGCATCGATTATTATCCAACTTTTATCAGTGGTTAACCCTCGGTTAGCAGAGATTAAGAAGGAAGGGGAGGCGGGTCGTCGTAAGATCAGCCAATATACCCGATATGGTACTTTGGTGCTGGCGATATTCCAATCTATTGGTATCGCAACCGGCTTACCGAATATGCCAGGAATGCAAGGTCTGGTGATCAACCCAGGTCTTCCATTCTATATTACGGCTGTTGTGAGCTTAGTCACGGGAACAATGTTCCTAATGTGGTTAGGTGAGCAAATCACTGAACGTGGTATTGGTAACGGTATCTCAATTATTATCTTTGCGGGTATCGTTGCAGGCCTTCCGCCTGCCATTGGTCAAACCATCGAGCAGGCACGGCAAGGCGAACTGCACTTCCTCCTGTTATTGTTGGTTGCAGTATTGGTGTTCGCGGTAACGTTCTTTGTTGTTTTTGTAGAAAGAGGACAACGTCGTATCGTTGTTAACTATGCAAAACGTCAACAAGGGCGTAGAATATACGCGGCACAAAGTACACATCTACCACTTAAAGTAAATATGGCGGGTGTTATACCAGCAATTTTTGCTTCAAGTATTATCCTGTTTCCTGGTACAATAACCTCTTGGTTTGGCGATGGTACAGGGTGGGGTTGGCTGACAACGATTTCATTGAATCTACAGCCTGGTCAACCTATTTATGTGTTACTATACGCTGCTGCAATCATATTCTTCTGTTTCTTCTATACGGCGTTGGTTTTCAACCCAAGAGAAACGGCAGATAACCTGAAGAAGTCCGGTGCATTTGTACCAGGAATTCGCCCGGGAGAGCAGACGGCTAAATATATAGATAAAGTTATGACTCGCTTAACCTTAATCGGTGCGTTGTATATTACCTTTATCTGTCTCATCCCGGAGTTCATGCGTGACGCAATGAAAGTACCTTTCTATTTTGGTGGTACTTCACTCTTAATCGTGGTTGTTGTCATCATGGATTTTATGGCTCAAGTGCAAACTCTCCTGATGTCAAGTCAGTATGAGTCTGCATTGAAAAAAGCAAACCTTAAAGGTTAATAACTGCTAAGTAGTTTGTTTTAGAAGTTACGGAGAGTAAAAATGAAAGTTCGTGCTTCCGTCAAGAAAATGTGCCGTAACTGCAAAATTGTTAGACGTCACGGTCACGTGCGTGTAATTTGCAGCGTCGAGCCTAAGCATAAACAGCGTCAAGGCTAATTTATTGCATTTTTTTCTTGCAAAGTTCGGTTGAGCTGGCTAAATTAGCCAGCCCAATCTTTTTATAATATGTACAGTATTGTTTGAGTATCCTGAAAACGGGCTTTTCAGAATGGTACTGTATAATTGCTAATTTAGGAGTGCATAGTGGCCCGTATAGCAGGCATTAACATTCCTGATCATAAACATACCGTAATCGCTTTAACATCGATTTACGGCATCGGTAAGACTCGTTCACAGGCTATCTGTGAAGCTACGGGTATTGCTGAAAATGTTAAGATCAGTGAGCTGTCTGAAGAGCAAATCGACAAGCTGCGTGACGAAGTTGCCAAATACGTTGTAGAAGGTGATCTACGTCGTGAAGTTACCCTGAGCATCAAACGTCTGATGGATCTTGGTACTTATCGTGGTTTACGTCATCGTCGTGGTCTACCAGTTCGCGGTCAGCGTACTAAGACCAATGCACGTACCCGTAAGGGTCCGCGTAAGCCGATCAAGAAATAATCGGGGTATTTGAACAATGGCAAAAGCACCTGTTCGTGCACGCAAGCGTGTAAGAAAACAAGTCTCTGACGGTGTGGCTCATATCCATGCTTCTTTCAACAACACAATCGTTACTATTACAGATCGTCAAGGTAACGCGTTGGGTTGGGCTACCGCTGGTGGTTCCGGTTTCCGTGGTTCTCGTAAGTCAACTCCGTTTGCAGCTCAAGTCGCAGCAGAACGTTGTGCTGAAGCTGTTAAAGAGTACGGAATTAAGAACCTGGAAGTTATGGTTAAAGGACCTGGTCCTGGTCGTGAGTCAACTATCCGTGCGTTAAACGCGGCTGGTTTCCGCATCACTAATATTACTGATGTGACTCCGATTCCTCATAACGGTTGTCGTCCACCGAAAAAACGTCGCGTTTAATAACGTTTTCGTTTTTAGGAAAGTTGGAGAAAGAAAATGGCAAGATATTTGGGTCCTAAGCTCAAGCTGAGCCGCCGCGAAGGTACAGATTTATTCTTAAAATCTGGCGTTCGGGCGATTGACACCAAGTGTAAACTGGAACAAGCACCAGGTCAGCACGGCGCACGTAAACCACGTCTGTCTGATTACGGTGTTCAGTTACGTGAAAAACAAAAAGTTCGTCGTATTTACGGTGTTCTAGAACGTCAATTCCGTAACTACTACAAAGAAGCAACACGTCTGAAAGGCAACACAGGTGAAAACCTGCTGACTCTGCTGGAAGGTCGTCTGGATAACGTTGTTTATCGTATGGGCTTTGGCGCAACTCGCGCAGAAGCACGTCAGATGGTTAGCCATAAAGCAATCATGGTAAATGGTCGCGTGGTTAACATTGCTTCTTATCAGGTTTCCCCGAATGACGTAGTCAGCGTTCGTGAAAAATCGAAAAAACAGTCTCGTATCAAGGCTGCTTTAGAGCTGGCTGAACAGCGTGAAAAGCCAACATGGCTGGAAGTTGATGCTGCTAAAATGGAAGGTGTGTTCAAACGTATTCCTGAACGTACTGACCTGTCTGCTGACATTAACGAGCACCTGATCGTCGAGCTTTACTCCAAGTAAGGCTTAGCACCAAAGAGAGGACACAATGCAGGGTTCTGTGACAGAGTTTCTAAAACCGCGCCTGGTTGATATCGAGCAAGTGAGTTCGACGCACGCCAAGGTGACCCTTGAGCCATTAGAGCGAGGCTTCGGCCACACTCTTGGTAACGCACTGCGCCGTATTCTGCTTTCGTCTATGCCGGGTTGTGCGGTAACAGAGGTTGAGATTGATGGTGTACTGCATGAGTACAGCACCAAAGAAGGTGTTCAGGAAGATATCCTAGAAATACTGCTCAACCTTAAGGGGTTGGCGGTAAAAGTTCATGGTAAAGATGAAGTTATTCTTACTTTGAGCAAATCTGGCATTGGCCCTGTTATTGCAGCCGATATCATCCATGACGGTGATGTCGAAATCGTCAAGCCGCAGCACGTTATCTGCCACCTTACAGACGAGAACGCATCTATTAATATGCGTATCAAAGTTCAGCGTGGTCGTGGATATGTGCCGGCTTCTGCCCGAATTCATTCGGAAGAAGATGAGCGCCCTATCGGTCGCCTATTAGTAGACGCGTGCTATAGCCCAGTTGAGCGTATCGCTTATAATGTGGAAGCAGCTCGTGTTGAACAGCGTACCGACTTGGATAAGCTGGTAATCGAGATGGAAACTAACGGTACTATCGATCCAGAAGAATCGATTCGCCGTGCAGCGACTATCCTGGCCGAACAGCTTGAAGCTTTTGTTGACTTACGTGATGTTCGTCAACCTGAAGTTAAAGAAGAGAAGCCAGAGTTCGATCCGATCCTGCTGCGCCCAGTTGACGATCTTGAATTGACTGTCCGCTCTGCTAACTGTCTGAAGGCAGAAGCAATCCACTACATCGGTGATCTGGTACAGCGTACTGAAGTTGAATTACTTAAGACGCCTAACCTCGGTAAAAAATCTCTTACCGAGATTAAAGACGTACTGGCGTCTCGTGGACTATCTCTTGGCATGCGCCTTGAGAATTGGCCACCTGCAAGTATCGCTGATGAATAAGATCACAGGTTAAGGTTTTACTGAGAAGGATAAGGTCATGCGCCATCGTAAGAGTGGTCGTCAATTGAACCGCAACAGCAGCCATCGTCAGGCTATGTTTCGTAACATGGCAGGTTCTTTAGTTCGTCATGAGATAATCAAGACAACTTTGCCAAAAGCGAAAGAACTGCGTCGCGTCGTTGAGCCGCTGATTACTCTTGCCAAGACCGACAGCGTAGCTAATCGTCGTCTGGCATTCGCCCGTACTCGTGATAACGAAGTCGTGGCAAAACTGTTTACAGTATTAGGTCCGCGTTTTGCGAGCCGTGCAGGTGGTTACACTCGTATTCTGAAGTGTGGCTTCCGTGCTGGTGACAACGCTCCAATGGCTTACATTGAGCTTGTTGACCGTGCTGATTCTGAAACAGAAGCAGCAGCTGAATAATTTTATTATTATTTAGTGCAGTGAATAAAAAAACCGGATTTTTTAATCCGGTTTTTTTACTTTTATAATATAATCTTTTTTGAAAAGACCTTCTTTCTGCTCTCGCTTTATTTTCTTTGCTTACTATTGAGTTGTATCATAATTACTTCTGCTAACTCCATCATACTGCTATGCTTTTAACATAGGCATAAATAGAGATCAAAATGTTATTTTTAGCATCGCACTATCTTTCAATTCTATGTTTGATTATAAGTTATACTTACTGGCAATTAATGCTGAGGAATGATCCATGTACCGTATTGGACAAGTTGCAAAGTTAGCTAATGTGACAACAGATACAATCCGTTTCTATGAAAAGCAAGGATTGATGGATCACGATAGGCGCACAGAAGGTGGTTATCGCCTTTATACAGAGAAAGATTTACAGCGTCTGCGCTTTATTCGTTATGCTAAAGAATTAGGTTTTACTTTAGATGCAATTACTGAATTATTATCTATACGCGTAGATCCAGCGCACCACACTTGTGTGGAATCAAAGCATATAGTTGATGCAAGGCTTGTTGAAGTTGAAATTCGACTTAAAGAAATGGAAAGAATGCGTGACTCACTAAAAATGTTAAGTGATGCTTGCTGTGGTAGTGCCCATGAAAGTACTTACTGTTCTATTTTAGAAATACTTGAATCCGGTGCTACAAAGCAATAATATCTATTTTATAAGTACTACTTATTTATGTTCTTTAATAATCTTAGAGGTTTTTATGTCTAGCAAATATCAGCATCAAAAAGGTGTGATTAAAGATAATGCTTTAGCTGCACTTGTTCATGATCCACTATTTAGACAGCGAGTAGAGAAAAATAAGAAAGGCAAAGGGAGTTTTATGAGAAAAGATAAACACAATAAGAAAGGTAACTGGGAGGCCAGTGATAACAAAAATTTTTTTCAATTGTTATCACTGGCTTTTTAGTTTTTATTTTTGCTGATTTTTCAATAAATCACGAATTTCAGTTAATAAAGTCTCTTCAGCTGAAGGTGCTGGTGGTGCTTTAGGGGCTTCCTCTGCTTGGCGACGTGTTTTGTTAATTAACTTAATTGCACAGAAAATAGCAAATGCAACAATAGCAAAATCAAAGACCGTCTGAATAAACATACCGTAATTTAGTACAACAGCAGGAACATCTGCACTCGCGTCTCTTAATATAAGACTAAACTGTTTAAAATCAATACCACCTATCAATAAACCTAATGGCGGCATGATAATATCAGCAACTAATGAGGAAACAATTTTCCCAAAGGCTGCCCCGATAATGACACCGACTGCCATATCGACAACGTTACCTTTCATTGCAAATTCACGAAATTCTTTGAAAAAAGCCATAGCTACCCCTTAGTTGTATCAAAATAGAATTATTATGTGAAAATTTAGTATCTGACATGATAATAATAATAGTAGACCATAATAAGTAACAATGACTATTATTCTTATTTCTATAAAATTTCTATAAGAAAAATGGACTAGGTTGGAAAAGCTTCTCTACTTCAGGCACATATTTTTTGTCAGTAATAAACATAATAACGTGATCACCTTGCTCAATTGAGTGGCTTGCGTTAGCAATAATCACATCTTCATTCCTTACAATGGCACCAATAATCGTTCCTGGTGGTAGCTTTATATCTTGAATACGTCTACCAACTACTTTTGATGTATTTTCATCACCATGTGCTACCGCTTCTATCGCTTCGGCAACACCCCGACGTAATGATGATACACTGACAATATCGGCTTTACGTACATGCCCCAATAAAGCTGAAATAGTTGCTTGTTGTGGTGAAATGGCAATATCAATCACACCACCTTGAACCAAATCAACATAAGCACTACGCTGAATAAGAACCATCGCTTTTTTTGCCCCCATTCGTTTAGCTAACATAGCTGACATAATATTAGCTTCATCATCATTGGTTAGAGCGATGAAAACATCAATTTGTTCTATATGCTCTTCTGCGAGTAGTTCTTGATCGGATGCATCACCATAAAAAACAATGGTATCATGAAGTAGTTCAGCAAGTTCGGTTGCACGTTGTTGATTATGTTCGATTAATTTTACACTATAATCTTTTTCTAATCTTGCCGCTAAGCCAGCACCTACATTACCGCCACCAACAATCATAATTCGTTTATAAGGTTTTTCTAGGCGCTGTAACTCACTCATGACTGCTCGAATGTGTTGAGATGCGACAACAAAAAAAACTTCATCACCAGCTTCAATGATTGTTGAACCTTGAGGGCGGATAGGTCTGTCTTGGCGAAAGATTGCAGCAACACGAGTATCTATATGTGGCATATGATCGCGTAAAGTTGATAATGCGTTACCAACTAAAGAGCCACCATAATAGGCTTTTACTGCAACAATACTCACTTGCCCTTCAGCGAAATTAACAACTTGTAATGCGCCTGGATATTGAATGAGCTTGTAAATGTAATCAATTACCAAATGTTCTGGTGATATAAGGTAATCAATAGGAATAGCTTCAGGTAAAAAAAGTTTATCCGATTCACGAACAAACTCTGAAGCTCGGATTCGGGCAACTTTATTTGGTGTGTTAAATAGGGTGTAAGCTACTTGGCAGGCAATCATGTTGGTTTCATCTGAGTTGGTAACAGCAACTAACATGTCAGCATCCTCAGCACCTGCTTCTCTTAATACTCTTGGGTGTGAGCCATGACCATTAACTACTCTTAAATCGAATTTGTCTTGAAGTTGACGTAAACGTGCAGCATCAGTATCAACGACAGTAATATCATTATTTTCACCGACAAGATTTTCAGCAAGAGTTCCACCAACTTGTCCTGCGCCTAATATAATAATTTTCATCGATGTTTCTCAGAGTATTTAGTTAACAAGTAGAAAATAAAACGCAGGATCTTAGCGATCTTGCGTTGAAATAGTAGCTTCTTTTAGATCTGATATCATCTTTTATCACAAAGTTAGATTTTCTTGATCACTGCATAAAAGAATCCATCGCCACCATTAGCTTCAGGTAAGCATTGGTTTTGGTAATGGCATTGAGCATCCTTTGTAGAGGACAAGAACATCTCAACTTGTTGACTATTTTCTTCTGGTAAAATAGAGCAGGTTGCATAAACCAATGTGCCACCTGATTTTAAATATGGCCATATAGCAAGTAAAATTTCTTTCTGGATCTGTGCTAGTTGTGCAATATCTTCATTACGGCGAAGCCACTTAATATCAGGATGGCGGCGAATAACGCCAGTTGCAGAGCAAGGTGCATCAAGAAGTATTCGGTCAAACTGCATATCTGAACACCACTGTTCAGGGTAACGACCATCACCACTTTTTACAGTCGCATGTTGCTTTAGACGGCTTAGGTTTTCTTTCACGCGGCTAAGACGTTGCTCATCAATATCGACTGCTAGCACTTGAGCTTGGGGTGCTATCTCTAAAATATGCGTGGTTTTACCACCAGGCGCTGCACATAAATCGAGGATCTGTTCTTTATTTTCGGGCGCTAATAATTCAGCACAACGTTGAGCAGAACGGTCTTGTACAGTAACCCAACCTTCATCAAATCCAGGTAACATATTCACATTACATGGAGTTTCTAAACGAAGTGCATAAGGATGAGATTCATCAGCGATAGCGGCAATATCTTCTTTCTTAAGCAAAGCAAGGTATTCATCTTGTGAATGATGAATTTGATTAACTCGTAACCACATTGGTGGTTTTTGATTATTACCCTCAACAATCATTTCCCATTGCTCAGGATAAGCTTGTTTTATACGAGTTAATAACCATGAAGGATGTAAAAAACGATTTTCACTATTTTGAAATCGTTCATTTAAGATATCTTGCTGGCGCTGAAATTGGCGTAATACACCATTAATCAGTCCCTTCAGTTGTGGTTTTTTTAATGCAACGGCGCCATTAACTGTTTCAGCTAAAGCTGCGTGTGCAGGAATACGTGTATATAAAATTTGATATAGCCCTACCATAATGAGGTAGTGCAAGATACGTTGCTTACCTTTAAGCGGTTTATCCATAAGCTGCTGGATAGTCCACTCTAATTGAGGCAGTGTACGTAAAGTACCGAAACAGAGCTCTTGTAATAAAGAACGATCTTTATCAGCAATGTTTTTCTGTAATTCAGGGATTACAGTACTTAGTGATAGGCCTTGGTCTAAAACTTGACTGATTGCTTTCGCCGCAATACTACGTATGTTGTATGACGTTTTCATAATGAGTTAACGTTTGATATTTAGCGCCAGAGATAAAAATATCGGCGTGAAAAAAGGAAAACCCTGATATGTTTTATCAGGGTTTAGAATTGTTATTCAATGACTTTTCCGGGCGTAAACCAGTCCCGTTTAGAGTTTAGAAAATCTGCAGATGTCATTGGTTTTTTACCTGATGGTTGAAGCTCTAAAATATTTAGAGTTCCTTCACCTGTCGCTATATAAATGCCAGTTTTATCTGCTTTTAGCAACATGCCTGGTGTTTGATTAGTTTCATCTGCAATTACTTGTGCCTTCCAAACTTTTACAGGTTGATCATCTAGCATAAAAAAGCTCATGGGCCATGGGTTGAATGCCCTAATGCATCGTTCTATCTGTTGTGCTGATAATGACCAATCAATTCTAGCTTCTTCTTTTGATAATTTTTGTGCGTAATTCGCTAAATTATCATCTTGTTTTTCAGCGTTTAGTTTTCCAGCAGTAATTAAGTCTAATGTACTAATTAAGGCTTTAGGTCCTAAATCGGCTAGTTTTTCATAGAGTGATGAACTTGTATCTTCACTAGTGATAGGGCACGCTGATTTATACAGCATATCTCCAGTATCAAGTCCAATATCCATTTGCATAATAGTGACACCGGTTTCTTTATCACCAGCCCAAAGAGCGCGTTGAATAGGTGCAGCACCTCTCCATTTAGGCAAAAGAGAACCATGAACATTTAGACAGCCTAAACGAGGAATATCGAGTACTGCTTTAGGAAGGATCATTCCATAAGCAACAACAATCATAATGTCAGCTTGTTGTTCTTTAATCCATTCATGGTGTTCTATTGGTTTTAAAGACGCAGGTTGATAAACAGGAATATTGTTTTCTAGCGCGAGTTCTTTAACTGGGCTAAAAGTCAGCTTCTTACCTCTTCCTGCGGGTTTATCGGGAGGCGTAAGTACTCCCACAACACGATGTTGAGTTGATAACAATGCAGCTAAATGTCGTGCTGCAAAATCGGGTGTTCCCGCAAAAATAATACGTAATGAATCAGACACGTTTTCTTCCTGTTTCAATTTAATTACTGTCCTGCTTTAGCTCTTTTTTTATCTAACTTATCTAACTTTTCAACTTTCTGGCGGATACGTTGACGTTTAAGTGGAGATAAATAATCTACAAATAGCTTACCAACTAAATGATCCATTTCATGTTGAATACATATAGCTAATAGGTCATCAGCTTCTAATTCAAATGGCTGACCATTGTAATCAAGCGCTTTAACTCTTACTCGTTCTGCTCGAGGTACAAAAGCTCGCTGTTCTGGAATAGATAAACAACCTTCTTCTATACCTGTATCACCATCAGAATCAAGAAGCTCAGGATTTATCAGTACTAGTTTTTGGTCTCTGTTCTCAGAGACATCAATGACGATAATGCGCTGGTGGATATCCACCTGTGTTGCTGCTAGCCCAATACCTTCTTCTAAATACATCGTTTCAAACATATCATCGATGATCTTTTGAATTTCAGCATTAACTTTTTCGACAGGCTTTGCAATCGTGCGAAGGCGCTCGTCTGGATAATGTAATACGTGTAACACGGTCATAGTTTATTCGGACTGTTTCTAAAATGTGAATGAGATTTAACGTCTATTCTAGACATTTATTGTCTAGATTGACAGTATTGGGTGGCTTAGCACTCACCCTGTTTGTTAAAAATAACGCTAGGATAATGCATGGATGCAAGAGAAATATGGATAAGACTAAATGCTATTTCAAGATTGCCAATTAATAAAGTTATTCAATTAGTCAGTCATCTACAAAGTTTATCACGAGTAAATGATAAACAATTAAAAGCTTGTGGGCTATCAGAACTGCAATGTAGCCAATTTATGAGGCTTCATATAGATTCTGTCAGAAATACATTAAATTGGTTAGATAAAAATGAGTCATCTCTATTAACAATCGCTGATCCCGATTATCCGCCTTTATTAAAGCAGATTTCATCCCCACCTCTTTTGCTTTTTGTTGCAGGTGATAGAAAACACTTATCAAACAATCAAATAGCATTAATAGGTAGTCGTAATGCAACACATTATGGAACTAAATGGGCAACTTATTTTGCTCGAGAACTAGTAAATGAAGGTATTACTATTACAAGTGGACTTGCTCAAGGTATTGATGGTGTGGGTCATCGTAGTGCTTTAAAAAATAAAGGGGTTACTATTGCTGTATTAGGAAGTGGTTTAGAGCATATTTATCCTTCCTTTCATTATTCACTTGCTTTGCAAATCAAAGAGAGTGGTCTTCTTGTTTCTGAATATTTACCTAATACTCCACCGTTAGCGCGCCATTTTCCACAGCGAAATAGAATTATCAGTGGATTAAGCTCGGCATTATTAATTATTGAAGCCGGAATAAAAAGTGGCTCTTTAATCACCGCTAACTATGCCTTACAGCAAGGAAAAGAGTTATTTGTTTTACCCGGTTTATTAGGTGATGTTCATTTTGAAGGAAATCATCAACTTATTAAGCAGGGAGCAAACTTAGCATCTTTACCCAGTGATATTTTGGAGTATTTAAATAGTTCATTACAGTGGCTTTCTACTAATGATGATATATATACGCAACCAACATTATTTACATCTCAATCTAGTGTTTCGAAAGACACAAGAAATAAGCCATTAAATAGTATTCAACAGCAAGCTATTGATACTATATTACCCATTCTACGCTTTGATGAAGCGACACCCATTGATATCATTGCCAATCATAGTGAGTTATCAACATCTGATTTAGCTCCTCTTTTATTAGAGCTTGAGCTTATTGAAAAAATAGCTATTGTGGCTGGTGGCTATACTAGATTGGAATAAGTGTAATGAGGTATAACAATGGCAAAAAACATGCCGTTTACACAACAAAATGAACAAGAAAAATGTCCTGAATGTGGTCATGCATTGGTTATGAAAAATGGTGGACATGGCCCTTTTTTAGGATGCTCTACTTATCCAACATGTCACTATATAAAAACCTTAAAACCTCAAGGTGATGGTCAAATTATTAAAGTGTTAGAAGGTCAACCTTGTCAGTGTTGTGGTGCTGACTTAGTTTTGCGTCAAGGTAAGTTTGGTATGTTTATTGGTTGTAGCCGCTACCCAGAGTGTGAACATATAGAACAAATAGATAAACCTGATGAAACCATCATTCATTGTCCGCAATGTAAAAATGGTAAATTATTACAACGTAAATCAAGGTTTGGTAAGACTTTTTATGCGTGTAATCAATATCCTGATTGCCAGTTTGTACTAAATAATAATCCCATTTCAGGTGAGTGTGAGTATTGTCATTATCCATTATTGATGGAAAAAAGGTCTTCTCAGGGAGTAAGATTAGTCTGCGCCAGCAAATTATGTGGAAAGCAACAAACAAAAAGAGAAGAACATGAATAATGAAGCATCACCTGTAAATAATAGCATTGTAACTGCATTAAAGAATAATCAAGTCATCGCATATCCAACAGAAGCCGTGTTTGGTTTAGGTTGTGATCCAGATAGTGAACAAGCTGTAATGGCATTATTAGCGTTAAAACAAAGACCGATTGAAAAAGGGTTAATTTTAATTGCTGATAGCTATGAACAACTAAAACCTTATATTGATGATAGCGTGCTGACACAAACACAACGTGAAAGAATGTTTGAGTCGTGGCCAGGACCTGTTACTTGGGTTATCCCTGCAAGAGCGTCTACACCTAAATGGTTAACTGGGCAATTCTCTTCATTAGCCGTGAGAGTGACAGATCATAAATTGGTTAAAGCATTATGTCTTGCCTATGGTAAGCCTCTCGTTTCTACAAGTGCTAATTTAAGTGGTTTTCCTCCTTGCCGCACGGTTGAAGAAGTCGATAGCCAATTTCAAAATAGTATTCCTGTCCTAAATGGCGCAGTGGGTGGAAGACAAAATCCATCTGAAATTCGGGATGCGCTGACGGGTGAGTTATATAGACAAGGATAACCATGTAATGGAAAAATATTCTGTATTAGGAAATCCTATTGAGCATAGCCAGTCACCCTTTATTCACCAGTTTTTTTCAAAGCAAACTGGTATACAGTATGACTACGGTCGCTTATTGGTACCTTTTGGTGAGTTTGAAAAAACAGCCAGCCACTTTTTTGCTCAAGGCGGGCAAGGTGCTAATGTCACTGTTCCCTTTAAAGAAGATGCTTTCCGCTTTGTTGATAGTTTAACGGCAAGAGCAAAAGGATGTGGGGCGGTTAATTCAATCAAAAAATTAAAAGATGGCTCATTGCTTGGGGATAATACCGATGGGCAAGGTCTTATTCTTGATCTTGCCAGACTCGATTTTATTGTTCCGGGTAAAGTATTATCTGTGCTCGTTATTGGTGCTGGTGGAGCAACAAGAGGAATATTACTTCCATTATTAGAATATGATTGTGATATCACTCTTACCAATCGTACTTTTTCAAAAGCTGAACAATTAGCTCAGGAATTCAGTCAATTCGGTCTAATTAGAGCAGTACCTACACAAGATGTTGCTGATAGATATTATGATTTAATTATAAATGCATCTTCATCAAGTATGATGAATGAGATCCCGCCGGTTCCAAATGATGTTTACGATTATGAAACAGCTTGCTATGACCTTTATTACCAAACAGGAATAACTTCATTTTTATATCATGCATTACAACATGGTAGTACACGGTTATCTGATGGGCTGGGAATGCTTGTCGGACAAGCCGCCTATGCGTTTGAGTTATGGTATGATTTTGTTCCTGAAATGGATCCAGTTCTTAATGTATTAAGAGAAAAGTTAAATCAATGAACCAATCTATCCAATTTCCAGATCGTGAAGCGTGGTTGGCAAGGGAAAGAAAAGTTCTTTTCCCTGTAATGATTAATGGAATGTTATTTGATTGCCAAATCACTGAAGATGAATTGATTAAACGCTTTGGTGATAATGAAAATGGTTTAATACTGTTTCAGCAAAATCGCTGGGAAATAGAAGAAGAGTTTGAAGAGTTGATTGCGAATAATGATTTATCAACTCTTCATCCTATCTACTCTTTACTAATGGAAGAGTGAGTTGCTGTTAAGTAGTCATTTTTCCATTTCACATAATTATTAGCAGAGTAGATGAGCCCATCTATTTCTGCTGGTGATAAAGGACGAATTTTTTTTACGGGACTACCTAAATAAAGAAAACCGCTTTCGAGTCGCTTTCCTGGGGGAACAAGACTCCCTGCACCAATCATCACATCATCTTCAATAACTGCTCCATCCAGTAATATTGATCCCATGCCCACTAATACTCGATTACCAATAACACACCCATGCAACATTGCTTTATGTCCTATGGTGACATCATTGCCAATAATAAGAGGAAAACCGACTGTGTTATCTTTAGATGCATGAGATACATGAAGTACAGAGCCATCTTGAATATTCGTTCTCATTCCAATGTTAATGTAGTTTACATCTCCACGGATAACGACCATTGGCCATACGCTTACATCTTTGTCTAAGCGAACATCTCCAATAACAGTTGCTGTTTCGTCAATAAAAACATTGTCATTAATAGAAGGGGAGAGATTCAAATAGTTTCTAATGGTGGAATGTCTCATTTGTTACTCCAAACTTGATATAGAAATACATAATGGAAGAAAGCATAACAGTCGTCGTCTCTTATTTTCTATTTTAGAGTGTAAAATTTAAGAGTATTACTCAATAGGCGCGTGGAATTACCTATAAAATAAGATTGCGGATAGACAAAGTAATTAAAAAATGTATATTTTTTAGCCTAGCAAGAGGCTTGTTGTATCAAAAATAGACGTAAAGTTTAAAAAGAGAACGAACAGAAAAAAAATCACAATAAACACTTGCGCTAATCCGAGATCTCCCTATAATGCGCATCCACTGACCCACGATGAGCTGACAACAGCCTCGAAGGAAAGTGAAGAGAAAAAGAAAAAAGTTTGAAAAAA
>NZ_JBEEUB010000019.1:0-8694 GCF_040139125.1 Proteus hauseri
TAACTACTCGTTTGGTACCACGCTGAATTTCACGCAATTTTGGGAATACGCTGGCTCATTTACCTACTCTTACACCAAAGATTTACGTGATAAAAACAAATCAAAAAGCTTCGAATATTCAACGTCTCTTTATACTGGACGTTATGGCTCAATGAGTTTACGCGCCGGTGTTCAGCGTTATCATTACGATAACCAAAACAGCACCAATGAAAAATACATCACCCTCGATTTCTCTTTACCATTAGCCACTTGGCTCAGTGCCGGTGTCTCTTCAAGTAACGGTAATGTGCGTGGCGAACTTTCCGCCTCGAAAAACTTTGAAGATTCGGCAATCCGCAGTGCGGGACTGTCTGTTTCGACACTTTTACATGATAAAGATGGCACTGACAGCGATTTTGCCGTCAATGGCTATGGCATGTTTGATACCAAATACAGTACTGGTACGTTAACCATGAATCGCCCTAACAATGATCGCTTTAATACCACGTTAACCGCCAGAGGTTCATTTGCTTACAGCGATATGAATTTCTCAGCAAGTGGTAAACAAGAGACGGCGGGGGTGATAGTGAAAACTGGCATTGATGGCAAAGGAAATATTGCGGCTAATGTGAATGGTCAACGCTTTATTCTTTCCGGTAATAATAACTTTATTCCGTTATCGCCGTATGGCACTTACAAAGTTGAATTACTGAACGATAAAAATAGTGAAGACAGCTTTGATATCGCCTCAGGACGGGTAAAAAATGTGGTACTTTATCCTGGTAACGTTGCGGTTCATCAACCTGAATTAAAGCAGATGGTGACGGTGTTTGGTCGCATGAAAGCGCCAGACGGCACGCTGTTAGCCAGTGCGCAAGTACGTAACCACATAGGTCGTACTCAAACTGACGCACAAGGACAATTTGCCATGGACGTGGATAAACGTTATCCCGTTATTTCATTGCAACAAGATGATAAACAAGTGTGTGAAGCAGAATTGGATCTCTCTTCAGCCCGAGGCGTGTTATGGGTAGGGGATATTATTTGTGATCCTCAAACTATTTTAGCGAGTCGAGATTAAAGGAATTTATTGTTATGTTTAAAACTTGCTTATTTTTAATGCTGACACTTTTTTCTACACTCTCTTATAGTGCCGTCACCTATAAAAACAGCATCGTATTTATCGAAAATAATATTGATAATGAGTACTTTATTACCCCTAGAGCAACCGATCCGCGCTTTAGTGGAGCAAACGTATTTACCAAATACAGTGCAACCAGTCAACTGAGTTTGGGCTATATGGGCTATGTTGGTTCTATTCCTCTTTATAACTACTTTGATATTTGGTTAGAAAACTCGCCAATTAAAATGCCCTTTATTGGTAACCGCTGTTGGCGAACTTATAAAGATTGCCCTGCTGATAGTGTACAACGACCTGAACAAATCCTTAACGATGGTATGTACCGTGCTTATATGAATACCCATGGTGGTGAAGCGGGTATTCCTCGAGGTATTTTTTCTGACTCGTTTTATCAGTATATGCGGCAACTTCCTGTTGGTGCGATTGAGCTTTTTAATTACTTTTCCTGCTATACCAAAAACGACTATAACCCTGCACTAGGGCAAACCTGTCGTTCTGTTAAAGGTACAGTTTATGAACAAAGTTTTGCCATCACCAAAGACGGTCACATTAAGTTAAAATCAACGAATGCATTACAAGAGATTTTTGTCGATAGCGAAGGTAATGCCATATTAGGTCTAGGTTCTAAATTTTGCGATTTAGGTAAAGATGAAGTTATTTGCAAAATGGTTGATTATCACTTTTCAGGTACTGCATTCCCTGCCATGTATTTATCAATGAAAGTCGATACCACAACATTAAAATTCACACCAGCCGCTACTGATATTTACCTTTCAGCAGCAGGTGCTCCGCCTCTTTACTATTATTCGTACACAACATCTGTGCCTTTATTAATGAAAACTGGCGATGGTGGTGTTTATGTACACTTTAAGAAAAGTTTTCTTAAGAAGTTAATCTCAAATAATGTTGATTTATCAAAAAGTCAGAATTTATTTACCTTTAGTTTCACTAATACAGCAGTACCTCAATCTGGCTTTTATGAATTTACCCCTTCTAATACCATTATTATTAAACCACGTGATTATGGTGTGAGTATTGTCTCTAAAGATTTAGTGAATAAACCTTATCGTGAAGGTAAAGTCGGCGATAAAGCGCCACCGTTAATTTTTGATTACACTATTACCACCAGTGCTTTTCGCCAAGCCGATAAAATTACCGCCTCTGTTGAAGGTCCAACCCAGATGATAAGAGGCATACCTTATTGTATTTTTGCCTCAAAAGATAAAAAAATGCATGTGCCCTTTTCAGCTTATCTCTCTTATACCAGCCAAAATGGGCAGAAGATATCAGCACGAAGCGCTTGTAATAATGCCCCGGTAGATCTTAAAGATGCATTATGGACACAAACTACATGGCCTCATCCTTATCACTTAGATGGTTCGTTTTATCGCACTGATTTGCAACTCTCATTTCCAATGAATGAAGGCACTTCGCTGTTTTCATTAGAAGGTGAGGATTGGCTAGGGGTAGTAGAAGCCAGCGGATATGTCAACGTATTTGCCGAGTGGACAGGTCCAGATATTCATTAATAATAGGTTGAAGAGTAGATGCACATCCATATGCATCTGCTCTTCTATTGCCGTTATCAACATCCACTGTTTTAACGTACTGCTATCTGGTTACCGTATTTAACACTGTAAAAGAACGCTCACCTCCCAGTATCAATCAGATAATCTGTATGAAATTCGCAGCAATTCACATCCTTGTGTTACTGAATAGATAACCGTCGTTGAGATAATCCAAGTTCCTTTTGTTTTGGAATATACAATATCCTTTGTGACAAACAATGATCTATTCAATCATATTTCTACTAAATTTCTTGTTAATCTAAGATAAATTATCCATTTTTTATCTCACATCACACAACCATCAAAACAATAAACTAAACACAAATAAATTCAATATGTTGCATATTTTCCTGAGTGATTTAGTGTGAAGCTATTATCTATAATGTTTGTATTTTACGCCAGTAAGTTTGTTCGGTTAAGTTCGGTTAAGCGCTATTAACCGAATATAGCCGAATAGTTTGTAGTAAAAATAACAATTTAACTTGTTATATAGCTACTCAAGCCACTTAAAACAAAAGGAAATTTAAAAAAACAATAATTGTACTAGTTATAATACAAACTTGAGCTAAAATAGGATCTATTGAATAAAGAATAAGAAAGAGAAAAACAGCATGCGTGTATTAACAATTTTCTGTCCAGAATGTGGTGAAAAAGCGATGGTAAAAAAAAGCAATAGAAAACACAAAGAGTTATCAGATCTCTATTGTGCATGTAGTGATCCTGAGTGTGGGCACACCTTTGTTTTAAACCTCACCTTTAGTCATACATTAATGCCTAGCGCAAAAAACAAAGATGCGCTGCTGTTAAGCGTGATAAAAAACTTGTCTCCAGAACAGCGAGAAAAAGCATTAGCACTATTACAAGGTGTTTGATCCTTTCTCATAATTCTCTATTTCTCCGTTATTTTATGATCTTGCTCCCATTCTGGCAGGTTATTTGACTATCATGTTCTTATAAAAACATAAATGATGTAGATTCATTTTTAACCCAAACAAAAAATAATCCTTATGTTTATGCAGGCAGCTCAACTGCGTTGCTAAAAAGTCATCATTCTATTCAGTCTCTAATCAAAAAAGCACAGAACCAATATGGAAAATTCAATTTTCCACTTTTAGGCTAAGTACATATTTCAAATGGAGCATTAAGATGAAAAAACTTATTAATCGTGTTGATGATGTTTTATCTGAACAATTGCAAGGTTTTGCAAAAGCTCATCCTGAAATTAAACTTCACCCTTCACTTTTTTACGTCACACGTCAGGATGCTCCAGTAAAAGGAAAAGTCGCGCTTTTATCAGGCGGAGGGAGTGGTCATGAACCTATGCATGCCGGATTTGTTGGTAAAGGTATGCTAGATGGGGCTTGTCCTGGTGAAATATTTACCTCACCCACTCCAGATAAAATGTATGAATGTGCTAAAGCCATTGATAGTGGTGAAGGCGTATTGATGATAGTGAAAAACTACACTGGTGATGTGCTTAATTTTGAAACGGCAACTGAGCTTTTACATGATGATGGCGTCAAAATTGCCTCTGTTCTTGTTGATGATGATGTTGCTGTAAAAGACAGTTTATATACAGCAGGACGTCGTGGTGTAGCAAATACGGTATTAATGGAAAAGTTACTTGGTGGTGCAGCTGAACGAGGTGACTCTTTAGATAAATTAGTCAAACTTGGTCATCAGATTAACAATAACGGCTTTTCAATTGGTATCGCTTTAGAAGCTTGTACTGTTCCGGCAGCAGGAAAACCCTCTTTTACACTCCCTGAAAATGAAATGGAATTTGGTGTAGGTATTCATGGCGAACCGGGCATTGATCGTCGTAAATTTACCTCACTTAACGATACCGTTGATGCCATGTTTAATACCTTAATTGAAAATGGTCATTATCAACGCACGATCCGACACTGGGATCGTGATGAAGGCGCTTGGATCGAAGAAACTCAAATTAAATCACCACTAAAAGCGGGTGATCGAGTTATTGCACTTGTTAACAACCTTGGTGCCACTCCTTTATCTGAACTTCATGGTGTTTACCACCACCTCGGCGAATGCTGTGAAAAATTTGGCTTAACCATTGAACGTTCATTAATTGGCTCTTATTGCACTTCATTAGATATGTCTGGTATCTCCATTACCTTATTAAAGGTAGATAACGAATTACTCACATTATGGGATGCCCCTGTATCTACACCTGCAATGGTTAAATAGCCGATTTATACAGATAAAAAAGGAATAAAAAATGGTATTAACAAATAAGCAGATTATTCTCTGGCTACAACAATGTGCTGAACTTTTTGAAAAAAATAGTGATTATCTGACTGATCTAGACCGTGAAATTGGTGATGCTGACCACGGGCTAAATATGAATAGAGGTTTTAAAAAAGTCGCAGAGAAATTACCCGAATTGGCAGATAAAGACATTGGTTTTATCCTTAAAAATACAGGTATGGTACTGCTATCTAATATCGGTGGTGCCAGTGGTCCTTTATTTGGCACCTTTTTTATTCGGGCAGCAAAACCAACTGCATCACTGCAAGCGCTAGACTTGACTCAATACAATGAAATGATAAAAGAAGGTGTTGAAGGTATTGTTAGCCGAGGCAAAGCCGAACCTAATGATAAAACCATGTGTGATGTTTGGTGGGCAGTTATTGAGACTTTAAAACAAGCTAATCAGCAAAATTTAACGATAAAAGAAGCCATAACACAAGCCTACACTTCAGCTCAACAAGCCGCTGAAAAAACGATCCCAATGCAAGCAAGAAAAGGACGTGCCAGCTATCTTGGTGAACGTAGTATTGGGCATAAAGACCCTGGTGCCGCTTCTGTTGTACTTATAATGCAAGCCTTGGTGAATAGCCTTAACGCGTAATACACAACGAACAATAGGATAAAATAAGGTCAATTATGATTAATATCGTTATTGTTTCGCACAGCAAGCATCTTGCTGAAGGTGTTGCAGAGCTTGCTAACCAAATGCTTAATCCGACCCATTGCCGACTTGCCGTTGCAGCGGGTATTAATGATGAAGAGCATGTTATAGGCACTGACGCTGTAAAAATCATGACAGCGATTGAGTCGTTAGCCGATGCACAATCTATTGTCGTGATGATGGATTTAGGCAGTGCTATTTTAAGCACTGAAACCGCACTCGAGTTGCTCGATCCTGAGTTAGCTAAAAAAGTGACACTCTGTTCCGCACCCTTAGTTGAAGGTACATTAGCCGCTGTTGTTGCCGCATCTTCAGGCGCTTCATTACAAAAAGTGCTAGAAGAAGCTTCGCAGTCGTTATATCCCAAAAGAATTCAATTAGGTGAAAATTTCTCTCCGCCTCAAAGTAATCTCACTTTGCCCGCCAAAATACACGGTAAAGAAGCGCGTTGGGTGATACGTAACCCTCATGGATTACATGTTAGACCAGCGGCAACACTTGTCGAATTACTGTCAACGTTTCAAGCTGATTATCAATTAATTAAAGGTGATCGTCGTATTAATCCTTTAAGCCTAAATCAGTTATCACTCATACAAATTCGTAAAGGAGATGAAATCATCTTAATTGCTTCTGGCGAGCAAGAAGATGAAGCCATTGCCGCATTTCTTAAGTTAGCTGAAAATGGCTTTGGTGAAGATCTAGCCTCTTCTTTAGAAAAAGTGACATTACATGGTGTATTAGTTCCCCCCACATCAATTAAAGCGCCTGCTTTTATCTGGCATGAAACACAACTTCTTCCATCTGAAGAAGTGACTGAAGCACTTAGTATTGAAGAACAAACCGAACAGCTAATCCAAGCGATTAAAAAAACGATTAAAAATCTAAAAAGCTATGCCAAAAAAGCAAACAACGAGATAGGTGAACACATTGGTGCCATTTTTAATGGCCATATTATGATGTTAGATGATGATGAATTAATAACATCTGTCATTGAACGTATAAAAAGTGGCAAACTGAGCACACAACAAGCTTGGTTTAATGAAATGCAAATACGCGCACAAACTTATCGTGATCTTCATGATCCCTATATTCGCGCTCGTGAACTTGATTTACGTGATTTGTGCAACCAAGTGCTTTACCATTTACAACATAAAGTAAAACCTTCTTTTAAATCATCACAACCTGTTATTTTAATTGCTGAAGAGCTATTTCCCTCAACCGTTATAACACTAGAGAGAGATAGCATTCTTGGCATTGCGCTTGCCAAGGGTGAACATCGTTCTCATAGCGCAATAATTGCCTCAGAAGCACAATTATTTATGTTGGTTAAACTAGGTGAAGATTTACTAAAAATAAAACATAACCAGATTGTCATATTAGAACCAAGCCAAAGCTCACTCTCCCTTCCAGCATCTGCAAATTAATTAAATAGTCATGTCTTTAAGATATTTAAAATAAGACATGACTATTTAACTTTATTTTAACAATAATAATTTCCTCTATTTTATATTTTAAAATGAAATTAAATCAATTGAAATTAAAAAGTGTAAATATTAATCATTTACTAATATAAAAATAGAAAATAAAAATATCATATTTTTATTATGAACACTTTATATCTTTATTAAATAATCCAATTAAGACATTAAAATAATCACCAACAAATAACGAATATCGATATAAGACTACACTTATTATTAATTAATATATCCAGTTTAAAATTTATGAAACATTCAAAAAACAGCTTAAAATAAGAATTTAAACCTAAAAACTAGGTATGAAAAAAAGTTAAAATTTATATAACAACAAAAATAGATAGAATCTATAGCAATTACAGAAAACAATTAATAAGAGTAATTTATATTTTTAGCAATCAACTCGCCACAAGAGTACGTAAAGCACAATAAGTAGTTAGGACATCTTATGAGTTGTATTTTCAGTATAAACCGCTATGGGAATTATCTTATCCACACATATCTCTTTATTAGTTAAGTTTAGTTAAGTAAAGATACTTTACGTAAATGCACTCTATTAAATATGAATAACTTAAATAATAGATTTCATGGTTATTCCCCAGAAAAAAATAATTCATAACCACGATATGGTTAATTATCGAAATAAGATAAAAGAAAAGAAATAAAAATCACAATTAGATTATTAAATAATCAAATAAAACAATGAGAGTTATCTCTTTAAAATGAAAGTTAGCTTTATTTTCATTTTAAATAAGTAGTTTTTTATCAATGGAATTTTAATAAAGATATAAAAATTCTTTCTCTAATAATTGAAAGAAAAACCGCTCTATTATAGATAATCATTAAAGGATATAGGTATGAAAAAGCTGACATTAGCCGTTCTTGCTGTTGCTATTATGGGTGCAACTACCCTTGCTCAAGCAGACACTCGTAAAGCACAAGCTGTAGCTTCATGGGATGCGAAAGCAATTAAAGATACTCAAAGTATGTTAGTTGTTACCCCATTAAAATCATTAACTTTCAACTACGCTGAAGGTATTAAAGGTTTTAATACTCAAGATGGTGCTTTCGACATCACAATCCAAGGTCAAGAAAAAGCCACTGACTTTAAATTGACTTCAAAAGTTATCACCGACACCTTAACTCGCGCAGCGGATGACAGTGAATTAACTGTTGGCGTTAAGTGGAATGGCGTTGCATTAACTAAAACTGCAGACACCACTATGGTTGACGTTGCTGCTGGCACCACCGCAGGTCTGGACTTCTTAGCACAAGAAGGCGCTTACAACGGTAAAGAACGTGTAAGCGGACAAGGTCAATTCACCTTTAACATCGCTTCTGCTGAACAAGCCGGCGCAGATGTTAAATTCTCAGATTTAGCCGATGGTTTCTGGGATGGTGATGTAAGAGTGCAGTTTACTGCAACTTGGGAAGGCGACTTCCAATAATAGATTTCCAGTTTTGAAATATATTTTATTAATGCAATAAGGGATGAGCGGATCATTCGCTCTCCCTAAAGGATTCGTGATGAAAAAAATAATATTAGCCTGTTTGAGTCCTTTGTTTTTTTATAGTCATTTCGCAGCAGCTATTCAT
>NZ_JBEEUB010000020.1:0-7772 GCF_040139125.1 Proteus hauseri
ATATTTCTGCTGCGCTTTCTCTCGTTCTATTGGATCTGTACTATTTCTAAGTGTCTTTTTTGCTATATCGAGCTCTGTCTTTTCAGACACGCTCAACCAATTATTCTCAACAGTTAAACCCCATAAGCGCGAGAGAAATTTTCAAATGATTCAGTTAGATGATAAAAATTTGCATTAGGATCATTTTTTACTTCTTGGTATCTAGCTATTAGTTTCTCGATGAGCCTATCAGGTGTTGGATGTGACGCCGGATCATTTTTTGCGCAATAGAAATAAAATAACGCTTTTTCTAAACAAGGGATACTTAACTGATATGCATTATTATCTAAATAATTAAATGCATAATTCCACTTTGACTCAGATAATAATAACTCATTTAAAAAAAGAGATTTCAAAAACTCATCTTTTATATTTTGCTCATTTAACAATTTTTCATAAAAAGAAAGTGCTTTTTTATCATCTAATAAAGTTAATTGATCTAAATTTTCAAAAAGGTCATCTTCTGCATCATTAAATGAATTTTCATCAACATAACCATAGGTTATATAATTATTTATGCCTACTAATATTTGTTCAATACTTTTATTTTTTTCACTCATAAGTTGCACTTATTATTTAAAAGCCCCAGCTTCGACCGTTGATTATCGCTATCACGCACTGTCCATGTGCCTTGTGATACCGCAGATTGGGTGGTGTTTTTCGCGCTACCGCTATGGTTTTATACTCTCTGTAGCGAATTTTTGATATTTATAACCTATCGAAAACTAACGAATATTAAATCGCATAACAATCCAAACGACTGTTCCAACACTGCAACCAATAAAGCCACCTAGTTTGATAGAATTCACCCAATCTAATTGATATATGCTTTGATCTGTTAAAAGCCATTCTCCTGATAAAGATAGAAAAGAAAAAAATAAACCATATATAAAAATCATAAAAAATAAGGAATATATTGAGAGTTTCATTAATATGCACCTTTATCTAATTCTAGATAATGTTGATATTCATTGTTATCCTCTTTAATATCCTTATTTTTCATAATATATTGCCCTAATAGACTACCACTTAGCTCTAATTCAAATGAACCAGCTGCCCCACCGACAATTCCTGGGAGAGGACTTAATTTAAAACTTTCTGTTATAAAATTTGAATATTTGTACTTTTCTGCATATTGTAATGCATAACGACTTGCAGACATTCCAAAATGTTCTTTTATTAATTTTGCCTCCCAACGATTAACTAATACTGTTGTTAGACCATAACCCGATGTAGCCCCAAAAGTGGATGAAACAACAGCAATTTCTGAATTTTCGCCTGCTATTTTACTCCCTAAATAAGCACTACCTGCGTTTAATTGAACATTGGAGTGTAGATTTCGACCTGTTCCTGTCCAACCAGTAAAGCCTGCTAGCACAAAGCTTAGATAATCAAATTTATCACCAGTATTGCCGTTGTATATTTGTACACCTGCATTTGCACTCATACTCAATCCAGTTCCTATCAGTTTAGCCTCTGCTGAGGCTTCTGAATTAAATAATGCCCTACCACCTAGGTACAATCCGAATACATTTTCTGGCTCTCCAACAAAGGAGGCAAATCTGTCCCAGTTATCTGAGTGTTTATTAGCAAATTCAACATCCTGATTATTAATATACAATACAGCATTTCTGACATCTTCATTATCTAAAGAACCATAAAGCCATGTTGGTCTCTCGGCTGCCGAAATTCCTCCATTCAGCTTGAGCCTTTCATAGCCAGCTGTGCATTCTAATGAGTTTCTTTGGCATGCTTTTCTAAATTCTTCTGAATTTTTTCCATGAATTGTGGCGTACTTGTCAATGATAGGCAGGCAATTCTCACCTGCTGCTTTACATATTGTCATTTCTTTATCAAACGCACGAGCTTCATCAAAACTCAGATAATTATTCTCAACCACCACTTTCCCGGCTTGGGCGGCATTGGCAACGCCTGCGCTATTATCGCTAATTAACCCACCGGCAATGCCTGAAGCTAACGTTGCCCATGCGCTTATATTTTGCTTTTCAGACTCGTAAGTTCTTCTGGGGTTTTGCCATAAAGTGAGTGCGATAAAATACCCATGGTTTCGCCGGTCATCGCGCCAGCGGCTTGTACCACTGCATTTTCGCCTTTTGCCACAGCCAATTGATTATTCAGCTCGGCGGTCACTGCACCTAAAATTGTATGTGCTAGCGCATTCGTGGTGATATTCACTTCACCATCAACTGTAGTCCGTTTCTTGATTTCAGTGACGAGATAAGGTGATGCTCCACTAGCTAATGCACAGGTGACGACTTGCGCGGCTTTCTGTAAATCACTGCCTGTGCCAAAGCGCTCCATTTGAAGAATAAAAAAGAGGTATCGATGCAACGGATGTGGATTTTTAATGAATTTAAAATTAAGAAGCGGTGGTTTAATTTGTTAGCAGAATAGCGAGTGAAGTTTGGTGATCATGTAAGACATCGATAACAATAGAGAAAATGATCAAAAACACAAGATAATCACTGGATTACTCTTAGAATCAAGATAAAGCCAAATTCACAACTAACCATTAACGGTAATTGACTGAAGGGATTGAGGTACGCTCTACCCCTCACTCGCCAAGCTGGATAGTTGATAATCCAGTTGGCTGAAGGATATTAAGCTACAACATAATATAATTAATCATTAATGATTTTAATTTCTTTTTCGACTAATCGCCCAAAGTCTGCACTTCGTGAAATAACAGATAACGTTTTACTTATAAGTCTTTCAATTTCAGCGTGAAGATTTTCTGGATATAACGTTTCCACATCTTCAAGTTCACAACCTAAGTTAATTATTTCAAGTAGTTCCTCTGGTGAACCAATACCTTCCAATAGTCTAGGTATATAAGGTTTAAAAATGTAGCCTTCGGCTTCATCAACAGATATTAAGTTTTTTCCTAGTGCGGTTAATACACCTAATGCTAAAAAACTCAGAAATTTGCTAGCGTGTTTATCATTAATACTGTAACAAAACGTCATTTCATATTACTCCAACCTGATTTAACCTTCACATTAATAACTCTACCACTTTGGCTTTGAAAATAATGTACTGAAACTTTATTGCCAGCCACATCATAGCCATCCTTATAAACTTTATACCACCGACCAGATTCTATTTTTCTAAAATCTTCCAATGCTTGTTTATTATTTATAACATTTCTTGTCGTTCCATTTTGAATTGCCCTGAAGCCTTGTGGGTACTGAGGTGCATCCTTAATAGAGGTGTATGTTTGATTTAGTTGGTTTGAATTATTATTTCGATTGGTATTTTGGGATGAATTAGGCTTACCTTCAGAAGATTGAGTTCCATTGTTTGAACCTTTATTAACACCACCCTTGATCCCAACAACCGATACACCAGAACCTGGAATAGCGCCACCAACACCCATGTTATCAGCAGCATCTTTTGTATACAGTGCGACTTTAGCTGTGACTGATAAGGAGTCATAAATAGCTTGGGCACTTTCCGAATTCTCTGCTTTCACAAAATTAACAAGCTGAGAACGGTCTTCTGTACTTAAATCATCAAACAGAGCAATCCATTTCAGGGAATCAGCAACATTGACTCCACCGTTTAAATCAACCCAAGTACCGATAGCATCAAAGGAACCACCACTTTCGATTTCAGCAATAGCTTTATCTCTATTTTCCTTGCTGATTTTACTGTACTTATCATAGATTCCTGTTTTATCTTCACCCGTCTTATCAGCTTCTTCAAGCTCTTTCTTCATGTCAGCGACGTTTTTAGAGCTTAAATAATTATTCTCAACCACCACTTTCCCGGCTTGGGCGGCATTGGCAACGCCGGCACTATTATCACTGATTAAACCACCTGCGATCCCTGAAGCTAACGTTGCCCATGCGCTTATATTTTGCTTTTCAGTTTCAGTAAGTTCTTCTGGGGTTTTGCCATAAAGTGAGTGCGATAAAATACCCATGGCTTCGCCAGTCATCGCACCAGCGGCTTGTGCTGCCGCATTTTCACCTTTTGCTAATGCAAGACCGGCATTCACCACACCATTAGCAATCGCGGTGATAATGCTATTACCCATAACACCTTATGTAAATGTGATAACGGCTTGAATAGCTCGGGTGTACCACCCGTGCCAAAGTCAGACTGGTTGGTATAATCCTGTAAACGTTGTTGGAAGAGGTAATTTTGAACATCACGCTCAGTAACGTTATCTTTAGTTTCTGAAAGGGCTTGATAGAGATTGGTCGTAATTTAGATTTGAAAAAACTAGCACCAGAGGATTAGTGCATAATTGCTAGCCCAAAACTGACTATCAGAAGTAAGTGGCTGAATTAGTTTAATGTTACCCCCTCACTCGCCAAGCCGGACAGCTGGTTATCCGGCTGGATATAATAATTTAATATAAATTTTAGTAATTTGGTTGATAAATCACTAATTGACACTCCCCTAGTAGTTCATCAACTTTTCCTAAACTAATTAATAAATCACCATTTTTTTCAATAATACTAATTGAACATATATCTAACTGTAGATATACACCAATGCTAAAATCTAAGTTTCCATTAAGCAACAATTTCATAAAGAGTATCAGGTGGAGCTTGATACTCTTCAAAATCAGCATGAATAACCTCATATAACTCAGATAGCTTAATTTTTTTTATTGTTTCAATTTGCTCACATTCATTCAATGAAACAACCATTTTTTTAGCGTTTGATATATTAATCATCTCGGATAGAGTGTCCAAAAGAATATTTAAACGTTCTTTTGGGTCTGGAGGAAAGCCTATATCTGCTGTTTCGGGATCATATTCCAAGTAATCAATTAGATATGTTGCATTGATTGAGTTTTTTCCATCGGCGATGTCAAATATAAAACATTCATCGCCTGGTAAATATTCATCAGGATAATTAAATAACTCCATTTTAGTTATTTCATTAATATTCAAATAGTTATCTTCCATGTATTTTTTTAGTGCTTTGAAATTTATAGTAGTTCCAATTTCAGGTTGTAAATAGCCATAAACGTTATTTGACATAGTTATATCTACTTTTTATCTTCAATCCAAGAGCCTACTGGCTTACCATTTTCATCTATTTCACGATAATATTTTTTATCCACATATCCTCGCGAGTTATAACTAATTTTATGTTCGTGTGGTGGAACTTTACCATTTGAGTCATATCCTAATTGACCATGTGTCTTTTGTTGTCCATAGTCTTCCCGTGAAAATGTTCTTCCTTTATCATCATAATAAGTAATACTCTTAGTTCCATCTACGCGAGACACTTCATAAACTGAATTTGGTGTCGACGTTTTAGTAGCTCTCCCAGACGCAACTATCGTATGTTCAGTCACTATCTTATTAGTTGCAGGATTAACTAGCTTCTCTTTTCCCAAATAGCTATCAAAATTAGAAGATTCATTCCCTTTTTTACTTGCTTCAAGATTCCTTTTAACTATATCTTCAATCGTATTTGGCGAAGGTTTTCCAGTCGGTTGTGATACGTCTAGTTTCACATCAGGCTTCGCAACATCTTTCCCAAATTGCTTAACTAACGCACCTGAATTTACAACTGCTGATATTCCACCAAATGCATAAATAGAACCAACATACATCCCGGCTCGAGCACGCGCTTCTTTATCAGGATAACCAAAGTGTTTAAACGCTTGCGTATAAGACTCTAACAGATTAAATGCCTGTTGTGCTTCTGGTGAAGTTGAGTTCAACAACCGTTCGATTTCTTGATAACCTGTTTGCGCTGTTTTTGGGTTTTGATACGTTAGGTTTACATAGGTGTCTATCGCCTTAAATGCGTCTTTTCTGGCTGCGGTACATTCTGATGAAACTCCACCAGCACAAACATCAAGCACGGCTTGTGTTGTAGTTGTATCTTTAATACGTAACTCAGCCAGTTTCCGTTGTTCAACTTCGGTTATATTTCCTTGACGCTCTTTAAGCGCCAACGATGTTTTTTGGCGATGGTCTGAGTCATTTAAATAATTATTCTCAACCACCACTTTCCCGGCTTGGGCGGCATTGGCGATACCTGCGCTATTGTCGCTAATTAACCCACCAGCAATGCCTGAAGCTAACGTTGCCCATGCGCTTATATTTTGCTTTTCAGTTTCAGTCAGTTCTTCTGGGGTTTTGCCATAAAGTGAATGCGATAAAATCCCCACCGTTTCGCCGGTCATTGCACCAGTGGCCTGCACTAAGGTATTTTCGCCTTTTACCAATGCAAGACCGGCATTGAGTAAACCGTGCGCTATTGTGCGCTGAATATCACTTTCAACACTATTGCCTTGAATTTGGTTTTTCACTTCATTGGCAAGATAAGGCGCTGAGCCATTAGCAATCGCGGTGACAATATTGCCACCCATAATGCCTTGCGTAAATGCCGTAACGGCTTGGATTGCTCGGGTATATTTACCGCCCGTACCAAAATCAGACTGGTTGGTGTGATCCTGTCATACTTGCTGAAAATGACAAAATTTGTGGCTGGGTAGCTGGTGCAGGTAGACCCGTGCATTAAGCACAGGCAATTAATTATCCGGATTATTGAGACAGAGTGTTACTTTATTTTTATTATTAAATTTATAAAATATATTTATTAACCATCAATTCAATTTCTGAAAAAAACTATCCTGGAAAAACTTATGAGAAGGAGCTAATAACTCCTTACAAAAAGAATCATTAGAAAGATCATTATAGCGAATAATAATCTTAGAAATTAATTCATTTATACCTTCTATTTTTAACTTTTCTTTGCTATTAATTGATAATCCAATCATCGTTGTAGATAATATAGATGGAGACATCCATTCCACATTTTTTTTAATATAATCTAATGCATATTCTTTATTCACATCAAATAAAAGTGATAAACAACGTGCTTTTAAAAAATCATCTCCTATTCTCGATGACTCTATAATAACCTTACAATATTTATCACATAACTCTCCATCTAGAACTGATAACTCATTAAGTGCATTAGCAGCCTCATCATCAGGATTTTCAAAGGAATTAATATCTAAATACCCATTTTTTAGATAACTATCTAATCCTAATTTTATTTTTTCAACTTTTTTTCTCATTTAAAAATCTTCCTGTCGTCACTGTTGATAAGCGCTTTGAACCATCTGGTAATATTACCCATACAACATTTATACGAACAGATTCATTGCTACCATTTTGACTTTTTAATACTATTGATGTCCAACGATTCTCTGGTGTCACCATTTTTTCAGTATCAAGTAATTTATCTATTATAAATTTATTATTTTCTTTTGTATCATTAAATCCTATTTTTCTAGATCCATTCCCATTGTTCGTGATCGCCCAATTCCTTTGGTTTATTCGGATCTTTAGCAAAAGCTCTTTGGTTATCACGTTTTTCATTTATTAACACTGATTGCCTTGCTAATAACGATTCTAAATCTCCTTTTGCTTTGCCTCTAAGCCATATTTCTATCTTATCTACAGGTATAGCAGCATCGCCTTTAACCGCAGTTATATGCTCCCAACCATGAGCATCTGGTAACGAGTGAATTGAAAAATTACTGGATAACCTCTGTTGACTCACTAGAGTTTCTATTTTTCTCGCAGCGACTGAACCTATTAACGGCGTCATTGACGCGCTAATTATTTTCATTCCATCATAGGTTTTAATATAAGCCTCTGCTGTGGGCTTATCGACGCTAAGCTGCACCATGGCATAATTCACCATCGCATCCTGCACCTGTTTCTGAT
>NZ_JBEEUB010000021.1:0-7132 GCF_040139125.1 Proteus hauseri
TAATAGGCATAGAAATTTACGGTAATAGGCATAGAAATTTACGGTAATAGGCATAGAAATTTACGGTAATACTCACAAATTAGGCATAGATAAAATAAAAGACTTGCCTTTAATGTAGGGATAGACTAATTTTTTGTCTATCCCATTGAGTAGGAAGCGACATGTCTGAACTAATAGCATATAAATCCAATGCGTTGATTGAAGCTAGTTACAAACTAACTTTACAGGAACAGCGCTTGCTATTGATGTGTATTGGAAAGTTAAACCCTCGGGATAAAACTCCTCAAAAAACATTCAAAATTACATCTGGCGATTTTTATCTAGCATTTCCTGATATGGGAAAAAGTAATGCAGAACGACATTTAAAAGAAGCTATAGATAAGCTCGCTGAACGTTGGATATATATACAAAACAATAATGAAAGACGACGTATTCGCTGGATCCAAGAAGAAGCAGAATATTTTGAGGGTGAGGGAAAAATAGAAATTGTTTTTGCTGACTCCATAATGCCCTACTTAACTCAGCTTCAAGGTCAATTTACTAAAATCGTGATCAAAAATGTATCAACACTAAAAAGTGTCTATAGCATTCGTTTATATGAGTTATTAATGCAATTTAAAGTGATTGGAGATCGATTGATCAGCATTGATGATTTTCGCTCGATGCTAGGTTTGGACGAAAAAAAATACGCCACCTTCAAATCACTTAATCAGTGGGTAATAAAACCAGCAATAAAAGAGTTAAACCAAAAAAGCAATCTATCAGTAACAGTTGATACCGTAAAAAAAGGCAGGAGTGTATTTGCACTACACTTTCACTTCAAAGAAGATCAACAAATAAAAATGATGTTAGAGGATTGATTATGGCTTTGGTATCAATCAGTGAAGCGGCAAGACTGACAGGAAAAGCAAGAAGCACACTACACAAGTATATAAAACAAGGAAGACTGTCTACGACTACAGATCAGAATACTGGTAAAAAAACCATTGAAACATCTGAATTAATTAGAGTATTTGGCAAAATAAGTAATTTACCAACTACAATCAGTGACAGCATCACTAGTGTATCAAAACTACAACCGGAAACACAAAATGATACACAGTCACTACAAGCTAAACTTCAACTCCTTGAACAAGAAAATACACATTTAAAAGCCGAAAAAGAGCTACTTTCAAAAAATTTAGATGACATACGACAGGCAATGCTTCTAATTGAATCCAAGCTACCGACAACACCTGAACCCGTTGCACCGGAGCCTGTCAAAAAATCATGGGCATTCTGGAAAAAATAGCCGGTTGGCGTGATTTTTACCGCGAACCCGAAACCGCTATTGTGATAACAAATGAGTAACAATAAAACAGTGTGTTTTCGGCAGGAAAAGAGGCGGTTTTGAACTGTTCGGGGTGTTTTCAGGATGAAACCAGAAGCGGGTGTGCGCTTAAGCACGATTATGTTAAATTATACACAATATACTGAATTTAACTTACGCCAAGCTTTGTAAATTGTAGGATTGTATCTTACATTATTCGCTCATTCATTAATGTCAGGGTATAGATAATATACCCTGATTGCTTCACTTACCTGTGGATTTGCTCGGTTTTAACTCAGGAGTATTTCCCGGAGTATCTTTATTGTCGCGTCGACGTTGATCTGGTTTTCCCGTCGATTTTGCGATGGGTTTCGGACCAGGTTTAAGACCCATAGTAATCTCCTTTCTTTGTAAGAGGAAAGCCCTCAATATGAACATATGAGGCCGCATTAAAAATAATCAAGTCGGGTAATATATAACCACATTAATTTCTAACAGAAAAAGGTGCTTCTGGTCTTTTTCATAGTTTTCGACTATAATTTGCTATACATGTATAGCAAAAGTAGATCAAGAGGTAGCCATGTTAGCTATTCGTTTATCTGATGACATTGAAACACGTCTGGAGTCACTCGCAAAACAGACAGGAAGAACCAAAACATTCTATGCGAGAGAAGCTATCCTCACTCATTTGGAAGATTTGGAAGACTACTACCTTTCCGCTGAAACCGTTGCAAAAATTCGTCGCGGTGAAGAGTTAGTTCATTCGTCTGAAGACGTGAGGAAAGCTCTTGGTCTGGACGATTAATTATTCTGAACGGGCGTTAAAATCTCTACGAAAAATGGATAAACAAAATGCGCGTCGTATTGTAGATTTTATGGATTTACGTATTGCAGTTTCAGATGATCCTCGACAGTCAGGCAAACCACTCAAAGGTGAACTAGGTGAGTTCTGGCGTTATAGAGTTGGTGATTATCGGATACTATGCCAAATAATAGATGATGAGCTTATCATTCTTGCAGCTACTATAGGGCACCGTAAAGAAGTTTATTTATGATTAGCCCGCAATGCGGGCTTTCTTTAGACTATAGAGCGCTGTAGTTAAATACTATTTTTTTCTATTATTTTCTATTATATTTAATATATTGTTCATTTTTTCTATAGTCTCTTCTATCCATTTATCTCCAGATTTATAGATACCATTTTCAAGATCTCTACTTTCCGAGTCTTTTATTATTTTCTTTAATGCTCTTTCATATTCAACTTTTTGTCCTTTATTAAAGGTAGCATATACCTTTTCATAAAAAGTAATATAAAGAGATATTTGCCTATATTTAAATATGTCATTTGGGATTATTTGCATTAAGGAATCGCCTTTAGTAAATAGATCAAATGATTCAGCTCCTTTACATTCTAACCCTTTTAAAAAAAACAACCTTGCTTGCTGGGTATTTATGTTATTTGTGTGATATTCACTACCTTTAAGCTCTGCTAAACTATATGCTGTTTCCAAGTAAATTGAAGCATTTGGATAATCTTTAAATGGTATTACTGACATTGCATATTGAACCCAGTAATGAGGTTCTTTAATCAACCTAGGAATGATAACTTTAAGTTTTTCATAATAAAATTTAATTGCACTTCTTTTCTGTGGCAATACCTTTTCAACGATTGAAAATCTCAATAAAGACTTTATTATTTTCTGCCAACTGCTATCTTTAGTATCAGAGCTGTTCTTATTAAGATTATTAACTATTTCCAGTAATTGATTAGCTATATACATAGGCTCAAATTGATTTGAAATCAAAAACCTTGATAGAGTACTTGACCTTGTTTTTATTAAGCCTTTTTCAATTCTAAATAAATTGATAACTCCTTTATTTTCAATGAAATCAGTTGAAAAAATCACATTATTCATTGCCATATCTGAAATTATAGAACGGTCCATATTATGACCAATAATATCAATTAATAAAATTGCAAAAATAGTTTCCTTATATCCTTTATTTTTAAATATATTATTAGTTATCTCATTTATTTTTGTTTTTATTGATTCTGACTCCAATACTGAAAGCAATAATATTGACAATTGTTTTTTTGCTTCATCATCTAGCCCGTGTAGCTTTCTCTTCTTAGATAAACCGGCCTTATCCCCCCAAGCTCCCAAATTATCAACTATATTGATAAAACTATCAACCTCATCATCTAACAAGTAATCCAAATTATAGTTTTTAAATTTATTTAGCCCTATCGGAAGTAATAGCTCCTTTGTATTTTCATACCCATAATGTCGAGCAGTAATTACAACTTGTATATTTTCATGAGACTGTTCAAGTATATATTTGAGTTCATCAATAGAATTGTCGTAATTATCAATAAAAATTATATTCTTATTTTTATTATTTGATAAAATCTCAATATCTTTAGTAAAAGAATATTCATTACTTGAATATAAATAACAATTAAACCCGACTCTTGTCATTATTGACATTAATATTTTTACAAGTATCGTCTTCCCATTACCTAAGTCACTTGTAATGATAACATTATCGCCAGATAAAATATTATTTTTTATTTCTTCGATTTCTTTTCTATAGATAAATCTACGATCATAATCATTTGTCAAAGTGCACTGATCAATATAATGGTTACTTACATTACCAAATAACATAAATTTCGATATATCAAAATCTCTTATTTCATAGTTATCTAATTGATTCTGATACATTTCCATAGAACTAACAATTTCAACTTCTTTTTTCCCATCATTTGATAATTCATTTAATATTTTCGAGAAACCATTAATTCCTATATTTAATATATTACCAAATATAGATAACTTATAATTATCAAATTTACTAGAATTTTCTCTAGTTATGAAAAATGTTTTACTTTTAATTTCCTTATTATTAAAGAGTATTTTTTGCACATCTAAATCATACATTGAATAGCCAACAAAAAAAATAGCACTGCAATGCTCTATATCATTCTTAAATTGAGAATACCATGGTGAATTTAAAAATTGGTCAGATGATAAGTATGACGATGTTGTTAATTTTATTTTATTATCTAGATCTCTTTCATTAGCGCCGTCTATTTTTCCATTTATATGCAAACATATATCTTTATGTCTTCTATATTTTCCCGTATCATCAGTTAAATCTAAAGACGTAATAGTCTTTCCACTTTTTAAGCTAGCTAATTCAATTGCATTATCATAATTTGTTGTATATATTTTTCTCCAACTATTTTTACAGATAGACACTTGTTCATCAGTTACTTCTTTAACGGAAAAAGTTCTTTTTAAAATATTTAATAAATTATTTTTTTGTGGTACTTCTTTTAAAAAGATATCAGAGCTAATCATTAGGTCATCACAATTTTCCACCTGATTAATATAATTTTCATCAGCTCCTATGCTTTGAAAATATCTAGAATTTTCTTTTGAAATTATCTTTGCCAAATCTTTTGCCAATGGCAATTTATAACCATCAACATTAATAGACTCTAACGAAAAACCAGCCCCTACAAATAAAATAGCATTTCCATTTAAAATTAATCTTTCAATTTTATCTAAATCTAAATCACTTTCTAACTGAGTACCAATAAGTGATTTAAGTTTCATCAGTTCACTATTTTCCATTTCACAATCCATTAATTAAATTAAAAATGATATTTTTAAAAAAATATTAATTACATACAAAAATATCCCATAAAACGCTTATTGTAGCCTGGCGCTTTCTGTTCCTGAATAGGCTACTCTCGTAGTTAGAGTAGGAAAACCATAAATACTGTAGATAAACTAAGTGAAAAATACAGCAAAATATGTTGGAAATGTGCATCAATTACTAGATATCAGATGGATATTATTAAAAAAAAAACAATAACATAGTTATATTGAATAGAGATTACACTGACATCAAATAGAGGTCATATGCAATTTTTCACTGCGCACGAAGTTATCATTATTTCCGCCAAATATTGTGACAGATGTCATTTGCACGCTGAAAAAGACGATCCTGAATTTCATGAATTTCTGTCGATTGATCGGCAGGCTGGTTTTGGATCTACCTTCGGTGATGGAAATAACTTGAAGCTGGATTTATGTCAGCATTGCGTGAAAGAACTGTTGAATCCGTGGTTATCAGTTAGTGAACCAGATTCATTTTGACAATGAAAGATTGATTTTTGAATCCCTTAATCAACCTTTCAAATTATAAATAATTGATAATTAATATTTTTATAAATTTTACTCCTGATAAACACATGCGGAAAATCGTTAAATTTGGATACAAAAAAACGAAAATTAATCGCAATTAATTGATTTTTAATCATTAGCTTACAGTCTGGTTTAATGTATTTTCAGCGAAAGGTTGATACATACAAGATATTCCGGCTAAAAAACAACCGCACACTTATCCTCGTCTTTTTGATGAAAACCAGACTTTTTCATCAGAGATGTTTGTTTTAAAAATTATCAAAGACATTAAGTCACCAAAACCCTAATGGTGACTTAATGCATAACGTTATTAAGTCACCAAGACCCTAGTGACGACTTAATGTATTGGCTGTATTAAGTCACTACTAGGGTAGTTACGGTATAATTAGTTTATGACCAGACAGGGTTTTAGGCTGGGTTAATAACCTTGTCATTTTCCGGTTTACAGGGGGTACTGTGAGCCGAAGGCGACGTAGTTTGTACCGGTGATTAACTGGGTGAAATTCCTGATGGATTAGTATTGACGTCAAGAATGAAGAGAGACAAAATCAAATTGCAACGTTTGTAGACTGCCCTGAATGGAGATGAATATCCTGTTCGGGGTTTTTGCCATTTTGATTAATACAATCTCAGAACTATGGAGTAGACGTCGAACCTGAACTTAGAACGTTTAAACCGACAAATGCCAGCACCTGTTCTGGTCTGAAAATGAAAAATTGGTTTTTAAACTCAGTAATGAACCTGTTGCCTTGCAGAGAACAATCTTTTAGCTGCATGTCTTACAACCGGCAATCTTTAGTTTATCCATTTGATAAATAATAATTTAAATAACATTATTCTTGCTGTTCAAATTCTTTCATCATCGTAAATACCAATATTCATCGGATATCAAAAACATCATAACCTTTTGATTTAAAATGATCTGAAATCAAAATCCAGTGAAAGGTTGACGTCTGTGCGGCGGATTGCTTGATTCTTAACCACCTTCATTCCTGATTCTGCATCTGTTCTTTTGAAAAAACAGATTTTGAAAGTCACATGAACCGTTTTCTGAACGGCAGCATAAATTCTGGGAATATGCCTGAGAATGAAAAATACAATCTTACTGCAATATCGGTTATAGCAATAAAAAGCCACAGAACGAATCAGGAGTGGTTTTTATATCTTGAATATGGAATTCATCGTCACAAGCGAAGAAAGTCGCTTATAAGCTCATACAGCACTATTCTGATTGAGCCGTGAGCGTAGCGAACTTAATTGCACGGAAGAATCAGCGGTTCAGTGGCTTGATGGTCGGAGACAAAAAATTCTGTCAGCGATATGCCCCCGCATTGCGGGGGAGCTACCAGGGTTTGAGAATATGTTTTGAAAAGAAATAAACAGAGTTTGCGACATCCTTTTGAATACGGGAAAACGTGATGTATCTGACAGATTGAGTTGATTTATCCACAGGGCTTTTCTGTTTTAAATTATTTTTTGTTTTTAAATCTTGTTTTATCTATGTATATCCTTTTGTTTTATAAGAATTAAAATCCTAATAGGCATAGAAATTTACGGTAATAGGCATAGAAATTTACGGTAATAGGCATAGAAATTTACGGTAATA
>NZ_JBEEUB010000022.1:0-4463 GCF_040139125.1 Proteus hauseri
TCCCATGCCGAACTCAGAAGTGAAACGTTGTAGCGCCGATGGTAGTGTGGGGTCTCCCCATGTGAGAGTAGGGAACTGCCAGGCATTAAATAAGACGAGAAAGCCAACCCATTGGGTTGGCTTTTTTGCGTTTATGACATCGTAAAATATCGATACGCTACCTTCTCACCAATCACTTATCACTTTGCTATCCTCAATGATAGTTGGCTGTTAAACTAAGCCATCAGCTAAATGAGGTAGACTTCCATGAAAGAATCGGTTTCATTGCAAGCATTTAATACATTTGGTTTGAGAGCAAAAGCTCACCAAATAGAAACTGCAAATAATAAAGATGAGCTTTGTGCATATTGGCAAAGTGCCCAAGATCAAAAATTGCCAACACTCATTTTAGGTGGTGGTAGTAATGTCCTGTTTACTGAAGATTTCAATGGTGTGGTTATCCGTAACTGTATTTCGGGCATTGAAATCACTGAAGACTATCAACAGTGGCATATCCATGTAGGTGCTGGTGAAAATTGGCATGCGCTTATTGAATTTTTGCTAGAAAAAAATATTTATGGCTTAGAAAACCTAGCGTTAATACCTGGTAATGCAGGATCTGCACCAATACAAAATATTGGCGCATATGGTAAAGAGCTAAAAGATGTTTGTGCTTATGTTGATATCGTTGAATTAAGTACTGGTCATATTAGCCGTTTAACTAACGAAGAGTGTGAATTTGGTTATCGTGATAGTATTTTTAAACATTACTATCAACAAGGTTTTTCTATTATTGGTGTTGGTTTAACGCTAAATAAAAAATGGGAACCAATCCTTACATATGGCGATCTCGTTAAATTATCACCAGAAACAGTTACACCGAAAGATGTCTTTGAATCGGTTTGTCACATGAGAAAAAGTAAGTTACCTGACCCTTTAATAACCGGTAATGCTGGAAGTTTTTTTAAGAACCCTATTATTGATATAAATTCTGCTCAGCAACTAAAGAGTGAGTTTCCTTTCTGCCCTCAATATGTTCAATCCAATGGAGTAAAACTCGCCGCTGGCTGGCTTATTGATCAATGTGGATTAAAAGGTTTTCAGTTAGGTGGAGCATCAGTGCATACCAAACAGGCATTAGTTCTTATTAATACCACAGGCACTGCGAGTGGAGAGGATATCGTTAAATTAGCAGCATATATTCGTCAAAAAGTATCTGAACGCTTTGGTGTACAACTGGAACCTGAGGTTCGCTTTATTGGAACATCTGGTGAAATTAATGCAGTGGATGCCATTTCATGAAAGAAACGCCAACTCCTTTATTATTAATTGAAATTCTTGCCGATGGAAATATTCATTCAGGTGAACAGCTTGGTGAACATCTAGGAATGACTCGTGCTGGAATAAATAAACACATCCAAACATTACGTAGTTGGGGAATTGAAATCCAAACAGTTGTTGGCAAAGGTTATCAGCTTGATGCACCAATGAATCTATTAAACATAGATAAGGTAAATCAAGAGATTAAAGGTGCACCAGCTTTGGTTATCCCTGTTATTGATTCTACAAATCAATACTTAATACAACGTATTAGTGAGCTGAAGTCAGGCGATGTTTGTATCGCAGAATACCAATCAGCTGGTCGCGGTAGAAGAGGGCGTCAATGGATATCGCCTTTTGGTCGAAACTTATATTTAAGTATGTATTGGAAGCTTGACCAAGGCCCTGCCGCTGCAATTGGTTTAAGTCTGGTTGTTGGTGTTATTCTTGCTGAAGTATTAAAGGCATTTGGTGCTGATGATGTCAAAGTAAAGTGGCCAAATGATCTCTATCTAAATGATAAAAAGCTATCAGGTATTCTCGTTGAGTTAACGGGAAAAACAGGTGATGTTGCCCATATTGTTACAGGTATTGGTATTAACATTGCGATGAGTAATAAAAATCAAAATACAATTGATCAGCAGTGGATTAATTTAGAACAAGTTGGAATTAAAATAGACCGAAATAAACTTGCTTGTACAATGACAAACTCACTAAGAGAAGCATTTATCCAATTTGAAAAGCAAGGCTTAGCTGCATTTATTGAACGCTGGAAAAGTTTAGATAATTTTATGGATAGAAAGGTTAAGCTCATTATCGGTGAAAAAGAAATTTTTGGAATAGCAAAAGGGATTAATGATCAAGGTGCACTTTTATTAGAACAAGATAATAAAATTGTGCCTTATATTGGCGGAGAAATATCGCTTCGTGGCGTATTATAATTTTTAATCTCATTAAAAGAGCGATATAGTGAATTGCATACATCGCTCTTTTTTTATTTGGTAAATAAAAACTTATCTTTATAAGAATATAATAATTAGTTAACTTTATTTACGTAATCGCACGTTGGTTATGGTGTGGTTATCACCTTTAGTCATAATCAAACTTGCTCTTTCTTTTGTTGGCAGAATATTTTCTTTGAGATTAAGACCATTAATTTCTTGCCAAATTGAAGACGCTATTTCAATAGATTCTTCTCTGCTTAATTTAGAGTAGTTATTAAAATAAGACTCTGGATCGGTAAATGCGCCTTCTCTAAATTTTAAAAAGCGACTGATATACCAGTGCTTTAATAGCTCTTCATCAGCATCAACATAAATAGAAAAATCAACATAATCAGACACGAAAACATTATGTGGGTCGTGAGGATAGTCTTGATTACTTTGTAATACATTCAGTCCTTCAAGAATTAAAATATCAGGTTGTTCAATAACCTGTTTCTTATCTGGAATAATGTCATAAACTAAGTGAGAGTATACAGGTGCTGTAACTTGTTTTTTACCTGATTTAATATCTGAAACGAAAGAAACTAAACTATGCATATCATAGGATTCTGGGAATCCTTTTTTCTTCATTATGCCACGTTTTTTTAATTCCGCATTGGGTAATAAAAAACCATCAGTTGTAATTAAATCAACCTTACGGTGCTCGGGCCAGCGTGTTAATAGGGCTTGAAGTAAACGTGCTGTTGTACTTTTACCTACCGCAACACTACCTGCGATACCAATTATATAAGGTATTTTGGCGCTATTAGTACCAAGAAATTGCTCTAAGACCGCTTGGCGGCGCAAGTTCGAGCTAATATAAAAGTTCAGTAGCCTAGATAGTGGGAGATAAATCTCGATAACATCATCGATAGAGATCTCTTCATTAATCCCTTTCAAGTCTGCTATTTCTTTTTCTGTTAGCGTTAAAGGAACAGAATCTCTTAACGTTGCCCACTGCTTTCTGTCAAATTCTAAATAAGGGGTTATAAAGCGTTCTTTGTTATTCATAAGCCAACATCTGCCTAGTATTCGCAGGTTGGACAGGCTGTTTAAAACACCCGTATCCGATAAAAAATAAACAGCATCATAACGAGGGAACTCTCTTAGGCGTAGATATTTTTTAATTTTTTTATGCTTTTTTTGACATCAACTGAATAAATTTATAAAAAAAGTATAAAAAGTGAGCATAAAAAATATTTTTTAGCGTAGAATAATAAAGCATTAATAAAGTTTTTTAAAAAGAGATTTCTTAATGAGAGAAAACGAAAAGGCACAAGACTGAATTAAGTCTAAAGTAGGCTTATTACAGTGCTGTCATTTTGGTCGTTTTTTTCCTAAAAAATCAACAATTCAAGCAAAAATGAACAAAATCTAAGCAAAAGAACAAATATCGCAATTTTTTTGTTGCATCATGATGAAAGTCCTCCTAGAATGCGCACCACTTAGCCGGCATAGCTCAGATGGTAGAGCAACTGACTTGTAATCAGTAGGTCCCGAGTTCGACTCTTGGTGCCGGCACCAAGAAAATTTAGATTTGGTGGGATACCCAAGCGGCCAAAGGGAGCAGACTGTAAATCTGCCGTCACAGACTTCGAAGGTTCGAATCCTTCTCCCACCACCATTAATTCCTAACTAAATTGTTTTCAAGTAGTCAACAATTTAGTAGAATAAAAAGCTGATTTTAAGTCAGGTAGCCGAGTTCTGCGGGCATCGTATAATGGCTATTACCTCAGCCTTCCAAGCTGATGATGCGGGTTCGATTCCCGCTGCCCGCTCCAGATGTGCTGATATAGCTCAGTTGGTAGAGCGCACCCTTGGTAAGGGTGAGGTCGGCAGTTCGACTCTGCCTATCAGCACCATTCCTTCATGTTCTTGCCTCCCTGATAAAAAATCACAACAAGCAATAGCGACTAGCTAATTTTATATTACTGCTTGGTTGATGTGGTGTAACCACCGATTCCGTGTCTTAGAGGGACAATTTAAATGTCTAAAGAAAAATTTGAACGTTCAAAACCGCACGTTAACGTTGGTACTATCGGCCACGTTGACCACGGTAAAACAACCCTAACTGCTGCAATCACTACCGTTCTGGCTAAAACCTACGGCGGTGCTGCTCGTGCGTTCGATCAAATCGATAACGCACCAGAAGAAAAAGCTCGTGGTATCACCATCTCTACT
>NZ_JBEEUB010000023.1:0-3744 GCF_040139125.1 Proteus hauseri
TATTATGGTGATCCCCTGGGCGAAATGCGCCTGGTAAGCAGAGTTTTTGAAATGTAAGGCCTTTGAATAAGACAAAAGGCTGCCTCATCGCTAACTTTGCAACAGTGCCCGTTTTTCCGATGTGCCGAAATGCCCGCTTACCAGGGTGTGCAGCTCATTCAGAATATAATCATACATCTGATAATGCGCTTTCCACGGCTCCTGTGTGGCATTGACATAAAACCCGGCACCCTGGCCGAGATCGTACTCTTTATCATCCGCCACCTGACTGCCGCGCGGACTGGTATCCGGCGCGACAATCACCAGGCCGTGTTCCGCTGCGTAACGCTGTGCCCCGGCTTTGGTGATAAAATTCTGCTCGTTGCAGGTCAGCCCGGAAAGCCAGTACAGCACAGGACATTTCTCTGTTTTTGCCTGCGGCGGCAGAAACACGGAAAAAGTCATCGGCGTGCCGGTCACCGCAGAGTGGTGACGCCAGACTTCCTGGCTGCCGCCGAAACAGACGTGATGTTCAATCCGTTCCATAGTATCTCCCTGAATACGTTATCAGTAATGAATGACTGTGCGGATGGATTTGCCGTCGTGCATCAAATCAAAAGCTTCATTGATTTTATCCAGTTCCATGGTGTGCGTGACAAACGGCGCCAGCTCGATTTTGCCGCTCATGGCATCTTCCACCATTCCCGGCAACTGGGTACGCCCTTTCACGCCGCCGAACGCCGTGCCTTTCCAGACCCGGCCGGTCACCAGCTGGAACGGACGGGTTGAAATCTCTTTTCCGGCACCCGCCACCCCGATAATTACCGACTGCCCCCAGCCACGGTGCGCACTTTCCAGCGCCGACCGCATCACATTGACATTGCCGATACATTCAAAGGTATGATCCACACCCCATTTGGTCATTTCGACCAGCACCTGCTGAACAGGTTTGTCATAATCATTGGGATTAATGCAGTCTGTGGCGCCGAACTGTTTTGCCAGCTCAAACTTGGATGGATTGGTATCGATGGCAAAGATGCGCCCCGCTTTTGCCTGACGTGCGCCCTGCACCACGGCCAGCCCGATACCGCCGAGGCCGAATACCGCCACAGAATCCCCTTCCTGTACCTTCGCGGTATTGTGTACCGCGCCGATCCCGGTGGTCACGCCGCAGCCGAGCAGGCAAACCTGCTCCGCATTGGCCTGCGGATTGATTTTCGCCAGTGATACTTCCGCCACAACGGTATATTCGCTGAATGTCGAGCAGCCCATATAGTGATAGAGCGGCTGACCGTTATACGAAAAACGGCTGGTGCCGTCCGGCATCACGCCTTTGCCCTGGGTTTCGCGGACGGCAACACAGAGGTTGGTTTTACCGGAGGTACAGAAATCACACTCGCCGCACTCGGCGGTGTACAGCGGGATCACATGGTCGCCCGGTTTCACACTGGTCACGCCCTCACCGACCTCAACCACCACCCCGGCACCTTCATGGCCGAGCACCACCGGGAACAGACCTTCCGGATCATCACCGGAAAGCGTGTAGGCATCGGTATGGCATACCCCGGTGTGACTGATTTTCACCAGCACTTCACCTTTCTTCGGCGGTGCCACATCAATTTCAACAATTTCAAGGGGTAAACCCGGCCCGAAGGCGACTGCTGCGCGTGATTTCATAACGGTTCCTCTGTGTCTGAGGCTTATCATGGCAGGCGATAAGCACGAATGCCGTCCACCATACCGCACAACAGCGCTGCCTGTATAGCGCCGGTCAGCAGGTGGCCGCCACCGGTGCCGGTTTTCTGATCAGCAGACAGATTGCCAGCAGCAGACCGTACAGTGCCGTGCCAATCAGCCACACCGTACCGTCCGCACTCTGCTGTGTCTGACTGAAAATAAAAGCAAACAGCAGCGGGCCCGCCACGCCGGTCAGATTGGTCAGGCTGACCAGCACACCCTGTAGTTTTCCCTGATTTGCCGCCGATGCCCCGGCAGAGATAATGCCCTGCAATGCAGGCAGTGCAATTCCGCCGCCTGCCAGCAGGATCAGGACCGGATACACCATCCATCCGGAAGTGATAGCAGACATCAGTAAAAACGCGGTGGCATCGGCAATAAATCCGGCGAAAATAATGGTTTTCTCACTCAGCCGTTTTGCCAGCGCCCCGGCAACCACCGCCTGAAACAGTGCATGCATCGCCCCGAGTCCCGCCAGTGAAAAACCGACCGCCGCGCTGTCCCAGGCAAAGCGGCTCTCCGTAAACAATACCCAGACAGTGGCCGGGATCTGCCCGATAAGCTGCGCGGTAAAAAAGACAAACAGCAACAGCGCCAGAGGTTTAAGCAGTGTGATAAAGCTGATACCTGCGCTTTCTTGTTTCTGCTCCGCCGGTTTTTCTTCTGTCTGTACCGCCGGTTTAAAGATAAAAAAGACCATCAGAAAGGTGCAGGCATTCAGTATTGCCGCAATGACAAACGGCAGATGCGGTGAGATATCCCCCGCCAGTCCGCCGATAGCCGGCCCGGCAATCAGCCCGGCACCAAAGGCCGCACCGAGACGGCCGAACCAGGCGGTACGCTCGCTGACCGCCGTGCTGTCCGCCACTACCGAAGCCGCAACCGCGCCGGTGGCACCAGTGATCCCGGAGATAATCCGCCCGAGATACAACATCCACAGCACATTGGACAGTGCCAGCAGTGTGTAATCAAACGCGGCACCCGCCAGGGATAACAGCAGCACCGGTCTGCGCCCCAGCTTATCTGACCATCTGCCCAGCAGCGGAGCAAAACAGACCTGCATCACCGCATACAGCGCCAGCAGAATGCCGTAATGGTTTGCCACATCCGCTTCCGGGAGATATTCCCGCAGCAGTGACGGTAATACCGGCATGATCAGACCAATTCCCATCGCGTCCAGCAGTGTAATCACCAGCGCGATGACAGCGGGTTTATTCATTTTTCAGATCCTGTGTTAATTCCCTATCATTGATAGAGTTGGAATATATCCCTATCAATGATAGAGTGTCAATCTGAAAATCGGAGGAGACGGTCATGGCACGGCTGAACAGAGAATCGGTTATTGATGCGGCACTGGAACTGCTGAATGAGACAGGGATTGACGGGCTGACGACCCGCAAGCTGGCGCAGAAGCTGGGAATAGAACAGCCGACACTTTACTGGCATGTGAAAAATAAACGGGCGTTACTGGATGCGCTGGCGGTGGAGATCCTGGCGCGTCATCATGATTATTCACTGCCTGCGGCGGGGGAATCCTGGCAGTCATTTCTGCGCAATAATGCAATGAGTTTCCGCCGGGCGCTGCTGCGTTACCGTGACGGGGCAAAAGTGCACCTCGGCACCCGCCCTGATGAAAAACAGTATGATACGGTGGAAACCCAGTTACGCTTTATGACAGAAAACGGCTTTTCACTGCGCGACGGGTTATATGCGATTTCAGCGGTCAGTCATTTTACCCTTGGTGCCGTACTGGAGCAGCAGGAGCATACTGCCGCCCTGACCGACCGCCCTGCAGCACCGGACGAAAACCTGCCGCCGCTATTGCGGGAAGCGCTGCAGATTATGGACAGTGATGATGGTGAGCAGGCCTTTCTGCATGGCCTGGAGAGCCTGATCCGGGGGTTTGAGGTGCAGCTTACGGCACTGTTGCAAATAGTCGGTGGTGATAAACTTATCATCCCCTTTTGCTGATGGAGCTGCACATGAACCCATTCAAAGGCCGGCATTTTCAGCGTGACATCATTCTGT
>NZ_JBEEUB010000024.1:0-3483 GCF_040139125.1 Proteus hauseri
CCAAGGGGATATCGCCGGCTTAAAACAGGCACAAGCGAAACATCCAAACTTGAGTGTGAGTGAGCTGCGTGAAACCAAAGAGTACAACCACGCGATGGAACGCTTTGGCACAGGCAGTGATTTACAAAAAGCCGCCCAAGCGGTGACGGGTGCATTAACCGCATTATCCGGCAATAATCTTGCTGGTGCACTGGCAAGCGGTGCCTCCCCTTACCTTGCCACTGAAATCAAAAAATTGACTACCGTTAATGGTGAAGTGAATATCGCCGCGAATGCGTTAGCGCATACGATTTTAGGCGCGGTGACCGCCGAGCTAAATAATCAATCTGCGGTTGCCGGCGGTTTAGGCGCTGGCGGCGGTGAATTAGCCGCTAGAGTTATCGCCTCAAACCTCTTCCCTAATAAAGCAATCAGCGAACTCACTGAAAGCGAAAAACAAAAAGTCAGCGCATTAAGCCAACTCGCCGCAGGGCTTGCAGGGGGCATCTCCACAGGTAATATAGAAGGCGCTGTTACCGCCGCACAGACCGGGAAAAATGCGGTTGAGAATAACTTCTTGACTAAAGTCGCCTTAGAAGGTTGTGCTCTTGCTGCACCGTGCCGAGGGTTCGTTGCTAAGAAAGTGTTAGAGTACGGTGTAAAAGCAGGAATTACGGCTATTGTTGCAAAAGAAATAGCGGATAATATCTCATCGGATGATTTAGACCACCTCATTACATTAAATATGATGGGAAATGATGAGATCACAAATCGTTATTTAGATTATTTATCTGGTAAATATGCGACAAGTGTTCAATCTCCGGATATCTCATCACAGTTACCAGGTTATCCCATCCCAACACCGCTGCCGCCTTTACCAGGAACCCCAATTCCTGAGCAGGATAAAGATGATGGTAAACTAATTACGCCAATTATCGATCCAGCCGATCAGCAACCAAACCACACCAGTCATGATGATGGGCTCAGTGATATAGACATAAAAAATGATATGGGTGGTAATCAGATCCTTGATAAGGATTGGCGAGATTATATTTTAACGGCTGACAATAAGATCACCCGAAGCGATCACGCTGAGATTAGAAACAGAGAAGGAAGACCAGTCGGACAGGTTGTTAATGATATAGAGAACTCAAGGCCATCTGATATCCTTGTTCAAGATGATGGTCGCTGGGTTATTTTAGGGCCAAAAGGACGGGTTCATATCCTTGAACCAAATGGAGAAGTTGTTACTTCTATGGAAAATGATAGAAAAAATACCCTAAATCGCATTAAGGATGGTCGCTGGGAGCGCCCAAATAACGATAAACTTCAAGAATTTCAAGATAAATTCTCTGACTATATAAAGAGATAGTTTATGGACTTATTAAAACAAGAGTATGTCGCTAATGCAGTAACGTTATTTGATATCCGGCTTTCAGAGAGTGAAATAACCATTTATCTAGATTGTATAAATTTCATGCTGGAAAACTGTACTGATGAGCAAATAAATCAGAATACAATATGTATGGATAAAGAAGAATTATCATGGAAAAGGGATTCTCTATTAGCCCTTTTAAAAGGCATGGAGCATAAAGAGTACCTACCAGATAGGTATAAGGACTAGTTGAGAATAACTTTTTCAAACCTCAAGATCTGCCAACGGGAATGGCAAGTTACGGGCAATCGGTATCATCATTAGCGATTTCAATGGCACAAAATGATGGCAGCCTAGAAGAAATCAATGCAGCCTTAACGAAAGCAGTAAAAGGAACACACCCAGAGGGGCAAGATCCGGCACTTGGCATTTTAATCGCATGGGGTAATTTAACGGGTATTCCGCTTGATGTATTTTTAACACAGCAGGAAATGACACCTGAAAAAGCTGCTGAAATATTAAGCAGCACACCACCAACAACAGAAGCTAAAACACTTCAATTTGTGGCAGCGAAAGTTTATTTAGTATTTGCGAAAAGTGGGCAGTCAGTTCCGAATCCGAGTGTTACATCGCCAAAAGGAAACAACTCAGGAGCTGGTAGCAACTGGACCACCGATAAAAACGGTGCATTTAGCCCGAAAAATGATGGAACGGTTACGACTGTTGGGAAAGGTGATGGTAATTTTGATGGGAATTCATTGCCTTACGATAAAGCACCTATAATTAATCCAGCTACTAATAAAGTTGTTACTGAGCATATTGTCCGCCCTTCGGGTAAGGCTCCTGATAAAGCAAAGCCAAACTCTATTATTGAAATATCAAGAGCTGATGGAAGTAAAAGTATTACTTATTACGACCAGAGAGGAAATGCATTTTCTAGGGAAGATTATGGACAGCAAAGTGCCCATAAACAAATTGGTATAGGCAAAGATGGTAGAGCTGAGCCTCATGAACACAAATATGAGTATAATGATAAAGGACTACCTATAGGAAAATACTATCGTAAAATTGATCAAAATGGTAAGCCAATAGGGGAATGGATTAATGATAAGAAAAAAATAAATAATAGGTGATTTATGTCAAATGATGCTCGTGGCTTTATTACAATACACAATACAAATATAGTTTCTGAGATAACTAATGTTTGTGAAAAAGTGTTTGATATTGGTATTGAAGAAATATCAATTAATGAATTGTACAATTTTCCTCAAAAATTTTTGCCCACCCCATGTAAAGATAGAAATTATTTTACTTTCGCTTTAGGGGATTCTCCTCAAGAGGTAGGCGTAAGCTATTTAATTGACTATATTAATTATGCCCCAGAAGCAGATATTGGGTTTCCTACAAATGGAAAGGAGCGACTAGGTATTCTTCTTGATGTAATATCCGAAATATTCAAAATATCACAAACTCAGAAAATGGTAATTGCATTAACTGATTGTAATCAAATAGAAAAAATTAAAAAAATAAATTTCATCGAAATGAGAGATGTTATTCATGCTGATTTTGAAGAGTATCAAGCCCCACCCGATACTCTTTATGAAATTATTGCTTAATGAAAATCCCTTTTTAGCAGTTTTATTCCCTCTCAGCCAACCGGATAATCAACTTTCCGGCTTGGCTAATGAGGGTTTGGTGCGTACCTACCTAAAACCCTATCTACTTCAACCACCTACTACTAGTCAACTATGGGCTGGGGTTGGATTTACCGTTGTTCGGTAAGTAACCCACTGAATATCGTCTTGATTTGACCACTTCTTCTTTAGCTGCTTGTATTTTATATGCACCTAAATCGGTGACAGAACAGCAAAATGCACGTTGGGAAAATCGGTTGGTTGGGTTAAAATTCTCTTTGAAAATATGAAGTTAACTGGCTGAATAAACAAGATATCCATCTCTCATCAGCACAAAATAGTGAAAGCACTCAAAGCAGAAATAGCAGCAAAGGCGGCAGTGTGGGGGTTGGCTTAGGCGTAGGTGAAGGCGGTGCTGGGGTTAATCTTTCAGCCAGCGTAAATGCCGGTAAAGGGCGCGAGAATAGCAATGGCGTCACTCACACAGAAACCACC
>NZ_JBEEUB010000025.1:0-2794 GCF_040139125.1 Proteus hauseri
TTTCACAGGTAAAAATCAACGGTTATTAGGTGATATTTCGATGCTAAAACAGCTCGAAGAAAAGGTGCGCTGACGTTAGGTTTACCTATTATTTTATGTATTATCCTATCTATTATTCTATCTCTTATTTTATCTATTTCGTCTGTAATAGGTAGAATAATACATAGAATAAGATACAGAATAATAGATAGACACAAGATGACGTTGTGTTATTTCTTACCCATTAATCCACCTGTTATTCTACCTATTACTTTACCCGTTATTGCACCCAATTTAGGTATAACGGGCAGAATAACGGGTGAAATAATGGGTAGAATCATAGTTTTACTAACTTGCACCCCATGATACTTTCAGTATCAATGCCACTCATTTTCTGGACGAAAATGAATGACATAAGGCTCCGCCCTCTGGCTATTTTCTTCGGCTGGACGCCTGCGAAAAAAACCATTCACCCAAGCCCGTCAAACTCACTGCGTTCGTCTGACCACCCCCTTTTTTCGCCCCTGTATTTGGTCGCTCAAAAATGTGGTGGTCAGACGCTTCGCTTGACGGGGGGCTTTGCCCCCAAAACGAAACACGTTCACTGGGGTTCACTTGCCATCGCTGGGGCGTGTCATTTCGTTTCGGCTCCCCCTGTTTTTCCCTTTCTTCGCTGGACGCTCATCAGGATAAAAACAAAAAGCCTACCGCCCTCGTTTTACTCGGTTGGTCAAATCGCTTCTTGCCACAAAACAAGTTTGTGACTTTCAGCGATTTCGCATCGTTTTACTTGTCAGTTTGCACGATGTTAAAAACGCACTCAGAAGCCCGCAAAACCGTTCTAAACTTTCAGCGTAGATTTGGGTGTTTTATAGGGTGATCGTGTCTTAAAATCGTTTCGAGGGGCTTTAATGGGGATGAACGGGAGGTTTTTGCTAACTAACTCGCCCGTTTAACATAAAAGGGATTGTATGAATCAATTTTAGCTAGAGTTTAAGGTTGTTCAAATTAATGTACAATGATTGCACTGTATAAATAACCAGGTGTAGCATGTATGGAAAAGCACTTTATCAATGAAAAGTTTTCACGAGATCAATTTACGGGGAATAGAGTTAAAAATATTGCCTTTTCAAATTGTGATTTTTCAGGGGTTGATTTAACTGATACTGAATTTGTTGATTGTAGTTTTTACGACAGGAATAGCTTGGAAGGGTGTGATTTTAATAGAGCCAAACTAAAAAACGCTAGCTTTAAAAGCTGCGATTTATCAATGAGTAATTTTAAAAACATTAGCGCCTTAGGTCTTGAAATTAGTGAGTGTTTAGCTCAAGGAGCTGATTTTCGAGGGGCTAATTTTATGAATATGATAACTACAAGGTCATGGTTTTGTAGTGCTTATATAACCAAGACAAATCTTAGTTACGCTAATTTTTCTAGAGTCATATTAGAAAAGTGCGAACTGTGGGAAAATCGCTGGAATGGCACTGTGATAACTGGCGCCGTGTTTCGTGGCTCCGATCTTTCTTGTGGGGAGTTTTCATCGTTTGATTGGTCTTTGGCTGATTTTACTGGTTGTGATTTAACGGGTGGGGCGCTTGGCGAGCTTGATGCAAGGCGAATTAATTTAGATGGAGTGAAGTTGGATGGAGAGCAGGCGCTTCAGCTTGTTGAGAGTTTAGGTGTTATTGTTCACCGATAAAATCTAGGTAAAAAACGCCTAATGCCCCAATGTGGTACTAATCAAAACGGAGCGAAGCGACATCTTCATCTTGTCTTTGCTTTTCTCCATGATCAGTTATTGGGTCATGGTCTCTTAGCTCGTTAATCTGGCTAAGTTTGGTTAGGTTGGGCTTCTTTCGACACTTCGCAATCCAAGAAATCCCTAGTCCGTTGATTGGTGCTCTTATCAGGTACGCACTGTAATCTTTCGATACCGCAGCGTGATTCGGAGGTAGAGCCGGAATTTCGTTTTCCGGTACGTTTTACTACCACAATTTGCCTGTTTATCCTTTCGGAGACCGGGCTAAGTCCGAGTCAATCAAGTGGTGCATTTGGGTTAATGTCGTTGGCTGGTATTTAATGAGAACGTGACAAGCGCCTCTCACGTTGCTAAGATTGGATTGCGACGTCTAATCTGAGCAACGAATGCACAAGATTTAGAGTACCAGAGCCCTGTGATGCTGTCACGGGGCTTTGTTACATCTGGAGCTTGGTAAACCTCATAAATTCAATTCGCAACGCTCGCCGCAAGGCGTGAACTTGTTTCACGTCGAGGAAGCGGAATTTCTCGAAAGCCTTATACTGTCTCCGTTCACACATGATCGGAGGGTGTCTCTATGTCTCAATTATTTCGTTTGGCATCGCCAGAAGATTACGAATACATCGAAGAATTAAATTTATGGGAATTGTCATTTGATAAGCGACCGGTTCAAGGGGTTCGTTGTGAAGATCCGGTGATCGGGGCAGAAAAATATAATCAAGGGCGTGAAAAATTTAAGGCGTTAGCGTCACGGCATAAAAAACACTGGAAACCGAACGGATTGACCTTTTCGGAGTTGATCCGCTGGGCAATAGAATGCGGAACTCCAGAACAATGTCAGCTTGTTTTAGCGTTATACCATTGCACAAACGATGATGATTATCAGGCGATGGGAATTCAGTTAAGCCGAAGTATTGATAATGCAAATGTCAGTCCGATCATCTTTTTCACAGGTAAAAATCAACGGTTATTAGGTGATATTTCGATGCTAAAACAGCTCGAAGAAAAGGTGCGCTGACGTTAGGTTTACCTATTATTTTATGTATTATCCTATCT
>NZ_JBEEUB010000026.1:0-2411 GCF_040139125.1 Proteus hauseri
TCTCATAATCAATTTCACGCTTTTAATATTGGTAAACCAGGCGTTGTTATTAATAACGCAATAAGCCCTGTTAGTTCTCAATTAGCAGGGCTGGTTAATGCTAATCCCAATTTAGACGGTAATGCCGCCAATTTAGTTATTAATGAAGTAGTGGGTAATGGGCATTCTCAACTATTGGGCAAATTAGAAATAGCGGGTAAACAAGCCAGTGTTTTAATCGCCAATCAAAATGGTATTACTTGTGATGGCTGTAATTTTATTAATACACCGGAAATTACGCTGACAACAGGTAAACCTAGTTTTAATTCTCAGGGGTTGTTATCTGCAATAGAGGTTAAAAAAGGCAATATTGTTATTGGTGAGCAGGGAATGGATGCAGAGTCACAAAGCTATGCCGATATTCTTAGTCGCAGTATTGAATTAAATGGAAAGATTAAAGCAAAAAACCTCTCTTTAATGCAAGGTAATAACCGTATTGATTTTGAAAAAGGTACGGTAAATAACATTAGTGGCGAAGGAAATAAACCCACACTGTCTATTGATACAAAAGCACTGGGTGGTATGTATGCCAATCAAATTAGACTAGTCAGTACAGAAAGTGGTGTAGGTGTAAATTTAAGTGATATTCAAACAAAACAAAATAGCTTGAATTTAACCGTTGATGGAAAAATCACTTTTAATGGCAATATTAACGCTAAAAGCGATATTAATGTTAGCACTAAAGCGTTGCAGATTAACCCAGATGCAAAACTGAAGAGTGAAAAGGATATCACCCTCGCTACAAACATATTGACTAATAATGGGGAGATAATCGCAGAAAAAGATATGCGTTTATTTACTGATAAACTCAGTAATAAAGGCGGAGAAGCGCTTATCCAAGCCAAAGATAATTTATGGATACAAAAAAATGCACAGGGTGATCCAAGTACTTTAATTGAAAATCAATCAGCTACTATAAAAACAGAACAGGGCGATTTGATTATTCGAACAAAGAAGTTGGTTAATGAATCTATTACACCTTTTTTTAAAGAGATAAAACAAGAGCCTGATTCTAATCATGCGGTAAGTATCGGTAATTATCTTTTTACACCCGCTCATAATGGTTCCAAAGATAATTTTCTTTTAGTTACTTTCTTTGCTGCATTAAAAGATTTTGTTGGTAACAAATGGTTTGATATTTTAGATTTAAGAAAAAATGGCGGTGTTAACGTAGAACGAACGTCATTTGAAATAGATAAAGAATATATTCCTAGCGTTATTTTATCAGGTAAGAATTTATACTTGCAATCTAATGAGTTAATTAATGAACAGTCTAAGATCATTGTAACTGATAATTTAATTGCAACAGGAGATAATATTAAATCGTCTTATTATCTTTTGGGTGACTATAATAAGTGGGATTTATATTTTCTAGAAGAAGAAATTGATGATTATTTTGAATATTATAATTATGATTATGATGAATCAAAACATAATATTGATAAATCTAAATTATTTAAAGAGGATTGTTTTGTTCTTCATGAGAAAGCAGGTAGTTATTATGAGTTTGTAATAAATGATAGTCCTGAATATATGTTGAAGGCGGGAGGTAATTTAGTTCTAGACTTTAAAAATAGTATAAATTTAGATAGGAAATTTCCATTTTCAGAAAAAAACATCAAAGAAATAAAAAACATTTTAACATCAGATAACACCGTGTTAGCTAATAATATTTTATTAAATTCTGCTGATATTAATATTTCATTGAATTTAAAGGCTGATAATAATTTATCTATTCTTGCTAATAAAAATATCAATATTAAAAATGCTTCTTTATTAACTGAGGAAGCAATAAGTTTAACAGCAAATGATAATATAAGTTTTGAACAAGGGGTGGTAATAACGAAAGATCTTTCTGTCCTTAGTAAGAGTGGTAATGTTAATTATTCGTTAGATCCAGCTTACTCTTATTCCCTAAGTAATTTTGCACCATCTATTATTGATGTTTCTGATAAAGTTACTTTTTATTCTGGGGGAAGTATTCTTTTTGATAACGCTTTGGTTAATAGAGTAAATAAAATAAATTTAACTGCATTAGAAAATATTAAAATTCAACGTAATGAGTCTTTATTATTTGGTTTATTACCGAATAAGGCATCTAATACATCTATTTCTGAATTATTATTGAAATTTGGCAGTTGGGAATTCGGAAATATTACACTCACTGCGGGAAAGGATATCGTTAGCCAAGGCATAAAATATTCTAGTGATAAAGCCATAACCTTTAATGCAGGGCAGGATATTTTTCTCGCTTCAAAGTCAATAAAAGAAGCGGATCCTTTCTTTAGTGATATTCATTACCCAAAGTTACAATCTAAATTATTCGCCAACAATAATATTATATTAAATGCTGCTCGTGATATTGATTTAAC
>NZ_JBEEUB010000027.1:0-1909 GCF_040139125.1 Proteus hauseri
AAGCTTTTTGATTTGTTTTTATCACGTAAATCTTTGGTGTAAGAGTAGGTAAATGAGCCAGCGTATTCCCAAAATTGCGTGAAATTCAGCGTGGTACCAAACGAGTAGTTATTTGAGTCGTACATAGGGAAGTCCTCTTTCATACTTCCTCGCTCTTTATTGATCCACAAAGAGCCTAAGCTTTTTGGCAGCGAATAGGCAGCGGTAATAATATTGCGGTGGCTGCCATCTTTGGCAATCAGCGATTGCCAACTGGTGGATAACGTATCGGTTAATTGCAGATTCGCATTACTCTCTAACACCATAATATTATCAAAGGCATAGGTGGATGCTTGTAAATTCAACCCAGAGAAAACGCCTAATGTTATTGAGCCAGCACCCCCGACTAACCACGTGTTATCGCCCTTGCTGGTGTCATATTCATTATTATTTTTTCTAACCCGCTTTTTATAATCGACATAACCGGAGAACAACTCCCACGTAAACTGATTTAGGGTTGCTCCACGCATATTGTAGGATTTATTCACGGTTTGGCGTTGCTTTGAGCGCACTTTACCGTCAATCACCACTTCAACATCGACCTCATAAATACCAAAAGGGAGTTGTGACGTATCGACTTCAAAGCTTCCCATGGGGAAGTTTTGAATGCTGACTAATTTGCCATCGCGGTATACGCGTACTTCACCGGCACTGGGTAAGAATACAGTGATCGGTGTAAGCGAAAGTTGAGAATTGTTGATCTTAGATGAGGAGTTATTACCGTAGCTTATCCCATACACTTTACTGCTGTTCAGTGCCGACATGCTGGCGAGGGATTGTAAATTCCACGTATTTAACAGACCAAACGCCAAGCGCCGGCCATTAAAGTCGCGTTCAAACATGGCACGATAAAAATCAACACTTTGATCTGACGTTCCTAAGCCGTAAGCGGTGGCACTAAGGTTTAAGTGGTTTTCCGCAAAACTTAAAATGCTATCAACAGAGAAGTAACTGTTGGTATTGTCTTTTTGGCTTTTAAGTTGGTTATTGTAAACCCCTAAGTCATAGGTCGTGACCGCCGAAATATTTCTAACGGTAGATTCGCCAAGGACTTCAGTACGGGCTTTAACTTGTGTTGCAAGACCCGCTTCATTGACATCTAACGTCATAATAAACGAGTTTAAATCAAAATTAAGCGAGGCATCTGGCGAGAGCACAATCTTACTGCTCTGATCAAAGGGTTTATCTTTCAGATCACCTAATAATTGCATCACATTTTCGTTGATTGAAGCGATATGATCATCGTCCACATCAAAGGTTGGTGTTATTGAACTAATCGCAATCTTATTATCTTTCAGTACCACTAACGCATCGGCGATTTTATTACGGTTTTGTTCTTCCAACACCGATTGCTGAGAAAGATCGTAACGTAAATAAACGGGAATGGTCATTCCTTCTTCCAATGCCGTGGCAAAGACACTCGGAATAATATACTGACCAATCTTTAAATTGGTTTGGCTATATGTATTCTCGGACAGTAGGCATATAGCAATACCCAGTGCCACCACGGATTTACGCACAATGAATCCTTATAAAAATAAAATTAATTCACAATGATAAAATCTTCTTTATGCCAAACGCCGACGGTAGCTTTTTTACTTTGTACATCGACTTGTTGTAATTTCACGCCGAGTCCGGGCATCACGTAGTAGCGCTCACTGCAACGATTACTCTCATTACGAGTAACTGCATTGGGCATGCAATCCCCGGTTGCAACAGTACGAAAGGCGCTGTTACCGGTGTTATAAACCACACGTTTTTCTTTATCGAAACGGTAGCTAAAGTTTTCTTGGCGCGGAGCAACCACTAAAATGGTGCTGATCGTGGCAGATGTGGTGGCGGTTGCTGATTTTTTATTTTGGGTTGATCC
>NZ_JBEEUB010000028.1:0-1771 GCF_040139125.1 Proteus hauseri
TACTTCATCTACTTTTTGTCTCTCAGACAAAACACCTTCGGTGTTGTCAGGTTAAGCCTCACGGTTCATTAGTACTGGTTAGCTCAACGTATCGCTACGCTTACACACCCAGCCTATCAACGTCTTAGTCTTAAACGTTCCTTTAGGTCACTCAAGGTGACAGGGAAGACTCATCTCGAGGCAAGTTTCCCGCTTAGATGCTTTCAGCGGTTATCTCTTCCGCACTTAGCTACCGGGCAATGCCATTGGCATGACAACCCGAACACCAGTGGTGCGTTCACTCCGGTCCTCTCGTACTAGGAGCAACCCCTCTCAATCTTCCAACGCCCACGGCAGATAGGGACCGAACTGTCTCACGACGTTCTAAACCCAGCTCGCGTACCACTTTAAATGGCGAACAGCCATACCCTTGGGACCTACTTCAGCCCCAGGATGTGATGAGCCGACATCGAGGTGCCAAACACCGCCGTCGATATGAACTCTTGGGCGGTATCAGCCTGTTATCCCCGGAGTACCTTTTATCCGTTGAGCGATGGCCCTTCCATTCAGAACCACCGGATCACTAAGACCTACTTTCGTACCTGCTCGAGCCGTCACTCTCACAGTCAAGCTGGCTTATGCCTTTGCACTAACCGCATGATGTCCGACCATGCTTAGCCAACCTTCGTGCTCCTCCGTTACTCTTTAGGAGGAGACCGCCCCAGTCAAACTACCCACCAGACACGGTCCCCGATCCAGATTATGGACCTAGGTTAGAACATCAAACGTTAAAGGGTGGTATTTCAAGGTTGACTCCATGCAGACTAGCGTCCACACTTCAAAGTCTCCCACCTATCCTACACATCAAAGTTCAATGTTCAGTGTCAAGCTATAGTAAAGGTTCACGGGGTCTTTCCGTCTTGCCGCGGGTACACTGCATCTTCACAGCGAGTTCAATTTCACTGAGTCTCGGGTGGAGACAGCCTGGCCATCATTACGCCATTCGTGCAGGTCGGAACTTACCCGACAAGGAATTTCGCTACCTTAGGACCGTTATAGTTACGGCCGCCGTTTACTGGGGCTTCGATCAAGAGCTTCTCCCTAAGGATAACCCCATCAATTAACCTTCCAGCACCGGGCAGGCGTCACACCGTATACGTCCACTTTCGTGTTTGCACAGTGCTGTGTTTTTAATAAACAGTTGCAGCCAGCTGGTATCTTCGACTGACTTCGGCTCTGTCCGCAAGGGACGTCACTTACCGTCAGCGTGCCTTCTCCCGAAGTTACGGCACCATTTTGCCTAGTTCCTTCACCCGAGTTCTCTCAAGCGCCTGAGTATTCTCTACCTGACCACCTGTGTCGGTTTGGGGTACGATTGTTGGTAACCTGAAGCTTAGAGGCTTTTCCTGGAAGCAGGGCATCAATTGCTTCACCACCGTAGTGGTTCGTCATCACACCTCAGCATTAAGTGACCGGATTTGCCTAATCACTCTGCCTACATGCTTGAACCGGGACAACCGTCGCCCGGACAACCTAGCCTTCTCCGTTCCCCCATCGCAGTTACCACCAGTACGGGAATATTAACCCGTTTCCCATCGACTACGCTTTTCAGCCTCGCCTTAGGGGTCGACTCACCCTGCCCCGATTAACGTTGGACAGGAACCCTTGGTCTTCCGGCGTGCGGGTTTTTCACCCGCATTATCGTTACTTATGTCAGCATTCGCACTTCTGATACCTCCAGCATGCCTCACAGCACACCTTCGCAGGCTTACAGAACGCTCCCCTACCCAAC
>NZ_JBEEUB010000030.1:0-1628 GCF_040139125.1 Proteus hauseri
CACAGAATGATGTCACGCTGAAAATGCCGGCCTTTGAATGGGTTCATGTGCAGCTCCATCAGCAAAAGGGGATGATAAGTTTATCACCACCGACTATTTGCAACAGTGCCGATAAAAATATATCATCATGAACAATAAAACTGTCTGCTTACATAAACAGTAATACAAGGGGTGTTATGAGCCATATTCAACGGGAAACGTCTTGCTCGAGGCCGCGATTAAATTCCAACCTGGATGCTGATTTATATGGGTATAGATGGGCTCGCGATAATGTCGGGCAATCAGGTGCGACAATCTATCGATTGTATGGGAAGCCCGATGCGCCAGAGTTGTTTCTGAAACATGGCAAAGGTAGCGTTGCCAATGATGTTACAGATGAGATGGTCAGACTAAACTGGCTGACGGCATTTATGCCTCTTCCGACCATCAAGCATTTTATCCGTACTCCTGATGATGCATGGTTACTCACCACTGCGATCCCCGGGAAAACAGCATTCCAGGTATTAGAAGAATATCCTGATTCAGGTGAAAATATTGTTGATGCGCTGGCAGCGTTCCTGCGCCGGTTGCATTCGATTCCTGTTTGTAATTGTCCTTTTAACAGCGATCGCGCATTTCGTCTCGCTCAGGCGCAATCACGAATGAATAACGGTTTGGTTGATGCGAGTGATTTTGATGACGAGCGTAATGGCTGGCCTGTTGAACAAGTCTGGAAAGAAATGCATAAGCTTTTGCCATTCTCACCGGATTCAGTCGTCACTCATGGTGATTTCTCACTTGATAACCTTATTTTTGACGAGGGGAAATTAATAGGTTGTATTGATGTTGGACGAGTCGGAATCGCAGACCGATACCAGGATCTTGCCATCCTATGGAACTGCCTCGGTGAGTTTTCTCCTTCATTACAGAAACGGCTTTTTCAAAAATATGGTATTGATAATCCTGATATGAATAAATTGCAGTTTCATTTGATGCTCGATGAGTTTTTCTAATCAGAATTGGTTAATTGGTTGTAACACTGGCAGAGCATTACGCTGACTTGACGGGACGGCGCTTCCCTACCCTCATGGCCGCCTCCCAGGAATCGACCCAGGTGCTTATCGTGGACATAATCCTTTACTCATAAATTTATCTTATTCCATTATTGTACCTGTCACGCAAAACTTGCAGAAAAGCCATAAACGCAGGAGAATCCTGTCGGCGGTGAGGATAATAAATATGGTAGCCGTCAAAATATGGACACCACTCGGTCAGAACAGCAATCAGCTTGCCGCTTTTGATATATCCATCTGCAACATACTCGGGAATATAGGCAATCCCCAGCCCGTCTAATGCTGCATCGAGCTGATGAATCGTGCTGTTCGCAATATATTGCCCTTTGACTTTCAGACTGAATTTCTGAGCATCTTTCTCGAATTCCCAGGCGTACAATCCACTCGTATCAGAATAGCGGACGTTAATGCAGTTGTGGTTCAAAAGATCCTGCGGCTTCCTGGGCTTAGCATAACGCTTAAAATGGCACTGTTGCAAAGTTAGCGATGAGGCAGCCTTTTGTCTTATTCAAAGGCCTTACATTTCAAAAACTCTGCTTACCAGGCGCATTTCGCCCAGGGGATCACCATAATAAA
>NZ_JBEEUB010000031.1:0-1442 GCF_040139125.1 Proteus hauseri
TCGCTGCCGCAGCTTCGGTGCATGGTTTAGCCCCGTTACATCTTCCGCGCGGGCCGACTCGACCAGTGAGCTATTACGCTTTCTTTAAATGATGGCTGCTTCTAAGCCAACATCCTGGCTGTCTGAGCCTTCCCACTTCGTTTCCCACTTAACCATGACTTTGGGACCTTAGCTGGCGGTCTGGGTTGTTTCCCTCTTCACGACGGACGTTAGCACCCGCCGTGTGTCTCCCGTGATAACATTCTTCGGTATTCGCAGTTTGCATCGAGTTGGTAAGTCGGGATGACCCCCTAGTCGAAACAGTGCTCTACCCCCGAAGATGAATTCACGAGGCGCTACCTAAATAGCTTTCGGGGAGAACCAGCTATCTCCCGGTTTGATTGGCCTTTCACCCCCATCCACAAGTCATCCGCTAATTTTTCAACATTAGTCGGTTCGGTCCTCCAGTTAGTGTTACCCAACCTTCAACCTGCCCATGGATAGATCACCGGGTTTCGGGTCTATACCCTGCAACTAATTTCGCCCAGTTAAGACTCGGTTTCCCTACGGCTCCCCTATACGGTTAACCTTGCTACAGAATATAAGTCGCTGACCCATTATACAAAAGGTACGCAGTCACCCCATAAAAGAGGCTCCTACTGCTTGTACGTACACGGTTTCAGGTTCTTTTTCACTCCCCTCGCCGGGGTTCTTTTCGCCTTTCCCTCACGGTACTGGTTCACTATCGGTCAATCAGGAGTATTTAGCCTTGGAGGATGGTCCCCCCATATTCAGACAGGATAACACGTGTCCCGCCCTACTCGTCGAGTTCACAATAACAGCATCTTCAGATACGGGGCTATCACCCTTTACTGCCGGACTTTCCAGACCGTTCTCCTGATGCTGCTATTGATTAAGACTCTGGGCTGTTCCCCGTTCGCTCGCCGCTACTAGGGGAATCTCGGTTGATTTCTTTTCCTCGGGGTACTGAGATGTTTCAGTTCTCCCGGTTCGCTTCATTACGCTATGTATTCACGTAATGATAATATCCATTGGATATTGGGTTTCCCCATTCGGAAATCGTCGGTTATAACGGTTCATATCACCTTACCGACGCTTATCGCAGATTAGCACGTCCTTCATCGCCTCTGATTGCCTAGGCATCCACCGTGTACGCTTATTCGCTTAACCTCACAACCCGAAGGTGTCTTTTCGTAGACGACTTGGTGGTGATGGCTGCGCAGATTTCATTTCTTCGTTGGGCAGTGCTCGTCATGCTCACATACCTAAGTATGTTGCGCTGACTGCGCGCTGTCCGCCTTGAACTGTAATTTGCTCGCGCATCCCACTTTGGTGTCAACGACACATTCAAAGTTTGAGATTTTGAGAGACTCATCAATATACCTCGGTGATATATTGATTTGTTTTCAATTTTTCAGCTTGTTCCAGATTGTTAAAGAGCA
>NZ_JBEEUB010000032.1:0-1146 GCF_040139125.1 Proteus hauseri
AAAAAGGGCATCATTTGATGCCCTCTTCAAGCAATAAGTTAGAAATTAACTTAATACTTTAGCAACAACACCTGCACCTACTGTACGGCCACCTTCACGGATAGCGAAACGTAAACCGTCGTCCATCGCGATTGGGTGAATCAGGTCAACGATCATGTTGATGTTGTCACCTGGCATTACCATTTCTACGCCTTCTGGTAATTCGATAGTACCAGTTACGTCAGTTGTACGGAAGTAGAACTGTGGACGGTAACCTTTGAAGAATGGGGTGTGACGACCACCTTCATCTTTGCTCAGAATATAAACTTCTGATTCGAATTTAGTGTGTGGCTTGATTGAACCTGGTTTAGCCAGTACTTGTCCACGTTCGATTTCTTCACGTTTAGTACCACGCAGCAGAACACCAACGTTCTCACCAGCACGACCTTCGTCAAGTAATTTACGGAACATTTCAACGCCAGTACAAGTTGTTTTAACCGTTGCTTTGATACCAACGATTTCAACTTCTTCACCAACTTTAACGATACCACGTTCTACACGGCCTGTTACTACTGTACCACGACCAGAGATTGAGAATACGTCTTCGATTGGCAGCAGGAATGGTCTGTCAATTGCACGCTCTGGTTCTGGGATGTAAGAATCCAGTGCTTCTGCTAATTCAACAATTTTTGCTTCCCACTCAGCTTCGCCTTCCAGTGCTTTCAGCGCTGAACCACGGATTACTGGAGTGTCATCGCCTGGGAAATCGTACTGAGACAGAAGTTCACGAACTTCCATTTCTACTAATTCCAGCAGCTCTTCATCATCAACCATGTCACATTTGTTCAGGAATACGATGATGTAAGGAACACCAACCTGACGACCTAACAGGATGTGCTCACGAGTTTGTGGCATAGGACCATCTGTTGCAGCAACAACCAGAATAGCACCATCCATTTGCGCAGCACCAGTGATCATGTTTTTAACATAGTCGGCGTGACCTGGGCAGTCTACGTGTGCGTAGTGACGGCTTGGGGTGTCGTATTCTACGTGTGAAGTAGAGATGGTGATACCACGAGCTTTTTCTTCTGGTGCGTTATCGATTTGATCGAACGCACGAGCAGCACCGCCGTAGGTTTTAGCCAGAACGGTAGTGATTGCAGCAGT
>NZ_JBEEUB010000033.1:0-981 GCF_040139125.1 Proteus hauseri
GGTATCTAGCTATTAGTTTCTCGATGAGCCTATCAGGTGTTGGATGTGACGCCGGATCATTTTTTGCGCAATAGAAATAAAATAACGCTTTTTCTAAACAAGGGATACTTAGCTGGCGAGCATTTTTATTTAAAAAATCAAATGCGTAACTCCATTCAAATTCGGATAATAATAATCTATTTAGACAGAGAGACTTCAAGAAATCATCGTTTATATTTTTATCAATCAATATTTTTTTATAATAAAAAAATGCCTTTTTATTATCTAAAGAAGTTAACTCAGACAAATAGTCAAATAGGTCATTTGCTGGATCATTAAATGACCTTGGGTCTACATAACCATAGGTTAAATAATTATTTATCCCTTTGGCTATCTTTTCAATTTTTTGCTTTTCATTATTCATAATTACCCTCTCCCTTATTTAAAAGCCCCAGCTTCGACCGTTGATAAACGTTTCGAGCCATCTGGCAGGATGGTCCATGTACCATAAACTCGAACATTTCCTTTTGAGCCATTAATAACAATAGATGTTCTTCTATTTGTAGCAGTTACATCATTAGCAGATTTTAGTAATTCATTAATAATCATTGAATTATTTAAAGGTGTATCTGGTATACCTGCATTATTTAACACCTTATTCATATCTCTTGATTTTTCAACATTATGTATTTTACTTTCTAGTATTCGTAATTTATCAAAATTATTAGGATCTTTAGCAAAAATTTTTTGATTTTGCACTTGCAGATCTTTAAGTGCATTATAATCTGCTTTTAATGTTGTTAAATCACCAGATGCTTTGCCTCTTAAATATAATTCAATCTTATCTACAGGTATAGCAGCATCGCCTTTAACCGCAGTTATATGCTCCCGACCATGAGCATCTGGTAACGAGTGAATTGAAAAATTACTGGATAACCTCTGTTGACTCACTAGAGTTTCTATTTTTCTCGCAGCGACTGAACCTATTAACGGCGTCATTGA
>NZ_JBEEUB010000034.1:0-820 GCF_040139125.1 Proteus hauseri
GGCACTGTTGCAAAGTTAGCGATGAGGCAGCCTTTTGTCTTATTCAAAGGCCTTACATTTCAAAAACTCTGCTTACCAGGCGCATTTCGCCCAGGGGATCACCATAATAAAATGCTGAGGCCTGGCCTTTGCGTAGTGCACGCATCACCTCAATACCTTTGATGGTGGCGTAAGCCGTCTTCATGGATTTAAATCCCAGCGTGGCGCCGATTATCCGTTTCAGTTTGCCATGATCGCATTCAATCACGTTGTTCCGGTACTTAATCTGTCGGTGTTCAACGTCAGACGGGCACCGGCCTTCGCGTTTGAGCAGAGCAAGCGCGCGACCATAGGCGGGCGCTTTATCCGTGTTGATGAATCGCGGGATCTGCCACTTCTTCACGTTGTTGAGGATTTTACCCAGAAACCGGTATGCAGCTTTGCTGTTACGACGGGAGGAGAGATAAAAATCGACAGTGCGGCCCCGGCTGTCGACGGCCCGGTACAGATACGCCCAGCGGCCATTGACCTTCACGTAGGTTTCATCCATGTGCCACGGGCAAAGATCGGAAGGGTTACGCCAGTACCAGCGCAGCCGTTTTTCCATTTCAGGCGCATAACGCTGAACCCAGCGGTAAATCGTGGAGTGATCGACATTCACTCCGCGTTCAGCCAGCATCTCCTGCAGCTCACGGTAACTGATGCCGTATTTGCAGTACCAGCGTACGGCCCACAGAATGATGTCACGCTGAAAATGCCGGCCTTTGAATGGGTTCATGTGCAGCTCCATCAGCAAAAGGGGATGATAAGTTTATCACCACCGACTATTTGCAACAGTGCC
>NZ_JBEEUB010000035.1:0-692 GCF_040139125.1 Proteus hauseri
TTACCTTTAAATGTACTTTATCGTTCCGACATTTGCCAACGTGCTCAGTATAACTCTGCGGGTGAGAAAGAGTATATATCTGGTTTTAACCCTAATACCGTGGCACTTAAACAACAAGGTAATAGTGATATCTATCAAGTACAAATCGCCCTTAATGGGGGTGGATCATGTCAATGGCAATTAAGTGAAGTTTGGATATCAATCATTTACAAAAAAACACTGAATACTGATAGTGACTTTAAAACAATACCATCACATAAACTTATTTTAATCTTTAATGGCCATAATTTTCGTCCACCAGAACTGATAAGAAATTTAATAAAAAATGAAAAAATAGAACTGAATTACTATCCGGTATTTATTAATAATGAATTTTCAAATGAAAAAAAAATAATCCTGTTTAATGGTTGGGATAGGTCTCAATATATATTAGTCAATAATGAAAAAAACATATTATTTACCCCTATCTTTCATAAAGAAAACATAACGAAGATTGATATACCTAAAGAACGAGAAAAGGAGAATATCCTTTATTATTCAGATGGTACTATAGAAAAAATAAACTCTTCGAGACCCAATTATAATAAATTAAAAAGTATTAATTGAATATAACTTCAATTACAATCCAGGAGGTTATTTGAACTTATTTGTTTCAAATATAAGGCAAGAGAAGAATATGAACCGTTATAAAT
>NZ_JBEEUB010000036.1:0-597 GCF_040139125.1 Proteus hauseri
GGTGTCAACGACACATTCAAAGTTTGAGATTTTGAGAGACTCATCAATATACCTCGGTGATATATTGATTTGTTTTCAATTTTTCAGCTTGTTCCAGATTGTTAAAGAGCAAAATAATTCGCAGTATACTATTGCTAATATACTCTGAATTACTGTTTTATATTCAAGAAATTATGGTGGAGCTAAGCGGGATCGAACCGCTGACCTCCTGCGTGCAAGGCAGGCGCTCTCCCAGCTGAGCTATAGCCCCATAATGCATTCTTAATACCAGTATAACCACTCCTTTTTCTTCTTTATAAAAAGAAGCTTTTTCTTTAGGCAAGGCGTGGAGTAACGAAGTTTACTTTAAGTAAACGAGTTGCTTCACAACGCAGCATAAAGGAAAAGTGGTAGGCCTGAGTGGACTTGAACCACCGACCTCACCCTTATCAGGGGTGCGCTCTAACCACCTGAGCTACAAGCCTATACCGGTATTTCTGCTCGTTCTTCATCAGACAATCTGTGTGAGCACTACACATAACACGTATCTCTTAGGTAAGGAGGTGATCCAACCGCAGGTTCCCCTACGGTTACCTTGTTACGACTTCACCCCAGTCA
>NZ_JBEEUB010000037.1:0-511 GCF_040139125.1 Proteus hauseri
TTCTTTATCGAAACGGTAGCTAAAGTTTTCTTGGCGCGGAGCAACCACTAAAATGGTGCTGATCGTGGCAGATGTGGTGGCGGTTGCTGATTTTTTATTTTGGGTTGATCCATCTTCAGTCACCGGATCGTCACGCCACACTAAGCGGTAATAACGCTCTTGATTATCAGCTGGGCCTTTATAGAAGATCTTAAAGCTCTCTTTAGTCTTTCCGGGCAGAATTAAATTGGCAGGGGAAGAGAGAATTTCGTTATTGCTCATCGGAATAACTTGACCATTTTCTAATGGCGAAGAGATACGCTCAATGGATAAGCCAACCAGTCGAGCTTGATCAACGTTATTTTCAATTTCTTTCGCGAGAATAGTTTGGTCTGAGCTCATCATTTCAGTGATGGGACCAACATGAATAGCTGCTGCGAAATGACTATAAAAAAACAAAGGACTCAAACAGGCTAATATTATTTTTTTCATCACGAATCCTTTAGGGAGAGCGAATGATCCGCTCATCCCT